>OY969586.1:0-2015000 GCA_963701305.1 Candidatus Aminicenantota bacterium
TGGATCATCTTCTTCATCAAGGCGACGTTGCTTTTCAGATATTTGGCGACGCTTTCTCTGCTGAGCGAAATGACTCCTCCGGCCGCCGACCGTTCGGCGGTGGCATCGGTGAGCTCATAGGCCTGTTCAACGCTCAGTTCAGGCAGTCCCTCCATTTCAATCAGTCGGCCGTTGAAGACATTTTTCTTTCCCTTCTTGGCCACCGTCAGGAGTCCCCTCTTGATGCCATAATACGGGATTGCATTGACCACGTCCCGAAGGGTGATGCCGGGGTTGAGCCGGCCGTGGAAACGAACCAAAACAGACTCGGGCATGTCGAGCGGCATGAAGCCGAGGGCGCCGGCGAAGGCGACCAGGCCGGAGCCTGCCGGGAAGCTCAACCCGATCGGAAAACGGGTGTGCGAATCCCCGCCCGTGCCCATGGTGTCGGGAAGCAGAAGCCGGTTCAGCCAGGAGTGGATGACCCCGTCGGCCGGTTTGAGGGAGACCCCTCTTCTCTCGATGATGAATTTTTGCAGGGACGCGTGGGTTTTAACGTCGGCCAGCTTGGGATAGGCGGCGGTGTGACAGAAAGACTGCATGAACATCTCGGACTGGAATTCGATGCAGGCCAGCTCCTTGAGCTCGTCTGCGGTCATCGGTCCGGTCGTATCCTGGGAGCCGACGGTCGTCATCTTGGGTTCACAGGCCATCCCCGGAAGTATCCCCTGGACGCCGCAGGCCCGTCCCACGATCTTCTGGGCAAGGGAGTACCCCTGCCCAGGCCTTGGCTCCGGAATCTTGGTCTGGGGAAGAAAATCGGCTTCCGGCATCCCGAGCGCCTTCCTAGCTTTGTTGGTCAGGGTCCGGCCGATGATCAAGTTGAGGCGGCCGCCGGCCCGAAATTCGTCCCTGAGGGTAGGCGGCTTGATTTCGAAGCTGGCCAAGGTCTCCCCTTTTTCGTTCTTGATGAGACCTGATTCCGTATCGACGATGATGATATCGCCGGTTTTGATTTTCCCGACATCGGCTTTGATGGGAAGGCCGCCCGAGTCCTCGGTGGTGTTGAAAAAGATGGGCGCGATGAGGCCGCCGATGACGACTCCGGCCCGCCTCTTATTGGGAACGTAGGGAATGTCGTCACCGATGTGCCACATCAGCGAATTGCAGGCCGACTTGCGCGAAGAACCTGTCCCGACGACATCCCCAACGAAGGCGACCCGGTAGCCTTCCTGCCGGAATTCTTTTATCGTCTTCAATCCGCCGGGGAATCTGATCTCGCCCATCGAGAGGGCATGAAGTGGGATGTCGGGGCGGCTCCAGGCGTTCTTGGCCGCGGAAAAGTCGTCGGTATTGATCTCGCCGTCGACCTTGTAAACTTTGAGCTTGAGGATTTTGGGAAGAGGAGGCCTGGAGAGAAACCACTCGCCATTGGCCCATGAAAAGAGGACGTCGCGGGCATTCGAATTCTTCTTGGAAAGCGCGACGATCGTCTCAAAGGCGCCATAGACAAGAATGACCTGCTTGAGCGCCTGGGCCGCGTCATTCCCCAACTCTTTGTCCTCAAGAAGAGAAATAAGGGGATCGACATTGAACCCGCCGAGCATCGTGCCGAGCATGAAAACGGCGTCCTGTTTTCTGACGACTGGCGAGGAGATTTCGCCCTTGGCGATCCTTGTCAGCCAGGCGGCTTTCACTTTCGCGGCGGGGTCTACGCCCGGCGCAACTCGATTCTTGAGCAAATCGAGAAGGACGGCGTCCTTTCCCGAAGGCGGGTTTTCCAAGAGCCTGCAGACATCTGCCGTTTCCTCGGGGCCGAGCGGAAGGGGCGGAATCCCCTGCTTCGTCCGTTCATTTTCCTGTTGGAAATACGACTCTAACATGGCGGCGCTCCTTTCTAGATTGGCACGAACCTGGCTATGATGCGCAACCGGACTACGGTCAAGTGCCCGACAGCATAGTGTATAAGATTTTCATACGTATTTGTCAAAATCATTTTGAAGGGAGAAGAAGGGAGATGGGGCCCCGCGACGGCGCTCCCCCATCTTTCCCAGAAAATCCAGTTCGCCTTGGCGACGGTTTCGGTCGTGGGAACTGAGAGTCCGCCGATTCCACTCTGGACGCAATAAGCGTGCCAACCGCATGGCTCTTGGCCTGCCTCACCTGATCGAAAAGCGGTCCATGTTTTTTGTTTGATTTTGCTCTGAGAAAATTATAAAATCCTTCTCCACCATGTTCCGTAATTCACTTTTAGGGAGGACCTAATATGGATCTAGCCGCCATCGAGAGGGCGAAAGAACATTTCGGAAAAATTCTCGAAACCCAGATGAAGCGCATGGAGAAAATCAAGTCGGCACCTGACTGGATTGATTATGGCAAAATCAAGCCGATCCGGGTCGGTGTCATAGGAGGGGACGGAATCGGCCCTCACATAGCCAAAAACGCAAAACGCGTGCTCGAGTTCATGCTGCGGCAGGAAACCAAAGCCGGAAAAGTCGAGATCCACGACATCGAGGGCCTGACCATAGAGGGCCGCTCCGCTTGCCTGAAGCCCATCCCTGATGATGTGCTGGCGGAGATCAGGACATTTCATGTGACCCTGAAAGGTCCGACGACGACCCCCCGGAAGGGCGATCCCTGGCCCAACATCGAAAGCTGCAACGTTGCTATGCGGAAAGAACTGGACCTCTTCGCTAACGTCAGGCCGGTGCGGGTGCCTCAGCAAGGGATCGACTGGATCTTTTTCCGGGAAAACACCGAGGACGTGTACGCTCTCGGCCCGTACGGCATCGAGGTCGACAAAGATATCGCCATCGACTTCCGCCTCATCAGCGCTCCCGGCTCAGACCGCATTTGCCGGCTGGCCTTCGAGCATGCCAGGAAGAACGGCCGCGGCCGCGTGACCTGCATCACCAAAGCCAATGTCGTTAAGACGACGGACGGCCGCTTCCTGGAGAATTTCTACCGTATCGCCAAGGACTATCCCGAGATCGAGGTCGATGACTGGTATATCGATATCATGACCGCCAAGTTGGTGGACGAGAAGCGCCGCCGCGATTTCCAGGTCATGGTGCTGCCCAACCTCTACGGCGACATCCTGACCGATGAAGCCGCCGAATTCCAGGGAGGCGTCGGCACGGCCGGGAGCGCCAACATCGGCAAGCAGTATGCCATGTTCGAGGCCATCCACGGTTCCGCTCCCCGAATGGTCAAAGAAGGGCGAGCCCAGTACGCCGACCCGGCGAGCATGATCCGCGCCGCCGCCATGCTCCTCAATCATATCGGCCACTCGGAAAGGGGCAAGAGCCTGGAAATGGCCCTGGACATCTGCGGCCAGTACGAAAAGAAGCTCGTCATCACCGGCCGTCCCAACGGCGCCAGCGGGACCGATTTCACCGATTACCTGATGGAGACGCTTCAAGATCCTAAGCTCCAGAAGAAATGGGAGGGATTTGTCAAAAAATGAGCCCGGCGGAGCCGCCTTGACTCCCTCTGGGAATTTTATTATATTCTGACTTCGAAAATTTTCCTGTCGGGTCAACCGGCAAAAAAGAGGGGAGACATAGGGAGAAGCTGAAGGGTCGCAAAAAATTGCGGGAGCATCGCTGCCCCGGCGATTTATGATACACACACAAAGGAGGTCTTAATGAATTATTGTAGAAAAAGAATCGCGATCATCGGCGGAGGCCAGATCGGCCAGATCCTGGCCATGCTGATGTCCCAGCGAGAACTGGGAGACATCGTTGTCCTCGACGTTGCCGCCTACGAAAATCCGGTCAAGGGCAAGGCCCTCGACCTGATGGAAATGGCGCCCCACGGCGATTACGACGCCAACATCACCGGCTCCTCGAACTACAAGGACATTGAAGGAGCCGAGGTTGTCATCGTCACAGCCGGCAAGCCGCGTGAAGCGGGCATGACCCGGGAGGATCTGCTCAACGTCAACCTCAAGATCATCACCGACGTGGCCAACGGTGTTAAACAGTATGCGCCCAAGGCATTCTGCATCATCCTCACAAATCCGCTCGATGCCATGGTCTATGCTTTCTATAAGTTATCGGGTTTACCGAGGCATCAGGTTGTGGGAATGGCCGGAGCACTGGACACGGCGCGTTGGCGCTCTTTCATCGCCATGGAACTCGGGGTCTCGGTGGCCGATGTCGCCGGCACGGTCCTCGGGGGGCACGGGCCGGACATGGTCCCCCTGCCCAGGCTCACCACGGTCGGCGGCGTTCCCCTCAACGAAATCGCCACCAAAGAGCAGATTGACAAGCTCGCACTCCGGACCCGCGAAGCCGGAACGGAGATCGTGAAGCTCTTCGGCAAAGGCTCGGCCTTCTTCAGCCCGGCCTGGAGCGCCATGACCATGGCCGAGTCTTATCTGAAGGATAAGCGCCGGATCATCGCCTGCGCGGCGCTCTGCCAGGGAGAATACGGAATCCACGGCTTATTTATCGGAGTCCCCTGCCGGATCGGCGCCATGGGCCTGGAGAAGATCTACGAGATCAAGCTCACCGAAGAGGAAAACGCCCTGCTCCAGAAGACCATCGCCTCCGTTAAAAAGACGACCGAAGAAACAAAGCTGTAGGAGCCCTAGCGCTCGCGTCTCGCAGAGCGCCCGCTCCAGAGAGGTTGGAACAATGGCAGAACACAGAATCACAACCCCCCTCACCGATGACGTTGTTGCGAAGCTACGGGCCGGTGATAAGGTATTCATCTCCGGGTTTATACTGGCCGGACGTGACTCCGCCCACAAAAAGCTCGTCGATTTGATCAAGGAAGGCAAGGAACTTCCCGTCGACATCAAGGGGCAACTCATCTACTACGTTGGGCCCACGCCCGCACGGCCGGGCAAAGTCATCGGATCAGCCGGCCCGACGACCAGCTACCGGATGGATTCTTACGCTCCGATCCTTCACTCGCTGGGTCTTAAAGGCACAATCGGAAAGGGCTCGCGGAGCAAAGACGTCAAAGAAGCAATGATGAAGTACAAGGCGGTTTACCTCGCCTCGGTCGGAGGAGCCGGAGCGCTGATCTCCAAAAGCATCGAAAACTCCGAGATCGTCGCCTATCCCGAGCTCGGGCCGGAAGCCATCCGTCGGATGAAGGTGAAGGATTTCCCCTGCATCGTCATCAATGATATGTACGGCGGAGACCTCTACGAAGAGGGGAAAAAGAAGTACCGGAAGGTCTGAGGACAGAGAAAAGACAGCTCAATTTGTTTTTTCTGTTTCCGGAATAAACGGCAGCCGAGGCCTGCATGTTAGCCCGGGCCTGGGCGAACTGCGGGACCGACAATCGATAAACTAAGAAAGGATGACGCTATGAAAATCCACGAATTCCAAGCCAAGCAAATCCTGGCCCAGTTCGGTGTCCAGATTCCCCGCGGCGAAGTCGCCGAAACTCCGGCGAAGGCCCGGGAAATCGCGGGCCGGATCGGCCCACGGGTTGTGCTCAAGGCCCAGATCCACGCCGGCGGGCGGGGCAAGGGCGGAGGCATCAAGCTCGCCGCCAACCCCGATGAGGCCGAAAAACTGGCCCAGCAAATGATCGGGATGACCTTGATCACTCACCAGACGGGACCGGAAGGAAAAAAGGTCAAGAGGCTTCTGATCGAAGAGGCCCTGGACATCGCCAAAGAGCTCTACATCGGAATCGTCATCGACCGGGCCAAAGAATCGCCGGTTGTCATGGCCTCGACCGAAGGCGGCGTCGAGATCGAGAAGGTCGCCGCCGAGCGTCCCGAGCTCATCTTCAAAGAGTGGATCGACCCGGCCGTCGGGTTTCAGGGTTTCCAAGGCAGAAAGCTCGCCTTCCAACTCGGGCTGACCGGCGAAACACACAAGCAGGCGGCCAAGTTCATCAGCGGCCTGTACAAAGCATTTCAAGCCACTGACGCCTCGTTGGCCGAGATCAACCCGCTTCTAGTCACCAAGCAGGGTCAGGTCCTGGCCCTCGATGCTAAGATGAATTTCGACGACAACGCCGTCCCCCGCCATCCGGATATCCAGGCGATGAGGGACCTCGATGAGGAAGAAGCCCTCGAGGTCGAAGCCTCGAAGTTCAACCTCAATTATATCAAGCTTGACGGGAACGTGGGTTGCATGGTCAACGGAGCCGGACTGGCCATGGCCACCATGGACATCATCAAATATTCAGGCGGCATGCCGGCCAACTTCCTGGATGTCGGAGGCGGAGTCACAGAAGAAGCCGTCACCAACGCGTTCAAGATCCTGGTGCGGGATAAGGACGTGAAGGCGGCACTGATCAACATCTTCGGCGGCATCGTCCGCTGCGATATGATCGCCAGCGGCATTGTCAAAGCGGCCAAAGAGCTAGGCACCAAAATCCCCATCGTCGTCCGGTTGGAAGGCACAAACGTCGACCTCGGGAAGAAGATCCTGGAGGAATCAGGACTGTCGTTCACCTCGGCCCTAAGCATGAAAGAGGCCGCAGAAAAAGTCGTTGCCCTCGCGGAAAAAGGATAAAGGAGCAAACCATGAGTATACTGATCGATAAAAAGACGAGAGTCGTCGTCCAGGGGATCACCGGTGGCGAGGGGACCTTCCACACCCAGCGGATGCAGGAATACGGAACCAAGGTCGTGGCCGGAATGACACCTGGTAAAGGCGGAACGACTCATCTCGGAATCCCTGTTTTCAACACCGTGGCGGAGGCCGTTGAAAAAGAGGGGGCTAATGCCGCGGCCATCTTCGTTCCGCCTTTTTTTGCGGCCGACGCGATCATGGAAGCCGCAAGCGCCGGAGTGGATGTCGTCGTCTGCATCACCGAGGGCATTCCCACCTTCGACATGATCAGGGTCAAGGCCTTCCTCAAGGGAAAGCCTGTCTCACTCATCGGCCCCAACACACCGGGAATCATTTCCCCGGGCAAATGCAAGATCGGGATCATGCCCGGCCACATCCACACCCAGGGTACGATTGGCATCATCTCAAGATCGGGCACTCTAACCTATGAGGCGGTCCAGCAGGTGAGCAAGGTCGGGTTCGGCCAGTCGACGGCCATCGGCATGGGCGGTGATCCGATCGTCGGCCTCAAGTACATCGATTTTCTCAAATTGTTTAAAAAAGATAAGGACACCCAGGCCGTCATCTTGATCGGCGAGATCGGGGGCACGGCCGAAGAGGAAGCGGCTGCGTTCATCAAAAAAGAATTTCCGAAACCGGTGGTGAGCTTTATCGCCGGTCAGACCGCACCCCCGGGAAGACGGATGGGACATGCCGGGGCCATCATCTCCGGCGGCAAGGGAACCGCGAAGGAAAAAATGGAGGCACTGCAGGCCGCCGGAGTCCACGTCGCACTGAGCCCAGCGGAGATCGGTGCCAAAGTCAAAGAAGCATTAAGATAGTGAGCACTGAGCTGTGAGCCGTGAGCGGTCAAGTGCGGTGCTGCCCGAAGCTGGATAGTGACATGATTTTCACTCATGAAACAGCGATTAAAAACTGATTTTCATATCCATACCGCCGAAGACCCTCGCGACAACATTGATTATACAGCCCGCGAGCTCGTTGATAGGGCCGCTGAGCTCGAGTTCGATGTCCTGGCCATCACCAACCACGACGCTGTCACCTTTGATAGAGACCTGGCTTCCTATGCCGAAAAAAAGGAGATCCTGCTTATCCCCGGAATCGAGGCCACCCTGTCGAACAAGCACGTTGTTATTATCAACCCCGGCTTCAAGAGTGTTCGCCGCGGCGGGAGGCTGGAAGACCTGCAAGGAATGAAGAGCGCGACGAACCTGGTTATTGCCCCCCACCCTTTTTTCCTGGGGTTCAAATCTCTGCTCTCGAGCTTCTATTCTTATCTCGCCCTCTTCGATGCCATCGAGTACGCCCACTACTACAGCCGCTTGATCGATATGAACAAAAAAGCCATCCACGCCGCCTCACTGGCAAGTAAGCCGATGGTCGCAACTTCCGACTGCCATAACATCTGGCAGTTTGGAAAAAGCTATACCTATGTGATGGCCGAGAAGGAACCTTCCCGGGTCCTTGAATCGGTCAAGGCGGGAGAGATTGAGATCGTCACCTCACCCCTCACCACCTTGACCATGGCCCGAATTGCCTTCAATTTCTTACTCTGCGACCGGCTGAAACTCCCCTTTCGATTGTAATCTCCGGGCAAAAAAGTTATCTTATCCAAAGAGGCAAGAGTGCCATGAGCGCCGGCCATCCTCGATTTTCGAGAGGCTGCCGTTTTCAAGCCCGGTGATAGAATCCTCGTCAAGCCCGGCAAAGGCTGGTTGCTAATCGTGAGTGAGTAGAGGGGCTAGCAGTTTTTCGTTCTCTGCAACGAATTGGCCGGATTCTTTCTTCTAAGAATGGAGGGCGGAATTTTGTTATAATCTTTAGAGGAGAAAAGATCATCAAAGACAGGGAGGAGCTCTTAAGAAAAGGCCTCAGCCTGCTCATTTCTTTCCTGATCAACGGTCTTTTCTTGTATGTTGGTTTTAGCACGAAGTATGCCTACAAGGTTTTTTCCCTCGCGCCAAAGACGACAGAGATTACCTTGCCTCCCGCCCTGCCGCTCGGCGTCAAGGCGGGCTTAATCCCGTCCAAAAAGCTCCCCATCAAGCCCGGCGCCAAGCCGGCTGCCCCGGGACAGGAGGCCGGAAGGACAGCCAAGCCGTCCGGCACCCAGGAAGCCGCGGAATCCTCCGCCCAGGTGAGGAAATCCTTAGCCCCGCCGCCGGGCATTCCATCAGGCCGGCCCGGCCAGGCCCGACCCTTGTTTGAGCCCGCTTTTCCCGAGCTGTCCTCGAGATTTGACCTTGTGCCGCCATCGGAAACGAAGGTCAACATCACTCCTTTTTCCAAGCTCAAGGAGCAAAAGTTCATCGAGGCGGGCAAATATAGGGCCTTGAAAGGAGTGCCCGATATCGATCTGGCCAAGTATCCTTTTTGGGGCATCCCGGGGATATCCGGGGGTAGGGCCGGAACCGGAGGAAGAGTCAGCGGAATGGTTGGAGCCGGTCAGCGCGGCTCAGCGACGTTCAACATCCAGGGTTATGATATTTCGCCCTGGGCCACCGAGGCGATCAATAGAATCCAGAAAAACTGGGCCATCCCCTCCCTCCAGGCAACCAACCCGGCCGGAAAAGTGGGCATCTCGGTGGTTATTGAACCCTCGGGAGAGATCTCGCAGATCGAGATCATTCTCTCCTCGATGGATCAATGGCTGGATCAAGCGGCCTACGATGCTCTTAAGCTGAGCGCGCCTTTCGCAAAGCTCCCGCCGGACTTCCCGAAAAAAAATCTCGAGGCTTACTTCCTGTTCGAATATGGCCAATAAAAGACAAATCGTCCTGGCTGCTTGGATTCTCCTGGGCTTTGGCTCGGTGCAGGCTCAATGGACTTCCCCCCTGGCCGACCACTTGGGCCCAAAAAAAGATTACGCCGGCGCCATGAGCTATCTTCTGGCCAACCTCGATAAGCTCGATGACAGCGATAAGCCAACGGCCTACGAGCTCCTGGCTTATTGCTCCAACAAACTCAAGGACAAGTCCGCGGAGACGAATTGGATCATCGCCTACTTTGACGCTTACCTGGGAAATGAGCCCTTCCTGGGATTTTTGGATGAACAGAGCTACGCCGACCTGGGCTCTTTCATGACCGGCTGGCGGCTCAAGTTTCCGCAGGTCACGGAGATTGCCATTGTCGGAAACAGAATGCAGAGCGGCTCCTCGCCCCCAGCCCAGCTTCCCCTGATCGTCGACATCACCAACGACGCCTATTTTCGCCTGATCTCAAAGGAAGGCATCATCGGGGGCGGTCTCTTCAAGGCGGGGACGAATTCGTTCAACCTCGATGCCAGCCAGTTTTTCGATGTCTCTGGGACTCATGTCTTTTTCCTCGACCTCAAGGCGGGTGATCTCGTCCTGAGAAAAGAGATCAACGTCGAAGTCAAGGTCGAAAACCCGGAGACACCTCCACCGAGCAGAGAACTCCTGGCCAGAAAAGTCAAGGAACCCGAATACAAACTGTCAATGTATATCGGAGGCAAACTGATCGTCGCCAGCACGAAGCTGCCCAAGGACATCCCGATCAAAATGGAGTGGCCCAAGGGCACAGTAGCCCTTCCCAAGTTCCCACGGGACCAGGCTAACTACAACCTGAATACGTTCTCCATTCCGGACGCGCTGGCCGCACTCTATTCGGCCATCAAGGAGATCACGAAGGGGAAGAACACGAAAGTGCCCGAGTTCAAATACCAGAAACAGCAACAAACGGAAATATCATTCCTGAAAATCGATCCCGAAGGCCTGGAAAAGAAAATCAACGCCACCGTTCGATTGAAGACAAGAACTGTGCGTTATCCAACCGGGTCTTAGCACCGGCCGTTCCTACGGCCAGAGATGATTCAGGCGGCTCATCTTCTCCAAGGTTCATACGGAACAACCGGCAGATCCGCCTTATTGGTCACCCTATAAAAAGCAAATAAGTCCCCTTTTTCGGGGACAAGCCTGTACTTCCAGTAGCGAATGAAGCCGAAATCCGATTGAGGTTCGAGAAGAGCAGGGATCAGGTTGGCCGCCGGCTGAGCGCAGGAAACAAAAAAATCGCCCCGCTTGGCGATGAACTGAAGATTTCTCTGGATGGCTTCGATCTTTTCCGGCGCCAGATAATCGTGCTTCGAAGGCACAACCTCGGTCACCTCGTAAGCTTCCACATCGAGCGGCAGATCACGAACGAGCATATCCAACCTTATGCCGAGCCGGAGCATGGTCTCAACAACATCGAGGCGGGCGGACGGGATGATGTAGCCGAGAGGCCTGGGGACACTCAACCGGGGAACGACATCTGGAAACCAGTTTTTGATTACCCGGGTCATGACCTTCTGGCGAATCGGATAAGGATATGGTGCGAGGTCCTCTCTGGCGACGACTTCGCCGGCCTTCTTGTCCGTTTTGAGCAAACCCTCGATGTCCGATTCGGAACCCACGAACTCCTGAATCGTCAAAGTGGGATTTTTCTCATCCCGGGCAAAGTCCATCCTCAGATGCACCAGGTCGGTTTCGGAATAGGTTTTAGCTTTCGCGAGCAGTGTCTCCCGAACTCCACGAACAAGCGCGAGTATCTCGCTTCCCCTGCCAGCCACAGCCTCGGAGAAACTCCTTATCCCATGATACTGCCAGGCGGTTCGCTCGCGCAGGGTCGCGATATCGCCGCGGGATGCGCCTTCCTGGATAAACGAAAGCGTCTCGAAGATTCCCAGGCTGTTCCGGCCGTCGTTGAGGTCCGTCGTGCTATAGCGACGCATCATTTCTTTTCCGGCCGTCTCTTCCGGTTTGAGGTTCGCGCCGGATGCGGTGTTCACCCCCATCTCTTCCTCGGCCAGATACTCGTGGAAGGTCAGATTTCTCTTTTTAAGGTTCTCTTCAACCCCGGCCAGGATCCTGCGTCTCGAAAATTCCTGAAGGCCGGGATCGATGTTGATATTGGAGACACATCCGATCGAAAGGCGATAGAAATCGTCTCCTTTCTCGTGGACATCCATGGTCACTTCCGGCAGCCAGGCCGTAAAGACACGATGAATCGATTGAACTCCCTCGGCCTCGAGCTTGATGTGGTCGCGGTTCATGTCCAGGCCGAGCTCGTTCTGGCGGCGGTCAAAGAAATTTCCGAAGGGGTTCGTCTGGGGGATGATAAGAAAGTTCATCTTGGAGAGCAGGGGCTTGAGATCGCCCTGGGCCAGATCGCGGATAAGCCAGAGTGCCGCTTCCTTGGCCGATTGTTCGTTGCCGTGCTGCGAGGCTGTCAAAAGGAAAGTCGGTTTGTGGCGGTTCAGCGACTGGGGGCCGGCAGCCCTTTCCTCCGAGAGAATGCAGAGATAAATATTCATGGCCGGAAAATTTTCCACGGCTTGAGATTTGCCAACCACCTGAACAGACAGTTCCGGCGCTTGAGAGGCGAGGACGCTCAAGAATCGAGAGATATCCTCGTTCTGGCTGTAGCGAGCGTAGTTCGACTCTTCAGCCGGCGTTTTGACCACCGTCGCGGCGGCCATCGAACAAACAAAGATCAGGGCCAACACAAAGGCTGGAATTTTTTGGAAACAGCACGGGCAGATCTTATCTCGAAGGCGGCCGATCGTTCCGTTATTTTTTGATGACATTCCAAACCTCCAGTTGACGGAATTCCCGGTTTTCGCTTATATGAGATCAAGAATTCGGTGATTGTTTTTTCTGCTAACCCCTCGCTCCTGACTCCTCGCCTTTCACTATCACTTGTCCCTTGACGCTTCGAAATTGAGGGTCACCTCTTTGACCTGGGCATCGCGGAGCAGCCGGAAATTCAACTCATCACCCCATTTGAACTGAGCCAGATAGGTCCTGACCGCGTTGATATCATCAAACCGCTTTCCATCCACCGCCAAAACTATGTCCCCTTTTTCAAAATCTCCGCCTTTGGCAACTCCTTCGCTGGGTTTGCCGTCGATGACCAGGTTGTCGAGGCCCTCGAACTTCTTGAAGCTCAGACCCACCGAAGGGAAAGCGGGACGGTCCTCTTCAGGAAGGCCCCAGACATAATCGCCGAGGCTCCGTGTCACCTGGAGACCTGCCTTCCCCGCGGGGACGGCCACACATATCAGAGTTTTTGAAGCCAAGCGCGTTTTCTCATGAACCCGGAGGTTGATCCCGAGGTTATAGAGGAGGTGACCGGAGCCCGCCAAGACAATCAGACGCTGTCCGTCTTCGTGATAGGCCCGCTCGGCGTTGGCCGCCATGGCTTCGTCCCAGGCCACCTGGGCCCGGTAAAGCCCCTCGAAGACCTTATCCATATCAGCACCTTTCATCTGATGCGGCAACTCGGCGCTTCCGAGGAGCGTCCGAATGAGTTGACGGTGCTCCTGATTCGTCAGGTCGGGCCGGGGAACGGTCTTCTTTTCGTCCTCGCTCAGCGCATCCCAGCCCTTCATGCGAATGGCGCTGATGAGGTCTTTGGGCGCGTTCAAAGCCCGCATCGGAATCTTATTCTCCCGGGCGAAATCAAAAATCTTCTCATAATAACCGAAGTTGAGATTCCAGTTAATGTACCACTTCCCTTCTCGAATGAACTCGTCTTTGCTCAGGCTTCCCATGGTCCATTTATCCAGCTGGGGTTGACAGGTGACGGGCAGCATCTCCAGGCCGATCGAAATTCTCTTGTCCTGGGCGTAAAGCGCCTCGATCGTCTTGAGCTGGACCTCATGCATTGGCAGACTGTCGTGGTTCTCGCCAATAAAGATAAAGGGGACATCCTTCATTTCTTTGGACATCCTGGCAAAATCGACGGCTTTTCCCTTTGCCTCGGAGACAATCATCCCGGGCAGGACCTCAACGAACTGGTTCCGATAGTCTACGATGCCGATGTGTAAAGTCAGAGATTTGTCCTCCTTCTCTTCCGAGGCCGCGGCGAGGCCGGGTAAAACCAGCAAAAGCCCTGCACACAAAATCTCCGCCTTTCTCATTGCGCTGCTCCCTCGTGGGTCTGAACAGGTATGATAACGTCCCCTTTCGTCCCCTGTCAATTTGTTCCGGCTTCGGATAAGCATCTTCTTTTCTATGATAAGAGGGCTTTGGAAGGGGCTTCGCTCCCAAAGCTCCGATCGGCGGCTCAACTGGCCGTCTTTCTCGGCTCTTTCGGGCTAAGGCTCGAGGGAGATGGGGCCCCGCGACGGCGCTCCCCCATCTCCAAGCCGGGCGGGCATTCCCCATTTTCCTTGAATTGGGTTATAATTCATTCCCTCGATTTCCTCATATTCTGAACCCAAATTGAGATGAAAAACGACGCTCTCGAACAGAAAAAAACGATGCGGACCTTCGCCCTGGCTTCCTTCTTAAACGACATGGGCTCAGATATCATCTACCCGGTCTGGCCGCTTTTCGTGACCCAGATCCTCAAGGCCAACATGGTCGCCCTGGGATTCCTGGATGGGCTGGGGGAAGCGCTGGTCTCACTCTCCCAGGCTGCTTCGGGGTATCTCTCCGACCGGATCAAAAAACGGAAAGTGTTCATCTGGCTCGGCTATCTTTGCGGAGCATTCTCCCGGCTTGGTTATTCTTTTTCCACTGGTTGGCAGCACCTCATCCCCTTCCGGGCCCTCGACCGGGTGGGCAAAATCCGAAGCGCTCCCCGCGATGCCCTGGTGGCCGAAATCTCGGCAGATTCCAACAGGGGCCGTCACTTCGGGTTGCTCAGAACGGTGGACAACCTCGGCGCAGTGACCGGCATCTTGATTTGCATCGCCTTCTTCGAACTTCTGGGCTACCGGCTCCTGTTCGCCCTGGCCGCAATTCCCTCTTTCGCCGGTGCCCTCCTCATTTTCGCCAAGGTCAAAGAAAAAAAGACCCCTGCTCTCAGGATTTTCAAGGGACTTGCCCTCAAAGATGTCGATAAGAACCTGAGGCTTTACATATTTCTAAACGCTCTCTATGCTCTTGGGGCCTTCAGCTATTCATTCCTTCTCATCTATGCCAGAAGGTTCGGATTTCGAGTCGTTTTTGTTCCAGTCCTCTACCTTATTTATTCCGCTTCGGCTTCCCTATTTTCTCTCCCTTTTGGCAGGCTCTCCGACAAGATCGGGCGAAAACCTGTCCTCCTCATGGCGTTCCTGCTCTGGGCATGTGTTTGCCTTGGAATAATCTTCGGCCGCAGCTCCCTCTTGATCATTCTGATTTTTGCCCTTTACGGACTTCATAAGGCTGCCTTGGACCCTGTCCAAAGGACTCTCGTCACCGAAATCTGCCCTCCTCCGTTTATCGCCAGCTGTCTGGGAGGATTCCAGCTGATCATCGGCCTCTGCGCTCTTCCCGCTTCTTTTATCGCGGGAGAGCTCTGGGAGCGGCTGGGAATGTTCGCGCCGTTCTATTTTTCTATCGTCCTGACCGTCGCCTCCGCGCTTCTGCTCTTGGCGCTCAAAGAGCGAAGGTCTCCGACCGGCCGCCAACCAAAGGTCCATAAGCCTCGTATCTAGGTTGAAAATCCGGTCATTCGCAAATCTCAGCAACAAGCGGATAACCGAAACCATAGCCCAGCACTTGACTTTTCCCCCTCTCCCCCCATATATTTTTAGCACCTAGAAAAGGGAGACGATCACACATGAACAAGGTTGAAACGCTTAAAGACGGAACAAAAGTCACGATCAGAGAACTCCATATCAATGATTTGGGCAAATTGATGGCCTTCTACCAAGCGCTTCCTCTCGAAGACAGACTCTATTTGAGGGTTGATGTCACCGACAGGGACATCGTTTCCCAAAGAATCAAGCTTATTGAGACCGGAAACGTCATCCGTATCATCGCCCTTCTCGGCGATCAGATCATCGGCGACGGAGCCCTTGAGCTTTCGGGTGAGGGATGGCGCAGGCACCAGGGGGAGATTCGGGTCATCGTCGCCCATCCCTTTCAGCACAAGGGACTTGGCATGCTCCTCATCAAAGAGCTTTACCTCATCGCCGTCGAAAAAAACGTGCAGATGATCATCGCCAAGATGATGAGGCCCCAGGTGGCAGGACAGCACATTTTCCGTAAGCTCGGGTTTCGCGAAGAGCTCCTCATCCCCGACTACGTAAAAGATCTCGAAGGCGAAGAGCAGGATCTGATCATCATGGCTTGCGATACAAAGGAACTGCTGACTGAGCTTGAGCATTTTTTGAGTGACACTGACTGGCAGCGCTGCCAGTAGCATCCCTGACCAGTCCCGGTTTCCGCGGAGCTGGAACGGCCGATGTCGCGCGGAAGATGAGAGAGACAACTCGGGCGATCTTACCGTGGCGGAAAAGCGAAAGAGATGGCTGCCTTTTTTTTCGGCTCCCTTGACGGGATAATCTCGAGGCGATAGAATTCTTGTAAGGAAAAAACACAAGATCCCGGCCGAAGAGGGAAGGAATTATTGCCGGCACAAGAACGAACTTCTCAATTTAGATACAGATCGACAGCGGGGCTGCTTCTGCTCTTCATAGGTTCCTCGTTGGGGCTTGGGATAGAGCCCGCGGGAACCATCGGTGTAGTGGAGAAAACAGGACATAGCATACCCTCCGGTATCCGGTGCGTCAACGATCGGGGCCGGGAATTCCCTCTCCTGGATCTCGTCGACCGCCCGACGATTCTGTCTCTCGTCTATTACAACTGTGAGCACATCTGCCCCCAGCTCCTGTCAGGCCTGGGCCAGCTCATCCAAAGTTTGGCTCTCGATCCCAAAAGAGATTACCGGGTCATCACTCTGAGCTTTGACAGCGAGGATACGGAGCGCGAAGCAGCTTTGGCCAGACGGAACTATACAAAGCCCCTAGGCTCGGGTTTCCCGGAAGAAACTTGGTCTTTTCTCGTCGCCGCCCAGCGAGACATTGAGGAGCTAACCGGCGCTCTCGGGTTCAGTTTTCAAAAAGAGGAACACGGATTCACGCATCCCGCGATCCTGGCCATCATCGCTCCCGGAGGAAAGATCTGCAGATATGTCTATGCCTCGAAATATCACTATGGCGTGGGCTATCCGGTCACTTTTTCTAAGGTTGACATCGCACAGTCACTCCGGGCCGCTGGAAGAGGCGAAACCTCTTCTGGCGCGAGGGGCCCGCTCCTATTCTGTTTTCCCCACGAACCGGAGCGACAAATCGAATCCTTGAGGCTCATGCGGGCCGTTGGCTGGGGCACGCTCGTCGGCCTGGCCATTCTATTTGTTTACCTGGCGGCCGGCCGAAAAAGATCGAAGGAGACCGGATAGATGTCCCTGAAGCGCTTTTTGCCCATCGAAGGAAGTTTTTATGAAGAGAAAGGCAAGTATCGTGGAATCGTCGCCTGGATGATGTCCACGGACCACAAGCGCATCGGCCTCATGTATCTTGGGGCCCTCCTCTCCTTCTTTTCCGTGGGAGTGCTGCTCGGCATGCTCATGCGGCTCAGTATTATCTCCCCGGGCTGGATCATGAAGTCTCAGACCTACAACGAAGTCTTTACGGTTCATGGCTTGATCCAGATCTTCCTCTTCATCATCCCCGGCGTGCCGGTGGCTTTCGGAAATTTCTTTCTCCCCATCTTGATCGGAGCCAGGGATGTCGCCTTCCCGAAGATCAACCGATTGTCCTGGTGGCTCTACGTAACGGGCGCCATCATCGTTCTTATTTCTTTTTTTATCCAAGGGAAGCCACCGGATACAGGCTGGACTTTTTATGCCCCCTACAGTATCAGGACCCCGGCCAACATCAGCATGGCCGTCTTTGGCGTCTTCGTCCTGGGGTTCTCTTCTATCCTCACCGGCCTCAACTTCGTCGTCACCATCCATCGCCTCCGGGCGCCCGGGATGGGCTGGTTCCGCATGCCGGCGTTCGTTTGGACCCTTTACGCCACGGCCTGGGTCCAGATGCTGGCGACGCCGGTCCTGGCCATCACTCTCCTCTTCATCATTCTCGCCAGAGTCTTCGGTGTGGGCTTCTTCGACCCTGCCAAAGGCGGAGACCCTATCCTCTTCGAGCACCTCTTCTGGACGTATTCACATCCGGCCGTCTATATCATGCTCCTGCCCGCCATGGGGATCATCAGTGAAGTCATACCGGTTTTCTCCAAGCGCAGGCTGTATGGCTACGTCCCGATCACCCTGTCCGCCCTGGGAATCGCCATCATCGGCTACGGCGTATGGGGGCATCATATGTTTACGAGCGGCATGAGCGACACGGCCAGGGTGATCTTCTCTTTCCTCACGTTTCTCGTCGCGGTGCCGAGCGGGGTCAAGGTCTTCAACTGGATCTCCACGCTCTACAAGGGGTCCATCGAACTGGACGCGCCCCTGCTCTTTGCCGTCTCCTTCATATTTCTCTTCTCGATAGGCGGGCTGACAGGACTCGTCATCGGCTCACTGGCTCCGAATCTCCACGTCCACGGGACCTACTTCATCGTCGGCCATTTTCACTATGTCATGTTCGGCGGGGCCGGGTTCGCAATCCTCACGGCGCTCCATTACTGGTTTCCCAAGATGTTCGGGAAAATGTACGGCCAGAGGTACGCGAAAATCGGCTGGCTGTTCCTCTTCATCGGGTTCCAGTTCCTTTATTTCAGCATGTTTATCCTCGGCTACAAGGGAATGCCCAGACGCTACTTCGACTATCCGCCCCAATACCACTCGTTGCAGGTCATTTCTGCGGTTGGCTCCTGGATCCTGTTCATCGGACTGGCGATCATCTTCGGGAACCTCGTCCGCGCCCTTTTTAAAGGAGAAAAGGCTCCGCAGAATCCGTGGGGCGGCAGATCTTTGGAATGGCAGATTCCTTCCCCACCCCCACGCGAAAATTTCAAAACTCTCCCTTCTGTTACAGGAACGCCCTATGACTACGATGCCGGATGAAATCATAGACCGTGTCGCGGCTGAACCTTCCGAAGAGCCCATTGATTATTCGGGCAAGAAAATCGGCATGTGGTTCTTCCTCTTCACGGAGCTCCTCTTCTTTGGCGGGATGTTCCTTCTCTATTCGATTTTCCGTTATCGCTTTCCTGAAGATTTTCACCGGAGCGCCGGGGATGAAAATCTGGTCCTCGGTTCTATCAACACGGCAATTTTGTTGACGAGCAGCCTGTTCATGGCCCTGTCCGTTACCTCCCTCAGAAAGGGGAAGAGCCGCCTTTCCTGTCTTCTGCAAGGGGGGACCGCCTTTTTGGGCGTCGTCTTTCTCATCATCAAGGGTTTCGAGTGGAGCGCCAAGATCGCCAAAGGCATCTACCCCAATGGGCCTACTCTCCTGGCGATGAAGCACGGGGAAATCCTGTTCTTTGGTCTCTATTACACGATGACGGGCATCCACGCGCTTCACGTGCTCATCGGCATCGTAGCCATCTCCTTCATGATCCATTTCACCAGGCGGGGCGTTATCGATAGCCAGAGGTTTTCCCGACTGGAAAACACCGGACTTTACTGGCACTTCGTGGACATCGTCTGGATCTATCTCTTCCCGCTTTTTTACTTAATCACCTAGGAGAGACGCATGGAGCGGAAAGGCGAGAGCGAACGATCACTGCGAATCATCCCCTTCAGTGTCTACGCTTGGGTCTGGGCCGCCCTCCTGATCCTCCTGGCGGCGACCATTGCCGTGGCCAGGTTCCACGTCACCTCTTTCAGTGTGGTCATCAACCTTTTCATCTCAACGGCCAAAGCCGCCCTCGTCCTGCTCTTCTTTATGCATCTGCGCTATGAGGGCACCTTTTTGAAAGTTATGTTGGGCGTAGCCCTAACGGCACTGAGCTTCTTGATCATTCTGACGTTCAGCGACGTTTGGTTTCGGAGGTAAGACGTGTTTCTGGGGCCGGCGAACACGACGGGAAAGGTTGATAGCGCTTTCTTCTTCATCGTCGGCTCCGCGGTCGTGCTGCTCGTCCTGGTCATGATCTTCATGATTATCTTCCTTATCAAGTACAACAAGAAAAGGCATCCTCTATCCCAGTCCGTGAGAGAGAGCGCCGCGCTCGAAATCGTGTGGACGGTCATCCCTACCCTCCTGGTTCTCGTGATGTTCTACTTCGGCTGGGTCAATTTCGATTATATTCGCAACCCACCTAAAGACGCCATGCAGGTCGACGTTGTGGCCAGGCAGTGGTCATGGTTATTCCATTACGCCAACGGCAAAGAGGACGATGTCCTGAGGGTCCCCGTGAACAAGCCGGTCAAGCTCCTCATGACTTCGCGGGACGTTCTCCACTGCCTCTTTATCCCCGCCTTCCGGATCAAGGAGGATTGCGTCCCCGGCTTCAAGACCCACCTCTGGTTTAACACGAACGAGACAGGTCCGTTTGAGATCTTCTGCTCGGAGTATTGCGGAGCGGGCCACTCCCACATGCGCAGCCAGGTCATCGTCATGGCCCAGACCGACTTTGATAAATGGTACCAGACAAAAGAAGAAGTAGGAGCGGCCGCGGAAGGATTGAAAGTGCTCAAGGCCAATGGTTGTCTCGGTTGTCACAGTCTCGATGGCACAAAAAAACTAGGCCCGACGTTCAGAGGATTGTTCGGCCGACCGGAAGCCGTCACGACGAACGGGAAAGCACGCACGATCACCGTCGATGAGGCTTATATAAGACACTATATCGCCGAACCGAACCAGGATATCATCAGCGGTTACACACCTATCATGCCGAAGTTCTCTCTGACAAACGTAGAACTCAAGTCGATCATCGCCTATCTGGAGACCCTGAAATGAAGAGCCGGCTTCGGTGGAGAGAGATTCCCGGACCGTGCTTGAAACTGGGCAAAATCAGGATCTCTCTCTTTGCCGCCTGCTCCTCCCTGGCAGGGTTTATTTTGGCGGCGCCGCGCTTGAACCTGGGGTTTCTTGTACCGTGGGCAGGAGTCCTGACTCTCGCCTGTGGGGCCAGCGCTCTCAACCAGTTCCAGGAAAGAGCCATCGATGGGAAGATGGACAGGACGAGGCAGAGGCCCCTTCCCTCCCACCTTGTCCCGCCGGCCCTGGCACTCATCTTTTCCGGGCTGCTCATGTTCTCGGGAGGCTGGATCCTCTCGAGAGCGGGTGCTGTGGCCGTGATTCTCGGGCTTTGCGCCGTTGCCTGGTACAACGGAGTTTATACCCAACTTAAGAAAATCAGCGCCTTTGCTGCTGTCCCCGGAGCCCTCACCGGCGCCTTCCCCCCGGCCATCGGATGGGCCTGCGGCGGGGGCAATCTGACAGATCAGAGGCTGTGGGCCTTGGCCCTATTTTTCTTCATGTGGCAGGTTCCACACTTCTGGACGATCGCCCTGGACCGCAGCCGGGAATATCGAGCGGCAGGCCTCCCCACGCTCAGCGACATTTTCTCGGAGAAGCAAATCAGAAGAATCGTGTTTCACTGGATTCTCGGAACCGCGGCCTGCTCCCTCCTCATTTGTTTTTGCGGCACAGTCCATTCCTTCATCGCAAAATGCGGTTTCCTCGGGGTCTCGTCTTGGCTGATTTACGCGGGGTTTTCGTTCCGTCAATTCAGAGAGCGCGCCGGATCGACTCTTTTCCGAAAGATGAATTACTTTCTGCTCGCCGTTCTTCTGCTTTTTGTTCTCGACTGGCTCTCTGCGGTCCTGCCCTTGCAGCCGAAATATGTTTCCGCAATAATGGCCCCCGCCGGCTGGCAGCTGCCGCCTTGACATTGCCTCAAGCAGAAAATCAGACGGCCAGAATCGCGGACGGTTCGGGCCCTTTATTAGGAGCTGCGGCAAAGATGTTTATCGTCCGCTTTCGGTTCGAGCCTGTCCTGCCATACAGTTTCGAACTGACCGTGAAAAAGCCGGCCGGCTGGAGCTGGTTCACACCGTACGAAATATGGGAAAAAGGCACGATTTGGTCCGGGTTCTGGTTTGAAACCTCCGGCCAAGGGAGGAAGGGCAAAATCCCCCTCGGAGTGAGGGCCCATTCCTCCGGGAAAAGCGTCATCGTTGAAGTCTATTCAGCGCGAGAATTGTCCCGAGGGGAGAAGCTGCATCTAAAGGATATGATGAGTGAGTCGCTCGGAATCGGCGAGGACCTGCGTCCCTTTTACCGGCTATTGCGAAAAAACCGTTTTCTCAAGCCTCTCGTCCGGCGCCTGTATGGCATGCGCGAGGGCTGGGGGATAAATATCTTCTCCTCTCTGACGCTCGCGGTCCTCCTGCAGATGGCCCCGATTAAGAGATCGCAGGGCATGTGGGATTGCCTTCTCAAGAGCTACGGCCATCGGATAAGGTTCGACGGCAAATCTGTCCTGCTCTGGCCGAATGAGGAAACGATCGCAGCTCTCAAGCCACGGTCAATGGCTCGGAAATGCAGGCTCGGCTATCGGGCCAAGTTCTTGGTCCGCCTGGCGAGGCAGTTGGTCAAGGGATTTCCCGGTGTTGAAGAACTGGCGAAGATGACGCCCGAAGAGGCTAACAAAAAACTGATGGAGCTCTATGGCGTGGGAGAATACTCCGCCGGTTTCGCCTCCCCCCATCCGAGTTTTTCTCTGGACGTCTGGAGTATCAAAATCTTCTACCCCATCATTTACGGCAGGCGTGCCCCAGGAAAGGATCCTCGGTCGGCTATCAAGAAGGCCGCGCAGGCCGCGGAAAAGAAGTGGGGCGAGTGGCGCGGCTATGTGCTGGTTTATGTCCTCAATGATCTTCCCTTTCTGGCCGAAAAGTTCGACATTCCGATGGTCTGATCTTAACGTCTTTCCCCACTATTTGATGATTGCAGTCGAGTTTGATCACAGGAAGAGAGCTGTTGGCTCAGCTCCGTCCCGGCTTGATTTTAGGTACCAATTGCGATTAAATGAGTGACTAGATATCGCCGGCGCACAGGTTTCGCCTCGATGACCAAGAATGTGAACGGAGGAAGATCATGAAAACAACTTTGGTGAAGATTCTTTCCTTCATCCTGGGAATCGGTTGTTTCGTTCTCACAATATCGGCCCAGACGGACAAAGTTGACGACTTTGTCCAGGCCTCGATAAAACAGCAGAAGATCCCCGGACTCGCCTTGGCCGTGATGAGAGACGGCAAGATCGTCAAAGCGCAAGGCTACGGATTGGCCAACGTCGAACTCAATGTTCGTGTCATCCCCGAGACCATTTTCCAGTCAGGCTCAATGGGAAAACAATTCACCGCCACAGGGATCATGATGCTGGTTGAGGAAGGAAAACTCGGCCTCGATGATAAGATCGCAAAATATCTCGGCGGGGCTCCCGAAACCTGGAAAGCGATCACCATCAGGCATCTTCTCACCCACACTTCGGGGATCAAAGATTACACCGGCACGGATTTCGATGCCCGGGGGGACTTCACCGAGGAACAATTGCTGGGAAAGATCGAATCCTTTCCGCCCGACTTCGCCCCGGGCGAAAAATGGAGCTACAGCAACAGCGGCTACCTGCTGTTGGGACTTGTGATCCACAAAGTGACAGGGAAATTCTACGGAGACTTTTTGCAGGAGCGGATCTTCGGGCCCCTCGGCATGAAGACCACCCGCATCATCAGCGAAGCCGACATCATTCCGAATCGGGCCGCTGGATATCGGCTGGTCAAAGGAGAGCTGAAGAACCAGGAATGGGTATCGCCTTCGCTCAACACGACCGCAGACGGAGCCCTCTATTTTACGGTGCTCGACCTGGCCAAGTGGGATGCGGCGCTCTACACCGAGAAGCTACTCAAACGATCCAGCTTTGAGCAGATGTTCACGCCGGTTACGTTGAACGACGGCAAGACTTATCCCTACGGATTCGGCTGGTACATCCGTGAGGTCAATGGCCACAAAAACATCGAACATGGAGGATCCTGGCAAGGCTTTACAACCGGGATATCCCGCTTCGTCGACGATAAGCTGACAGTTGTCGTCCTGACAAACCTGGACAGTCGCCACTCCAGGCCCCCGGAGATTATCCACGGTGTCGCGGGTCTTTACCTGCCGGCCTTGACACCGCCTCCTCTCCCCAAGCCGATCGAGGACAAGGAGCCCCGGGTGACGTCCCTGTTCCGCAACGTTTTGAAGCAGATCGGCGAGGGCAGGGCTGAGCCGGGAGCGTTCACGGAAGACGCCCGAAAACAGTTGTTTCCGGACCACATCAAGTCCTTCCAGGCGACTCTCGAGGAATTCGGATCCCCAAAATCCCTGGATTTGCTCGAACGGAAAGAGGAAGGCGGATTGCGAAGTTACCGCTACCGATTGACGTTCGATAACGGACTCGTTGTCAATCTCACTCTCAGGCTGACCAAAGACGACAAGATCGCCGAGCTCAAGACGGAGCGAGAGGAATAGCGACGAAGGCAACTCTAGTTCAAGGCGCCATAGATAATGTGCCAGACCAAATGGGAGGATAGGCGCATAACGCGGGTCCCACTGCTAGGAGATTCGCGATAGCCAGGCCGGCAGGCCATTCAAGAGACGTTTCATGATGGTCTGTGTCGCCCTCTCAAAGACCTCGATTTTGCCGTATGCCTCGCCGCCTTTGGGCCCCACGAGATCCGTCACACCGCGCAGAATGAGGATCCGCTTGTTGTTCTTGTGAGCGACGTAGGCAATTGCGCCTGATTCCCAATCGGCGGCCGCTGCGTAGGTAATTCGCCTTCGGGTTGTCCACTGCAAAAACACTACAAATCGGGCTTCCAACGACTAAATATGCGTAGGGCTATGAACTTAGAAAAAGGTCCGGATTTTGCCCCGAGGATATTACAATGAAAGGATATTGTGCCAGGCACGGGCCCCGTTGGAGTCTGAAGTGAAACCCCTCCTTTCCCTCGCTGCCCCTTCTGTTAGGCTTGCCCTCCCGATTCCGGCAGGAGTCGCGGTTTTTTTGCCTGCGCCCTCCGCATCGGTGGAGCCGCCCATAGCCCCGGCACACCCGGAAGCCGCGACACAGGCCGCCCCGCTATCGGGGCCATCTTCCCAAGCCACAGACAGCCAACCGATGTTCGGGAAACGATATAAGGTGGTTGAAAAGCTGGGTAGCGGAAGGCTTGGGACTGTTTATAAGGTCTATGACCAGGCGCTCAAAAGGGACTTGGCCATCCGTTCTATCGAGGCTGGACCGGCACCTGATCCGGCATTGTGTGAACGAGCCATCAGCGCTGCCAAAAAAGAGCGCCGGATCATCCATAAAAACGTCGGCTGGATAGTCGATCTGGGCGCCGAAAGAGGCAAGCTCTATGTGACCATGGGATATTCGCCCGGCCAGGAATTGCGCCGGTTGCTGAAGGAAAAAGGAAGGCTCCCGGTCGAAAAAGCTCTCGACCTGGCTCTTCAGATTACCAGGGGGCTGGCCGAAGCACACAGACTTGGCGCCGCCCATCTGGACCTGAGGCCCGGCAATGTCATGATCGACAAGGATGGCAGGGCTAGGATCATGGATCTGGGGATCGCCAGTTTTCTACGCGCAAAAGGAATCATCAGCCCGGATTTCATCTTGGAAAAGCCAGAGTACTTGAGCCCCGAGCAAATCAAAGGAAGGGAGGGGGATGCTTGTTCCGACGTCTACTCCTTTGGGCTCATCTTGTACAAGATGGTGACCGGCCGGCAGGCGTTCGCTGGGGAGACCGCGTCCGAGATCAGGCAGAAGCAGGCGCGCGAGACTCCTAGAGATCCCCGTCTGCTCAATCCCCACGTGTCCGAGCCGTTGAGCCGCCTGATTCTCCGATGCTTGGAAAAGAATCCTGAAAAACGATATCGGTCGGCCGTAGAGTTGCGATCAGACCTCGAACAGGTCGCATCTGGTGCCGACGCCGAGCCATCCGAGAATCCCGCGCCTATCATCCCAAAAAAACAGCCCCTCACCAAAGAAGCCGATACGGTAATGTCGGTGAAGGAAAAGCGACGAGCCGGCCAAAAACTGGATTTGAGCAAGCTCATTCCCCAAAGACGAATCCTGATTCCAGCCTTGATTGTCATCGGTTTGGCCATTTTGGGGATCATCATCTGGGGCTTCGTCCTTCATCCCTCTCCTGGAGCCGCGTTGCACTCAGCCGCCCCCGCACTTCCCTCGGTTGCCGTCTTACCCTTTGTGGATTTGAGTGATACCAGAGCTTATGAGTATTGGGGTGATGGGATGGCTGAAATTCTCGTCGACGGGTTGGCAAAAATCAATACTATCTCAGTTCCCGGGTGTGATTCCTCGTTCTCCTTCAAGGGGAAAAGCACGCCCCCGAAAGAAATCGGCCTGAAACTTGGCGTCGATCATCTTCTCAAGGCGAATTATAAGAAAAATGACAACGCCCTGCGAATCGGTGCCCAACTCATCAAGGTGAAGGATGGGACCCCAGTTTGGTCTATGCAGTGGGACCGTGGTCCGGGTGAAGCCCAAAGTATCCTGGAAGATATTGCTCAGCGGGTGGTCAACTCTCTGGGTCTCCGTCCCACTGAAGGAAAAAGGAATGTCCTCCTCCAGGATGGCCCGGCCAACCCTGCAGCCTATGATCTTTATGAACAGGGTCGTTTTCTGTTGAGGAAGGGAGGCCTGGACGACATCGAGAAGGCCATCGAGGTCTTCCGGAAGGCTTCCGATAAGGATCCCCGTTCCACCGGTATACAAACTGGTCTCGCGGAGGCCTTTGTCACGCTGGGAAATGCCGGTCTCTGGCCCCCGGAAAAAGCATTCCAGAGTGCAAAGGTCCCCGCCTTGAACGCGCTGAAAATAGCGCCGAGCAACGATGCCGCTCAAACGCTCTTGGCAATCATCAAATGGAAATACGACTGGGATTTCGCCGAAGCGGAAAAGAGATTCAGGGAAGCGCTCAGGATCAATCCTAACTCTGCTTGGGCCCTCAGTTTCTACGCCGAGCTGCTATCAACGCTCGGCCGCCATGAGGAGGCGGTCGAGAAAATTTTGATGGCCAGAACCAAGGACCCGCTCTCGCCCAGAATAAACGCCCAGGTCGGGGCCATCCTTTATTACGCTCGTCTGTATGACCAGGCCATCGAGGAAATTGAGAGAGCGCTAGGCAAATATCCCCTGAATCACGGGTACTTTCACGACTTAGGAATGGTTTGCATTCAACTCGGACAGTACGATCAGGCCGTCCAATCGTTCCGCCGGGCCTCCGGGCTTGGTGGTGACGCCCTCGACCTTAATCTATGCGTCGCCTACGTCTACGCCCTGCAGAAACGGAGGGAAGATGCGGGCAAGGCCCTCATAGAGGCGCTGAGGATTTCGAATCAGGAGCATGTTTCGTCCGTTTCACTGGCCGCGGTTTATGCGGCCCTCCTCGAACCGGACCAGGCTATAACCTGTCTGAAAAAGGCTTTGAGTGAGCGCGATCCTCGGCTGCTTCTGCTGAAGGTCCACCCGATGCTTGATTTCCTGCGGCGGGATCCCTCTTTCAACGAACTTCTCCGGAAGATCGGCCTTCAAAATTAGGAGATAAATCACTCCTTCTTGCGCTCAAGCAATCATCAAACATTCTTATCATAGGCTTCCCCTTCTCCGACATTGGAAAAAAACCTTCGGGCGAAACAAGCACACCATTAATTTGACATTCGCCATCGCCGCGATGTAGTCTCGAGGGAATAAACTATTATTTTCTGGCCGGTTTGAGCAGGAGGTCCTGGAAATCGAAGCTGAAGTCGACCTCGGGCGAGGCCGGCTCCATCTTTGCCTGGTCGATCGTCCCGTCGGGGTTGAGGGCGAACGTCACGTAGGCGTCGGCGCGGAGCTCGCGATCCCACCAGCGGACGGTGAACGAATCATATTGCCAGTGCTCCAGATCCCCGATGAGAGACGGCGTTTTTGTGAAGCGCATCACGAGCTTGCCGCCTTCTAGGCTGATGTCGATGTCCCCGTACCAGGAGTCCGTGTACGTCCCGGCGTATTTTTCGAGGGCAAGCGACGGCCTTGAGTTCACGTCTCGCGCGGAGGCGGCTTTCTTCACGGACTCGGCGTTCGCAGCATCAGTCTTTGCCTGGACTTTGAGGTAGGCATCGAGCCAGTCGAATTTCGGCGCCTGCAGGTAATAATCAGCGACAAAGAGCGTAAGGGTCGCGAAGGCCAGCTCCGCTTCCTGGTTTGTGAGCACAGTGATGCCGAGATTGGCCTCCGGGAGGAGCCAAACCTGGGACACGTAGCCCGGCAGGCCGCCCGTGTGAGTGACAACCTTCTGGCCCCGATAGTCCCGGATGCGCAAGCCCAGGGCATAGCCGTTGAAGTTAGCCTTTAAGCGAGCCAGCTCGGGCGGGGGGTCCCCGAACGGCATGGGCGTCACGAGGGTCATGAGCTGGCGGGCCGTGCGCTCCGAGAAAAGCCTCGCCCCGTCGGCGAGTTGTCCCCGACCGAGCAGGACCAGCATCCATTTCGCCATGTCCTCGGCCGAGGAATTGACGCCGCCCGCGGGGTTGGTGTTATCACTCTCGAAGGGTTTGATGGGACGGATGACACCTTCAACCCTGGCGTGCGTGCCCGCGACGTTGCCACCGCCTGCCGCCGCTGAATGCCGGACGTTGCTCCCCGTCATCCCGACCTTGGACAGGATCCGCTCGGAAACAAAATCTTCCCAGGACTTGCCGCTCACCGCCTCGATGACTTCGCCAGCCACGAGGTAGAGGACATTGTCATAGGCATAAGCGCTGCGGAACGACGTCGCCGGCTTGATGAGCCGGAGTCGCCTGGCGATCTCCTTCCGGTTATAGGTGGACGCAGGCCACCACAGCAGGTCCCCGGCGCCCAGGCCTAGACCGCTTCGGTGGACGAGCAGGTCGCGGATGGTCAGCTCCCGCGTGACGAACGGGTCATACATTTGGAACCAGGGCAAGTAATTGACGACCGGCGCGTCCCAGGCGATCTTCCCCTCTTCGACCAGCAAGCCCAGGGCCGTTGCCGTGAAGACCTTGGTGTTCGAGGCTATCCCGAAGAGTGTCCGGGCGTCAACGGGCGCCGGCTCTCCGAGCTTGCGAACTCCGTATCCCTTGGCCACCATCACCTTTCCGTCCTTGACGATGGCCAGTCCGATTCCCGGCACTTCGAACGCCTTCATGATCCTGGCGGCCTCAGCGTCGAGGCCGGGAGGTGGGATGGCTGGCTTCGGAGTTTGCGCGGTTCTCGCATGGGGAGCAGCGAGCGATAACGCCAGAAGGGCCAACAGGACGATTCGAATCCGGTGGTAACGTGACATGACTGACCTCCTCACGTTTGGGTTGGGGTTATTATACAGAATCCCGTAAGGATAATGAATTTTTTTTCAGCTTCTGCCCCATCCCGGTGACTTGTCCCCGCCGTCCAATACCGATCAGCGCGGCGCACGCCACGCCGGTGGTGACGACTCGGCGCGGACAACACCGCCATCCCTGGCGTGGTCTCCTGAATTCATCTTTTGAACGGGGCAGCCTTTTCGTCTAAAATAGGCTGAAATGAAAAAGATCTTCGCCCCGGGATGCGCGCTCATTCTCTATAAGCCCCACCTCGTCGGGAAATTGCAGGCGGTCCTCGACGCGAACCTGGGCCGAATGGAGCAGCTCCTGACTTGCTGTCGAAATATCCCCAGGCTCGAGCCCGGGACCGAAGTCATCAACATCTGCCCCGGATGTGACAGGCGCTACCGGCAGAACTACACGGAGTCGTCGACGGTATCGTTGTGGGAGATCCTGGCACGCGACGATTTCTTTCCATTCCCGGATTATCAGGGCCGGACGATGACCATCGTTGACGCCTGCCCGACCCGCGACCAGCCGCGCGTCCATGAGGCGGTCCGGGTTCTGCTCCGGAAGATGAACATCTCGCTCAAGGAACCCAAGCACACACGGACGCACGGGCTATGCTGCGGCGATAGTTCTTATGGCGAGATCCCCACGGACCGGGTCGTGAAACAGATGAAGAAGCGCGCTTCCCAAATGCCGGTTGACGATGTCGTCGTCTATTGCGTCTCGTGCTCGAAGTCCATGTTCATCGGCGGCAAACGGCCGCACTATTTGATCGACCTTCTGTTCCGGGAAGAGACGGTTCCCGGGACGTTCGACCCGGACGCCTGGCACGAGGAACTCGAAACGTTCATCCTGGAGCACTGAGTTCCGGCTAGGCTTGACCGGCAAGCGGAGTCATGCCTGCCTTCTCGAGAAGGGTCCTCTCCGGATGAAGAGGACAATAGATCCCCGAAAATGCCAACTGTTAGGGGGGCCTACTCTTCTTCGGGCCGGACGCGGCCTTCCTTGATCGCTTCGGCGATGATCTTCTGCTGAAGCTGGGAGGGGACTTCCTCATAGTGCGAAAATTCCATCAGGAAGGAGCCTCGTCCCCCGGTGATCGAGGTCAGAGTCGGCTCGAAGTCGAGCATCTCCGACATCGGGACCTGGGCTTTGAGGATACGATTATTCCCTTTCTGCTCCATCCCGGTGACTTTTCCCCGCCTTCCATTGAGGTTTCCCATGATATCGCCCATGTACGTGTCTGGCGTGTAGACCTCAACATTCATGATCGGCTCGAGAAGCGTGGGTTTAGCCTCTTTCATGCCCTTCTTGAAGGCCATAGAGGCAGCAATCTTGAAGGCGATATCCGAGGAATCGACTTCATGGTAGGATCCGTCGTAAAGAATGGCCTTGAAATCAACCACCGGATAGCCGGCCAGAATGCCCTTCTTCTTTGCCTCGACGAGACCTTTTTCTATCGAGGGGATGTAGTTTCGAGGAACGGATCCCCCGAAGATCTTATCTTCAAACTCAAAATCCTTTCCCCTGGCGAGAGGCTCCATCTTGATCTTCACATCCCCGTATTGGCCGCGGCCGCCGGTCTGCTTCTTGTATTTTCCCTGGACATCACTCCTCCCCTTGATTGTCTCTTTATACGAAATTTTGGGCGGTTTGAGGAGGACATCGACGTTGTATCGCTTCTTCAGCCGGTCGGTGATGATCTCGACGTGAAGCTGTCCATTCCCGGAGATGAGGAGCTGGCTCGTCTCTGGATCCCGCTCGATCCTGACGGTCGGGTCCTCTTCAATAATCCTGTGGGTCGCCTGCGAGATCCGGTCCTCGTCTGCCCGGGTCTTAGGTTCGATGGCAAAGGAGATGGACGGCTCGGGGAATTTGATCAGCGGGAACTGGATGTCCGCGCCCTTGGCGCAGAGGGTGTCTCCGCTCGAAGTCGCCTTGAGCTTGGCGGTCGCCACCAGGTCTCCTGCCTTGGCCTGACCGGCCGGGATCTGCTCTTTCCCCTGGAGGAAGAAGAGTCCACCCAGTTTCTCATCCATTTCCTTTCCCGGGTTGGTCACCAGGGCATCGGGGTTTGCTTTTCCGGAGAAGACTCGCATGAGCGAGATCCTGCCGGTGTACAGGTCGGAAATCGTCTTGAAAACAAGCGCCGCGAATGGGCCATCCGAAGCCGGCTTGATCGTTTCCTCCTTTCCGGCGACCTTCGCCTTGAATCCTCCCCTCTCGAGCGGCGATGGAAGCAGGTTCAACACCCCGTCGAGGATGGGCTGGAGACCAATGTTGAGCAAGGCCGAACAGACGAATACCGGAAAGAGCTGACGGTTAAGAACACTTTTCTTGAAACCCTCCTCGAACTCTTGGGGGGTTAACTCGCCCTTTTCAAAGTATTTCTCCATCAGCTTCTCGTCGTTTTCGGCGATCATCTCGACGAGTTCTTTGTTTCTTTTCTCGATTTCATCCTTGAGCTCGGCCGGGACCTCCTCCTCTTTGAACTTTCCGCTTTCGTCCTTCTCGAAGATGTAGACCTTCTTCCTGATCAGGTCGACCACGCCCCGGAAGTTTTTCTCCTCCCCAATGGGCAGCTCGACAGGGACGGCCTTGCGGCCGAAAAATTGCTGAATCGGCTCCAGAGTCCTCTTGAAACTGGAGTTTTCACGGTCGAGCTTATTGATGAGGATCATACGGGGAAGGCCCAGCTCTTCGACCATTTCCCACACTTTCTCTGTACCAACCTCGATTCCGGACACTCCGTCAACCAGGACGGCCGCGGCGTCGACTGCCCGTAAGGAGGCCCTGGTATCCCAGAGGAAGTTACTGTATCCGGGGGTATCGACGATGTTGATCTTGTGATCTTTCCATTCGATAAAGCAGATGGCGGAATTGATAGAGATCTTCCTCTCGATTTCCTCGGGTTCAAAGTCCGTGACCGTGTTCCCTTTATCGACCCTGGTCAGGCGGCTGGTCGCGCCGGCGTCGAACAACAACCCAGCGGTGAGTGAAGTCTTCCCTGAAGAGCCATGCCCGATGAGAGCGACGTTTCTTATCCTGTCCGGCGTGTAATCCTTCATGCTCAAGCCTCCATTCCAGGGTCTCTTACAACTCTTGAATCAAACGTTCTGGAGAAAAAAGTATCTCATATAATACACTAAACGCGGCGGCTTGCTCAACACAAAAATACAGAGGTGAGCACTGAGCTGTGAGAGGTGAGCAGCAAAATCGCGGACTCACGCCCTCTTTGAATCTAAATCCTCACGCCCTGAGCGTCACTCTCCATCTTCTTGAATTTCTTCAAGGAAGGTCTTCAAATCGTCGGGCAGCGCCGAGGTGAATTCTACGCGCTCCCCCGTCGCCGGATGATGGAAGGACAGGCGCTGGGCGTGAAGAAACAGACGGGGCTGCTTGACTTTTCTCTGACTGCGGCCATAAAGCTCATCTCCGACGATGGGATGTCCGGCCGCCGAGAAGTGCACCCTAATCTGGTGGGTACGACCCGTGACGGGCTCTATTTCGAGGAGGCTAAAATCCTTGAATTCCTTGAGCACACGGTAGTGCGTTTCGGCTTCCCGCGGTTTGTTTGTCTTGACTGAGATCTTCTGGCCGTGCTTGGGATGGCGACCGATACCCCAGGTCATCCGCCCTTCTTTTTCGGCCATTTTTCCCCAGATAAGTCCAAGATAGACCTTGTGGACTTCCCTTTTCCGGAATTGGCCTTGGAGGTCGACATAGGCCTTTCGGTTTCTGGCCACGACCATCACGCCCGATGTCTCCTTGTCCAGGCGATGAACGATTCCGGGCCGGTCCTGGGCCCCCAGATTCTTGACCTCCGGATAAAAATAAAGAAGGGCATTGACCAAAGTCCCGCCGGGATTTCCAGCCCCGGGGTGAACGACCAGACCGGTCGGCTTATTTATGATAAGGATGTGATCATCGCTGTAGATAACCTCAAGAGGTATGTTCTCGGGCTGGAGATCGAGGAAGGCAGGCGTTTCCTCATATTCAATCTCAACCCTGTCCCCTTCTCGAAGCCTGTAGCCCGTTTTCTTGGACTCTCCGTTAACCTTGGCCTTGCCCTCCTCGATGAGCCGCTGGACCTGCGAGCGGGCAAAGATTCGGAGGTTCCCGGTCAAGAAGACATCGAGCCTTTGATCTAAACCAAAAGAGGCCGTTATCTTGAATTCGTTCCTAAGCACGCTCGTGTGTCCCGCCTCGCGGCTGTTCTACCTGATTCTCAAACTCTCTGCCAATCAATAGAAGTCGAAAAAATTCTCTCAGAAACAGACGAGAGGAGTCAAGCTTTCCAGGCTAAATCTTTTTCGGGGCACGCATGATAAAGGGAATTGGGGCACTTTGGCCTTGAATCAAAGAAGCCTGCTGGAGTATTATTAGAAGAGAATCATGTCTGAATCAATCTTAAGAAGCGGCAAAATTTTGCGGCGCCAAAAGACGGGGCTGCTCGTCATTGACGTTCAAACAAAGATCCTTGCGACCATGCACGAATCGCAACAAGTTGCAGATAACATCGTCAGGCTCATCCAAGGTGTTAGAACCCTCGCTATTCCGGTTTATTACACGGAGCAATATCCAAAGGGATTGGGCGAGACTGCCGCGCCTGTCAAAGAGGCTCTGACCGGGATCCTCGGCATCCAGAAAATGAGTTTCAGCTGTTGCGGAGCTCCGGGACTTTTTCAAGAATTAAAAAAAAAGGGGCTCTCACAACTTGTTGTTTGCGGAATTGAATGTCATGTCTGTGTCCAACAAACTGTTCTCGATCTGATGGCCAACGGCTTCCAGGCATATGTCGCGGCGAACGCCGTGTCCTCACGGCGCCCCTTTGATTACGAATGCGCGCTCAGGAGAATGGAGGCCAATGGGGCCGAAATCACAACCGTCGAATCCGTTCTCTTCGAACTCTTGGAAGTTTGTGGAACAGACGAATTCAAGGCCATTCTCCGGATTGTGAAATAGAAAGCCGCGCTTCCTCTAAACTTCCAATCGAGAAACGCGGCCCAAAGACTTAGGCCCGCTTGAGCTTTTTCAGGACCATCCAGAACAAAACCCCTCCCGCGATCCCCAGAAGGCAGAAAAACTGAGGAAAAGAAACACTGAGATAAGGGGAAGGCCCTTGATAAAGAAAGGCCCGGCCGGGGTGATCTCCCCGGAAAAACTCCGTGAAATAGCGGATGATGGAATAGTTGATGATATAAAATGAGAAAACCTGTCCGTCGAACTTTTTCTTCCGCAGGATAAAGAAGAGGAAGAGAAAATTCAGAAAATTGAGAGCGGCTTCGTACAGCTGGACCGGATGGAGCGGCGTATCGATGGGGATTCCCGTCAGATCATGGGCGTATTGGCTCTTGAACGTGACGCCCATCACTGTGGAACAGGCCCTCCCATAGCAGCAGCCCGCGGCAAAACAGCCGATCCGGCCGAAGCCGTGTCCAACGGCCAGCGCCGGAGCGATGATATCGGCCGTTTTCCAGGTTGGGATCTTCTTCCTGCGGAAGTACCACAAAGCAAAAATGAGGCCGAAGGTCAGCCCTCCCTGAAAAACCCCTCCCGAGCGGGCCAGGCTGAAGAGTTCTTTGGGATAGGTGGTATAGTAATTGAAATTGCCGATGAACAGGATCAGCTTGGCGCCGAAGAGCGAGACCAGGATGGTGTAAAAAGCGGCATCGACCAGCTTCACCCCATCCAAACCCTGCTTCTTCCCCTGGACAAAAAGGAACCAAAGGCCCACCCCCACCCCGACGGCCATCATCAGCCCGTAGGTGTGAACGGTCAGAGGTCCGATGCGAAAGAGAATGGGGATCATGCCGGTTTTCTCCTCAAGAAAACAAGGACGAGCAACATGGCGCCCACGGAGATCGAAGAATCGGCCAAGTTAAAAAAAGGCCAGTGGTGACTCCCGACATGGAAATCAAGGAAATCGACGACGTAGCCCTGGAGAAGGCGGTCGAGCAGATTTCCGAGCGCTCCGGCCAGGATCAGGGTCAGGGCGAACTTCATGAATTTTTCCGAAGCCGGGGTCTTGATGAAATAATAAATAACCAAGCCCAGGGCCAGGAAAGAGGCTCCGGTCAGGACCAGGCGGACAAACCCTCCTCCGACCTGGGAGAAAAATCCGAAGATTGCGCCTCTGTTATGAATATGTGCCAGGTTGAAAAAGCCCGGGATGACCTCTCGGCTTCCGTAGAGCGGAATGAGGCGGGCGACCAGGAACTTGGTCACCTGATCGAAGGCCACCCAAACGATGATAAAAAGAAAGTAAAAATAATTGCGCCTCATGGCCTCAGCTTTTTCACGACGGCTTCGCACCGCTCGCACAAGCAGCGGTACTCGGGGCTCGCCCCGACTTGGGGTGAATAGTTCCAGCAGCGCTCGCATTTGTCTCCCGGCGCTTTTTCGACTTTGATTCCTAGCTCTCCTCCCGAGTCAAACTCCAAGTCGACAGCTGAAACGATGAACAGGGAGGGAAGCTCGGATTCATATTTCGCCAGCAGGTCTTTCAGGGGGGCGGGGACCTTGAGGACCACTCTGGCTTCGAGAGAATTGCCGATCAGCTTTTCTTCGCGCGCCTTCTCCAGCTCTTTCAGGACTTTCACCCGGACCTCGATCAAGCCCTCCCCTTCTTTATAGAGGGCGGGCTCGAGCCATCGCTTCTCGGCGGTTGGAAAGAGCTCGAGATGGACGGACTCCCCTTTTCCGCGATGGGCCGGCATGGCCTCCCAAGCCTCATCGGTGGTGAAAGGCAATATGGGCGCCATCAGCGCCAACGTATCTTTGAGAATCCTAAACAAAGCGGTCTGGGCGGATTTCCTGAGCGCCGAATCCTTGCCCGAGCAGTAGAGCCTATCTTTGAGGACGTCCAGATAAAACGCGCTCAGTTCCACTGTGAAATAATCATAGATCGTATGAAAAACGACGTGGTATTCAAAACCATCGTAAGCTTTGAGAATCCGTTTCTTAACCTCGGAGGTTTTTTCCAGGATCCAGCGGTCGAGGAAGAGCATTTCTTCGGGTTTGACCGATTCAGAGTCCGGGGAAAAATCATAGAGGTTGCCGAGGACGAAGCGCCACGTGTTTCGGATCTTCCGGTAGGCTTCGACCAGCCTCTGCAGGATCTCCTTCCCGAACTTGGCGTCCTCTTTGTAATTGAGCATGGCCACCCAAAGGCGGAGGGTTTCAGCGCCGTTCTTGGAGACGATCTCCTCCGGCTCGATGAAGTTGCCCATCGATTTGGACATCGCCCTGCCCTGTTCATCCAGAATAAAGCCATGCGTGATGCAGGTCTTGTAGGGGGAAGCGTGTTTGGCCGCGACTCCAATGAGGAGCGAACTATTGAACCAGCCCCTGTATTGGTCGTGGCCCTCGATATAGATGTCCGAAGGCCAGGGCAAGCCGGGCTCCTTGCCGAGGACATTCTGGCTGGCCCCTGATTCGAACCAGACATCGAGGATGTTGTTCTCCTTGTGAAGCTCTTTGGAGCCGCACTTCGGACAAACCGTGCCCGCCGGAAGCAGCTCCTCCGGTTTGCGGATGAACCACGAATTGGAGCCTTCTTTAGAAAAGATATCAGCCACGTGGAGAGTGATTTTTTCGTTCGCCAGGATCTCGCCGCAGCTCTCGCAGAAAAATGCGGGAATGGGAACGCCCCAGGAGCGCTGCCGGGAGATGCACCAATCGGGACGGCAGCTCATCATGTTGGAGATCCGCTCTTCGCCCCAGGTGGGAATCCAGCGGACTCGTTTGATCGCGTCGAGCGCCCTCGTCCTGAGGTCATGATGGTCCATCGAGATGAACCACTGTTCCGTGGCCCGGAATATGACCGGGTTCTTGCAGCGCCAGCAGTGGGGGTACGAGTGGGTGATCTCACTTTCTTTGAGGAGAGAGCCGTCCTTCTTCATATCATCCATGATCTGGCGGTTAGCCGAGAAAACGTTCGTCCCGCCGTATTTTTCGACCTGGCCGATGAACTGCCCCTCCTCGTCGACGGGTGTATAGATATCAAGCTGGTAAGCAATTCCGGTCATGTAGTCGTCATAGCCGTGCCCGGGCGCGGTGTGCACGCAGCCGGTCCCGTCTTCGAGGGTGACATAGTCGGCCAGGACAAGCAGGGATCCGCGGTCGATAAAGGGATGACGGGCTCTCAAGCCTTCAAGTTCGCTCCCCAAGAAAGTCGCAATAACCTTGGGATCTTTGAAACCCAATTCTTCCGATACGACAGGCAGAAGCCGCTTGGCGACGATGTAAGTTTCACCTAAGAATTCGAAAGCTACATATTCGTAGTCCGGATGAAACGCGATCGCCAAGTTGGCGGGCAGGGTCCAAGGGGTTGTCGTCCAGATGATGATGGAGATCTTCTTGCCGGCCAGGGCTGGGTACTTTTTGGAGAAATCCGATTCCATCGGAAACTTCACATAGATCGATGGAGACTTGCGGTCTTTGTATTCGATCTCCGCTTCGGCCAGGGCGGTTTGGCAGCGGGCGCACCAGTGGACCGGCCGCTTGCCTTTGTAGACATTCCCCGAAGCGAAAAAAGAGGCCAGGAGTCTGAGCACCTCGCCCTCGTACCCCGGATTCATGGTCAAATAAGGCTTTTCCCACTCGCCGAGGACCCCGAGCCGTTTAAACTCTGCCCGCTGGACGTCGATGTACCTAAGGGCGTATTTCCTGCATTCTTCCCTGATTTCGATGAGCGACAGGCCCTTCTTCTTGGCGCCGAGCTGCTGATCGACCCGAATCTCGATCGGAAGGCCGTGGCAGTCCCACCCGGGAAGATAGGGAGAGAGATGACCCTGCATGGTCTTGGTCTTGACGATGAAATCTTTGAGAATCTTGTTCAGGGCCGTCCCGAGGTGGATGTTTCCGTTCGCGTAAGGGGGACCGTCATGAAGGACGAAAACTGGGTCGCCGGCCCTTTTTTGGAGAATCTTTCTGTAAAGACCGATCTTGTCCCACTTCTTGATGATCTCGGGCTCCTTCTGAGCCAGCTGCGCCTTCATCGAAAAAGACGTCTGGGGGAGGTTCAGGGTCGCTTTGAGATCGAGGTCGTCGGCCATAAGTCTCTCCAGTCGCAATCATTTATTTCGTTATTATAGAACAATTTATTTTATTGCGCCACCGACAAAAGCTAATAAAGACAGAAATGGCAAAAGGTTAGGGGTAAATAGTCAGGGGTATCAAAAGTTTAAAAAAACACAGATAATCATCCATATAAAAAAGATTCTTCCTATAACTCTTTAATAGTTTGAAGGCTTATCCCCTCACCCCTTACCATTTACCCCTTACTACTTACCCCTTACTCTTTTATATAGTGCGCCCCGCGGCTGATGGGGTTGGCCAGGGCGGCGTGGGTGATCATCAATGCGACCTGGATGCCGTGTTTCAAACCGACGATCTTCTGGTCCATCTCAGCGGACCGGTAGAATTTTTCAATCCGGTGCTGGAGATATTCCAGGTCGGCGCGGGCCCGGTCCAGGCGTTTTGTGGTCCGGATGATTCCGGCATAATTCCAAAGCGTGGTCCGGATGGTCAGCCAATCCTGGTTGATCAGGGCGGGGTCGATTCCCTCTTCCTTTTCGGGGTAATACCAGGGGTGAATCTCGGATATTTCGTATGGCGTCGGTTGATCATGGAGGGCCACGATATCCCTCGCCGCTCTTGTCCCCCAAACAAGGCCTTCGAGCAGCGAGGTCGAGGCCAATCGATTGGCCCCGTGGACGCCCGTGCAGGAGACCTCGCCCACCGCCCAGAGACCGGGGAGGGTCGTCTTTCCCCACTCATCCACCAGGACTCCCCCGCAGCAATAGTGGGCAGCGGGGACGACAGGGATGGGCTCTCTCGTGATATCGATGCCGTACTTGAGGCAGGTTTGATAAATATTGGGAAACCTTTTTTTGATGTCGACCCTGGAGTAGGAGGCAAGGTCGAGATAAACATAGTTGGAGTTGGAATTCGTCATTTCCTCATAGATGGCCCGGGTCACTTCGTCCCGAGGCGCGAGGTCAGCCTCCTCGCTGTATTTCTCCATAAATGTCTTTCCGTCCTTGGTCTTCAGGCGCGCCCCTTCTCCTCGCACCGTCTCCGAGATGAGGAAGCTGTCGGCGTCGCGATGAAATAAGGAAGTGGGGTGAAACTGGATATACTCCATGTTGACGATCCTGGCGCCCGGCCCGGAGGGCCATGGCATAGCCGGCGCCGATCGCATCCCGGGGGTTGGAGGTGTAGAGAAAGACAGCTCCGCAACCGCCCGTGGCCAGGACGGTCTGGGCGGCGAAGATCGTTTTGACCTTTCCAGTCGCATTATCAAGAACATAGGCGCCGATGCACCGCGGCGGTTTATAATAGGCGATGGGATTTTTCGAATGATGAGGCATGGTCAGAAGGTCGACGGCAGTATGGTCGGCCAGGAGGGTGACGTTCGAATATTTTTTGAGGGCTTCGATGAACTTTTCCTCGATGGTCCTGCCCGTTGTATCCTTAACGTGGAGGATGCGGCGGCGCGAATGTCCTCCTTCCTGGGCGTAGTCCAAAGAGTCCGGCGAGCTCCGGGCAAAGGGGATGCCCAGCTCTTTGATGAGGATTTCATCGACGCAGGCTTTCCCCTCGGTTGCCAGGACCTCGACAGCTTCGGGGTTGTTAATGCCGTCGCCGGTTTTGATCAGGTCTTCTTTGAGGAGTTCCGGATGGTCATCGGGGCCGAGAGAAACAATCCCGCCCTGGGCATAATAGGTGTTGGATTCCTGAAGCCTGTCCGACTTGGAAATAACAGTCACCTCGAGGCCGCGCTTGGCCGCTTCCAGGGCGGCGCTGGCTCCGCCGATGCCACACCCGATTACGAGCACGCCAGTTTTCAAGAATTCTTCGTCCTTCATTTTTAGTCCAGGAACTCCAGGCTGATGTCCACCGATTTATAAGAATGGGTAAGCGCGCCGACGGAAATATAATCGACTCCCAAGGAGGCGATGGCCCGGATTCTTGACAAGCGGATTCTTCCGGAGACTTCGATCGGCACCCGACTCGCCGCCCAGTCCACGACATTTTTCATTTTCTTTAGAGGCATGTTGTCGAGCATGAGCCTGTCCGCGCCTGCCGCAAGAGCCTCCTTCGCTTCGGTCAGGTTGGTCACCTCGACCTCAACTTCGGTCCCCTCTTTGATTCTTGTCCGTGCTCTCTTCACCGCTTCCGCGATGCCGCCGGCCAACTCCAGATGATTGTCCTTGATCAGGACCATTTCCGAAAGGTTGAGGCGGTGGTTTTCACCACCCCCCATCCGGACAGCATATTTCTCGATCGCTCTCAGCCCGGGTGTTGTCTTGCGCGTGTCGAGGATCTTCGCCTTGGTTCCCCTGGCTGCTTGCACATATTCTCGAGTCGTCGTCGCGATGCCCGACATCCTCTGGAGAAAATTGAGCGCGGTTCGCTCGCCCTTGAGAAGAGCGACCGAGTTCCCCTTGACCTCGGCGAGAATGTCGCCCTTGCAGAAGGGCTGGCCGTCTTCAAAGATCGGCAGGAAGCCGAGGGCAGGGTCGACCTTCTCAAAGACCCGGCGAGCAACGCCGAGACCGGCCAGAATTCCTGCCTCCTTGGCCAGAAGAACGGCTTCCGAGACCGAATCCGGAGGAATGATGTTCTCGGAAGTGATATCGCCCCGCGGCACATCCTCTTTGAGGGCCGCTTGGATGATCGGATCCAACTCTTCTAAATCCATGAAAAAATTATAGATGTTTATCGCCGGGAGGTCAACCGCGCGAAGCGCGTCTGTCTGGTCTTTCTTGTCATCTCGTCATCTGGTCAAAGACAGACATCAGGTTTCTTTTCTTGACGAGAGAGACGAAGGACTCTCTTTTTTCAAATCTTTTTTATGGGGAGGACGATCTTCGAGGGGAACCGCCGGTTCCGCTCGACAAGGATGGTCGGAACTTTTTCTGATTGCAGCGGGTATCGAGCAAAGTTATCCTTATCAGCGCCCGCGACGGCGACCCGGATCCTGTCTCCTTTTTTGATCTTTACCGACGTAGGCCAGAGACCGAAGGTCAGTTCGGCCGTCTCCCCCGGGATGAGCGGCCCCGCATCCTTGCGCTCAAACGTCCGGTAAGGGCCAAACATCTTGAACGGAGGGTTATTCTTTGAGACCTTCCTGCAAAGAGCCCGGAGCTCCCCCTCCGTGATGTAGGTCACCCGGCCGTTCGGAGCTACGTCTTCAAGGTAAACAAAGAAGCCGCCGTCCTCTGCCGTGGAGCTCGCATAAATCGTCACGAGCGGGTTTCCGGAGATCTCCACATCGGATTCCAGCGGGGCGCTCGTGTAGGTGAGCAGTTTCCCGTCCTCCTCGGCCCTGTCAGGGTAGATGACATCTCCACCGCCGATGTTGGTGTGCCAGCGATTGGCGCTCCCCGTAGTCGCATCGTAATTTATGACGTAGGAATCGCGACCTTCGTCCCGGCGGGGCGGAGCGTTGGAGAGCGTGTTTTCCGGTCCAAAATAGAAACCTGTATCGCTGCCTCCGCCAGGAGGCCAGACTTTGGTTTCACTCCACGTCCCTGCGCCCAAAGTATAGTACTTAATGCTGGATTCGACCTTGGGAGACGGACTCTCTTTTAGATAAGGGTCAAAGAACTGAATCATCTCGTTCATCTGGTCGGCCGGGCTCGGCTGGGCAGGGGTGTCTGATGGCAAAAACGGGTCGGTGTCAAATCTGCCGCCGTGACTCCAGGGACCGATGATAATCTTCTGAGGATTTCGAATTGTCAGGAAGCGACTGAGTGTCCCGCTGACCGTGGCCGCATCCAGCCATCCCGCTCGGATGAACATGGCCGTTCCCGCTATCTCAATCTCATTGAGATGGCCGGAGGGATTGGCGATTTCGGAAAGATGCTTAATGCGGTCGGGGCCAAACGGATCATCCTTAAACTGAACCTTTTCCGCCGCCTCCGCAACTTTGACATTCGCCTCGTGCTGCTCGACAGCCGCAGCCAGGAGAGTCCGGTCCGGGTCGCCGTCGACCGGCTTGACCCCTCGGACCTTTTTCCTCAGCTCTTCGCACTGCCCTCCGGAGACGCCGGCCAGGCCGCAGATATCATTTTTGTCCATGGCTCCGACCATGTTGCCCCACAGGCTCGTATAGAAATTGAGAAAGAGGCCGCCGGGATAGGCCAGGTAATCGAGGTAGTTAAAATCGTTAAAGAGAGGGGCGACGACTTTGACAAACCGACGCTGGTTGACAACAAGCATTTCTGCCGTATTCCCCTCATAGGAAACGCCGAAGGCTCCGACCTTCTGATTAGACCATGGCTGAGCGACAATCCAGTCCGCGATCTGGCCATAATCCTTGACCTCGTCCGCGGTCATTTCATAGGCGCGGCTGCCGAAAGATGCGCCTGTGCCCCGGCCGTCGACCAAGACCAGAGCGTATCCGGCGCCGTTCAACAATTGGGCAGTCTTATAATTGGAGGCATTTTCCAGGGAAGCGCCCACAATATCCTGGGACCTCCAGTAGCGAGTCGATCGCATCACGGCGGGGATCTTCTGGCCGCCAGATAGATCCGCGGGGAGCCAGACATCGATCGCGATCCTGATCCCGTCACGCATCGGAACGTAGAGGGACTGGAGGCGGGGGAAATCCGCTGGTGAGCCGCATGTTAGGTGAGGATGAAGGGAGAAGACAAAATAGAGGATGAGAAACGGGATTGGCTGCCAGAACCGGGGTCTTTTTTTATCGCTTTGCATTGTGCCTCCTGATAACTGAACTCGGTTCTTTGTTTTCTCCTGCATCCGGCCAAGGGACCGGTCCCGAGCCAAGAGCCCGGAATGGTCCGTTAATTAGCAAAGATAGAGCAATATCCGGGAATAATCAAGCCGCGGTCCCATCGTGTTGACAAAAGGAGTCAATGGAAAATACCATACAGGGATGGCCGGAAAGAAAACTCTCTACATCTCCATATCCGCCGCTCTCTCTATTGTCCTCCTCTGGCTTCTCTTTTCCCAGATCAAAACTCCGGAGCTCATCCAAACCCTGCGCCATATCTACATGCCCCCCCTGCTGGTCTACATGGGAATCTCGCTGGCAGCCGCGGTCATTCGGGCCCTTCGCTATAAATGGCTGCTCCGGCCCTGCAAAATCGGCTGGGGGAACATGATGCTTGTGACCTTCATTCGGAACAGCTTCGTCGACCTCCTCCCCGCCCGGCTCGGAGCTCTTTCTTATATCTATGTTCTCAATCGGAGACTCGATTTCTCATTTGAATCGGCGACATCCTCTTTTGTCCTCTCCGGCATCTTTGATTTTCTCACGCTGAGCCCCTTTTTGCTCTTTGCTCTCCTGGCCGTTGGCCTCAGTTCGATCACCGTTTCGGTTCCGGTTCTGCTGGCCGCTGCTTTTCTCTTTTTTCTCATTTTTTTCTTGATCCTCTGGAAGATTGTCCCAGTTTCCAGTTTCCTCCTTAGAATCTATCAGACCGTGATCAGGAAGTTCCGCTTTGAGAACAAGAAATGGGCCGAGGTCTCGATCGAAAAATCCAGGTCCACCATCGAGAGTCTGCGGGAGGCGAGAGAGAAAAAGATAGACCTGCCGCTTTTCTTTCTGTCCATTCTTATCCGCCTCGGAAAATATGTCTCAATCTGTTTCCTTCTTTTTGCCCTTCTGCGGAGCCATGGCTTTTCTCTATCCACATTCAGCTTCTGGAAGCTTATCCTCGGGATCACAGGCGCCGAGCTGACGTCCATTCTTCCGGTCAAGGGGTTGGCCGGCTTTGGAACTTGGGAATCTGCCTGGGCCCTCGCCTTCGGCCTAATGAATTTCGATCAGAGTCTGGCCATCATCTCCGGGATAGGAGTCCACCTCATCACCAACCTCTTTGAATACTCGCTCGGCATCGGGAGCCTGCTGATCTTGGCGATTCCATGGACGGGCAAAGCGCAAAATAAGAGAAACGCATAGTGCTCGCCAAGCGCGCACCAGGTGCAATCGTGTGAATGTCCAAACTTCTGAATGTACAAGCATAAGAACGTCGACAACAATAAAGCGTTTTTAGGTGTTGCGGAGCGGTTCTTTTTCTGCCAAAATGATATCTAAATGAAACAATTCGCCGCGCTCCCTTTCGAAGATCATTTTCGCGTTCCTCTGGAGGACCTCAAAAAAATATTATCGAGCGCCCTCTCGCTGGGCGGCGATTTCTCCGAGATCTTTTTGGAATATGGCGTCTACAATTTCATCAACATGGAAGAGGACATCGTCAAGGAGACGGCGGAGAGTGTCAACCTCGGGCTCGGCGTCAGGGTGATCTCAGGGGAAAAAACCGGCTATGGCTACAGCAATGATCTGCGCATCGAAAAAATCAAGAACGCAGCGCTCACGGCCGCCGCGATAGCCTCGGGCAACCCCTCCAGCTCGCCTCTCCGTTTCCACGGACTCAAGTATCGTCACAACTTCTATCGAGTCGAGAAACCCGCCCATCTGATTCCCATGGGAAAAAAGCTTCCCCTGGTCAGAGAGGCTTATCTTGCCGCGCAGAAATTCGACAAAAAAATAAAGAAGGTCAAAGCCGCCTTCCAGGACAGTCTCCAATACGTGATGATCGTTAATTCCGAGGGCATCGTGGCCCGTGACGTGCGACCGCTCGTCAAGCTCACTTGTGTCGCCATCGCCGAGAAGAACGGCAAACGAGAATACGGATATTTCGGGGGCGGCGGGCGGGTGGGGGTCGAATATTTCAGCCGGACGCTGACGCCGCGTCGAGTGGGCGAAGAAGCGGCCAGGGAAGCGCTCCTCCTGCTCGAAGCCCGGGAAGCCCCGGCGGGCGAAATGCCGGTCGTCCTATCTCCAGGCCACAGCGGTGTCCTGATCCACGAGGCGGTCGGCCACCTCCTCGAAGCGGATTTCAACCGAAAAAAGACCTCCGTTTTTTGGGACAAGATGGGGAAAAAAGTTGGAACCCATCAGGTCACGATCTTCGACGATCCGACTATCCCCGCTTCTCGGGGCTCCTACAACATCGACGACGAGGGCACCGTCCCTCAGAAAACTCTGCTCATAGAGAAGGGTGTCGTCAGGGGCTGGCTCCAGGACCGCTTGTCGGCCGGGATCATGAACCTGCCCCTCACCGGCCACGGCCGGAGACAGGACTTCACCTGCATCCCCATCCCCAGGATGGCCAACACCTATATCGATCGAGGCGAGTATGCCCCCGAGGAAATCGTGAAGTCTGTGAGAAAAGGATTCTATGTCGATAGGCTCCAGGGCGGGCAGGTGGAGGATTCGGGGAAGTTCACTTTTTCCGTAAGCTCAGGATATCTTATCGAGGCCGGCAAACTGACGGCACCGGTGAAACAAGCCACACTCATTGGCTCGAACATCGATATCCTGAAAAAGATCCAGATGGTCGGCGACGACCTGGCCTTTGGCCTTCAGACCGGGACCTGCGGCAAAGAAGGGCAGGAAGCTCCGGTCAATGACGGCTGTCCGACACTCAAAATCTCGGCGATGACAGTCGGAGGGACCGGGTGAATTTCGGAGCGTCGAAGAAATCCTCAGAGCTGTCCGATCTGGCCGGAGGTTTGGTCGACTTCGGGAAAGCCAGTGGGGCGGACGAAATCGAAATTCACGTCTCTGATGGTTACGAATTCAGTGTCGATGTCCGGAAGGGAGAGATCGAGAATCTCGTCGAGGCCCGATCAAGGGTGTTGGGTCTCCGAGTCATCAGGGACAAGCGGACGGCGTTTGCCAGTTCTTCAGACCTGTCGCTTCCGACGCTCCGGCGGCTGGTCAGGAGGGCAATCAAGCGTGCGGAACTGTCCAACCCGGATGAGTGCGCCGGGCTGGCACCGTTCTCTCCCCTGAAAATAGACGTGGCCTCCCTGAATCTTTTCGATCCTGAGGTCGCGACCCTCGCTTCAAAGACAAAAATCGGCCTCGCCCTTGAGACAGAGCGGATCGCCCTCGAAGACAAAAGGATCACCAATTCTCACGGCGCAGGCTTCAGCGCTAACGAGGCAAAGTCAGTCCTGGCCAACTCCAATGGGTTTCTGGGCGAATACGACCAATCCTATTGCGGACTCAGCGTCGGTCTCCAGGCCGGCGATACGAACAACCTGGTCGAAGACTACTGGTTTTCTTCCAAACGGCATTTCCGGGAGCTCGACCCGCCGGAAAAGGTGGCCCGGACAGCGGTCGCCCGGACGGTGCGTCAGATCAACCCGAGGAAGATCAAGACCCAAAAAGCGCCTATCATCTTCGAGTCGACGATGACTTCCTGGCTCCTGGGATTTATATTTGGCTGCGTTTCCGGGACGGCCATTTACCAGAAGGCCTCCTTCTTGGCAGGCAAACTCGGGCGGCGAATCGGTAACCAGAAAGTCACGGTCTTCGACGACGGACTCCTGCCCGGGCTGCTCGGGACGAGACCTTTCGACTCCGACGGGGTCGCCTGCGGGAAGACGCCCGTCGTTGAAAAAGGGATCTTAAGAAACTATCTCTGCAACACTTATGCGGCGCGGAAACTCAAGCTCCGGTCCACGGGAAGCGCCGATGGAAGCGGAGTCAGCCCGACCAATTTTTATCTCCAAGCAGGAAACATCCCGGCAGAGAAAATTATCTCTTCGACCGAAAGAGGCCTTCTCCTGGTCAGGACCCTCGGCCACGGCTTGAACCCAGTCACGGGCGACATATCGCGGGGAGCTTTCGGGCTCTGGATCGAAAAGGGCGAGATCGTTTACCCCGTCACCGAAATCACCATCTCCGGGAACCTGGGCGAGATCCTCGAGAACGTCGAATCAATCGGCGAGGACCTGGAGTTCCTTGGCCCGATCTCCGGCCCGACGATCAAAATCAAAGAAATGATGATCGCGGGAAACGGAAACCGGTAAGGAGTAAGGGGTCAGAGGTAAGGGGTAAACAAAAGATAAGTGCCTTTCTCTTGTCTTCTCGCCATCTGATTGACGAGGAGTGGGCACCGAGCCGCTATCCTTGAGCTAAGATTGTTTTCAGTTTTTCGGCATAGGCGCGGCTGGGCTCATCGGGTGAAACAAACTCGATTTGCTCGGGACTGCTGATCCCGATCCCAAGCTCCACCGCTCTTTTGATTTGCTCCTGCTCAAAAATCTTGGTTCCCATGATGGCCGCGTTAGAGCCGAGGTCTTTGAGGATCGCGACTCCGACCGCGTCAACGGCGATCCGGTCGGTGCCGCCGACAAAAACGTCCGCTTCGACCTTTTTCCCTGTGCTGGGCCCGCCGTCGACGAACGCTTCCAGGCCGTCCATAACGATCAGCTGCGGCCTGTATCCGAGGTTGATCTCGGCGATCATCTTTCTCTGGTCGGGAGAACTGTGGAGCTGACGCATGAGGCGTTTTGGCGTAACCCCCACGGCCAGCTTCAAAGACATGGTGAACACTCCCCCATATTGGTGGGTTTTGAGGCAGCAGGTTGAGATGAGATACTCGGATTCAACCACCGGTCTGGCGACGTAAAAACCCTCGGCCCAGTGATTTCCCGGCGGATTGAAATGGACCCAGTCGCTCTCCTCGGGAAGCTCTTCGAAATTGATGATATGGGCCTCATGCTCCTTGACCAGATCGAAAATTCCCTTTTCCTCGAGGACTTTCTTGGTCGGCGGGGGCCCGCTCCGCTCTCCGATGGTGATTTGAGAAGCACCGGCCTTGTGAATCTCGTCTATGAGCTGGGCCAGAGTGTCGGTGTGGGTTGAACCAGGAGTTGGATCGGCAGAGTTGAAATTGGGTTTGATCAACACCCGCTTGCCCCGAAGGGGGGAACGATCCAAAAGCCTCATGATTTCGCTAACCCCCTGCTTCCTGTCTCGGGTCTTGACCACAGCAACCCTGGATTTCTCCAACGCCGCCTCCTCCCCTGCCCAGGAGCGTTTGAGCGCCGGCCAGGACATCAAGGCCGCGCCCGATGTTCTAAGGAATTCTCTCCGATTGATCATCCGTGTGCCATCATGTTTCATTTCTCATTCTCCCAGATACGACATTCTACATCTTTAGCCGGGGATATCAAAGCGCCCAAGACGTCTCTTGATTTTGACTCTCCGCCATCCTTGTGCTAAGTTTTTTACACCCCAGAAAAAAATGTTCAGCCGCAGAGGAGGAAGCATGACAGAAAAAAAGGTCATCATCATCGGAGCGGGGCTGGCTGGACTTTCCGCGGGATGCTATGCCCGGATGAACGGATTCGGATCCGAGATCTTCGAGCATCACTCGGCCCCGGGCGGGGTCGCAGCCTGCTGGAAAAGGAAAGACTTTTTCATCGACGGAGGCATCCACTTCCTCATGGGCTATAAGCCGGGAGGATCAATCTACGGGCTCTACCAGGAACTCGGCGCCCTGTCCGGAATCAGAATCATCGAGATGTCCGGCTATGGCGGTTATTTCGACGAGGTTCATGGCCTAACGATCATGGTCACCAAAGACCTGGACCGCTTGGGCGATGACCTTAGGGCTCTCTTTCCTCAGGACGCCGGGCCGATCGAAGATCTTATCTCGGGCTCGAAAAAGATGGCCGGCGAAGACCTGGCCGAGACCGGCCTCGAAAATCCGCCGGAACTCGTGGGCTCGCTCACCCGGCTCAAGCAGTTTTGGGGGATGTGGCGCTTCTTCAAGTATTTCTCTGGAAAATATAACCGGCCGGTCGGTGAGTATGTCCGGGACATCAAAGATCCATCGTTCCGGAAATTCTTTTCAAACTTATTTTTGCCCGAAGTCCCCGTTTGGTTCGTCTACGCGCTCTTGGGGATGTTGGCCGGCGGACAGCTCGGCATCATCGAAGACGGTTGCGAAAGCTTTGTCCGGGCCATCGAACGTCGCTATAAAGAGCTCAAAGGCGACCTGCGTTACAACGCCCGGGTCGTTGAAATCCTGGTCGAAAACAACCGGGCCGTGGGCGTTCGCTTGGCCGACGGAAGGTCGCACCGCGCAGACTATGTTGTCTCGGCGGGAGACGGGCACTCGACGATCTTCGACCTCTTGGGGGGAAGATTCGTCGACGAAAAAATCCGACAGCGCTATGAGACCTGGCCGCTCTTCAGGCCTTGGCTCACGGCCAGCTTCGGAGCCGCCCGGAGCTTTGCCGGGGAATCCAGCATCAAGACGATTGTCCTCAAACAGCCGATCCCGGTCGGGACGCAAGCCGCGGATACTCTCATTGTTAGAATCTTCAACTATGCGCCCCGGTTCGCTCCGCCGGGAAAGACGGTTTTCCAGGCGTCATTCGAGACGGATTGGGACTACTGGAACGACCTGAGCAAGGATCGGGCCGCTTATGAGGCCATAAAGCAGCGTGCCGCCTCTGAAATCCTCGACCGGCTCAGTCGGTATTATCCCGCCATCAAGGATCAAATCGAGATGACCGATGTGGCGACGCCTTATACGACCTGGCGTTATACGCTCAACCACCGGGGGGCCCCTGAAGGTTTTCAGCCCACTCCCCAAACGATCATGGCCGCTGTCCGGCGGACTCTACCCGGCCTGGACAACTTCTATATGGCGGGACAGTGGGTTATGCCGGGCGGCGGCGTTCCTCCCTGTCTCTTCTCCGGCCGTCACGCTATCCAGCTCATCTGCCACCAAGAAAAGCAGCGGTTTCTCACCAGCACCTATAAATAGCCTTGTGAGCAGTGAGCACTGAGCAGTGATCCATAAACGTGAGGGGGCAGGGGTAAGGAGTAAGGGGCAAAGGGTATTTATTTCGCGACACCAAGGAGCAGGTTGCCCGGTTAAAGGGATTTCCTTTTTCGCGGCGCACCCGAAGGCCGGCCAAAAGGCTCGGAACCGAGGCCTTCCATCACGAAATGATGATATCGCCGGAGGCGGATTGGTGTCAAGAACGTGAACTCGTTCACTACATCAGTGACACGATGGTCTGAGGATGAGTTTTAATCCAGAGCTGATAATATTCGGCCGGCGTTAGATAATCAAGCGATTGATGGGGCCGGATATAATTGTAGGTCTTGTCCCACTGTTCCAGCTGCTGATTATGCTCCTCAAGTCCAAGGCCGATGTCTGAGGACCATCTTGCTTTTGACCAGAAAGCCGTCAATCAGCTATCTTAACGACATGCCGAACACCTCGATCGCTTCGCCCAAAATTGACTTCGCAATTCGGCCGGTGATATATTAAACAGATAGGCTCTATCATATTTATAGGGTATTGGCCATGAGATGCCCCAAATGTCTTTCTGATAATCCTTCCGACACAAAATTCTGCGGCGAGTGCGGCACCTCGCTCCCGTCATTCAGAGATCCTGCGGCGGTGATGACCGAAACCCTCCGAACGCCCGTCCAGGGGCCGACCCCCGGCACGACTTTTGCCTGCCGCTTCCGGGTGATCGAAGAGCTGGGCCAAGGCGGGATGGGCCGAGTTTACAGGGCCCTCGACAGCAAGCTCGGTGAAGAAGTGGCGCTGAAGATCATCAAGCCTGAGATCGCCGCGGAGGGCCAGACTCTCCAGCGTTTCAGCAATGAGCTCAAATTGGCGAGGAAGATCGTCCATAAAAATGTCGGCCGGATGTACGAGATCATGGAAGACGGGGGCATTCATTTCATCACGATGGAGTATGTCCCGGGACAGGACTCTAAAAGGGCTGATCAAGCAGACGGGCCACCTGACGGCGGGGAAAGCGATCTCCGTGGCCAGGCAGATCTGCGAAGGATTGGCCCAGGCCCACAAGCTGGGCGTCATCCATCGGGACCTCAAGCCGGCGAATATCATGATCGACAGAGAGGGGAATGCCAGGATCATGGACTTCGGCATAGCCCGATTCCTCGACGCAAGTAACATCACAGGCGAGGGATTGATCATCGGCACACCCGAATACATGTCTCCCGAGCAAGTGGAGGGACAGGAAGCCGACCAGCGCTCGGATATCTATTCCCTGGGCATCATCCTGTATGAAATGGTGACGGGAAGAGTCCCCTTCGCGGGAACGACTCCCTTGGGCATCGCCATGAAACACAAGTTGGAGGCCCCCACAAATCCTCAAAAGTTGAATGCCCTGCTTCCCGAAGAGCTCAGCCTCGTGGTTCTCAAATGCCTCGAAAAGAGCCGAGAGACAAGATATCAAAGCGCTGAGGAACTGGGACTGGATCTCGAAAGGATCGCGGCCCATGGGGCCGGGATGGCGCTGCTTATTCCGGCCGGGCGGGTCGGGGCTGCCGTGAAGTTCAAATGGAAAAATGCGGCGCTCGTTGGAGGAGTCGGCGTCTCCCTCGTCCTGGCGTTAATGGCAGGACTCTTCCTCTTCAGGGGAAAGACAGACGTCCTGGATTCGATCGCCGTTCTTCCGTTCGAGAACGTGAACGCGGATCCTGATACGGACTACCTCTGCGACGGCATCCCCGAGACCCTGATCAACAAGCTCTCCCAGCTTTCGGTCTTTAAAAAGGTCATCTCCCGGGCGTCGTCCTTTGCCTACAAAGGTCAAAACATCGACCTGAAGAAGGTGGGCCGGGACCTCGGCGTGAAAACCGTTCTGACGGCCAGGATGGTCCGGCACGGCCAGACCATCGCCATCAGCCCGGCCCTCGTCAAGACGAGCGACGACAGCCAGATCTGGGGAAAAAGATACGAGAGAGAATTTCAAGACATATTCGCCATCGAGGAGGACATCACCTCGGCCATCGTCAGCGCCCTCAAGCTGGAATTGTCTGGAGAGCTGAAGAGCAAGATCGCCGAGCGCCGGATCGATAATGTCCAGGCCTATGAGTTCTATCTCAAGGCCAAGAGGGAACTCTGGGTCTCGACCAAAGGAGGGCTGCGACCGGGCGCTCCAGTATCTTGAAAAAGGTCTCGAGACCGCTGGCGAGAACGCCGTCCTCATCGCCGGCATCGGCTATGTGTACTATTCCTACGCGAACCTAGGAATCCAGAGGGAAGAGATACGAAAAGAAGGCGCAAAGCTGCGCTTCCAAAGCGTTGGAGATCGATCCGGAATCCCCCGAGGCCCACTTTGTCATGGGGCTCATCAATTCCGCGTTCCTCGGAAACCAGCAAGCGGCCGTTGACCACCTGAAGAAAGCGCTGGCGGCGAATCCCAATGACGGGGATCTCTTGTTCTGGCTCCTTCAGATCTACTGCGTCGTCGGGAAGTCCTCTGCTGCGGAACGAACGGTCGAGAGGATGACTGAAGTCGATCCCTTCCATCCCCAAGCGGAGGCGATGAAAGTCATCTTTAATCACTATAGTGGCCGGCTCAGCCTCGCCTTTGAGCTTGTCACGAAGTTGAATCCCCAGGACCCGCCCGGACTTTTCGACTATGGCTGGTTTCTTGTCTCTCGAAACAGACTCAAGGAGGCGGAGGACATCGTCGAAAAGCACATTCAAGACCCCCGCCAGAATATCATGTGGCAGCTCTATTTTCTCTTGAAATACGCGGCCAAAGGCGATCGGGACAAATTCTCTGAGTTGTTGCGCCCTGAATTGTTGTACGCGGTCAAGCGCGATCCCCAATATTCGAGCTACATGGTCGACTTCTACGCCCTCCTCGGTGACAAGGAGCAAGCCTTGGATTGGTTGGAAAACACGATCCGGGCAGGGTTTCTCAACTATCCCTACCTTAACGCCTATGACCCCTATCTGGGGAGCATCCGCGGCGAAGAACGATTCAAGTGGCTCATGGAGCGGGTGAAATACGAATGGGAGCATTTTGAGGAATAGGTATGAACAGGCGCCCGCAAGAACCGGATTCCCGTGCAAACGAGACAAATCGAGGCTCATGGGGGAGATCGATGATCAACACGCTCATGGTTTTGGTCGCGCTGGCGGGGACTCTCATCGGAGCCGCATCTGCGCAGGAGCAGCATCCCGTTATCAATCATGCCGGGGCTTATGTCCCGATGCCGCACGCTGCGGTCCAGCCGGACACTTGATCGACTGACCGGAGCCACGGGGGCGCGCGAACCGGCCGGACCATGTATTTTCCGACCCCCTCAGCCTCGAGCTTGGTCTTCGCCCGGCCCCGGCTGTGGACGCTGAATCCCGTATGCCGCCAGGAGAGAATCCGCTCGGCCCACTCCGGACTGAGCAACCCTTTGCCGACAAGAAACCCGAGGACCTCTCGGGCCAAGATCTCGGCCAGCCGCGAGTCGTCCATGTGCGGGATCCTATGGAAGATCCCCGCCCCGTCCACTCCGCCCTCGGTCATCAGGAAATGGAGGTGGGGGTGGAAGTTGATCCGCTCCCCGAAGGTCTGGATGGCGGCGACGACACCCTGGACGATCGGCCGGAAATACCCGTACTCCTTCTCGAAGCGGCCCTCATATTCGGCGCAGACTTAATGATTATTGATAAGCAGCAGAAGAGCATCATCGCCTTAGCAACATAAAACGAGCGAGCGTAACTTAGATAATCTGGGTGAAATTGACGGCTCACGGCTCAGCGCTCACCTGTTTGGTTCCTGGTTGATGGCGCCTTGAGCGTGAAGATCGTGCCGAGGATAAGCATGACAGCCCCGGCGACGCAGTACATCGTCCTGAATCCGTAAAGGTCCGAGACCTTCCCGAAAATGGGGGAACCGATGCCCATCCCCATATCAAAAAGAGACAGATAAAGACTCACGGCCAGCCCTTTGTTTTCCTTCCCCAAAATGTCTATAACGTAGGTGCTCAGGGCGGGGAAAATAAGGCCCTGGCCGAGGCCGCCGATAAAACCAACGAGGATAAAGGTCCAGAGGCCGGAGACCCGCGAGATTAGAAACAGATTGAAGCCGATGATCAAAACCGAAGGGAAGATGATCTTTTTCCGGCCGTAGCGGTCGGAGAGGTCGCCCGTGCCAAATCGGGTCGCAATCGACGCAATCGAAAAGGCCAGGAAAAAAGGGCCCACTCTGGAAACCGAGATGGATTTTCCGAAAAGGACGATAAAATAATCCATCGTGCTCCGGACCGCTCCATGGATGATCGGCATGGAACAGATCACAAGAATGGTCAGAAAGGAAGCCGTTTTAAGGGTACGCGACCTCTTGAAAGAGTCGCATTCACCGGGGAGATACGGCTCTCGTGTCACCAGCGCGCAGATCAAGGAGGCGACAAGAAAAGCAACACTGGCGTTGAAGAGGCCGCCGAAGCCAAAGCGGCGGATGATCTCCTCTCCCGCCACGGGTCCCAGGCCCACTGAGATAAGCCCGGCGACGCCGACAATACCCATAGATTGGGCCAATTTCTCGGCCGGAGCGAGATCAGAGCAGAGGGTCATCACCGCGGTCAGGCTGATTCCGGCGCCGATGCCCATCACGGCCCTGAGGACAAGCGGGAAGACTCCGGCATCTTTGACTAAATGGAACAATGGAACTGTGACAATAAGAAGAACGAGCCCGAAGAGGGAGAAGTTTTTCCGGCCCTTAACGTCAAGCTGGCGGCCGAAAAAAGGCCGGATGAGAATCCCCATGACGCTGTAGGCTCCCATGATCAGGCCGACCTGGCTCTTGGAAGGGTTGAACTGACGAAGATAGAGCGGAAAAACATAAAAAAGAGTCACACTCATAAAAAGGAAAAAATAGCCTGACAGGGCAACGATGAAATCCCTGTTCCAGAAGGGCCTGTTCTTGTTCACGAGCTCCATGGACGCCTCAATCCGACGGCTTTAAAGTTTCTCATTTTATAGGAAAAAAAAGACGAATACAAACAGCTCCACCTGACTGCTTACCCCTGACGCCTTACTGTTTGCAGACAAGATGGACGGGACGACGATTGAGACAAGACAGCCCTTGGTTGAGGGGAAGTGCTGGCTGTTGGGGTTTGGGGAAAATTAAGCAAAAGGGGGATAATGAAGGAGGGTTAAATCTCTACCTCGCACAGCCAGCGAAACGAGGTTTAGGCTATTATAGCCATTTTTTTGCGGAAATCAACAGTTTGCCCAAAATTTTTTTGCGCCCCCGGGGGGCCGATGATATAATGCTCCGGATGATCGAGGGAAATGCGATCTCGGACCGATCCGGAAGGTCGGATCATGATCAAAAGATTTCCAATTTGAAAAATAGGACAAAGGATAAAGCAAAATAAGGAGTTTTCGGATGAAGAGGAGCAGCTTTCTGGCCATCTTAATCTTAGGCTCGAGCCTGTTCACGAGTGCCGCCACAGCAAAACTCGATTTCGTCTCGCCCACTTTCGATTCTCCCCGCTTCCAGGTCCATTTCGAGTTCGAGGTCAAACAAGAGAGACTTGTTTTCACAGATCTCATCATAAATGGCCAGCGCTGGCCGGGTCTCTCGGTCTCCAAGGACGGAAAGAGGGTCGGACTCGATAAACCCCTCGAGGTTGGAAAATATGATTTTTTCCTTGATTATGCCTGGCTGAACAGGGGACGCTACAAGGTCCTGCTCTCCTTCCAGACCGAGGGCTCCCAGAAGCCTAACAAATTTGAGCTCTCGGGAGTCGCGCCCGAAAACGGCGGGATGCCGGGCGGACGAGAGGGTTTTTACCGGATCATCAAGATCGAGGAGGAAGCAGGGCTGGAACGAAAGGGAGAAATCATCTATCCGACGCTCACAGCTCCAAAAGAGGAAATTGGAGGCGCCCAGCTCTCGATCTACGACGGACCTAACGAAATCGCTTATCAAGTCCTGGAGAAAAAGGAATCTGTCCCATCCGAGGCGATCGCCAAGACTCATCCGGTCACCTGGACCTATAAACTGGCCGCGCCCGTTCAGGCCTCACGCCTGGCCAAGAAACTGCTGTTTGTCGGGCTCTCTTTGGAGGGGCTCGCTGCTCCGCGGGATTTCACGATCACCGGACAAGGACTCGGCAAAACGATCAAGAACTCGAGTCTCGCTTTAGGGCTCAGCCCCCAGAGCGGCCAGGTCCTGACAATCGACTATTTTAAAGAAGGGATTAAGCTCTCCAACAAAGCCGGCGTTATCCACGGGAATCCGGATGTCTTCATCCCGCCCAGCTGGGACCACTCTTTCGACTGGAATCCGCCTCCTTCGTTCGAGGAAAAGCTGGGCGAATTCGTCTATGTCAATTCACGCCGCGGCCCCCTCCCCCACATTAGGGACATATCCCTGGAGATTAAGTACACTTTCGAGCTCAACGCCTCTTATTTTATCTGCGAAACGCTGATGAGGGCGGAAAAGGATCTGGGCGTCATCGCCGCGCAAAACGACGAAATGGCTTTTTCTAAGGAACTCTTTGATTCTCTTATCTATAAAAGCAAAAACCGGGAGCTGGTAAGACTCCCTCTCAAGGAAATGGCCGGAGCGCCATTCGGTCTCGTCCATATCGCTCCCGAAGATGTGGAATGGCTGGGGCTGCTCAACACCCAATCAGGCTACGGCTTCTTCGGCCTGAGGATCAACGCCGTCAACGGGAACCTCGGCGTCCCGGGGGATTTCCTGAACAAGGCGGGAACCTATTTTTATGCGCCTTCAGACGGGCAGTCTGTGTACTGGGTAAGACCTCTCCTCTACACGCGGGTCGATGCTTTGACCAGCAACCAGCTAACCGCCCTCCCTCAAGGCAGTTTTTTCTATGAAAAAAACGCCTATCTCCTTCTCAAATTGGGAGACAAGTTCTCTGACGAATTGGAACTTCTCCTGACCAAGCTCAAGAATCCGCTCAGAGTTTTCTGAGGGAATTTATCGATTTATAGAAAGGCGGAAAGAACAAGGATGAAGACAATCGGTCTTATCGGCGGGATGAGCTGGGAATCCACCCTGGAATACTACCGGATCATAAACGAGACAGTCAAAGAAAAGCTGGGCGGCTTCCACTCGGCCCAGGTCGTAATGTATTCGGTCGATTTTGCAGAAGTTGAATCCATGCAGCACAAGGGAGAGTGGGCGAGGGCGGCTCAGTTCCTTGTCCGGGCCGGCCTTCGGGTCAAGCGAGGGGGGGCGGATTTTGCCCTCCTCTGTACAAACACGATGCACAAAGTCTTCGCCGAGGTCCAGGCGGGGATCAAGATCCCTATGATCCATATCGCCGACGTCACGGCGCGATCCATCCGAGACAAAGGTCTTACCAAGATCGGTCTCCTGGGGACGAGATTCACCATGGAAGATGACTTTTATAAAGGGCGTCTCATCAGGGAGCACGGGCTCGAAGTCCTCATCCCCGGTGAGGAAGACCGCCGGGCCATTCACCGTATCCTCTACAACGAGCTCTGCATGGGAGAAATAAAAAAAGTTTCCCAAGGGGCCTTTCAACGGATCATCGCCTCGCTCGAAGCTCGGGGCGCAGAGGGAATCATTCTCGGCTGCACAGAGATTCCCTTGCTCGTCGAGCAAAAAGATTACCGGCTGCCGCTCATTGACACGACCGCTCTTCACGCCAAGGCCGCGGTCGACCTTGCGCTTCAAGATTAAAAAGAGATCGCCATGTACGCCGTCGGAATAGATTCAGGGACTCAGGGCACGAAGGTCCTCTTGGTCGAGTTTCATTCGGGAGAAGTCCACGGCCGCGGCTATGCGCCTCATGCCATGGTCGGGGATCTGCCGGCCGGAGCGAGCGAGCAACACCCTCGGGTCTGGATCCACGCCCTGGAAGAAGCTTTGCTTTCTGCCCTGAGGGAGGCAAAGATAGATCCCCAACGAGTCGTCTCTCTCGGGGTCTCTGGCCAACAGCACGGTTTCGTCGCCTTGGACAGGGATGGCGTCCCCATTCGACCCGCTAAGCTCTGGAACGACACCTCCACGCTGGAAGAGACGGACCTCATCGTGGGCCGACTCGGGGGCAAAAAAAAGTTCATCCGGATGCTCGGCATCAGCCTGGCCGTCGGATACACGGCCTCGAAGATCCTGTGGCTAAAGAGGAAAGAGCCGAAGAATTATAAAAAGCTGGCCAGCGTTCTCCTTCCCCACGATTATCTGAACTTCCACCTTACGGGGACCGCTCGAATGGAGTACGGGGACGCTTCAGGAACCGGGCTGATGGACGTCCTCAACAGGAGATGGCACAAAAAGGCTATCGCCGCCATCGATCCTCTCCTCGAAGGAAAATTGCCCGTGCTGTGCCATCCGCAGGACCCTGTGGGCTACCTCCGTGCGGATATCGTTCAGAGCTATGGCATGAAGAGAGTCCTGGTCTCAAGCGGGGGCGGCGACAACATGATGGGGGCCATCGGAACAGGGAACGTATCACCCGGCGTCTGCTCGGTCAGCCTGGGGACATCGGGGACGATCTATTCTTACTTTGAGCGGCCCTTCATCGATCCCGAGGGCGAGATCGCGGCCTTCTGCGACAGCACCGGGGGATGGCTTCCTCTTCTCTGCACCATGAATGTCACCAACACGACCGAGCTTCTCAAATCAGTGCTCCAAATTTCGAACGAAGAGCTCGAGGGACTGGCGGTTCAGGCGCCGCCGGGGGCCGGGGGGCTTATTTTCCTGCCCTTCTTAAACGGTGAAAGGGTACCGGTTCTCCCCCAGGCGAGCGGAGTCGTTTTCGGGCTCGACCGGAAGAACCTCGGCAGGCCTCACCTGGCCAGGGCCTTCATGGAGGGGACAATTTTCAACCTCGGCTATGGATTTTCGCGGATGCGCGCCCTGGGTCTGAGGCCGTCCGAAATCCGGGCAACTGGCGGAGGCGCTCACAGCAAGCTTTGGCTTCAGATTTTGGCCGACGTTCTGGGGACTCCGGTTGTCACCCTCAAAGAGCAGGAGGCCGCGGCCTACGGAGCGGCGATCCAGTCCATGTGGAGCTTATACCGAGAGCGGGGCGAAGAGGTCAGCATCGCCGAGATCGTGCGGGATAAGGTCAAAAAAGACCGTCTGGCCGCAGAGCCAAAACGGGATAACGCGGCCATCTATAGGGATCTTCAAAAACGATTCAATTCTCTCTGGAAGTCTCTCCAGGAAGAATTCAAACTCCACAAGAAGCTTCTCTAAGATCGTCAATCTCGTCCAACCCAAAATTGCCGATAAAAAGTCCCCACGGGTCCTGCTTCGGTTCACCCCCGCCGTCCTCATGGACGATCTTGCTGATTTTGCAGGAGGATAGACCGTGGCCTGAAACACTCCGGTCGTCGGGGGGCCCCCGAACCTCGCCACCCGTCGGAATCTATTTTATCAGAACATGACAAGGATCTATCGGCAATTTTGGTCCATCCAGTCTTATTGATCTATCGCGTCTATCTCGACAAGAAGAAGAGCAAGCAGTAAGCACTGCTCAGTGCTCACGGCTCACTGCTCACTTCTCTAATGGCGATGGAGGTCTTTGTGCATGATCTTCCTAGTCTCATGGAGCCGATCATCGGCAGGGAGCCCGGCCAACTCCTTGTTCATCAGCTCGTCATCTTCAGCCTCAGCAAGTCGGGCCACATAATCGATTATGCTCGGGGGGAAAACCCCGTCCCTTTCATAGAGATCCCGCTTTTCTAGAAGGATCCGGCTCGATTCGACACAGCTCGTCGGCAGAGCGGGCAATTTCTTGAGCAGCTCTCCGTCCGTAAAGACGTTGCCCTCGACATGGAGCTTGTCCGCGAGTTCGAGGGGAAGATTATCCCCAAACAGAGACTTGTTTTCCTGAAACGACCAGTCGGCCGCCATGACGATTCCGGCGAGCAGAAGATGGATGATCGCGCTCCCGTCGGGGCTCCGGATTTCTACCGTCTGGCGCGGTTGCGGTTCCGCAAAGACCGAGGTTTCTTGGGGGTTGAGGGATTTGGCGAGATTGCGCAGGTTGGACCAGCCGAGCGGAATCCGGATCATGGCGCTCCGGTTCAGGTTGCTCCAGCAAATGCGGATAGGCGCCTCTTGGTGGGGAACCAGCCTGAGGTAGGATGAGGATACGGTATTGCCAAAAGCGGTCAGGGAATCCGCATATTCGCACAGGCCTCCGATCAGGCGTCGCGCGCCTTCGGAGAGATCGCCCTTCTCATCAATGATGATATTCTTTCCGCCCTTGATGAGCTCAAGGTGGAAATGGAGGCTGCTTCCGGCCACTCCCTCCTCGATCTTGGGGGTAAAGGTGGCCACACGACCGTATTTGAAGGCGATATTCCGGATGAGCCAACGGCCCAAGACCAGGTCGTCGGCCATCTCCTGGGCGGGCCTGGGCAAAAACTCCACCTCCAGTTGCTCGGCCTGTTTCCCCTGAATTTCTTCGAGGTCGCTCCGGACGCTCTCCACAAACCCGACCTCACCGTGGGCGTATTTCACGGCTCCTGTGATCTGGGTGATATGGCGGACCATTTCATTGAGAATCTGTCCGCTCTTGAGAAAGGGCGATGAAGAATGGTACCCCTCCTGCTTTTGACCCGGGAAGATATTGGGGTTCCCTCCGCTGAGGAGGAAAAATTCGAGCTCGCCGAGCGCCTTGAGCTCCAGCCCGGTGTGGTCATGAAAAACCCGGCAGGCCTTGGCCAGGATATTGTCGAGAGCGAAGGGGGCGAGGCCGCCGTCCTTGGTCAGGTAGCGACAGATAAAATCCAGGCTTCCCTCATCAAAGGGCGAGAGAAAAGCCGTTCTGTAAACGGGCACCACATAGAGGTCGGAGAGCGCCCCGTCGACCATTCCTCTGAACAACGACGATCCGTCCACTCGTTCTCCCTCGGCCAAGATGCTCTCGGCCTGATGAGCATTGGCGACGGGCAGCTTCAGCTCCTTGAGCTTCCCGTCGAGAGCCGTGTAATGGAAGGTGATCCGCTCGATTCTTCTCTGCTCGATAATTTTCAAGAAATCGGCCCTCGTGAAATCATGGGGCGGTTTATTAAGAAGGACCGAGATGGGATTGGCCAGGGCATAGTTGAGGTCTCGGGACGACATGGACTGCTTCTCCTTGCTCAATGTTGAGGTTCGATTCTATCAAAAAGAGACCCATTTTAAGGGAAAAAGGCTTGGTTATTCAAATCCCGACAAAAAAATCAATAGAGAAGATAGGCTTTCCTGAGCTCGGCAAAGCCGGCCAGGCCGTCGGTGAAAGACCTGGTTATCTCTTCGATCGAGGTTCCCCGCTCTAGAGCCTCCCTGACTTTGGCCGTTCCCATGATCTTATCAAAATAATCTTTATGGAATTGGAAATCCTGGGGATACATGCCCCTGATGGTTTTGATGATGTTTAGCGCTATCGCCAGAGGCCTGTATCGGGCGCGATCGACGACATGTAGCTCGGCGCCTCCGCAGATCTTTCCCTGGAATTTGGAAAAGGTCGGTGTAAACCAGGCCTCCCGGAAAGCGACACCCGCGAGCTTGAGTCCGTTCAGGTTTTTGGCGAGCTCGAAGCCATTAATCCAGGGCGCGCCAAAAAGCTCAAAGGGACGGGTCGTGCCCCTTCCCTCGGAGACATTCGTACCCTCGAGGAACACCTGCCCGGGGTAAACCATGGCCGCGTCGAGCGTTGGGATATTGGGAGAAGGGAAAACCCAGGGGAGCGAGGTCTGGTCATACCACATTTTCCGTTGCCAGCCTTCCATTGGGATAACTGTCAGTTTGGCTTTCTTGGCCAGGAATTTGTCATTGAAAAGCCGGGCCATCTCCCCCATCGTCAGTCCTATCCGCAACGGAACGGGGTAGAGCCCCACAAAGGAGCTATGGTCCGGGTACTCCAGGATCGGGCCCTCCATGTCCAGGCCGTTGATTGGGTTCGGGCGGTCGAGGACGATGAAATCGATCCCGCTCTCGGCGCAGGCCTGCATGGCATAGGCCATCGTCGCAATGTAAGTGTAGACACGGGTCCCCACATCCTGAATATCATAAACCATGACGTCGATGTCCTTGACCATTGATTTCTCGGGGATCTTCTCGGTGTCCCGGGTGTCGAACGAACGCATGAATTCGTCGATGTTCTTCAACATCCCGGGCTCGGGCTTCATCGATTGACCGTAAAGGCTGAAAACCGGGATGCGGTATTGTTTATCGATATAAAAAGGCACGTATTCACCCGCCTGCGAATCGCCGCGCACTCCATGCTCGGGACCATAGAGCGCGACCAGTTGGATCTCCGGATTTCGGGCCAAAAGGTCCACCGTGCTCTGAAACCGGCTGTCGACGCCCGACGGGTTGGTGATGAGCCCGACACGCTTTCCCTTTATCAGATCCAGATGTTTTTCGAGAAAAACTTCAAGACCGAGTTTCACCCGAGGGTAGTCTGGAGAAGCGGGCAGCCTGGTTTCCTTGCGGGGTTGGCAGGCCAAGCTCAAGACGACCATGCCAAAACACCATATGATGAGAACCGAGCGATTAAGTCGATTCATGTCCTTCCCCTTTTCAAATCATCAAGTCTCCGCCATTGATATCGATCGACGCCCCTGTGATATAGGCCGCCCGATCCGAGCAAAGGAAGACAACGAGGTCACCGATTTCCTCAGGCCATCCAAGCCGCTTGATCGGGAAAGAGTTGACGAACGCTCTGAGTTCGGCCTTGGTTGTCGTTTCCCTGGCCATCTGGGTATCGATGAGTCCGGGGCAGACAGCATTAACGGTGATCCCGAAGAGGGCGACCTCTTTGGCCACGGCCCGGGTGAGACCCAGGAGCCCGGCCTTTGAGGCAGTGTAGTGGGCTCCGCCTAGAGTGCTCACACTCCGGCCTGCCGAAGAGGAGATGTTCACGATACGGCCGTGCCCTTGCTTCTTCAGGAGCGGAACCACCGCCTTGATGCACAGGAAGGGGCCGGTGAGATTCACTCCCAGGGTCTGCTCCCACTCTTTCCGGGAGATTCGCATAAATCTCGTCCGGAACATGATTCCCGCGTTGTTGACAAGGATATCCACGCGACCAAACTTCTTGAGCGTCGCGCCGACAAGGGAGTTCACGGAGGACTCATCGGTTACGTCCACCGCACGAGCCACCGCCTTCAAGCTCCGCGCGTTCAGCGATTGAGAGGTCTTGTCGGCGGCAGAAAAGTCGACATCGGCAATGACAACGCTCGCCCCAGCCTCTGCAAGCCGGGAGGAGATGGCGCTGCCGATTCCTCGCCCCCCGCCAGTGATAATAGCGACTTTATCCTTAAGATCACCCATAGGTTTCTCCAGTTGACAATAAAATAAGCCAGCCCCTCCAAATAGTCAACTTTTTCTCTTTTCTTTTTGGGCCTGCTGTTTTACTATATAAAAACAAGATGCGGGAGCCAAAAATCCTAGCCAAATTGGGACCGCCCTTAGCCTTTGCCATAATTTTTCTTTGGATCATGTCCAGTCTCACTGCCGAAGAAATTCCCTGTGTCTGGACGGGAGTGAAAAAGATTGTGGCCGTGGGAGACTTGCATGGGGATTACAACAATTTCGTGAAGATCCTAAAGGAGACGGGGATGGTCAATAAGGGGCTTCATTGGGCCGGGGGCAGGACCCACCTGGTCCAGACCGGAGACGCCATGGACCGGGGCCCCGACGCCAAGAAAATCCTGGATCTGATGATCAACCTGGAGAAGGAAGCGAAAATCGCCGGCGGACAGTTCCACTTCTTGATCGGCAACCACGAAGAGATGAATATCACCGGGATCACCTTCGATTATCCCGGAAATGTCCCGGCCGAACAACTCGTTTCCTTCCTTCCGGCGGGATACCGGCAGAAGCGCGAGAAGGAATTCCGGAAGCTCGCGGATAGGGACGCTCCGCCCGGGCCGAGAACTCTGGTTGATTCGGTGGCCAGATTCCGAAAATACTGGGCGGAGGTCGTGCAGAACGAAAGCCAAGCGAGGGCAGAATATACGATGAACTTCGATCGGACCTACGGGAAGTGGATTCTCAAGCACAATGCTGTCATCAAGATCAACGATGTCGTTTTCGCCCACGGGGGCATCAGCGAGCGGTTCTCCCGTTGGAAACTGCAGGACATCAATGACACTCTCCGCTTGGAACTCGAGATCCTTCGCGTCCACATCGCATCCGGGGTCCCCCTCCCCCCGGCCTTCACTCCCAAGATCGTTTACGTCAGCGACGGACCTCTCTGGGATCGCGAATTCGCCCGGGAGGATGAAAAAGCTTTCCAGCCGGAAGTGGATCGGATCCTTGCTGACTTGGGGGTCAAATACATGATCATCGCCCACACCCCACACGTTGTTCATTCCAAAGAAGATATGAGCCGCTTCCAGGGGAAAATCTGGATCATTGACACCGGCATTTCCGAGGTTTACGGCGGGCATCCGAGTGCCCTGATCATCGAAGGCGATAATTTTTCCGTATGGGGGGTGAAAAATGACCAAAAAGATTCTGGTCCGGTTGATGTTTCTTGGTGGGGTTTTCTTAGGTTTCTGGACTTCCGGTTTTTGCCGGCCGGCTGAAGAAGATATTTTCCATAAAAAAGAGATGGAGCATTACCTCCTGACCGCCAAAATCGTTTCCGTCCGCAAGAACATCATCGGCGGCAAGACCGGACCTTGGCTCATCGATCTCACTGACGGGAAAGTGACCCACAGAGGCTTCTTCAAGCACATCCATCGTCCCAGGCCCACTCCCCTTCCGGACAGCTATCAATACGAAATTGCCGCTTATGAATTGGATAAGCTACTGGATTTCAATGTCGTCCCCCCCGTCGTGGAACGGGAGATCGAAGCCCGGAAAGGGTCACTTCAACTGTTCCTGGAAGATTGCATCACGGAGCGCGATAGAAAGCTGATCAAACTCGAGCCGCCGGACCCGAAGAGCTTTCAAAACAGCCTGGACGAGCTCAGGATTTTTGAGAATCTCGTCTTCAACAAGTGCAGTAACATGGATGACACCCGCATCCACAAGAAGAGCTGGAAGGTCTGCCGGGTGGACTTTTCCGAAGCCTTCGGCCCGAGTCCCGATTTGGTTCCAGATTGCGAGATCAGCTACTGCTCGGAGAGGATCTTCCGGAATCTCCAGGGGTTGGATGCCGGGACCGTTCAGGCCAGGCTCTCGCCCTATCTCAGCGGCGAGGAGATCAAAGCGCTCCTGGACCGGAAGGATCGAATTTGCGAAAAAATCAAGCAACTGCAAAAATAAACCATCGTCGAGGAGAAGGGCAAATTCGAACAAAGAACGAGGGCAGAAAACATGGCTGCAGCCGGTTCGGAGACTAAAGATCTGGAGCAGAGAGGATCCGGGTGGGCTTATCGGTTTCTCAAGATATTCACGGATATCCGTCCCGGAGAAGCACCCACGGCTTTCCTTTTAACCCTTAATGTTTTTCTGCTCCTGTTAGCCTACTCTCTCATCAAACCAATTCGAGAAACCCTCATTATCGTGGGCAAAGATCCACAGACGAAAAGCTACCTCTCGGGGGCTCAAGCCATATTGCTAATCTTTGTGATTAAGGCTTTCAGTTATCTAGCCTCCAAATTTCCGCGGCATCTTCTCATCACCTGGGTGACCCTCTTTTTCATCTCCAACCTGGGGCTCTTTTTCGTTTTCCATCTCCTGGGTATGCCTATGGGGACAATGGGGATCATCTTTTTTATCTGGATCGGAATCTTTAGTATCTTCGTCGTGGCCCAGTTCTGGGGCTTCGCCAATGATATCTACTCAGACGAAGCGGGAAAACGCCTATTTCCCATCGTGGCTGTGGGACAAACTTTCGGAGCCGTCTTCGGAACAAACATCACCAAATTGATCATCCGGCCCTTGGGAAAGGATTTTGCCTATATCATAATGCTGCTCGCCGCTGGTGTCCTGGGCATCTGCATTCTCCTAACGATTATTATTCATCGGAGGGAGATCAAGCGGATTTGGGAGAAGCCAGAAAGGGCCGACAGAAAAATTGCCGAAGAAGAAAAGGCTACGGAGCGCCCCCTCAAGAGGGGCGGCGGATTCCGACTGATCTTTAGAAGTCAATATCTCCTTTTCTATGCGCTGGTTATTCTCACCCTCAATTTTGTCAACTCAACCGGGGAATACATCTGGGGGGATGTCCTTAAGCGCACGGCCGCAAAAGCCGTCCAGACCGGCACTGCGGGCGGACTGGATATCTCGCAATTCGTGGCCAAGATTTCCGCAGATTACCAGGGCCTGGCCAATATTATCGCTTTGATCATTCAGCTCTTTCTAGTATCCCGAATCATCAAACGGGTGGGAGTCAGCGGGGCCCTCTTGTTCCTTCCCCTGATTGCCTTGGGCGGCTATGGATTCGTCACCTTCGGCGCCACCTCCCTCGTCTTGATCAAATGGATCAAGGGACTGGAAAACGGCACGGACTACTCCCTGATGAACACGACCAATGGCGCCCTCTTCCTCATCACCTCAAGGGAGGAGAAATATAAGGGAAAGGCTGCGGCCGACACATTTTTCCGCCGCGGTGGTGACGCTTTGGCGGCTCTATCTGTCTTTATCGGGCTCAATTTCTTAGGTTTTGGGATCGCGAACTTTGCCAAAGTCAACCTGGTCGTCGTTCTGATCTGGATTTTCTTATGCATTATGGTGATCCGACAATATCAAAAACTTAAGGCCAAAACAGCGGCTCCTGGCGTCCTTTAGACGCTATAGGCTGGTTTATCTTCGGCGTAGATCCTTCAGTTTGATGATCCCGCCGGAGTCCTGGCAAATATAGATATAGCCCTGGTCATCCCAAGCGATGCCTTCTTGGTCATTCCCTGGAAAGGCATACTCTTTAAATAGCCGCCCGTCCAGGTTCATCTCGAGGAATAAATTATCCGAATCACTGACGACGTATAAGAGCTTATTGCTCGAGTCATAATGAAGGGCAGATGGATCCCGCATCTGAATCGGAAGTACACGCAAAATGCTTGCCTCGGCCTCTCCGGCCCTGCTGGACCTGAGGGGCACGGATATTTCCATGAGACAGGGAGGATCTTCCTGGTTCCCGGCGTAGAAAGTGCCTCCTTCGGGATGGCTTGGATTCGGGACAAAAACGAGAGATTCTATCCCCTCATCACGGCTATCGACTTGTTTCTGGAGAAACAGGGAATTCCTCCCGTATTCCCTGTTCACGGGAAAACGGCGCGTGACGTGCCTTTTTTCCGGGTCATATTCCAGGATGACATCGTCTCCTTCGACGATGATGTAGAGAAGGCCGCTTGAGGGGTCGACTGTGATATCCTCCAGGTCGCCTGGGACTCCGATCGAGTCCACTGGGGTGCCGTCCTGTTTAACTTCGTAGACAAAACCCTTATCGCTGACGATGAAGAAGGTTTTACGCGACGGATGCAGGCAGATGCCCGAAGGGTCCGGAATATCCTGCCGATCAAAGTCTGCGGCCGGGGCAAAGCCCCGCCTCTCGCGCCACTCGCAAGGGAAGGCAATTGTGGGCGCCGACTTGCCCAGCGAACATGCTCCCATCCAGAGGAGGATTGTCAAACCCCACCATCTTGTTCTCATGTCTGAATCCTCGAGTCAAAATGAAAAAAACTCAGTTTTTAAATCTATATCAGCTGGATGAGGCTGTCAACGCGGTCTGGATACTTTGTTTGATTTCCGTAACCTTTTTCATTACACTGTTGGCACAAAGCAGAAAGGGAGAGGATCGAATGAGACGCTTCGCAGCTCAAGACAAGGCCGCGCTGGCATTCACTCTCTTGCTCTTGGGGGGAGCGAGTTTGTTTGTCCGCGGCCAATTCACCCCGGAGGAAATCGCCCAGCGCCAGGCTTGGGAGGAATTCCTGATGTCGGCCGAGATCGTCAGCTTCGAGGACGTCGGCGAAGGAGTGACGAAGCCCTTCAGGCTCCATCTCAAAAAGGGCAGCATCGAGAAAGACGCTGCCTGGAAAAACCCGAGCGGATGGCAGCAGGGATTTTGGGAGGGCTGGCAGTATGAGATTGCCGGCTACAGAGTCGACAAACTCCTGGGACTGAACATGATTCCACCCACCGTAGAGAGGGAATTCAAGGGACAAAAAGGCGCCCTCTCTCTCTGGACAGAGAGCAAAACCAGCCTCTTGAAAATGATGGAGCAGCGGATCAAGGTTCCCCCGGCCGCGGCCGACCAGACAGAAAAGATGAAATACCTCACCAGGGCTTTTGACTCCCTCATCGCCAACGAGGACCGCACCCAGCAGAACGTGCTCTTCACGCAGGACTGGAGAACGATCCTGATCGACCATTCCCGCTCCTTCAGGTGCACAAAAGAATGTACCGAAAAACTGATGTTTGGATCGAACGGGCTGAAACGCACGTCTGATGGACGGCCCTTTCTCTTCAGGCAGCTCCCCCGCGCCTTTGTCGAAAAAGTCAGGGCTATGACCTACGAAAGCCTGCGCGCAGCCGTCGGCACCAACCTCACCGACGAGGAAATCCGAGCGGTTCTCACCCGCAAAGATCTTCTTCTCAAAGAAATCGAAGGGATGATCAAGGAAAAAGGCGAAGATAAAGTCCTCTATTAGCCGTTTCGGAGCGCAGTCTCTGAATCAGGGCCCAAATGAAGGGACAGTAAGGAGGGGATAGTGGATAAGAAACCTATTATTTTTTGTCTGGCCCTGCTGGCTCTCGGTTGGGGAGTGCAGGCCCTGGGGCAGTATACCCCCGAAGAGGCTGCCCAGAAGGCCATGTGGGAGGATTTTCTCAAGACGGCTGAAGTCATCAGCCAGCGGCAGCTATCGGGATCGGAGGCCGTGACCAATCCCTGGGAACTGACCCTCAAGAAAGGGGCCATCACCGGCAACGCTCTCTGGAAAAATGTGACAGGACGGCCCCACGGTTACATCGACAGCTGGGAATATGAGATCGCCGCCTACGAGATGGATAAGCTTCTCGGACTTGACATGGTCCCGCCGACCGTGGAGCGACGCTTCCGCGGGGACCGTGGTTCCTGCCAACTATGGGAAGAGTCCGAGATGTCCCTGAAGACCAAGACCGAAAAAAATATCAAAACGCCGTCCACCAAAATCATGCATTGGAACCGCTGCACCTACCTCCAGAGGGCCTTTGACAACCTGATCGCCAATGAAGACCGGCACATGAACAATCTCCTGATCACCAAAGACTGGCGGATTTATCTCATCGACCATTCCCGGTCCTTCCGGAAATCCAAGGAATTCACGACCAAGCTTCTCTACACCGAAAAGGGCAAGGAAGGTTCCAAAGAGATGAAGGAGCTTCCTAAGGCCTTCGTAGAAAAGATCAAAGCCCTGAATTTTGAGATGATCAAGAAGGCGGTCGGGGAATATCTCACGGACGATGAAATCAACGCCGTTCTCGCCCGCCGTGAGCTCATGCTCGCCGAGATCGATCGGATCTGCCAGAAATACGGCGAGGACAACGTCCTTTACTGACGGGCCCGTCGGGGCGCCTCAGCTCCTGGCCTTGACGATAATCTTGGAGACAGTCAGGACGTTCTGGCGGTCCTCGCGCCGGTAATCAAACCCGTCCATGAACTTGCGGGACAGGAAGATCCCGAGCCCGCCCTTTTTCCTTTTCCGGATGATCTCGTGAATATCCGGCTCTTTGGCATTGGTCGGATCAAAGGGAATCCCCGAATCCCGGATCTCCAAGAAGAGCCTCCCCCGCTCGTGCCAGATCTTGAGTCCGATCTCGCCCCGTACCCGAGGATAGGCATACTTGATGATGTTCGTGCAGATTTCGATGACCGACAATTCGATCTTGAAATATTCCGTCTCCGAGAGGTCCAATTTTTTCAGGTTCGTCGCAAGAAAGTCCCGGATGGCTTCCAGGGACCTGAGCTCGCCGCGTACCTTCAGGCGCTCTTCGGGAGGCTGCTTCAAAGGACCCTCTTCACAATAACCAGCGTCATGTCGTCGGCCGGATCCGTGCACTCCGTAAAGGCTTTGAGTTCCTCCAGGACGAGGTCCATGATCTCCCGGGCGGAACGGTGACCGTGTTTCTGGAGGACCGCGATGACCCGGTGCTCGTCAAATTCTTCCTTGGATTTGTTCCGGCTTTCGGTGATCCCGTCCGTATAAAAGAGCACGAGATCGCCCGGCCTCAGGCCGGTTTTTTTCTCCTCGTAGCGGACCGATGGAAACATCCCCAGGCAGAAGCCGCAACTCTCGAGCCGTTCGATCCCGCCTTCGTGGCGCAGCAGGATAGGCGGGTTATGGCCGGCATTGATATAGGACAGGGCGCCGCTCGCTTTTTCGAGTTCGCCAAAGAAAAAAGTGATAAACCGGTCCGAGGAAGAGCTGCTGTGGACAAAGTCATTGAGCTTGACGGTCATCGCTTCGACCGAGTAATCGGGATGGACCTCGGAGTGCAACGCCGCCCGCAGAGAGGCCATGAGAAGCGAAGCGCTCATCCCATTCCCGGCCACGTCGGCGATCACGATCCCCAGCCGCTCCGGACCGACGGGAATAAAATCGTAGTAGTCTCCGCCTACGGTACAGCACGTCAGGTTGGTCCCCGCGATATCATAATTCTCGAATTTCGGATTTTCCTTGGGCAGAAAGTTTTTCTGGATCTGGGCGGCCAGGGCAAGCTCTCTGTCCATGCGGCCCTTCTCGATCGCCTGCTCGATGAGCTTGGCATTCTCGATCTTGACCGCGGCTAGGTTGGCGACGAGCGTCAAGAGTTTGAGGTCATCCTCGGAAAAGGGTGCCGCCAGGGAGCTCCGGTCGGCGTAAATGATGCCGATGATCTCCTGATTATTCCACAACGGCACGCACACGGCCGATCGGACCTTGGATTGGACGATGCTGGCCTGGAAGCGGAACTGCGTCTCGGAGAGCGCGTCGTAGATCAGGACCGAAGAATTCTTGCTCATCACGGTGTTGATGATCGTCCGGCTGACCTGGATATTTTTATCGGGCAGCCGGCTGTCCTTGATCCGGATCGCCCTGGGAATGAGCTGAGCCGGGTTCCCTTCCATCAGCATCAAGACCCCCCTGTCCAGAGGAAGGTTGTGGCTGACCAGGTCCATGATGTGTTCCAAGAGCTGGTCCAGAGGCTGATGATAGACGAGGGATTGGCTGACTTCATTCAAGATGGCGAGGGCTCTGTGCTCCGCCTTGAGTTTGTCGATGTCCAGGACGATAGCCGGAGCGTCGATGGTGGTGGCGATCGGCGGCTTGCGAAGAAAATCCTTGACCTGGATGATTGTGTTGATGGCCTCCGAGGGGGATGGATCGATAACCTCTACACTCGAGACCAGTTCTTTGTCGTAGATGATCCTGGTCAGGCCGATCAGAATCTCGTCCCCGCGCCTGAGCCCGGTTTCGGACTGGATCCTCTTGCCGTTGACGAAGGTCCCGTTCTTGCTGTGATTATCCAGGACAGAGTATCCTGACTCGGTGGGAAAGATGACCGCGTGGCGGCTGGAGCAAAACTGTTCGGCCACGACGATGTCGTTGTCAGGCAGCCGGCCGATGGTGATCTGCTTGTTCTGAAGGGCGAAGGTGGAAGCCTCACCCTCTTTAGGATAAATATAGAGCTTAGGCATCTCAGGAAGCCCTTTCATTGTAAACGCAAAGCCGGGGCCGTTTCAATATCCATCGAAAGGGGCCTTCTCCAGGGCCCTCTCCAGCTTCCGGCACCGCCGGACCTTCTCGTCGAAAGGAATGTCCTCGAACAGGGGAAGGAGGTACTCTTTGAGGTCTTTCTTCAGGATGTTGTCGAGGAGCTCGAGAGAAAAATCGGTTGACTTCTTTGTCCCGGCGCAGATGTTCTGGTAGGCCTTCCTGATATCCTCGAAGGGGTAGATGAGGCCCAGCAGCTCAAAGATGTGTTTAAGGGAGCGGCTCAGGGAATTTTCCAGATCTTTGATCAGAGGGTTTTTTTTCTCGTCCAGGAGCAACTTGTCGATCTCCATCAGAACGAGATAGCTCTTCTTGATCTTGGCCTGGAGGGCGGGCAAAACGATTTTCTCGGGGAAGCATAGATCTTGGTGGTTGGATTTGAGCTTGTAGAGAGCATCGATGAGTTCGGCCTCCACATCCTCCCGTGCGCCGGCCAGTTCCTGAGCCAGGGCGTTCGCCGCCGCAGCGGTGCCGATCGCCCCGAGGATGTCTGGAATGGCGCTGCGGATTCCCAGGTCTTCCAGCGGATCCCGGAGTCGGACGCTCAGCATCTCGACAGCCGCCTCCCCGTAGTCGATCAGAGCATCGCTGGCGACTTCGTGGACGTATGCGTTTTTGAGCTGGCGGATGATAAGGGGAATAAACTCCGGTTTTTTCAGCCGGGCGGCGCTCTCGATCGCATATTTGGCGACCTCGGGTGACTCATCGATGATGAGCCGGCTCAGGTCTTCGACGACCGGAGCGGTGGGGGCCATCATGCCAAGCAGTTTGGCCGCCTCCATCCGATCCACCTCGGCTTCGGCCTTTCCCTGTCCGACGACCAAATGAATCCGGTCCTGGATGACGGACTGATAAACGTCGAGGGCCATGATCTCTCTTACCTGGGCGTCCAGCTCTTCATCATCAAGGGTGTCCGCGACCTCCGGGACAAAAGATTGTCCTGAAACGTCCAGCAGCGAATCCATCGCTTTCGCCCTGATCACGTCCGATTTGTAAGAAATGAGCTTTTTTAGCTCCGGGGTCAGCTTTTCCTGCTGGATCAGGTCGAAGAGATTCATCGCATACAGGACCGAGCTTTTCTCCCGGCTCTGAATCGTGTCGAAGATGAGTTTGGTCAGGTTTCGGTCCACGTGCTGGGAGACGAGCGTATCGGCGTCCTGCCACTTGATCTTCAGGTTTCTTTTGACGATCCCTAGGTATTCGCGATTCAAGGCCAGGGCGAACAGGATCCAGATCACGATCACCGGGACGATGATGAATGACATCTCCTTGAGACTCAATTTAAAAACCGTGAAGAAGAGAAGTATCAGGCACGCGCCGAATGCCGAAGCGAACTTGTTGACAAACATATCGATAAAAATCTTGGCTTTGTATTTCAGCTCCGGCTGGACCGGGATGTAGAGGAGCTCTCGAACCGCCTGGCTGAGGGTGTGGTCCAGGAATTTATCCGCTCCCTTGACGAAGACGGCCCAGTAGATCAGGGAAGCGACCGGAAAAAGAAAAACAGCCCCGGCTCCGACGAACAGGATGAGCGGAGTGAAAAGGATGACCACCCGAATCCCAAATTTTTTCAGGACGAGACTTGTGAACAAGACGTGGAGTATATAAGAGACCACGAGCACGGCTCCGAAAAACGTCCCCAGAAAAGCCGTCCTGGCGTCCTTGGCGGCGATCGTTTGCTTGACCACCGAGTTGAACTGAAAATCGATGAGCGTGGAGACAACGATGCCCACGGTCACCAGCCCGGACAAAAGCAGGAGATATGGGCTTTTTCTGACCAGGTTGAAGCTCTCGAGATATCCGGCCGGCTTTCTCTTCTCACCGCTCCCCCCACCCCCCTCGGCCATTTTCTCCTTGGGCTGGCGTGCGTACAGGCCGTTGACCACGACCAGGGAGAGAAGGAGGATGGCCGGACAAACCAGGAGCAGGTTCTCCGTCCCGATCGTTCCGGCCAGGCTGGAAGCCAGGATCGAACCCCCGATCCCCCCCAACAAGCCGCCGCTGACGAAGAACCCTACCAAGCGCCGGAACTGATGGGGATAGTAAATGTCGTTGACGGCGATCCAGAACTGGGAGATCGAGGTGGCGATAAAAATATCGGACCAGAGCCAGTACAAGAGTGAAAGCCAGGGCCAGTGGAGTTTGAAGAGGAACCAGAAAAGAACCAGGCAGGCGCCAAAAAAGAGCTGACTGAATGAGATATAGCGACGCCGTTCAAAACGGTTAAGAAGCCGAGTATTCAGGACGACGACGAACCCGATGACCACAGCCGTCAGCAGGTAGGCGTAAGGCAGCTTGGAGTTGGTGAACCAATTCAGGTAGAGCGAAACCTTGACAGGTTTGATGATAGAGGCGGGAAACGTGATCAGAAAAAAATACAAAAATACCCGCAAGGCAGTTGGGGTCTCTTCCGGACGGAGATCGCCAACTCGAGAGATGATCCGGAGCAGCCTTTTCTGTATCATCGAGAGGCTTGGGTCAAGGAGTCAGACGCTCCTAGTCTCCGAAAAAGCTCTGGACGGCCCGCTCTTCATCGTCGAAGATCTCAAAGACCTTGGTCAGCATGGTGACCTGGAAAATGAGAAAAAGCTTCTTGGAGATCCTGACGATTTTAAGCTTTCCGCCGAGGTTGTGGGTGGAGATATAGCTCGCCAGAATCTCTCCGACACCAAAGCTGTCGATGAATGCAACGTCCTGGAAATTGAGCAAGATCTTTCGTCGGCCCCGGTCGAGCTGGTCTTTGACCAGCTGGTGGAGAGTCGCCTCGGTGATATCGGACCGTTTGATCTCCCCCTCTATGTCGAAGATGATGATATCATCTTTCTCGCGCGTTTTGATGATCATCTCTGGGCGGCCTTTCTCTTAAGCTTTTAACCGAAATCAGCCAGGTTGTCAAGGAATCCCATCGTCTCTCTCGTCCATCATGTCTATCTCGTCATCTCGCCGAAAGAACACTCATTTGAGCGTATCCTCCCTCGGACGAGAGGGACGAGATGACCAGACGACGAGAGAGACGAGGTTATTTCATCGCATCTTGATAAAGGGCGGCGGCCCCCAGGATGGCGATGGGCTGCCGCTCCGAGATCTCGATTTTGATCCTGTCGACGGTTATGGAATAGGCAAAGTCCTTGATCGATTTCCACATCGCTTCCTGGAAATACCAAAACGACCGACTGACCGAACCGCCTATGATGATGATCTCCGGGTCGGCCGCGTAGAGGATGGCTTTGACCGCCTCGCCGAGGTGCGTCCCGAACTCGGAAAAAATCTCGAGCGCCCGGCGGTTCCCGTCCCCTGCTCTCTGGAAGAGCTCTTCACCCGAGGTCTGGTGAACGTTCCCAAAAAACTGTCCGCTGCAGTAATATTCAAAATTGCGATCCAGATAGGGAAGCATGCCGAATTCTCCGGCCCCGCAGTTGGCCCCCACGTAGAGCTTTCCGTTGGCGATGATGCCGGCCCCCAAACCGGTTCCGACGATCAGTCCGACGAGGTGTTTGTATTTTCTCCCCTTGCCGTAGTATTTTTCGCCGGCGGCGAAACAGTTGGCGTCATTGTTGACATAGGTCGGGACCCTGTACCGTCTCTGGAGGAGCGATTTCAGCGGCACCTTTTTCCAAGAAGGAATGTTCGTGACATCATACACAATGCCTGTCCTAGGGTCGACGACACTGGGCACTCCCACTCCGATGCCTTCGAGGTCGGAGGGAACGATGGGATCGACCAGTTGGTAGATTTGCCTCAGAATATCGCTTTGCGAGCCCTGACTGGCGATAGCGACGGCCTCGACCCTAACCAAACGGCCTTTTCTAACCAGCCCAGCCCGCACGTTCGTTCCACCCAGATCGATCCCCAGAACAGACATGCTATCCCTCCTTAGGTCCTGGATTCCGAAACCAATTTCCTCTTCTTTGAAAAGATCGTCTCGTTGCTGATGAGCGGTCGGGCCCAGAATCCGATGCTCCAGATATAACCCAGCGTCAGATAGAGAAAAAACATCCCGGTCCGAAGCCCAAACCGGTCCCCGAACCAGCCGATGATGAGAGGGACCAGAGCGCCACCGATGATGCCGGTGCACAAGATGCCCGAGAAGGTTCCGTGGTGGCTGTCGACCGAGTTCAAGGCCAGCGAAAAAATGATCGACCACATGACCGATGCCGAGAACCCGACCATGGGAAAAGCGTAGAGAGCCAATCCGCCCGGGCCGAAAAGAGCGAGGCTCAAAAAGACGATCGCCGCCGAAGCGAAGCCGATGAGGATCCGCCGGCTGTCGACGAGCTTGAGGAGGACAAGCCCGAGCAGACAGCCGATCGTCATCATCCCCCAGAACCACGAGACCGTCCGTGCCCCGACGAGCTGGGGATCGAAATTGTGGTAGACCTTGAGGAACTGCGAAATCCAGTTGGCGACCCCCTGCTCGGTCCCGACATAGGCCAGGATAGAAAGAAAATAGAGGATGACGATTTTCTTACCAAAGAGCATCTTATGAGTCGCCCAGGCGCCGGCTTTTTCGTCCTCCTTCCGTTGGACCTGGGGGAAACGCATCAGACCGAGGACGACGACCATGAGCAGGGTGACCAGGACAAATACCCAATACACCGAGATCCAGGGAAGCTGCGGAGGCACGATCTTGGAAATGACCTTGACCAAAAAACTGCTGGCTCCGCTGAGGTCCCTCAGACTGCGGACAAGATAAGAATAAACATAGGGACTCATGAAAGAAGCGCTCCCGAAGATCAACTGGGCCAGCACGGAATTGAAGGCGAAGTGCTCCTCTCCGCCCGCGACCCGGAGCAACGGATTGATGGCCACCTGGAGGGCTGCCATGCCCAGTCCGATCAAAAAAGTGGAGAGAATAGCGAAGTGGTAACGTGGCAGGAGGGTCAACAGGAGGGCGCCGCAAAAGGCGAGGCCGAAAGCGCAGACCATGACCGGTTTTTCTTTGTATTTCTCGACCAGCATTCCGGCCGGGATGGACATGACGCCGTAAGCGATGAAAAAGGCAAAAGGAAGGAGGGCGACCAGGGTGAGGCTCAGCTTGAAGCTGGTGATGATATCGGGGACGAGGGGGCCGATGATGTTGGTCAAAAAGGAGATGGCGAAAAAGACGAGGAGGATGAGGGCGACCAAGAAATAGTTGCGCTTCACGGCGTTCTCCCTATTTGATATTCCAACCGCCGACTTTGAGGACCGCCTGTTCCCCTTCCAGGTCTTGCTCAGAATAACGTCCCCGGATCGTGCGCTTTTCGCCCGGAAGGATGGAAAAGTAGTTATCCTCCCAGAAAATGGGCCGGACCGACTCTCCGCTCCTTTCCCTAACCAGCCTGAGCTCGACAAAAAGCGCCAGGTGGGAGCCCGGATTTTCGAGCTCCACCGTTATGACTTTGCTCCCGGACTCCCCGCCGAAATCGGGTTTGACGTTAAGCTTGACCGGGGGAAGTTCGTCGAGCCGGGTCAGGTCGGCGTACCCCTTCATCGGGGTCACGAACCAGGTCGTCTTGGCCTCATCGAGCACATCCGGCTTCGTCGAGAGGCAGTAAAAGTTACGGCTCACCGCCTCTCCCCGGCCGTTCACCAGACTCAGGTCCAGAAAATAGGTTCTGGTCAATCTGCCGGTTTCGCGAAGAGTCAGAATCCTCTGAGAGGAGTTGGGCGGGATCGCGACCGGCATTTCTTTATTAAATTTATCGTTTAGATCGAAATCATATACATTAACCCGGGCCCGCAGCCCTTCGGCCGGTTCGAGCGAGTGGTTGACGACGAAGATCTCTTTTGTGCCGTAGTCGTAAAGAATGTGGAGGGGCTCGCAGGCCTTCCTGGCCCCGTAGAAGGCCCCTGTCGGCAGGAGGTAATAATCATAGAGCTGCCACCAGAGCTTGGGCCAGGCGGCGTTGTACATCCACTGGATGATTCCGGTGGCCTTGAACTTGTTGGCTCCGAAGGCTTCGAACATCGCCCGCATGGCTTCGTAGTTGATGAACTGAGCCTTCTTGCAGTACTCCTCCGCGTTCTTGGGCGCACCCAAGCGGTTGGAGAGGGCGGCGTTATAACGATCCATGTTTTCAAACTCGTTCCTGGCGCAATGGTATCTCCAGACTTGATCGATCGGCCAGAGATCTCTCGGTGGGATCATCCTCCTCACACTCTCCAGGAGGGGCACTTGAGGCCCGGGACCCGTCTCCGTGTTGAACCCGAAGGCGCCCCCGTTATCCTTGTCTTCGTACCAGTACACGGGCGGCACATAATCATAGGGTCCGCGCATCTTGACCCCGGATTTTCCGGTGATCGCACTGACTTTCTCCTTGGTCGAAACGAGCACGGGGCGGGTCGGGTCCTCGGCCTGGAGGATCTTGATGTACTCTTTTTCGAGCTCGGGACGCGGAAGAGTATCACTCCCCTCCGCCCAAACAAACACACTCGGATGATTGCGGAGCCACTTGACCTGATCCTTCCAGGATTGCGCGATAAGCCTGATGTCTTCTGGAGATTTGATGCAGCCGAATTCGTCCTCCGGCTTTCCAAAATAGTCAGCCCACTCCCACTGACAGCTCCAGCCGGCCATGAGGAGGATCCCGTGTTCATCGCAGAGGTTATAAAGGTCCTCGTTCGTCCCCCAGAAACCTTCCAGTCTCAGGGCGTTGAGGTTCATGTGCCTGGCATATTGAACTCCCGCTTCGACTTTTCGTCGCGGGTTATCGAGAAGAAGATCGTCCACCCAGCCGCCTCCCCGGATCAGAATCTTCTTACCGTTCAGTTTAAAACCCCGGTGCCCGCCCTCATTGAAATAATCCCCCACTTCACGGATGCCGAACCGCAGGGTGGCCTGATCGGTCGTCTTCTCGTTGAGCGCAAAACGGAGATGGAGGTCGTAGAGCTCGGGCCGGCCGAAATCGTGTGTCCACCAAAGGCGCGGACTTTTGAGGTTGAGCTGGGGATAAGCCGATGGGGAAAAGACGACGCGCCGCATCTCCCCGGGAGCCAAATCGACTTTTTGTGAGAAATTGAGGGAATCGATAGAACCTTCGAGAAGTCCGTTTGCTTTTTCGCGGCTGTTGTTCTGGACCTCGGCCGAGACCTCCATCTGAGCCTCCGAGAGTGTCGTGAGGTCAAGCCTGGTCTTGACGAAAGGAAAATTCACCGAGACGGAGCCCGACCGCTTGACCCAGACCTCCCGCCATAGCCCCATGCTGTTATCAGGAGGCTTCGGGTTCCAGTCGACAAAGCCTATCGTCGGCTCGCCCGGCCGGGGAGGAAAGACTTCGACGGCCAGGGCGTTCTTTTCGCCCGGCCGGGCCTCTCCGGTCACATCAAACTCGAACCTCCGGAAAGCTCCGAAAGCCTGGTCGGCCGAGGCGATCCGCTGACCATTGAGCCAGATGTTGGCCCGGTAGTTGATCCCATCAAAGAGAAGCTTAAAAATATTCAAAGCCGGGTCGTTTCCCAGGTCGAACTCCGTTCTGAACCACCAGGAGACTTTGAAGGGCTCGGCCGGAATAGACTTGAAATTCTCGCCCAAGTAGATGTCTCTGTAAACTTTGTTCCGGACGAGCGCTCCGAGGACGGTCGACGGCACCGCGGTCGGATGCCAGCCCTGGGTGGAGAAGCCGGGTTTTGAGATATCTTCTCCTTTGGCTGGGACTCTGGTCGAGGACTGAAGCGCCCAGCCATCGTGGAGAGGAAATGAGTATTGGCTCTTTTCCAGGCCGGAAGCAGCCGACCAAAGGAAAAACGCCAACCCAAAGGTCAGGATCGTCCTGAGATACGTTTTGGTATTCATGTTCCATCCTTGACACAATGATTCCGCTTGCTGGGTAGAATCATAGCAAAGGCAGGCGTTAAAAGGAAAGAGATTTCGTTTCGTCCGGAAGGACACATTCCTGTTCCTCAAGACTCTTTTCTCCGCCCGGGGGGGGCTTTCATGGTTTCAGGTCGAAAAAAGGTCTCGGCCGCTTGGCATGAAATTTGCGGCAACTCAAAGGGGAGGTTAGTAGAGCGCCCCTCCGCGTCTACGAGATAGAATGTTTAGAAACAGAGAAGAAGCCGGCAAAAGGCTCGCCGGATTCGGTGCGGTGGCCGAAGACGGCAGCGCCTTCGTTTTTGAAAACGCCAGACGGTGGCTCTCGGAAGATGAAATCCGCGATGGGCTGGCCATGGGTTCCACGATGAGAGCGGCCATAGAACTCTGTAGGAAGAAGAAAGCCCAAAAAGTCGTAGTCGCCGTTCCCGTCGCCGGAGAGCGCGTGGCTCTAGAAATGAGAGAACTCGCTGATGAGACGGTTGTCCTCGAAATCCCAAAACACTTTCAGGCCGTGGCCCAAGTCTACGAGAACTGGTACGATGTCTCCGACCAGGAGGTCCTGGACATCCTTGAGGAATGGGACAGATCGCGCAAACAGACCGAGAAGTCTTTCGAAAAAAACCAAAGCTAAGAGAAGGAGGTACGAGTCATGCCGATCCGTAAAGCGTCAGCCGTCTGGAAAGGGAAGCTCAAAGATGGCCGGGGAACGGTTAAGTTGGGAAGCGGTCTTTTCGAGGGGCCCTATTCATTTTCCTCCCGATTCGAGGAAGGGCCCGGGACAAACCCGGAAGAGCTCTTGGGAGCGGCCCACGCCGGATGCTTCTCCATGGCCCTCTCTGGGGGTCTCACCCAAGCGGGTTTTCCCCCAACTTCGATCTCCACGACGGCCCAGGTCACTATCGTCGCCCCAGCGGGCCAGGGGTTTAAGATCACCCGAATTGATTTGGACACGGAAGCGGTAGTCCCCGGCATAGAACCCGCACGCTTCCAGGAACAGGCGGAACAGGCCAAGGTCAACTGCCCGGTCTCTCAGGCCCTGCGGGCGACAGAGATCACACTTCGCGCTAAACTGGTTTCATAGGGAACTTGACGGGTATCATCTCGCCCGAGGCGATCCGCTAAGCAGGCTTGATTTGTGGACTTCCCTAAGGCTTGAGCACTTCCTCGAAAACCCGAGCGAAGTTCTCGCCCATGATGAGCTCGATCGTTCGGGATTTGTGTCCCCGCCGGGCAAGTTCATCGGCTATTTTCGGCATTGACTCATCGTCAGGAAGTCCCTTGACGGGCTGGATGGGCCCATAGAGCTCCTTTTTTTCCGCTTCGCTCATATAGGGAAGCAAATAATCTGCAAAATCCGGCCCCAACCCGACGTGCTCCGGGCCTCCGACCTTAACCAGGTGCTCAATGTGGTCGACGAGGTGCGCCAAGTCCGGGGGTTCGACAAAGATGCTGCAAGCATTCACTCCGACCACTCCTCCGTTCGCAGCCACGGCCTCGATCTGGTCATCGGTGAGGTTTCGGGGGTGATCCTTCAGCGCCCGGCAATTTGAATGAGAGGCGATGACCGGGGCTTTTGTGAATTTCATGACATCCCAGAAGCTCGAGTCATTGAGGTGCGAAACATCGATGATGATACCCAAAGCCTGGGCGAGCTCCAGGAAGTCCAGTCCAACGTAGGTCAAGCCGCCCATCTGGCCCGCCTTCTTCGGCGAAATAAAGGCACCGTCGGCCAGGTATGTCCTCAGGGCATGTGTCAGGCCCAGGAGTCTGAGGCCTAGTTTATAAAAAATGGGAAGGAGCTGCAGGTCCGAGCCGAGAGGCTCCGCTCCCTCCATCCCGAGAATGAAACCCGTTTTTCCAGCGGCCTTTGCATTTCTGATGTCAGAAGGGGTTAAGCAGAGAACGGAGCTCGGCGATTCCTCTAGCTCCTGGTACAAGGTTGCAGTGAGATCGAGCGCCCTCCTCAAGGCCAATTCCGGAAGGTACGGGGGATCGGAATAAATAGCCACGACCCTGATGTCGATCTTCCCCTTTCGCATCTTGGGCACCCAGAAATTCTCCAGAATTTGCCTCTCCCCCGCCAGCCTCCGTGGGTGGATATCGTTCAATATGTCCGAATGGGCATCGATGACAATGGTCATGTTCCTAGGACTCCTTTTTTCGAATTCAAGAAGATCCCGGAACTTATATCACGAAGCGGAACCATGGTCAATTTTCTGAACAGGACGCTCTTGACTTGCGTCCGTTCCTAAAATATAAACAAAATGGGAGAAGGAACAAATGAAGGATAAATACAGATTGAGAATCCCGCGGCTGAGCATCCTGTCACAGAGCGAACTCAAACTCATTCACGCCTCCACGCTGGAGGTCTTGAGGAGAACCGGCATAGCGGTCAGAGAGCCAAAGGCCATCGAATTATTAAAACAGGGAGGATGTTGGGTGGAGGGGGAAAGGGTCAAAATGCCGGCCCATCTTGTCGAGCGGGCTTTGAGAGACACTCCTCCCAGAATCGCGATGTGCGATCGAGCTGGGAGTCCGGCAATGTTTCTCCAGGAAGGCTATACTTATTTCGGAACCGGGTCGGATACCCCCTATGTGATCGACGCCCGGACGGATGAGCGAAGAGAAGCGTTGCTTCGGGATATCGAAAACGTTTCCAAGGTTGTTGATGCTCTGGACGAAACGAGCTTCGTCATGTGCGGCGGCATCGCCAGCGATGTCAAGCCGGAGATATCTGACATTTATCACTTTGAAGCGATGCTGAACAATACAGAGAAACCGATTGTCTTCACCGCCTGGAGCCTTCAAAACCTCAAAACGATAGTGGAGATGGCCGAGATCGTCGCGGGCGGAGGGGAAAAACTCCGCCTGAACCCCTTCCTGGCGCTCTACAATGAGCCCATATCCCCCCTTCAATTGGCCGAGGAAGCGGCTCAGAAACTCATGTTCATGGCCAAGAAATCTCTCCCGGTTGTTTTTACTCCCGCCGTGCTGACCGGGGCGACCGGTCCGACGACGATTGCGGGTGGTCTGATTCAGGCAAACGCAGAAATGCTGGGCGGATATGTTCTGGCCAATCTCATACGAGAAGGAGCGCCTTTTATCTTCGGGGGAGCTGTGACACCTTTCGACATGGGCACTTGCATTGCGACCTACGCAGCCCCCGAGTATATGCTGGCCGCCTGTGCTCTTGCGGATCTGGCCAGGTTCTACCGGCTTCCGACGTTCACGGTTGCCGGGTGTTCCGATTCGAACAGCTTCGATGAGCAGGCATCCCTGGAAGCGGCGCTCTGGGTCCTGCTCTCATCTTTGAATGCCGGAAATCTCGTCCATGACGTGGGATACATTGACAGCGGCTTGACGACATCTCTCGCCCAGCTCGTTGTCTCCGATGAAGTCATCGGCCTGGTGAGGCGAATAACCGGGCGCTTTGAGATCGACGAAGAGACGATGGCCCTCGATCTCATTCATCAGGTCGGCCCGGGGGGAGAGTACCTCACGAGTGAGCACACCCTAAGGCACTTCAAGGAGAATTGGTTCCCGGGGTTGATCTCCCGGCTTCCCTACGAAAGATGGGTGAAAGAAGGCAAAAAAGACCTCAAAGCGAGGGCAAAAGAAAAGGTCATTCACATCCTCGAAACCCACAATCCCAGGCCGCTTGACGAAGGAATAAGAACCGAGTTAAGAAAGATCATTCAATCGGTGAACACCTAGAGCCAACAAGGAAGAAAGACCATGATCGACCCGAATCAAAAAGAAAAATCCACTGGAGGCTTCTGCTTTCCGCGACTTTCTGAGAAACAGTGCCGCCGAGTGCACGAGGCCAGCCTGGAAATCCTGGAGCGCGTCGGAGTGCGGCTCTATCTCGACGAGGCCGTCCGGATGCTCGAAAAGGCCGGGGCCAAAATTACTGACGGCAACCTTGTCCGGGTATCTCCGAATATCGTGGAGGTCGCTCTGAAGTCCGTTCCGAGAGAGGTCGTCTTATACAATCGCAAAGGCGAGCCTGCCATGCCTGTGGGCGGATATCGATGCTTTTATGGGCCTGGGTCGGATTGCCTGAATATCATCGACCATCGTTCCGGCAAACGCCGGAAACCGGTCGTCAAGGACATTGAGAATGGCGTGATGCTGTGTGACGCGCTTCCCCAGATCGATTATGTGATGTCCATGGTCTTGCCGTCGGATGTTGACGGGACCGTCGCCGACCGGCATCAGATGGAAGCCATGTTGTCCTATACAACGAAGCCCATCATCTACGTGACCTATGAAATGGAAGGCTGCCGGGATGCGGTCGAGATGGCAGAGGAGGTCATGGGCGGGGCCGAGCTTCTGAGGAGCAGACCAATCGCAGCCTGCTACATCAACGCCGTCTCTGGGCTTCGCCACAATAAGGAAGCCTTGGAGAAGTTGCTCTTCCTGGCCGCCAAAAACCTCCCCTCACTTTACATCCCTGCTTCAACCGCCGCGATCACGAGCCCGGTGACGCCAGCGGGAGCCGTGGCGCTTGACTTCGCCGGCGTACTGGTGGGTTTGACGCTTTCGCAGCTAAAACGAGAGGGAACCCCGATCATCGTCCCGGGCATGCCGGCCGGCACTTTCGACATGAAAACATTCGTGACCTCATACTGCGAGCCCGAACGCACTATCACCCAGGCGCTGGGCCAATATCTGGGCTTCCCCACTTTCGCTATTGCCGGAGCGTCTGAATCCAAGACCGTCGACTCTCAGGCAGCGGCCGAGGCGGCGCTGAGTCTGGTCGTTGAGACACTGGCCGGAGGAAATATCATCCATGACCTCGGCTATCTGGAGTCAGGATTAACCTTCTCTTTGACCCAGCTGGTCATGTGTGACGAGATCGTGAGCTGGATAAAAGCCTTCACCACCGAATTTGAGGTAAGCGATGAGACTCTGGCCCTGGATGTGATCGCGGAACTCGGAGCGGACGGAGATTTTCTCGATACCGACCACACCCTTAAGCACTATCGCGAACGCTGGTATCCGACCTTTTTCGAGCGCATGAACTACGACAACTGGTTCAAGCAAGGGGCGAAGGACTTCGCGCGGCGGGCGGCGGACGCGGTCGATCGAATTCTGGCCGAACACAAGCCCGAACCGCTTCCCGTCAAGGTCAGGGAAAAGCTCGATGAGATCTGTCAAAAAGCAAAGCGTTGATGCCGCACTCCACGGAGTCTTGTGTTCATGATCACAACAGGATTCCGGCGTCGACTTGACAGCCGGGTTAAAAAGGCTATAATAGCCGCAGGTTAACATGAATAATCTGATTGCCCTTCATCCCGCCGGCAATTCTTATTATTATTTCTTTTATGGGCGTTAAGCGCCCAAATACACTTATCCCCACTCAAATTCCCCTTTCTCGGTAAGTTCTGTTCACTTTTCTTTTTGATCGTCAAACCAGAGAGGTCAATGAACCATGGACAATATCAGATTGGCTGGCTTGCAGGAAGAAAAAAGGACCATCATCCAGGTCGGGAAGGTCCAAATCGGAAGAGATTTTCTCGTGATCGCTGGTCCTTGCAGCGTGGAGAGCGAAGAGCAAACTCTTGAGATCGCTCACGCCGTCAAAGAGGGCGGAGCCGACATGATCCGGGGCGGGGCCTTCAAACCCCGAACGTCCCCCTATAACTTCCAGGGATTGGGACTCAAGGGTCTCAAGATCCTGGAAAAAGCGAGAGAACAGACGGGGCTCCCGGTTGTCTCGGAGGTGCTCGATACCAGAGACGTCTCTTGGATGTGCGAATACGTCGACATCCTTCAGATCGGAACACGGAATATGCAAAATTTTTCGCTCCTGAAGGAAGTGGGAAAAACCAACACTCCCGTGCTCTTGAAAAGAGGCATGTATTCCACCATCTCGGAATGGCTGAACTGCGCCGAATACATCCTGAATGAAGGAAATTCCCGGGTCATCTTGTGCGAGCGCGGCATCAGAACTTTTGAAACATATACCCGGAACACCCTGGACCTCAGCGCCGTGGCCGCCCTGAAAGAACTGACCCATCTCCCCGTTATCGTCGACCCTGCCCACGCCACCGGGAAGTCCAGCCTCATCCTGTCGATGAGCCTCGCCGCGGTCGCCTCCGGCGCCGACGGCTTGATCCTGGAGGTCCACAACCATCCGGAAAACGCTCTCAGCGATAAGGACCAAGCGCTGACTCCGGGGCAGTTTTGCGATCTGACCAGGAAGGTCAGGGCCCTGCGAGCTTTTCAGGAGGGTTTGAATTGAGGGAGCTGCGGATCCCCGGCCCCACGGGAACTTCACGGCTTATCGTGGGTGAGTCTGCTTTGAGATTGGAAAATTATCTTCACGGCAAGAACGTGATCATCATCGACAAGAAGGTCCGTCGTCTTTACGGAATTCCGCCTTCCTTCGGAAATATTATCGAGATAGAGGCGAGCGAAAGCACCAAAACCCTGGGAACGGTCGAGCAGGTCTACAGGAAATTTATCGAGTTTGGGGTGGATCGTTCGACCCATGTGGTCGGAATCGGGGGCGGAGTCGTCTGCGACATCACCGGCTTTTCTGCCTCGACTTATTTGCGAGGCCTGCCCTTCGGATTTGTCCCCACGACCTTGCTGGCCCAAGCAGACGCCAGCGTGGGGGGAAAGAACGGGGTCAACCTTGACGGCTACAAGAACCTGGTCGGTGTGTTCCGGCAGCCCGATTTTGTTCTGATCGATTTTAAATTCCTGAAGTCACTTCCGAAGACGGAGCTCGCCTGCGGGGCGGCGGAGATCATCAAGCATGCCTTGATCAAGAGCCGCTCGCTCTTTCAATACCTCGAAAGAGAGTGGAGGGGAATCCTCGATCTCGACGACAAGGTGGTCGAGCGAATCGTTCTCCAGTCGGTCCTCATCAAGTCCAAGATCGTCCGGGCCGACAGCCTGGAAAAGGGAGAGCGCAGAAAGCTCAATTTTGGCCATACCCTTGGTCACGCTCTGGAAAGGGCGGGCGGTTACCGGCACGGTGAAGCCGTCAGCCTCGGCATGATCTTCGCTTCTCAGATGTCGCTGGCCAGGGGGATGCTCTCGAGGAAAGGAGTCGATCGGGTCAGGGCCCTCCTCGAAAACTTCGAATTGCCGACACGGCTCCCGCCGCTTAACGGGAGATCGATCATAGACGCTTTGAGAAAAGACAAGAAACGTCAGGACGACGATTTTTTCTTCGTTTTGCTCTCCGGCCTGGGAGGGGCGGAAGTCGCAAAAATCTCCGACAAAGAACTGGAGGATGAGGTCAATGATCTGTGTCAGCCTCGCTGAATCATCCGTCACGGAATGCCTCCGGGCCCTGAAGGGTATCGAATTCGCCGAGATTCGGATTGACAAAATGTCCCTCGACATCAACGATCTAAAGAAGATCTTTTCCTCTCATCCCCGTCTCATCGGCACCTGCCGTCCCGGCACAATGGATGAGGCCATGAGGATTTCCCTCCTAAGGGAAGCCATCCGCGCGGGAGCGGCTTACATTGATATCGAAGTCGATGCCGGTGATGCGTCCAAGAGAGAGATCGTCCAAGAGGCTCGAAGCAAAGGCTGTCGAGTGATTATTTCCTACCACAACCTGATCAAGACGCCCGCGCGAGCCGAACTCGAGCACATTATCGACTGGTGCTTCGAGTCGGGCGCCGATATCGCCAAGGTTGCGTGCCTCATTCGCAGCGAAAAAGAAAACGCCCGGCTGCTCGGGCTTCTCGACCAGGAACGGCCCCTGATCGTGGTCGGGCTTGGGACCCTGGGAAAGATCACTCGGCTGGCTGGTCCGTTGCTCGGAAGTCCTTTCACCTACGCTTCCCTTGGACCCGGGAAGGAAACCGCCGACGGCCAAATCGATAAAAACATGCTCGAGGAGTTTTATCGGAGCCTGAAATATGACTGAGACGAAGCTCATGGGAGTCATCGGAAATCCGGTTTATCACAGCCGCAGTCCGATCATCTTTGAGATTTTTTTTCGCGAATTGGGGATTGACGCCCTTTACCTCCGTATTTCGGCGGAAACCGCCAGGGAGGCAATGGAGACAGTCAGGGCGATAAAGCTATCAGGGTTCAATGTCACTTCCCCCTTTAAAGACGTCCTGGTGCCTTTTCTGGATTCCGTCGACGAGCCGGCCGCGGCCATCGGGGCGGTCAACTGTGTGGTCTCGCAAAACACGAATTACAGAGGCCGCAACACAGACTTCCTGGGAGCTGTCGATGCGCTCAGAGGAAACGGCATCAGCCTCAGGAACAAGCGGGTTACCATTCTCGGCGCAGGCGGAGCTGCCCGGGCCGCGGCTTACGGCTTAAAGCTCGCGGGCACAAACAAGGTGACATTGATTAATCGAACTCTGGAGAAGGCCCGGATAGCCGCCCGTCGCCTCGGCTGTGATTATGCTCCGCTCGAGGAGGCCCCGAAGGTTCTCGACCAAAGCGACATCCTGATCTCGTGTATCTCGTCCGGCCGAAGTGTTATCAATCCGGTTCATTTGAGAAGAGGGCTTGTCGTGATGGATGCGAATTATCGACATTCTGATCTTGCCCGGGCCGCCGCGGAAAAGGGATGTGTGGTCATCGACGGCCTGGAATGGCTTCTCTGTCAGGCCTTTCATTCGCTCCGCTACTTTACCGGCCAGGGGGTCACTCCGGCCCTGCGACAAAAAATGGAGGACGCCGTCAGGGGAGCGGGAGGCTCCCGGAAGACGAACATCGCCCTCATCGGATTCATGGGCTCCGGAAAGACGACGGTCGGGAGGTTGCTGGCCAAAAAACGGGGCTCGGAATTCGTCGATACGGACGAGGTCGTCGGCAAGAATTGCAGGATGACCGTTTCAGAAATCTTCGGGCACAAGGGAGAGGCTTTTTTCAGGGAGAAAGAGAAATCTGTCGTCAAGGCGCTTCTCCCTCAAGCCAAGCACACCGTCTTTTCTTTGGGAGGAGGAGCCGTCCTGGATGAAGACAATCGAAGATTGATCAGTCAGAATTGTCATTCGGTCTGGTTGTGGACGTCCGCTTCCACCGCCCTCAGGAGGATTGGCTCCTTTAGCCGCCCTTTGTTGCAAGGCCCCGACGCCAAGAAAAAAGCCCAAGCCCTTTTGGAAAGCCGCCTCCCGTTTTATGCCAAAGTCTCAGATCTCGTCTTGAGTGCGGAATCCGGAAGCAGTGCGGAAATCGCGAGGAGGATCCTCCATGAAATGGATTAGGCCATCCCCTATATCAGGCTCACTTTCCGCCCCTCCCTCGAAGAGCGTGACTCTCCGGGGTATCGCGGCGGCGCTCTTGGCCAAAGGTGAGTCGAGCCTTATCAATCCTTCCTGGTGCGATGACGCCCGCGCCGGCATTTCCGCGGCCGAAGCGCTGGGCGCCCAGATCGAAAAGGAGAGTCATCGTCTTCTTGTCACGGGCGGAGGGCCCCTCCGCGAGACAAGCCTCGATTGTCAGGAATCAGGACTGTGCATTCGCATGTTCGCGCCGATCGCGGCCCTGCGACCCGAGAGGATCGCTCTCTCGGGAACAGGATCGCTGATGTCGCGACCTATGGGTATGACGGAAGCTCCACTCCATCAACTGGGAGTCGAGTGTCGGACGAACGGAGGTCTTGCTCCTATCGTCGTTGAAGGACCCCTCCGGTCGGGAAAGGCGTCTATTGATGGGTCCGTGAGCTCTCAATTTTTGAGCGGGCTCCTCTTCGCGCTGCCTCTCTGTGATGGTGACAGCGAACTCAGTGTCCTGAGTCTCAAGAGCAGGTCTTACGTGTCTTTGACCCTGGACGTGATGCGTCAATTCGGCGTTTCCGTGGCCGCGGGACAAGGCTTTAAGCGCATTTTCGTCAAGGGCGGTCAGCTTTACAGGCCGTGCTCCCTCCAGGTGGAGGGCGATTGGTCCGGAGCAGCCTTTCTTCTCGCGGCCGGAGCATTGGGCGGAAAAGTGGTCGTCGGGAATTTACAGGTCCAATCGCTTCAGGCTGACAAAGACATCATCCAGGCACTGCACTCGACGGGAGCAAGAATCTCCGAAGCAAAGGATTCTGTGTCAATCGAGAAGGACGAGTTGAGAGCTTTCGCCTTCGACGCCACGGAATGCCCCGACCTCTTTCCTCCCCTGGTCGCGCTGGCTTGTCATTGCGACGGGAGAAGCACAATTTCCGGCCTGGACCGGCTGAGACACAAGGAAAGCGATAGGGCCCAAGCGTTGTTGTCTGAATTTATCAAGATCGGAGCCAGGATAAGCATTTCCGGCAATCATCTTGAAATCGAGGGAGGACGGCTGAAGGGCGGTTTTATCGACGCCCACAATGATCACCGAATCGCCATGGCCGGAGCCGTCGCCGCGCTGAACTCAGAGGAAGGGGTCATCATCTCGGGGTGGGAGTGCGTCTCCAAATCCTATCCCGGCTTCTTCTCGGACCTGGAACACATCAAAGGAGAAAGAGCATGAATAGCTTCGGCAGGCTTTTCAGGATCTCCTTATATGGAGAATCTCACGGAGGGGAGTTGGGGGTCATCGTAGACGGCTGCCCGGCGGGTATCCCTCTCTCTCTTGCGGACTTCGGTCCCGACCTGGAGAGAAGGAAGGCGGGTACCCCTGGAACAACGTCCAGGAGGGAACCGGATGAGCCGATGATCAAGAGCGGCCTTTTTAAGCTCAAGACTTCGGGCGCACCCATTCTCATCTCCTTTAAGAACAGAGATGTTCAATCCGATGACTATGCCGCCCTCAGGGATACGCCCCGCCCAGGGCACGCGGATTTTGTCGCCCGCTCCAAGTTCGGAGGCTTCAACGACCCTCGCGGCGGCGGACACTTTTCGGGGAGGCTGAGCCTCGCTCTGGTCGCAGCGGGCGTTATCGCCAAGAAGCTCTTATCCCCAGGGGCAGTCAACGCCGGACTCATCGAGGCAGGCGGGACGACAGATATTGATAACGTGGTTCAGGATGCGCTCCGACTGGGTGATTCCGTCGGCGGCATTGTGGAATGCCGGATCGCGAGACTTCCGGTCGGGCTGGGAGAGCCGTTTTTTGATTCGGTTGAATCTCTCATCAGCCACATCGTTTTCGCCATACCGGGCGTCAAGGGCATCGAATTCGGCTCGGGATTTGCTTGTGCCAAGATGAGGGGGAGTCAATGCAATGACGCTCTGATCAACAAGCGCGGGAAAACAAGAAGCAACCACGCCGGCGGAATCAACGGGGGAATCAGCAACGGCAACGATGTCGTCTTCAGGGTTGCCGTGAAACCCCCGTCGAGCATCAAGAAAGAACAGGATACGATCAACGTGAGAAACAACAGGTCCGCCAAAATCTCCGTCGGGGGCCGCCACGATGCTTGCATCGCCTTGCGAATGCCGGTGATCGTCGAGGCCGCCGCGGCCATCGTGATCGCTGATCTCATGCTGATCGAGCAAAGAATTCCAAGAATCACGGAGGAAGAGAATGAACCTCGCCGAGATCCGAAAGGACATCGATCACCTCGACCATGAAATCTTGAGGCTTCTCAGTGAAAGACTGGAGCTTGGGCTCCGGGCGAGAAAATTCAAGGACACGATTTACGATCCCGATCGAGAGGAACAGATTCGGAGAAGGCTCAGCCGAATCTCACGGGCTTATCCTCTCATCCAGCCTGAGTTCTTGGAGCGGCTTTTCGCCGCCATCTTGGAAGGAAGCCGGAAAATCCAAGAAGCCGATAGGACTCTGATCGGATTTCAGGGCGAGCACGGGGCCTTCGGAGAAGAAGCGGCCAGGTGTTATGATCCCGGGCTCGCGGCCATCCCCTGCCCCGAGTTCGCCGACGTGTTCGAGGGAGTGGAGCGGGAGAGTCTCGATCTGGGGATCGTTCCGGTCGAAAACTCCTTGGGAGGGGCCATCACTGAAGTCAATGAACTCCTGATCAAAAGCGACCTCAAGGTAATAGGCGCCCTCACGCTCCGCATCAGCCACTGCCTATTGGGATACCCCGAATCCGATTACCGGGAGATGAGGACGGTTTATTCCCATCCCCAGGCCCTCGCTCAATGCCGGGATTTCATCGATCGACACCGGCTCGAAGCCAAGCCTTTTTATGATACGGCGGGCGCGGCAAAAATGCTGGCCGAGAATAAACCCAGGATGGCTGCGGCCATCGCGAGCCGGCTCTGCGCGGAACTCTTCGACCTTGAACTCATCAAAGAGAACATTCAGGATCATGAGGACAATTTCACCCGGTTCTTGATTCTGGCCAAAAAGGGACGAGAGCGAGACGCCGAAAAATGCTCAATCGTCTTTTCCACACCCCACCGGGCGGGGACGCTGTTCTCCGTCCTCAAGATCTTCGCCGAAGAGAAAATCAATCTGACCCGCATCGAATCCATCCCCTGCCGGGAAGACCCCGGCAAATCCGTCTTCTTTCTGGATTTTCTGTGCGCGAATTTGGGACCAAAGTTGGAGGATATTCTTGCCAAAGTCAAGGACGAGACGGACACGTTCAAATGTCTCGGCTGCTACAAAGAGGAGGTGTTTGGATGAAAATCGCAATTCTCGGACTGGGGCATATGGGGGCGTGGCTAGCGAAGACGCTCTCTCCGGATCATGAGCTGTGCGTCTATGACAAAGATAAGCGCCGGCTGGGCAGGCTCGGGAATGTAAGAACGCTCGACGACTACTCGGGACTTGAGCCGTTCAAACCTGATTTGCTCATCAATTCCGTCAGTCTCCAAAACACCCTCGGAGCCTTTGAGGCGGCCTTGCCTCACCTGACCCCTGATTGCATCATCGCAGACGTCGCCTCGGTTAAAGGACCGATCCCCGAGTTTTACAGGAAAAAGAATTTTCGTTTTGCCTCAGTCCATCCCATGTTCGGACCCACATTCGCCAATGTCGAGCGCTTGGAAAACGAGAATGTCATCATCATCCGGGAATCCGACGAGACGGGCGCGGAATTTTTCCGTAGGCTATTCAACCGGCTCGGCCTGAATATCTTCGATTACTCTTTCGACGAGCACGACAGGATGATTGCCTATTCTCTTACTATTCCCTTTGCCTCGACGATTGTCTTTGCGGCCTGCATGAATAACACCGCGGTTCCCGGCACAACCTTCAAGAAGCACCTCGAAATAGCGCGGGGACTTCTCTCGGAAGACGATTTTCTCCTGAGCGAGGTTCTCTTCAACCCTTATTCCCTCGCCGAGCTGGAAAAAGTGACGGGTCGCCTGGATTTCCTCAAGCATGTCATCAGGCAGAGAGATTCCGAGGAGGCGGCGAAGTTCTTTGACCGATTGCGAAAGAACATTCAATAGGCCGGGCAACCGGTCTCAAAAAGCGAGCTTGATGCCGGCCGTGGCCCTGAGGCCCCCGGCTTGGATGGTGAACTCGGACTCTCCGGCCTTGATCTTGGCCTGGCCGGAGGAATAGCGGGCATTCAGGTTGATGCCGATGTTGCTCTTCAGCATGAAATCCAGCCCTGCTCCCCCGTTAAATCCGAAGCAGCTCTTGGAGTAACTCGCATACTCGGGCGTGACATTGAGGTCCAGATAGGGATAGCCGGATTCGCTCCAATTGATGACCTTGAGGTTTTCAATCTTGACGCCCATGAAATAAGTGCCTCCGGCCATGAGATAGAGGTTGAATTTCCGGGTCAGCGGCAAATAGTAAAGCAAGTCAAGGTTGAGTTCTGAGGCGGAATATTTCAGATCGGTTTTCTCCCAGGCCTTGGTCCGAGAAAAATCGAAATAAAACGGGTGCGGGAACGAAGAGTTGAAGGTCCCCTTCGTTTTTCCTGAGGCCGGAACAAAAGATAGCTCTGCGCCCACGCTCGGGGTAAACATGAAGCCGACGCCGGCATCAAATGCGGCCCCCGAGGCGTTAGTCGAGTATTTTTCGGTCACCTGGCCGTTTTCCTGATAAACCGAGAAAGACCAGCTGTTGTCGTAGCCGAAGGACTTGCTTCCGTATCCCCCGCCGATCCGGATGAAGATTTTTTTCCTCGACGACCCGAGCGACGTGGAATCAGGCTCGCTCTTCTTGGCGGTTAGGTCTTTTTGAACGCTTAATTTCTCCGTGGCCGCCGGCTTTTCGGACGGAGATGGTTTCTCTTTTTCAGACTGGCCGGGTTTTTGAACTTCCGCCGGCTCCTCAAGTTCCTTGACAACGCTGCTATGGAGGTAGCCCGAGAGAACACTCCCGTTCGGATCGGGCGGGAGCTGGACCAGATACCAGCCTGCGATCTTCTTTTGGACCTCGAAGATCTGCCCCGCCCGGGCCGTGCCGATGACCGGGCTGTCCAAAGCCGGCCTCAACCGGACGTTGGCCGCATTGACCTTGATCACAACTCTGAGGTTGGCCGCAGAGGCGGCCAGACCGAAAACCAAAAGAGCGGCCAAACCCGCAAGGAAGATTTTTTTGAAACCAGGATTCGCATTCATTTCGTATCTCCTCATCGCGGCTCAATGAACCCCGACGGCATCCCAAGCCCGGACCACGCGCTGGGCTTCGTCACTGCCGGAGCCATAAAGGTCTACGGCCGCCTGATAGGTTGCCGACCGGGCCGACCGGAACGTCGCCGAGGGATGGAGGTAATAAACCCAGCCCCTGTAGGCGATCTTTTCCGCTTTGCTCAGGCCGATGCCCTCGACGGCCATATGAGAGGTTTTATTCGTCCCGCCGTGGGCCAGAAGATAATACCAGTGCGAGGGGATGGTGGAGTTAAGGTGGACTCCCCCATAATCGCCGCTGGAGTCTCCGGGCAGAATGTATCTCCTCGAATAGTGGTCTGGATACCGGTAGGGTTCGCCTTCCCAGATGAGGACGCTCGAAGGATCCGAGAGGTCTCGTCCTGCCTTGAAGCTTTTCTCGATGTCCTCACCCTCCCACCAGTCCGCCTGGAGATAACCGTGCCCCTCCGGCTGTTGATAAAACTCACAGCTCACGCCCATGATGTCGGAAAATGCCTCGTTCAGAGCTCCGGATTCGAAAGAGTAGATCAGCTTCGAGGTGTAGTCCGTAACGCCGTGGGTAAACTCATGGGCCACGATATCAAGGGCCGCCGAGAATGAGAAATTAGCATTTGGATTGCCGTCCCCGAAGTACAGCCATTTTGTATCCGGGCTAAAAAAAGCATTCTCGTAGTTCTGGCCCAGGTGAACCGTGATCACGAGCTGCATGTTGGCGTCGTTCATCCCCTTGCGGCCGTGGACGAGATAATAATAATCGTAGATCCAACCAAGATAGGTATGAGCGTCAACCACTGAGGGATCCGCGGTCCAAACATTGTCCGTGTCATAGAGATAATAGCAGTGAGACGTGTCATCGGAGTAATTGGAGGTCCCGGTCACAATCTTGGACGGCCTCATGAGGTCAATCGCATAATAAACGTTGTCCGCAAAATCCGTGCTCATTTTTTTCTCGTCGCCGTGGGTTCCGGTGCCGAGCCCGATGGCCGCCTCCTCCTTTTGCATGTTGTCGTATTGAAAATTGATCTTCCCCGAAACCGCATCGACAAAAGAGACCATCAGGGAATCAAAGCGCCCGAGGACCGTTTGATAAGACAAGGCGTAACCCTTTCCCAGGGGAAATATCACGAGCTCCGGCTTTCCCTTGAGGACGATAGCCGGGTTTGAGGCTTTGCTCGGATATCCGGACAGCATCCTCCTTGGAGATCGCGGGAGTCGTATCGATCTGAATATCGTCGTAATGCTTTCCATTGACGAGGTAGACCTCGCCGTCCTTGGTATGCCGCAGAAGCTGGGCCCCCCAAACTTTGATATCTTTGTAATATACATCGTACCGTTCATGAGTGTAGGCTCCGAGTTGATCCGGCTGTATCGAGGTCAGTCTGAGGTTTCCTCTGGAAATCTCCCGGTCCATGAACAGGCTCGTGGCCTTCGCTCTTTCCGGCCGGGTCGCGAATAGCGTTTTCCCCTGCTCTGATGAAACCGCTTCGCCCCAGCCGGGGACCAGACGATCCTGGCCGGAATTCAACACAAAAGAACCGGCCGCCAGAATCAAAGCCCCGAGAATGATCCACTTTCTAAAGGACCTGTTCATTGATGCCTCCAAGCTCAAAGATCGAGGGAAGACCTGCCTTTCTATTAATGTTCAAGGAGCGAGAATCGTCAATCGCTCTTATAGATGAAAAGCGAGGTGATAAAACGTGGCCCGGTATCACCCATAGGGGTTATCCCCGATATGTTTTTGGCGGCTTTTTCGGTATGATATCAATTCATTGCGAGTCTGGACGAGGTTTAAAAATGAACCCAGAACCGGATGTCTTGGTCGTCGGCGGAGGAGCCATCGGCGTTTGCTGTGCATATTATCTGGCTGAGCAGGGAGCTTCGGTGTCTTTGGTTGAGATGAATAAGGTCGGCTCCGGATGCTCCCAGGCGAACGCCGGCCTGATTGTGCCGAGCTACATCATCCCGCTGGCTTCTCCGGGAGTCTTGAGCCAGGGCCTCAGATGGATGCTCCGATCCGATAGCCCTTTTTACATAAGGCCGCGCTTTGACCTTTCTCTCTTTCTTTGGCTCTGGCGTTTTCGAAGAGCCTGCGGATCGCGGAGGATGCCCGGAGCGATGCAGGCCCTGCGCGAGCTCAGTTCCGCGAGTTCGCGGTTGTTCCAAGATCTGATTGCGAAAGAGGCTTTGGCCTGCGAATACCAACGTAACGGCTGGTTGATGGTTTACAAAACGGACAACGGCTTCAAAAAAGCCCGGGAAGAAGCGCGCCTCCTGGAACACTACAACGTCGAGGCGAACCTTTTGAGCATCGACGAAACGATAGCCATGGAGCCGATGATCAAACCTGATATCTCGGGCGGCATCTTCCATCCGGAGGACAGCCACCTCGACCCGGCAAAGTTTGTTCGCGCTGTCGCAGACATTCTGTCCAAGAAAGGGGTTGAAATCCATGAGCATACGGAGGCGATCGAGTTCGAAACTTCTCGCAAATCCATCGAGGCCGTGCGGACGACGCCGGGAGTTTTTCGGCCAAAACAAGTTCTCTTGGCTGCGGGTTCCTGGTCTTCGGAGCTGGGGAGAAAGCTGGGTTTAGATTTGCCTGTTCAACCAGGAAAAGGCTACAGCATTTCCATCAAAAAACCTGACCCCTGTCCCGGGATTCCGCTCTATCTCAGCGAGACCAAGGTTGCGGTGACCCCGTTGGACGGTACCCTCCGGTTTGGGGGAACCCTCGAGTTTGTCGGGATGGACTTTCGCTTGAATGAGCATCGTGTGAATGCGATCAAGCGCGCAGCCGGGGAATATTTGGCGAGGATGGAAAGTCTCGAGAGCGGCGAATCATGGTCCGGCTTGAGGCCTTGCAGTCCGGATGGTTTGCCTATAATAAGCCGCAGCCGAGCGTTCGAAAATCTTATTGTGGCCACGGGACACGGCATGCTGGGTATCTCGCTGGCTCCGATCACAGGCAAGTTGGTCAGCCAGCTGGCCGATAGGCAGGCTTCGGATATTGATCTCACTCCCGTTTCATTAGCCAGATTTGGGTGTTGATACTCGGGGCGCCAACCTGCCCCGCGGCTGCTTTTACTTATCAGTCCCGATCGGCACAACAGGGACAATGATATGCGACGGCCAGCGGCGGCTGTGATGGACCGTCTGCTCCGCGACCACTCCGTGTTCTTCCTTGCCGATCGGGCCTCCCGTGTTCAGGTTGGCATCAAACTTTGGAAACGCGCTTGAAGAAATTTCGAGACGCAGGCGATGGCCCGGTTTGAGCCCGATGCAGGTAGCCCAGCAGTCGATCTCGTATTCTGATACTTCTCCGGATTTGAGCCACACCTCTTTCTCTAGGCTCCTTCTGAATCGCGCCCTGACGATGCCGTCATTAAGGCGCTGGGCATAGCCGTCGGGATGGACGTCGAGGATCTTGGCCGTCCAATCGGTATCCCGTGCGCTCGAGGCGGCATAGAGTTTAACCCGGAGCGGGCCGCAGACTTGGACGGCTTCAGTGAAAGGAAGGCTCGTGTAGACAAGGACATCGTCTCGCCTCTCAACGGGACGGTAATCGTCCGGCCCGCCGATCTGGTGGAAGTCGGGCTCGGTGATAAAAGGGACGGGGTCTTTTGGATCATAAAGATATTTATCAGGAGGCTCCTGTCCGGGCTCCTCGAGCGTGAGCGTCCCATCCCCGAACAGGCTGTTCGCCCTCCCGCGGCCGTGGAGAAAGTATTTTACATATCTGGTCCTGGCGAGAGGCCATTCCTTTTCTTCGGCCCATTTGTTCTCTCCCATGAGAAAAACGCGGACAGGAGCTTCTTCCATGATCCCATTGGCAGACTCTTTCAGCCAGTGATCCAACCAACGGTGCTGGACGGCGTCGAGATCGATGAGCGCCAGGGGACCGAAATCGATCGCGCCCAAACGGGAGCTCGCGTTGACCGCGTGCCCCCAGGGTCCGATCAGGAGCCGCTGGAGTTTTCGGACCTCCGGAGACTTGGCCCGGGTCGTGAGATTCACGAAGTTTTCGGTCGTTCCCACCAGGACGTCGTCGTACCAGCCGCTGATGTGCAGGATCGGGACATTCGTCTCCAGGATCTTCTCTTGATAGGAGAGCTGGCGCCAATAGTCATCAAACCTGGGGTGGTCGATCCAGTCCCTCCAGGCCGCGATGGTCCTCCCCAAGCATCTGTCCATGTCAAAGAGGGGAAGATGGCGGTAAATGCGCCAAAGATCAAACTGGGAGATGTCCTGCATCGTCTTGCCTGATACCATCGCGAGCCAGGAGATAGCCGTTATGCCATAGGCGCCAAACTGAAGCGGGAAGTTGCGATGAGGATCCGGCGGGGTGACGGTCATGATCAACGTTTTTAGATAGGGATTGCCAAGCCCGGCCACGTAGGCCTGGGTCCAGCCGAGGTAGGAGCCTCCCATCATGCCGATTTTTCCATTGGACCAGGGCTGAGTGCCGCACCAGCTCAGAGTGTCAAAGCCATCGGCGGCTTCATCCGCCAGGGGATAGAATTCGCCGTCCGAATCTCCCCGGCCGCGAACGTCCTGGACGACAAAAACGTATCCCCGCGCCGCCCATTTTTTTCCCAGGATAGCGTTGCCGGCCGTGCCATTATCATAAGGGGTCCGGATCAAAATGACCGGGAATCGTCCTTCGGCATCCGGACGATAGATGTCCGCCGACAGCTTGACTCCATCCCGCATCGGAATTTTCACATCGTACTCAAGTTTCATCTGGTCAGGAGACGGAGACGTCGCGAAGGAGGAGAAGACAAGACCAAAGGCCAGGCATCCGGCCAAAATCATCCGTTTCATGGCTGATTCTCCATTTGCGGCCTGCCCCAAAACGTCCGGAGGACTGTTTGGGATGGCCTCTGGGTGGCCAGGCTCACCACCACGTAGACTGCTGTAGAAATCAAAACGGAAATAAATGTGGGATGGGCGTCTCCTATCCTCAACGATGGTGCGGCTGTGTTGCTGAGAATGTAGACGAGCATTCCGGAGCAGATCGATGCTATGGCTCCCCACTTGTTTCCCCTTTTCCAGAACATCCCCAGCAGGAGGGAGCCGAAAGTCGCCGACTCCAGACCTCCTACCGAAAATAAAATAATCCACTGGATGAGGGCGGGCTGAAAAAGCGCCAAGATGATCGAAAGAGAGATGCATCCGGTCATCGTCAGACGTGAGACCAATTTTGCTTTTTCCGGCGAGAAATCGATCTTGAATTCGGCTACGAGGTTTTTGGCGATGCTGGAGGTGATGATGATGGCCATGGCCGCCACCGTGGTTTGGATCCCCGCTACCACTCCGGCAAGGATGATCCCCCCCAGGAACGGGGGGAGGACATGCATGGCCAGCCAGGGGCCGATTTCATCGGCGATCGTCAGGCCGGGATTGATGGCCCTGCCCAAGGCACCCGAGAGGCATAGGCAGACGTTCCAGATAAGAAGCAAAATTCCCCCGATCCAAATCCCTCTCTTCAGGGCCTTCGTATTCTTGTAGACAAGCGAGCCAAGAAGAGCGTGTGGCATCCCGACAATGAAAAAGCCCATCATGGAGGCAAGGGAAAGGGCAAAAAGAGGAGAAAATGCGCCGCCGCTGGTGGGAGAAAGAAGGTTCATATCCTGCTTGGCCAAAACCTGGGTCGCTTTCTGGAATCCGCCCGCAACACGGACCGTGCCAAGAAAGAGAAGAAGGCAGCCGAGCGTGATGATTACGCCCTGGACGACGGTGGCGAGGGCGTTTCCCCGCATGCCCCCTAACACACAGTAGATAAGGACGACGAACGCTCCCAGGGCGAGCGACGGGAAATAGCTCAATCCCGTCATCTGCGCCGTAACCCGCGCCGCGCCGACGAATTGCGCCGCCATGTAGGGAATCAAAAAGAAGGTGACCAGGGCCGCCAGCAAAACGACAACCGTCCGGCTCTCATAACGGGCCTTGAAGAGGTCGAGGTACGTCGTCGCCCCCACTCTTCGGGCTACGATCCCGACGCCGATTCCCACCGAGGCGAGCAGGAGAAGATTGATGAAGATGTTGAAATTGTTGAAGTACATCCAGGAAAAACCGTATTTGTAGGTCATCCCGGGACCGGCGATGAAAGTTCCGGCACTGGAGAGTCCCGCGGCGATGATGAGCGCCACGATGAACCCGCCCAGGCCTCGTCCAGCCGCGTAGAATTCTTCTTCGTACTTGGAAATAGGAATTCGCTCGACGAGTTTATACGACCAGAGACCTAGAGCACCCAGGAGAGCGGTATAAATAAAAAAAGAGACGGCCGCGGCGTTCATGCTTCTTTCCCGGATTCCGCTTTATCATTATCACTCAAAGAGACGTCGGGAATGAATCTCTCGACAACAAAAACGAGGGCTGCGACGAACAATGCCGGGACGATGAGGTTCCCGACGGCCACCCAGCGCGGTAGTCCCCAGAGGCGCGGTTCGTTGCCAAGAAGGTAAGACGAAAGCATGATCACGAGGAGGAAGAGCGCGTAAAATCCCCAGGCGACGGCCAGGGCTCTCCGGCAGATTTTCATCCGCGGGTCGAGGTCAATTCTGATCGAGGTGACGGCTTTTTTCGGCATGCTGCCGGAATATTATCAAGGTCAGGGAAAAATATCCAGCCTAGACACGTCGCGGCTTTCTATTGACTTCGGCGCACGGCCGGATGTTCTCTGAAATCGCCTTTGCTATTTTTCCCTTTCTCTCCTGAGCTCGTCAACCCGCAGTTTGATGTCCGGCTGATTGGGGCTCAGTTTCAGGGACCTCTCGAAGGCTTTAAGGGCTTCTCCAGGATTGTTAATTCTCAGGTAGCAGAATCCGATGGCATTGATGATGTCGATAACTTCTCCGCCCACCGTCAGGGCTTTTTTGAAATGATCGATCGCGTTCCTGTAATCTCCGAGGGCATAATAGGATTTCCCCAATAACTCGAGAATCTTGAATTCCTGAATCTCTTTTAACGGGCCCAAGACATCGATGACTTTTCCATAATCGCCTTTCCCGAAATAAGCCCGGGCTAAAGGCTCCGCCATTTCTTTATTTGGGGTCGTCCTGTCATAACACGCCTCGATCTCCTGTACGGCTCGATCATATTGCTTTAAGCCTAGATACTGGAAGGCCCGAATCATATTAAAATAGGGGTGGACGAGCGGAGGATAAACTCTGCTGAAATTCCACGGCCTCGGAACAAAAGCAAGCTGGGATACAGAAAATTCATGGCTCTGTTTCATGACCTCGGTGCCTGAATTATCCGTCACGGACGCCGTAATCTTATAGTAACCAGGCGAATAGCTGTCGAGTGGGAATTTCTTGAGAAAGAAGGTCCGGGTCCCTATGAGTTCCTCATTCTTGGCTAATACTCCATCTTCACGGCTTAAACTTACGTGAAGATCCCAGCCTTTAGTGTCCGCGGAGGGGTTGTAGACCTCAAAATAGGTCAACACTTGATCCGATTTGGTATAAACTCGCTGGATGTTGGGATACAGTTGCCGACCATGGAAAAGAAAAGCCAGGGTTTCGGGCGTGGGCGAAATGTCCTCTTCGCTGAACAAGAATAGGATCGGGCTGAGCAACGGAGCCCCGGAAGACGGGGAAAGGACAGACTCTTCCAGGCTGGAGAATTCTTTGGAATTGGTGTTGCGAAGGAGGAAATCAATTTGATAGCTGCCTTGGACCAGCGGGATGATATCGCCTATAGCCGTGAGCCTCCTCTCGATTTTCTTAAACTCCTCCGGGCTCATCGCCAATTGAACATCTTTTTCTTCCTGATGGATGGTCTCCCCGGCAAGGGATGAGATCTTGGCATTGAGCTTAAGAGAAGCGAGCACCTTATCCTCATACTGGCTCATGCTCAAACGGTGGGGTTCGATGAGGACGTGAAGGTAATTCTGGTTGTTCTCCTGATGAACAAAAAACACATGATCACACAGAACATAATCGACGGAGTAATCCGTTGTCACGATCTCTTTATGTCTGGAAAAGGCCTCTGCCCACTCGGGCTTGACTTTTTTCTCCGGCAATCTCTGGATATCGCTAAGGAGGATATCCGATGATAGAGAGGATGTCTGGGCGCGGGGGTCACCGCCCGTGCCCGGGACCAGGCTTAAAGACGCTTCGGCCAGCTCGGCAGAGACCTGCTTGATTTTCTGGTAGGCTTCGGACCTGCCAAGCCTCTGGGAATTGGCGGCCATAAGACGCTGAGGCCCGTCAAAGGAGGGGCTGTACAATTTGTAATCTCCTGTCCCCCCCTCCTGGTAAAAGACAACGTAAAACACAGGGGGCAGGCCCAAAGACGCGTCGCCATAATACTGCCAGAGCTCTGTGGGGACCAGGTCGGCCGATGTTTCAAAGTATCTCTGGGTATCTGTGGGGGCGCCGAGGATAATATAAATTCTTCCCCGATCCGTCTCCCACCCCAGCTTGACGGATCCGCGTCCATAATATTCAGTCGCGTACCTCAATCTTCGGTAGTGCTCATCCCGGAATTCATTGGTCGGAGTTCCCGGAGTAGGGTCTCGCTGAAGCCAGAAAGCCTGCATGAAGGCCGTCCGCTCCCTTTCTGATTTCAAATGCGAAAAAACTTCCTTTTCTTTCGGGGTGATGATATAGACGACCTCCTCGTTAAGCCATTTTCTCCACACATCGGGCAAGTCTTGTTTTGTGCTCTGGCCGGCAAACGAAAAGAAGTTGATGAAAATAGCAAAAACCGAGAATGTCTTTTTCATGGATGCCCACCATCTCCGGCGCCGCATAAGCGCCCAAATCGCCTATTTTTTCAGTTTTCCAGAAACTCCATGATAATCCGTCTGTCAGAATGCCTCGTTAGTCTGCGACTCTCGAACCCGGGTCAATAGCTGAAACGGAGACCGGCTCTGAAAGACCTAGGGGCAACAATGCCATAGATTTTGCCGTAGGTTGAACCAACCAAGTTCGAGATGAGGGTGGCCTGATCTGAATTAAGAACGTTGAAGATATCCGCCATCAAGCTCAATTTTCCTTTCCCGACATCGAAATGTTTTTGAATTCTGAGATCGAGCGTTTTAGTAGCTTGAAGCTTGTATCTCCCCGGAGGCGCTAATTTGATGGACTCCATAGCCAGCGTCGAATAGAAAGCAGGGACCGTTGTGGCCGGCGAAATATATTGAACGTTAAGGCCAAAATCGATATCCCAAGGCAGTAGAACATTCGCCAAGATTTTGAGCTGGTGAGGCTGACCATACATGAACCCCATTTCCCCATAAGCGTTGACAAAATAATTGGGGCTATTCACTGACCAAAGAGAGGAAGTACCGCCTGTGTTCCCTGTCACACGGGTGTATCGGTAAGAGGCTTGCAGCTGCCAGCGGTTGGAGAATCTTTTGTTGAAGATGATTTCAAATCCTTTCGCGCTCCATTTAAGGTCATCGAGCATGGCTTCGTTTTGTCCTTTCCGGGGATTTGTGAGAAAATACCCAGTTTCCTCGGGGTTGAGCGGCTCATAGATATCAACGGGTCCCATATCGTCGGAAGTGCCTTCGATCCCGTCAAATCCGGGATTGATAATGGTGACTTTCCGCCAATGACTAGCCTCACTGGTAATCATCGCTAAAAACCGGCCGGCTTTTCTATAGAAATAATTGATGCTCAAGGAAGCATTTCGGAAGAGCTCGCGTTCGAAGCTGCCGCTGATCTCGCGGATATAAGAGTTTTTTAGGTTGGGATCAATTCGATAGCCCCCGCCGCCTGAGATATCATAATAATAAGCCCAACCTGTTCCATCCCAAAGGTATACGGCGTAGGATTGATTCATTCTTGCGTCGGCAGTGCTGATAACGTCCTTGGACATTTTGTCATAGTAAAGCCCATAATGGAACTTAATGACATTTTTTCTGTCCCCTAGCACGTCATAGGAAAAACCCACGCGCGGAGAAAGACTATTACCTTTGTAAAGATAACTGGGATCATCAAAAGTCGGGATCTTGTACCGGGAGTGATCGTGCCGCAGGCCGAGATTTAAGGTCAATCTGCCGGTCACTGACCAGCTGTCCTGGGCAAAGAGAGTGGAAGTGGAGTACCGCTGGTCAGTGTTCATGACCGCGGGCGTTGTCACGACTTTCATAAAAGGATCTCCGAATATATCAACATACCAGGCTCCTCCCCCTGGCGTGATTTCCTCATAATGAGGCCACGAGTTGATGATCTCCGCTCCGAATTTCAGATCGTGAGAGCCCATTATCAATTTGGGGATATAGTGGGTATAGTTGACGCTGCCTTGGAAGGAGTTGTCTTGACCTCTTATCACAAGCGGGGAATTCCCGTATGTTAGGCCGGTTCCCGCATCCTGATGTGAGGAAACCTCCAATCCATTCAAGGGAGTTTCCCATAATCTCTCCATATAGTAGCCCAATTTCATATCAAGGATACTGTTCTTCGAAATAATGGAGGTCAAGTTTAAGTTGACCAGAGCGCCGGGCGAAGACCTGGTCGAATCTGCGTCGTAGCTCAGCCAAGGGCCGGCATTGATATTGTATGACTTTTTTCCGTCGTAGCTTGTCGCGAAATTCATTTTCATCGAGGGATTGAGTTGATAACTCAGTTTCATGAATCCTTTCAAATAGGAGTCTGTCCGGACCGCCGAAGTCCCCAAGGGATAATTCTTCATTTGTGTCCGTTCCCCGGAAAGGAAATACCAAAGTTTGTCTTGAATGATCTTCCCTCCGACCTGCAGGCCGAAATCAAGGAAAGAACCGGCTTCAAATTTCTCTGTTTTATCTGCGGGGTCAAAGAATTTGTCCGCGGGATATTTCCCCAGGTTCTGGGAATTCCATCGTCTCCCGTTGTACCAAAATTCCTCCAAAGAGGAAAACTTGTTCGAACCGGATTTGCTGATGGCCATCAGCACAGCCCCGGTGTAGCCCCCGAATTCGGCGGGAAGCCCAATCGCCGAAACCGTGGCCTCCTGGACCACGTTGAAGTCAGGAGAAAAACTCATCCGTCCCGAGGAGTTGGAAACGTCCAGCCCGTCAAACGAATACTTGTTATATTGACCGGTTCCATTTCCAAGAGAAGCCATATAGCTGCCTTCTCTACCCCCGCCCAGCTGTGTGACTACGATTCCAGGTGCGTATGCCGCAAGCGAGCCTAATTCCTTTGGGGTAGGAAGGGCCATGATGATCTCATCCGACAAAACCATGTTGTCCGTTGAGCTGCTCGTGATATCAACTGTAGGCGTGTTGGCGGTGACGATGATCTCCTCATTGACCGAAGTCTGTTTCATCTTGAAATCGACGGCGAAGGACACATTGGCATGAAGCTGGGCGACCTCTCTGACGTATTTGCCGAATCCTTGAAGCTCCGCCGAAACCGTGTACGGACCGACAGGGAGAGTGGGAAACCGATAATACCCGTTCTTGTCGGTTATGTAGGTTTTTCGCCCTCCTATGAGATTCGGACCGGAAATAGAAATCGTGGCGCCGGGAAGCGGTCCTCCTTGTTCGTCCCGGGCATAACCGTGGATCGTGCCGGTTTCCCGAATCTGGGCAAGTGCATCCTGGCAAAACACGGCAGCGAAGAGTGCTAAAAGACTGATTGCGAATAGTTTCTTTTTCAATTTACCCTCCATTGAGTTCTTTCCATTTGCGTTTTATATATCCCTTTTGCCTTTGGAGAAAGCCGTTAAGTGATAGTGCTCATTCTCCCCTCCTTCTTTTGATCTTCACCGTGCAGGAGGCTGAGCGCTTGAATCGATATTCCCGTATCCCCTATAATAAGCAAAGGGGATGGATCAATAACTCTTGCCGTCCCGCCCCAGGGATTCAAAGGGTTACCATCCTCTACTTCATTTTTTCTTTTAAAATGCATCGCCTCAATGATCGTATTTCCTTATTTAACCTTTTCGTCTTTGATCTTCTTGATGAATCTTGATAAAAATGTTCCCCTTCTCGACATAAAGGCTGATCTTTTTCCCGCCGTCGTTGATGCTTGTGGAAAGCGTCAGGATGCTCTCCGTGTCGCATTTCTGCATGAACTTCTTCAGCGTGAACGCGGAAACGATATGGGTTTCTTTTTTGGGATCCTTGGACAACGGCATGCGGATTTCGATGTCTGCGCCCAGATTCTCTGGAAGATAAAGGGTAATGTCCCCTTCTGTCGAGGAGAGATTACAGATCTCCGAAGAGTTCATCTCGACGTTCGGCTCGGCATTCAAGACGACGACGATATTGCCTTTGGTGACGACCTTTGCCCATTTGGAGGCACCCAGGATCTTGACGTCCCCGCCGAAGATGTTGTGCACTTCCGCGGAGGGAGCCGAATGAACGATGATTTCCCCCATTTCCGCCTGGGCAAAGACGTGCTTGAGGGCTTTTTGTACGGTGATGTTCCCGACTTGGGTGAGGGCGGTGACTGTGCCCCGGACGTCCTCGATTTTGATATCGCCTGCAGTCGTCACCGCGTTGAGGTTCCCCTCCACCAGGCCGACGGAGATCGAGCCGTTGGCCATGAGTTCAACGTTCCCTATGACCTTATCGACGACGAATCCTCCCTTGGGATTTTCCTTGGTGATAGAACCTTTGTGATTCTGAATAACGATGTTTTCGTCAGGTAGGGCGGGAGGCTTCGTCCGCTGACCCTCCGTGGATGCGTCAGCGAACAGGGCAGACGGAGAAGACGCGAATGAAGCGGTCGGAGCGGACACGCTCATGAGACTTCCGGCGAAGAAAAGGAGGACGCTGAAGAACCGAATGGAGCAAAGAAAAGGAGCGGCACAGGGGATGCGCTGAGAACAGGCTGCAATGCGCCGCTTCGCCATCTATGATTCCGTTTATTCCTTTCGGCTTTTCTCTTATTCTGCCTTTTTGTTTTCTTAGATAACAGTGCTCTCTGTGCGATTTTTTCCCGCTTTGTCGATGATCGCCTTGGCCTTGTTCTTGATAATTTGGGCGCTTTCCTTCATGAGCGCCCGTTTTATAATAGACAAAACGTCCTCGTCGAGGTGGCTTTCGATGAGCTCGAGAGCTTTGTATCGGATTCCCGTATTTTCGTCGTTCTTGAACCTGTCGAGGAGCGCCTCGCGCACTTCCTTCGAATCCATGTGTTTAGCAAGCACGGTCATGGCTTTCAATCGAATGATGGGGTCTTTTTCCTGAGCGACGGCATGAACGAGCGCTTTTTGAATTTCTGGGCTGATCACCCGATTTTGAACCGCATCTATGATCTTCAATTTGATGGCATAGCCCTCGTTCTCTTTCATCAGGGAAGTAACGAGAAAAGGTTCGATCCGGGGATCCGAAGCCGACCCCTCCAGCTCGACGGCTTTGGAATGATAATCCAACGTCAGCCGGATATTGCCCTTCTCATCGGCCATCTGGTCGAAATCGATGCTGTTGATTGTCGCCTTGCCGACCATGGGGGCGATTTCTATGGCGTAAGAGAAAGCTTGAGCCATACTTTTCTCTTTGTTTGTATTGATTATTGTCTTGACAAACAGGATTCCCCCGCCCCAGCCCACTAGAATTAGGAAGAGACCCAAGACTCCGACTTGAAGAGCGTTCAAACGCATCAAGACGGGAGGTTTCGGCCCTGCTGCTGCGGTTGCGGGTTGCATTATTTCCGCTGGGCGGGGGTCTTTTTCAGTTCCGGAAAGTCCCCTTTCTGTTTTTTCTGGTACGGGAGCTTCTTTTCGAGTGAGCAGATCGCCATAGCGCTCTTCATCGAGGATATTCGAAAGAGGCTTTTTTTGCCGCTTGGCTTCCTGGCGCTTTTTCAACCAGATGTCGATGTCTTCCTTATTGAAGATGACTCTTTTTTCAGACAGCCTTCGATAAGGAATCCTCCCCGTCGAAACCATGTTGTAAATCGTTCTTTTGGCAAGACCACAGTAATTCGAGACTCCAATCACATCCATCTCTTCCATCTCGAGTCTCCTCATTGAAAGGGTTCTGAATCTTCCTATACTACGCACCAATATGGCTTGTCAAGTAAATAAGTAAATTATTTTGAGGCTTGTAGGTAAATTCTTAACCGCTTTCTGTATTTACCTCGCGGCTGGTACCGGATGCTGGTTTGGATAGGACGAACCCGTTCTTGGCGCTCGGCCTTACCAGCAGCGGAAATCGCTATCGGGTAGGCGCGCGTGACTGTTTACACCCTAGGCCTTTTGACCTAATCCAAGAACTGGGAGGTGGAATATAGAGTTCGTTTTTTGCTGTACGATCCTAACCAACCACATATCTTGGCAGGCTGCTGCTGTAACGGATCTGCATGTACCCACCGTCATCTTTACCGCCGCTGGACTGGAGCATCAGTTCGTTCGGTCGCATGCCTGGCTCGGGGCCCACCATGGTCGCAATATCGCCCTCCTTCACAACCGTTTCAGGGCCCAGGTTTAGGATCGTTGTGTTCGCCGTCCGGCCGATTAAGGAATAGGCCTTGCCATCGATCAAGCCCTGAACCTTGGTGTTGGGTTCATAGAAATAACCATCTGACCAGCCGCACATGACAATCGCGGTCCACGTCGGGATTTTGGCGATAAAGGTCTGGCCATACCCGACACCGTCGCCCGCCCGCAGCCGGTTGACACGGATCACGCGCCCGCGCAATCGGTGGGCGACATGCAGATCCATAAATCCCGCCGGCGTGCCATCGGCGTACACGCCGTAGGACATGATTCCGGGACGTACCATCTCCAGGGCGCAATACGGCAAATGCGTAATGGAATAGGACGACGCAGCATGCGCCTTGCCCACCTCAAAACCTTTGCCCCGCAGATTGCTGACTATTGTCTTGAAGCGACGCAAGTGCTCCGCGGCGGCGTCAACCTCGACCAGGTTGCAGAAAATGCCGCCGATCTTGACCGCACCGGTCGCCACCAGATCGGCAACCCATTGTTCGGCTATGTAGTACGGGACTCCGAGGCGCCCGAGACCCACATCGATCTTGACCTGTATCTTGATGGGCCGCCCAACCTTTTTTGCCAGTTCCACGAAGCGGTTCGCAGACTCTGCGCTGTAGGTACATAACGCGGCGTCGTGGCGAATGAGCTCCGGGGCATCGCTCGTAGCAAAATCCCCCAGCATCACGATCGGCTTTCGGCAACCCGCATCGCGAACGGCAAATACCTCTTCGGCCTTCACGACGGCATACCCCCAAACCTGTGACGCCGGCTCGAGGGCTGGCGCCACAATCCCCGGATCCAATCCATAGGCGTTGCACTTCAGCACGGACAGGACAGGCTTCCCGTCCATTTTCGTGGAGATCGCGGCTGCGTTGAAGCGCAGCGCAGCCGGGTCAATCTCAAGCCACGGATCAACCCGATCGCCAATGGCGGCCAGGCCGCGCGCGCGAGGGCTCAACCTCCTCGCTGCCGCGAGGCCTCCCGCAGACGCCAATGCCACCGACGCAGCGGCCCCCACCCCTGCACCTTTCAGAAACTCACGTCGTCCGATAGTTGACATACTGTCCTCCCCTCCAAGATTGCTATTCAACACGATCGAATTTGAAGCTACGGGCAGCCTCCATATTCAGGATCAGCCCCGGCGGCCCCTCCGTTCATGCTTTCTTCCCGGATCCCGATTTATCATTGTCACTCAAAGAGACGTCGGGAATGAATCTCTCGACAACAAAAACGAGGGCGACGACGAACAAAGCCGGGACGATGAGGTTCCCGACGGCCACCCAGCGCGGTAGTCCCCAGAGGCGCGGTTCGTTGCCAAGAAGGTAAGACGAAAGCATGATCACGAGGAGGAAGAGCGCGTAAAATCCCCAGGCGACGGCCAGGGCTCTCCGGCAGATTTTCATCCGCGGGTCGAGGTCAATTCTGATCGAGGTGACGGCTTTTTTCGGCATGCTGACCGGAATATTATCAAGGTTGATCCAAAATATCCAGCCTGGACGCGACGGGGCGTTCTCGGGCCCGTGTGTCCAATTCAAGATAACGCAGACTGCTTATTATGTTGGTTTTGCTCCAGGGTTAACAAACGCTGGGGAAATCAAGACCGCCCGGATAGATACCTCTTTTGTCTTAGAAGGCGAGGATCCTAGCTCAAAAACCTCAGACCCGACTGACAGGCTGAAGACATGCGTCTCGACCATTTGACTTGGGCCATAACCGGCACGGTGATATCCAACTCCTTCAGGGGAAGAAAGAGTTTTACGATTTCTCCCTCCCTCAGATGAAGGTCCGTGCTCAAACCCAGGCCCGCTTGGCTTACGTTCAAGATAAGCCCATCACATCGAAAATTCCGAAATTGATCGGAGACGACTTCGCTTCGCTCCAGGACGATGATCCTGTTATAGATTTTGCGAGCCCTGGCCCTTTTTTCTGACTCCATCCTGCTCTGCTCCTTTTTATTTTTATTGTCGTCTTTTTGGACAAAAACGTCAATTGCCTTTTTAATTGCGTCAAAGGGGTCCGCCTTGACATCCTCTCTTCCCCTAGTTTACCATCTTCGATACAGGGACAAGGCGAAGATTTTTGGGGTGCTCCGTGCGCCTTGCCCGGATAGACCCGAGGAGGGAGGCAAATGAGAAACCGCACCCACGAAAGAATCCGCAAAATCTCGTTTCTCATTCTCGTCAGCGCCGGGCTCGCCGTACCTTTGACTCTGGCGTCTTCTCCACGAAATCTGTCAGGCGGGCTGCCTCCCCAGGCCGAAGGTGCGCCGGCGGCTGTTCTCCTCCGGCCTGCGGCCGTTTTCGATGCCGAGGATGGCAAGGTTCACGGCGGTTGGGTCGTCCTCGTGAAAGCAGATAGGATCGCCGCTGTTGGGCCGGCGGCCCAGGTCTCAGTCCCCAAGGGTTCACAAACGATCGAGCTTCAGGGAATGACGCTTCTGCCCGGCCTCATGGACATTCATTCGCACATTTTCCTCCATCCCTATAACGAGACGCTCTGGAATGATCAGGTGTTGAAGGAGCCCCTCGCCTACCGGACCATCGAAGCCGTCCTCCACTGCAAGAGCACATTGATGGCGGGATTCACCCTTCTGCGTGACCTCGGAACCGAAGGCGCGGGGTATGCCGACGTTTCCGTCCAGCGGGCCATCCGGGAGGGATTGATTCCGGGACCGCGCTTGCAGATCGCGACTCTCGCGATCGTCGCGACCGCGAGCTACGGGCCGGGCCCGGCCGGTTTTGCACCCGACCTCATTTTGCCAAAAGGCGGCCAGGAAGTGAGCGGCCAAATGGAGATCCTGAAGGCGGTCCGTGAGCAAGTCGGACACGGCGCGGACTGGGTTAAGGTGTATGCGGACTACCGGCACGGTGTGAGCGGCACGGTACCGACCTTTAGCGAGGAGGAACTGCGCGTACTGGTCGCAGAAGCCCACTCCGCCGGCCGGCCGGTGTCTTCTCACGCTACGACGGCAGAGGGGATGCGCCGCTCGACCGTGGCCGGGGTGGATACGATCGAACACGGCTTTGGCGGCACGGAAGAGGTTTTTCGCCTCATGGCCCAGCATGGGGTCGCGTTTTTGCCCACTCTAACGGCCGAGGAGGCTTACGCGGAGTATTTCGAAGGCTACAAACAAGGGCAGCCCCTCACGGTTGGAATGCAGCAGGCCCTGCGCGCCTTCAAACTGGCAATGGCGGCAGGTGTGACAATCGGATTAGGGAGCGACGTCGGCGTTTTCGCGCACGGCACCAATTACCGCGAGATCGAGTGGATGGTGCGCGGAGGCATGACTCCTTCGCAGGCTTTGCTGGCGGCTACCGCCGTCAATGCCAAGATCATCGGGTTGCAGGATCAGCTCGGCCGGATCCGGCCCAATTTCCTGGCAGACATCGTGGCCGTCGCCGGAGACCCGACGACAAATATTCAAGTCGTGCGCGATGTGCGCTTCGTCATGAAGGGCGGAATTATTTACAAACGATCTTAGGAAGCCATCAAAAATAGACGCTCCTGAAAGAGCGGGAAAAAAACGCCGGAATCCGGCAGAGGAGAGGACGATGCGAAAATCTCGGAGCCTATATCTTGTCATCTTGGTCTTTGTCGCCAGTCTGCTTCTTTTTTTAGGACACCTCAACCAGAGTGCCCGCGCCAATGAAAATCTGTATGTTCCTATATCAGACCTTAGAGGTCACTGCACATCCATTATCGCTGGAAAGAACGCCACTTCCGACGGCGCCGTCCTCCTCGGGCACAATGAAGACTGGGGGAGCTACCTCAAGCCCCTTTGTTGGAACGCGGGAGAACACCACAAACCCGGCGAGCTCTTCCGGCTTAAAGACGGCCAGACAATCCCTGAGGCCCCTGAGACCTTTGCTTTTATCTGGCCCGCCGCCGAATGCAACGGGATCAACGAACTCCAGGTCGCCATCGTCGATGATACAGGGTCCTGCCGAAAAGAATTTTTTCAGAACGGACGGGGAATCGACCTCGAAGAATTCGTGACTCTCGCGTTACAGCGCTCGCGCAGCGCCAGAGAGGCGGTCCAAACGATGGGCGGGCTCATCGAGAAGTATGGCTATCGCAGCCATAACGGGGAAGACGGGGATATATTCAGCATCGCCGACCCCAGTGAGGGCTGGTGGATGGAAGTCGTCATCGGCGGCCTCTGGGTCGCCCAGAAGGTTCCCGACGACCAATTCGTGGTCCTGGCCAACCGGTTCCGGATCGGTCAGATCGACCTCAAAGACAGCACCCGTTTTCTTGGATCTTCGAACCTCATCGATTATGCCATAAAAAAAGGCTGGTACAATTCTGCGGAAAAGCCGTTCGATTTCAGCGAAGTCTACGGCACTCCCGAAGTTGGAAGAGCGATTTACAATACCCGGCGAGAATGGCGGGGAAACTGCCTCCTGGCCGGAACACAATTCAAAGAAGAGGCCAACCCGCTCACCGCTGTCCCCCAGAAAAAATTGACCTCTCGGGACCTCATGGCTCTTTTTCGAGATCACTACGAAGGCACTGAGTACGACCGCAGCCAAAAGTACGAGAAAGGCTCCCCCCATCGCACTTCAGGGCGTACGATCTGCGTCATGTCGACCGACGCCAGCAGCGTCGCTGAGCTCCGAAGCTGGCTTCCTCACGAGATCGGCGGCGTGTTGTGGCTTTCGGCGGGAACTCCGTGTTCGAGCGTTTATGTCCCTTTTTATCTGGGCGTTCTAGATTTCCCCAAGCCATATTCCTTTATTACACCCGGCTTTGACCGCGAAAACGCATTCTGGAGTTTCAACTCTCTCGAGAATCTGGTGGATCGTTATTATGGAGAGAAAAAGAAGATCGGCGGGTCCGAAGTCAGGGCCATCGACTATGTGGCCGGCATCTGGAAGAATTTTGAAGACGAAGAGTTCGGGATGCGGGGAAGTGTCGAGACCGCGGCGCTGGAACTCTATAAGAAAGACAAGTCTCTCGCTCGCTCGTTCCTCAGCTCTTATTCTAATGCGCTCGGCCTTAAAGCCTATAATTTGGCCGTTACGCTTGGAGATCAGATTAGGACTTCCTTTTACCGTTAAGGAGTGGGTGGTCCGTATGCGCCGCTCAGGCCTCAAGCCCCTTTAATCGCGTTCTTCCTGGGGTCTGTGGCCTTGATGATGACGCTCACCGAATCCTGATTAAAGCCTTTGAACCCCTGTCTTCGCTGCGTGTTCTCCAGATGGCTCCCGATCGCGCCGTCTGAAAGAAACTTATCTTTCTGGGCGTTATCGATGGACCCCCTGGCGGCGAGCCCCTCTAGCCTCTCCCGGCTGGGTGTCCATTTTTCGCCCATAGTGAATGCTTGTCTCAAGAAAGGGAAATTCGAGAACGGCTTCATCATGCCCACTCCCTCGGCCTTCAGATCGGAGGTGACATCTTCGAACCTGAAACGGGCGGCGAGGTGATGAAGGCCGGCTTGAAAGATGCTCTCTCCGTGCAGCTCGACCCAAAGCCCCACGGTTCCCAATTGGTCTCTTTCAGCCAACGGCTGCCGGGAAAAATCTGCCTCTTTCTCCTCAGCTCCCAGGTCGACATCGGCGAAGACCACTTCCCCGCTCTCGAGGTGCTCTAGAATCTGAGCTCCCCAACCCGCCTGGGCCCCGGCATGGTATCGCTCCCTGGGTTTCATCCCCAAGCGCTCAAATATCTGGACCAAATCCGCGAAGTTTGCCCTGGAGGAGCGGAAGGTGTGATGGTCCACGTTCCCCCAGCCCAAACCCTGAGAATCCTGCCTGGCCTTTTGCACCCGGGCCGCCTCGTTCTTGGATTGCCAGTACTCTCGCTCGGCGCGGAAGAAGGCATCCAAGCAGCGGGCGCTCGTGAGCCCCTTCGCGGCATCCTCAATCAGCCCTCCCAAGTATCTGAAACCCTCATCGGCCGTATCAAAAGCCCGGTTCCTTGTGCCGAACACTTCTAAGGCGCGTCTATACGCGTCCACGTCGTCTGATCCGGGTGCCGAGAAGCCGCCACAACCTCGCCTTTCCAGGGCCGACAGGATGAGTCCTCCCTCCTGGATAAGTCTAATCTTTTGATAAGCCGATTCTGATTTATTCTTAATCTCGGCTGAGGGAAAGTGGACCGAGCAGAATTCGCTCAGGCTCTCCGGCCCGAGCACGACCTCTTCTTCTCGTCCTTCGACCAAAGGGAAGAGCGTCGAGCCCTGGAGACTAAAAACGCGGAACCCGTCTCTCACGCTCTCTCCGAAATGCAATTCCAGGAGCCTCTTCATGTCGAGTTTTCCCTTGGGCAGAACGAGATGATCGACCCATTCGAAGAAATCGGTGGAAGTCCCCTTCTCGATCTCAGAAGCGAGCTCGCGCACGGTTCGCGACCTCTGCAAGGCACTTTCGACCAGCCATCTTAGATGATTCTCGGCTTCAGGATAAAGGCCCCAATCGAACACACTCATAGTTTCGTCTCCCTCTCACCTCGGGCGGGCTTGAGGTCCCGCTGGGCTGCGCCCCATGGAGGGCCATATCCGGCTCCTCAAATCCCGTCGCCGGTTAAAAGAGAATTATTCCTATGACCAAAAACACGATGGCCGTGAATACGGCTATCGTCAACGCGTAAGGGAGAAGAGCCTTCACGTTATCGATGTGATTACATTCCGAGGCCAAAGAAGACATGATTGTTTCTGTGGCAAAAGGCGAGCAGAGATTGCAGAAAACGCCTCCGCTCATCATCGCCCCGATCACGATGAGAGTCGCGGTATTGATTCCCTGAACATATCCGAGTCCGATCGGGAACATGATAGCCCATGTCCCCCAGGATGTTCCCGTTGAGAAAGAAATGAACGCGGTCAGAATGAAAAGGATGGCAGGAATAAACTTCGGATCGATGAAATGCTGCGTCGCGCCGGCCACGAATATTCCCGTTTTCAGATCGAGACAAAGCCGGCTGAGGGCAAAACTGAAGGTCATGAGAAACCCCAGTCCGGCCAGGCCTCCGACGGATTTGAAGAACAGGCCGGAGATCTCATCAAAGGACATGATTCCCGACAGCCGGTATTTTAGTCCGGCGACCACGATGGCAAAAGTCACCGCGTAGAACACGGATGTCGAGCCAGAACCCTCCGTGAAATGGCCCCGTCCGGTTATGAACATGCTGGCGATCATGACAACGACCATGGTCACAAGCGGAACCAGCATGTTCGAAGCGCGTGGCACGATTCCCTCCTTGGGCTCAATCGCAAAAACCTCAGTGGAGATCAGGGAGGACGCCGACTCCTCTAAAGCCTTTCCTCCTCCTCGTACGCGCTTCTCGGCCTTCGCCATGGCGAAGAAATCCTTTTGGATAACAATGAGCAGAACTGCGAATCCGATCGCGAAAATCGAATACAAATTCAAGGGAATGGCCTTGATGTACACCCTGAATGGATGGGCAATACCCTGCCCTGCCATAACGCCCGAGACATACGCGCCCCAAGCGTTGATAGGAATCAAGGTGCAAATCGGGGCGCAAAATGAAACACACAAAAAAGCCAGTTTCTCCCGCGAGATTTTGAACTTATCGTAGAGGGGACGCGAGATGCTTCCGGAGACAAGGATGTTAATGCTGGACTCGATGGGTATCAATGTGCTGACGGCCGCCGTTAAGAACTGCGCCTGGCGGCGGTTTTTGACGACGTTGCGCCTGGAAAGATATTCAATAAAGCCGTGGATCCCGCCTGAACGCTGGGCGAAAGCCCGGATCGCTCCGATAAAACAGCAAAACAAAATGATTTTCGTCAGAGTGGTGTCCTTGAAGACTTCAAGACACCGCTCTATGGATCCGACGAGTCCCGTAAACGGATTCCCGTTTGCCATCAGCGTTGCGCCGATCCAGATGCCCAGGAACAACGCCACGATGACTTGCCTGAACTTGATGGCTATGAATATCGCAACAAGGGGGGGAACGATGGATAACCACGGATATGTTGCCAACATAACTTTTGACTCCTCCTGGATCATGCTCCAAGTCGTCGCCCCGCCCTCTGTCCCCGAACGATCACAAAATCTCCAACATCCGATCGACGTCCTCTTGAGTGTTGTAAAAATGGGGCGACACTCTGATCCAGTCCTTTCGCCGAGCGACGATAATATTTCGCTCGATCAACTTTTCATAGGTCTTCTTGACCTCTTTTCCCCCGAAGGCAAGTATTCCCGACCTGTTTTCTTCTTTGAAGTCACCTAAAATTTCATACCCCTTGGAGGCCAGCTTTTCCGAAGCATAGTTGGTCAGGCCCAAAATGTGTTTCTGAATCTTTTCTATGCCCACTTCGAGAATCAAATCCAGAGACTTGTCCATGGCTGCGATACCCGAATCATTGATAGTGCCAACTCTGAACCTCGTAGCGTCCTCTCTTAGGGTCAGGTCATAGTCAAAATCCATCGCATCTTTGGAGATACTCAGATAGCCAAGATATTTCATATCTATCTTAGGCAGTAAGTCCTTGCTTACATAAATAAATCCTGTCCCATTGGGAGACAAGAGCCATTTAGGCCCCCCATTCGAGAGAAATGAAATTTGGGATGAGCGCACATCGAGTTTCATCGCCCCCACTCCTTGAATGGAGTCAACGACCGATACGATAGCGCGCTTGCGGCAAAAATCTCCTATCATCTGGAGATCGTACCTGAAGCCATCTATCCACTCAACAAAGCTTATGGCCAGAACTCTAGTGTTCTGATCAACGGCGGCAAGCATCTTAGCAGTGGCATTCTCCCCATAATCAGACTCGACGATCTTCAGAGAAACACCTTTCTTCTCCAGGTTCAGCCAGGGCACGGCATTTCCCGGAAATCCGTGTTTGGCGATAACAACATTATCTTTTTCTCCAAGGTCCAACCCCTGGGCTATTATGTTCAGGCCCTCGGATGTGTTAGAGACCAGACAAATCTCTTCCCTTGAGGCATTGAGCAGTTTTGCGATTTTTTCCCGAGCCAACCTTTCTCTCTCGTCGCGAATCCCCATTCTCTTCTCTCCAGAGTACTCTCGCTCTTTTAGAGTGCCTACCAAGGCCTCCCTCGAGCGCAATGGAATCAACCCGACCGCCGCGCTGTTCAAGTACACGATGTTCTTGAGTTCCGGAAACTCTTTTCTTACCTCCATTGATCCTCCTTTATTTCAAACAAACAGGAATATAGTCGGGAATGAATCAGGAATCAATATTCAACCGGCCATCCTTGAGCTCAAAAATACGATGGGCCATCTTGGCGAGGGTGGGATTGTGGGTGACCAGGACGACCGTCAGCCCCTCTCTCTCGTTCAATTCTTTGAGGATGCAGCCAATTTCTTCACTCCGTTTGACATCCAGATTCCCGGTGGGCTCATCGGCCAGAAGGATCTTGGGCTTGTTCACGAGAGCCCGAGCTATGGCGACTCGCTGCATCTCCCCTCCGGAAATCTCGCCGGGCAAATGGGTTCTCCGGTGGTCTATGCCCAACATCCTGAGCACATGTTCTACACTTTCTGAGGCACCGTGCTTTTTGTAAAATACGAATGGAAGCATCACATTCTCTAGCACGGTCAAAGTGGGGATGAGATAGAACTTCTGAAAAATATAGCCAAAAATCTCTCTCCGAACTCTGGTCAAGGCAGCCTCGTTGAGTTTCTTCCCCTGCGCGAAGATCCTCCTTCCCTCGATCCAAAGCTCTCCGGAAGACGGGTTATCGAGACAACCCAGGATATTGATGAGTGTCGTCTTGCCCGAACCGGAGGGACCGACGAAAGCAACAAATTGGCCCTTTTCGATCTCGAGCGAGACTTCGTTGACTGCCAAGATGTCTTCGCTGCCTCGACGGAAGATCTTGGTCAAACCCCTGGCTCCGACTGCAGCCTGCGTTTGGTCGCTCATCATTCCGCCTCACTCCGCATGGATTCCAAAGGCCGCACTCTGGCCGCTTTCCAAGCCGGGTACGCGCCGCTAAAAAAGCCGATCAAGACGACCAAGCCCAGAGTGAAAATCACGAGGGGGGCATCGATCTTGACAAGACCTCCGCTGGGAGCATAAGGCAAAAGCCGGCGGATCAAGATTTCGGTCAGCTTGGCAGTCCCAAACGCCAGTGCGGCCCCCATGATTCCACCAAAAAGGCAGAGGATCACTGTCTCGAGCCAGATGAGCTTGAAGACGTCCCAGAGGACGGCCCCCATGGCTTTGAGGATGCCGATTTCTTGGCGCCGCTCCATGACGGACATCAGAATGGTATTGATCACCCCCATAATCGAGATCAAGACAGCGATCAAGGCGATGGAAAACACCATCACCTTGGCCGTCGAGACCAGGGTCATGATCGTATTCTTCACTTGAGAAAGGCTGACGACCTGGACGTCGGGCAGAGTGTACATCCGTTCTTCAAACTTGTTGATATCGGCCTCTTTATTGACCTTGATTCCGATCGCCGTGAGTTCGTCTTTGAGGCCAAATATTCTTTGGACGGTCTTGAGAGGCAAAAAGATCGTGCCGTCATCTTGAGTCCCGGTGCGTTGGAGTATGCCGACCACCTTGAGCTCAACATTTTTCTCGGGAATGAGAGTCCTGTCTCCGACCTCGCGCTGCTCAAGCTCGGCGGCTTCGTAGCCAAATACCGCTTCGTTGGCGTCTGGATCTGAGAACCAGTGCCCTTGCTTGAATCGTAAAAGACTCTTCATTTGAGGGAAGGTTTTCGGGTCGACGCCGAGATAAGCCGAAATGCCGCCGCTTTCTCCTTTATTGGGGTCGAAGACGGCCTGCATTAACATCGGCGTCAGTCTTTCTACCTCCGATTGCTTGGAGACCTGATCGACTATCTCGCCTTTCATGTAACGGAGGCCGGTCCCTCCCTTGAGCATCAGAGTCGCCGCTTCATAAGGGCAGCCTTTGGCGCAAACCAACACCTGGTAGCCCAGGTTATCAATATCCCGGTTCAAAGATGACTCATAACCTTTATTGAAGCCGAAGAGGCTCGCCAGAACCCAAGCCGCCAGAGCGATTCCGACAATGGTTAAAACGCTTCGACTTTTTTTACGAAGAAGATTTTTGGTCGCCACCTGGAAAACAGTGATCATCTTGTCGCCCCTTCAGAAGATTTGAATTCGCTCAGATATTTATTGCCCAATAAAAACTCATCCACCAGAATTAGATTCTTCTTCGTGGCCCGGAGGGCGGCCTTGAAATCAGCTTCAGAGGCCTGGTCAGGATTCTGGATCTGGGTGATTTTTCCCGCGATGGTCTCTTTCCCTGACACGACGTCATAACGATAAAAATCCTTGAGATCCAGCCCGACAAACTGTCGGCAGAATTCTGGGTCCCGGAAGAGGCCCGAGGACCTGGACGTCAACTTTTGAAAATAGAAAGACCTGATCTTGCCCTCCAAATCCAGGGCCAGGAAGACCTGAATTCCTCCATACTGACCTTTCTGGTTGACCCCATGGATGTATCCGACGAGCTCTTTCTCTTTGTAAATCCGGTACATCGTGTATGGCACATTCATGGTTTCAAAGAGACCTTTAAATTTGTCTCCCAGGCGCTCCTCGATTTGTCGTAAAAGGGATTCGCCCCCTTTTTGACTTATTGAAACATAAAGAGTCTTAAAGCCTGTGGACTCGGGGAACAGGCGTTTGACATCGCGGTCGGGGTCGTTCAAATCACAGCCGACAGCTGCATACAGAAGAAAAGTCGATAGGGACAAGATCAGAATTATCAAACTTGGCCGATGGTGTCTTTTCAATCGATGACCTCCGTTCTAGGGCAGCGCGCGCTTGCTAAGAAGCCCCTCTCAGCAACATCGGGTGCAACCCGACCAAAAGAATCATGGCTCATAGCCCCTTATAATAATAAATTTGAAATACAATTCTCTGATCACGGGTCTCATGAAGATATTGGTACAAGGAACGGAGAGCCAGATCTGTGCTCACCTGAAAGGATATTCCCCCGGAAAGTTGATAATCTGTGACCGGCCCAATCTTCATCAAAACGGGCTGGACTTCAAATTTCAGGCGATTTTCCCCCAGGAAGTTTGTTCCCAGCCGCCAGAAAAGGAGCGCCACATTCTGCTCATTCTTTTTTCCGGCCATTATTTCTATTCTATTTTCAAAGTTCCTCCACAAATAGGCCAAATCCAGCGCTGCCAATTGAAACCCGATTGGATCCGGCGACACTAGGTGATAGCCCATAGAATCCAATGTTTTTCCTGAGGCCAATGAGAATCCTATGTTGAAGTTGTCTCTGTTCAGAACTCCCCCGGAGATCCGGACCGCTGCCAGGTAATTCCCTCTGAGATAAAGCGGCATTCCCGATCCTGCGGTGAAAGAAGCAGAGACATCCCCCCAGGCGAGATCGCGGCTCAGTCCAATGCCCCAATCACGATCAAATCCATAGCCCATCATTGCTAGAGTGGGCAGGAGCTGAGAATGACTATCCAAATAGGAAGAAATTCCCAAGGCGGGGCGGCTGTGACCGATCCAGATATCGGAAAAACCCGCCTTGTATTTGAAGTAAGCATTGTAGATCTGGGCCTCTATTTTCTTATCTCCATTTTGGTTATAGGCCAGGCGAACCTGAAACGCCAAAACCCCATAATCGTGAGTCTCTCCCGAAAGCCGTTGTATATAATCAAATCCCAGGCTGGGCTTCTGCATCGCATCTTCTTGGGAAAGGGAGTAATAGATGTACTTCCTCTGTGCAGATGAATATCCGGCGACAGCCTGAGCTTCCAAATAAAACAAGAATGTCCGAGGGGAGACAAAAATGGGGAACAAAATAAGAAATAGCCCCGCGAAGGCGGCTTTCTTAAACATGAAATCTGAAGCTCCCGAGATAGATCACCCTCTTGTCCTTTAGAAATCGGAGCTTCACCTCCCACTCCCCGGGCATGACAATGTTGACCGGCAGAAGATAATCTCCCTTCTTGTTCAGCTTAAATGGAACGTCTCCCGAATCATGCGCCCCCCTCATCGAGGGCATTCCTGAATTGCCCGTGACTTCGAGATCCGTGATCCTATTCCCCGTCTTGTCAAACAGTTCGACTTTGAGGGTGGCCGTCCCGATCTTCGGAGGTTGGACAAATCGATACGTAAAATAATAATCCTCGCCGAACGGGCATTTATTCCCATACCCCGGCAATTCATCATATCGAGAATCGTCATCGCCCAAAAATCCGGAGAGGGTGCGTTCTAACTTGGAACCTCGCAAGTCTTCCCCACTGGCCAAGATCGTCCCTTTGGGATCGATAAGGATGGATCGCGGAAGCCCATCGACCTCAAAGTCTTTGGCTATCGCACTGTCCCCCCCTCCTTCGACGTAGGCATGAAGCCAGGGCATCTTCCATTTGTCCCTCCGAAACCGGGAGATATTCTTGGGGTCCAAATCAAGCGAAAGGCTCAGGATTTCGAAGCCCTTGTTTTTGAACTTCGCGTAGGCTTGATGAATATTCCCCATTTCTGCAACGCAGGCAACGCACCACGTCGCCCAGAAATCCAGCAAAAAATATTTACCTTTTAGGCTTGCGTTTGAAAAGGCCACTTTTGCATCATCAAAGGACTGGACGGAAAATGTGGGAAGCTTTCCTCCAACCTGAACTTTTTTCTCGGGCGAAAAGGACCGTCTGGCAGATTCTGTGAACCTGGAGTTAGGATAGTTCTTGACCAGCCGTTCGAGGAGCCGTCTCGCTTTTTCGGGTTCCTTGACCGACGACAATTCCCCATAGAGCAAAGCCGCTTTGAGGTTGGGATCGGGGTTTTGTTCTAGGACTTTCTCCAGATAGGCTTCGTATTTGCCCTCTTGACCTGGAACGTGACCCGCCGATCGAAAAACCCAAGGGTCGAGATCCCAGACTGGCGAGGTCGGAGGAATTTCGTCCAGGACCTGGGAGGCGAGGTCGGATTCAAGTGTAATGCCAGCTGTGTTGGCCAGGCGCAGGTACCCGATGAGCAACGCCTGGCGGAGCAACGGATCTTTTTCACCAGACATCCTGTTTTTGAGATTGTCAAGATCTTTGGCCCAATTATCGCGGATGCTGGCTGTCCCTTTGCCGGGTTTGGGCTCTTCCTCCCGTGCCAGTTTGATTTTCTCGATGCCTTTTTCAATATCCATGGAGATCCGGGCGAATTGTTCCACAAGTGGATTTCCCTCAAACCGCAGCTCTGCTTCAGAAGGACATTGGCTGAGCTTCTTGGGATCAAAAACGATCCGGATTTTGCCACCGCCCGCCGTCTTGATCACTGATCGGTAGGAAGTGAGGTATTTCTTATCGAAAACATAATCGTCGGATTGAGTTCCGTTGACAGCCATGAGCTTACCGAGGGGGCCGAACGGTCCCACGACCTGATATGAAAAAGTCGGTGCCTTCGTCTCGAACTCCGACCAGTATGTTCCGTCGGGCTGCTTGTTCATAGTGCCCGAGGCGTATTTGGAAAACGCGTTGAAATCCCCGATGATGCCGACTTCCTTGATTTCGGCCGGCGGGGAGAAAGATCGGAGCCGGGCCGAAATAGAAACGGTCAGAGGTTTTTCCAGCATCACAGGAAACTCAAGGTTCAGATGGTCGACTCCGGTGAAATAGACCATGTACAATCCGGTCCGATCCAACGTCAGCCGATAAGTCCCGTCCGAGGCGACATCCGCCGAGGTCAAGATCATCCGATCGAAATTTTCCCACGGGACGATCAGATGGACCTGCCCTTTCTTCATGGGTTTGCCATCGCATCCGACGAGACGGCCAGAGATGACTGATTGAGGCTGGGCGAAGAGAGCCGGGATCAGGACAAAGGAGGCGGCAAATCGCGTTATGATTGTTTTTATCATTGCGTTGCTTTTCATATAGGAATAGATGGGGTTCGGGGAAGTCCCCGGACCCCTTTGAACGACATTCCTTAAAGATCAAGAATCAGAAGGTGATTCTCACACCCGCTCTGAATGTTCTCGGTGTCGAGACGGAAGTGGCCTGGCCCATGAAAGCCCCCCAGACCTGAATACCTGTAGGGATGCCCTGATTGAACGCATTGAACATGTCCAGCATAGCTTGGAGCTTGAGGTTTTTCATAGAAAACGACTTTTCAACTCGGAAGTCCAGGTTGTTGGCGGCCTTGAATCTTTGGGAACCTAGGGGTTCCGCCTTGATGAAGGCAATGCCCTGGCCGATCCCTGTCGCGAGGAATGTCCTGGTCCAGGTGTCGCCGCTGTGATAGGTGTAGTTGGCGCTCAGGTTGATGCCGAGGGGAAACATGTAGGTCGTCTGGATCTTGAAGGTGTGCGGCGGGCTAATGACGGAACGGCCCTGGGCGTTGATCTGATAGTTGGGATCTTTGAAGAGCACGGACCCACCCATGCCGTAGGTGACATAAAAGGTGTGGGAATTGGAATAATTCCCCGTTTCGTGGCCGTAAAGATAGGATACGTTGGCCTGCCAGTTGCGGGAGAACCTCTTGTTCAGGCTGATTTGGAGACCCGAATATTTCCGATAGGGCGTCATGCTGACAATGTTGGGGAAAGCGGCTCCGATGTCCTTGCCTTTCTTGGGGTTGGTGATGTAATAGACGTTATTGCTATTGGTTTGGGTGTAGATCGTCATCGGTTCGCCCGTGACCGGATTCGTGATGGTCTTGGGCGCAAATGTCGCTCCGATGTTCACAGTGTCGATGAAGTTCTTCCACTCCCTGTGAATGAAGGAAACGCTCAGCGAGAGATCGTTGCCCAGGACCTGCTCGAGGCCGCCCACGAACTGGTCCATCGAGGGGAGCTTGATGTTGGGATCGACCGAGCGATTGTTGTTGCCGGCGGTTCTGAACCATTCCGTGAGCGATGACCAATTCGGGCCGACGAGATAATAAATATTGTCGGGCATCGGGGTCATTTCGTTTATGTAGTAGGTCTTCATGTTCTCGAAGTAGCGGCCGAAATGCCCCTTGAGGACCGTTTTGTGACTCTGGAGGAAGTCCCAGGCGAACCCGATTCTTGGCTCCAGACTGGTCGTTTTAAAGACGGTCCGATCGCTGAGATCGGGAACTCTTCCCCTGTAAGTGCTGAATCTCAGTCCGGGATTGAAGACGAGGGATTTCGTGATCTGCCAATCGTCCTGGACGTAGAAAGACAGCCGGGTGTCGATGATGTTCCCTCGTCCGCTGTTGGATTGGGCGTAATCGGGCTGTCCGTTCCAGTCCCAATAAACGACTCCGCCGGAATAATCGAATCCATTCGTCCCCTGGCCCCAACCGTATTCGGCGCCGAACTTGAAATTGTGCGATCCCATGAGGTTCTCGGCGTGCTGTGACAAAGAAGTGGTCAACTGATAGGCTTTGGATGACGCCCAGTTGTAGAAATACCAATTGCCGGTAATGACGCCAGTGTAATTGTCGAAGTGGGCCCGGACATCGTGCCCGCTGCTCGGGTCCTGGGCGTCCTTCATCGAATAGCCGGCGATCTTGAGTTCGAAGACGCTCGAGGGAGAGAAGGTGTGGAGATAGCTCAGGTTCCCGACGGAGACGTTTTCCCAATAAGCGGCGTTGGCTTCGGGGGCGATCCAGGTGTCATAGAAGACCCTTTCCTGGTTCGTATGATTGTAATTGAAGAACGCCTGAATCCTGTCCTTTTCGGTGGGTTGATAGGTGAGCTTTAAGAACCCCTTCGGCAAGCTCGTGGGAATCGTCCGTTGGGTGGACTGCATTTCCGAATTCGTCGAATAATACTCGAAGCCGGTGAAGAACCAGAGTTTGTCCTTGATGATCGGCCCGCCCAGATGGAGACTCGTGTCCAATAGCCGGGTGACGGGCGTCTCGGGAACTAGCATCCACTGATGTTCCGTCGGGTCGATGTTCTGGCTCTGCCAGCTCTTGCCGGTGTAATAGGCCTGGACGTCGCCGCTCAACCTGTTTCCGCCGGACTTGGTAATGACGTTGACGACGGCCCCGCTGAAATTCCCGTATTCGGCCGGCGCGCCGAGGCCCATGACCTGGGATTCCTCGATGAGGTTATAATCGATGTTCATCGTGAAATTGCCGCCGCCGAAACGGGCGTCGGTTACGTCCACGCCATCGATCTGGGTCGAGTTGCCCGTCAGATCTCCTCCGCCGTAGGCGCTCATCTCAACGACGCCGGGCGCCAGATTCATCAGTTTCGTGGTGTCCTGGTTCGTCGGGATGTTCTGGAGCATCTCCTGCGTCAGGTAGGTCTTGGCCAGCGACGAATCCCTGACATCGACGAGCGGAGTTTCGGCGACGACCCTGATTTCCGCCTCGAGCTTGACAATACTCAGGAAGATATCCACGGTTACGGTCATCCCCGCATGGAGAACAACTTTCACCTTTTTGGTTGGGGTGAAACCTTCATGAGTCGCCTCGATAGAATATTCACCGCCGGGGAGGCCTGGGAAACGGTATCTGCCTTCTGGATCCGCAACGGCCGATCGAGTTCCCATGAGGTTCGGTGAAGATGCCGTGACGGCTGCTCCGGGCAGGGCAGCACCTTCTTCGTCCAGGATCCTGCCTTGAATGGCCCCCGTTTCTTTTGACTGGGCAAACATGATGCCCGAGACAAGAGCAAAGACAAAGCAAAAAGCAATGAATACTTGGTAGGTTTTGGACATGATGCCTCCTCTTAAGACTGATTCAAATTCACAAAAATGATTGCCGAAATATGCTCTGCTGAATCATTAGCCCCATTCCCCATCCTAAGCCCTCGTTGATAACTTGCGCAGCGCTCTGCCGAGCCGAATCAGGCCTTCTTGGATCTGGTCCTCGCCTATCCGGGCTATGGACAAACGAAAATATTCGGACTGATTCTGTTGAGGAAAATAATGCTGACCAGGAGAGACTATCACCGCATGCTCTGACATCAGTTCGTCCAGGTGAGCGGCGCTCATTTTTCGCGGCATTTTCACCCAAATCGTGTATCCACCTGAAGGTCGCAGCCAGCTGACGTTCTTGGGAAAGAATTCCTTCATCATTCCGAGCGTTGTTTCCATTTTCCTGCGGAAAATGCGATGCAATCTTTTCAAGTGCAAGTCGTAATATCCCTCTTTGCAGAAGAGGGCGAGGGCGGCCTGGACGAGGTTCCCGCAGCGCAAATCAGAGCCGCGCTTTATGGCCGCCAGCCGTTGAATACAGCCTTTATCGGCCGTAACCCAGCCGATCCTTACCCCAGGGAAAAGGATTTTCGAGAATGTCCCGACGTACATGACAATATTCTGTTCATCGATGGATTTGATGGGCATCGGAAGCTTACCAAAATATTTCATTTCTTCATCAAAACCGTCCTCCAGTATGGGAACTTTATGTTCCAGACAAATATTGAGCAATCTTTCCCGATGCTGGTGACTGGTTGTTATCCCTGTAGGATTATGGAAATTTGGAATCGTGTAAACGAAACTGACTTTCTCTCTCTCTAAGACCTTCTCCAGGTCGTTGAGCTCTATTCCGTCGTCTTTCATGGGAACTGCGCATATCCTGACCTTATTGAATCTCAGGAGGGGAAGGATGTTAAAATAGGTCGGGGCCTCGATGACCACTTTTTTATCCGGTCGGGCGAGGAGGCGAATGATCAAGTCCAGCGCCTGCTGGGACCCATAGGTTATAAGAATCTCCTCAGCTGAGGTGGAGATGCCGTGCAAGCGCAGCCGCTGGGCGATATAGTCTCGAAGGTCCTTATTCCCGTCAGCCGAACAAAAATCCAAAGACTCCTGTCCGCCGTTGAGCAGCACACGATGGAAACATCGTCTGAAATCAGCCACAGGAAAAAGAGAAGAGTCGAGTTGAAGCTCGGAGAAGTCAATTGCTGCTTGATCCCGCCGGGAGCGGGTTGGGTCGGCTGCCGGGATACTCAGATAACTCTTATACAGCTCTTCGGCTGATTCGTTGGCCACCTTGTCCCAGGGAATGATGCTCCGCCTCTCGGGATTGTACTCAACTTCTTTCCGTCGTTTCTGAGTGAAGTTGTAGGAGCCCTGGCGGCTCTGGAGGTAGCCGAGCACCTGGAGTTCTTCGTAAGCCTGATTGACTGTATAGCGGCTTACCCCCAACCTATCAGCCAGACCCCTCGTCGAAGGAAGAGGAGAGTTGATTCCAATGACATCCTCGTCGATCAGGGTCCTTATTCCCTCTACGATTTGTCTCTTGATGGGCTTCCGGCTTGACCGATCAATCTTTATAAGCAGAGAATGTGCGACCATGGGTATCTCTCTTTTTTCCAACAATACAATATCCGCTTCTTTTGGCATTCGTCAATATCCAATTTAACCAATTATCTACCATACCAATTTTGACCCTCAAAGCAGGTCAACGAGGTGGCTAACCCGGGGGCAAAAGCACGGACAGAGACGAATTCTCGCTGGGCGTTAATCTCAGACGCTGGACGCGAACCCGCGAAGCGAAGCTCCAAGAGGCGCAGAGAAGAGATCTCAAGAGAATATTTCTCTTACGATTTGAAGGGAGCAACGGGCGGGACGGAGAGCGACTCCGACAGGGGAGGTTATTCCGAGCCTGTTTGCGAGCTATGATTCCTTTAAATATTTTTCGGGGTCCTTGTCGAAATCCAGCTTGCAGGGAGGACAACAGAAATAGACGTATTTGCCGTGGTAATCTGAATGCACAGTATCCTTCGTGATCGTGAAGGCCTCGCCGCTGACCGGGCAGGTCGCTTTGGTTCCTTCCTTTTGCGGGGAATCGAAAACCTTGGGAGGTGCCTGTTCCGTTTTCTGCTGGTCCGCATTATCAGCCACTATCTTTGGAATAGGGGATCCTGAGCTTCCTTTCCCGGTGCTCGCGAGCGGATAGAGGAACAGACCGAGCACAATGATTAGCATGGCGAGGATCAAATGTTTCATGAATCTTCTCCTTTTCTGATTGTTCATTCTAGCAAATGTAAGAACACAGTATCGTCCTCTTTTGACTTCGGTCAATAGCCAATTGGTTCAATTTTAGACCGGGCCAATCTTGATGAACAAGACTCACTTTTGCAACTGCCGCTAACGAGAAGACGTTCGGTCAAAAGCAGACTTCTCTCATCCGATAAAGTGCACAGGCGTCCTAAACTTCTTATTGGGATGAGCGATTCAGCGGTAGCAAAACCAATATCGCCAGTTTTTTGGAAATCGTCTTTTGGTGTTTAATTCACACGAAACAAACAACGGAAGGGAGAAAAAGAGATATGAGCCAGGAAGAAATAACTTTGATGGTGAAATTGGCTGGAAAGATATTGCTCAAAACCGGGTTTTTTGCTAAGGCAGGATATTTGCTATTTTTCTTTTCGATGCTAGAAACTTTTCCCTTAGGACAGAAGTTCTTTTATACCCTTCAAAAGAACATCGATCTGCTTGAAGGTCACCCAGATGTGAGTGCTGATCCTTACGGCGTTCTTTTCCGGGAAGATCGGGGCGATCACAAGATTGTATTTTTCGAGAAGGTAATCCACGAGATCCGTATTTTTTATTCCTTCAACGCTCAACACGGTCAGCCCTCCGCTCAAAGAGGGGTCCAGGGGCGTTAATAAGATGAACGTCGGGGATCTTGGAGGCTTCTTCTTTAAGATAAGCCGCCAGAGTTTTGATTCTCCGTTCAATCCTCTCCTTGCGAATGCTATTTTGGAACCGGATGGCTTCTCCCAACGCAATATAGAGAGGATCTGATGTCCTCCCGATGTAACTATATTTTAGAGCGTTTGGGATTTTCCCCCAATCCACCTCCACGATATTCGGCAAGACATCTTTTTGGATTTCTTTTCTGACGTAGAAAATACCTGTACCCGTGGGAGCGCCGAGCCACTTATATCCGCTATTGGCGTAAAAATCCACTCCCAAATCATGCATGTCCAGACTGAGCATCCCTACACAGTGGGCTCCATCTGCCGCGACCAAAACGTTCTTAGACTTTGCCAGCCGACAGAGTTCCTTTAAAGGAGGAACCAGTCCGGTATGGTAGACGGCATGGCTGATCAGGATGATCCGGGTTCGCGCTGTGATGGCCTCGCCGAACGCGCTCAATATTTCATCTTTGCTTTTCGGAGGGATGTTGAGCCTGACTTCTTTGATCCTGATTCCCGAACGCTTTTCTCTCATCTTCCATGGGTAAATGCCTGCGGGGTGTTCAAGGTTGCTCATCAACACTTCATCCCCGGGCTTCATATCCAAGCCGTAAGCAATAAGGGCCAGGCCTTCCGTAGTGTTCCTGAGGAGGGTTACTTCATCGGCATCGGCGTTAATGAATCGGGCCGCGCTCAACCGGGCTTCTTCCCGGTAGGCATCAAAATTCGTATAACATTTGAAAGGATTTTCTGCCTGGATTTTAAAATATTCCGCAAGCGTATTGTAAACGGGGCGAGGCATGGCTCCGGCCTTTCCGTTATTCATCATGATCAAACCCGGTTCGAACATGTATTGATTCGCCACATAGTCCCAATAAACCCCGTCAGGAGCTTCGTGGTCGAGCTGCCGTTGGTCCAAAGCAGCAAGATTGTCGTAAATGTCGCTGCTGAAAAACCCGGACGGGATGGCCGCCGCGGCCAACCCTCCCAGCATTCCTTTGAAGAAATTCCTACGGTCCACTCCTCTTGATTCGAATCCTCTCAGGGTATCTGACATGATCACCTCCTTTTAAAATAGCGTCACGGCGGCTCGCCTCTCTGAGACTCCACACCGTCATGCATCGGCATATCCGCCAGCCACACCCGATCTTGGAGATCTCCGCCCGAAGGACGACCAAAGGGAAAATCTATCGTCCGCGCTTTTCGTTATTTCCGTCTTCTTCGGGGAAGCCGAGCTTCTTCCAGGTTCCTTGAAGCCTGAGCGTCTTGTCCAGGCCGTTTTCTCTGAAATATTTTATAACCGCTGCTTGAGAGAGACGTTTGGCGAAAGGTTCCGGCCTGGAAGCGGCATAATAGATGATGGTGGCAATGGCGGCCGTACTCATATTGAGCTTGTCGACTTCGATTTTATCATAGGTATCGGCATAGCTATGGTACCAGCTCCAATTGCTGTGCCCGCCCTCTTCCGCACGCCCTTGGAGCCCTAGAGCCGGAACTCCCCTGGCAACAAAATTGAAATCATCCCCATCGTAGGGATAGCGAGCCTCGACCTGGCAGATACCCATTCCTCCAAGCACCGGCAAGAGATCAAGGAGCTTCTCGCCGATCCGGCAGGCCCCATAGGGATTGAGAACGCTGGGACATGTCAAGCCCGTCATGTCCGCGCACACCATCAATACTATATTATCAAGCTCACTTTCGTGCCTTTTGACGTAGGCGAATGAACCCAACGATCCCTCCTCGTCTCCGGTAAAAAGGATAAAGCGGACCGATCTTTTTGGCGCGAGCTCAGGGCTGTTCAGTATCCTGGCCGTCTCCATGGCAATGGAAACGCCAAGGGCATTATCTACAGCTCCGGGGCCAAGGAACCAGCTGTCCAGATGAGCCCCCAGAATCACCATTTCTTCCGGCTTTTCCCTTCCTTTGATTTCAGCCACGACATTCTCAGCCGTGGTCTTGCCGAGGATACGATTTTGAGTGAGGAGCTTGACTTTCACGGGCTTCCCATCTTCCAGACGCCTGCGCAACCAAGTCCCGTCCTCATAAGCGATCGACGCGGCGGGGATAGAACTATAATGCCCGTAGACGGCTGCCCGGGTTCTGGTCAACCCTCCTCGAGTTCCTGAAATAATCAGACAGGCAGCGGCTCCTTTTTGGGTCGCGCAATCAACTTTCTGAGATTCTTTTGTCGCTTTAGCTGGATCGGCCGGGGCTTTCAATCCCGCCAGAACGATTTTCCCTCTGATAGCCGGTCCGATTTTTTCAAAATCCTCTTCGGTTCCATGGCCCACATCGATGACCTCTGCGATTAACCCTTGAGGAGGCGTATTTATGGAAAGGCCAAGCGTATCGACCTTGAGGCTCCTAGGAAAAGGCTCAACGGCTTCCGCCAGCGCTTGTCCGGGGAGCCAGCCGGGAATCTCAAATGATTCCGTGTGAATGTTGGTAAGGCCACATTTTTTGAAAACGTCCTGGCAATAATCGGCAGCCCGATCGGCAGCGTCTGAACCGGTCAAGCGCGGCCCTATCTCGTCGGCTAGGACCCGGAGGATCTTGAGGCCATTATTCTTAACGAAGGTTTCTCCTATGATTCTAACAGCTGCCTTTTCCAGATTGTCGTCACTCGCGCTGAGCCGAGGGAGAATTAAAACACAGAAGACCGCAAACGTTATGGCAAATTCTTTTGGTCTCAAGAATCTTTTCTTCGTGGTCCGCCTCCTTACATCTGATTTCTCAGGCTGTTTGATGGGCCATGTTCTTGTGGACAACTGATCTTGATTGGCTCTGCCCTTTTTCAGGTTCAAGGCTAAGACTGAATGCTGGGGGCGTCAAGATCCAATTTCAAGAGAAATCGGCCAGGCCAATCTACCAGGTTCGAGCATCTCGCTCTCGGGATCCTTCGCTCCTTTTGGCAATAGGTCTCCCCGGTGTCTGAGACGTATGAGAAAATTGCCAGACCTGCTTAATTAGAGATAGAGATGGCTGAAACAAGGCATAACTGGGAAAATCGGGCAAGTCTGGTGCCGGAGGAAGGCCGGCTGGATCTCTGGCCAAGCAAATGGAAGTTGGCTATAATTATTACGATCGATCAATTTAAGACAAAAGAAAATCCATGATATTAATGAAAGCTGTTCAAGTGCCCGCGGCGGGAGCCGACTTTGAATTGGTCAGGAAAGAGATCCCGGATCCGGCCAAAGGTGAAGTGCTTATCAAAGTCGAGGCCTGCGGGATCTGCCACGGCGATGCAATCGTTAAGGACGGACGATATCCTGACATTAAGTATCCGAGGATTCCCGGCCATGAAGTCGTTGGAATCATCAATACGGTCGGGCCAGAGGTTTTCCGTTGGAAAACAGGACAGCGTGTGGGCGTGGGATGGTTCGGAGGGCATTGTCTTTCGTGTGAGGCCTGCGGTAAAGGAGAACATTTCCGGTGCGAACGTCCTCTGACAACCGGAATATCATCCGATGGCGGTTACGCGGAGTATATGATCGCCCGTACCGAAACCCTGGTTTCTATCCCTGATGAACTTGCGTCGGATGACGCGGCACCCCTTCTCTGCGCCGGCAACACGACCTTTACTGCTCTCAGGGAAAGCGTGGCCAAGCCGGGGGACCTTGTCGCGATCCAAGGGGTTGGAGGACTCGGGCACCTCGCGGTTCAGTTCTCAAAAAAGTTCGGTTTCACGACGGCCGTGGTCTCACAAAGCAAAGACAAAGAAAAATTAGCTTTTCAACTCGGCGCGGATTATTTTATCAATTCAGGATCCGCACACCCGGCCAAGGAATTAAGAAAACTCGGCGGCGCGACCGTGATCCTTTCCACCGCGCCTTGCGGCAAAGCCACCTCCGAGCTGATCGACGGCTTGGGCTTCAACGGACAATTGGTCATCGTCCAGGCGTGCCCTGAACCGATACCGGTATTTGCTCATCAGTTGTTTCACGGTAAACGGTCAATCAAAGGATCGGTCGGCGGCGATAAGGACCGCGCGATACGCTTCTGCGTACGCCACCATGTCCTCCCCATGATCGAAACATTCCCTCTTGAAGAGGCAGCGGCTGCTTACGAAAAGATGAAATGTTCAAAAGTGCATTTCCGCTCTGTCTTAAAGATGAAGTCTTGAATTCTCAGAAGGAGACGCAACCATGGCAAAATATTCGCCGCGGGTGAAGAAAGCGAAACAGGTCCTGAAACTTATCCAAGAGAGGCGCTCGTCGAGGATACCGTTTGATACCGGCCGGCCCGTGGCGAAAGAAGACCTCAAAAAGATCCTGGAGGCAGGAAGCTGGGCTCCCACCGCCCACAACATGCAGAACTTTCAAATGGTAATCGTCGACGACAAGAAGCTCCTGAAAGAAATAAACAATATCAAAGGCCGGATATCCATGGTCTTTATCAAAGAAAATTACAAACAATTATCATTTTCCGAAAAGGAATTGCTAAAGAAAAAGACCGGGATAATGGGAAACATGTTCCCAAAATCCTGGATAACTCCCGGAGCTAAAATCGATAAAAATACAGATTTAAGACCCATGCTTTCGAGTCCGGTTCTGGCAGTGATGCTTTATGATCCGTCCAAAAGGGCTCCGGCCTCCGAAGGAGATTTCCTTGGAATAATAAGTCTGGGGTGTGTGCTGGAAAACATGTGGATCATGGCCAGCGCTCTCGGCATCAGTTTCCACGTCGTCAGTTCTCTCGCCGTCGGTTCTATGGAAAAAGAGGTCAAGAGAATTCTCGGGATCCCAAAAAAATTAAGGGTCGTTTTTGCGATCCGTCTTGGGTACCCGGTCTCAAATCCTGGTAAATCTCTGCGTGTACGCCGGGATTTAAAAGACTTCTCTCATTACAACAGGTTTGACAAGGTCTAGGAACTTCCTCTTTCGCCGCGCTTGCAACCTACGACACAAGGTTCGGAACTGACGCCTCCCGTCGAAAGGCTGGGCGACCATGATCCGTAAAGTCTATGAGGTGGACTCGGCTAGCGGTACCAGTCGACCCGGGTCAGAGGCAGACCGCTGGCGCCACCTTCACACCGGGGCACCAACAATGTTTGGTAAACATTGAGCCGGCCGGTATTGAATCCATGAACCGAGCCGGACATGAACAGACGCCAGATGCGGTAGGTGAATTCATCTACGAACTGCAGGGCCTGTTCGTGATGGGCTTCCAAACGTTTCACCCAATTGCCCAGGGTCAGAGCATAGTGCTCGCGCAGGCTCTCCACGTCGCGCACTTCGAATCCGCTTTCCTCGGCGACATGCAGAGAGACGTTAATGGGCACCAGCTCGCCATCCGGGAAAACGTAAGTATCGTTGAAATTCGGCGCGCTTGCCGGACGATCAGACGCCAGGCTGGCGATGCCATGATTAAGGAATACGCCGCCCGGTTTGACGAGGTCAAAGGCCCGTTTGAAATAAACCGGCAAATTGACCCGGCCGACGTGCTCGAACATGCCCACACTGACCAGGGCGTCATACGCTTGGGGCCCGCCGAATTCGCGGTAGTCAAGGACCTGGACACGGCAGCGGTCCGCCAGTCCGGCAGCGGCGATGCGCCGGCTGGCCAAATCCGCCTGGGGCTGGCTGAGCGTAATCCCGGTGGCGTCTACGCCATAATGCTGGGCGGCGTGCAGGATTAACCCGCCCCAGCCACAGCCTATGTCCAGGAGATTTTGACCCTGGCGCAGGCGCAGTTTGCGACAGATATAATCCTGCTTCATTTCCTGGGCGGTATCCAGATCTGTATCCGGGGTGAGGAAATATGCACTGGAATAAACCATGCGTCGGTCAAGCCAGAGCTGATAGAAATCGTTGGAAACATTGTAATGATAGGTAACGACCTGCCGGTCGCGATTGACAGAATGGCGCTGTCCGGTGATGTGGCTGGCGGGACGCCTGGAGGTGTCGTGCTTTCCCAGCTTGGGGAGCTTGAGCAGCCTTTGTGCGGCACGAAGTTTTTTGCTCCAACCGGAGGTGGCTTCAGACAAATCATCCGCCAGGGAGAATATCTGAACAATGTCACCTTCGATGTCGAAATCATTAAAGAGATAGGCTTCAGCTAAGCCCAGCTCGGTGCCAGGCATGAACATGGCACGCAGCGTTCCTGGATGGTTGAGTACGAGCGTAACCGGGCGTGGTGCGTCATCCGGCCAGCGAGTCCCTTCCCACAATCTCACGGCGACTTTTTGACCGGCGCCGGACCGGCCAAAAATATCGTCCAAAAATTGTAAGGAACCCCGAATGGCTTCGTCGTCCGGGGGATGAGTGCTGGTTGGCATTTTCCACTCCTTAAATCAATGTCTTTATCTATTATGGAATGGATAAGAAGTTCGCTTTCTTCAAGGGTGGCTGAGTGAGCATCCGAACGCCGCTTTTGCTTTGTCCCGTCATCATGGATGATAAAACCTGAGGCGGAAGGATGTCAAGATGAAGCGCTCAAAACAGCGGAAATCAGGGTCGGAAGAACGGGGGTTTTCAGTCGCTTGCGACTGCTCTAATTAGACCTTTGGTCAAACCCGTGTGGACACAGTGTCGGCAAAATCACTAAAGATGGCTCGGTTTGATCGACTCAGGCCAAAAAGAAAAAATCCGGAAAATGCTCAAAAATCAGGGGAAAACAGGAAAATAATCTGGTGGGCGGTGCTGGGTTCGAACCAGTGACCCCCGGCTTGTAAGACCGACATTCTACTCATCATGCATTCGGTATATTCGAGCATGCTGCGTCTTGTCACCCGCACTCCTCTCGGCAACACCGTTTTTGTGCAAGCGTCCGGTCGATAAAGTGTTCGCTTTCACTACTGATGCAAAGAGCTGGGCGAAGTGGCAGTCGATTATTCCGGAAGCGGAGCAGACATCCCAGGGATCCATGGGTGTCGGCGCTACCTTTAAAGGGATCAGCCGCATGATGGGCCTCAGTATGAAGTGGACTGCAAAGGCCACGGAATATGAGCCAAATAAGCACTTTGGTAAGAATATTACTTCCGCGGGCCTGATCATTAAACAGCACAACACCTATGACCCCGTGGAGGGAGGCGTAAAATTTACCATTGTGTATGATATGAAAGTACGCGGGCTCTTCAAGCTGTTTTCGCCAATGTTGATAAGTTCGATGCACAAGGAGTTAAAGAAGAGCCTTGGCAATTTGAAAGGCATTCTTGAAACACAATCTTAGAACGCCAAAAAGGGCATAAGACGGCTTAAGCGGACTGAAAGCCAATTTTCTCGGAATCGCAGACGTGCCTCGGATAAGCTATTGATTTTCAGCCAGTATATGGGGGGAATTGAAATGCCGGAGGAGGGAATCGAACCCACACCCTTGTTTCCAAGGACTGGATTTTGAGTCCAGCGCGTCTGCCAGTTCCGCCACTCCGGCTTAGACTTTGTAGAATATAGACAATTTCGCCGCGTTTTTCAACGGTCGGCTTGGGAGAAGAGCCAGGAAGGGGCCGCGAAGTTCCGAACCAGGAGCCAGGATGTCCCTTGGGGAACGTCCCCCAGCACGGACTTCATTTGACGTTTTCTTTTTTTTTTGATAAAAGTCTTGGCTGAAGACCGTGGATAAAGAGACGCAGAAGCTTTTCGCGATCGTCGATCGCTTCGCCCACAAGAAGATCGTTGTCTGGGGCGACCTGATCCTTGACGAGCATGTCTACGGACGCACCCGCCGCATTTCCCGGGAGGCCCCGGTCCTCATTTTGATCTACCAACACCGGGAACTATCGCTCGGGGGCGCCGGCAATTCGCTCCAAAATCTCAAGAGCCTGGGAGCCGACCCAATCCCAGTCGCGGTCATCGGCGACGATACGGAAGGGCAGATCATCATCGAGATCCTGAAGGCCCTAAGGATCCCGACCAAGTACCTGTTCAAGGACAAGACCTATCAGACTCCTCTCAAGACCCGCATCCTGGCCGGTGAAGAGAACACGAGGAAACAGCAGATCCTGCGCATCGACCGAGAGAGCAAGGTGCCTGAATCCGCCCGGGTCAAGGAAAAGATGCATCAGGCACTGGACATGGCCCTTGGGGACGCCTCCGGCCTCATTCTTTCGGACTATAACTACCTTACGGTTAAAGAAGATATTTATCCTAAGATCGCACCGCGGGCTCGGAAGAGGAAACTCCCCATCGCCCTGGATTCAAGGTTCCGGCTTCTCCATTTCAAAGGGGTCACTGTCGCAACGCCCAACGAGCCCGAAATCGAGAGCGCCCTCAAACGGGAGGTCGGCGAGAACAACGAGCTTCTCAAGCTGGCCGGAAAAGAGATCCTCAAAATCAACCAATCCCCCGCCCTGCTCATCACCCGGGGGTCGAGGGGCATGGCCCTTTTTGAGAAGGGAAAACCGCCGACATTCATTCCCGTCCATGGCCCGACCGACATCGTCGACGTCACCGGAGCCGGCGACACGGTTATCAGTGTCTTCACCCTGGCCCTGGCCTGCGGCGCCACCTTCCAGCAGGCCGCCCAGCTGGCCAACTTCGCCGGAGGTGTCGTGGTCATGAAAAAGGGGGCGGCGACACTCACTCCCCTCGAACTCAAGCAGGCCATAATCTCTTGAAATCGAAAAAGTTCAAGACGCTTCCCCAGCTCAAGAAAATAATCGCTCGAGAGAAAAAAAAAGGGAAAAGGATTGTCCTGGCCAACGGCTGCTTCGACCTTTTCCATATCGGTCACATCCGCTATCTCAGGGAGGCGCGCCGGGCGGGCGATCTCTTGGTCGTCGGCCTGAACAGCGATTCCTCGGTCCGCCGGCTCAAAGGGAAAGACCGGCCCATCCTCAATCAGGAAGAAAGGGCCGAGATCCTATCGGCTTTTTCGATGGTCGATTACCTAACGATCTTCGGCGAGCTCAATGTCGAGAAGATCCTGCTCGCCCTGAAGCCCGATGTCCACGCCAAGGGCTCTGATTATACTGCCCGGACTGTTCCGGAGCGCGAAACCGTCAAAAGCTATGGCGGCAAGATCGCTATCGTCGGCGGTCCTAAGGTCAGGTCGACGTCGGTATTGATCCGGGGCATCCCCGCGCCACCCAAATGAACGACCGTTTTTTGATCATCCGCCTCAGCGCCCTGGGCGACATCGTCCACACTCTTCCGGCCTTCACGGCGCTCCGACGAAATTTCCCGAAAGCCAGGCTCGTCTGGCTCGTCGGAAAAAAGGGAAAGGAAGTCCTCGACTTTGTTCCTGGAATCGATGAGGTTGTGGTCCTCGGCGACCGGGGATGGAAGGGCAAAATCAAGGACAAGAACCAGATCGCCTTGGATTTCCAGGGGCTGGTCAGATCGGGCCTCATCGCGTTCCTTTCCAGAGCCGAGACAAGAATCGGTTTCCATCGGAAAAACCTCAAAGAGCCGCTGGCCTCTCTTTTTTACACGGATCGACTCGAGGAAATTCCTGAGACGATTCACGTGATCGGCAAAAACCTCAAGCTCTTAACCAAAGTCGGTATCAAAGAAGACCGGTTTGAATTCCCTCTACATATCCCGGATGAGGCTCTCGATTCCGTCCGGCAGAAAATTCCGGAGCTTGGCCGCTACGGAGATAAACGCCTCGTCATCTTCAATGTCGGCGCTAGCTGGGAGACAAAGAGATGGCCGGCCGAGGCCTGGGGCAGACTTTCGGAAATGGTCAGGCTGGAGAGGGTTTCCCCGCTTTTTCTATGGGGGAATGAGGAGGAGAAGAGGGCGGCCATCAAGGCGAGCGAAAAGTCTCGAATTCCCCTGGTTCCTTTCCTTTCAGTCAAAGAGGTTATGGCGCTGATCAAACAGGCCACGCTCCTTGTGAGCGGGGACACATTCGCGCTCCAAGTTGCTTGCGCCCTGGGAGTCCCCGTGGTCGGACTTTTCGGCCCGACCAACCCCGCCAGAAACGGACCTTTCGGCCCGCAAGACAAAGTCGCCTGCCATGAGCTGGATTGCGGATTCTGCTACAAAAGAAAGTGTTCCACCTTCGAATGCTTGAAAAAGATTACGCCGGAAGAGGTGGCCGGCCTGATCTCGGAGCATCTCGGAAAAAATGGCTGAAACCAACCTGTTCAAGGCGCTTGCCCGCTGGCGGGTCAGGGCGGGATCGCTGAGCCTTGTGCTCGTCCTGATTCTGGCCAGGCCGACCCCCAGGTCGTTTTCAATCGGCCTCGCTGTTTGCCTGATGGGAATTGCCCTGCGAACCTGGGCCGTCGGCCATCTCCGCAAAGAAAAGGAGCTCGCTGTCTCCGGCCCCTACCAGTACACCCGAAATCCTCTCTATTTGGGAAACCTCTTTGTTGGTTTGGGTGTCGTTTTGGGAGCTCACTCCTGGTGGGTCGTGGCGATTTTTATTTTCTATTTCTCCCTCTTCTACCCGGCCGTCATCCAGAGAGAAAAAGTCAGGATGAAAGAGCTTTTCCCTGAAAAATACGAGGCCTATAAAAAATTCGTCCCGCTTTTCTTTCCGCGCTTCAAGTCTGGCTCCCGCTCCAACGGCATTGCTTTCAGCTGGGCTCGCTATAAAAAAAACAAAGAATATCGAGGCCTGGCGGCCGCGGCCGTCTTCTGGGCGATCATGCTCGCCAAGATGCTCTTCATGAGGTAGCCGGCCGACGAGAGAGACTGGAAAGACGATTCTGTGTTATATTCTGGGCGTGCCGACGGAAGAACGCATCGCTAAGGTGAGGCAGGTCCTCACCTCCCGGCAGACTGATCTGCGGGTGGTCCTGGAGGACATTACCATCACCCACAACGCCAGCGCCGTCATCAGAACATGCGATGCGGCCGGCATCCTGGATGTCGATTTCATCTCCACGGTCCAGGAACCCCCGCTCGTCAACAAAGCGATATCCACCCGGGCAGAGAAGTGGGTTCGTCTTCACCACCACTCCTCGATCCGTGAATGCCTGACCGGCCTCAAGAGCAAGGGATTCAAGGTTGCGGTCACTTTTCTGGGTGAGGATTCCCAGCCCTATACCGACCTCAATTATGGACAACCCCTGGCGATCGTGTTTGGCAATGAATCGGAGGGAATCTCCAAAGAGGCCCTGGAGCAGGCCGATTTCCGGATCAAGATTCCGATGGTCGGGATGGTCCGGAGCTTGAACCTCTCGGTTTCGGTCGGGATCATTCTCTACGAAGCCTTTAAACAACGCTCGGCCAAGGGCTTTTACGGAACCCGCCAACTGCCCGCCAGAGATTTCGAGTCACTCTACAAAGAATGGCTCAAAATATCTGACGAGGAATGACGGCCAAAGCCGGGCTCACGGCTCGGTGCTCACTATTTTTCGTCGATGGATGGGGCCCCGGCTACCGAGAACGAAATCGACCTTTTGCTTAAAAAAAAGGGAGGAGAGGGCTTTACCCCTCCCCTCCCTCAATGAGAGATGGACACCGAAGCAGGTCTATATCTTGTTTAGACTCTAATGGCCCACTTTTTAAACATGTGCTTGAGGTGCTTGGCTTGCGCTTTGCTTTTCTCGGAGAAATCCTTGCTTTTCTTGACCACCTCTCCGAGCAGCTTGCCAGCGTCAGTTCTCATCTGTTGGCCGTATTGATCCCGCCAGACGAACATCTGCTTCCGGAGAGCATCCCCGTATGATCCATAGGAGTCCGTCAAGCCCTGCCAGCCTTCAGGGGAAAAGAAATCCTGCCGTTCTTCCTCCTCTATCGTGGCTTCGACCGTCATCGATTTTTTGTCCCTTAGAATATCCAATTTGATTTTGTCACCTTCACGTAATTTTTGGATACGCCCGATCAAATCCCTCAAGGTCTCTGTTTTTTGGCCGTCCGCTTTGAGGATGACGTCTCCCACCTTCAACCCTGCTTTCTCAGCCGGGCTGTCCTTGGTGACTCTGGAAACGAGGAGGCCCTTCCCATCCTTGACGCCGAAATACTCGGAGAGCTCAGGCGTAAGCTCCTGGAGATAAACGCCGATGTACTTTCTATTTTCCCAGGCAAAAAAATCCCTTTTGAGGAGAGGCTGTCTGGGGGCCCTCTCAGGCCTGGGAGTAAGAGCGGGCGGCGCTGCCTCTGGGGGAACACCGCGGGGAGGAAAGAGGCGGGGAAAACGGAGTTCCATTTCGCGCCTGGCCTCTTCCTTCGGCACTTCACCGAGCTTAACTTTGACGGTCATGGTTTTGTCATCCCTCTTGATCTGAAGGCTGACGTCCTGACCGGGTTTGTGTTTCCGGATCTCTGAAGCCAGTTCCTGAGCGCTCATCAGATCCTTGTTATCGAACTTGAGGATGATATCGCCTTCCTGGAGTTTGGCCAGCTGAGCCGGACTTTCTTCGTCGATACCGATCACCTCCACCTGACCGTCGTCATTTTCGGAGATGGAAATTCCCAGCCAGCCTCTCAGGACCCGGCCTTTTTCCCTGATTTCTGAACCAACGGCCGTGACCACATCCACGGGAACCGCTTGGGCCAGACCGGAGGAAGGAGCTTCCGCCTTGCTGAAGACGAGGCCGGATCCGGCCTGCTCCTTGTCCTGGAATTCGAAGACGATGGGTTGGTCTTCTGTGTAGATGCCTCTCAGCAAACCGACCATTCTCCCTTGGTCGTCCACGACCGGACTTCCGCTCGAGCCGGGGGTGACCCAGACATTCAGACGCAGCTTTTCCGCAGAGATCGAACTGACGATCCCTTGGGTGACGGCGGGGGTCTCTTCAGGAGACAGGCTGACGACGGCGATCCAGGAACCCGGGGAAAGCTGGTTTGTTTTCCCCAAGGTGATCGCCGGCAGGTTCACATCTTTGGCCCGAAGAAGAGCCAGGCCGGTTTCCATATCCAGGCCGAGGAATTCGGCATCGACTCGTTTTCCGTCGGTTGTGATGACAACGATCTTTTCTTCCCGGGGAGATACCAGAGCCGTCGTGACGATCAGACCTTCTTTATCGATGACGACTCCGGTGGCCACCTTTCGGGTTCTGTTCCTCGCTTCGACCCTCACAACTGAGGGAGAGACTTTCTTCGTGAGTTCTTCAATGGCCTTGTCCGCGGTCCCCGGCGCGATGGGTTCGGCTTTCAAACCTACAAAGAGCAGGCATACGAAAGCTGTTAGAGTGATGATGACTTTAAAATACTTGGTCATCGTCCAAAACCTCCTTAATATATGATTTTCGTGTTTGCAGCTTCGGTGACCTGCTCCAAGAGATAAATTGTCCGCGGTTCCTGAGAGGTGCTGCGGACCTCGCCAGAATAATCCACGGATTCGATGATCGGAATCGTATCGGCCGGGGCCTGTCCCTTGAACATCTTGGACGGCATGGATTCCCGGGCCTGAGGCGAGGAGACGCGCTTGTCCAAGCCGGAGATGACCGCCGGCGTTTGCTTTCTGAGAACGAAGACATTCAAAGTGATGAACCCAACCACGATGATCGCGGTAGCGCCGGCCAAAGAATACCGCCAGGTCCGGCGCCGGCGTGCGTTTTTTCCCCTTCGGACCGCGAGCTCAGCCAGGACTCGACGTTCAAACCCTGGCGGAGCTTGAACCCTCTTCATTATTTCCAATGGGTTAAGCTCTTCCATGTGCCTTCTCCTGGCTGGTCTTGGCAAAGCTGTTTTCTGACAGGGCCTTCTCCAGTTTTTTCTTCAAATAACCTCGGCCGCGGCTGATCCGGGCTTTCACCGTTCCCACCGGCCGCTTCAGGATCTGAGCGATCTCCTCCTGAGAAAAACCCTCCATGTCCTTGAGGACGACCGGAATCCGATAGCGGGGATGGAGGGAGTTGAGGGCTTCGCGCAGATTCTTGATCAGGCCGGAGTCCGCGGAGTCCAGGCTATAAGTCCCGGCGTCAAGATTATTGGCAACATCTTCAAGCGAGACCTGAGCGAGCTTTCTCACCTTTTTCATTTCCGTCTTGGCCAGGTTGGAGGCGATAGCATAAATCCAGGAGGAAAAGGGAGCGATCGGCCTATATTTGTCGGCCTTAAAATAAACCCTCAGGAAAGTCTCCTGGGACAGTTCGACGGCTTTCTGATAATCTCCCGTAAACTGGAAGAGGTAATTCACGATCCTATCCTTGTACGTGTTCATGATCTGGGCAAAAGCCATCTCGTCGCCTTCCTGCAGCCGCGAGACAAGCTCCTGTTCATCCATACTCATTGGTTGTAAACTTTTCTTTTTGCGAATTCGTTGCATTCCCGATGAGACCCCCGGAAAGGGAACCGCTTAGCCCGACACCCTCAGGACGGCGGCTCCGCTGATGCGGCCTGCTTTTAAGAGTCCGAGGACTTGATTCGCTTCCTCCAGAGAGAAGAGCTGGGTGGTCGTGCGGATGGGAATTCGGGCCGCGACCTCGAGGAGCTCCTCGCCGTCTTTTCTGGTCGCGTTGGCGATGCTGCGCAGCGTCCGCTCCTGGTAGACATATTTCCCGTAGTCAAGCTCTGGGATAGGCGACATGAAAATTCCGGCCAGGGCCAGGGTCCCCCCTCGGTCGAGCTTCAGCAATGCACCTGGCACCAGTCCGCCGGCCGGGGCAAAGATGATCGCGCTCTCGAGTTTTGTCGGCGGATCATCTTCGGACCTTCCAGCCCAGGCGGCGCCAAGCTTGAGGGCCAGGGCGCGATGCTCCTCGCTCCTGGAAAAAACATAGACTCGGGCCCCCCAATGGCGGGCCACCTGGATCGCGACATGGGCGGAGGCGCCAAACCCGAAAAGACCGAGCCTTCCGCCGGGCTTGACCCCACTGAGCTTCAGGGCCCGGTAGCCTATGATCCCGGCGCAGAGAAGCGGGGCCGCTTCTTCATCACGGAAGACCCCGGGAATAGGGTAGACGAATCCCTCCGGGACGACGATGTATTCCTCGTAGCCGCCGTTGACGTGATAGCCCGTAAAACGCGCTGTTTCGCACAGGTTTTCTCGCCCGCTGAGGCAGAAACGGCAATGGCCGCAAGTCGAATGGAGCCAGGCCACCCCCACCCGATCGCCCGGTTTGAAGCGAGTCGCTCCTTCCCCCGGCTTTTCGACGATGCCAACGACTTGATGCCCGGGAACGATCGGAAGCCTGACTTCCGGGAGTTCGCCCTCGACGGTATGGAGGTCGGTGTGACAAACCCCGCAGTAGTTAATTTTTATCAGGAGCTCGTTGGGCCCCGGCTCCGGCCGGGGAATGGCCGAAAGAACGAGCGGATTCTCTCGGATATCCCCGAAGGCCCGGAGCACCATGGCCTTCAAGACCCGGGGCCTCCGGAATCCCTGCGGATCTTCTCATTCAACCGCTCCAGCCTTTTGGCAAAATCTTTCTTGTAGAACGGGGAAGAGAAATGAGAGAGAGACAATCCCTGCTCGGATAGCTTTTTCGCGGCCTCATACTTTTTCTCTTTGTGCTCATAGTACATCGCCAGCTCTCGGAGGCTGAAGAGCTGGTCCTGGGCCGCGAGTTCCTCCCAGAGCCCGATCGCCCTCTTCCAATCGTCGTTCTTCTTGAAATTGAGGGCCATCTTCTTCTTAATCAGGATCGAGATCTCCCGGCTGAGCTGACCGTCCAGGGCACGCTCAAAATACCGGAGCGACCGCTCCGTATGTCCCGCGTTTTCGAAAAGCTTCCCCACACCGAAGAGATCCATGCCGTCGGTTTCTTCTGCGTTCTCAGGTTCTCCGGAAAGGAGAAGGGCGCCGATGACGACGACACCGAGCAGGGACAGGATATCTTCCTGATTATGATAGAGGATTGGTTCGATCAACGAAAAATCGCCGCTTCTCAAATATTCAAAATAACGGAGGGGCACTTCTGCCGAGGGGATGTCCTCGGAGCGGTCCGCTTCGACGACCTCGCGGGCCAGGTTGTGGAGGCGACAGCTTTCATACTTGTGTTTCCAAAGGCTTCTGGCTGAAAACAGAAAATCCAGGTGGGGGAGATCCGCCAGGGGAAAAGGCTTGCGGCGAAGAGTGAATCGCGTTTCCAGGAGAGGAAGGTCGAAGCTCTTGCCGTTGTAGCTGACGACGGACTTGAAGCCCATCCCGGAGAAAAACGAGTCCAACTCCTCGAGCATCGGACCTTCCTCGGCCAAGTCCCCGAGGAAGAACTGGACGACGTTAAACCTGCCATCCCGGTAGTAGCCCAGGCCGACCAAAAAGGGCACGGTGCCCGTCCCGCCGGCGAGTCCGGTCGTCTCCAGGTCGATGAAAAGGGCCGAGGAAAGGTCCAGTCCGGCAAACGCTGGGTCGCGGCTCAGAAAGGCCAGGACATCTCCCTTCACCTCGAGCCCCAGGCTGATGGGGATTTTGCCATAGCGGGCATCGGGGAGATAGGGATTCTCCAGGAAAAGGTAGGGCTCCCGGTGCTGCGGTTCCGGCGGCTGACTTTCTATCGCTTTCTCTTTTTTGCCGCCCGTCAGACTGATGAGCCGCTGCAATTTCTCTTTGACCGAGAGGTCGTCCTTCTGGTCGATCTTCTGCCATGTCTCCTGGATCTTTTGGGAGCGGCTCCGGACCTCCCGTTCTCTCTTCACCTGCTTGAGTTTATCTTCGAGCTTCATTTGGCGTTTCTTCCATGATAAGCCAATCGCCTCTTTTTTTCAAAAGATTCAGAATCTTCTATCTCGTCATCTCATCGTCTCGCCGTCAAAGCGATTGACGAATGCTCCAAATGCCATTAAACTGAAGATAATTTGAGACGTTGAATTTTGCAATGGCAATTCAAATCAGCGGCTGATTATGGGGAAAGAAAGGCCCGAACTCCCCCCTGAAATTCCCGATGATGAGATCTCTGGCGTCTCGCCGGGGCAACTCGCCCAGGTGCAAGAGGTCCTCCAGCTCTTCGGCCACACGGTCTCGGCCATGAAACTCTTTCCCTCGGACCATGCGAGCGTTAAAAAGTTCGTTGACGATCTCTGGGAAAAACTCAAAGCATATCTCGAGAACTACTGGAAACTCGAGATCGGCATCGAAGAAAGCGCCTTCACCTTCGAGGGGAACGTCGTCTATCAGGATCTCAACCCCATGAAGAGTCTCCCCTTCCTGTTCTGCAAGGACGGTATGCAGATGCTCTTTTTTTATCGAGACCTTGACCGGGAAGAGCTTCAGAGCTTTTTGGAAGTGATCCGAAAAGATTCCCATCTGCCTCCGGAAGAGAGCGACGTCGTTCTTTCGCTCTGGGAAAAGGACCTGACCAATATCCGTTATTTTGCTCCGGATGATTTCCTGGAATCAAAGATCGGTGGGGGTCGGGCCAAAATCAGCTTTGACGTGGACAAACGCCTGTTCCGGAGCGGCAGGATCGAACTCACGGACCAAGACAAGGCGGCCATTGAAAAAAGCCGATCTGCCGCCGATTCTCAGCCCGGAAGCGCGACTCCCTTTCCCGCCGCCGAAAGTGCGGACATGCCCGCCGATGAGGAAGATGCTCGTGGGTTCGGAACCTTGGACAGCCGGGAAACGGCCGAAATAGAGAAGATGCTACAACTGAACCGGAAGATCTCAACCGAAGAAGAATTCATCAATGTCCTGTTAGAGATCCTCTACCTTGAAGACCGGACGGAGCAGTTCGCGGCCACTCTCGAAATCCTGGAGAAGCATCGCCAGGGGCTGGTCAAAAAGGGAGACCTGGCTTCGGACTACCAGCTCCTCAATGAGGTCAACGATCTCAAGGGCGTTTATTCTCCAGACGATGAAAGGGCCCGGCAGATCGGAAAATTCCTAGTAAAGGCCGGGTCCGAAGAGATGCTCCGAGCCCTCAAAAAAACCTTGAAGAAAGGGCTTGACCCGAATTTCCCATGCTTCTTTGAATATCTGGACCTTCTGGGCGCCGAGACGATCCCTCTGGTCGCGGAGCTCTATGAGACAAGGATTGATCCCGGGTTTCGGGAAAGGGCCGCGAACTTCCTCGAAAAAAAAGGACGGGAGAACTTGCCCCTCCTGGTCTCTCTCACCCACGACTCAAAATCCGAGCTGACGAAGTTGATTATCTCTATTCTCGGCCGGCTGGACACCAAAAAGGCGCTCCATTATTTTGCCCGGTTTACGAATTTTAAGGATCCGGCCATTAAGGTCGAGGCGGCCCAGACGCTCGGCAAGTTCCCTGCGGAGATGGCCAACAAGATCCTTATTGGTTTTCTCAGCGATAATGACAGCCGGGTGCGTCTTGCCGCCATGGCCAACCTCCATGTCCTGCCCGAGAGAGACCAGGCGGGCATCGAAAGCGTTCTGCATCTTGTTTCCTCCAAGAGCTTTGATAGAAAGGATAAGGATGAGAAGCGGGCCATGTTTTTTTTCCTCATCAGAAACCAAACGCCTGAGGTTAGCCGCTTTTTCGGCACCCTGCTGAAAAGATCCGGGCATTTTATGAACTCGAGCCGGGTCGAAACCCGCCTCTGCGCCATCGAAACCCTGGAAAAGGCCAAAACGCATCCGGCTATCGGAATCCTGAAAGAAGCGGTCAAGTCCGGGAATAAAAGGATCCGGCGAGAGGGCGCGGCCGCCTTGGAGCGGATGACCGGCGCGCACCCGGCCGCTGAGGCGAAGGGGGAATAGCCCATGTCCCAATCTCTCAAATTCGACCCTAAAGTCGCCCATCGATCGGCCATTGAAATCCTTACCCGCTTCCAGATCGTTCTTAAGATCGCCAAGATCTACGAGTCCAACAATCTTATTTTTCTCCGCCAGATCAAGATCCTCTACAACATGATCCAGGTGGCCCTGAAGAGGGAGGCGGAGGTCTTTTTCAATCTTCGTCAGGGCACTCTCTTTTTCAACCGGGTGAGGCTCAAGTTCGGCTTTTCCAACTATCATCTTTTCAAGTTCATCGTCGGTGAGTTCCGGGAAAATGAAATCGGGACCGTGGCCTTCGCTCCGGACTTGAGCGAAGATGAGCTCAAACAATTCATGTACCTGCTCGCCAAGGTCGAGAAGGTCTCGGAGGCGCCCTTCGAGGATCTCCTCCGCGTGCTCGTTGAAAACAAGATCGTTCATATCAGCCTGGAGAAGATCTCCCCCTTTGAGATCCCCTCCAAGGAAAGGGATACGGCCAAGGTCTACCTTTTGGGAATGCTCCATCTCAAGGAACACTTCGAACAGGACAGACAGGGAAAAATCAAGATCAACACCACCCGGCGGCTGATGCAGGCGCTCTATAACCACATTGTCGATAACGAATCTTTCGTCTATGGACTGACCAACCTAAAAAACTACGATGAATACACCCTCAACCACTCCATGAATGTCTGCACCCTCTCGATCGCCCTGGGCCGGCATCTGGGCTTGGACCGCAACGAGCTCATCGACCTGGGGACCAGCGCCTTCTTCCATGATTTTGGCAAGCTGGAGACGCCCCTCGAGGTCCTCAACAAGCCCTCTCAGTTGACTCCGGAGGAACGCGAAATCATCGAAAAACATCCGCACCAGGGGGCGGGAAAATTGATCCAGAGCAAGGAATTTCAGAGCCTCCCGCTTCGGGCCCTTCACGTTGCCCTGGAGCACCATCTCAAAGCCGACGCGACGGGATATCCTAAAGCCTACAAAAGAAAAAATATCAACCTCTTCAGCCGGATCGTCAAAATCATAGACTACTTTGATGCCATCACAACACCTCGAGTCTACCGGAAAAAGGCCTTCAGCCGCCAGGAAGCTCTGGCTCATATGGTCGAGAGAGCGGGTACGGAATTCGACCCGGTCATCTTCAAAGTGTTCTCCAACATGATGGGCGCCTTTCCCATAGGAACACTGGTCGCCTTGACCACAGGGGAGATCGGAATTGTCTTTGAAATCAACCCGGAGGCGAGCTTTGCCCTGCGGCCCTCGGTCAAGCTGATCACCGACCGCGACGGCAACAAGGTCGATGGTCAAATCGCCGACCTGACCGAGGTCGACCCCCGGACCGGCCGCTACCTCAGGGCCATCCTCAAAGCCTTGGACCCCGAGGAATACAATATCAAAATCTCCGATTATTTCCTGGCCCAAGCGCAATAAGCCTGTCCCGTCGTCGCGTTAATTCCGTCGACATTAAGAAGTGACAAAAGAATTTAATAATCACTCTTTCTTCTTATTTGATGGGAGAGACGCGCGACGAGATAGATGAGATAGTCGAATCGTTGCTTTTAGGCTGTGCAGAAAGTAAAATAATAAGAGATCACCCAAAAGAAGAGGGACATGGAAATCCTGAACCAAGAGGTCCGAGACTCGACCAGAAAGAAGTTCGACGAAGAAATGGTGAACAGAGTCACCGTCGTTTATTTTACCCAGGAGCCGAGTCGACTCATCCCCCCGGATGACCTCAAAGGACAGGAATGTCTCTTCTGCCGGGAGACCCGAAAACTTCTGGAAGAGGTCGGCTCTCTTTCCGACAAGATCGACCTTATTGTCTATGATTTCGTGGCGGATAAAGAAAAGGCAGCTGAATTCGGCGTGGACAAGATCCCCGCGACGATCGTCACGGCCGGGAAGAACCATGGCGTTAAATTCTACGGCATCCCCTCAGGCTATGAGTATACCAGCTTGATTGAGGCCATCACCGACGTTTCCAAGGGAAAAACAAGCCTCTCCCAGAAGACGATTGACGCCCTAAAAGCTCTGGATAGGGATGTCCACATCCAGGTTTTCGTGACTCCTACCTGCCCTTACTGCACGATTCCGGTGCGCCTGGGGCACCAGTTCGCCCTCGAATCTCCGCTGGTCAAAGCAGAGATGGTCGAGGCCACCGAGTTCCCTCATTTGGCCCAGAAGTATAGCGTCTTCAGCGTACCAAAGACCATTATCAACGAGACGGTCATGATCGACGGAGCCGTGCCAGAAGAGAGCTTCCTGGAGAACGTGGTCAACTCCCTGTCCACGGTAAAATCCTAGAAATTCGTGGGCTTCAGAAAGGATTGAGAAGATGAATAACCCTGGACTTCGGAATAGAAAAATCAAGAAACTCAATTCGGTCTTCTATCCCCGGTCAATCGCCATTGTCGGGGCTTCGCGCCAGGAAGGGAGCATCGGCCAGTCCTTGATGGCCAACCTCATCGACTGCCGGTTTCGGGGGATCATCTATCCGGTCAACCCCAAGGCCAAGGGGATCCTGGGGATCAAGGCTTATCCCAGCGTGGGCGAAATTCCTGACGAGGTCGACCTGGCCATCGTCAGCGTTCCCAGCCGAATCGTCCCGGCGGTGCTCGAAGAGTGCGGCAAAAAAAATATTAAGGGAGCGATCACCATCTCCGCCGGTTTCAAAGAGATCGGCGGCGAAGGCGTCGTCCTCGAGCGCGAGCTCCAGCAGATCGTCCAGAAATACGCACTTTCTCACGTCGGTCCCAACTGCCTCGGTGTGATCAACACCGATCCGGATTCGTCCATGAACGCCACGTTTGGGACCCAAATGCCGCGGGCCGGGAACATCGCCTTCATCTCCCAGAGCGGCGCTCTCTGCGTCGCCGTGCTGGAGTACGCCCGTGAATCGAAGGTCGGGTTCTCCAAATTCATCAGCATGGGCAACAAGGCCGGGGTCAATGAGAACGAGCTTCTTTGCTACCTCAGAGACGACCCGAAAACCGACATCATCCTGATGTACCTCGAGGATCTGGCCGACGGGCGCGAGTTCATGTCTATCGCCCGGGAGATCACCACTTCCGGGAGACGCCCCAAGCCGATCATCACCCTCAAATCCGGCCGGACCATCGTCGGAGCCAAGGCCGCCTCGTCCCACACCGGATCGCTCGCCGGTTCGGACAGAGTCTATGACGCGATCTTCGACCAGTGCGGTGTCATCCGGGTGGATACCCTTGAGGAGCTGTTCGATTATGTCAAGGCTTTTTCGAGTCAGCCCCTACCCAAAGGCGATAACGTGGCCATCATCACCAACTCCGGCGGCCCGGGGATCCTGGCCACCGATTCCCTCATCCGCCATGGTTTGAACATTCCTCCCCTCAGGCCGCAGACCATCAAGATACTGAAAAAAGTCCTGCCGCCGACGGCCAGCTTCAACAACCCGATCGACCTCATTGCCGAGGCGCAAGCCGAACAATACGAAGCCACCCTTCGGGCCATGCTCGAGGACCCCGATATCCACTCGGCGTTAGTCATCCTCACTCCAACCGTCTTTACCGATGTCGGAAAGATCGCCGAGGCCATCGTCAGGACATCCAAGGAATATGACAAGCCAGTACTCTCCTGCTTCCTGGGGGTCTTCGATGTCAGCCGAGGGCTTTCCGTCCTCGAAGAGAACGGCCTGCCCGCTTACCGGTTCCCCGAATCGGCGGCCCGGGTCATCGCCGAGATGGCCAATTACACCCACTGGCTCAATCGCCCGAAAACAAGCATCAAGACCTACCGGGTGGACAAGGCCGGGGCTCGAAGCGTCATCGAGCTGGCCCGCCGGGAAAGACGAACGACTCTTTTGGAGGAAGAAGCGTACGAGATTCTCGGCGCCTACGGCTTCCCCATCGTCAAATCCGTCCTCGCGAAAAACGAGAATCAGGCCCTGGAGGCCTCGGCGGAGATAGGGTTTCCGGTCGTCTTGAAAATCGCCTCCCCGGATGTCCTCCACAAATTTGATTTCGGCGGAGTCAAGCTCGACCTCAAGAACAAAAGTGAAGTCCGCCGGGGATACCGCGAAATTCTGAGGAGCGTCGGCTCCCACAGCCCTCAAGCCGAAATCAGGGGAGTTACGGTGGAAAAGATGGCTCCTCAGGGTAAAGAAGTTATTCTGGGGATGACCCGCGACCCGCAGTTTGGCCCGATCCTGATGTTCGGGCTCGGCGGGATCTACGTCGAGGCTTTGGAGGACGTAACCTTCCGCCTGGCCCCGATCCGGGAGCTAACCGCGCAGCTCATGATCAGCAAGACAAAAACCCACAAGATCCTCGAGGGCTATCGGGGAGGCCCGGTTTACGACATCGATGCCATCGCCGACTGCCTGAAAAGGCTCTCCCAGCTCGTCACTGATTTCGAAGAGATCAAGGAGCTGGACATCAACCCTATGCTGGTTTACGAGAAAGGCCACGGCTGCCTGCTCGTGGATGCAAGAATCATATTGCGGTGATGGGTAAGGAGTAAGGGGTAAGGGGTTAAGAATCAAACCGAACCGAATGAGCGCTCACGTGGACAAATTCGCTTTCTTCAGATGCCTGCGTGCAAGAGGGGCGCGATGCGGATCATTCGTTAACCTGCCCGAGCGCAACAAGCTCGGTGACAAAGAACAAACAGTAGCCAAAACCGGAAAATCTTGAACAGAATTCTTTCCTAAACTCTTCACCCCTTACCCCTCACCGTTTACCCCTTACTTTCGAGGGACGGGAAACGAGTTTAGCGGTTAAAAATTGACTTTGAGCCGGGGGCTGTTATAATAAATTGCCCCATGTCTATCTTCAAGAAAAAAAAGAAAAGTCGGGCCTGTGTCGTGGGTCTGGATGGTGTCCCCTACTCCCTTCTGCTCGAACTCGTGAGGAAGGACATCATGCCCGAAATGTCCAAGCTGATCGCCTCGGGCCATCTTCACCGCATGAAGGCGAGCATCCCTGAGATCTCGGCCGTCAGCTGGACGGACTTTATGACCGGCTCGAACTCGGGCAGACACGGGATCTTCGGATTCACCGATTTTAAGCCTGGCTCTTACGAGATCCGTTTCCCTAATTTTCTGGATGTCAAAAAAGAGACCCTTTGGGATATCCTCGGCGCAACGGGCAAAAAGTGTGTCATCATCAACCAGCCCTCAACCTATCCGGCGCGTCGGATTAACGGCGTTCTCATCTCCGGCTTTGTGGCCATCGAGATGTCCAGAGCCGTATTCCCCCCCGGCCTCAAGCCTGCTCTCGAGCAGATGGGTTACCAGATTGATATCGACACGCTGAGGTCACGGGAAGATCATGCTTTTTTCTGGCAGGACCTGGCCAAGACCACGCTCGGCCGGCAAAAAGCCCTGCATCGTTTCTGGGAAGAAGATTGGGACTACTTTGAGTTCGTCATCACCGACACCGATCGCCTTCACCACTACCTATGGAACGCGTATGTGGACACGGAGCACCCTTATCACAAAAACTTCCTCGAATATTACCGCCAGGTCGATTCCATACTCGGCGAGATAACTTCGTCTTACAAAAAGCTCGCCGGCGACCCCTCCGGCCTTTTCTTTCTCTCCGACCACGGCTTCACCGGAATCGAGCAAGAGGTCTATCTCAACGCCTGGCTGGAGAAAGAGGGGTATCTGAAGTTTGCTCATCCTTCACCCAAAGGGCTGGAGGACGCCCTGCCCGAGAGCCGGGCATTCGCCCTCGATCCGAACCGCATCTATCTCAATCTCAAAGGAAGATTCCCTAACGGTTGCGTTGAAACAACGGAAAAGGATGCCCTAAGAGAGGAGATCCGTCAGAAGCTGGCGAAGCTCGACCACCAGGGTAAAAAGGTCATCCGCGAGATCTTTCTGGCCGAAAACGTTTATTCCGGTCCGCTCGTCTCCCACGGCCCAGACCTTCTCGCCCTTTCCGAATACGGCTTTGACCTCAAGGGATCGGTCAAGAAAAAAGAGGTCTTCGGTCGGACCAACCTCCAGGGAATGCACACCTGGGACGATGCCTTCTTCTGGGCGGCCGTGGACCACGGGGAAAACCTGAAGATCTCGGACCTGGCCAAGATCATCCTGGATGTCTATTTATGACCAAGAACAGAGTGAAAAATCCGAGGCTCCTCCTGACAGCGGTTTTCGTCCTCGGGGCGGCGGCACCTCTGGCGGCTTACATTGGCCCGGGCGCAGGCTTTGCCTTTCTTTCTTCGTTCCTGGTGCTCTTTCTGACATTTTTCCTGGCTGTCTTTTCGTTCCTCTCCTGGCCCTTCCGGTTCTTGATGCGCCTTTTCCGCGGCCAGAGAGCTTACAAGAAGAGCAAAATCAACAAGCTCGTCATCCTCGGGCTGGACGGCCTGGAGCCCAGCCTGGCCGAAAAATTCATGGCCGAAGGGAAACTCCCGAACCTGGCCCGCCTCAAAAAAGAAGGCACTTATGCCCGGCTTCAGACTACGACACCCTCCATTTCTCCCGTGGCCTGGTCTTCTTTCATGACCGGCTCCGAGCCCTCGAAGCATAACATCTTCGACTTTCTGAGTCGGGACCCCAAAACTTATCTTCCCGATCTCTCCTCGGCCCACATCGGAAAAGCCAAGCGGGTTCTCTCCCTGGGAAAATACAATATACCCCTCTCGAAGCCTGAGATCCGTGGGATGCGAAAGAGCGTCCCCTTTTGGAAGATCCTGGGGGAAAAAGGAATCTTCAGCACGATCCTGAGAGTTCCCATCACCTTCCCGCCGGAAAAATTCCGCGGCCATCTTCTTTCGGGGATGTGCGCGCCCGACCTCAAAGGAAGCCAGGGGACCTTTTCCTTCTACACTTCCGACCCGGAAAAGATTAAAAGGCGGGAAGGCGGAATCGCCATCCCGGTGACCGTCGAAGGTGGCACGGTCAACACCCATATCTCCGGCCCAGAGAACTCCCTTCTTAAGAAGGTTGAAGAAATCAAGCTCCCCATGAGGATCACGCTTGACAAAGCTAAGAGTGAGGCGACGATCGACGTCTGCGGAAAGAAGCTGACTCTAAAAAAAGGCGCCTTCTCTCCTTGGACCAAAATCACTTTCAAGCCGGGCCTGGGAATGAAAGTGAGGGCGATCTGCCGATTTTTCATCATCCAGCTCGAGCCCCACTTCGAGATGTACATCACCCCCCTCAACATAGACCCCGAAAACCCGGCCCTGCCCATCTCCCATCCATTCATCTATTCCGTCTACCTCTCCAAGCTCCTGGGAAGCTTCATCACCCTGGGCGAGGCCAACGACACCTGGGCCCTGAATGAAGGCGTGCTCAGCGAGCCTGCTTTCCTGGATCTCACCTATTCCAATCACGAAGAATGGGAGAAGATGCTCTGGAACGCGGTCGACAAGACGAAGAGAGGGGCGGCCGTTTGCGTCTTTGAGACGACCGATAGCATTCAGCACATGTTCCTCCGCTACCTGGACAAGGAACATCCGGCGCTGCGGACCGGCCAGGCCAAGATGAGCCCCAAGGTCATCGAAGACCTCTACACTCAGATGGACGAAATGGTCGGCCGGTTCAGGGCGAAGCTCGACGAAAAAAGCGTTCTCATCGTCATGTCCGACCACGGCTTCAAGTCATTTCGGCGTGGGGTCAACGTGAATTCTTGGCTCTATCTCAATGGCTATCTCGCCCTGAGCGACGGCCAGACCGAGAGCGGCGAATGGTTCAAGGGCGTCGATTGGCAAAAAACCAAGGCCTACGCCCTCGGCCTGGGCGGTCTCTACATCAATCAGAAAGGCCGCGAGGCTCAAGGCACCGTCGGCCCTGGCGAAGAGACAAAAGCGCTCAAGGCCGAGCTCATCCTCAGGCTCAACGGGCTCAAGGACGAAGAAAAAGGCCGCGTCGGGGTCAACATCGTCTATGATCGGGACAGCATCTATGCCGGGCCTTACAGGGAGAACGCGCCGGACATGATCGTCGGCTACAGCGAAGGGTACCGCGCCTCTTGGGATTCGGTCACCGGAAAGGTGAATAAGGTCGTTTTCGAGGACAATATCAAAGCCTGGGGCGGTGACCACTGCATTGACCCGCGAGTTGTCCCCGGTGTTCTCTTCACAAACCTCAAAATCAACTCCAAGACCCCCGCGATCTGGGATATCGCCCCCACCGTGCTCGAGCTTTTTGGGGTGCAGCCGCCGCCACACATGGACGGGCACTCCCTGGTGGACACAGCCCATCTCTATGAGACCGAAGACAAAAAGGGGAAGAAGCCATGAGCGACAATGATTCTATGAATTTTATAAATTTGCTTGGTCGCCGCGAGTTCATCAAAAAAAGTCTGGCCACGGCTTCGCTTCTCGCCCTGGGAAGCGGGACCGATCTTGTGACCAAGGCTCTTGGCAAAAGCGAGACCTCCCAGAAGATGATTATCCTCGGGTTTGACGGCTTGGACCCGATACTGATGCGGCGCTGGCTGGATGAAGGGCGGCTTCCCGCCTTTCGGAAGCTCATGGGCCAGGGAGATTTTCGCCCGCTCGGAACCAGCATCCCTCCCCAGAGCCCGGTAGCCTGGTCGAACTTCATCGCCGGGACGAACCCTGGAGGCCACGGCATCTTCGATTTTGTCCATCGCGACCCCAAGACCTATTTGCCGACTTTTTCCGCTTCAGCGACGGACGCCGCCAAGAAAACGATCCGGCTCGGGAACCTGGTCCTGCCTCTCTCGGGCGGGAAAGTCCGAAACCTCAGGCAGGGAAAGGCCTTCTGGCAGATCCTGGAAGAGCATGATATTCCGGCCACAATCTTCAAGATCCCCTCCAATTATCCGCCCGTCGAGACGGGCCAGCGGACTCTCTCCGGGATGGGGACTCCCGATTTAAAGGGAAGCTATGGGATCTTCAATTTTTACACGACTGAATCCGCCAGGATGAGCCAGGAGATGGGCGGCGGGGGCAGGGTCCACGATGTCTACCTCGTCGGGAATCAGCTGGAGGCCAAGCTTCCGGGCCCGGATAATTCCTTTAAAAACCAGAGCCCGCCCCCCGAGACCGAAATCCCCTTCAAGGTCTATGTCGATCCCAAGAATCCGGTGGCCAAGATCTCCATCCAGGGACAGGAATTTATCCTCCGGGAAAAGGAGTGGAGCGGCTGGAAGAGGATCCACTTCGGTCTGATCCCGACCCAGAGCGTCAGCGGAATCTGCTTATTTTACCTCAAGGAGGTCCGACCCAATTTCAAGCTCTATATATCTCCGGTCAATATCGATCCGGCCAGCCCTGCGCTTCCTATTTCCACTCCGGTTTCGTACGCTAAAGAGCTCGAAAGAAAATTCGGCCCGTTCTTTACCAAGGGCCTTCCCGCGGATACGGCGGCCCTCGGAAACAACGTCCTGGACGACGGCGAGTTCCTGGAACAGGACGATATGGTGTTCCAAGAAAGCCTGGCCATGTACGACTACGAGCTCGGCCGCTTCGACTCGGGTCTCCTTTTTTACTACATTTCCTCGACCGACCAGCGGCAGCACATGTTCTGGAGGCTGATCGATGAGCAGAGTCCGGCCTACGACCAGAAGCTCGCCGCCGAGTACGGGAAAACGATCGAGAGGATCTATGTGGAAATGGACAAACTCCTCGACAAAACCATGTCCAGGATCGACAAGAATACGGTCTTGATGGTTATGTCCGACCACGGCTTCAACCCGTTCCGCCGCGGCTTCAACCTCAATACCTGGCTCAAAGAGAACAGTTATCACAAGCTCATCAACGAATATAAGCAAGAAGAAGAGGAACTCTTCATGAACAGCGACTGGTCGAAAACTCAGGCCTACAACATCGGGCTGAGCAGCCTCTATATCAACCAGAGAGGCCGGGAAAAGGAAGGTATCGTCCAGCCGGGAGCGGAAACAGAAAACTTGATCCGGGAGATCGCCCACAAACTCGAACAGGTCGTGGATCCCAAAACCGGAGAAAAAGTCATCCACCGGGCATACATCGCCCGCGAAGTCTACCAGGGACAATATGTTCAGGATGCTCCTGACATCATCCTCGGCTTCAACCGGGGCTACCGTATTTCCTGGAAATCTCCCCTGGGCGGCTTTCCCAAAGAGACGATCGAGGACAACGCCCAGAAGTGGAGCGGCGACCACATGGGAGCGGCCGAGTTGATGCCGGGAATCCTGGCCACCAACCGGAAGGTTCTGGCCGAATCCCCGTCGCTCTACGATTTGACCCCGACGATCCTCAAGGTCTTCGGGATTGAGAAACCAAAAGAGATGATCGGGAAGGCAATATTCTAGTGATCTGTGAGCACGGAGCGGTCAAGCAGAACAAAATTTAATAGACAAGAGGAGCCTGAACACGAAGCTTTCACGATTGAGGAGAGAACATGGGCAAAGCGAAAGTCAAATTAGAAAAAGATCTTCTGGAGAAGGTGAAAAAGTTCGCCGCGCTGGCCGGCTACACTTCGCCCGAAGAGTTCATCACCCATTGCCTTGAGAAAGAAATCACGAAGCTCGAAGAATCGGATTCCGAGGAAGAGATCAAGAAGAAACTCAAGGGATTGGGGTACATATCATAGTGAGAACTGAGCCGTGAGCTGTGAGCAGTAATAAATAAGATGTGGATTGTGAATTCGGTCATCAACAAGCTCTTTGAGGTTATTTTTCTGCCGTTCCGGAGTCTGAGTCCGTGGGTAGGAATGATCCTCATCTCTCTCCTCACCGGATTTCTGATGCTCCTCATCTACCGCCACACCTCCAACCAGGCTGGGATTCGCGCGGTCAAAGACAAGATCAAGGCCCACCTCCTCGAGATCCGTCTCTACAAAGACAACATGGGTGTTTCCCTCCGGGCCGAGGGCAACATCGTGCTGGCCAACTTCCGTTACATCGGCTATGCCTTCAAGCCCCTGCTGGTGATGATTGTGCCAATCCTCCTCATCCTTATCCAGCTCAATTTCTGGTTCGCCTACAAATCCCTGGAACCGGGCGAGACAGCGATCCTCAAAGTTACGCTCGACCCGGACAAAAATCCGTTGGATTATGATGCGGCCATCAGTGCTTCCCCCGCCTTTGACGTCGAGACCCCGGCCCTCCGAATCGACGAAGGCAATACCATCAACTGGCGTCTCCGGGTCAAAGAGAAGGGAGTCCACTCGATCCAGGTCACTTTGGGGCCCCTGACCATCAGCAAGGACATCGCTGTCGGTCAGCAACCGCTCTCCAGGCTCTCTCCCCTGAGGGTCAAGCGCGGTGTTTTCGAGGAGCTTCTTTACCCAACCGAAAAGCCTCTGCCCGGTGGAACGTCGGTCAAATCGATCGAGGTCGCCTACCCCGCCAAGAACCTGAGCTTGTTCGGCTGGCATATCCACTGGCTGATCGTCTTTTTTGCACTCTCCATTATCCTCGGATTCGCGTTCAAGGGCGTGTTCAAGGTCGAAATATAGATCAGCTCACAGCTGATAGCTCTTGGCTCATGGCCAAGGCGTTCTTCAGTTTCGGCCATAAGCCATGAACTATGAGCTAGTGCCAAATCAGGTGAAAGGATGTCATCATGAAAATCAAATTATTTGAAATGGAACGGATGCAATCTCTCTGGGAAAATGCGGTGGAATACAACCTCTCTGAGAGCGGAGTCCACCCTCTCCTTCTCAAGGATCTCCTCAAACCAGCCGAGCTCAAAAAAGCCCTCCGCACGAGCCTCGGCTACATCCAGTCCGATGGGACGAAAGGCCTGAAAGAACAAATCGCCAGGTTGTATCCCGGCGCCGGCCTCAACCAAATCCTGGTGACCTCCGGATCCTCCGAGGCCAACTATCTCACCATCTGGAAAAATGTCGAGCCCGGGGATGAGGTCATTTTCGAACTGCCGAACTACATGCAGATGGGAGGGTTGGCCAGAAGCTACGGCGCCAGGGTCAAGCCCCTCTACCTCCGGGAGAGCTTGGGCTGGGAACCCGATCTCGACGAGTTCAGGAAGCTCGTGACCAAAAAAACAAAAATGATCATCATCACCAATCCCAATAACCCGACCGGCGCGGTCTTGAGCCGAGAGGCTGTGGAAACAACGATCGACCTCGCCTCAAAGGTCGGAGCTTGGATCGTGGCCGATGAAGTGTATCAGGGCGCCGAACGGGACGGCCAGACAACGCCGAGCTTCTGGGGGAAATACGACAAGCTCTTCGTCGTGAGCGGGCTGTCCAAGGCCTACGGATTGCCTGGACTCAGATTGGGCTGGCTTGTCGGCCCGGCCAAGGCCATCGACAAGACCTGGCCTTATCACGATTACACGACCATCTCCCTGAGCGCGATGAGCGACTGGCTGGGCCAGATCGCCCTCTCCCCGGAGTTCAGGGGCAAAATCCTGAGCCGGACCCGCTCCATCCTGAACCACAATTTCCCGATCCTCAGTTCCTGGCTCAATAGGCAGGCCAACATCTTCAGCTTTATCCCGCCCAGAGCCGGGGCGATCTGCTTCGTTCGATACCATATCGCGATGAACTCAATCGAGCTGGTCAAGAAGCTCATCGACCAAAAGAGCGTCCTGATCGTTCCCGGCGAGCACCTCGGTTTGGACGGTTACCTGCGGATAGGCTTCGGCAATGAAGAGCCTTACCTGCGCGCGGGATTGGCCCGGATCAAAGCGGCGTTTCGTATCTTCAAGACCGCCCGGCGCCGTTGAAGGCGCTCAGGTCCAGGAAGCCGTGTCCGGAAAGATTGAACAGGATTGTCGTTTCCCGCTTCTCTTCCTTTGATCTGATGGCTTCATCAATCGTCGCCGCTATGGCGTGAGCGGATTCGGGGGCCGGCAGGATTCCTTCGGCGTTTAGGAAGAGCCGGGCGGCGTCAAAGACCCTCTCCTGAGAATAGGCCCTGGGCTCGACGATGCCCAGTTTTGCGAGGTGACTGACCAGGGGCGCCATGCCATGATAACGAAGCCCGCCGGCGTGGATCGGCGGCGGAACGAAGTCCTTGCCCAGGGTGTACATGTGAAGGAGCGGCGTCAATCCGGCGGTATCGCCGTGATCATACCTGAGCTCGCCCTTGGTGAGGGTTGGACAGGCTTCAGGCTCGACGGCGACAAAACGAATGTTCCGGCCTCCCTTGATCCTGCGGCGAACAAACGGGAAAGCGAGTCCGGAGAAGTTGGACCCCCCACCGACACAACCGATGATCACGTCGGGCGCGGCCCCGAGCTCTTCCATCTGCTTTTCCGCTTCCTGACCGATGATAGTTTGATGCATGAGCACAGAATCGAGAACGGAGCCCAGGGAGTACTTGATGTTCTCATTTGTGGCCGCGAGCTCGACCGCCTCTGAAATCGCGATGCCGAGGCTCCCGGGATGTTCTGGATCTTCGTCATAGTACTTTCTCCCGGACCGGGTGACCCGGCTGGGACTTTCCACGACGCTGGCCCCGAAGAGTTCCATCAAGATCCTCCGTCCCGGCTTCTGCCGGAAGCTGACCCGGACCATGAAGACCCTGACCTTGAGCCCAAAGATCGAGCCGGCATGGGCCAAGGCCGAACCCCACTGGCCTGCACCGGTCTCGGTGGTGAGAGTTTCGACACCTTCTTGCGCCGCCAGGTAGGCCTGCACGAGAGCCGTGTTGCATTTGTGACTTCCCGTGGGGCTGACTCCTTCATATTTATAGAAGATGTGAGCCGGAGTCTGCAGCGCCCGGCGAAGCCCCGAAGCATAGATGAGGGGTGTCGGCCTGAAGAGAGCATAAGCCTCTCTGATTTTTTCAGGAATCGGGATGAACCTCTCCGAGCTTGTCTCGTGCTCAATAAACCCCTTCGGAAAGATGATCTCGAGTTCCTCGGGCCTGAGGGGAGACTGAGTGCCTGGGTTCAGGGGAGGCAGCGGGGCTTCGATCAGATCCGCTTTAAGGTTGTAAAAGTGGGTCGCTAAAAAATCGGATTTCCTGGATGCGAATCGCATGTTTTTTCTCCTTTAAAGAAAACTGGGATAAAATTGAAACGGATAAAAAGATAGAGGGGTGCGGATTATTGGGCGGTCGGGACCGCCCACCAGAAAAGGAGAGAGAGCGAAGCGGGGGGATGGATCAGGATTGCTTCTCTCTCTAACATGGCGGGCACATCTTAAGGGAATCGAGCCGTGTTGTCAAGGCATGGACGTATCGGCCCCAAAAAGGGTATATTGAATATGAAAGGAGTTCCCATGAATAAGACTCAACCGAATTTGCTGATGGCTTTTGCCGGCGAGTCCATGGCTCGCAACAAATATACGTTCTACGCCAAGAGGGCGAGAAAAGAGGGCTATGAATGGATCGCCCGCGTCTTCGAAGAGACCGCCGATAACGAGCGCGCCCACGCCGAGCGTGAGTTCGAGCTCATGAAGAGCGAGGTGGTCGTGAGCAACACCTACGACATCCACGCCGTCGGCTCGACTCTGGAGAACCTCAAGAACGCCTCGGCCGGAGAGCACCATGAGTGGACGAGCATGTACCCGGCTTTCGAGAAAGAAGCCCTCGAAGAAGGTGAAAGAGTCGTTGCCGGCGTGTTCAAGGAGATCGCCGAAGTCGAAGAAAAACACGACGAGCGTTATAAGAAACTGGCCGAGCGCCTCGAAGCCGGCCGACTCTATAAAACGGAAGCTCCAAACACGCAGTGGAAGTGCCTGAACTGCGGCTACATCCACATGGGGAAAGAAGCGCCGGCGGTTTGCCCGGCCTGCGCCCGACCCCAGGGCTTCTTCATGGAAATCGGCTTCGTGCGCTGACCTCCTTGCCCAAAAACAGGGAGGGACTCAGCGAGAAGGAGGGATTTTGGATCAGAAGTTCATTTTTTACATTTCCGGTTCACCGAAGCAGGTCTGGGAAGCCATCCTCCTCCCTGACGGGATTTTTAAGAAAATGTATGGAGCGGTGATCAAGTCAACATTCAAAACCGGCCAGAGGCTAGAGTTCATCGGGCCGGGCCCGGATGGGCCGGAAACGGTGCAGATCTACGGCCGGGTTCTGAAACACGAGCGGTACAAGGTCCTGAGTTACACGGATCACCCCGGACCCTCGTATTATCCCAACCACGCCGAGTTAGAATCGAGGGTGAGTTTCACACTCGAGCCCGTGGGGAAGACCACCAAATTGACGCTCGTGGAAGACCAGTCGAGCGCTGGCGAGGGCGAGGAGGACCAGAGCTGGCTCTGGTGGTTGATCTTGAGCAATCTCAAAACGCTGGTCGAGACGGGCAAGCCCCTGGACTTCAGCTGAAAACGGATCTCGGCTGTGCAGACAATTTTGGGGGCAAACGGAGTCATCGGGGTTGGGCTGGCCAAGAGCCTAGTTCACTTTACGGATAAAATCAGACTGGTCAGCCGGAATCCAAGAATTGTGAATCAAAACGACCAAACCCTGGCCGCTGACCTGACCAACGCCGAGGAGACGGACTTTGCCGTCGAAGGATCGACCGTTGCCTATCTTACTGTGGCCCTTCCCTATAGAACGAACATCTGGCGAAGGACCTGGCCGGCCGTGATGAAAAATGTTATCGAGGCCTGCGAGAAGCACGGCACCAGGCTCGTTTTCTTTGACAACGTCTACGCCTACGGCCGGGTCGAGGGCTGGATGACCGAGGAGACTCCGATCTGTCCGGTCAGCCGAAAAGGAGAGGTGCGGGCCCAGATCGCAGCCATGCTGATGGGAGAGGTGATCAAAGGAAACCTGGAAGCTCAAATCGTTCGGTCGGCCGATTTTTATGGCCCCGGCGCCCGGACGAGTGCGGCTAATCTCATGGTCTTTGAGAATCTTGCGAAGGGCAAGAGGGCGCGCTGGCTGGGCGACGACCGCGTGAAGCACTCGCTGACTTATGCTCCGGATGCCGCGAGAGCGACGGCCGTACTGGGGAACTCGGAGAAGGCCTACAATCAGGTTTGGCATCTGCCGACGGACAAAAACGCGCTCACGGGGAAACAGTTCATCGAGCTGGCGGCAAGAGAATTTGGAGTCGAGCCGAGATATCGCGTGCTGAAGGGATGGATGATAAGCGCGGCCGGGTTTTTGAACCCCCTGGCCAGAGAAAGCGTTGAAATGCTGTACCAAAATAACTCCGAATACCTTTTCGATAGCGACAAGTTCGGAAGAGCCTTCGAATTCAAGACGACGACCTACGAACAGGGAATCAAGGAAACGGTGACTTCGCTGGGAAATAAAAAGGAAGGGACGCCATGAAAGTTATCATAATCAATCAGTCCGAGGTCGCCGAGTTAATGCCCATGGGCGAGTGCATTGGGGTGATGACCAGGGCGCTGGTGGCCCTGGCCAGGGGGGAAGCCATCCTGCCCTTGCGCCAAACTCTCAGGCTGTCTGATGAGAGCTTGCTCTGCTTGATGCCCTCGTATCTCAAAGATATCCAGGCGGTGGGGGCAAAGGTGATCAGCGTCTTTCCCGGAAACCGGGAGCGCGGCCTGGATTCTCACCAAGGGGCCGTGCTCCTTTTTGAAGCCAAGCGGGGCAGCCTGGTCGCCGTCGTCGATGCAACGGCCATCACGGCGATTCGCACAGCAGCCGTGAGCGCGGTCGCGACGCAGCTCCTGGCCCGGCCCGAAGTTCAGGACCTGGCCATTCTGGGTTCGGGCACCCAGGCTCGGGCACACTTGGAGGCCATGCTGCTGGTCAGGAAGATTCGGCGGGCGCGGGTCTGGAGCCTGCCCACTGAGGATGCCTTTAGATTCGCGAAGATTGCTTCCCAGCGATACCGGCTGCCGATCGAGGCCTGCGAAACGGCTCAGGAGGCTGTCACGGACGCGGATCTGATCTGTACCACAACGTCTGCCAGGGAGCCGGTTTTGAAAGGAGACTGGATTTCTCCAGGCGCCCATATCAACGCTGTCGGTTCGAGCGTGCCGTCAACGCGAGAGCTCGATAGTCCCGCCGTGGCCAAATCGAGGCTGTTCGTTGACAGGCGAGAATCGGCCGTTAACGAAGCAGGTGATTTTTTGTTCCCAATGCGGGAGGGGGTAATCTCCGAAAAGCACATCCGAGGAGAGATCGGCGAGCTTCTTTTGGGCAGACTCAAGGGCCGGACCTCGCCCGACGAGATCACCCTTTTCAAGTCGCTCGGTCTGGCCATCGAAGACCTGGCTGCGGCTCATTACATCTACCAGAAGGCCCGAGAGAAACAGGCCGGCACCCTCGTCGAGCTTGGCGGCCGGTACGTGTAAAGGATCAGAGCCAGCGACCCCGATCAGGCTCTATTGTTTGACCAGCTCCACCCGGCGGTTTTCGACCTCCGGAATACTTCCATCGCTCAGCGAAGCGTCCGGCTGAAGAAAGTCACCATCTGCCAGAGGGCGTCCTTCGCTGCAAAGCTTTCGGAGAGCTGCCCGTTTTCGATCATAAAGCCGTGTGGCTGGGCCTGGTAGACCTTGAGCTCAAAATACTTTCCCGCGGCGTCGAGATCGGTCGCGTAGCGATAGATGTCGGCAATCTTGCTCGCCTCGTCGTGGGTTCCGTGGATCATCAGCATCGGGACTTTGAGCCGGCTGATGAATTCGGCGGGCTTTGCCTGGTTACCGGGGCCCCCCGAGTAAGGGAATCCGTAAAAAGCAACTCCCGATTTGAACTCCATTTGGGGGAGGAAGAGCATGGTGTACCTTCCCCCCGCGCAAAAGCCGGTGAGGCCCAAAAGGCCGGAATTGACCTCCTTTCTAGTCTTGAGATAAGCCACCGAGTCCTGGATGAGCTGACTGACCACTTCATCCTTGGGGGAACGCTCAAAAGTCTGCCACTGGGGCGCGATCACCACGAACCCCTGCGCGGCAAGCCTGTCGATCATCGTAAGGTAGCCCGGCTCCAGGCCCTTGAAGGAATGGATCAAGACCAGAGCCGGCCATTTTCCCTCTCTTTTCGGCACGGCAAAGTATGCGGGATAGGATTTGTCCCCACTCACAATCTGGGGAGTTTCGCCGGCGGTAGGCAAATCCGTAGAGCCAAAAGAGAGTTGAACCATCGATAGCCCTCCTATCAAGGTCGGCAGGAGACACAGAGACAATATTTTCATTTTGACCCCTCCTTGAAGCAAGAATATTTCCGCGGCTGCCAGCTTTTCGCCAGCGGCCGTAACCCTTGTCGGTTGATGAACGGAAGACGACTTCCCTGCTTTGATGCTTACAAGATTATTATACCATTGAGGGAAGCTGATCAGGCAAACCGTCTAAATTCTTGCGACCCACGAAAAAAGGAGGACGAAATCTCGTAATTACGGGATGTCCCTCCTCCAAAACCTCCATGCGGAAACGCCGACCGCAACGATGATGAGGCCGAGCAGAACGGCTGCCGATTTCGCGGGAATCTGGTGCTTTGTTACGACATCCATCGGCGAATAGTATCCGAAAACGGAATATCGGTGTAAAATCGCCGCCTTGGTCCAGAGCTGCGCGATCACCTGGAGGACATACGAGACGAGAGCTAGGATGAATCCGACGGCGGCAACGCGTCCGGCTTCGCGGCCGAAGACCGAGATGACGAGCGTGATCCCGAACCAGGCGCTCTGAAGCAAAAGAAAGTTCAGCGCGACGGCGAACAGAGGGCCCGGGCCGAGCACGTGAATCCCGTAGACGAACTGCCCCAGAAGCGTCCCGCACGCACCGATGGCGCTCAGCCCAGAAAGCGAGAGAAGCGCGAACAAGACTTGAGCCGAGAAGTACCGGGCGCGAGAGATCGGCTGGCTCAGGACGAGCTCAACGGCCCCGGTTTCGATTTCCCCAGCCACGGCTCGCGTCGCCAGAACGATCGCGACCGCGGCCCCCAGGGCCAGCGCGATCGGATGATTCCAGCCAAACGCCAGGATTTCGGCGGGCCCCAGTCCCCCGAAGAACTGTTGTTCGAGAGTGCGCGCGAACGGAGGGAGGTTCTTTATGAGCTCCTCGAGCATTCCACGGACGTTCACGGTCGCGACGATGGCGCAAATGAGGTATTCGAACCCGGCGAGGAGCACGGCGCTGACGGTTATGAATGCCCCGTGCCGCGCGATCAATCGCTTGAGCAGATTAGCCACGGCGGGGCACCCCCAACCACGGGTTCGATGCACTTCTACGGAAATTTGAGATCATTTCGAAGACTGGTAGTAAGTGAGAAAAATATCCTCGAGCTCCGGCTCGGGAAAGACAAAGTGTTCGACCTCTGCCTGAGCGATCCTGCGCAGCACGGAGTTGACGTCCCCTCGAATCCAGAGGGAAATCTCGCTCCCGGTCTGTTGCGAACGCGTGACGCCCGGCAGACGCAGGATGTCCTCGGGGACGGTGCCGCGGAAACCGACCCGAAGGCGGCGCACCATTTTGCTGCGGAGGTTTTCGATGGATTCGACGGCCACGAGCTCGCCTCGACGCAAAATCGCAACCCGGCCGCAGATCGACTCAACTTCTGAGAGGACGTGCGACGAAAAAAACACCGTGCGGCCGTTCCTGGAGCGCTCCAGGACGAGGCTGCGGAAGGCCCTTTGGACGAGAGGATCGAGCCCCGTCGTCGGCTCGTCGAGGAGCAGGAGCGTGGGGTCGTGCTGCATGGCGGTCGTCAATCCCAGTTTCTGCTTCGTGCCGTGAGAGAGGAATTTGATCCGGCGCGTCAGAGCCGATGGCTCGACATCGAGAGCGTCAAGGAGCTTCTGCCGCAAGACGGGCGGCCGCCCCGGGCGAAATCCGGCGAAGTAATCAAGCAGAGCTCCTCCGGTCATGTTTTCGTAGAGGTGGAGCTCGCCGGGGAGATAACCGACATCGACTCGCGAATGGGAGTCCGGCGCCGCGACGCCGAACAGTCGCACATCGCCCCGATCGGCCCGCGCGAGTCCGAGGATGATGCGCAGAGTCGTGGTTTTGCCCGAGCCGTTAGGACCCAGGTAGCCGAAGACTTCTCCAGGATCGACGGCAAAACTCACGCCGCGCAACGCCTGAACTTTACCGTAGGCCTTAGCTAGGTTTTCGACGACAAGAGAATGCATGCTGAAATTCCCCGTAATAGGCAAATCTACGGGAAAGTCGAAATCATGTCAAGAAGACGCCGGAGTATAAAAAATGCCCCGGGCCGCAGGCGATCCTATAAGGCCATGATTCTTCCTCGTGGGTTCGGAAACGAGACAGGCTTTGAGGTTTTCGTCCCAGTCGGCGGACTGGCCCCCGAACGCGGCCGGCCACATCGGCTGGAGCACAGGGACAAAGCTGCAGATGATGGAGAGGGGATCTACGGCGTCGACTTCGAGAAGAATCAGCGCCCCCGGATCATCGATCGCGGCAGTGTAATTGGCTTTGATGGTAAAGGACTGAGAGATAAAAGTGATGGTCGTCACCTCAGGCGTGACATCCCTTTTTAGCTTATAACAAATCAGGCTTCGCCGAAGTCGGGCGCTTTGAACTTGGCGTCGCTGGTCAAGACGACTTCGCCCTTCACCGTGTAGCGATCCAGAACGAGAACCCGGTAGACGCGGCGGGCGGATTCGATGAGGATGATGATGGCGCAGATCATGATGATGCCGGTCAGTGTCACGTTGACCATGCCCAGGAATCTCTTGCCTGGGACGGACACCAGAGGCAAGAAGCTGTCCATGATATTGCGCCAGCCGGCATAGAGTGTGGTCGTGGCCACAAAAACCAGCGGGACAAGAGTTACCCAGACGTAACGGACCTTCCCCGCATTAACGAGGGCAGCCGTAGCCACGGCCAGGGCCACCCCCGCGAGGAGCTGGTTGGCTGTCCCGAACATGGGCCAGATCGTGCTGATATTTCCGGTCCAGATAAAATAGGCCCAGCTGAAAACCACCAGAAAGGTGGCAAAGAAAGATCCGGGCAACCAATTTGTCCTCTCGAGGGGCTTGTAGATCCTCCCCCCGAACTCGTGAACGAGGAAGCGGGCGATCCGCGTCCCCGCGTCGATCGTCGTCAGGATGAAGAGAGCTTCGAACATGATCGCAAAGTGATACCAGTAGGACATCAGGGTCCGCATCCCCGGAAGGGCGGAAAAGATCTGGGCGAATCCCACCGCCAGCGAGACCGCCCCGCCTGGTCGGGCCACAACGTTCTCACCGACCTGTTTGGACAGGTCGGCCAGGTTCACCGGCGACATTCCCAGCGTCGCAAACTTGTCCGGAGTCAGGTTGATGGCAAAGTAGTCAGCCGGGAACAACGAACAAGCGGCAATGAGGGCGATGACGCTGACGACCGACTCCACCAGCATGGCGCCGTAACCGATCATCCTGGCGTCGGATTCTCGGCACAGCATCTTGGGAGTCGTCCCGGAAGAGACCAGGGAATGAAATCCCGAGATGGCGCCGCAGGCGATCGTGATAAACAAGAATGGGAAAAGCTTTCCCGGGATGATCGGACCGTTTCCATGTACATACTGAGTGAAAGCCGGCATTTTGAGCGTGGGATGGACTATGAATACCCCCAGGATCAGGGCGAGGACGGTGCCTATTTTCAAATAGGAGCTGAGATAGTCCCTGGGAACAAGAAGCATCCAGACAGGAAGGACGGAGGCCAGAAAGCCATAGACGGCAATGGCGATCACGATTCCTTCGCGGGAGAGAGTGAATATGGAGGCGAGGGACGAGTGTGCCACGGTGTTGCCGAGGATGACCGCGGCAAAAACGCCGATGACCCCGATGATGCTGGCCTCGGCGACCTTCCCCTTGCGGAATGTGTGCATCCAGAAGCCCACGAATATGGCAATCGGGATCGTCATGCCTATGGTGAATGTCCCCCAGGCGCTTTCTTTGAGGGCGTTGACAACGGCCAAACCCAACCCGGACAAGGCAACGATGATGATGATCAGGATCGCCACCGAGGCGATGACTCCGGCGAGAGGACTGACTTCGTGGCGTGCGATCTCGGCCAGGGATCTGCCCTTGCGGCGGATCGAGGCAACCAGGATCATAAAATCATGGACGCCGCCGGCGATGACCGCTCCAAGGAGCATCCAAAACAGACCGGGGGCATAGCCGAATTGAGCCGCAAGAACGGGACCGATCAGCGGACCGGCGCCCGATATGGCGGCAAAGTGATGGCCGAACAGAACAAGTTTGTTCGTCGGGTGATAATTATGGCCATCGTTGAGCACGTGGGCTGGAGTTGTCCTGCTGTCATCGAGAGTCAGGACCTTAGCGGCAATGAAGGCGCTATAATAGCGGTAAGCCAGGGCGAAAAAGATGAGCGCAAAGAGGATGATCGGAACTGCGTTCATGCTTGGATTAACCTTGTTCCATTATACACCCGGCGTCCAACCTTTTGGGCTTTGGATTCACAGCTTATACCAGAGGGAAATATTTCTGTCAAATTCGCTCACAGCTGTTAGCTCGCAGTCGATGGCCCGTCGGCCGGGAATGGCTGTTGAGCAGAGGTTTCTTAGGCATCATGCCCTCCTCACTCTATTCGGCGGGTTTGAAGGACAGCTTGATCTGGATGATCTCGGGCCAGCTTCCCGTTCGCACCGGGGGGCCCCAAGTACCCACCCCGCAGGAAACATAATATTGCGATTTCCCCTTGCGGAGGTAGCCCCAGTATTGCTCGTAAATGCTCATGTTGATGAAATTAAACGGAATGAGCTGACCCGCATGGGTGTGACCCGAAAGCTGGAGGTCGATTCCGGCTGCTTCGGCCTCCTCAAGATGAAAAGGTTGGTGATCGAGCAGGATGAGCGGCAGCCCGGTGTCGACTTTCTCGAGGATCTCCTTTAGCGATGCCCGCTCCTCTCCCCAACGCGGCGCAGAAAGATCTCTTCGGCCGACAACATAGAAGCTATCACTGATTTTCACCGCCTCATCCTGGAGGACTCTCACACCTCCCCTGGTCAACGAATCTATGTTCCTTTTGACGCCGCTGTAGTACTCATGATTCCCGGTGACCGAAAAAACACCCAGGGGCGCCTGGATTTTCTGGAAAGTCTGGATCATGGCCTCACCTTCCCCTCTCGGAACATACATATCCATCACGTCGCCTACCAAGACCACAAGGTCTGGCTTCAGGCTATTGATCCTGCGAACGATCTTCTGCAACCGGGAATTACGGTTGATCGTCCCTTGATGAAAATCCGAGGCCATGACGATGTTCACTGTCTGGAGCCCGGGGGAAGGTTTATCGATCCGGATCTCGAGCTTTCTGAGCCGGGGGAAGGCGGCGTTGACGGCGCCTCCGACAATAATGAGCAGAACGGTCGCCAGGACAACCAGGAAAGTGATATGGGCCGCGTGCTGAGGTCTCTCTGTTACAGTTTTTGGAAAAAAATGAAAGAAATGGTTGGCCAGCCTCATAAGGTCGATCAGGAGGAGGATAAAAAAGGCGTAAAACATGACGACAAAATAAACAGAACCCAGCCTGTCCAGCGATTCCGTCAGCCAGCCCGGGATGATCCGTTCGAGGAATCGGGCAACGGGATAAGCCAGCACCAGGAAAAGCAGAATGCCCAGGATGATCGAACGAACCCATCCCATTCCCGCGGCACCCTGCCAGGCGCGGCGCAACACGTAGAAATTGATGAGCCCGTAGATTGTCAGGGCGATGATCAAAAAGATTGCCATCCTGAGGCTCCTCATTAAGAAAACCAGTATACTCTAATTCGCAGAAATATAACCCAATGGGCTGAGTTCTGCCAGGGTTTTTTTGACTTTTACAGTCCGCTAAACTCGGCCGGGTACTCAACGAGCCCGCCGGACTTGCCCAAACCTCCCTCTCCCATCTCAAGGGCGAGGAAGGCATCGTCCGGGACTTCAAAGGGGGCCTTGATCTTCCATCGGCTGGCGGGCATAAACCCGAACCTGGGATAATATTGGGGATGTCCGAGCACGACGACGGATCTGTGCCCAAACTCCTTCGCCCTGGCCAGCCCTTCCGTGACGAGTCGCTTCCCCACACCGCTCCTCTGGTGCCTTGGCAGAACGGCCATGGGAGCCAGGGCCAGCGATCTAAGCTCTTTCTTATCTGATTTGATGCGGATAGGGAAAAACAAGATATAACCGACAACCTCTTTATTGAATTCCGCGACAAGCGAGAGTTCCGGGATAAACTCGGGATTTTCCCTTAACTTTTCAACCAATTTGCCTTCACCGGCCTGTCCGAAAGCCTGGTCGAGAAGTTCTTTGACCTTCCCGAAATCCGATTCGGTTTCCTTTCTGATCCGAACCCGCGCTCTCATCTACTTTGTCCTCGAAAAGGCATCGCCGGCCCTTTCTCAATCCTCGATCCTGTTAAACCAGGCGATCTCCTCGAGTGTCTTTCTCTTTTTTTCTCCCTGGGGTGTTTGATCATGGTAGCCCATGGCCATCATGGCTACGATCTTGTATTTGCGGGGAATCCTAAAAAAGCGGCGCGCTTTTTTGAGGCTGAACCAGCCGATCCAGCACGTTCCCAGGCCCAGCTCCTCGGCTTGAAGCACAATATGCTCTCCGGCGATGCCGCTGTCGATAAGATAAAAAGAAACTCCCTGAACCTGTTTGCCGAGGCGATTAGCCAGTACATCAAGGCGGGCCAAGAAAAGGATTAGAACTGGGGCACGGGCGGCGAAACGTGTCGGAGAATATATTCCCGAAAAAACTCTATCGGCGAATTGTTCTTTTATCTCGGGGTCGTCGATGATCAAGTAGCGCCAGGGTTGGACATGGCTGGCCGACGGCGCCCAACGGGCCGCCTCAATACAGGCCAGGATCTTTTCCCTTTCGACGGGTTTGTCGAGATATTTCCGGATGCTTCTTCGCCTCCGGACGAGCTCCTGAAATGGGGTGAGAGGCATCTGAACCTAGCGAACCTGCTTCAGAGTCACGAGGCCTGCTTTTTCCAGCACTTTAAAAAAACCGTAAACACTCAGGACATCGACCGGACCCAACTCTGCCGAAACCGCGCGTGCGATCTCGGTGACGCTGCGCCGACCGTCGACAAAATTGAGCGCTTCGTAGGATGAATATCCGGGGAGCTTAATCTCTTGGGGTAAACCCTCAGCGAGATAGTCGCTGCCAAGGGGACAAACAAAATTTTCCCCCCGCACCGGCACGGTCCGGCCCATCATCTGTTCGTCGGACGTCGGGGAGATAGGCTCAGGCTTAGCCCCCATTTTCTTGCAGGACCGTTCATAGATGCGCAGGGCCTCCCCTGCAAGAGGAGATGCAATCTGGGCTAGTCCTGCCGCAAGAGACTTGATCTCAGTCTCGGTCGTTTTTTCCTTACTGAACTTCAAGCTCGAAGAGACCGCAGCCTCTTCCCTTTGGCTGGAATGTTGGATCACGTTCAGGAGCTGCTTGTAGGCAGGCTGAAGGTCTGCCGCAGCGGCGGCCCTGTCGAGCCCGGCCAGGGCATCAAAATAATCGGCCATTATCCTGCCTGAGCCGTTTCGGGCGATCGTCCTGGCCATGTCTATCGTTTCGGTGTCAGCAGCGCTCGCTAGATAATAGGTCGATCCCAAAGCGATCGCACAGACCCGCCGCAACTCTGAGGCGTCGACTTTATCCATCGTATCAAGGCTGGTGTGATGGAAAGTGTCGCCGTGACCGAACATGACCGATGGGACTCTGAGCGCGCCGTCATTGAAGACAACATGGTCACTTCCGCCGCTGAAAGGAGTGACCTTGTAAACGAAAGGATTGTCACTCCCGTTTATACTTTTGAGGTTCAAACTTTCAATGACCTTGGCAAAATTCGCCACCACGTCGTTGAGAAAACTGGGCATTGAGTGCGGAGTAGAGGTCAAATTAAAGCTCCCTCCCGTTTTGTGGAGGTCTTCCCCGATCATGTCGCAGTTGATGGCAGCCAGGGTGTTCCGAGTCCTCTCCAGATAGGCCCGGATAAAAGGAATCGTTCCGTTGAACTCAGGGACCCAGACAAACCGAATCGTCCGCCGGGGCGGCTCGACCAATCCCTTATCTACCATTTGCTTCAGTGCCCTGGCCATCTCCAGCATGCCACCCGAGCCACTGGCGTTGTCATTGGCGCTCGGAGCGGGGTGGCAAAGATGGCCGATGATCATCAGCTCTCTCCCTGGCTCCTCTGTTCCTGGAAAAGAGGCCGACAAGACCTCGAGCCGGCTCTCGTAAAATTCAGCCTCAACCTGCGCCTTGAGGACAACCTTCTTTCCTTCGTCGAGCAATCGCTTGAGGACTGCGCCCTGGTTCTTGCTGACATTGAAGCCGAAGCCAACTTTCTCCCTGTCCTCCCAGTGCGGCCAGAGCGCCGTGTACCTGACCATGTTCGGGAAACCAGGCCTCACTTCGGGCTGGTACCAGGTGACAATGCCCAAGGCTCCCCTGGCCATCACGGCTTCCTTCGCGACGTCCTGGGGATATCCGGTGGCCAAAACAATTTTCCCTTTGACATCCTTGTTCCGGTAGGATCCTTCGCCCAGGCCCGTTCCGATATCAACGAGATCAGCCTCGACATCGGCCGAGTGGCTTTGTTTGACCAGGGTCAAAGGCATTTCCTCATAAGAACAGAGTTTTTCCCTGGTGGGAGCGAGTTGCCACAGCTCACCTTTCTTGGCCCGCCACCCAATGACACTCCTATAGGTATAGTAGCGTTTTGTCCCGTCCGAAGGCCAGCCCTCCAGAACGACATCTTTATAACCCAGTCTTTCGAGCTCGGTTTTGATCATGACGGCCGCGTCATGCCAACCTTCCGAGGCCTGGACACGGTCGAAATGAGAGATCAGATCTGTATAGTGCCAGGCGATTTCTCCCGACACTTCATCGACCAGGGCCTGGATGAGCCTCTTTGAAGCGAGTGGTGTCTCCGCAGCGGTAGACTTTGGGGCGAGGATTCCCAGAAGTAGAATCAAACCGAAAAAGAATCTCAGGGTTTTGTTCATTGACTCTCTCCTTTCATTTCCGAGGAGTCAACATTAGATTTTTCGGCGGAAAAAATCAACAGCATATTCGTTCGCTGTGTCCCCAGCACAGCTCACCGCCTGGTGCCCAGTGCTCACTATTTGATGAGGCGCATTTTTGTTTGGCGGCCATCCAGGAAATAGGTCCCCTTTCTGGTGAAGACCGCGTCCTGCTCGAGAGCCATCACGACCTCCTGATTCTCCCACTCCGGCAGGCTTGCCCTGACATTGAGCTCGATGGAATAGCAGGTCTCAGGATAAAGTGGGTAATCGCCTTGGCCGGGAACGCCTCCCTGCTTATCCCAGAGCCCGATCGTCGGACCGGCTGCGTGGCCATGAAAGCCCAGGGGATGGGTATAGATCGACGGTTTGAGACCCTGGTCTTTTGCTTTTTTCAGGGCCGCCGCCAGGATCTCGTTCCCCGTCTTCCCTTCCACAAACTCAGCGAGCAATATGTCCTGGAGCTTGTTCCCTTGGGCCAGAGCCGCTTTGAATCCCGGCGGGCAGTCTTCTTCGCCTTCCTTCAAAACATAGGCGTGTTCCTGCGTATCCGTGTTGAGGTGGAGATAATTGATGCCGACATCACAGTGAAGAAGATCGCCCCGGTGAATGACCTTCTCCCTGGGTTCTTCTTCTTTGAACCGCTGGATGGAAATAGAAGGATGAAACCAGGTCGTGAGTCCGAGCCCGCGGATCCTTTCTCTGATCCACCAAACCACGTCCTCACTCGTCGTCACGCCAGGAGTTATGACCTTATCGGAAAAAGCCTCGGCAATAATGCGGTGGGCAATAGCCACAATGTGAGGATAGACTTCAAGCTCCCCGGGAATCCGTTTTTCCAACCAGCCCACCGCGACTCGTTCGGCGTTCTGAAGGCGCGAGGCATATTGGAGACCGATGGCTTGGATAATGTTTTTCTTGAGCGAGGCCGAGAGTCCGTCCCCGAAGGCAAATGTCTCTGACTCGTTGATCCCGATTTTCTTGGGGTTTCTTTCCTGGATCATTTTGGCCAGACACTGCCATTGATCCTGTTTTTCAGGATCCCAGACCCCTTTATAGAAGTCGCCAATCCCGTAGCGGCTGACGGCCAGCTTCTCGATGCCCTCTTTTCCGCGATCAAAAAAAACGAGCATGGTCAAGCGGCGGGCCGCCAGTTCATCATATGGAACGAGAGTAAGAAATACGGGGTCTTCGTTGTATTCCCTGCAGATCACAACCCACATGTCCAGCTTTTCCCGGCGCATGACCTCCGGGAGGACTGTCTCCAACCTGTACTTCAGCCAGCCGTCGACCAGTCGGGCCTGCTCTTTCAGGCCCAAAACCGAGGGCAGACTCTCGTCGGCTGAGCGGAGCGGAGTCAAAAAGAGCCCAAAGAGAAATAAAGCCAAAAGGACGGCATTTCGTGCATGTTTCATGTTTCTTCCCCTTCGCGCCATAATTTATATAAAGAAAAGGCATTTGACAACAGCAAAAAAACAGTGAGCTGTGAGCAGTGAGCACTGAGCCGTGAAATACAAGTCCCCCGAACTCAAGCAAAATCGGTGCGACCCTTTTGATGATTCGTGAGCGCGCGATTTCAGACGCTTTCACCGCAAAAATCATTTGATTAGAGCTTTGGTTTTTTGGTATAGTCGGAATGAATAAACTCTTACCAGGGAAAAATCGTATTTTGTTACAGGAGGTCATGATATGAGAAAATTCACCGTTTTTGGGCTTATCATCGTGTTTGCCGCGTTCTCAGCCGTATCGTGCGGCAAGGCCGGCGCTCCCAAGGCGGGTTCCGCCAAGGCCGAATCCATGCTCAACCTTCTTCCCAAGGAATCTCGGGGTGTGGTCATGATAGATCTCCACCGGATCCTGACCACGGAGTTTGTCGACAAGGCCATCAAAGACCCCAAGCATGCCGAAAAGTACCAGGAATTCGTTAAGGAATCTGGAATCGATCCCCAAAAGGACCTCTATTTAGTGGCCGTGGGAATCATGGGTCAAATGGAAGGGATGAAGGAGCCGGAGCCCGCAATCGTGGCCAACCTGAGGTATAACAAGGATACGCTCATGGCCGGGCTCAAGAAACATGGCAAGGAGATGCAGGAGCAAACATACAGCGGCGTTACTCTGTATACCGGAAACCTGGAAGGAGCATCAGGCAAGCCTGGTTGCGGGGCTTTCCTCGACGACTCCAACATCGTGCTTGGAAATGAGAAAACCGTCAAGGCGGTCATCGACGTTTTCCAGAAGAAGGCCGAGAGCGTCCTCAAGAACGCTGAGCTGGCCGCCGTCCTCAAGGATACCAAGAAAGAGGCCATGGTCTGGAGCGCCTTCCTTTTTCCGTCGGAGGCGACCAAAGAGCTTGCCGCCAAGAACCCCATGCTCAGCGCTCTGGAAGGGGTTACCTCCCTGACCCTCTCTTTCGATTACGCCGACAAGGCCTTTCAGGCTAAGATCAGGACCAGCGGCGGCGACGAAAAAAAGAACAAGGGGCTGGCTGACCTCCTGAACGGGCTCAAGGCCCTCGGGGGAGGAGCCGCCGCGAAAGACCCGAACATCGCCGACCTGCTCGGCAGAATCGAGATCGGCTCCGGCCCGGATCATGTCGAGATCTCCGCTAACGTTCCCGAAGAACTGATCGACAAGTTCAAGGCGGCGGCGGAACAGAAGATGAAGGGAATGATGCAGCCGCCCGCTGAAGAGAAAAAAGAAGAGAAAAAAGACTAGTCCTCGAAAAGATATTCTTTATTGGTAAAAGCCAGGCAGGCCAGGGCGAGGAAAGCGGCCGTCAGCAGCGCGAGCGCCAGGAGAGCCAGTCCGGGTCGAGTCGGTTCGAGCCGAAAGAGAAGAAAAGAAAAACCTCCGCTCGGATAAGAAGGCAGAAGAGACTTCAGGTAATGGACGATCGAGAAGCGCTGGGTTGAGCCCGGAAAATACTGGATCACACTCTCCCACCCGAAACCGAAGACCAGCCCGAGCAAAATCGCTTTTTTCAGAATTGTTCCTAACAGGGTAAAAAAAGCCGTATAGCAGATTAGCCCCAGGACAAGGACTCCCAAATACCTCAGCAGCTCCGGATAAAGAGATACCATCAGAAGCCTGTTGCTGTTCAAGATCATAAAAGACAAAATGAGGCTAATGGCCATCATGGTGACAATGAGAAGAGTGTAAGCGGCGTACTTGCCCAGGATGATGGCCGACTTTGGAATGGGCCTTGTCGCCAGGTACGGAAGGGTCTTTCCTTCCAGTTCCTCGGAGCAGACCGAGGTTCCGTAGAAAAGGGCCAAGATGAGGACCAGGAACTGCAGGTCAAAAACCATGAGAATGTTGGAGAAGACGGACGTCTCCGAGACGGATGCATTCGAGCTCAAAATCTGATTGGCCTTGATGACCAGGACCAGGATAACGGGCAAAAGACTCAGCGAGAAAAAGACCTTTGTCTTTTTAGCCCTCCTCCCCAGAAAAAGAAAGAAGGAAAAGACTTCTCCTACAGACCTGATGGATAAGCTTTCTTTTGTACGTTTTAGTTCAGCCATCTTATTTCCCCACCAGGTAATCGAAAACAGCCTGCAGGTTATCATCCGGCGAGGTGATCTCTTCCACCTCGATCCCATTGTCGATCAGGAGCGATGGCAGGAGCCCGAAGAGTCTATCACGGTTATGAGTCTCCACGACAAGCGTCTCCGGCTCGGGACCAAAGGTCACTTTCACGATAAAGTCCTGGGCTATGAACTTGGAGGCCAGCTCTCGGGGCTTGCTGCATTTGATCGAGATTATGTGAGGATGGGATTCAATCAGGTCACGGATGTAGTGAATATCCCCCCGGGCCAGGATCTTGCCCTGGTGGATGAGGACAATGTTCGCGGTCATGGCTTCGATCTCGGGCAGGACGTGGCTTGAAACGATGATCACCTTTCCTTGGGATTTGTAGTCCTTGACCAGGTGGATCAGTTTTCTCTTGCCCAGAGGATCGAGCCCGTTCAGGGGTTCGTCAAGGATGATAATCTCGGGATCGTGAGCGATAGCCTGGGCGAATTTGAGTCTCTGCCGCATCCCCCGGCTATAAGCTCTGATCAGGCGGTCTTTGTCATTGAGCAGCTCGACGATATCAAGGGCCGCCTCCGCCCGAGTTTTTATCTCCGCCGGGGAAAAATGAAAAAACTTGAGCAGCCCGGTGAGGAACTCCCAGCCGGTGACCTCTTCGTAGAATGAGTCCTGTTCCTGGCAAAATCCGATTCGGGCGAAGAGCCCAAAATTATTCCAGATCCGCTGTCCGGAGATCCTGACCTCACCGATGTTGGGCTTTATCTGACCGGACAGAAGCTTCATGAAGGTCGATTTTCCGGCGCCGTTCGGGCCCAAGAGGCCGGTGATACCGGCTTCGATTTGGAGGCTTACATCGCTCAGGCCCAGCACGTTGCCGTACCACTTGGACAGGGCCTTGGTCTCGATGACGGCCGTCATTTTATGACCTCGACACCTTTGATTTTCTTGCCCAGAACCCAGACGGCGAGGACGCATACAGTCGCCAGGACCAGGAAAGAATAGAACCAGGGGACAGCATAGTGAGCTTTCTGCTGGAAGAGAAAGGCTCCCGTCTGCTGGAGATTGACCTTCAAGGAAAAGAGAAAGACATAAGGGGTCCTGAAGATCTCATTGAGTATCGCGGAGATGATATCAGAAAACAGATAGACCGCGAAAATAAGTACGGCAACGTATCTCTTGTTCTTGCTCAGGGAAGAAAGAAGCAGAGTGTAAGAGGCAAAGAAAATGGTGACCAAGAGAGAATAAGTGACGATAGAAAGGAGAAGCCAGGGATAGGCCATGAAAAATGCAAAGCTTGCGGCGAAAATGAGCTTGAAAAGCAAGAAAACAAGCCCAGGGACGAGCGTCAAGATCAGGAGGAAGAAAAAGAGGATAGAAGCCTTGCCCAGAAAATAATCCTTCTTTTGGATAGGCCTGGAGAAATAAAGCTGGAGGGCATTGTTCTTGAGGTCATCGGAGATGAGGCGCGCACCGCCGAAAACCAGCAGCATGACCATCATGAAGAGGAGAAAATCGCTGGTCAGATAGGACTTGAAATAGCCCGGGTTGATCTGGAGGATTTTTTCCGATCCCTTGATCATAAAACGGAAATTTTCCATGCGTTCCGAAACATAAATTCCAACCAAATAGACGATGCTCGGGATGAGCGAGAAAATGAAAAAGAGGCGAAAGCCCTTGATCTTAAAAACGAGCTTGATCCCGGTTCGGGTGATCGGCCACCAGGGGAGCCTGGTCTGCAGGAGTTGGCCGTCCCAGTGAGCGTACCCCTTCTCTCTGATGGTCATCAATCCACTCCCACGGCCCGGGCAAAGAGATCTTCGAGAGAGGTTTGGCTCCGGACAAATTGCCGCACCTGGACCTGTGTCTGCCTGGCGACCTCAAAAATTCTCATCTTGTCTTGGTTGGCCGGCATGTAGATTTTTAAGATCTTATCTTCCGTCTCTTCGACTCGGCAGCCGAGGTCTCTGAGCTTCTTGACAAAATCTTCGGATTCGCCTTTGATCTTGAGCTCAAACAATCGGTAGTTGATCTCTTTGAGCTCCTGGATATCGCCCTGGGCCGCCACCTGCCCTTTGTTGAGAATGACGACGTAGGCGCAGATGGACTCGATATCCGAAAGAATATGAGAGCAAATCAAGACCTGGATGTCCTTTTTCGATGAGATGTCCCTTATCAGTTCGAGTATTTCGGTTCGGCCGTGCGGATCGAGGTTGCTCGTCGGCTCATCCAGGAAAAGGATCCTGGGGTCGTGGACGAGGGCTTGCGCCAACTTCAGCCGCTGCTTCATTCCGGCCGAATAGGTCTCCAGGAACCGGTAGCGGGATTCCCCCAGCCCGACGTAGAAAAGAACCTCGTGGGCCCTCTTCATGGCCTCCTGGCGGGGCATCCCCGAGAGCTCGCCGAAATAGGAAGTGAAAGAAACAGCGTCCATCCCCGGAATGAAGCAGTCGTCCTCGGGCATATAACCCACGGCGCGGCGGATGAGCGGCTGCTCCTGCCTGATATCATAACCCAGGATCCTGCCTTCCCCAGCCTCCGGGGCGAGAAAGCCCAGGAGAATCCGGAGAAGCGTGCTTTTCCCGGCGCCGTTCGGACCCAAAAGCCCGACCGCGCCCTCCTCCAGGCTGAGGCTGACGTCGTGGAGGGCCTGGAGCTTTCCATAGCTGAATGACAGGTTTTTGACTTCTATGCTCATATCAGACAGACATTGCCTCTTATTTTAGGTTTACGAGGATTTCCTGGAAAAGTTCCCCGCTTTTCAAATTTCCTCCTCACTTCTTCGCTCGCTCCAAAGGATAGACTCTGGTCCCCTCCCCGTAGACTATCGCCCGGTAAGCTTTTTCAATCCGGTCCCAGTTTTCTTCCCGATCAAGAGACCAAAACCGGCCCATGATTGTGACGACCTCTCCAGTGGCCAAGCACCGGCACATCTCCTCGACTTTTTCGACGTAGATCGCGCCGCTCTCCGGCTTTTCTCCGCGGCGGCCGATGAAAGCGTGGACATAGACTCTCCCGACGCCTACCTTCCCGGCCAAGCGAAGCAGGGCAAAGAGATGCTTGATCGTGCCGTGTGAGCTGTAGTGAGATACTATGCCCATCAGGTGGAGTGCTCTGCTTTCCTTCTTGGCCCCCTCCATCGCCCAGAGGAAGGCCGGGTTGGAATAAAACGACTCATCTTCGACGGCCCGGTCGATTTTGACCCGGTCGAGCAATATCCGCCTCCCTGCGCCGATATGGAGATGCCCGGCCTCGGAATTCCCGACCGTGTTCGGAGGCATACCCACGGCTTCACCGGAAGACTTCAGGATTGCGTGGGGAAGATTTTCCCACAGCCAGTGGAAACTCGGAGTCTTCGCCTCGGCAATGAGGTTTCCGAATTTTTCTTCCCGAACCCCCCATCCGTCGAGGATGATGATGAGGAGCTTCCTTCTCTTCTGGGAAGGCCGCTTGAGGATCAGGCTTGCTCCGGTCATCTCCGGCGGCTTTTCCAATCCGACGATTTCAAGGACGGTCGGGGCGATATCGGCCAACTCGCCTTCGGGCCTCAAATCCCATTGCTCGGTGCCGTCAGCGGCAAAATCAATCAGAACGAAGGGAACAGGATTCTTTGTATGTCCGGTGTTGACCGCGCCGTCGGGATAGAGCCACTCTTCCACCGTCCCGTGATCCGATGTGACGATGAGCGTCGCCTTTTCCTGGCGCGCCTCTTTAGCGACAAGCCCGAACTCTCTGTCAACAGCCTCGATCGCCTGCAGGACGGCGGACTTGTTTTCGATATGACCGACGACATCGACATTGGCGTAATTTGCCATGATTACATCGCAGGTGGCGTCCTTGAGCTTTGTGATGATGGCGGCGGAGACTCCTGGAGCGCTCATCTCCGGTGTATCGGCATAGGAGGCAATACCCTGCGGCGAAGGGACGACGATGCGCTCTTCCCCCGGGAACACCTGGTCGTTCTTGCCGTTCAAGAAATGGGCGACGTGGACGGCCTTCTCGGATTCAGAAATCTTGGCCACTTTGAGGCCGGAGCGCGTCAGGACCTCGGTCAGCGTGTTCCGGATTTTGACCTCGGGGGGAAAGGCGACCTTGGCCTTCAGGTGGGGAGCGTATTCGATCATGGTCACAAAACGGAGACTCAATCCTTCTTTTATCGGGAACCGGTTGAAGCCCGGCTCGGTCAGGCTTTCCGTTAGCTCGACTTCCCGCTCCCCTCGAATATCATAGAAAATGGCATAGTCGTCGGCCTCGGGCCGGCCCAGGGCGCGGCCTCTGGCGTCTGCTTTGACAATGGGCTCCAGAGCCTCGTCCTCCTGGCCGGAGCGGTAAGCCTTGCGGATGGCTTCGGCAAGCGAGAAGCTCTTGTCTTCAGTGTTGGACATGATTATCGCACCAGGAAAAATGAAGCTTATACTATAAAAACGAAGGGCGTGGTTGTCAACCTCAAAGTCACCCCGACGAAAAATCAGGGACAGGTGCCTCGCCGAAGCCGGCTTTGAAAAGTGAATTGTTTCCCGAGCCGCGAATATATATAATCTTAAATCTTAAGAGAAAGAGGTCTGGAAAATGTCAAACCAACCCAAGACGCTCCTCCTGACTCGGAGCGAAATCGCCGCCCTTATGATGCTTCAAGATTATCTCGAGGGTGTCGAGTACGCCTTCAAACTTCACGGGCAAGGACTGAGCTTCGGCACGGCGATGATCCAGGGGGACACGCCGGGAGATCTGGAATTTCACATCAAGGCAGGGGGGCTCATCTGGCACGATCAAAAATACTATGGTTTGAAGATCAACGGCAGTTGCTTCAGCAACAAGGCGAAACGAGGCCTCCCCAATATCCTCGGAGCCATACTGCTTTTTGACGGAGAGTCGGGTTTTCCACTTGCTTTTATAGATTCCGGGGAGCCGACCACAAAACGGACGGGGGCGGGAACCGCTGTCGCCATGAAATACTTGGCCTTGCCGGATGCCAGCGTTATGACTGTCTGTGGCTGCGGCAACCAGGGACGAATTCATGTCCGCTGCCTGATATCCATTCTGCCCATCAAAACGGTCTACGCCTATGATCAGAACCCGGACATCGCTGAGGCCTTCGCTCGGGATATGGAACGCGAGCTTAATATCCTTGTCGTGCCCATACAAGACCTTGCTTCGGCAGCGCCACAAAGCCAAGTGATCGTCACCTGCACCCCGGCAAAAGTTCCTTATCTCCTCCCCGAGCATGTGAAACCGGGAACGACTGTTGCCGCCGTCGGTTCCGATAATCCTGAAAAGCAGGAGTTGGACGCCCGCCTCTTGAAGGGAAATAAGGTCGTTGTGGATATCCTTTCCCAGTGTGCCCGAGCCGGAGAGCTCCACCATGCCCTACGTGATAACCTGGTCTCGATCCACGACGTTCATGCGGAAATCGGAGAGATCGTGAGTGGAAAGAAGTCCGGCCGAACGAGCCGGTCGGAAATCATCATCTATGACGCGACGGGGACGGCGCTCCAGGATACCGCGGCGGCCATTCTGTGCTTTGAAAAAGCGCTGGCTCGGAACGTCGGCCGGAGCATCAGTTTGCTCGAATGAAAGGATTGGGACTATGGATCTGAATCAATTGCAGCGACCGGTTTTTCTTGTCGACAAAGTCAAGGTTCTCCGCAATGTGGATAGGATGGCCAAGAAGGCCCTGGCAAGCAAGGTCGTTCTAAGGCCGCACTTTAAAACCCACCAATCCGCCGATCTAGCCGAATGGATCAGGGGATTCGGCATAAATAAGATCACGGTTTCCTCGGTGGACATGGCCGAATATTTTGCCAAGCATGGTTGGAACGATATCACCATCGCCGTCCCGGTCAACATTCACCAGATCCAGCAAATCAACTCCATGGCCAAGTCCGTCGAGCTGCATGTGATCGTTGATTCCGAGTCCTCCTCCCTTCGGCTCGGCGAGGGAATTAGCAACCGCCTCAATGTCTGGATCGAAATCGATACGGGTGATCACAGAACAGGAATCCCAACCGATCAGGCTGAGCAAATCCTGGCCGTGGCGAGGGTCATCAGTCAAGCCCCCGCTCTCCATTTCAAGGGCATTCTGACCCATGATGGGCATTCCTATGAGGCGCCGGGCTCCGAGGAAATTCTGCGGATCCATAAAGAATCCCTCGCTTCCTTGCGGATCGTGAAACAAGCCCTGGAAGCCGCTGGCTACGCCCATCCTCTGGTCTCCGTGGGCGATACTCCTTCCTGCACAGTCGTCGAGCGATTTTTGCCTCCGATTGACGAAATAAGACCTGGAAATTTCGTTTTCTATGACTTGATGCAGAAAGAGCTCGGAGTCTGCCGGGACGAGGACATCGCCGTGGCCGTTGCCTGCCCAGTCATCTCAAAAAATCTCAAGCGGAATGAACTGGTGATCTACGGTGGCAGTGTGCATGTGAGCCGAGAATCCCTCCCCCTTCATTCGGGCAGCCCCCTCTTCGGTCAAATCGCGAGGCTCCGGGAAGATCAGGCGGCGTGGACGGCGCCGATTTCGGGCGTTTATCTCAGCTCGTTATCCCAGGAACACGGCAAGGTGACAGGACCGGAAGACTTTGTCCGTTCTGCCGAGATCGGGGACACGCTGATCGTCCTGCCCATCCATTCCTGCATCACGGCCAGCCTGTACTCGGAATATCACGTTTTGAAGGACGGGATTCTTAAGAAATTTCGGCTCTGATGGTGCCCTTGGGCCAGCGACAAGAGCCGGATGGGATCAACTTGGAGATAATCCGACATAAAGAAAAGGAAGAGCAGACATGAAATTGAAATATAAGTATCAGTGGTACCAGGAAATATTTAACAACATCCCCAAAATCCTCGAGGAGGCCAGGAAGGCCGGGAAGGAACTCGGGCTCGATAAGTTCAAAAACAAGATCGGTCTTTATCCGGGAAGCTCGTCCTGCCCCGGCTCGCTGCCGAGGTATGTCCTCGATGCCATCATAAAAGCCAATAAAGTCCCGATCCTTCCGATGAGAAAAGTCGAAGACGAACTCCGAGAGGTCATCAAGGACGTCTTTGGCGACGACTATGACGGTGCCGCCGTCAACACCTGTGAATCCGCCCTTCGCGTGACCCTTGAAACTCTGTTTGCTCCTCCTACGATGCGGAAAGGAGATACCTATAGAGGCCGCTACATCTTCCCCTATCACGAAGATCTAGAGTTTGTGGCCAGCTATGGCCGGCCCTTTCCGCCAAGATACAAGAATGTCTGCGTCGATCGAAGTGCTTCGGCCGGAGAGCTCGGTGTCGAAGGCAAGAGCCTGGCGAACTTAGAAACTATCTTCGTCAAGCTCGTGGGAGCGAAATACGAGGCCCACGGCATAAAATTCAACATCGTGCCTTTGATGACCAGGACCAACGCGGCCCAGTCGATCAAGAGAATTCAGGAAGTCGCGGAGCGCCACGTTGAAAACTTGGTCGGATTTGTCACAGTCGGCTACGACTCACCCGGGTATGGATATGGAGAAAAGGACAAGCGGGGCGTGCCCGTTCTCAAGAAGATGATCGGCGAGCTGGCCGGGAAATATGACCTTCCCTTCCTGGTCGATTACGCCAGCGGGCTTCCCGTCGTTGGACAATCGCCCCGGGATCTGAGCGCCGATGTGGGCATCTGGAGCATGGATAAGGCCGCCCGCGCGCCGATCAGCGGCCTCATGGTGGGAAAAGAGGAAGCGATGGTCTACATCCGGAAAGCGTTGGGCCTCGGCGGCCAGCGCTACGGCGAACTCTCATCCCATAGCAAAGCCCTCTTCTCGCTCTGCGACCCGGGTCGCGACGCCGTCGTCGGGCTCACAGCCGTCATGAAGATGCTCCGCGACAATCCCCAGAAAATCCTCAAACCGGTGGACAAGTTTCATGAGATAGTGGTCGAAGAATTTGCCAAAATGAAGCCGACCCGGTTCAAGGACAAGCTCATCATCACCAAGTCCTATAACATGGGTGGGACGGAGCTTAATTACGAGCAGACCTGGGACGGTGGAGAATTCGGGATTCCGATCTTCACCGTTGAGGACACCTTCGCCAACACCAACCCCATGGCCTCGGCCCAGGAGGAAATGGGGGTCTACCCGGCGATGATCTATAGCGGCAATATGTTCTTGGGGCCGGGCCTCGGGACTTTTGATGATAATGCCGACTTGAACGAAGATTACACCCGGCTCGGCGTCAAGTCACTGGTCAGGTCAGTAGAGATCGTCTGCAAATACGCAGGTCTAACTGAATAATTCCGTCTTTTAAACGGCCGTTTTCGGGCTTGCGCGCGAATACGAAATCTTATATAAAGGCGCCATGGCTCAAGAAAATCGGGAAGTCACCTTAGTCCGCAAACTCGGGCTCTTTGATTCGACGATGATCGTCATCGGCGTCGTCATCGGCTCCGGGATTTTCCTCACGACAGGCATCATGGCCAAGTCCATTCCTAGCGGTCTTCTCATTCTGCTCGCCTGGTTTGTGGGCGGGCTGATCGCCTTGGCCGGAGCTCTCGCTTATGCGGAGCTCGGGGCCGCCATGCCCGAGGCGGGAGGGCAATACATTTATCTACGGGAGGCCTACGGTCCACTGAGCGGTTTCCTCTTTGGCTGGATGATGTTCCTCGTCTACCAGACAGGCTCGATCGCAGCCCTGGCCGTCGCTTTCGCCGAATACTTTGGTTACTTTTTCCCTGGTTTGGGCACGGCCAAGATTTTGTTTTCAACCACCCTCAACCTCTTTCATCATCCCTTTCATTACTCCATGTCCGCGGGCCAGCTCGTGGCCGTGGTCATCATCGTCCTCCTGTCCTTCTTAAATTTCATCGGTCTCATCCTGGGGGCCATCATCCAGAACGTCTCCACGGTCCTCAAGATCATCACACTCATCGGCATCGTCGTCTTGGGATTCCTATTCGGAAAAGGCGGACACATCGATTATTCGCTCGCTTCAACCGGGTTCGACTTTTCTAAGCTCCTCATGGGCTTTGGAGTCGCGATGATCGCCGTCATCTGGACGTACGACGGCTGGAACAACATCAATTTTGCCGCCGGCGAGATCAAAAAACCCCAGCGAAACCTGCCCCTGTGCTTGATCCTCGGAACGCTCGCCGTCACGGTCCTCTATGTCGCCGTCAACTATGTCTACCTCTATGCCCTTCCCATCAAGGAGCTCGAGGGAGTAGTCCGAGTCGCCGAGAAATCGGCCACCGTCCTCTTCGGAGGAGTGGCGGCGTCGGTCATTTCGGCGGCCGTCGTCGTCTCAACATTCGGAGCCCTCAACGGGGTGATCCTGACTGGCCCGAGGGTTTACTACGCCATGGCAAAAGACAGACTCTTTTTCAAAAAAGTCGCCAATGTCCATCCCCGATTCAGGACCCCGGGTTTTTCGATTTTCATTCAGGCCATTTGGGCCTGCCTTTTGACGCTGAGCGGCACCTATGAACAACTATTTACTTATGTGGCTTTCGCGGCCATCGTTTTTTACATTGTGGCCGTAGCTTCTGTATTCACCTTAAGGAAAAAATTCCCGGACCTCCCCCGGCCTTACAAGACCTGGGGCTACCCGGTCTTGCCGGGGATTTTCATCGCCGTCCTCGTGGTCCTGCTTATCAACACCCTGGTCAATAAGCCGGCCGAGTCTCTTGCCGGATTGGGGATTGTCGCCCTCGGCCTGCCCAGCTACTTCTACTGGAAGGGAAAGGAAAAAAGAGCCTCCGAACGAAAGGCCGTTTGATTTTTATTTCTTCGCGGAATACGTCTCCCAGACAACTTTACTGATTTGGATGTCCTGAACGGCCACTCCCGTCAAATCCACCACCGTGATCTCCTCCTCAGACTGCCTCTGGTGTTTCTTCTCAGAGATTGCCGTGCCGAGCTCGACGAGATTTTCTTTCTTGATCGCCCCGGCTTCGAGCGCCTTGAAAACTTCCCCTCGCAACAGCGATTGAGGAATGCTGTCCACAATGACTCGGTCCGCTTTCTTCAGGATGGCGGAATCCAACTCTTGTTTTTCGGACGTGTCCGACCCCATGGCGGTGATGTGCGTACCTTTGCGGATTTGGTCAGCCCGGAGGAAAGGTTTGTACGAGGGGGTGGCCGTGACGATCACATTGCAGGTCGAGGCGATGTCCTCGGGCTCGAAAGTCGTCTGGATCTTGAACCCTTTTGGCTCCATGTCGGTCTTGTAAAGATCCAGCTCCTCCTGGTTGACTCCCCAGACGATGACATCCTTGAATTCTCTCACGAACTTCAGATACTCGAGCTGCATCCTGCCCTGGACGCCGGCGCCGAAAATTCCCACCCGGCGAACCTTCCGGGGAGCAAAGTACTTGCCGACGACGGCCCCTGCCGCAGCCGTCCGGACCTGAGTCAGGTGTCCGTCGTCGAGAAGGATCGCGATGAGCTCTCCCGTTTTCTGGCTGAAAAGGAGCATCAGCCCAGAGCTCGTGGGAAGACCGATCTTGGGATTGTCATAGAAACCCGAAGCGATCTTGATGACATAGTAGTCATCCTTCTTGATATACCCGTACTTGATATGCGTATCGCCGCGCGGTTCCTCGAAAACCAGCTCTCCCACCGGAGGGACGACGGTCTTTCCCTGGGAATAGGCAACGAATCCCTCTTCGATTTTTTGGATGATCCCACGCATAGGATCAACCTTCTTGAGGACTCCTTTGATTTGCTCAAGATTAAGAATGGCTGGCATCATGCCTCCTTATTTAGCGGATAAAATTTATGGCCTGCTGATTCTCTCAGAGATAACGCCTTCGCGGGCAGTGAAGCCCCTGGTTCTCAGCGCATGATCTCACTGACAGTTCCCTTGATGAGGTCCAGCCCCGTCAAGAGACAGCTTTTCTCCGCCCCGTAGCCGATGCGGATAAAAGAATCCATCCCAAAGCAATCCCCCGGAACGATCAAGACGCTCTTTTCACGAACCAGTCGAAGAGCGAAATCCGTGGAATTGACCGGCATGTCGTAATGGAGATAAGCCATGGCTCCGGCCTTGGGCTGGACCAATTTGAAGACGCGGCTGTTCTGGGCAATCCAGCCGTTAAGAAGTTTCAGGTTTTCCCGCAGAACCCCTTTATTTCGACCCAGGAGCCAGTCTCTGCGCTGTGGCTCCAGTGCCCTTCGGGCGAGAAAATCGCTGATCGTCCCCACGGTGATGGTCGAATAGTCATGGTAAGCCCAAGCTGAGGCAATAAAGTTCTTCGGGCCGGCGATCCAGCCAATCCGGAGCCCGGGAAGTCCATAGGCTTTGGATAGCCCCGCGACCGCCAGAACTTTATCGTAACGACCCCAGAATGAAGGAGTACGGGGGCCCTCGAGTTCGGCCCCTTGGTAAATTTCGTCGGCCAGAATCCAGGCTCCGACTTTTGACGCGAGGCTGACGATCTGGTCCATCATCGACACACTCAGAACAGAGCCCGTGGGATTATTCGGGTTGCAGACGGCGATCACTTTCGTTCGAGGAGTGACCAGACGCTTCAGCTCATCAGTGTCCGGACCCCAGTCGAGTTCTTCCCGGAGAGTAAACGTCTTCAGCGCCGCCCCGAACGCTTCGGCGATTCCGTAGATCTGCATGTAGTTCGGCAGCATGTAAACGAGCTCGTCGCCCGGTTCCATCAGACTCCAGATGGAGATGAAATTGGCTTCGGCGGTGCCGTTGGTGACAAGAATACTATCGCGATCCGCGCCGCGATAAAGGAGACCGATCTTGTCTCTGAGCTCTTCGGTTCCGTTGGTCTGGGAATAACCCAGGTGCAAATCCGGCAGACCATCGAGCTCTGCCTGGCCGAGCAGATCCCTGATCGATACGGCGTGAACTCCGCTCTCCGACAGATTGTACCTGACCTTGTGTTCCCATTCGGATTGGATTCTTTCGAGCTTAAAGGGGTTGATTTTCATGACATCCTCGCTGTTATTTTCTCTTCGATAATCCCGGGCCTCCGGCTCTGGCATTCCATTGTCCCTGTTTCAGCAATCCCATTCTTTTTCTGTCTATAAAATGAACACATCGAAACAAAAAGTCAACGCTTTTTTTGCGGACGGCCTTCAAACGAGGAACTTCGAGGAGGACCCAACGCTCTCGGTCTGGCGGCTTGTGACGCCATGATTGAAGAGCCGTTCGCTTCGGGCAAGATCACTGAAAATCCCATATTTTCTAGTATTTCTATAGACCTTACTTAGGTTATCCATTTTTACGAGGATGTGGTCCGTCGAAAAGGCGGAAATCGCAAATAGGCTGATCCCCGCCTCGGCCAAAGCCCCCGAAATCCTGGCCATAAAACCCACCAGCCCAAAAGGCAGGACCATGTCGAAGGTGATGATCTTCCAGCCGGGCTCAACTTCGAGGACGTCCTCGGCCTGGTATTGCGTTTCCTCGATGATGACGGTGATCTCCGACTTATCTCGGATGTTCGCGAAGGCGCGGGGGTAAGTTCTTTTTGCCTTGATAACCGCGAACGTTTCTTTCCAGATATAGACCTTGCCGTCCTTAAAATAATCTTCGATGCTCATAGATCCCTCTCCATGATTTTCTTACCGGTCATTTTACGCGAGGAGGCTGAATTACTCAAGGTGTGGAGCCTTGGGTACATTGTCTTTATTGTGATGATCGAGCAGCGGGCCGTGAGTCGCAAAAACGGAAGACGAGAGGAAGAAATGCCGAAACGACAAGAGAGACCTTAAATGGAGAGTTTGACTGACCGAAAACCTTATGGGTATAATCCCCGAATCAACGACCATGAAAAAACAATACGATCCGCTCGCCTCGGTCCAGGCCGCAGGGCCCCCGGGAACGATTTCTTTTGTCTACGGACTTCCCGACCCGGCGACTTTCCCCGGCACGGACTTGGCCGGGGCCTTCCAGACTGTCCTCAAAAGAAAATCCAGCCTCGCCCTCCAGTACGGGCCTGAGCAGGGCTATGGACCCCTGATCGATTATCTGAGGGAGAGGATTCGCCGCATCGAAGGCCGAGCCCTCGAGAGGCCCGAGATCATGCTGACGGGAGGATCGTCTCAAGCCCTCGATCAACTCTCGGCCTTGATGGGCCGGCCCGGAGACACAGTCCTCGTCGAGGCCCCAACCTATCATGAGGCGCTCAGGATTTTCCGAAACCACGGTCTGTGCCCGGCACAGGTCCCCATAGACCAAGACGGCATCAAGGTTGAAGAAATCACCCCTCTGCTCAAAAAGCTTGCCAGGGCCAGGAAGAAAATCGCCTTTCTTTATGCCATCCCCAGCTTCCAAAACCCGAGCGGAGTTGTCCTGTCCCCCAAACGGAGGCCGGCTCTCCTCATGCTCTGTCGGGCCCATAATCTCCTGGTCATCGAAGACGACGTCTATCACGATCTCAGGTACGAAGGCACGGCGGCACCCTCCCTTTTCACCCTTGATCGGAAGGAACTGGTCCTGCGCCTGGGGAGTTTTTCCAAAATCATGGCGCCCGGGCTTCGTCTGGGCTGGATTACGGCTCCGCCTCGAGTGATCCGTCTCCTGGTCGGGAGCGGTTTGAGGTGCATGGGGGGCGGGGCGAACCCCTTGGTGGCCAACGCCCTGACCTGGTATTGCCAAAAAGGGCTCCTTGAACCCCATGTTGATTCGCTCATCAGTCGCTACAAGAAACGGCGGGACCTCATGCTTCGAAGTCTCAAGGACTCAATGCCGCCGGCCGTCCGCTGGACAGAGCCGTCCGGAGGATTTTTTATCTGGCTCGAGCTCCCGCGACCGCTCCGCGCCGACGACCTCGTGATCAAGGCGAAACAGCACGGACTCATGTTTCTTTCCGGCGACGACTTTTTTGCCGAGGCTCCGACGGCGCAATTCCTGAGGCTCGCCTTCAGCTACGTCGAGCCCGCCAAGATCGAGCGAGGAATTCAAAAGTTGGGCCGACTCATCCGACAGGAGCTGGGCCAAGAATAGCTCGGGCGAGGTTAAACGATGGCGGCCCAGTCCTGGATTGTCTTTTCGCTCCTCTCGGCCCTCTTCCTGGCCGTCGTGAATATCGTTGATAAGTACGTCATCACCAATCTGGTGAAAAAGCCCCTCACTCTGGTCATCTTCGTCGCCGCGATGGGCCTCATCCCGGCCCTGGCAATCTTTGCCTTCCATGACCTTCAGTCCCTGTCTGGGCCAAACTATGCCTTGGCTTTCCTCGCCGGAGCCGCGTCACTCTTGATGAGCCTCTTCTATTTTCAAGCCGCGCGGATCGAAGAGATTTCCCGGCTGGTTCCGCTCTTTTACGTCACACCGATTTTTGTTTCGGCCTTCGCCTGGTTGTTCCTGGGTGAAATCTTTCCCCCTCAAAAATATGCGGGGGTCCTGCTCCTCGTCGCCGGTGCGATACTGGTCTCCGCAAAGAAATCCTCAGGGTTCCTTCCGGGTAAATCCTTCCGGCTCTTGATTCTGGCGGCCATCTCCTATGCCGCCTACCTCGTCCTGTGCAAGCATCTACTGAAGACGGCGGATTTCTGGACGGTCTTTGCTGTCATCAGGACCGGCATGTTCGTGACGATGATGCCTGTTTTTTTCGGCGGCCTCCGCCGCCATCTTGGCTCTTTCAAGCAGCAGAATTCCAAGGCCATCGCCTTGGTCGCTTTCAACGAACTCCTCGCCCTCCTGGGGAGTTTCTTGGCCGTGGTGGCTGCGTCGACAGGGCCTATCACCTTGGTCAATGCACTCACTTCAGTCCAGCCCTTTTTCGTTCTTGTCTTCGCCTTGTTTCTCAGCACGGCCTGGCCGCATCTCCTCAAAGAAGAGGTAACGAGCAAAATAATCGCCCTAAAATTTGTCGCCATTCTTCTTATGGTGGCGGGCGCGGCCCTCGTAACCTGAGGAGCCGAACGATGATTCGAACGCAGCGCCTGTTGAATTACCGGTTGACGAAGAGCCCTCTCGGCGCGTAGAATTGTCTCGACAAGCATGCTGGGACAAACGCTGAAGTTCGGATTTTCAGAATCACGTTCTTGGTCTCTCCAGGCTGTTTTTCCCTTCCTTTTCGTCCTGGCTCTTCTTTTTCCACCCCTGATCTTACTGATCCTGATCTTCGTTCTTTCCGCCTTGGTGCTCTTATTCGACGCCGGCGCTCCGGCTTGGCCGACGGTTCTGGCGCGCTTGGCCAGCCCTTCCTGCCTGAGAAGCCCTCCTTTTTTTCTCTGATTCTCTGCCCTTATCGAGAACCTTATTCCATTCGACAGAGGAGGTTTCCATGCGAATTGTCCACCCAACTGAGTGCTCCAGGGCTTCAAGGTCGTTTCGGCCCATCTCGACCCTGAAGAGATTGTTCGGAAGAGTGACCGGGAATCCGGTCGAGCCGGATATCGGCCGATTCATGAAGATGGTCGCAGAAATCAAAGCCCATAATCTGGAAGGTCATTCAGACGGCGAGCTCTTGACAATGTCCGAACGTCTCATGGAGAAATCGGGCAACGGTGCTCCGGCAGAAGATTTCCTGATCGAAGCCTTCACCCTGGTTCGCGAGGCGTCGCGACGCACGATCGGCCTCCGGCCATTTGATTGTCAGATGATCGCCGGCCTGGCCATGGCCGAAGGAAAGGTCGCCGAGCTTCCAACCGGCGAAGGAAAAACGCTGGCCGCTGTTTTTCCGGCCTATCTCCACGCCCTGTCCGGCAAAGGGCTTCATGTCCTTACATTCAATGATTATCTGGCCCGCCGGGATGCACGTTGGATGGGCCCGATCTATGAATTCTTGGGACTCCGCGTCGGCTGCGTCCAGGAAGGAAAAAGCGCGGCTGAAAAGCAGGCGGCCTATGACTGCGATGTGACCTATGCGACCGCGAAGGAAGCTGGTTTCGATTTCCTCCGCGATCAGCTCATTTACCGACTGGAGGATAGGGCGCAGCGGCGGTTTCACCAGGCGCTCGTGGACGAAGCCGACTCTATCCTCATCGACGAGGCCCGCATCCCGCTCGTCATCTCCGGGATCGGGGAAAAGGTGGCCTGGGATGCCGGTCGCTTGGCCGGGCTCGTCAAAACCCTGGCCCCGGAGAAAGATTATGAAACAGACGCGGAACACAGGAATGTGTTCTTGACCGACGCGGGCCTTGAAGCCGCGGAAGTCAGGCTCGGCTCTGGCAGCCTGCACGAGCCCCAAAACCAGCTCCTTCTCGAAGCGCTTTATTGTGCGCTTCATGCCGAAGCCCTGCTCCGGAGGGATGTGGATTATATCGTCCGCAGCAGCAAGATCGAGATCGTCGACGAGTTCACGGGCCGGGTCGTCGATAACCGTCACTGGCCGGACGGGCTTCAGGCAGCGGTCGAGGCCAAAGAGGGGCTGACCCGCAGGTCCGAGGGAAAGGTCCTGGGATCGATCACCCTCCAGGATTTCTTCGGGCTCTATCCCGGACTCTGCGGCATGACGGCCACGGCCCGAGCAGCCGCCGACGAGCTCAAAGAATTTTACGGCCTCGGCGTGGTTGTCGTCCCACCCAACAAGCCCAGCCGGCGGATCGATCATCCGGACGCCGTTTTCACCCACAAGGAGGCAAAGCGGTTAGCCCTGGTCGGCGAGATCGGCAAAGCGAACGCCTCGGGCCGGCCGGTTTTGGTCGGCACTGCGAATGTAAAGGAATCAGAAGAGCTGGCCGCAGAATTGCGCCGATCCGGGATTTCTTGTCACATCCTCAACGCCAAGAATGACGAACTCGAAGCAAAAATCATTGCCGATGCGGGAAGGCCGGGGGCAGTCACCATATCCACCAACATGGCCGGCCGGGGGACCGACATCAGATTGGGAGGAGAGCTGGAGCATGAACGCGAATCGGTGGTAGCGCTCGGGGGTCTCTACGTCGTCGGAACCAACCGACACGAAAGCCTCCGGATCGACCACCAACTCAGGGGCCGGGCGGGCCGGCAGGGCGACCCCGGGGATTCGAAGTACTTCATCAGCCTGAAAGATGATCTATTTGAAAAGTACGGCCTCACCGAGATGCTTTATAAACGCCACCGGCTCCGTGCCCAACAGGGAGCTCTCCCAACGGGGCCGATCCAAAAGGAGATCGGGCACGCCCAGCGGATTATCGAAGGCCAAAACTTCGACATCCGGAGGTCTCTCCGGGAATTTTCATCTCTCGTCGAAATCCAGAGGAAGATCATCCAAGAGTGGAGAGAGCACGTTCTCGACCCCGCTTCACCGCCTGAGATTGTCACTCAGAAAGCGCCGGACCTTTACGCTCGGGGAGTGTCGCGTTTCGGCCGGGAGAAGATGGAAAAATTAGAGAGGCGTCTGACTCTCTTTCATCTCGACCGCTGCTGGTCCGACCACCTGGGCTGGATCACAGACACCCGTGAAAGCATCCACCTGGTGAGTCTCGGAGGGAAGACGCCCCTCCAAGAATTCCAGAAATCGGCTACGGCCGTCTTCCTCGACCTTCGGCCGAAAATTGAATCTGAGGTCGTCGGTGCGATCGAATCCCTGGTTACGAGGGAAGGCTCCGCTGACCTCGACGCTGATGACATCAAGGGCCCGTCTTCGACCTGGACTTATCTAGTGAAGGAGGACCAATTTGGCTGGGGCATCGAACTCCTTAAAGGAAAAAATATAGGCTTTGCCGCCGGGGCGGTCCTCTATACCGGACCCCTCTTCATCCTCAACTTGATCGCGAGGCGATTTTCTAAGAAGAAGAGTTGAGTCCGAACGTCCCTTGCACTCTTGACTGACCAACCTGCGCAAGGCTGCTACTCAACTGCGCTCGAGGGAGACGGGGCCCCGCGACGGCGCTCCCCCATCCTCGGCAAAATTCTGGGACTCATGCCAAGCCTCCTAAATAAGAAGAGTATTCCTAGAATTTTGCGCTGCGGGTGGGGGGCCCCCACGCCTGCCCCCCATCTCCCTATGAATTTGATTAATGACGGAGGAGAGAGGACGGCAGACGGGCCGAAGGTCCGTAAAGGTTGATATCCACGTAATCGTCGGAGCGTGCCTTTTCAGAGCCCAGTTATCTCAGTAAAAAAGATGCTTCTCTCTATCTCTTAGAACTTATGGTTTATTTCGGATTTTTGCTGTTATATAATTTCATAGCAAATCCGATACCATGAGGAGGGAAGATGAAACGACTGATTGCCCGTATCGCGATCATTTTGATCCTGAGCGCCGGCCTTTCGGCGGCCGGGCAGACCCAGGCTATCACTTTCGATGATTTTATCCGCCTCAATCGGCTGAGCGACCCCCAGATTTCTCCGGACGGCTCCCTGATCGCTTTTGTGGTCAGTACTATGGATAAAGAAGCAAATCGTGCCAACAGTGATATCTGGCTCGTTCCGGCCAAGGGCGGCGAGCCCCGCCAGCTGACTTCGAGCCCCAAAGCGGATTATCATCCACGTTGGTCTCCGGAGGGGAAGAAAATCGCCTTCATTTCGGCTCGGGGCGGGACTCCCCAGGTTTATATCATCGATCTCGCCGGCGGCGAGGCTTCCCCGTTCACCAGCCTGTCCACCGGAGCCTCGGGGGTCATCTGGTCCCCGCCGGGCACGCACCTGGCCTTTACCTCATCCGTATTTCCCGAATGTCCCGATGATGACTGCAATAAGAAAAAATCAGGTGACCAGGAGAAAAGTCAGGTCAAGGCGCGCCTTTATGACCAATTGCTGTACCGGCATTGGAATTCGTGGTGGGACGGAACTCGAAGCCACGTCTTTATCGTCCCGAGGGAAGGCGGAAAAGCCATCGATTTGACCCCCGGGGATTACGACACCCCGCCTCTTGCCCTGGGTGGAGCGCAGGACTTCGCCTTTTCGCCCGACGGGAGCGAGGTCAGCTTTGTCAGAAATACTGATCCCGAGCTCAGGATGGGTCTCGGCACTAACAACGACATCTTTGTGACTCCTATCAAGGGTGAAGATATCAAACAGTTGACCACGAATCGAGCCAACGACAACCAGCCTCTCTATTCGCCCGACGGCCAATTTATCGCCTACCATGCAATGGGCCGGCCTGGATTCGAAGCGGATAAGTACAGCCTGATGCTCTTAGATCGCAAGACCGGAGTTACGAGCAATCTGACCGAAAAGCTGGATTATTCTGTCCAGGATATTCTTTGGTCTCCCGAAAGCTCAACCCTTTATTTCAGCGCCGAGGAGAAAGGACGGACAGCCCTCTTTAGAATCGCGCTGAAGGCGGGACGGCCGGAAAAAATTATGGATGGACGCTTCGCGGAATCTTTCGTTCTTTCCCGGGACGGGAAGACGATCGTCTTCCTCGGGCAGGCCGCAGATCATCCGGCCGACGTTTACTCCCTCGATTTGACGACGAAGAAAATCTCCCAGATCACCGACGTCAACAAGGACCTCCTGGCTTCGCTGCGGATGAACCCCGCCGAAGATTTCTGGTTCGAGGGCGCCGGGAAAGAGAAGGTCCAGGGATTCTTGGTCAAGCCGCCATTCTTCGACCCGGCCAAAAAATATCCTCTCGTCATGCTCATCCATGGTGGCCCCCAGGGCGCCTGGTCCGACAACTTTCACTATCGTTGGAATGCCGAGATGTTCGCCGCTCCCGGATACGTCGTGGCCATGATCAACTTTCACGGCAGCACGGGCTACGGCCAGGCGTTCACCGACTCGATCAGCGGCGATTGGGGCGGCAAGCCGTACCAGGACATCATGCTCGGTCTGGACTATCTCCTCTCCAATTATGGTTTCATAGACAAGACGCGGTTGGGCGCGGCAGGCGCTTCTTATGGTGGATATATGATCGATTGGATCGAGGGCCAAACAAACAGGTTCAACTGCCTCGTTTCCCATTCCGGTGTGTTTGACCTCCGCTCTGAATGGGGTTCCACGGAAGAGCTCTGGTTTCCCGAGTGGGAATGCCTGGGCCCACCCTGGACGAGCCCGGAGCAGTACCGAAAATGGTCCCCAAGCTCTTTTGTACAGAACTTCAAGACCCCTTGCCTGGTTGTCCACAGCCAGAACGACTTCCGCGTTCCCCTTTCCCAGGGTCTCCAGTTTTTCACCTCGCTCCAACGCATGAAGATTCCTTCGAAGCTCCTTTATTTTCCCGATGAGGACCACTTCGTCCAAAAACCTCAGAACGCCGAGCTGTGGTGGAAAACCGTCCTCGATTGGCTGGCAACTTACCTAGTAAGTGGTAAGTTGTAAGTGGTAAAGGGTTTAGTAAAAAATTTCCTAAGCTCTTCACGGCTCCGATCGTCTTTGAAATCCTTGCCCCTCACCCCTTACCCCTCACTACTCACTGCTTTCTTTAACGAGACGACGAGAGAGACGAGTTTATTGCAGCGCCAGGTTCATCAGGGCAAAGGGATCGACCCGGCTGTCTTGGAGTTTTACGGCCCAGTGGAGGTGAGGCCCGGTGGATCGACCGGTGTTGCCCGAATTGGCGATGACATCGCCCTTCTTGACAATATCTCCCTCCTTGACCTTGATCTTGGAGAGGTGACAGTAGAAAGTGTAGAGACCCATTCCGTGGTCGATGATCACCGCTCGTCCGGGCATGATCATGTCGCGGGCCAGAACGACCCTCCCCGAATTGGAGGCGCGAATGGGAGAGCCCCAGGGCGCCAGAATATCCACTCCGGAATGTATGGACCAGGGGATATTGTTGTAGATCCTGCGCTGTCCGAAGTTCGGCCAGGCCTTGGCATCGAAAGGGATGATGAATTCCCCCTCGGCCAGCCATTCCGGGGTGACAACTTTGTAGATGGCCGCCATGAGCTCGGATTCTTTTCTGATCCTGGAGAGGAGCTTGGGTGGTGGGTTCAAGGACTCCGGTCCCACCCTGAATTTTTTTTCAGGGAACCTCTTGGGCAGGATGAGAATCTCCCGCTCGATCGACTCCTTGCCTCCGTCTTTTTTTTCCAGGGTGATGTCCAGAGGATAGGAGCCGGGCTTCACTTCGAGATCGAGTCCGACCAGGGCAAACGAATCGGGAGCTTGCCCCCGGCGTGCCGCCGCATAGGTCCTGTCCAGAAAGCGTACGGCCATGCCGGCCACCTCCGGGCTCTCTTTTTGGGTGACCAGGATGACCTCACCGGGCTCAAGCGTCCGGTAGTCCAGTTCGATGACGACGCCTCCGGGACTCTGGAAGCTTTCCCTGGCGAGAGATAGAAGGAGGCCTGGGGCGAGGACCGACAAGAGCAAGAAAGCCAGCCAGAACCGTTTTAGCACGAATCCCTCAAATCGAGATTCTAGCCAAAAAACTGATTAAAGAAAAGAAGAAATATTTCGTCTTCTAAAAATGCTGATGCAAACGCAATGACTAATGCAACATCTCCGTTCAATGTGGCGCCGGAGGCCACCCTTGGGACCCCGTAGCGGAGGGGGGCCCGTCGGCTTGTCCGACGGGGGAACCGACGGGACTGGTTCCTCGGGGTCCGGGGGCCAGAGGGTGGCCTCCGGGCCACATTGACCATGTCAAGTTGCTTATCGCGTTTGCATTAAAACTTCAGAGAAAGGCCGAGGGCCTGACCTCCCCTGGAGACCTGAAAAGAAAAGCTCAGTTTTTCTTTGCTCTGGCGCCTGTTGAGGGCGCATATCTTTTTGGCCATAAAGTAACCGACCGCAGAGCCGACAAACGCATCTGAGGCCCAGTGATCGTTATTCCAGATCCTGGAGAAGGAAACCAAAGTTGCGAGTGTATAAGCCAGACCGTCGACGATCGGACTGTCGGTCTGGTCGGCGATCGTGGTGGCCAAAGACCAGGCGGTGCAGGCGTGACCGGAGGGAAAAGAATAGTGGGCCGACCCGGTGGAGAACGGATGGAAACTGTGGCTTGATTCTCCGGCCCAAGGCCTTGCCCGGCCGGCGATGAACTTGACTCCGGTCGTAAAAACGGTCGACGTCAGCCAGCTCTCCAGGCTCAGGAGGGCAGTTCTTCTCAGCCCGTTTTCGCCGGCGATTTCTCCGGCCGCATAAAGGACGGCAATAAGGCCGCCCGCATAAAGGCCATTTCCAAGATTGGTTATGCCCTCGAAGAAATTATCGGACGCATTTGTCCGCTTCTTTTGGACCCAGTTCTGAACATCCTGGTCAAAGGCGAACAAAAGGAGGCTCGTCCCGGCGACCGCCAAAAATTTGAAGCTGTCACTTTTGCCCCAGTGCCAGGGAGCGGTGTAAACCCGGCCAAAGTCGCGGCCGAACTTTGTTAAGTAGTCTTTATTGAACCTGTCTATTTTTTGAACTGGCTCCTGGCCTGGCTCCGCTCCAAAAGAACTCTCGAACGGGGGCAATATGAACACGGTCAGCACGATCAGGCCGAGGACAATCCTCTTCCCAGGATGATGGAGTTGTTTAGCCAAGCTCCTGGCGCCCCTTTTTTTGAGCGATCACGGCTTCAATCGCCTCGATCGTCCGCTCCGTGGCCCCTTGGAGCGAATCCAAGACTTCCCTGGCTTTTTTTCCCATGATCTCCAGCCGGCGCTCATCCTTCATCAAGAACATTTCCACAAGCTCCGCTCCCTCGTGTGTCGTCCGAGCTCCACCGGCCTGAAGGAATCTCTCGGCCAGAAAGGCAAAATTATGCATGTAGGGGCCAAAAAAGACAGGCTTCCGGTAGTAAGCGGGTTCAAGCAGATTATGGCCTCCCCAGGGGACGAGGCTCCCTCCGATGAAGGCCACATCGCAGAGAGCATAGGCTTGGGCCAGCTCTCCGATCGTGTCCAGGATGAGGATATCCCAAGACCCGTCCCGGCTCCTCTCCGTCCTCCGGTCTACCCGGAAGCCGGAGTTTTGGCAGAGCCTCTCAACTTCCCGGAACCTCTGCGAATGACGGGGGGCAACAATAAGGCCTAGATCCGGCCGGACCTTTCTTGCCGCCTGAAAAGCCCGGAGCAGAATCTCTTCTTCTCCCTTGCGGGTGCTGCCGGCGACGATGATCTTCCGCCCATCCGGAACGTTCAGGCTCTTTTTTAGATCGGAGATCCCGGCCCCGCTGTATTCGGGCAGTTGGACCTCCGTTTTTAGGTTCCCCGAGACTTGGATCCGCTCGGGCGGAAGCCCCAAGACGATGAACTTTTCTTTGTCCTGCTCGGTTTGGACCAGGTACCGGTCGACGAGGCACAAGAGCTTAAGTCCCAGTGACCTCAGCCTCCGGTAGGTTTTAAAAGAACTCGAAGAAATCCGGCTGTTGATCGAAAGAACGGGGACGCCCCGTTTTTTGGCTTGTCTCAGCAGATTCGGCCAGAACTCCGACTCGGCCAGGACAAGAAGGTCTGGTTCCACAGCCCTTAAGAATCGGCGGACGATCCAACCGAAATCGAGCGGGAGAAAAAAAAGTCTATCGGCCAGAGTGATTTTCTCCCTGGCGACCTTGAATCCGCTTTCGGTTAGGGTGGAGAACCAGACATCCCAGCCGGGGTGGCGGCTCTTGAGCTTCTGAATCAAGCTTTGGAGAGAGAGAACTTCGCCGACCGAGACAGCATGAATCCAGATGCCCGGCCGGCCGGGACTTCTCTGGGGCAGCCCAAAGCCCATCCGCTGGCTGAGGTGGAGCTTCTCCCGCCGCAGGACTTTGATCCGGAAGGAGTAGAGAGGGAGATAAATCAAGAGAGCGAAAAAGAGGAGAATTGAATAAAGCGCGAACACCGTCAGCTGACTATACTAAACGCCCCGCTCGTTCGTCAAGCCCGAGGCCGCCTGCCTTGAGCCACGCCCCAATAGCCATAAGCTAAAGATTTCCGTTGCCCCTGGAGGAGAATTCTGCTAAGCTAAGCGAGGAAAGGAAATGCCTATGGCCGAAGAAAATAAGGAAAAAGCAGAAAGCCCTAAGCCCAAGAAAGAGGCGCCCAAAGAAGAAGTTCCAGCCGCGAGCGGAGAAAAAAAGAATAAGAAAATCAATAAAATGACCTTGGCCGAAATCGAGGCCAAGCTCGGTGCGATCCAGCAGGCCCAGGGAGGCCTGGTATCAAGCTATGCCCGGCAGCTCATCCGCCGGAAAAAGGCTCTAGGCTCCTAGTCCCTCAATTTTCGACTTCGCAAAACCCCGGAAGAATATAGATTTACATTTTCTGCTTTTTTTGCTAAAATTATCAATCATTTAAAGGAGTAATATTTCGTGCTAACGAGAGAAGCAAAAACAAAAATCATCAACGAGTTCAAAGCTCATCCGAACGATTCAGGTTCGCCGGAACTTCAGATCGCGCTCGTCACAAACCGGATCAATTCGCTCATGCAACATTTTTCAACCCATAAGCAGGACTTTCATTCCCGGACCGGGCTTATGAAACTCGTGGGACAGAGAAAAAGGCTGCTTGAATACGTCAAGAAGAGCGACCCCGCCCGCTACGAAATGATCATTCAGAAGCTTAACCTCAGAAAATAGGCCCGCGGCCTCGAAAAACCACAATGTCAGACAAAATCAGTCTCGAACTCAACAAACGGACTTTATCGATTGAAATCGGAAAGATCGGAAAACAGGCCGATGGTTCGGCCCTGGTCGGCTACGGCGAGACAATTATGTTCGTCAGCGCCACCTCCAAGAAGGAGGCCAAACAAGGCGCCTCGTTCCTCCCGCTGATCGTCGATTACAGAGAAAACACCTATGCCGCCGGGAAGATCCCAGGCGGCTTCTTCAAACGGGAGGGAAGGCCCTCGGAACGGGAGATCCTGGTCAGCCGCTTGATCGACCGGCCCATCCGGCCCCTCTTCCCCGAGGGCTATTATTTTGACACCCAGATCGTCGCCTTGCTCCTCTCGGCCGACCTCGAAAACGAACCGGACACGCTCGGCTTGATCGGAGCCTCCGTGGCCCTCTATTTCTCCGATATCCCCTTCACGACGCCCATTGGCGCCGTCAAGGTCGGATTGGTCAACAATGAATTCGTGATCAACCCCCTGGCCTCGGAGCTTGAGAAGAGCCCGCTCAACATGACGATCGTCGGGACGGAGAAAGGCATCTTGATGATGGAGGCCGGGGCGATTGAGGTTGAAGAAGAAAAGATCATGGAGGCCATCTCCCTCGCCCAGCAGCCCATCCAGATGATCATCCAGGCTCAAAAGGACCTCTATAACAGGCTTCAGATCAAAAAACGCGAATTCGTCCCTAAAGAGCTGGATTCGGCCAAGACGGCCCAGCTCGAACAGCAGATCTCGGCCCCCCTGCTCCAGGCTATCCAGACCAAGCCGAAGAAAGCCAGTGAAGCGGAACTCGACAAGATTCTCGACTCCCTCCTCGCCGCCATACCCGAAGACAACGAAGAAGAAATCGCGGCCGCAAAGGGGATGTTCCACCGAATCCAGAGCAAGCTGGCCAGAGAGATGATCCTCAATGAGGCGCGGAGATGCGACGGCCGCAGCTGCGACGAGATCAGGCCGATCACGATCGAAGTCGGGATCCTGCCTCGGACCCACGGCTCCGCCCTGTTCACCCGGGGAGAGACGCAATGCCTGGCCACTGTCACGTTGGGGACTTTTGAGGATGTCCAGAGGCTGGACGGATTGGGGATTGAAGGCGAAAAGAGGTTTATGCTCCATTATAATTTTCCGCCCTTCAGCGTCGGCGAAGTGTCCTTTTTGAGGGCGCCGGGACGACGGGAGATCGGGCACGGGGCTCTGGCCGAGAAAGCCATCCTGCCTTCCATTCCCGGCGAAGAAGCTTTCCCTTACACCGTCCGAATCGTCTCGGACATTCTGGAATCGAACGGCTCGTCGTCCATGGCCACCGTCTGCGGCGGCGTCCTCTCCCTGATGGACGCCGGAGTGCCCCTGACCATGACCGTCGCCGGGATCGCCATGGGCTTGGTCAAGGAGGGTGAGCGCTATTCCGTCTTGACCGATATCGCCGGCATCGAAGACCATTTCGGAGACATGGATTTCAAGGTGACCGGTTCGGAAAAAGGGATTACGGCCATCCAACTCGACCTGAAGATTTCCTCGATCCCGCTCGCGGTCGTCCGCGAGGCCCTGTTCAAGGCCAGAGACGCGAGGCTCAAGGTCCTGGAAAAAATGAAAGCGGCCCTCCCCGCTCCCCGGCCGGAAATCTCGCCATACGCTCCGCGCATTTTCACGCTCTTCGTGAGCCCTGAAAAAGTCGGCGAAGTGATAGGACCGGCCGGCAAAGTCATCAAGAGAATCGTCGCCCAGACGAAAGCCAAGATCGATATCGACGAGAGCGGCAAAATCACCATCGCCTCGGTCGACGTGAACGCTGCCGAGAAAGCCAAAGAGATGATCCGCGAGATCACAGCCGAAGCCGAGCTCGGACAGACCTATACCGGGAAGGTTATCCGGCTCGAAGAATACGGCGCCTTCATTGAAATCCTCCCCAACATCGTTGGTCTCCTCCATATCTCCGAGATCGCTCACTACCGGATCAAAGACATTCGGGACGTCATCAAGATGGGGCAGATCTTGACCGTCAAGGTGGTCAACATCGATGAAGACAACAAGGTCCGGTTGAGCAAAAAAGCCCTGGAAGAACCTCCCGAGCAGTCGGATCGGCAGGATCGTTCCGACGACAGTCCCTCCCATCAGAGCCGTCCGCCGCATCGGCGCGATTCCGGGCCTGACAACCGGTACAATAAACGCAGGTAATGAATTCGTAACAGACAAGGAGCCAGCATGCCTCGACGGTCTCCTCGGATCGGGGGATTCACCCTGATCGAAATGCTGGTCACTCTCACCGTCCTGGCCATTCTCGCCTCAGCCATCATTCCGCTCGGTCAGATGGCGCTCAAACGAGAAAAAGAGATCGAGCTCAAAAGGGATCTGCGGCTGCTCAGGGAAGCGATCGACGCCTATAAAAAAATGGCCGATGAGAAAAAATTCGAGTTCGAAGAGGAGACCCAGGGCTATCCCCCGAATCTGGAGATACTTGTCACGGGTGTGGAGACGAAAGTCGAAGAACAAGGCAAGGAGACCACAACGAAAGTGGTCAAATTCCTGCGGCGGATCCCCAGAGATCCGATGACCGGGACACTCGACTGGGGACTCCTTTCTTACCAAGACAAGCCCGACTCAACCACTTGGGGAGAAGAAAATGTCTATGATGTCTATACGAAAAGTCAGGGTACGGCCATCGATGGGTCAAAATATAAAGACTGGTGAAGAGGGTTTTACCCTCATCGAGGTCATCATCGTCCTGTCCCTCATCGGCATCCTTGTCGGCCTCGGCCTGCCTCAATTTCAGAGCGCGGGCAGGCGGGCCCGAGAGGCGGTCCTCAAGGAAGACCTTTTCCAGTTTAGAAAAGTGATCGACGCGTACCGGACCGATAAAGGTAAATACCCGACTTCTCTCCAGGCACTCGCCGACGAGCACTACCTGCGGTCTATTCCTATCGACCCGATCACCAAATCGGCCACCACCTGGGTCGAAGTGCGCGAGACTCCTCCTCCCGACGAACTCGTCTCGGGAATGGAACTCGGGATCATCGACGTCCATTCGGGCTCAGAAGAAAAAGGAATGGATGGCACTCTTTACAACACGTGGTAGATCCTCATTTGACCGACCGAGCAAAGACCATGAGAAAACCCAAGGGCTATATGCTGATCATGCTCATGGTGGCCGTTCTGGTGATGAGCATCGCCCTCCTGGCTGTGGCGCCGCTCTGGGAAACCGAGATCCAGCGGGAGAACGAAGAAGAGCTCATTTTCCGGGGAAACCAGTATGTCCGAGCCGTGGGCCTTTACCAGGCCAAGCACCCGGGGACATTCCCACGCAACCTCGAAGTCTTGGTCGAAGAGCGCTTCCTGCGTAAGGCTTTCCGGGACCCGATGACGATTCGGGGAGAATGGAGTATCATCCTCCTCGCCGGAGGCCCACAGGGCCTTCAGCAACCGGCAAAACAGGCCTCTTCCCCGCAACAGGTTCTGGTCGCCAAGCTGAGCGACCTCCCTTCGATCGGGAGTCCGATGATCATCGGGGTGGTCAGCACCTCGACCAAAAAGTCTTTCCGGATTTATCACGGCCGGGAGAGTTATGACAAGTGGCTCTTCTTCCTGGGGCAAGATCCTAACAAGCTGCCCCAGATCATCTATTTCGGCCAATCCGCTCGAGAAGAGAAATAGGAATGGACTCCATCCTCATCGTCGCGGGTGAGAATTCCGGCGAGAAATACGGAGCCGCCCTCGTCCGCGAGTTCAAGAAACTTCGGCCTGCGGCCGTCTTTTTCGGCACCGGGGGAAAACAGATGGCTGATCAAGGAGTGGAGATTCTCTTCCCCGCGAAAGACCTGGCGGTGGTCGGATTCCAGGAGGTCGTTTCATCTCTGCCCAGGATCAGGGTCATCTTTAACCGCATCCAAGAAGAGGCGGAGAAACGGAAGCCCAAGGCGGCCGTCCTCATCGACTCGCCGGATTTCAACCTCCGCCTGGCCAAACGGCTGAAGAGATTATCGATTCCCGTTCTCTACTACATCAGCCCCACGGTCTGGGCCTGGAGAGAAAGGCGGCTCCGGACGATCAAAGAGTTTGTGGACAAGATGCTCCTCATTTTCCCCTTTGAAGAGGAGATCTACAGGAAACGAGGCATCCCCTACGCTTTTATCGGCCATCCCCTCATCGAAAGGCTGGAGACCGCGCTCAGCCGGGAAGAATTCTTTGTGAAATACGGGCTCGCCGCTCGGCCGAAACTCATTGCCCTCCTTCCGGGCAGCCGGAAGAGCGAGCTCAAGTACCATCTGCCCGTTCTTGCTAAAACAATCGAACTATTGAGACGGGCTTTCTCCTGCCAGTTCCTTCTGGTTCAGGCCGAAAGCCTCGATCCTGATTTTGTGGCCCGCCTCGTCCCCAAGGGAGCAGACGACATCAAGATTCTTTCGGCCGATCACTACGAGGCGCTGGCCTATGCCGACCTTGTTCTCTCCGCCTGCGGCACAGCGAATCTTGAGAGTGCGCTTCTCGGGACCCCTCTCATCGCCTTTTATCGAATCTCTAACCTTTCCTATTTCTTCGGCGTCCGGATGATGAAGGTCAAAAACTACAGTATCGTCAATATCCTGGCCGGAAAAGAGGTCATCCCGGAGCTCATCCAGGCCCGGTTCACGCCGAAGAATCTTTTCGCCGAATCTTGGCGAATTCTCGAATCGGAAGACGTCCGGCAGACGATGAAGGAAGAGTTCTTGAAGATCAGGTCCACTCTGGGCGAGGGCGCCGCCTCGCTCGCGGCCGCCGAGGAACTCGCCCGTCTGACCGCCGACTTTGCACCGAACTGAATTTTCAGCCCTCCGCCCGGACCGCGACTTCCTTCGCTTTTTTCCTTCTCATTTTGAGCGATAAATCGTCTAGCAGGGAATAAACCACGGGGACGATGAGCAGGGTCAGGAAGGTCGAGCTGATCAGACCGCCGATGATGGTGAAGCCGATCGGAGCGCGGAAGCTCGCAGCTCGCCCCGAACCCGATCGCCACGGGGATCATCCCCAGGATCATGGCCAGAGTGGTCATCAGGATCGGCCTGAGCCGTGTCGATCCGGCCTCCACGATCGCGTCGAATCTCTTCAATCCCCTTCTCCGGAGGACGTTCGTGTAGTCGACGAGAAGAATGGAGTTCTTGGTCACGAGCCCCATGAGCATGATCAGACCGATGAAGGCGACCATGTCGAAGAGCTTGTTGGCGAGCAGAAGTCCGAGCACGGCTCCGATGATGGACAGCGGCAAGGGCGAGCATGATGACGAACGGCTGGACGAACGAACCGAACTGAGACGCGAGGACCATGTAGACGAAGACGACGGCCAGGATCAAAGCGACCGTAAAGGCGGCGAACATCTCCCGATTCTGTTCGACCTGACCGCCGAACTCATAGGTCACTCCAGCGGGGAAGCGAATCCCCGATCAGCGCGGCGTTGACGTTTTGGGTGATCTCGTTCAGGGCACGCCCCTTCAGGATGTTGGCTCCGATGATGATCTGGCGGGTCCGGTCGGCCCGCTTGATCTGAGTCGGGCCCGTTGACAGCGTTGAGCCGGCCGACCTGGTCGAGCGTCAGGGAGCCCCCGCGCGTGACGGGAAGATAAACGTGGCCCAGCTCATTCAGGTTGGAGCGGACATCCTCGGAGGCCCGGACCCGGATATCGATGAGCTTCTCACCTTCACGGAACTTGGAGGCGATGTCGCCGTCGATGAACGACCTCATGACCGATGCGACCTGGAATGTCCCGGCGCCAAGCCGGGAGGCCCGCTCCCGGTCGACCTCGATCTGGATCTCGGGCTTGGGAGGCCGATTGTCGCTGTTCACATCGACCAGACCATTGACCTTTTGCAGGGCGAGATAGACCTGATCGCTGGCCTTGGCCAGATTCGCCCAGGTCCGTGCCCTTGAGGTTGATCTGGATGGGGAGCTGCTGAATCGAGGCGAACGCCGCACCGCCCATCTGAGTTGGCCTCCTGGAAGGTGATCGAGGCCCCCGGGAATTCCCGTGAGCAGAGGCCGCAGCCTATCTTGGTAGCCCCTGGCCTCTTTCGGGCTGGACTTTCAATTTGACGTTGATCGTGGCCACGTCGGAGGAGCCGTCGGTCGAGCCGACGACCGTCGCCAGGTCTCCGATCTCGGGCTGCCTGCGGAGGATCTTTTCCAGTCGACCGGACGATCCGGTCCGTCTGCTCGAGCGAGCTGCCCGAAGAGGTCTGCATTTGCAGGTTGAATTCGGGCCGTTCCCCGTGCGGAAAGCTTCCGGTTCCGACGATGGTGAAGAGGTAGGCGCTCAGCGCGAAGATGACGGTCGTCATCGAAGATCACTGTTTTGCGATGTCGCAGAGCCCAGCGCAGCGTCGGGCGGTAGTTATTTCCCAGAACTCCGTAGAACGAGGACACGAGATTCTGGAATCGCGACGATATCGTTTTTCGCCCGCTTTTCTCGACTTTCTTGAAGAAATAGGCCGACAGCATGGGCGCGAAGGTGAAGGCCTCAAAGAGCGAAATGAGGACCGCGGCGGCCACGGTGACGCCGAACTGGCGCATGAATTTGCCGGCGATTCCACCGCTGAAGGCGACGGGGAGGAAGACGGCGACGACGGTCAGGGTCGTGGCCATGACGGCCAGCCCGACCTCGGATGTCCCTTCGCTCGCCGCCTGGCGTGGGTCCTTGCCTAGCTTGTCCATGTGACGGAAGATGTTCTCCCGGACGACGATGGCGTCGTCGATCAGCAGGCCGACCGAAAGGCTCAGCGCCAGCAGGGTGATCATGTTGACGGTGTAGCCGAGCAGACTCATGACGGCAAAGGCGGCGATGATGCAGACCGGAAGGCCGGCGACGGTGATGAGAGTGTTTCGAAGATCTCCGAAGGAGAAAAGGACGACGATCCCGGCGAAAAGGATGCCCAGGACGAGGCTGTTGATGACGTCGTCGCGGGACTCCTTGATCATCACTGAAGAATCCGACGGTGGTGCGGATGTCCAGGTCAGGATTGGCCGCCTGGATCCGGGCCATCGTCCTGTGCACCTGGTCGGCGACCTTGACCGTGTTCGTCCCCGACTGTTTTTGAACGATGAGGGAGATACACTCTTGGTCGTTGATCCGGGAGATCGTCCTTTTGGTCTTGAAGCCGTCGTTGACGACGGCGAGATCCTTGAGGTAGACGGGGTTGCCGCCGACGTTGGCCACGACGATGCCCAGCATCTCCGGGATGCTCGCAAACTCCGCCTTGGTCCGGATCAGGAAATCCTGGGACTTCTCGGTCAGCCGGCCGGCCGGCATGTTGAGATTTTCACCCCTGATGGCCTGAGTGACCTGGGCGATCGAGAGGCCCTGGGCGTTGAGCCTTCTCAGGTCGACCTCGACTTGAATCTCCCGCTCCAGTCCGCCGACGATATCCACTGCCCCAACCCCGTCCACCTGCTGGACCAGAGGCTGGATCTTGTCCTCGATGAACGATCGGACGGCCGGGAGGCTCATCTTGCCGTTTCTGCTCAGGACAGCGAACGAGACGATCGGCGCCGCCTGGGGGTCGAACTTATTGATGATCGGCTCGATGATCTCGCGGGGAAGCGTGTTCCGGATAGCGGCGACCTTTTCCCGGACTTCGGTAGCGGCCACTTGGGATTTTTGTCCAGAACGAAGATGGCCGCGATGATCGAGACTCCCTCGGACGACGTCGAGGTGACGTGATCGAGGCCGTTGAGTGTGCTCAGAACATCCTCGATCGGCTTGGTCACCTGGGATTCCATCTCTTCGGGCCCGACTCCGGGATTGGCCACCGTCACGGCGATCACTGGGAGAGAGATGTCCGGCATCAGGTCGACGCCGAGCCGTTTATAGGAAAGGCCTCCTATGACCACGAGCGCGGCGATGATCATGGTGATGAAGACAGGCTGTTTGATCGAGATATCGGCGATTCTCATGGGAGGAATTTCCTTATTCAGTTGATGACTTGGGCTCGACGACCTTGATCTTGTCCTTGTCGTTGAGCTGCCCGGCCCCGGTCGTGACGACCCGTTCGTCGCCCTTGAGCCCGGAGAGGATCTCCGTGACATCGCCGACGACGGCACCCACGGTGACCTGGTTGATGACGGCCAGATCGCCGCCCACCAGGAAAACATACTTCTGCCCAGCGCGCTCTACGATCGAAACGATCGGGACGACGAGGGCCGAACGCTGGCTCGCAATCCATTCGACCTCGGCATACATTCCCGGCTTGACCCGGTGACTGGCGTTGGGGATGCTGAGTTCGACCTCGACGGTTCGATTCACCGTGTTGCAGACGGGGCTGATGTTGGTCACCCGGGCCGCAAAGGTCTCTCCGGGATAGGCTTCGACGTTCACCCTGGCGGCCTGGTCGAGCTTGATGAATCGGATTTTCTTTTCGTCGACGGCCGCCACAGCCTTGACCGTGTCGATATCGACCAGGGTCATGAGCGGCATACTCGGGTTCACGGTAGCGCCGGGATTTTGGAGAAGCCGGACCACGACACCCTTGGCATCGCTCTTCACCTCGAAAGGCATGTAATCGTAGCCCACTTCATCTCGATTGACCACGGCGACAGCCTGTCCGGGCTGAACAGCGCTCGCCATCTGCACCAGATTCTTGGCGATCTTGCCGCTGACCTTCGAATAGAGAGTGATCTCGGAGTCCGCCTGGATGTTGGCCGAGGCATGAATTTTTTCGGCGATATTCGCCCTGGAAGGCTGGACGGCCTCCACCGGGACGATCTTCTCAGGCACCGGCTGGTTCATGGCCTTCTTTCTCGCCTGGTAAGTGAGCGAGGCCCTGTACGCGATGAGGCCGATGAAGCCGAGAAGAATGACGACGACGATAATTCTTTTGATGATTTTCATGGTCTTACTCCGTTCTGCTCATTCATAGATCTTCTTTCCCGCGGCACGGTAGAGACTGTAGGTACCGAGGATGTGGTTGTAGACGAGCTGAAGCTGGTTGAGTTTGGCGCTCCCCACTGCGTTCTGGGATTCGACGAAGTCGGTGGCGCTGAGCATGCCCCTCTGGTAACGCTCCTCGGCGATGCGCAGAGCGTCCTCGGCCTGCTTGATCTTCAATTGCTCGATCTTCAATTTCTGCTCGGTGGATTGGAGGTCGGCGAGAGCGGTCTCGATCTCGAGGGCCACTGAACGCTGGAGGTCGGCCCTTCTTGTCTGGACGGTCCTGAGCGCCGACTCGGCCTGAGCCACCTGGGCATTGGCCCTGAACCCATCGAACAGAGGGTAGCTGACCGAAAGGAGCGCCGACCAGTTCCCCCTGATCGTATCCATGTTGGGCATATATCCGTTGCGAAACTCATAGCTGAAACTGAACGCCACGGTCGGCTTGTTGGCCGTCCTGGCCAGATCGATCCCGGCCCGGCCCAGGCTCTCCTGGTGCTGGAGTTGGGCGAACTCAACCCGCAGCGCCTCGGCTTCTTTCAGGAGCGCACCCTTGTCCCGGGCCGCCTCTTCGGGATTGAGCCCGCCGTCGGGGTCAAAGACGGTCTCGGACTCACGCCCCGCCAGGGAATTGAAGGCCAGGCTCAGTTTATGAATGTTGTTCTCAAAGTCGATTTTCTGGGCCCGGAGCATGCTGATCTGGACCTCGATTGTCGAGAGGTCAAAAGTGGAGACCAGGCCGGCCTTGTAGCGCTCGGTCATGATCTCCAGCTTCTTTTCGAAGAGCTTGATGTTATCGTCAACAACTTTGATCGCTTCCCTGAAGAAGATAACTCCGTAAAACAGAGGGACGACTTGATAGGCCACCAACTGGTTCGTCAGCGCCACCCCGTCCCTGGCCAGGTCCAGGCCAGCCCGGCTCATTTCGATCGCCTTCCCCGTCCTTCCCCAGTTGAAGACTTGCTGGACGGCCGAGGCCCGGAAATCATAGTTGTTGGGCAATCCGAATTTGAACCTGTAGGTCTGCCCCAAAAAAGCGAACTCCATCTCGCTGAACAGGCTCATCCGGGTGTAGCTTCCGCCCAAGTTGATCTGAGGGAAATAGAGACTTTTGTTCTCTTTGATCTTATATTCGGCCCCGGTCACGTTTTCATTGGCGACCTGGACGACTTGGCTGTTCTGGAGAGCCAATCCGATGCTCTCCCGGAGCGATATCTTTTCCTGGGCGACGGCGCTCCCCGTTGCCGAGATGGTGAGCACGACCATGACACATGCCAAGAGCTTGTTCATCGTTTATCCTCCATGACCTTTTGCATCAGACCGAGAAAAAAATCCACGGCCGCCGCGGCCTCACTCTTTTTGCCTTCCAGGAGTTTCATTCCGATGCCGATGTAGAGTGTGCGCAGGAATTTCAGGAGATCTTCGAACTGGATGGGAACCCTCTCCTTGCGGATTTTTTTCTCCAGGGTCAGCCGAATAAAATCGACGTGGCGGACGTACTTTTTGATCGATCTGCGGACCTGGGTGGCGTCCTCAAAATGGATGAACCCGCACATGCAGGGAAAGAACATCCTCAGGAAATTGGGGTTGCGCTCAAAATACTCGATGTAGAAAGAGAGAGTTTCCCGAAGAGTCTCCAGGAAAGAGGCCTGTTCGGCGATCCTGCCCTTGACCTCCTTCAGGATGTTCGTGGATTCCCGCTCGAGGAGGTGCAGATAGATGGCATCCTTATTCTTGAAGTGGTAATACAGCGTTCCCTTGCCGAGTTCGGCGGCGTCGGCGATGTCGTCCATCCGCGTCTGGTAGTAACCGCTCTTAGAGAAAACGCCCTCGGCGGCCATCAAAATCGAGGCCAGCCGAGCCTCCTCCTCTCTCTTTCTCCTCTCCTTAACGCCCATTTTCGACTCCTCGGTCAAATATAAACTAATGGGTCAGTTTAGGGAAAAAGGGAAGAATTGTCAAGTCAAATGCGTCCATCTCGTCTCTCTGTTTATCTCGTCGTCTCGTCCAAGCCGATCAAAGGGTGAGCAGGGGCAGGGAGCCGTTGAATTGAGACGAGATTCGCCGGAGGCTTTGATCCGTGTTGAAAGACCTTCGTAGCAGGAATCAGAATCAGCCGAGATTCTCAAGGCGTACCTATTTTCTTTTGGCCTGCTTGGCCCTTGATCGCCAGAGACGAACGGAGCACGCCTTGTCAGCGAGGAATCTTGATGCCCCCGTTGCCGGACCAGAGCCTGTTGATGACGCGTATCAGGACAACACCGCTCACAATAAACACGCCCAGGAGCATGAACGCGTAGTTGAGGCGGCCGTAAAGGAAATTGCCGACGGTGAAAAGGGCGGACCAGATCACGGCACATCCTGCCGTCCAGCCGAGCAAGGCCAAGGGGATGCTCTCGTGGGTCAATTTGGCTTCCGCTTCCGAGATGCCCGCTTCCCTGCGGACGTCCCTCCAACCGGGCCCGAAAGGACGGACCTTCTTGTAGAATTCGACGAGCGTCTTGCGGTCGGTCTGCGGACCCAAAAAAGCCATCAACAGCCAGCCAACCGTGGTGATGGCAATCGTGATGAGCAAGGCATAGTGCGTGCTGATCACCACCCCGCTTCGCCGAAGGATCAAAAATGCCACCGAGACGGCGAAAGAACTGCCCATCGCCACCACTTCGCACCAGGCATTGACGCGCCACCAGAACCAACGGACAAGATAGAGCAGCCCCGTGCCGGCCCCGACCTGAAGAATGATATCGAACGTGTCTTTGGCCGTTTCTAAAACGAAGACCAGCCCCCCCGCACAAAAGAAAATGCCGATCGTGACCAGCCGTCCGATGAGAACGTAGTGTTTTTCGTCGGCGCCCTTGCGGATGAAGCGCCGATAAAAATCATGGACCAGGTAGGAAGCCCCCCAGTTGAGGTGGGTGAGGTTGGTCGAGGAGTTGGCCGCGATCAGTCCCCCCACCATCAGGCCGATGAAGCCCAGCGGCAGAAACTTGAGCATGGCCGGAAATGCAATATCGTGGCCGAGCAAACTCGGATCGAGCTTCGGAAAGGCCTTCTGAATGTCGGCCAGCTGCGGATAGACGAGCAACGAGCACAGCCCGACCAGGATCCACGGCCAGGGGCGCAGAACATAATGGGCGATGTTGAAGAAGAGCACGGAGCCGAGCGAGTCTTTCTCCGACTTGGAGGCCAGCATCCGCTGGGCGATGTAACTGCCTCCCCCCGGCTCTGCGCCGGGGTACCAGACCGCCCACCACTGGACGGCGATCGGCATGATGAACACCGCGAGGGCCATATCCCAGTTGTTTTTGAAGTCCGGCAGGATGTTCAGATAGTGAAGCCCGTTGGGCCCCGTCTTAGCCGAAAGCGTCGAGACCAGGGCGTGCATCCCGCCCACGTGCTTGACAGCGAAGTAGGCCGCCGCTATGACCGCCGTCATCTTAATGAAAAATTGGACCATGTCGATCACCAACACGCCCCACAACCCGGAGACGGTCGCGAAGACCACGTTGAGACTGCCGACGAGGACCAGCGTCTGCCACCGCGGCAAACCGAACAAAATGGCCGCGATCTTGCAGGCCGCCAGGTTGACCGAAGCCATGATCATGCAGTTGAAGAACAGCCCCAAGTAGACCGATCGGAACCCCCGCACCGCGCTCGCGGCTTTCCCTGAGTATCGGATCTCGTAGAATTCCAGGTCGGTCATCACGCTGGAGCGCCGCCACAGCCGGGCGTAGAAAAACACCGTCGCGACTCCGGTCAGGGTGAACGCCCACCAGACCCAATTCCCGGCCACCCCGTTCCTGCGGACAATATCGGTCACCAGGTTGGGCGTATCGCTGCTGAATGTTGTGGCCACCATCGACAGGCCGGCCAGCCACCAAGGAACGGATCTGCCGGAGACAAAGAACTCCGACGTGCTTTTGCCTGCCCTTTTCCCGAAGAACAAGGCCGGAACAAAACACACCAGAAGGGACGCCGCTACGATGACCCAATCGAGAAGCTGGAGATGCATCTGCGAGTTCCTTTCGCCAGGATGACGGGAATCATTCTTCCAATTTTTGGCCCAGTTTGCAAGCTCTGATTTCTGGACCGCCGCTCTAACTGAGAGACGATCGGGGGAGATGGGGCCCCGCGACGGCGCTCTTGCATTTCCGCGGGCCGTGAATATAATTCCTAACAAGCAAAAAGGTCGACGGATCGAAGAAAAAGGAGGTCCTGATGAAAAAGCTTCTCGCCTTTGCCGTCATCGTCGGCGTCTTGTTTTCCTCCTGCGCCAAGAAAGAGCAGGCCAAAGCGGCGATCTCGACCCCTCCCGCCAGTGCGCTCCAATTAGGTCTTGACTCGGTCAAGGACAGCGTCTCGAAGAAAGACTATGCCAGCGCCTGGCTCGCGCTCCGCTCCTCCCTGGAAGCTTTCTGGGGGGAGACTCCCCTGCTCATCAACAACCCCAAGTTCGTCACCAGTGAAAACAACACCTTCGGCATCTATACGCCGAAGGAAGGGGAGGATTTTTCATCCGGAGAGGTCATCCACCTCTATTGTGAGCCGGCCGGCTATTCGGTCAGGAAAAACGCCGAGAGTCAATACGAATTTGCCTTCAAAGCCGATTTCAGCCTCGAAGACGAGAGCGGCAAGGTCCTCGGCGGGCAGAAGGATTTTGCCAACCTCAATTTTAGGTCCTGGAATTTTAACACCGAGGTAGCCCTGACCTTCACCTTCACCTTTTCGGGACTGGAGAAAGGAAGATACAAAATCGTGACCATGGTAAGAGATGCCAATTCAGAGAAAAGCGCCAGCCTGACGAAGGCATTCTCGATTATTTGATGATTGACTTCACGGCCCAAGCCGGCAGGGCAAATTCGAGCTTGTCATAAAGCTTGAGCTTGTGCTGGGCGGCGACTCCAGCCTTGAGCTCGAAAACATACATGGCGGGAATGTTCGAGCTGTAGGAGGGGCAGGGGTCGGCCTTGCAGGGAGGAACGTCAGTCTCGATATGGACCACCCTTTTCTCTTTGTCCAGCCAGATCATGTCCAGGGAGATGAGCGTGTTCTTCATCCAGAATGATTGGATCCCCTCTTCCCCGAAGACGAAGAGCATTCCCTGGTCGGGATCGATCTTCTCCCGGTACATCAGCCCTAACTGCCGTTCCTCGTCCGTCACCGCCAGCTCCGTCGCGATGGACTTGCCGTCGGGCAGGTACAACTTTATAAACTTGTCTTTTTTCGCCTGAGACCACGAACTCACACAACCCACGGCGAGCAGGATCATGAGCAGGCCGCAGGCCCTGAAAAATCTCCGGTTTTGTAAAGGCATCTCGGATTTCTCTCCTTTTTTCTTTTTTCAGTGAACGGAGACCAACGGGACGAACCGGACAGGGAGAAGTTTTTTCCGGCTGAAGCCCTTTTTTTCCCGCTTGACGAGGACGAGTTCCTGGTATTCGATCCCCACAGGAATGATCAACTTCCCCGAGAGTTTGAGCTGTTCCTCAAGCGCTTTGGGAACGGACCGGGGCGCGGCCGTGACGATGATGGCGTCGTAGGGAGCGAACTCTCGCCAGCCCAGGCTCCCGTCTCCGACCCGGAAAAAAACATTCTGATAATTCAGGCCCTTGAGCGTCTCTTGAGCCTGCTGGGATAGAGAGGCGACGATCTCAATCGTGTAGACCTCTTCGGCCAGCTCGGCCAGGACGGCCGTCTGATATCCTGAGCCCGTCCCGATTTCCAAGACTCGTTCGTCGCCCCGGAGCTCGAGCGCCTCGGTCATATAGGCGACGATATACGGCTGTGAGATCGTCTGGCCCTCTCCGATCGGAAGGGGCTCGTCGCCGTAAGCATAGGAGCGCATGTCGGGAGGGACGAAAGAGTGCCGCGGCACTTTCCGCATCGCCTGAAGGACCCGTTCGTCTTGCACCCCTCTCGCCCTGATTTGAGTCTGCACCATCCTCTCGCGCTCGGCGGCAAAATCTTCGGTCATATCTCCGGCCAATAACTCCCTCGCCTCAAACGAGTGACTGGTGACGAGCGACCAATGACTCTAGTAGGCCCGGGCAAAATAAACCCAGGCTTGGGCCGTTTTCCGGCAATAGAGACAGCGGTCTTCAGGATTGATCGTCTCTTGCTCGAGCGGGATGACCCGGATCGTGGCCATCGTGTCCTCTTTTATCTTCTCTTCGCAGGCGAGGTCCCCGCACCAGAGAGCCTTCAAGAAGCCCCTCTTGGTCTCGATCGTCTTCTTGAACTCCTCATAGTCCCGGGTCTCGGTCGTGTTCTCTCTCTGAAACTTGAGGGCCTTTTCGAAGAGCGAACTCTGGATCGCCCCGAGCACCTCCCGGACCCTGGGAAGCAAAGAATCCAGGTTTGAGGCTTCTTTCGTCCGGCTATCCCGGCGCACGAAGACGGCCTTGTTTTCTTTGATATCGCGAGGTCCGATTTCGAGCCGGAGCGGAACTCCTCTCATCTCGTATTCAGAGAACTTCCAGCCCGGGGTGAATTCCTCGCGCGCGTCGAGGCTCACCCGGATCCCGGCCTGGCCGAGTTCTTGTTCTATTTTCCTGGCGGCGGGAAGCACCGTTTCCCTCCAGTTTCCCAGGGAGATCGGCACAATAACGACCTGGAGGGGGGCGACTCGCGGCGGAAAAATAAGGCCTGAATCGTCCCCGTGAGCCATGATCACGGCGCCGACGAGGCGGGTCGAAACGCCCCAGGAGGTCTGCCAGGCATATTGAAGATTCTGGTTTTGGTCTTCGAAACGGATGTCAAAGACCTTGGCGAAGTGCTGACCCAGGTTGTGAGACGTCCCCATCTGGAGCGCCTTCCCGTCCGACATCAATCCCTCGATCGCATAGGTGTCCAGGGCGCCGGCGAATTTTTCACGCTCCGACTTCTTCCCGGACAGCACCGGGATGGCCAACTCCGTCTCGACAAATTCCTTGTAGAGAGAAAGGATGAGGAGCGTTTCTTTTTGAGCCTCGTCGTAACTCTCGTGAGCGGTGTGGCCCTCCTGCCAGAGAAATTCCGTCGTCCGCAGGAAGGGACGGGTGACTTTTTCCCAACGGACGATGTTGGCCCACTGGTTGATCAAGACCGGGAGGTCCCGCCACGATTTGATCCACTTGGAGTACATGTGTCCGATGATCGCTTCCGAGGTCGGGCGCACGGCCAGCCGCTCCTCCAGCTCCTCGGTTCCGCCGCGGGTGACCCAGGCCACCTCGGGCGCGAAGCCCTTGAGATGTTCCATTTCTTTCTGCAAGAAACTCTCGGGGATAAAAAGCGGAAAATAGGCGTTGGAGTGGCCCGCCTTCTTGATCCTCATGTCCATGAGCTGTTGGATGTTCTCCCAGACCGCATAACCGTACGGACGGATGACCATCATGCCCTTCATCGGGGCATAGTCGGCGAGCTCCGCTTTCCGGATCAGCTCGACGTACCATCGCGAAAAATCTTCGCTCTTGGGGGTGAGTTGTTTGACCAATCGCTCGTCCTTGTTCACGCTCGTTCGTCTCCTTCGCTATCGCGGCCATTCTATCCACGCCTCTTTTTTTTGTCAAGGAGGAGCGCCCGCTAACCTCAATCATTTGAAAGATTTAAAGAAGTCGCTCGGACCGTGGCTTCGACCGCCGTGGTCTTCGTGAAGATTTCTTCCGCGCGCCGGGGATGAAATAAATTTCAAAAAATTCACCCCTGATATCACCGAGAGGGGTGATTGACCGCAACAAAAAGACATGGCATTTTAGCATCGGACTAAGGAAAAGGAAGCTGGCATGATGAACAAGGCCTCACTGGAGGACACGACTAGAATTCAGAAAATCGAGCGGGGCTTCAAGCTCCCTCTCCGGACCTGGGTGGAAGGACTGGATCTTTCGGGCAAGCCGTTCCGGGAAGAGACAATCCTCGCCTACATCAGCAACCGGGGAGCCTCCTTCTCGCTCGACGCCGAGGTCGCGCTGGGGGCGAAACTGAGGTTGAGCATCAACCTGCCCCCCAAGTTGGCCGGCGCAGGCGATCTCAACCTCGTCCTGAGAGGGAGGGTCGTCTTTGTCGAAGCCACACCGGGCGAACATTCCCCGCAAAAAGTCTCTCTCAAACTGGAGAGCAGGTACTTGATCCAGGCCGAGAGCCAGGATCCCCAAGAAAGTGCGTGCGATGAGAAATAATGGTGTTCCCGGACGTTTGTCGATAAGGATGGAATTAGCCCTTTTCGGTGAGGAAAAAGACGGAAAAATAACCCCGAGATTCATCTCTCGAAGGGATTGTGAAGGTTTTTGAGATGTCTCAAAATGATTTCGACATGGATTTTGTTAAGACTTTAAATAGACCCTCCATCCAAGGCGCTGCCAAGGTTGCGAAGAGAGAGCGGACCTTTGAGCTCTCTCTTCCAGCTTTGGTTAATGGGGTCAACGCCTTCGGCCGGGAGTTTGAGGAGGGGACACAGCTCCTCTCCATCAGCGCCCAGGAGGCGAGCTTCCAGCTTGACGCGCGGGTGCTACTCGGGACGAAAGTCTACCTCTCGCTCGAAATACCCAAAACCTTGGTTCTACAAAACCAGCTCCAGCTCACTCTGAGTGGAACCATCGTCTACGTCCGGGCTGAAAACGGCAAGGAGAAACCCCAGTTCGTCTCCGTCCGCCTGGACAAAAATTACCGGCTCCAGTCCTTCCACCCCAACATGTCCTGAATATCGTCTCTCACGTCATCTCGTCGTCTCGTCATATCGTCCGTCCACCGTCCACAAAACAGTGAACAGTGAGCGGTGAGCGCTGAGCAGTGATATCAACAAATCGCGCTGTTTGAATTGGTCAATGCGTTATCCTTCCGAAACGTTTTCGTACTTAATTCGATCAAAACTAAGAGAGCATATCTTTCTTGAACTGCTCACGGCTCACAGCTCAGTGCTCACCTTGCGAGATATGCTTGACAACAAATTTCTGATTGTATAGAATCCATTCCACATCTGAACTCAAAAGGTAACCCCATTGCCAAAAGGGTATGCACAGGGAAAGAGAATGAATTATGAATAAAAAGAAATTCGTGGACTCCAACGAGAAAAAAACGAATGTTCTTATTTTTTGCCCCTCCGACCTCATCCTCTCCGGGATCATGAAGGCGCTCGACACGGACCCATCGATCGACGTCGTCAACATCGAGAAAAACACGATCGAGACCTTTATGGATTCCATTAAGAAACTCAAGCCGGATGTCGTTCTGTTCGCCAATACCGAGCCCCTGCCAAATATCAGGGAGATCTGCAAGGCCATCAAGGAGATCTCGAAAGTCCAAACCAAATCCCAGCTTCTGCTCCTCGGAAACATCCCAGCTCACGAGGAAATCGTCAACTTGATCAATTCGGGGGCCAGGGGATACTTCGACCTCAACGATCCGTCCGGCCAGCTGACCGAGGCCATCCACGTCATCCACAGGGGTGAAATCTGGCTGCCCCGGGACAAGATGTCCAGCATCATGGACCGGATCATCTCCGTCGTCGGCGGAGAGCTCAAGGAGAAGACTCTCGACCAGCTGACGCCGACGGAGTTTCAAGTCCTCAGGCTCATCGGCCAGGGGAAAAGCAACGACGAAATCGCCGAGACGCTGTTCATCAGCAAGAACACCGTCCGCTCCCACATCAAGAGCATCTATGCCAAGCTGGATACTCACAGCCGGCTGCAGCTCGCTCTCTACGCCATCAATTCTGCTCTCTTTTAGGTTTGGGAAAGGACAAACTCGAGGACGCCATGAAAAAAGCAACCAAATCGAAAAAAGCCGCGGCCAAGAAACCGACAAAAGAGGGCAAGCTCGCTCCCCCCGTTGAGATCAACCGGAGGAGGGAGTGGCGCCTCGACCTCCCCTTGACCACCCAGATCGAGGGAAAACTGCCGCAGGGAAGGAAGTTTAAAGAGGAGACGGTCCTCCAGAACATCAGCTCAGGAGGCGCCTATTTCTGTTTGGACTCGGGTCTGGTCGTGGGCTCCAAACTGAACCTGGTGATTGAGCTTCCCAAGGAGCTGACCGAAGGCAAAAAGATGAAGCTCTCCCTGGGAGGCATCACCGTCCGGCTGGAGCGGCGCGACCTGAAACTGAAAAAACAGGGTGTCGCCGTTCGTTTTGACAAGGACTTTAGGTTTATCCCTGAAACCAGAGAGAAGAAAAAATAAGTCCGTGCTCCTCGTCGCCTTAACCGGGGGAATCGCAACAGGAAAATCGGTCATCGCCGAGGTCCTCCGCCAAAAGGGTTGTTATCTCGATTCGTCCGACGCCGCGGCTCATGAGCTCATGAGAACCGGTCGGCCCGCCTGGAAAAAAATACTCTCCCATTTCGGCCCCGAAATCCTGAATCCGGACCGGACCATCAACCGGAAGGCCTTGGGGGAAATCGTTTTCTCCAATCGAAAGGAAAGACTCTTCCTCGACCGGCTCATCCATCCGCTGGTTCTGCGTCGCAAAAAGCAGACGGTCCGGAAGCTGGAGAAAGAAGGCCGGACCAAGATCTTCGTCTCCGAGGCGGCCCTGACCATCGAAGCCGGTTTTTCCGGATTCTTCGATAAGATCATCGTCGCCTCCTGTCCCAAAAAAATCCAGATCAAGAGACTCATGGACCGGGACGGAATAAGCCGGACTGCGGCGGTGCGCAGAATCGGCTCCCAGATGCCTCTGAGGGAAAAACTCAAGCACGCCGACTACGTGATCGATACCTCCGGGTCGATCAGGGAGACAGTGGATCAAATCGCGTGCGTCTATGCTCAGTTGATGAGAGATTATGAAATAAAGAGCTACGAAGCCACAAAGGGTAAGGGGTGAGGGGTCAGGAGTAAGGGGTAAATAATAATTAAAGAGAAAAAAACACTGAGGACCTAATTCTTTTCTCGCTGAGAATCCCGCTTTTGGCTTGATAACAAGTTCTTTTTATTTGTCTTTCGCCCCTGACCACTTACCCCTTACTCCTCACCGTTGTTACAATGCCGCGGCGAGAAGCGGGATCATGATCTCGTGGTGGCCGATAAAATAAAATCCCTTTCCCTTTTTTCCGAGCGGCCGGCGAACGACATTCTGGTCGGGTCGATAATGATGGATAAAGTCAAACACGGCCGTTGAAAAATCATCCAGTTTTTTCCCCCTGTTGCGGACGACGGATACGGCTTTCAGAAAGACCTCTGGCAGAATGACCGCCGACCCGACGTTGACGTAGATTCCCCCTCCCCCGAGGCCCTCAACAAGGGTGCAGAGCAGCCGGAAGTCTTGGAGCGATGTCTTGCCCAGGGCCTCGCCGTTGGCCTGGGGATGAAAATGGATCGTGTCCGCCCCCAAGGCCACGTGAACGGTCACCGCCGTCGCGGTCCGCCAAGCGGCAGCCAGCAGACTTTGCCTCTTATAAGGAAAAGCCGACCGCGCGATCATCCGCCCGACCGCCTCTCCCAGGCCCAGGCCGTCGCGGGCCGCCTCATTGATCGTCCGGTTCAAGATTTCTCCGGTTTCTTTGGCCATGCCGAATCGCCCGTCCTTGATCTGGACCTCGACGTCTTCGGATGTCTGGCCGCCGTAGGCGACCTCAAAATCGTGGATGATCCCCGCCCCGTTCAGGGCCAGGGCCGTGATCCAGCCTCGCTTCATCATGTCGATGAGCACCGGGTTCAATCCGACTTTGATGACATGGGCTCCCAGACCAAAGATGATCGGCCGATGTCTTTTTTTGGCTTCCCTCATCAGGGCTAAGAATTCTCCGAAGTCACGGCCGGCCAGAATGCCGGGGAGGCGGTTGACAAAAGCGCCGACACTGTCCGTGGCCCTTGAAGGCCGGGCGAAGTTTCGGACATGGACCTTGCTTTCCCTGGAGTGCAGAGAATAGGTTTTAATGGATTTCTTGGCCAACGTCGAGGATCCTCACTTCGAGGAGATCAGGCTTTTCAGTTCCTGGCCGGACCTGAATTTGATCCGTTTCCCCCGGCTGATTTTGATCTGTCGTTTGCGCCGAATATCCCGGCCAAATCCGGTCTTCTTGTCGACGACTCGGAAACTCCCGAACCCCCGGATTTCGACCTTTTCTTTTTTGGCGAGGGCTTCTTTGACGGATTCGAGGATGGTCTCCACGATCAACAATGACTTTGCCCTGTTGGAGTCGGATTTCTTTTCGATCGCTAGGGCAATATCATTCTTGATCATGTCCGGCTCCTTAAATCCCGCGCCATAGAATTATAATTAAATTATTGATAATAAAATGTCAAGACAAAAAAGTGAGCCGTGTGCGGGGTTGTTGACTTGCTCCATATGACAACCTATAATGAATTCACGGTGATAAAAAAATCCCTGGTTTTTTTGCTTCTCGGGCTCTGGCCTGCGTTTTCTTCCGCCGCGATTTTAAAAATCATGATCGACGCCCCGATCCACCCCATTACCTCGGAGTACATCGGGAAGGCGATCGATAAAGCGGAGCGGGACCACGACAAGCTCATCATCATGACCCTGAATACGCCGGGCGGTTTGGACAGCTCGATGAGAGAGATCATCGAGAGGATCCTGAGCTCCAAGGTTCCGGTCGCCGTTTACGTGAGTCCCAACGGAGCACGGGCGGCCTCGGCTGGATTCTATATCGGCATCGCCGCCGACCTCTTCGTTATGGCTCCGGGGACAAGCACCGGGGCGGCCCACCCGGTGGGAATCTCGATGACCGGACAATCGATGGACAAAACGATGGAAGAGAAGGTCACCCATGATGCCGCCGCCTATATGAGGACGCTCGCCGGAAAGCGGGGACGAAATGTCGGAATGGCCGAAGACGCCGTCCGGAAAAGCATGTCCTACACCGAAAAAGAGGCCCTCCAAGGCGGAATCATCGATCTCATCGCCCAGAGCGACGACGAGATCGTCCAGGCCTTCGACGGAAAGACCGTCAAGCATTTTGACGGAACCGAGATCACACTCCAGCTCAAGGGAGAGCCCATCGTCAACTTCCCGATGAGCGGCCGGCAAAAGTTTCTCCTCACAATCTCCAACCCCAACCTGGCTTACATCCTCCTCATGCTCGGACTTCTCGGGCTTTATTTTGAATTCGCCAATCCGGGCGCCATCTTGCCGGGCGTGTTGGGTGGGATTTTTCTCCTGCTGGCCATTTTCTCTTTCCAGATCCTCCCGATCAATTATGTCGGCCTGCTTCTGATTCTCCTCGCCATCGCGCTATTTATCATCGAGGTGAAGGTCCACAGTTATGGTGTCTTGTCTGTAGGAGGCATAGCGGCCATGGTCATTGGTTCCATGATGCTGATCAAATCTCCCATCCCCGAGCTGAGGCCCAGCCTGGGGGTTATCATCCCGGTCGCCATCGGAATATCGCTCGTTTTCATCTTTCTTGTCACCCTCGTGATCAAAGCGCATGCGCGCAAGGTCCTGACGGGGAGAGAGGGTATGGTCGGCGAGGCGGGAGTAGCCCAGACCGATATCGATCCGGTCGGCCGAGTCTTTGTCCACGGGGAGAGTTGGGAGGCCGAAGCGACCGAGAGCATTCCCAAGGGGACCCAGGTGAAGGTCGTCGAGCTCAAGCCCGGCCTCCGGGTGAAGGTTATAAAAATACCGTGAGGTTTTTTGAGGCAATAAAACTGAGGTGAGGAGGTTAGCATGACAGCCTATCCCGAAATCATCGTCATCGGTATCGTCGTTCTTTATATTCTGAATTCCATCAAGGTCCTGAGAGAGTATGAACGGGGCGTCATCTTCCGCTTGGGAAGATTGCTGCCCAGGCCGAAAGGACCCGGAATCATCCTCGTCTTCTCGCCCATCGACCGGATCATAAGGGTCAGCCTGAGACTCGTGGCCATGGACGTCCCGCCCCAAGATGTCATCACCAGGGACAATGTCACGGTCAAGGTCAGCGCCGTTCTCTATTTCCGGGTTATCGACCCGCTCAGGTGCATCGTCGAGGTCCAGGATTATCTCTATGCCACTTCCCAGCTCGCCCAAACCACCCTGAGGAGTGTCCTGGGCCAGGTCGAGTTGGATGAGCTCCTCTCCGAGCGCGAAAAACTCAACGCCCGCCTTCAGGAAATCATCGATAAACAGACCGAACCGTGGGGGATCAAGGTTCAGCTGGTCGAGATCAAGCACATCGACCTGCCCGAGAACATGATCCGGGCCATCGCCAAACAGGCGGAGGCGGAACGGGAACGCCGAGCCAAGGTCATCCACGCCGACGGAGAATTCCAGGCGGCCGACAAACTCGCCCAGGCCGCAGACATCATCTCCCGCAATCCTCAAGCCCTCCAACTTAGGTTCCTGGGCACGCTGACCGAGATCGCCACCGAGAAGAACTCGACCATCGTCTTCCCTCTTCCCATGGAGCTCCTGAGGGCCTTCAGCTTCATCAAACCCCAAGATCCGGACAAAAAATAAGCCTTGATGAGAAACAAAGACTTCAGAGAACTGCAGATCTCAAGCTCGCTTTTGGTCTTCATCTTTGTCGGAATCCTCATTCTGGGCGTGTTCATTTTCCTCCTCGGAGTCTCGGTCGGCAAGAAACAGGTCCAGATCGCGGCTGAATCAGGCACATCGCCCAGGATCGTCACCGAACAGGTGAAGGCGCCGCCGGCGGCGAAACCCGAGCAGGTTTCCGGCGCACGGGCCGACGAGGGAAAGAAGTTGATCGCCGATGAACTCGCTCCCCAGCAGAAGCCCCTTCAGCCCGTCAAGGAAGCCCCCAAAAAAACGGAACCGTCGGAGAAACCGGTTGCGGCCAAAAAAGAAGTGAAGCCCGGCTCTTTCTTTATCCAGGTGGGCGCTTTCAATGACAAGCAGACCGCGGCGAACACGGCCGATGAATTTAAGAAGAAGGGCTACGCGGTTCTGGTGCTCGACCCGTCTTCGATCATCAAGAAGTTCAGGGTCCGCCTGGGAGGGTATCCGACGAGAGAGGAGGCGATCAAAGCGCTGACCAAGCTCAAAGCCGAGAGCAAAAAGAAAACGGACTACTTCATCGCCAAGGACTGAAAACGCACTCCGGCGCTCGCCCCTTCGGCCCAGACTATAGATAAACAAATCCGCGAGAAAGGAATCGAAGATCAAACCACGCGATGCGCTGTTGGCGGTTTTGAGCGGAGTTTTGTCCGCCCTGGCTTTTCCCAAGTTTGGCCTTGCTTTCCTCGTCTGGGTGTCTCTCCTTTTTTTGCTTTTCGCGCTCGTTAAAAAAAGGCCCGGACAATCGTTCCTGTTGGGTCTTATCTCCGGCTTTGTCTTTTACGGAATTCTGCTCGACTGGATCCCCTCCGTCCCGGCCCACTACGGCGGCCTCTCTCCCGTTCTGAGCATCCTCGTTTACCTCCTCCTGGCGCTTTTTCTGGGGCTCTTCTGGGGTTTTTTTGGCTGTTCCTTTTCCATCATCGGGCACCGCTTCCCCGCCCTAATTTTTCTCCTGGCTCCTTTCCTCTGGATAGGACTGGAATACATCCTCACTTATATTCTCACCGGATTCCCTTGGGGACTCCTGGGCTATGCTCAGTCCAAAAACATTCTCTTCATCCAGCTCTCCTCGTTGACCGGCGTTTACGGGCTGAGCTTCGTCATCGTTCTTTTCCAGGCGGCCTTTGTCTACTCGATGGCAACCAAAAAAAGGGTTCCCTTTTTTGTCGCTCTTTCTTTGGTCCTGCTCGTCCACGCCGGCGGCTGGCTCAGCTTGAGGCCGGTCGCCCCGACGTCGGAATCTTTCGACGCTGCCGTTCTTCAAGGGAATGTCTCGTCCGATATTTATTGGGACCAGATCTCGAGCCAGGAAACCCACCGTCTCTTTGAACAGCACATCGACCTGAGCGAGCAGGCGTTCCGGAGCGGTGCTCGGCTCATCATCTGGCCAGAGTTCTCCGTCCCACTCTGTTTCAGTTGCCCGCAGGGAATGTATCAGCTTTTCAAACAACGGCTGTTCGAGTTCGTCAAAAGAACGAAAGCGACGCTTCTCCTCGGGACCAATGAGACATCCGGCCCTCCCGATGATCTCAAATACCACAACACGGCGCTTTGTCTGGCTCCCGACCTCTCAATCAGTCAGTATTATAAGATGCACCTCGTTCCCTTCGGAGAGTACACGCCTTATAAAAAAGTCTTTTCCTTTATCGAGAAAGTGACCCATGCCATAGGCGACATCACCCCCGGGACCGAACACGTGCTCCATCGCTTCGGCGGACAGAAGTATGGATCACCCATTTGCTATGAGGTCATCTTCCCCAACCTCGTCCGCCGCTTCGTTCGCCTGGGCGCATCTTTTCTCGTGACTATTACCAATGACGGCTGGTATGGAGAGACAGCCGCTCCCTACCAGCACTTTTCGATGGCTGTTTTGAGGGCGGTCGAGAACAGGCGCTTCCTCCTCCGGGCGGCAACGACTGGCGTGAGCGGCATCGTCGACCCCTACGGCCGGGTCCTGGCCCGATCCGAGCTCATGACCCGGACATTCCTCACCGGGACAATCACGCCCTCCAGGAAGCTGACTCTCTACACAAGATGCGGAGACGTTTTGCCCATCACCGGCTTGACTTTGGGAGCGGTCTTCCTTATCCTGGCCGTACTCAAGAAAAAAAATGACGGAAAAAAATAATCATCCGCACGAGGACCTATCAGGGCTGCAGTCCCAATTCTCCGGGCTCGTGGCCAAGTTTGAAGAGCTCCGAGGTTTTCTTTGACCTGGACAACAAAGTGTCCGCCCTCGCCGTCATCAACGAACAGTTAGAGCTCCCCGAAACGTGGCAGGATCAGAAAAAATCTGTCGGCCTGCAAAAAGGCAAAAGAAACCTGGAGCGGACGATCCAGGCATTTGACTGTCTGAAAGAAAAGAAAGAAGAGATTGAAGTTCTCTTCGAGCTGGCCAAGGAAGGCGAACCCGTCGCCGCCGACCTCAAAGCAGGGATTGACGAATTCGAGAGGATCCTGGCCGCTGCCGAACTCCAGACCCTCTACGACGATGTGGATGATTGCCGGAACGCCATCCTGACCGTTCACCCCGGGGCGGGCGGGACGGAATCGCAGGATTGGGCCCAAATTCTCCTCAGGATGTATCTCCGATATGCCGAACGGAAGGGATACAAAACCGAAATCCTCGATTCCCAACCCGGGGAAGAAGCCGGACTCAAAAGCGCCACCGTCCGGGTGGCCGGAGATTATGCCTTCGGGAATTTGAGCCAGGAGTCGGGCGTCCATCGCCTGGTTCGCATCTCCCCTTTTGACGCCAACAAGAGGCGCCACACATCTTTCGCCGCGGTTTTCGTCTGCCCGGAAGTCGAAGAGGACATCGAGATCGCGGTCAGCCCCGAAGATTTGCGGATCGACACCTATCGCTCCTCGGGGGCAGGCGGCCAGCACGTGAACGTAACGGATTCGGCGGTCCGGATCACCCACCTTCCGACGGGTATCGTCGTGCAGTGCCAGAACGAAAGATCGCAGCACAAGAACAAGGCGATGGCCATGAAGATCCTCATGTCCAGGCTCTATGAGCTGGAGAGGGAGAAGAAGCTCGCCAAGATCGAGAAGCTGGAAGACGCCAAATCAGACATCGCTTGGGGAAACCAGATCCGCTCCTATGTCCTTCATCCTTACAGGATGATCAAAGACCTGAGAACAAAGGTCGAAACGGGCGACACCGACCGTGTCCTGGACGGCGATCTCGATGAGTTCATCAAAGCCAGTCTCATCCTAAGAAAAATGTCCCGCCAACCAGGCCCGCCGTCCAGCTCATAGCCGATAGCGGAGTGCAGGACTGGGGGACGTTCCCCAAGGGGACACCCTTAAGCTCTCCAAGCTATTTGATAATGCTGGCCACGCAACTCATTGTGTCTTAGAGATTGAAGAGTGTCCCCTTGGGGAACGTCCCCCAGTTTTACGATGAACGACCGCGATTCCGTTCCCTTGAATAAGAGGTTCGAAAACTGTAAGATAAAAGACTTGGAAGAAAGGATTTTCGATGGCCAAAAAAAATGATTCAGAAGAGAAGAAAGGGTTCCTCCCCCCACTTGATTTCAGCTCCATCATCCTCCCCCTCTATACCCCGGCGTTGATCAAGCTCGGACTCCTCGAGGACCCCATCACCGGGAAAACAAGCGAGAACATAGAGCTGGCCAGGAGACTCATTGACATCCTGGACCTGCTCAAGGACCGAACCAAAGGGAATCTCCAGCCGGAAGAGCAGGAGTTCCTGCAGGCCTGCCTGAGCCAGCTCAAGATGGCCTATGTGAAGAAAACAGAAGCCGTCAAAAACTAGGTCATGGAGATCTTCCCCTGCCTCAGCCAGTTCTCGCCGACGGCCAGACCTACGGCTGTGGCCATCGGGAATTTCGACGGCGTGCACGTCGGCCACCAGCGGATCTTAAAAACTCTTGTCGCCGCGGCGATAAAAGATGGGCTGCAGTCGGTGGTCCTGACTTTCTCCCCCCACCCCGAGAAGGTGCTGGGGCGGGGCCCCATCAAGATGATTCAGACGCTCGACCAGAGGTTGGCCAGCATCGGAAGGTCCGGTGTCGACGCCACGCTGGTCGTGCCGTTCAACCGTCGCTTCTCAAGTTTCTCCACCGAGGATTTCGCGGCGAAGGTCCTCGCCGGGGCCCTCAAGGCCAGGAAGGTCCTCGTCGGCTGCAACTTCCATTTCGGCAAGGGCCGCCTGGGAGACCGGCGGACTCTCGCCGACCTCGGAAAAAAATACGGCTTCGCCGTCAGCCCCATCCCGCCCGTCCTCAGGGCCGGCCGCGTGGTCAGCTCCAGCCTGATCCGAAACCTCCTGTCTCGGGGGGATATCGGTCAGGCGAATCGTCTTTTGGGCAGGCCCTATGAGATCGCGGGAGTTGTCATTCGGGGCGCCGGCCGGGGCAAGGAGCTGGGTTTCCCGACCGCCAATCTCGAGACCGAAAACGAAATCCTCCCGCCCGGCGTTTTTGTCTCGACGACAGGATGGGGCCGGCAACGCTTTCCCTCCCTTAGCGACGTCGGAGAAAACCCCACCTATGGAGAGGAACCGCTGCACCTCGAAACTTACATCCTGGACCTGAAACGGGGCCTCTATGGAAAGACTCTTGTCGTCCGGTTTCTCAAAAGAATCAGGGATGAAAAAAAGTTCGAAAACTCCGAAGCGCTCATCCACCGGATGGACAAGGACGTGGCGCTCGCAAGAGCGTATTTTGCCGGAAGAAGTCTGCCGTGAGCTCACAGCTCACCGCACTTTGTCCGTTCTTGACTTTTTCCCCCGGATAGTGCATTTTTAGGAAAGTTTCATCATAATCAGGAGTTTACAGATGGATGAAAAGATCAAAGCCCGGGTTATGGACGCCAGCAAGATTCGCAGGTCCCTCCTGCGGATGACCACCGAGATCATCGAGCGTAACCGGAATCTGAACAACCTGATCATCGTCGGCATCAGGACTCGCGGGATTTACATCGGAAAGAGGATATCGCAGTTGATCAAGGAGATCGAGAACGTAGAAATCCCCGTTGGAGTTCTCGATATCACCCTCTATCGCGACGACTTCGCCGAACTCGAGACTCAGCACATGGTCCAGAAGACGGAGATCGGTTTCCCGATCTCCAAGAAAGACGTCCTCCTGGTCGACGACGTTCTCTTCACCGGACGAACGATCCGGGCGGCGATGGATTCCCTTTTTGATATGGGCCGGCCTCAGACGATCCAGCTCCTCGTCCTCATCGATCGAGGGCACCGGGAGCTCCCGATCCGGGCGGACTATGTCGGAAAATCCCTGCCCACCTCCAGGAGGGAGATCGTCCAAGTCCAGCTCAAGGAAATCGATAACACCGATGAGGTGATGATCCTGGAGCCGGCCGCCCTCAAATAGGAGAGAGAACTTGGAATTTAAACACAAACACCTCCTCGGCATCCAGGCGCTCTCTCCGGACGATATCACGACCGTGTTCGAGACCGCCGACTCTTTCCTGGAGATCTCAAGCCGGGAAGTTAAAAAAGTCCCCACTCTGAGGGGAAAAACGATCGTCAACCTCTTTTACGAACCCAGCACCCGGACGAGGAGTTCCTTCGAACTCGCCGCCAAGAGGCTGAGCGCGGACATCCTCAATTTCAGCAAGCAATCGAGCAGCGTCGTCAAGGGGGAGACCCTGAAGGACACCGTGCTCAACCTGGAGGCGATGAACCCCGACGCGCTGATCATTCGGCACCCTTCTTCGGGCGCCGCCCACTACGTGGCCGGCTTTTGCCGCTCCCACGTCATCAACGCCGGCGACGGATCCCACGAGCACCCGACTCAGGCCCTGCTCGATGCTTTCACCATCCGCCGGCACAAGAAGAGCTTCGAGAACCTCAAGGTGGTCATCGTCGGAGATATCCTCCACAGCCGGGTCGCCCGGTCGAATATCTCCATCTTGCGGAAGCTCGGCGCCAAAACCGCCCTCGTCGGCCCTCCGACCCTCCTGCCCCAGGAATTCACAAAATTCGAGGTCGAGGTCGACACCAATCTCGATCACGCCCTGAAGGATGCCGACGTCGTGATGATGCTGAGAATCCAGCTCGAGCGGCAGCAGAAGAGCTTTTTTCCTTCCCTGCGTGAATACCGGAATCTTTTCTGTCTGACCAGGGAGAGGATCGGCCTGGCCAAGAAAGACGTCATCATCATGCATCCGGGACCGATCAACCGCGGGGTCGAGATCACCGCCGAGGTGGCCGATTCGGCGAGGTCGGTCATCCTGGAGCAGGTCGAGAACGGGGTCGCCGTGCGGATGGCTATATTGTACCTTTTGTTAGGAGGCAAAGACCGTGAAACTGCTGATTAAGAACGGCCGGGTCGTCGACCCCTCCTCCAGGACCGACGAAACGCTTGATATCCTCATCGATAAAGGAAAGATCGTCGAGGTCAAAGCCAAGATCGAAACCGAAGTCGCGAATACAATCGACGCCTCACGGCTGGTCATCGCCCCCGGGTTCATCGATATGCACGTTCACCTGAGAGAGCCGGGTTTTGAAGATAAGGAGACAATTCGCACCGGGAGTCTGGCCGCGGCCAAAGGCGGTTATGCGTCCATCTGCTGCATGCCCAACACCAACCCGGTCAACGACAGCCGCGGGGTTACGGATTACATGATCACGGAATCTAAGAAACTGGGTCTGGTCAACGTCTATCCCATCGCCGCCGTCACCAAGGGCCTGCGCGGGGAAGAGCTCACCGACATGGCCGATCTCGTCGCCGCCGGCGCCGTGGCTTTCTCAGACGACGGCCGGCCCATTCAAAACGGCCAGATCATGCGCCGGGCCCTCGAATATTCCCGGTTCCTCAACGCTCTCATCATCGACCACTGTGAGGATAGGAATCTGAGCGAGGACGGGGTCATGCATGAGGGCTACTATTCTTACCTTCTCGGCCTGAGGGGAATCCCGGCCTCCTCGGAAGAGATCATGGTCAGCCGCGACCTTATCCTGGCCGAACAGGCCAGTGTCGGGGTCCACATCGCCCACCTGAGCGTCAAGGGCGCCGTTCGGGCCGTGGCCGAGGCTAAGGAGCGCAAGGTCAGAGTCACATCCGAGGTCACTCCCCACCATCTCCTGTTGACCGATTCGGCCCTCGAAAGCTACGACCCGAACCTGAAGGTCAACCCTCCGCTCCGGAGCCGGGAAGATGCGCGAGCCCTTCTCGATGCGGTCAAGAGCGGGGTCATCGATGTCTTCGCCACCGATCATGCTCCGCACACGCCTGAGGAAAAGGATGTCGAGTTCGACCAGGCTCCCTTCGGCATCGATGGACTCGAAACAGCTGTCTCTCTACTCCTCGACCGCCTGGTCAACAAGAACATCATCACCCTGTCCAGGTTCATCGAAATGAGCTCGACGGCGCCGGCCCGGATCCTCAGCCTCGCTTCCAAGGGCCGGATCAGCCCCGGTGCGGACGGGGACCTGACAATCCTCAACCTCCACAAAGAAGTTGTGGTCGATGTCGGCAAGTTCCAGTCCAAGAGCCGGAACAATCCCTTCAACGGCTGGAAGCTCAAGGGCGCGCCGGTCATGACCATCGTCGGCGGAAAAATCGTCTACCAGATCTGACAAGATAAGGCTCGAACGTGACGGCTCAACCCAAGAAGATCGCCCGGCTGGAGAAGATCCTGGATTTTTTCTTTTCCCGCAAGGAGCTTTTAGAACGGGCGCTGACCCACCGCTCCCACGCCTACGAAAAGCACCCGGCCGAACCTCTGGACAATGAAACACTCGAGTTCCTGGGAGACTCGGTCGTGGGGTTGATCGTAGCCGATTTTTTCTACTCGAACTACAGCGATCTGACCGAGGGCGAGCTATCGAAACTAAAGTCCTCGGCGGCCAACACGCTCGCCTTGTCCGATTTGGCTCAGAGGATCAAGCTCGACAAATTCATTCTCCTGGGAAGGGGCGAGGAGAAGAGCGGCGGCCGCAAAAAGGAAAGGATCCTGGCGGGTGTCTTCGAGGCCGTGGTGGGTGCCATCTACATCGACGGCGGCTATGAGGCCGCGCGGAGGTTTCTCCTCCGGTTCCTCGAATCGTCCTTCAAAAATATAAGGCAGGAGAGTTTCCTGATCAACAACTATAAATCCGCCCTCCAGGAGCACTTCCAAAAAGAAAACCTCGCCGCTCCCGTCTACAGGCTCATCACCGAGAAAGGGCCGGACCACAAAAAGAGCTTTGTAGTTGAAGTCTGTGATCAGGACCAACCCCTGGCCAAGGCCAAGGGGCACTCCAAAAAAAGCGCTGAGCAAAACGCCGCTCAAAAGGCCTTGAGGCATCTCCTCGGAAAAAAAATGAAAACCCTGACCCCCGGGACCTTCATCCTGAAAAAACGGTGAATAACTCCGATGACCAAGTGTAAGAAATGCGGACAGAGAAAAGCGAAGCGCCACTGCCCCGCCCTGGGAAGTGACATCTGTAACCTGTGCTGCGGGGTCTTGAGGGAAAAGGAGATCCATTGTCCCCCGCTGTGTTCCCATCTGGCCCATCACCGTCCCTACCAGGAAAAGAGGATCCTGGAAAAAAAGGAAACGCCCCGCTCACGCCGGGAGATCGCCAAGGACGACATCGCAAGCGACGACCGGATGCGCTGGCTCCTGGTGAACGTTGAAGCTCCGCTCAAAGAATTCGCCGAACGGAATCCGGCCTTGACGGACCGAGAAGCCGTCCTGGCGCTGGAATATGCTAAAGGAAAAGTCGAGAAAGGCCGAAGCCGGCTCATCCTTCCTGGAGAAGACCACAAGCCGAAAAACCAGCTGGGAGAAGCCGTCTCCAAGAGCATCGAAACCTGCCGCTACGAAAGGCCGATCATCCTGACGAGCGGGCTAGAGACTTATAAACAGGAAGAGAAGCTCCGCGTCTTGAGGAGAGAAATCCTGACGGCAAAGGCGGCTTCGGAAGATAACCTGGAGGGCCGAACTTATCTCCAGCAGATTATCGATCGATTCGCCAAGATCAAAGATCTATCGCAAAAGCAGAAGGTCATCACCCTCGGATGATTCCGCCCGGGGGCGGCCTATTTGCTGATGAGTTCCGCGGCGAACTTAAGAGAAGGGATGTTGCTGGCCACGATCTTCAGGACGGCCAGGATGGGCACGGCCAGGATCATCCCGGGGATACCCCAAAGCCAAAACCAGAAAAAGAGGCTGAAGACGATGGCCAAGGGGCTCAATCCCAGTCCCTTCCCGATGAGTTTTGGCTCGAGAACGTTGCCGACCAGATTGTCCAGGATCGTGATGATGATGAAGATCCAAAAAACGGGCCAGAATTTTCCGAATTGGAGAAACGCGACGGCGACGGGCAGGAGGGTGGCGATCGTCGAGCCGATGTTGGGGATGTAGTTCAGGAGAAACGCCTGAAAGCCAAAGACGATCGCGAAATCGACTCGAAAGCACACGAGAACGACGCCCACGATCACCCCATTGATCGCGCAGATGAGGGTCTTGATGATCAGATATTTCTGGATCTGGGAATCGATGTGGTCGAGGATCCGGTTGACCTGGGTGGCCCTCGTCTTGGATAGGGCCCTTTCGACCTTGACTTTTATCTTCCCCCGTCCGGCGAGCATGAAGATCAGAAAAACAAAGATGATCAGGAGATTCGCTACGATGCCAAAGAACGAGCCCAACGAGGCCAGAAGGACCGCGGCGATCTTGTCGACGTCCAGATTCCTGATATAGGCCAGCGGATCCCATTTTATCCCCGCCGTCTTGAAGTGCGTCTGCAGATATTCGAGGATGGAATTGATCCTTTCGCCGTAGCGGGGCAATTCCGCGGCGAAGGTTTTCCCGCTCGAATAGAAAAGGACGACCAGAAGGTAGACGAGAAGAAAAAAGACGAGCAGGACGACCGCGCTGGTGACGCTCCGGGGAATTTTGAGCCGGATGAAAAGATCCAGAACCGGAGCAAGAATGAAATAGAAAAAAAGCGCCAGGAAAAAAGGAAAGAGAACGGGTTGGGCCAGCTTCAAGACAACACCGCAGATAAAAGCGACCATGATCCCGCCGAAGACCGTAATCAGCTTTCTGTCTTCCATTTTGGTTGGAAAATCCTAGGGTCGCGCCTTCAGCGCTTCGACCAACTTGCCCAAATAGCTCTGCCCCAGGCTCTGGCTCCCGTCGTTGATCCGGGTCACGCCGCAGAGGCGGCTGCCCACCAGAGCAAGATAGACGTGGTGGGCGTACCGGTCTTTGAAATGGGTGCCTGAGGGAAGAGTCTCTATTTCCTGGTTATTTTTTTTAGCGAAGGCAAGGTATTGGTCGAGCATTCGGCGGGCTTCGTCGGGACTTTTTGCCTCGACGATAAAACATTCAAATTCGATGTCTTTGTCTTTATACGTGGCCAGGTATCCATCATGGAGGAAGTTGAGGCCCAGGAGATTGCGAAGGACGAATCTCTCGCTGTTGGCGACCAACCCCTCTTTGGGGAATGAGGCCAGGATCGGAGGAAAGCTGCCCGTTCGCCCGATCTTCTTCACCACTTGATCGCCGAACAGGCGGAGCGTCTTTTCGGCGTCCGGCCCGCAATCAAAACAGAGGAGTTTCACATAGTCGTCCCCGGCGGCGAAGATGAGCTCTCCCTCTCCCACGTATCCTTGCATTCCCATGGGGATGAATTTGTTCTCGGAGAATCGCTCGGCTCCGTAGATGCCGAAGCAATTTTTTTCGTTCCCCATGTTGTAGATTTCCAGGGTCAGGGAGGCTTTGCTTCCCTCAGCCTTGTATTGAGCGACCACGAGCTCTCTGAAGTCGTAGCTCAAGTAGATCTCGGCCGCTCCATCGATGTACTGGAAGAGCGTATCAGGCTGGTAGGTTTGGGCAGCCTCGGACGGCTTCCAGCCGGCGACATCGGGCAGAAGGGAGAGAAGGGCCGATTTTTCCTGACAATGGAGAAAGGCTCCGCTGAAAAAGAGGCAGGCGGTGGCGAGAGGGACTAGAAGTCTTATAATTCCTGGCTTTCGGCGAGATTTCATCTTGGTTCTCCGATCTTTTTTAATTTACTATACTTGGCGATCCTTTGTCCAATTCCAAAAGCTGGGGGACGCTCCCCAAGGGGACACCCTTGAGATCGCACAATCGCCACCTAGGGCCTGGGTTATCGCATGCATCTACTTGGAAATAGAAGGGTGTCCCCTTGGGGAACGTCCCCCAGTAATGTTGACAGCTTCTCTCGGGAGGAGTAGCTTTACGTTGAGTATGTCCGCTTCCAAAGTTGTCATTGTCCGCGGCCGGAACCTTCTGGCCTCGGGGGGAGGAGACGTCCCCCAGGCAAAAGTTTCTCTCCTGCTCAAACGCGGCCTCCAGCTCCTGACCGGGGAAGGGAATTCCGGACCCGGAGTGGGCGCGATCATCAAGCGGGATGACCGGGTGGGTGTTAAGATCAACACGATCGGCGGGAAGAAGCTCTCCACCCGGCCCGAGGTCTCCCTGGCGCTGGCCAATATCCTAACCGAGGCGGGTGTTCAGGCCAAGAATATGGTCTTTTGGGACAGGACCAACCGGGAGTTGAGGGACGCCGGTTACACCCTGAATATGAACCGGGATGGACTCAAAGTCTACGGAACAGACACGGAAGGCGCGGGCTACGGCACCGAGCTCGTCTCTCATCTGAACGTCGGAAGCCTCTTCTCTTCCATCCAGGCCAACTTCGTTACGGCTTCGATAAGCCTGGCCATGCTCAAAGACCACGGGATGGCCGGAGTGACCGCAGGGATGAAAAATTACTTCGGTGCCGTTCACAACCCCAACAAATACCATGACAACAACTGCAATCCCGCCGTGGCCGAGGTGTTCGATGTCGGGCTGATCAAAGGGAAGCACAGATTGACGATCCTCGACTGCCTTCTCGTTCAATATCATCGCGGCCCTTCTTTCCACTCCCAGTGGGCCGAACCCTACGGCGGTTTCGTCTTCAGCCTCGACCCCGTCGCGGCGGATTTCGTCGGCTGGCAGCTTATCGAAAAGCTACGGGCCGGGAAAGGACTGCCGCCGCTCAAAGAGGACGGCCGGGAGCCGCTTTATCTTGTTACGGCTGAAAAAATGGGCTTGGGCCAGGCGAACATAAACAATATAAAAATTGTCGAAGAAGAAATATAAGAAGTGAGCTGTGAGCAGTGAGCACTGAGCAGCAAATAGGGAGAAGTGGGCCGTGAGCTCTGAGCCGTCAATTATCAAAGAATCGTGTTATGATAGGATATCGGCGAGAAAGCCGAACTAAACTGGTTTTGAAAATGAAACGGCGTGATTTTTTTAAACGAACGGCGGGCGCGGGGATTGCCTTGGGCGCCGGTCCTTCGCTTCTCTCCTTCTGCGGCGACCTCTACGCGTTCGGCGAAAAATCCAACCTGTCTCACGTCGAAGCCCGTTATTATAATAAGAAACCCGATCGGGAGATCGAGTGCGTCCTCTGTCCCCGCAAGTGCAAACTCGGCGACAAAGAAAGAGGTTACTGCGGCGTCAGGGAAAACATAGACGGCACCTACTATTCCCTTGTCTACGGCAAGGCCTGCTCGGTCAACATCGATCCGATCGAGAAAAAGCCCTTCTTCCATTTTCTCCCCAAAACAAACGCGCTCTCGCTCGCCGCCGCCGGGTGCAACGTCAATTGCCGGTTTTGCCAGAACTGGGAGATCTCCCAGGTCAGGCCCGAACAGGTCGATCATTCCGATTTCCCGCCCGCCCTCGTTGCCGAGACGGCCCTCAGATACAAGTGCCCGTCGATCGCCTACACTTACACAGAGCCCGTCGTTTTCTTTGAATACGTGTACGACAGCGCCGTGGAATCCCGTCGCAAGGGCATCCGTAATGCGGTGGTCACGAGCGGCCACATCAACGCCGATCCGCTCACGGACCTCACCAAAGTCGTCGATGCGATCAAGATCGACCTCAAGGGTTTCAGTCAGGATTTTTATACGAACTATGTCCGGGGAGAGCTCAAGACTGTCCTGGAATCGATCAAGCTCGTCCGCCAGAGCAAAGCGTGGCTGGAGATTGTCTATTTGGTGATCCCGACCCTCAACGATAACCAGGGCGACCTCCGCCGGATGTGCCAGTGGCTCAAAGCGGAGATCGGGCCCGATGTGCCGCTTCATTTTTCCCGCTTCCAGCCGATGTACCTGGTCAAGAACCTTCCCCCGACTCCCGTCTCGACGCTCGAGATGGCCAGAAACACGGCCCTGGAGGAAGGCCTTCATTATGTTTATATCGGCAATGTCCCCGGGCATGAGGCTGAAAACACATATTGCCCGATCTGCCGGAAGATGATCATTCAGCGCTTCGGCTATCAAATCGGATCGATCGAGATCGAGGGAGGCAAGTGCAAGTTCTGCAAGACTCCCATCCCCGGAATCTGGGCCTGAGGGAGCTTATCCCGGCCTTTCTGCTGGGATTCCTGGCGACCTCTTTTCAAATCTACCTCCTGAGGGAATTCTGCGTCCATTTCTACGGGAATGAGATGTCCTTCGGGTTTGTGCTAGCAGCCTGGCTTCTGTGGGGAGGGGTTGGGAGCCTGCTTGCGTCCCGGTTTGGCCTGCGGTTAAGACCGAACGGGCTCTTTCGTGCAAACTCCGCGCTTCTCTTTGTGTTCCCTCTGTGTCTTGTGGTGCTCAGACTCTCGAGGTTTCTTCTCGGCATTCTTCCCGGCGAGGTTACCGGGATCGTCCCGATCCTCGGATTCTCCTTGGCACTGACTCTGTTTGTCAGCCTTCCGCTCGGAGCGATGTTTGTCTTCAACTCCCAGTTTCTTGGGGGAGATGTCGCCCGGGTTTACCTGGTCGAATCATTGGGGGCGGCGGCAGGGGGACTTCTGGTCTATCTTCTTCTTATCCCCTTCCTTTCGAACTGGCAGGGGGCGGGAATCATCGGCGCGTTCGTTTTGGTTTTGGCCTTTTTTTCGCTGGCCAGAAAAAAAGATTTGCCCCTCGCGTTTGCTGCTTTGATTTTTCTTGCGGGATTCGTCGTCCTCGACTTTCCCAGCCAGCGGCTCTATTGGAGGCCTTTCACCCTTGTCGAGAGTGAGGACACCCAGTACGGAAAGCTCCAGGTTATCAAGACGAGCGAACAGATTTCACTCTACAACAACAGCCTTCTCGTCTATTCATCCCCGGACCCGGCAGCGGCCGAAGAAGCGGTCCACTTCGCTTTTCTCCAGAACACTCAAGCCCAGCGCGCGCTCCTCATCGGCGGCGGAGCGGGAGGAGCTTTGCGGGAATGCCTCAAGTACCGGCAAACGACGGTTGATTATGTCGAGCTCGACCCCGAGATTATTGCACTCTCGAGGAAGTTTCTGGGCGGGCCAGAAAGAGAGGGGCTGGAGAGTCCCCGGGTCCATGTCCTTTACCAAGACGGGAGGAGGTTCCTGCAAATCACGAAAAATTTCTATGATCTCATCATCCTCAGTCTTCCCGAACCGGCCACCGCCCAGATCAACCGGTTTTATACCAGGGAATTTTTTATGGAAGCCCGGGCCAGGTTGAAAAAAGGCGGAGTTTTTTCCTTTCGCGTCCCTTCGGCCGAGAACTATCTGAGCCTTGAGCTCCGACAATTCCTCGCCTCGCTCTACTTCACACTCCGGGAGGCCTTCCCCGTCATCAGGGTCGTTCCCGGAGACACGAATGTTTTTTTGGCCTCGGAAGGCGATGTTACGATTGACCCGAACGAACTCAGCCAAAGGATCGAGCGGCTGGGCCTTCACAACACTTATGTCAATCCCCAGATGATTTTCGCCCGGCTCAGCCCGCTTCGGGTCGATCGCCTGAGGGCTCAGCTCGAAGAGGGGCCGCGGCGGCTGAATCGCGACCTGGTTCCCATCAGCTACTATGATAGCTCAGTGCTCTGGAGCACGCAATTCAAGAGCGGGGAGTCCGCTGTCCTAAGATTCCTCGCCGGACTCTCCCCTTTTTGGCTCCTGGACTTCCCCCTTTTGTTGATCCTGATCGTCCTGGTCGTGCTCTTGGTGAGGCCGACCACGGCGAGCCGCTATTCGGTTCCATTGACCATCATGGGCCTCACGACGATTACCGTTGAGATCTGCGTCCTGATCACTTTCCAGACATTCTACGGCTACGTCTATGGCAAGATCGCCCTGCTCCTAAGCGCTTTTATGGCCGGGCTTTTTCTGGGCGCACTGTTGAGCCACAAGAGACGAAGGCCCTCGTACCCCCGCCTTCTCCTCATCCAACTCGGATTCATTCCCCTCCTCATTCTCTTTCAGTTCTCCTTGAGGATCCGGCCTCCCGAGGTCTTTATGTTTGCCTTTCTGGTCGCGCTTGGATTTTTGGGGGGAGACCTTTTTGTCACGGCCAACGCGCTCCTCCTCACGAGAAAACGAACCTTGGGTTGGGCTACGGAATGGATTTGCTCGGCTCGTTCGGAGGAGCTCTCGCGGCGGCGGCAATCATCATTCCGCTGACCGGATTGGTTCCTCTTTTGAACCATCTCTGGCTCCTTAACTCGTTCTGTTTTCTCTTCCTCTTAGCCCGCTGGCGGCGCTGAGAAGGGCGTCGCCTCGGGTTTGGTGTATAATAATACCAGTGGGAATTTAAATACCTAATTGCCGTTAAGAGAGGAGGTGCACCATGAAAAAGGCTGAAGTAAAGAGTTTTGGGAAGCCCGATGAGGTTCGGGAGTTCCCAAAGGGCAGATTGGAACTCATCAAGGTGGGGGGTGCAACGGTTGGCCGTGCCGTCTTTCAACCAGGCTGGAGATGGTCAACTTCGATTCAACCCATTGCTAAAACCAAGAGCTGCGAGGCGCCCCACTTCCAGTATCATGTGTCGGGGGTAATGAGGGTTCGGATGGACGATGGGACAGAGTTTGAGGCTCGGGCAGGTGACGTTTCTCTGCTTCCTTCGGGCCATGACGGCTGGGTCGTTGGAAATGAGCCGGCGGTCGTCGTCGATTTCCAGGGGATGGTTGATTACGCGAAATCCAAGTAGCTCCTACGGTAACAACGGAGCACATTAACAGATAATAAATTAGTTAGTTCGGTCCGACCCCATTTTATTCGCTTTCTGCCGCAATTATTTATTCGTGATCTGCCCCACTTTTATTTTCACTATCTGCCGCACTTCCTGCCGTCTCTTTCTGCACTTTTTTGTTCACTTTCCGCCGCATTTCCCGTTCCTTTACCCTCCTGCCTAACGACAAATGCAAGCTCGGGTTTGATCCGGCGAGCGCAATCCCAGCTTCGTTCTTTTTTCTCTGGTTTTAGCCTGTTGGAGGCGCTGAATAAATCTTGGATTTTTGTTGACAGAGAATCTAAATTGTGTTTAACTATGGCCTATTTCTTTGGGTCCTTTTTAAAAATTATGTCGCCGCAGAACACGCTCCCAAAGGGAGAGGGAAGATAGATGCGCACCAATATCTCCAGGAAAAAAATCCGCGATAATTTCGTCGTCAAAGTCGAAGAGCTGAGCGGTCAGAAGCCTCCTCGCCTGCTACCAGTGCGGAAAATGCTCCGCCGGCTGTCCGGCCGTCTCCCAGATGGACATCCTCCCCAACCAGGTCATCCGCTACGCCCAGCTGGGCCTCAAGGACGACCTCCTCAAGTCGAGATCGATCTGGATCTGCGCGTCCTGCCTCACCTGCAATTCCCGCTGCCCCAAAGGAATCAAGATCGCAGAGGTCATGGAGGCCCTGCGCCAGGTCCTGCTCCGGAAAAAGCAGGACCACGTGAAGATTCCCAAGCTCAGAGCGGAGGAAAAGGAGAGCGTCCCGCCGATCGCCCTCATCAGCAATTTTAGGAAATTTACATCTTGAATTTAATGATGAGACGCTTGTCCCATTATAAATATATAAGGAATCATGATGAAAATAAGTTACTACCCTGGCTGCACTCTTAAGACCAATGCCAAGAACTTTGAGGATTCCACTCTCTGCTCGCTCGAGCGGCTCGGAGTCGACGTCGAAGAGCTGACCCGCTGGAACTGCTGCGGGACGGTTTTTTCGCTCGCGACCGACGACCTCATCCATCACGTCGCCCCCATCCGGAACCTCATCCGCGCCAGGCAAGCCAAGTCCGATACGCTCATGACCCTCTGCGCCATGTGCTACAACACCCTCAAACGCGCCCACGAGAGGGTCAAGAAGGACCCCGAGGCCCTGGAGAAGATCAACAAGTTCATCGACGCCGAGGAAATCTCCTACGCCGCCGATGTCAAGGTCCTCCACCTCCTCGAGATCCTGAGGGACGAAGTCAAATTCGAGACGATCACCAAGAAGGTCTCCAAGCCCCTCAAGGGCCTCAAGGTGGCGAGCTACTACGGCTGCATGCTCGTCCGCCCCAAGGAGATCGGGCTGGACGACGTCGAGAACCCGACCATCCTCGAAAAACTCACCGCGCTCTCGGCGCGACCCCCGTCGATTTCCCGTACAAAACCGAGTGCTGCGCCTCTTACCAGACGGTGGACAAGCCCGAGGTCGTGGCCGAGCGGACCTACCAGATCCTCCGCTCCGCCCAAAAGCTGGGCGCCGACGTCGTCTCGGTCAGCTGCCCGCTCTGCGCTTTTAACCTCGACCACCGCCAGAAAGAAACCAAGAAGCTCTACTCCGGATTTCAAGCCCATCCCGGTCGTCTATTTCACTCAGCTCCTGGCCATCGCCCTGGGCTGCCCGGAAGAGATCCTCTGCGCTTGGACCTCCACCACGTGGACCCCAAGCCCCTGCTCCAGAAAAAAGCATTGATCTGAGGACACCATGATCTACTTCGGAAATCTCAAACCCAAAAAAGGCAAGATTCACATCAACAAGAACCGCTGCAAGGGCTGCGGATTCTGCGTCGAGTACTGCCCCAAGGACGTCCTCGAGCTTTCCGAGGAATTCAACGTCAAGGGCTATCATCCCCCGCAGATCGTCCGTGATGAGGACTGCATCTACTGCCAGCTCTGCGAAGCCATCTGCCCGGAATTTGCCCTTTTTGTAACCCTAAAGAAAGAGGAGGAAGAAGGTGAAAAAGGCGAAAGCAGACCCTAAAGGAGTATTGACCGGAGCTCATTATCTGGACGGCGACTTTGCCATCGCCGAGGGCGCCCTGGCCGCCGGCTGCCGTTTCTTCGCCGGCTATCCGATCACGCCTTCGACCGAGACGGCCGAGCGATTCTCCGAGCGCATCCCCTATGTCGGCGGCATGTTCATCCAGATGGAAGACGAGATCGCCTCGATCACCGCCCTCATCGGCGCCGCCTGGGGCGGCCAGAAGCCGATGACCGTCACCTCGGGCCCCGGCTTCTCGCTGATGATGGAGAACATCGGTCTCGCCGCGATGATGGAAACCCCGCTCGTGATCGCCAACGTCCAGCGAGGCGGTCCGTCCACCGGCCTGCCCACCCTCGTCGGGCAGGGAGACATGATGCAGGTCAGATGGGGCTCGCACGGCGACTATCAAGATCATCGCCCTCGCCCCCGACTCTCCCCAGGAGTGCTTCGACCTTACCGATCAAGGCCTTCAACCTCGCCGAGACCTACCGCGTCCCGACGTTCATCATGACCGACGAATGCGTCGGCCACATGCACGAGAAGGTCGTCATTCCTCCGGCCGATAAGATCGAGCTCGTCGAACGAAAATGGTACGACAGGCCCCAAGGACAAATATCTGCCCTACAAGCCCGACAAAGACCTTGTCCCCTTCATGGTCAAGGCCGGCGACGGCTACCGGTTCCACACCACCGGCCTGACCCACGACGAGCGCGGCTATCCGGTGATTAACGCCGAAGCCCAGGACTGGAACGTCCGCCACATCATCGACAAGATCACCAAGAACGCGGACAAGATCATCAAATTCGAAGAAGACCAGACCGACAACGCCGACGTCGTCGTCGTTTCCTACGGGATCACCTCCCGCGTCGCCGTCAAGGCCGTGCAGGAGGCCCGCAAAGCCGGGATCAAGGTCGGGACGCTGAGGCTCATCACCTCTGGCCCTTCCCCGAGAAGCGGATCAGCGAGCTCGCCTCGAAGGTCAAGGCCTTCGTCGTTCCGGAGATCAACTACGGCCAGATGGTCCTCGAGGTCGAGCGCTGCTTCCGCCGGACAGGCGCCCGGCCATCCGGTCTCCCATGCGGCGGCTGGGTCCACGACCCCGAAGATATCTTCAAGGCCATCAAGGAGGCGGTGAAATGATCGAGGAAGACCGGATCGATCACGAAGAAGCACGAAGCCCGATGGAAGATTCCTCCGGATGGACCGCATCCCCCACATCTGGTGCCCGGGCTGCGGCATCGGCACGGTCGTCACCTCCTTCGCGGACGCGCTGCGCAAGAGCGACACTCGACCTCAACAAGGTCGCCGTCGTCTCCGGCATCGGCTGCACCGGCCGGGTCGCCGGCTACGTCAAGTTCGACTCTTTCCACACCACCCACGGCCGGGCGATTCCCTTCGCCACGGGCTTGAAGCTCGCCAACCCGGAGCTCAAGGTCGTGGTTTTCAGCGGCGACGGCGACATCTCCGGCATCGGCGGCAACCACCTCATCCACGCCGCCCGGCGCAACATGGACATCCTGGTCATCTGCGTCAACAATTTCAACTACGCCATGACCGGCGGCCAGGTCGCGGCGACGACGCCCATCCTGGCCAACCTTTCGACCGCGCCCTACGGCAATTTCGAATACCCCTTCAGCCTGCCTTATCTCGCTGACGCCTGCGGCGCCACCTATGTCGCCCGCTGGACGTCCCTCCACCTGCGCCGCGTCACGCAGTCGATCCAGGAGGCCCTCGCAGAGACGCGGCTTTTCATTCATCGAGGTCATCACGCCCTGCGTGACGCTTTATGCCCGCCGCAACCGGCTCGGGCGACGGGCTGAACCTCCTCAAGTATTACTACGACAATTCCGAGATCCAGCACGGGGCCGACACGCGCACACTCGACATCGGTTACCAGGGCAAGATCGTCATCGGCAAGTTCGTCGACCGGGAGAAGCCGACCTGGCTCGATGCATGAATCACGCACCTTTCCAAAGTCCTGGGTGACAAATATCAACCCTACGGAGAACGCCATGACTGAGATCAAGTTTTCGGGTTTCGGCGGCCAGGGAATCATCCGCTGCGGCCTGATCACCGGGAAAGGCCGTTTCGCTCTTACGACAACAAGTACGCGACCATGACCCAGAGCTTCGGCCCGGAGGCGCGAGGCGCGCCTGCAGCTCGCAGGTCGTCGTCTCGGAAGACCGGGTCCTTTACCCGTATATCACGAGACCTGAGATCCTAGTTTGCATGTCCCAGGAAGCCTACGACAAGTACGAGCCGGAGCTCGAGGACGGACGGCGTCCTGATCATCGACAACGACCTGGTCAAGCTCGACGCCGAAACAGCGGAAGGTCAGGATCTACGACATCCCCTCGACCCGCTTTGCCGAGGAGATGGGCAATCGGATCTTCGCCAACCTGGTCATGCTCGGGTTTCTTCACCGCCATCACCAAAGTCGCCTCCTCCGAGGCCATGAAAAAGGCCCTGCCCGGCCTCGTGCCCAAGCGGTTCCTGGAACTCAACATCAAGGCGTTCGAAAAGGGCTATGATTACGGCGTCGAGGTCCTGGCCAAACAAAAGGAAGCGAAAGAAATAGCGATTCGCGCTAAGTGAATAGGTAAAGCCATGAAAAACACAGGCGTTTTTGTCTGCCACTGCGGCATCAACATCGCCGGCACGGTCGACGTCAAGAAGGTGGCCAAGGAGCTGGCCAAGTACCCCGGCGTCGCCCACGCCGAGGACTATGTCTACATGTGTTCCGACCCGGGCCAGAACCTGATCATCCAGGCGATCAAGGATAAGAAGCTCGACAACGTCGTCATCGCCTGCTGTTCTCCGAACCTCCACGAGACGACCTTCCGGAACGCCGCCAAGCGGGCCGGCCTGAACGCCTTCCGCTGCGAGATCGCCAACATCCGCGAACAGTGCAGCTGGGTCCACAAGGACATGGACAAGGCCACCCAGAAGGCGACCAAGATCACCAAGAGCGCGGTCGAGAGAGTCCAGCAAGAACGAAGCCCTCGAGGCCATGAGCGTCCCCGTGACCCGGCGGGCGCTCGTCGTCGGCGGCGGCATCGCCGGCATCCAGGCGTCGCTCGACCTGGCCAACAGCGGCTACGAAGTCATCCTGGTCGAGAAGATCGCCCTCGATCGGCGGCCACATGATCCAGCTCTCGGAGACCTTCCCGACGCTCGACTGCTCCCAGTGCATCCTGACGCCGAAGATGGTCGAGGTCTCCAAGCACCCGAAGATCAAGCTGATGACCTACAGCGAGGTCCAGGATGTCACGGGCTACGTCGGCAATTTCAAGGTCAAGATCCTGAAGAAGCCCACCTACGTCGACGCCGTCGAAATGCAACCTCTGCGACGAGTGCACCAAGGTCTGCCCGATCGTCGTGCCCAACGAGTTCGACCTCGGGCCTGACCGGCCGCCGGGCGATCTACATCCCCTTCCCGCAGGCCATCCCGGCCTCCTACACGCTCGACGACAAGACCTGCCCGGACCTCGGTTCCGTATCGCCTGCGGCAAGTGCGCGGACGTCTGCAAGGTCGGGGCCATCGACTACGACATGAAGCCGCAGATCATCGAGGAAGAGGTCGGCGCGATCATCGTCGCCACGGGCTTCGACCTCTACGACAAGGAAAACATGGCCGAGTACGGCTACGGCAAATACGCCGACGTGCTCGACGGCCTCCAGTTCGAGCGGCTGTGCTCGGCTTCGGGCCCGACCAAGGGCAAGGTCCTGCGGCCGTCCGACCACAAGGAGCCGAAAGAAGTCGTCTTCATCCAGTGCTCCGGCTCGCGCGATCCCGGAGCATGCACTGCGCCTACTGCTCCAAGATCTGCTGCATGTACACGGCCAAGCACGCCATGCTCTACAAGCACCACGTCCATGACGGCCAGGCCTACGTTTTCTACATCGACATCCGCTCCGGCGGCAAGGGCTACGAGGAGTTCGTCCAGCGGGCCGTCGAGGAGGACGGCGTCGTCTATCTGCGCGGCAAGGTTTCGAAGGTCTTCGAAGAAAACGGCAAGCTCAAGGTCTGGGGCGTCGATACCCTGACCGGCAAGACACGTCGAGATCGACGCCGACATGGTGGTCCTGGCCCAGGCCACGCGGCCCGTCCAAGGGCGCGCAGGAATTCGCCAAGAAGCTCAAGATCGGCCGTCGACAAGGACGGCTTCCTGGCCGAGGCGCATCCCAAGCTGCGGCCGGTCGAAAGCGTTACCGCGCGGCATCTTCCTGGCCGGTGCCGCCCAGGCGCCCGAAGGACATTCCCGGAGGCCGTCGCCCAGGCGAGCGGGGCCGCCGCCAAGGCGATCGCCATCCTGTCCCAGGAGCAGGCTCTTCCACGCGCCCGACCGTGGCCAAGGTGCAGCAAGACTCTCTGCACCGGCTGCGAGCATGTGCGTCGCCGTCTGCCCCTACGAGGCCCTGACCCTCAAGGACGGCAAGGTCGAGGTCAACGAGGTGCTGTGCGAGGGCTGCGGCACCTGCTCGGCCACCTGCCTGCGCGCCGCCATCCAGGTCAAGAATCTTTCCGCAGCACCAGGTTCACGAAATGATCGAAGGCATGCACTCGGAGGCTAGGAATGGCTGAGGAATTCGAACCCAAAATCGTGGCCTTTCTGTGCAAGTGGTGTTCCTCCGCCGGAAGCGACCTGGCCGGCGTTTCGCGGATGGAATATCCCGCCGAACGTCGTCCCGATCCAGGTCATGTGCTCGGGAAGCGTCTCCCCGCTCTACATCTTCTCCGCGTTCAACAAGGGCGCCGACGGCGTCCTCGTCTCCGGCTGCCATCCCGGCGACTGCCACTACATCAAGGGCAATTTCTACGCCCGGCGCAGGCTGGCCCTGGTGAAAAAGCTCCTCGAGCACATCGGTCTCGAGCCGCAGAGGTTCCAGATGTCCTGGGTCTCGGCGGCGGAAGGCACGAAATACACCCAGATCATCAAGGACTTTGTCAAGGAGCTCAAGCCCCTCGGCCCCCAGACCAAGCTGAGGAGAGAAGCCCGATGACCAAGATCGAAGAAATCAAAGCCACGGCGAAAAAACTCCTCGAGGAAGGCAAGGTCAAATACATCATCGGCTACGAACAGGGAACAAACGGCTGGCTCGTCGAACCCGGTCTTCATCAAGAAACCCGAAGACGTCGAAAAGTTCGTCTGGGATCCGACCTGCGTCCATAACCTGGCCAGGTTCCTGGTCGACGAAAAGAGAACGCAAAGCCCGCCAGAAACAGCCCGATAAGCGCCCGGTCGGCGTCATCGTCAAGGGCTGCGACAGCCGGGCCGTCATCGTCCTCCTCCAGGAGAAATTCATCAACCGCGAAGATGTCTTTCTTCTCGGCGTCTCCTGCGAGAACGGCGGGCGTTGTCGACGACAAGAAGCTCGCCAAAAAGCTCGGGAAAAAGAAGGCCAAGAAAATAGAGTTCGGCGCGAAAGATACCCTCATCATCACGACCGACGAAGGCAAGCTCGAATTCCCGGCCGCGGAGCTCCTGGCCGAACGCTGCCTCGAGTGCAAGGCCAACGTTCCCCTGATCTTTGATGTTCTCGTGGGCGACAAAACCAAGCGCACGCCGGAAAAACCGTTCAGCCTGGAAGAGATCGAAAAGCTTTCTCCGGAAGAGCGCTGGAATTTCTGGCGGGAGCAGATCGAAAAGTGCGTCCGCTGCTACGCCTGCCGCTCGGCCTGCCCGATGTGCTACTGCGATGAGTGCGTTGTCGATTCGATCAACCTGGCCGTGGCACCGGACACGACGGCCGAGGAAAAGGCGCTCAAGATCCGCTGGCTCGATAAATCCCCGGAGAAGTCGGAAAACTTCGTTTACCACCTCGTCCGGGCCATCCATCTCGCCGGCCGGTGCATCGACTGCGGCGAGTGCGAACGGGTATGTCCCGCTCGACATCCCCCTCAGGCTCTTGAACAAGAAGTTGGAGAAGGAAGCGAAACTCCTCTACGATTACGAGGTCGGCTGCGACGTCAACCAGCCCTCCCTCGTTTCGAGCTTTAAAGACACGGATCCCGAAGACTTCATCAGGTGAGACGATGGACAAGATCCTAGCAAAAAAAGACTTCCCCCAGTGGCTGAAAAAACTCGTTGGTTCCCACACCGTCTACGCTCCCCTTCCAGAGGGCGATATCTGGAACTACAAAGTCGTCACCGATTCCGCGGCTGTGAACCTTGATTTTCTGAATACAACCGTTCCTCCCAAGGGCATCATCTTTCCCCAGAAGGAAGTCTTCCTCGAGTTCCAAGCTTCGTCCGGCGAGAAAGGGGAAACGATCGAGGTGACCGAGGTCCTTCCCGAAAACAAGCCGGTCGCTGTCTTCGGAGTCCGGCCCTGCGACGGGAAAGCCTTCTTTCTCCAGGATAAGGTCTTCGGCGGCGAGTTTGTGGATCCCTACTATCAGAAAAGAAGAGATCTGACGACACTCGTCGGCCTGGCTTGTTCGACGCCTCCCGTCGCCCAACTGCTTCTGCTCGAGCGTCGGCGGCTCCCCCCACTCGAAAGAGGGCCTTGATATTCTTTTAACCGATCTCGGCGATCGCTACTACGTCGAATCCTTAACCCCCAAAGGAGAAAAACTCATCGGCGAAGCCAAGGCGCTTTTCCCGCAAGCGAAACCGAAAGACAAAAAAGAAGCCGAGGGAATTCACGCCGAGGCCGCGAAAAAGCTGCGCCGCCAGATCAAAGACATAGAAAAGGTCCCTGACAAGCTCAAGGGGATGTTCGATGTCCCCTCTGGGATGAACAGTCGATGAGCTGCCTGCGCTGCGGGGTCTGCACCTACCTCTGCCCGACCTGCCACTGCTTTGACCTCAACGACGAGGTCGCTTCGACCTCCCCGCTCAAGGGCAAGAGGGTCCGGACCTGGGACACCTGCCAGTTTCCGGATTTCTCGATGCATTCCTCGGGCCACAACCCCCGTCCCAACAAAGCCTCCCGTCTCCGCCAGAGGATGTATCACAAATTCCGGTATTTCGTCGATATCCACAAGAACTACCAGTGCACGGGCTGCGGGCGCTGTGTCTCCCTGTGCCCAAGCGGAATAGATATCATCAAAGTCCTCGAGAAGGTTAGAGACTATGGCTCATAACGTTTATCTTCCAAAACTGGCCAAGATCATCTCGATCAAGGAAGAAGTGGCCGGGCCCCGCGCGATCAAGACTTTCCGGGTGAGCTTCGTCGACGGCGACATCTTCGCCTACCGCTGCGGTCAGTGCGCGATGCTCTCGGTCTTCGGAAAAGGCGAGGCCATGATTTCGATCTCCTCTCCCCCGTCGATCAAGGATTATCTCCAGTTCAGCATCCTCAAGATGGGCCGGGTCACCTCCGCCTTCCATGAGCTCGAGGAAGGAGACATCATCGGCGTCCGGGGCCCTTACGGAAACGGTTTCCCGGTCGAGGACTGGAAAGGGAAGAATATCTTCTTCATCGGCGGCGGAATCGGCCTCGCTCCCATCTGGTCCGTCCTTCAGACGACCCTTGGCCAGAAAAAAGACTACGGCGACTTGACCCTCATCTACGGAGCCCGCACCTCCAAGGACATCGTCTTCGCCGAAGAGCTCCAGGAGCTCAAGAGCAAGATGCCGGTTCACCTTTCGATCGATGTGGCCGAATCGGATTGGCCGGAATTCGTCGGGTTCGTGGCTGCGAACGTCATGGACAAGAAATTGTCGCCTCAGAACGCGATCGCCATAACCTGCGGCCCGCCGATCATGATCAAAACGGTCATCAAGTCCCTCAAGGACCTCGACTTCGAGGACGAGCAGATCTATACGACCGTCGAAAACAAGATGAAGTGCGGCATCGGAAAGTGCGGCAGATGCAACATCGGCGTCCACTATGTCTGCAAAGACGGTCCCGTCTATTCCTGGGCTGAGCTCAAGACAACTGCCCCAAGAATACTAAGGAAGGAGTTAGGATGATGGCAACGAAGAAAGTTCAAAAAAAGAAACCCACGAACACAAAGCCCGTAAAGAAGGCCAAGTCCCCTGCCGCGAGCGCAAAAGCCGAGCCCGAGAAGGCGATGGCCACCGTATTCATCATGGGCAAAGCCCACAAAGTGCCCGCCGAAGCGACGATCATGGGCGCCATCGAGTACGCCGGCTACCAGATCAAGCGCGGCGCCGGCTGCCGCGAAGGATTCTGCGGCGCCTGCGCGACCGTCTACCGTCTGCCCGGTGATTATAAGATCTATACCGGCCTGGCCTGCACGACCCTCGTCCAGGAAGGGATGTGGCTCTCCCAGCTCCCCGCGATCCCGGCCCAGAAGCCGGTCTACGAGCTCAACACCCTGAAGCCGATGGTCGAGACCTTCCAGAAGCTCTATCCCGAGGTCTTCCGCTGCGTCGCCTGCAACACCTGCACCAAGGCCTGCCCCCAGGACCTCGAAGTCATGGACTACATCCAGGCGGCCATCCGCGGCGATGTCGCGAAAGTCATGGACCTTTCCTTCGACTGCCTGAGCTGCGGGCTCTGTGCCATCCGCTGCCCGGCCGAGATCGTCCACTACAACGTGGGTCTCCTGGGCCGGCGGCTCTACGGGAAATACCTCTCCAAAAAGACCGAGTCCCTGGAGAAGCGCATCCAGGAAGTGAAAGAAAAGAAATACGACAAAGAATATAAAGTGATGATGAAGCTCAACAAGGCGGACCTCAAAAAGAAATACTACGAGAGAGACTCGGAATAAAAGGAGCGAGCGATGTATCCAGAATACATGAACGAATCTCTGAAGAAAGTCGAAGAAACCCGTTCCAAGCGGCTGGACCTCGAAAAATCGGGAAAGCCCGTTTTCACTCCCATGACCGCCGACGAGCGGCAGGACGTCCTCAATAGATTCCATCCGGATTATAAGCCGGAAGCCAGGCGCGTCGTCCACATCGGCCCCAACAAGGGGGAGCAGCTGACGACCGAGGTCGTGGACATCCTCGAGTCCCACACCCGGATCAAACCAGAGGTTTTCGATCTCACCAAGCCCGACTATGAAACCGACATTCTGATCGTCGGCGCGGGCGGGGCCGGATGCGCGGCGGCCATCATCGCCCGCGAACACGGCGCCAAGTCCATCATCTCGACGAAGCTCAGGATGGGCGACGCCAACTCGATGATGTCCCAGGGCGGGATGCAGGCGGCCGTGACACCCCAGGACTCCCCTACCCGTCACTATCTGGATGTTTTGGGCGGCGGCCATTTTGACAACAGGCCGGACCTAGTGCGCGCCCTGACCGAAGACGGGCCGGAAGTCGTGAAGTGGCTCGAGGAGCTCGGAGTCGTCTGGGATAAGAACCCCGACGGCTCGATGTACGTCCTCCACGGCGGAGGGACATCGCGGAAGAGAATGCACTCCTGCCGCGACTATACCGGCGCCATCATCATGCGGACCCTCATGGATGAGGTCCGAAACCACCCCCAGGACATCACCGTCCTCGAGTTCATGCCGACGATCGAACTGATCATGGACAACAAAGGGCGATGCGCCGGCGGGGTTCTCTATAACCTCGAAACCGAAGAATATTTCACGGTTAAAGCGAAAGCGACGATCATCGCGACCGGCGGCTACGGCCGGCTCCACATCCGCGGTTTCGATACGACAAATCACTACGGCGCGACCGGTGACGGGCTGGTCATGGCATACCGGGCCGGGGCCAAGCTCCTCTACATGGACTCCGTCCAGTACCATCCGACCGGAGCCGTCTTCCCCGAGCAGATCGCGGGCTTCCTGATCACGGAAAAGATCAGGGGCGCCGGAGGACAGCCGACCAATAAGTTGGGCGAGCTTTTTGTCTTTCCGCGCGAGCCGCGGGACGTCGAAAGCGCGGCCTTCATCCGGGAATGCGTCGAGCGGCACAATGGGATCGCGACGCCGAGCGGGCGGCAGGGCGTTTGGCTTGATTCGCCCCTCATCGAGACGATTCAGGGCGAAGGCTACCTCTTGAAGAATTTCCCGGCCATGGTCCGGCAGTTCATCCGCTACGGCATCGACATCACCAAAGAGCCGATGCTCGTCTATCCTTCACTTCACTACCAGAACGGCGGAGTCGAGATCAACGACCACTGCGAAACGAACCTCCCCGGCCTCTATGTCGCCGGCGAAGCCTCGGGCGGAGTCCACGGCCGGAACCGGCTGATGGGGAATTCCGTCCTCGATTACAACGTCTTCGGACGCCGGGCGGGAAAGTTCGCGGCCGAGTACGTCAAACACGCGGTCCTTGGGAAACCCACCCTTGCCCACATCACGAAATACGAGAATGAAATCAAGAAGGCCAGGATCAAGACCAACCGCGTGGCGCCGGTCCTGCTGCCGACGTATACTCCGGACGAGGTCAAAAAGCGCCAGCTCACGGCCCATTACGAAGGCACGCTGAGATAGGCGAGTCTGCCCTATTCGGGCTGGCAATCCGGATTTCCTCTGATACCTGATTTCCCGACCAATCCGCACGATATTGCATAATAGTCTTGACTATTCCGCAAAATCGTGCAGGTTGGCAAGCATTGAGAATTATTTGTCTTCCCAGCGTCATATTGTCATGAAAACCAAGGGGAGTCTAAACGCGCATGCCAACAGTGCTAAGAGTAGGAGGATACCGTTTTTTCTTCTTCAGCAATGAAGGAGGGGAACCTCGGCACATCCATGTGGAATCGGACGACAACCACGCGAAATTTTGGCTTGAGCCCCTTGACCTGGCGCGTTCCGTTGGGTATAACGGAAGGGAATTGACAGAGATTCGGGAGCTTATCCGGAAGAACATCAAACTTTTTAAGGAAAAATGGGATGCGCACTTCGGTTACTAAAGAATTAGAAGTTGCCGCTGTTGATATTTGGTTCGGTAAAGAAAGGATACATGTCCGCCTCAGAGATGGAAGAGAAATCAGCGTGCCCCTGGAATGGTTCCCCAGGCTTAAGGCAGCCTCGCCGAAACAGAGAAAAAACTGGCGTATGATCGGGAAAGGGATTGGGATTCACTGGCCCGATCTGGATGAGGATATTTCTGTTACCGCACTTCTCAAAGAGAGGATAGGTTAGCTTCAATTCGCGTCCTTGTCGTTCCACTCGGAAGGATGCCGCATATGTTGCGTCCTCGTGGTTTTTCAGAGAGAATACGGCTGTGAGGAAAAAGCATCCCGAGCCGCCCAATGAGCCCCGCGCACCGCAGGCCATCGAAATCAACCCCGGATTCCGCCGCGCCCTCGACATCATGGAGGGAACGGACCGCCACGTCTTCATCACCGGCAAGGCCGGGACCGGGAAATCGACGCTCCTCGAGCTCTTGCGCTCGCAGACGCTCAAGCGCATCGCCGTCCTGGCGCCGACCGGCGTCGCCGCCCTCAACGTCCGCGGCCAGACGATCCACTCGTTCTTCGGTTTCAAGCCCGACATCACTCCCGACGCCGTCCGCAAGATCTCCAAAGCTAAGGCCCGCGACGCGATTTACCGGAACCTCGACGCCGTCGTCATCGACGAGGTGTCCATGGTCCGGGCCGACCTCCTCGACTGCGTCGAAAAATTCCTCCGCCTCAACGGCCCGCGCCCCAAGGACTGGTTCGGCGGCCTCCAGATGATCTTCATCGGCGACCTCTACCAGCTCCCGCCTGTCGTCACCGGCCGGGAGAGGGGCCTTTTCCCGACGCCCGCGGACGCGGCCGCGACCCAGCCGCCGGCCCTCCGGCCGCTACGAGTCGCCCTATTTCTTCTCGGCCAAGATCTTCGGCGAGCTGACCTTCGACATGGAGTTCGTCGAGCTCGAGAAAGTCTACCGCCAGACCGACGCCGCGTTCATCGACCTCCTCAACGCCATCCGCAACCGCTCGATCGACGAGGATCAGATCGTCCGCCTCAACAGCCGCTGCCGGCCCTCCTTCTCCCCTCCAGACGGCGAGTTCTACATCACGCTGACGAGCACGAACGACCTGGCCGCGGTCCGCAACCGCGAGAAACTGGCCGCCCTGCCCGGGCCGCGCCCGCCGCTACGAGGGGTTCATCGAGGGCGAATTCGACCGCTCCTCGCTCCCGACCGAGGAGACGCTCGAGCTCAAGCCCGGCGCCCAGGTCATGCTCCTGACGAACGACCGCAAGGGCCGCTGGGTGAACGGGACGATCGGCCGCGTCGCCAAGATCGTCAAGGTTCCGGATGACGACGACTATCGTCTGCGTCGACCTCCCCGACGCCGGCCGGGTCGAGCTCTCGCCCAACACCTGGGAGCTCTTCCGCTTCCGCTACGAGGCCGAGTCCGACCGGATCGAGTCGGAGTCGGTGGGCTCGTTCACCCAGTATCCCCTGCGGCTGGCCTGGGCCGTCACGATCCACAAGAGCCAGGGAAAGACCTTCGACCGGGTCGTCATCGACATCGGCCGCGGCGCGTTCGCCCACGGCCAGGTCTACGTCGCCCTCAGCCGCTGCACGAGCTTCGAGGGCATCGTCCTCAAGACGCCGATCCGCAAGAGCCACATCTGGATGGACTGGCGGATCGTCCGCTTCCTGACCCGTTTCCAGTACAAGAAGGCCGAGGAGACGCTTGCCCGCCGCAGACAAACGCGCCCTCGTCCTCGAGGCGATCCGGACGGGCCGTGAGCTCGAGATCGTCTACCTCAAGCCCGACGACACGAAATCGCGCCGACGCATCCGGCCCGAAGCCGTCGAGATGATGGAATACCACGGCCGGACGTTCGAGGGGGTGCGGGCCTACTGCCACAAGCGCGGCGAGCTCCGCACCTTCCGCCTCGACCGCATGCTCGAAGTCGTCAAGGTTTAGCGAACGGGCCATCCTCTTTTTGCCATGCGAGATCAAGGAAAAGGGTTCTCTTGGCACTTGACATGGCAATACGATGCGGTTAGAATACATTTGAATCTATTTAAAGGAAAACGATTTATGAGTAAAACGCTGACACTCCGTATCGCGGAAGACGACTATAACCTCCTCAAGGCATACGCGAAATCCGAAAACCGAAAACTAGCCAACGCCATAGAAACTTTGGCCATGAGGCGCCTGGAAGAGGAACTGTATGTTGACAGGTACGAAATGGACGGAATCCTGGCCGACCGCGACCTCCTCGGACGTCTCAAAACCGGGCATCTCCAAGCCAGGAAGGCCCGGGGGCGCTTTGTTGAGTGAATATCGGATATTCGAGACGGAGCAATTCCAGTCCGACCTTTTGACAAACCTCGGGCAGCGCCACGAAAAGGTGGCCGCCCGACTGCGTAACGACGTCTATCCCCAGCTTCGGTTGCAGCCTTTTTTCGGCCGAAACATCAAGAAACTCAGAGGATATAAGCCTGAAACTTGGCGATATCGGATCGGAGAATTCAGGCTTTTTTATGAAATCGATGATGCCCGCAAGATTGTCTTTATGATCGCGGCCGACACCCGCCAGAAGAGCTATTGAGCCGCGGTTAGCTGGATCGCCTTCTCAAAAACGGCCCAGTGCGCCTCCGTCATCCTGTCCGGACGGCGGGAAAGCCAAAATGGCCTATTTATCATGTAACTAATATTGCTATATAGGCTGACTATTTGCCAAGTATAATGATGATTTCTTCATGCCTGCCGCCTTGACGATCTTCCCGATTCGTCTGTAGGTCTCGGGATCATGACCGGCCGAGTAGTTGAGGGTTGCCGTGTAATGTCCGTACTTCTCTTGCCTAGCGATACGCAAAATCTTCAGCTTGACCTAAAGAGTTACTTATATATCCCCTCGCGCGGCCCAAAGGAAAAAAGAATAATTGCGTCCTTTTCAAGCCGGTAAACAAGCCGGCGCGGTTGACCGCTTACCGAATAGGAGTATGACCTCAGAAGAGCGAATTCACCTTTCATCTTTTTCCCGGCAAGTGGGTTGTTTTCAACTACCGAAATTGCCTCTTTCAGTGAACTTCTCTCAACCTCCTCTCTGAGCTTTTTTCGCAGCCTCTGAAATTTCGAAGTCTCGAGAATCTTCATCTAGATATCTTTGGGATTGAGTTCCGTGACCCGGCCCATATCATAATCAACTTGGGCTTCGATGATGTCTTTGATCTCCTCCACGGTCAATTCAGGATTCTCAAGCGCCAACAAACCGACCCTCAAAGCATATCGGAGTGCGCTGGAGAAATCCCTCTCTTCGCTCCTCGCAAAATGATCGAGCTCGTTGGCAAGTCCCTCATCCATAGCGACAGTTTTTCTTACCATTTCATACCTCTGCATATTTTATATGCTCCTTTCACTCCGAAGTCAAGGGTCCTTATTTTTCCCCTTGACACCTTTTTGAGCCGAAGTCTATACTCCCGACGAACCGCCAAGAATCGCCGCAATCCCAAGGAGGAAAGATGAAGAAATGGCTCTTCTCCGGCCTCGTGCTTGCGTCCGCACTCGTTTCTCTAGGCGCAACAAGTTTTGCCCAGAACCAGACCGCCGTTTTTACAGCTCAGGACTTCAAGGAGCGCCGGGACAAGCTCATCGCGCTCATCCCGGACGCAGTGGCTATCCTGGAGGGAAGGGAATGCTATTATTTCACCGGGCTCGAAAGTCCGGAGATGAGGCTCATCCTCGTCCCTCAGGCAGTCGCCAACGCCTCCCCGAACCCCCAAGCCTGGAGGACGACCATCTATCTTCCCCCCAAATCCCCCGGATCGGGCGTCTGGGATGATCCAAAGCCTTCCTACGGCGATGATACCGCGAAGTCGTGCGGAATCGAGAACAGCGCTCCCCTTTCGAGCTTTCTTGCCGATGTGGCCAAGCTCGGCAACATCACGGGAACGGTCTTCGTCTCCTTCCACCAACAGCTCCTCTCGCCAACAGAAGTCCCTAGCGGCCTCGACTTCGTGGAGTCGGTGAGAAAGGTCCTGCCCGGAGTCCGGATGAAAAACCTCGCGCCTCTCATCGATCAACTGAGATGGAAAAAATCCCCCAAGGAAATCGAGGCTATGAAGAGAGCCTGCGGGATCACCGTCCAGGCCTTCGAGGAAGCCGCCCGCAAGGCGAAGCCCGGGATGTTCGAATACGAGCTCGAGGCCATCGTCAATTATAACTTCCGGAAAAACGGCGGCCGCCCGGCTTTCATGATCATCGGCTCAGGCCCCAATTCCTGCGTCCTCCACCATATGACGAACGACCGGCAGATGCTCAAGGACGAATTGATTGTCGTCGATATCGGGATTACTCTCAATTCGATGAGCACAGACCTGACCCGGACGATTCCCGTCTCCGGGACATTCACGCCCGAGCAGCGCAAGGTCTACAGTGTCGTTCTTGAAGCCCAGAAGAAAGCCATCTCGATGGTCAAGCCCGGTGTCACTCTGGCTGAACTCAACAAGGCCGCGCTCGAGATCACCGAAAAAGCCGGTTACGGAAAGTATTTTCTCCATGGGATAAGCCATACGCTCAACGGGGGCAATACCTACAATATGCTGACCTATGGCTTATATAACCCGGTCCAGTATGACGTGCGCCTTTTCGGCGGCGACAATCCCGTTGTGCCTGGGTCCATGTTCACGATCGAGCCGGGGATCTATATCCCGGAGAAGAACCTGGGCGTCCGGATCGAAGACAGCATCCTGGTCACGGAAACCGGATGCGAGGTCCTGACCGCCGCCGCTCCCAAGGAGATGGCGGATATAGAAAAACTTGTCGGGAGGGCGAAAGATTGAAGTCTGTTTCGAGAGATTCTAATCGAAACCCTGGCTACTCAATATCTATCGGGCCATGACTACCTTTAGCCGCCCGATGACTAGGTAGCCAGGCTTATTTTTTCATGTTATTCCAGCCGCCACAGCTTTTTTAATATAATCAAGTACGTTTGTTGCTGGCTTTTAAGGACCTCATCTGTCCACTCGCTCTGCTTTATAATCTGGGTTGTTAGAGCAAAAGGTGTCAGCGGAGCATTGAAGTAAAGTCTCTTTTTCTTGTCAAATTCAAAATTGCTGGCTTGACTGTTCTTCCTTCGGGATAAAAGCGCCAGGTTGCCGATATGATGAACGACAGCATCGCGTTCTTCCTGGTCAGGGAACCAATTAATCCATCGGCTATTATCAGGGGGATGCTGAGGCAAAACATGTTCGACTGTATAAATTGGCAACTCAGGTGTCTTCTTCGTTTCGCTCAGTTCGGCATCCAATCTACGCAGGATATATATTCTCGCTCCCGAATTATACACATCACCATTTAGACGATCTATCGTCGCTAGCTTCTCTTCCGTACTTAATTGAAGAGGAAATTTTTCCCCCTTAAGATCGAGTCCGTTCTCGATCGCCTCTAGTAATTGGCCGTATCTAGATAACCGATAATTGATATTCTCTCGCCGAATCATCATACTTGCCGCCAAACGTTCAAGGTCAGTCATGAAACCCAACAAGCTTTGTGGATCATGCTTATTCCGACAATAATAAGCCATTGCAGGAGGCATCCAATCGAAATTGTCTATTTGACATAGCCAGCCAAAAATATCATTGACTTTCTCCGCAAGCTGCTCGCTCTCATAGCTGCGTGTTTTTATGGTATCAAACGCATCCGCAAAAGGTAAAATTATGTTATCGATAAAATCTTGTGGAGTGTACCTTGGGAGAACATATTCCCTGATCTCTTTCAATATCGTTTCCTTGAGCTTTGCTCTCCGATAGATAGTCCGAATATGAGAGAGAACTTCAGTGAATCCTTCTCTACCAACGTCATCTTCCGTTTCCTCCCATTTATTTGTATAAGCTTCTTGTTGACGTTCTTCAATTTTCCCTATGGTTTCCGCTTTTAGAATGTCAGAATAAGATAAATTTAAACCTCGGTCATTAAGGATCGAGAATATTCGATACGCTGAGTCTCGGTCTAGCGTTGAAACAATAATAAGAAAGGTCTGAGTTAAAATATAAGACGCAATCGTTTCAAGCTGTTTCTGAGTATGGGATGATAGGACCTGGAGATAATTTCTTGTATTCTCAACTATGTTCTTACGACTGTCGGGCAGCCCCGCCACGTTGATTTTGCGCAACTTCTCTAGCTTTGTATCTTTCTGTATAAGCTCCTGGAAAAATTCTGCGTCTCTTTCTCTAAGTCTTAGATGATAACGATCCGGAGTCTTTGTAAGTGGATTACCTTTATTGTAAATATAGGGAGTAATATAAGCTTGCTCGTCAGATCTTTCTAGCAAAGCGCGGATAGCAGCTAATAAAATAGTCAAGGTTGTGAGACGTTGCTGGCCATCGATTACCTCAGCATTAGGCTTATCTTCTTCTTTGACTATCACCATACTTCCCAAAAAGTAGGAATCCAAATCATCGGAGACATCATCTAAATTGCCGATGGCATTGAGAAGATCATCAAGAAGCGTCTGCGCATGCTCGATTTTCCATGCATAAGGCCTCTGGTAACTGGGAATCCTAAAATAGTATTTTTCACAAAAAATGTCCTGAACTGGATATTCTCTGCCCTGAATCCTTGTTCCTGGCATGGTCCCTCCTCGATAAGGATATTAAGATGGATAAAATGGCCTCGTGTGGTCGATTGATCCTCATGAAAGTTCATGTTGGCCTATACTCGGAACAGGGATTTGAGAAAGCTCTGCCCAGCCAATTCCAAATCCCCGCTGAGGTCAAAAGTTAAACTGCGTACCCGAACGGATCCCAACCTTTCGTCTATTGCCACCGACAGTTTTGTCGGATAGACTAGAACAGCCTCTTTGCACCCTTTCAATTCAGCATATGTCACGACTTGGGCGAGATCGGCAGATGACGGCGTATCCGGAGCTTTGTATTTTGTGTCTGCGATACACCAGGGTTGGCCCGTGGCTGAGTCATAAATGACAAGATCAATCTGAAAAGTCCATATGCCCTGCGCCCCAATACAGACGTTTTCTTGTGGTCTCATATGAAAACCTGCCGGCAAATGTTGGGCAAGCCATTCGGCCACAAACAATTCATAAAGTCTTGCCATGTCTATGAGAAACGGAAGGGTAGCGTGCCCTCCCGGGCTCAGAGCAGGGCCGCTTTGTTCAAGAAAGAATCTACATAATGCATGGAGAGGCTCGTAGTCATCGTTTAATCGGTTATAAAGCCGCCCCATACAATTTTGCGGCAAGAAAGGAATTAATTGGACAATGGGCTGCAGTCCGCGAAAGGCCTTCCGGACATCAGAAAGAGTTTCCTCGGTACAGATTCCAGTTCTAGCAATGCATGCAAGCGTCCAGGCCAAAATCTGGTTGTCTACAACATCCGGGGTGAAGTTCTGGTATTGACACCAAAGGTCCGCGCGCCACGGTGACCGTGCCAAAGTACCAACGTCTAAGCGGCCTCTGACGCAGGCGAGCCGTTCGGCATTGTCGATATAGGCGTGATAAAATCCCTTCCTTCCTCGATCAATAATCCTCCGAGAAAGGACTCTTGCGAGCTGTTGATAAAAGGCTAATAGTGAATCGCAAGGCATCAGACCCGTCAAAAACCTCAGGCTGCGAAGCCTATATGCATATTCGAGCATTTGAAAAAGGTTCTTCAGCTGTACCTTCGGCCTCAGAGCCAGGGCAAAATCTGGCCCGGCTGGGATATAACCCACCCAGCCTTTTGAGGTTAGCTCCCAAGCGTCGTTTGTTTTCGGCGATGGAAACTCCACCTCAATCTGATCCTTGTACCGTTCCCAGATATGGGTCCCCTCCTCCATGGATAGATCCCCTCGCGCCAATCGGCTGGGATAATATTCAGTAAGATCTAGAGTTCTCAAGCTTCTTCCTCAGGCAAAATATCCTTGCGAACCTGTTCCCAACGGAATTCATCCACTTTTTTCCTCTGGTCAAAGAAATATTCCTCAAGGTAGGGCTCTATCTCCATCCTCCAGATATCTTCTATCTCTTCAGAGATATCTTTTCTCAAAAAGAACGTAATACCGACTTCATAATGCGGGTCACCGATCTGTCCGTTCAACCGCTTGAGTATGCTGATTAGCCCTTCAGGATCAAATCCCGTATCCTCGTGAAAGCTTTTCAAAACTTGATAGTTAGGATAGAGCGGAATGAATACGAATCTGCGTCGAAGCGCATAATCTACTAGGGCTATTGACCGATCCGCCGTATTCATCGTTCCAATTATAAAGATGTTTTCAGGTATCTGAAATTCGCCGCCAACGGCTAAGGGAATCTGTGCATTCCGATATTCAAGGAGGTACATCAGTTCTCCGAATACCCGAGCTAGATTAGCCCTGTTGATCTCGTCGATTACCAAAACGCATGGTCCCTTTACGGATCTCGCTCGCCGGCAGAAGTCCATGAATCTTCCTTCAACAACCGGGTATTCAAGTCCGCCATCAAGCCTCGACTTTGGCCTGATGCCTTGCATAAAATCTTCGTATGCATATGCGGGATGGAACTGAAGAACGTCCATAAAACCGTCGCTTCCGCTGATCAGATGCCTAGCCAATCTCTCTGCAATATACGTCTTTCCCGTCCCCGGCGGGCCGTAAAGAATCGCCTGCTTCTTTCGATTAATCGCTCTTACCCAGCGTGCCAATTCGGTCTCTTCAAATCCGGTTTCTTCGGCAAATGTTGCGAGGCTATATTCTGGCTGGAGTCCCGAAGGCTCCGTCTCAAGATACTCTGTTATTTCAGGCATGGGATCGTTTGATAGTGCGAGGATTACAAATGGATAAAGGCTCTTAAAGATCTCGGACACGTCGCCCACGATTTCGATTTCTTGCATCTTCTCTGCAAAGGGTCGCTCGAGAGTTATGGCCGCATCCACACCTATCGCTTTGGGATTCTTGATCCAGTCCGTAAATGAATATGTAACAAAGGTCCCCTTTTCTGTGTAATCGCTAGAAAATCTTAAATCGGAACGAAGAATATCCTTAAATAACAAGGAAAGGTCTTCTTTGTATCTCTCACAGTTGTTTAGAAATCGCTCACGTTGCGTGCTCCCATACGCACCAATGCTGAATCCGAACCTGAGAACTTTTCGGCTTATCGAAAGGAAAAGCTGAGAGTCTTCAATCCTTTTGCTGCCTTTTGGATAGAAAGCACCCCAATAAAAATCCCAGGTCCCTCCTTTGCCCCAATCGTTCTTGGGTATTTTCCCAAAAATCTTCTTTTCTGTTTCTAAGGCTTCAAGCATAGGAGGAGAAAGCCTCTCTTTAACTTGCTTCAAAATTCGTTGGATCGGTTCTTCAACGAATTGTCTGAATTCTTCCCGTTTTGAGCCGTAAAACTCCTGGGTTGGATTTTCGTGAAGCTCGGCAAGTAGCTCGAAGGCCTGCCCTTTAAAAAGCCCGCCAACTGGCGCCTCGACCGCAGTTCCCCCTGAAGTCTGCTCCACCTCACGAAATTCATCTTCCGAAAGTTTGATAATTGTTTTCCGCCATCCATCCTTTTTGACTTGTCGTTTTTTGAGATCAAACCAATCAACAGGGACGCGGTGGCCGTGACGCGTATTTGGGACAAAATAATAATCCCCAGTCACCTCTCCTATCCCAAGTACTTCGACGGTCCGTCTGTTGGCAATAATCTTGTCTCCCTCTTTCAAATTAATGAAGCTCCATACCTGGTTCGCGTCCGTTCTCGACCAATCCGGCTTTCCCGCGCCTGTCTCGAGCCAGCGCTGGTCAAATTCCTTCCTGGTTAATCCGGAAAGGTCCCCGACCTCATCCCATCCGATTGCAATAAATCCTCCGTCACGACAGGCGCTCCAATTCCAAGCATCTTCGCCTGGTGATATCTTCCAATAGCGCGCTTTGCCGAGATCATGATTCTTTACCGCGACTAGCCAATGACAAAACATGTCAAAAAGATCATTGTTGCTTATTGCTAGATCAGCTATCTCTCGCATTTTCGGAGCTAACTCTTCAATCAGCTCTAATCCCTTGCGGTTCAAGGCCGGATAATCACTTAGGCTTTGCCGATATGCGGCACGGGCGAAATAGTTAATGACCTGGCGAGATTTATTGTTGGCTATTATAAAATCTTGCGGCTTTAATGCGTTCAGTATTGGCGTCAACATTCCTGTTTGAAAGCCCTTGGCATAGGGAAGTGATAAAAATTCCCTGCAGGCCGCACCGAGTCCACCCGGATCTTCGCTGCATCGACGGACGAATCGGATGATCGCCTTCGCTATCTCTGGCCAGTCTTCAGCCCGAGCCCAACCTTTTGCCTGGAACCACTCTTTTAAGTCGCCCTGGATGCACGGCGCCATATGAATCCATGCCCCCTTGGCGCGGTTACTATCTGAATCTGAATACGGCAACAGCTTAAGCAGGACAACATCTGTAATATCCTCCCCCCGCCCTGATGCTGCCAAAATTGAATCATAGTTCTTGAGAGCCTGCTCCCTACCTTGAGAATAGGAAGTACGATGACGTCGCCCCTGTTCAGAATCAAGGTACGTCAGGGAAAATTCTTTAAACAGTTTGAGAAATTCATCGAGTCGACTGGACTCTATCAGGCCCGCGCTTGATTTTTTGGCAACGGCGGCTGCGACATAAACAAAGCTCTGTATATCAATCATGTCATTGGCCCCTAAATTGCCCAATTTATCTTTGAGCTTCTCGCAGATCTCCTTGACTCCGAGATAACATGAGGATGATGGGCGTGGCGTGTAAACTTCGGGCACGTCCATGAAATCGAGGAACCACTTTATGATGCTTGGCTTAATGAACATCTCGGAGTTGGGATGACATAAAAATAGAAAATATGTGGGGAACGTCCATTTATTAGGAAGATCATGTCCTCTGAGATACTCGGCGTAACTGGAGAGTCGCTTCTCTGCCGGTTCTGAGCCATGAATTAATTCGTAGAGGGCGGAGCAAAAGGCCGGCTTGTCCAGATCCTTCTGGTAGAGGACGCCCAAGTCTCCGGACATGGGAACCGCCATATATAACAAGTTTGTGGAATGACCTATCTTCTCTAAAAGCTTTATAAATTCGTCATGTTGGCCCTGATCAATAAGCTGCCTTAACTTCTGTGGGCTCAGTGCTTCTTGCGCCTTGGCCGCAGCATTTCTTTTATAAGTAATTTCAGCCTCTACAAAACGCGTGTCCGCAAAAGATTCCCAGCCAGGGAAATGCCGCCGAAGCAACTCCAAGAACTCATCTAATTTGTCGTTACCGATCTCCATGCTTGTCCTCCTGATTTGCCGAGGGAAAGGAATTTCGATATGGGAAAACGTAATATTCTTTATGGTTAAACGTGGATTGCCTCGGCAGCTCAAGGTCTTTCTTTTTATCCAGCACGATTAGATAACTGACGAACTCTGCTTCAATTTGGCTTCTTATGTCGAGGAGCTTCTGCCTGTCATCGGAGATGCTTCTAAGGAATTTATTATCCGATGTTCTGCCCCTTCTCCTTAGCTTTATTTCTATAATTGCCCTGGGTTTATTAAACCCGTATCCCTTCGAAGGCAGCCTAAAAAACGGAGTTTCTGTCGTCCGAAGTGTGGATACGTCGATTAAAACTATATCTGACCTTAACTTTAGCTTTCCTTTACCATACCACCTGACCTCGCAATGGAGAGGTATGGATATCGTAGCATCTTCGCAGGTTTCAATTTGGCCGAAATCGTTAAACAGAAGCGAATACAAATAGCTTCTTGCATCTTCTTCTGTTAAGAATTTCTCAGGATATCTTCGAAATTCTTCAATCAAATGACAAATGTTGCGCTCCACTTTATCTCTTATTTGTCTCATCGACAATACCCCTTAAAATATTTCACTCGTTTGCTAAGAGAATCCCCCTATCTAGCCAACTTCTGGTCTTGTCAAATATCATGCCTTGAACAGCAACCTCCATCTGAACTGAATATCAGAAAAGCTCTCGTTTGTTACCTTTCTAAACTGCCAATCTTTCGGCAGATTTTCGGCAAGATCAGAGCCGCTAATCTTGTAAACTTTTCTAACTTCAGCATGAGTTTGATCGACGTGGGCGACCAACAGCTTGAAGCCATGCCTATCAAACTTCTCAACTGTTGATTTTAAAAGATTCTGGATGGGTTCGAATCGGATAAACTCATCCCAGCCTTTTTTACGGGCATAATTCATGAAGGAATCGTATTGGCCAGGCCTCAAACAAGCGACCGCTACGAGGGCAAACGGATCAAGCATGCGAAACCGGTGATCACTTTCTTTCGATCTAGGCTCAGACGGTGCCACTTGCATTTTTTTAAGAAACTGAATACTACCATTATCAGAGCTATATTGACTTCCCTCGTGCTCAACCATATCAGCTAAGCGCTCAGGAGCGGCTCCGCTGAGGTGACCACATGCCCACCTCACTTGATGGCCGGTAAATTCTCCGCTGCGCGCAGCGTGGCGGACGACCAGGCCTTCGTTGCGCAGCGACTCCCAGTCAATTAGACTCTGATATGTCTCATTTGCGCAGCAATCGAAAACACAATCACCCTTGGCTCGTTTCCACCTCAGATCAGAAAGAAGTACCTCTGTAAGAGTTCTGCTTGCCTTCCATTCCTCTTGGACCTTTGCCTGGAGCAAATCAAGATCATAGTTTTGAATTGGTTCCTTACAATGAACAATCCCATAGAGTCCGCTTATGAAATAAAGCCGGTTTTCCCTACCCCATTCAGTCAATCTCGTTTTTGACGCCTTCAGCCCCTCAATAAAAGCGCCCTGGCTATATCTCTTAAGCGCCGGCAAGTACTTCCCCTCCATTTCGCTACCGCCGAAATCAGGGCCGATCACTGGACATCTCAAACTGGACTTAACGATCCCAGCTTTCATCAATTCAAGTACGTGCCATCGCGTCTTAAGAAGTTGTTCCCGGCTTTGGCCCTTCCAATCATAGTATCCATAGGGTTTCCCGCCGCCAGCCTTGTTCATAGCGCATGTCGTAATAAAAATGTTCACCGTATGTCCCTAGTTCCTACCCTGGTACTTTTCGAAGAAAAACAATTTTAGGAGGAATCGAAAGAAGCCAACTTCAGAAGCTCATTTCTTATTTTATTCCCTTTTTGTGAATCCACGATCGATCTCCCAGATTTCCTCCGCGTCAAACCAATTTCTTCTCCCGGCCGTTTTCTTCAAACAGGGCTTTCTGGGTTCCTCGTTTTGTTCGAATCTTTTGCTCGGCGAGCTGATCCCATTTGTTTTTAAAAGCCTTTTCCAAGGATTCCTTGAAATCTAAGGCGTTTTTATCAAGGCTCCTGAAGCCCTTAAGCTCGAGAATCTTGAGGAAAACTCCCCTGGTTACGAGCGCCAGTGGAATGCTCGTGTCAATGAAGTCAGGGCTCTTTCTTCGGCATACCGCGCAATAAAGCTCCCCATAAGTGCCTTCTGTTTTTTGCACCTCAACAAGATGAAGGTCGCTCAGCGACCCGCATGATGAGCAGCCCGTGAAAATCGTCGCAGGTTCCGGGTCGTTCGAAAAATCGATCTCGAGCTGTCCTTTAGCATAAGGTTCGATGACACCGGGGCCAGTGCCGTGCGTATATGCGTCTCCTTGTCTCCAAAGATCGAACAAAATTGCGCGCCGGAACCTCATCCCGTCTTCGACTCCAGCCTCCTGCAGCCGCTTGACTCCGGCAACTGTTAACTGAAAAGTGATAATAAAGTTCTTGATGACCGTCCTAATAAACCAACCGGTCTTGTCTTGATATTGATGGAGAATGGGCATTTCGACCTCCTTTGGTGTTCTTCAACATCATTTAAGAACGTCTCTTGAGTTGAGGACACTATGCCCGTCTAAATTCGCTATCTCTGTTTATTGCATCAAGAAATTCAGATCTTGGTTTATCCATAAGACTTTCTCCATAAGAGATATTTCGAGGTCGTCTGTACGCATGAAACAGATACAGATCCTTTTTTGCTCGGGTCATTGAAACATAGAACAAACGAGCCTGCTCCACTTTATCACTTCTAGGATCGGGCATTATGTCATTCTCTAATCCAACCAAGATTACAGTATCAGCCTGAAGGCCCTTTGCTTTCCTCATGGTCCTCAATCTGACAAGGCCAGGGCACGTCGGATTCTGAGGCTTTAGAAGGTTAACAATAGAAAAGATGTCTTGTTCCATCTCCGACGGGCTTATCCAAATTCCCGTAACTACAGATAGTTTCCTGATGAATTCGCCGAGCGGATGCCTCGCGCGAGGGGTGCAAAGATCCTGCAGTTCTGAGAGAGAATTACGAATTTTAGAAAGAGTTTCGTTAGGATTGCTGAGATTTCTGATGATCGAGAACAAGCCTTTCCGAGCACTAACATGCTCCCAGAGTCTCGCAATCTCGGCCTCCTCGCCAATCCGTCTCTGGATTGTTTCTGGACGGCATCTGCCGTTCTTTCGCATTCCGGGCACTCTGGCAATACCGTCATTTATGAGATCCTCGATTACGAGCCTTGTCGTGAAATTGGAATCCGGGTTCTTTATCCAATCAAATATGCGTTTAATAACCTCAAACCTCTTGGGCAAAAAACACTCGGTACAATCAAATGCTACTCCATGGCTAATAAGCTCCTCAGTGATAAAGGGAAAAAATTCTTTCTTGGGCACCAATACCAGGACTTCACGCTTAGCATGGACGGCAGTTCTCGATAGCTGTGCGACTTTCTCTGCTTCTGCGCGCTCGCTGGCTAATTTCCATATGGAAGGCAGCTCACCCTCTTCACTTGGATGCTCGAGCTCAGGTCTACCTGACCACCCTTCGTAATATTGCTCTAACACTTTGAAGGAATCCTCCATTATCTTCTGGTGGCACCTGCGGCTCATGGTCAAGGTTCCGGCTTCTGCATCGGGAAAGTCCTCGATAAAACGAAGAATAAACTGCGGGCCACAGCCTCGAAAACCATAAATACTCTGCGCATCATCTCCGACTACAAAAAGGCCGTTCCTCGACTCTCTGCTGAGCGATTCAATAAGCTTAAACTGGGCTGCATTAATATCCTGATATTCATCAACTAGGAGATGCTGTGCCTTGGATTGATATTTTTCTAATATCGTGGGGTTATTTTCTAAAATCTTATTAGCAAAGAGTATTTGATCATCAAAATCAATGCAATTGCATTTTGACATTATTTCCCGATATTTCTTGCATATCCTGCATTTGCTAAGATCGGGATTCTCCCGGCAATCTCCGATTTGTTTACAGCCGAGAGCTTCTATTCCATCTTCTTCGCTAAGACCCACGACAAGGGCAGCGTCCCGATATATCAGTTTTTTCACTTTTTCGTCGTCTTGCACTTCTAAGCTGGTTTTCCTCAAACCAACCTCCCCGGCCGCTTCCTTAACTATCCTTAGCCCTAGTGCATGCATCGTAGAAATTTGAGGCATATCCCCAAAGTCAATTCTAAAATCGCCATTTGGATCGGTGAGACGATTCATCATTTGCTGCCTAGCATCAATCCCAAACGTGAGTGCTATTATTGTGTCTTTGTCTTGTCCGTTATCTAAAAGGCGTTTGATTCTATCTGCCAAAAGATAGGTTTTTCCTGTACCAGGGCCGGCCAAGACGATCGTTGGAGAGTCGAAGTTGGTAACAATCTCTTCGTATGTGTTGAGAGGCACGGATCTTTCTTCCTTAATTCAAATCAAACAACAAGCTGGTATCATCCGTAGATTTGTGCAATAAACAACACTCCTTCTGATCTTCCGGCCTAATGCGCATGAATGTCCATGAAAAGCTCTTGCCTTCGCATTCCTATTTGTTCACTCCCATCCAGCAGACAAGCTCGATATCATCCTCCTCGATCGGGGGCAAAGGAGACGGCGCTTTATAAGGCTGCAAGCCAAGGAGGCGAATCTTTTCAACTACTGCCTCAGAAGCAGCTACTCCCGACGAACTTTCCATCTCCTCTCTAATAACCTTTTCGATCCGGACGCCCCAAGGAGCCTCGATGGCTTCGAGAGCTTTATCGATTTCCTCCTGCGTCATTTTTGAGGGCGGATATTTTCGCAGTTGCTCTGCCGCCGCCCTCAAAGCCGGTCGAATCTTCGGTTGTAGATTCGCTGGATCCGTGGCAAACGTCCATTCGTCAAAAATGTCCTTTCTTGCCGTCATCCATGCGTCATAGGCAGCTTCTGCGAGTTCCCGCGGCAGTTCCCGCGGCGTTCCCTCAGTGCATGAAACAATCTTCAAGCAGCCAAGCGTATCTTTGGTTATCTCACCGCCCTCTCGCGGCACAAATCTATAAAAAACCCGCTCTCCAATCTTGGCACAGAAGAAGTGTCCGGCCTGAGCACCTCCAGCAAATCCCGACCCTGCCGCCCCAGCCAGGCTCCGGATCCTCTCACCATAAACTTCCATTGCCTTTCGAAGTTCTTGGCGGTATTCCTCGCCAGAATGAGCGCAAGGGTCTTCGCCAGCGTTCTCGAAGATTTCGCCCTTTTCTCGCCTTAACGCTTCAATTTCTTTTCGAGTCTCGGCAAAGACGATATCGCTCGTAGCCGCTCCGGGTATAACCTCGCTTTCGACGCCCACCGATGCCGCCGCCTGGGCGAGCTTTCTTCTTACTCTGACTTCAAGCTCCAGCAGAGCGTCCAGTTGCTTATCCGGGAAGAAGCACCGTATAAAAACCTCGGTGTACAAGCTGCCTATTCGGTCGATTCGACCGTGCCTCTGAACGAGTCGCATTGGATTCCAGGGGAGGTCATAATTGATGATATGCCGGCATTGTTGAAGGTTCATTCCCTCTGCCAATACATCGGTCGTGACGAGAACATCAAAGCGATCCGAATCTCGACCTGGAGGCGCTTCGCTTGAGATTGGAACGAACCCGAAGACTGCCTCTGCACGGGAAATTCCATGCCGAGATTCGTCGCCCACAATTGATGCTAGACGTCCCCTATAAACGGCAAATCGCTTTTCGGTAGCGAAGAAATCATTTAGATGATCCGTAATCCAATCGACGGTGTCAGCGAAATAGGAGAAAATGAGAACCTTACGCTTATTCCGCTTATCATCTTCATTATCGGAGTCTTGCTCAGCCTGCCTAAGAACCTGATCCAACTGCTCAACAAGCTTCTCCAGCTTCGGGTCGTTCTTGCGCCTCACGGCACTAGCTTTATGAGCAAAAAGCCTCAAGAGATCACGGTCGGCCTCCACGTCCTTTCTTAGTCTCGAAATATCATAGCCTTCCGTCGTCTCAGACCCGGTTTCTTCGATAAGCTGGGCGAGCGCTTCGTCGCTGTCAAGCTGGTCCCATTCCTCGAGCCCCTGTGCGGTTAGGATCACGCCCTTGCCCAACCCCTCCAGGAATCTGTCATGGGCGTTGGCCATTGTTTCTGCAGTCCTAGCAAATGCACGTACAGAGGACTCGAATCGCTTAAGCAGTCCTGTCCTAAGAAGTCCGACGAGTGCAGCTTCTCTTAGATCCTCCTTGGGCTCATGGCAATATTTTTTGGGGCTATACCTAGCCAAAGTCAATTGCGGGGGCCCATCTTCAGGAGCCAGGGCATTCTTGAATTCCTCAAAAAAACCCGGCAGCACGTCATCAAGAGAATAGGTGACTGCCTTAACCTTTGGATCAGGAAACCGGACGAGAATCTCTTCTCCACGCAACCCATACACACGATCATTCGGATAGTATCGGCGCACGAAATGGCGTGTCCTGCGCACTGTCGTCGCGTCTAAAATATCGAAGATTGCGTCAGGACGAAGCTCGTCGGGATCGACCCTTACGACGTCGGTGAACTTATCTTTGAGAGATCGAACGCCAATGTCCGAGAACGCTGCGTCGTGACCCACAAAATATGTCAAGAGATAATAAAGGTCCCAAAGCGAATTGTTGACGGGGGTCGCAGAAAGAAGAACAACCGTCTTAGGGGGCTGACCCTGAAGGAGCTTTCTAAGAGCTTGTGCCCGACGGGTATCGGGGTTTCGGAACGCTTGAGCCTCATCGATGACAATAAGGGCGTAATCATTGGCTTTCTGTCTTAGGTGTGGCCTATCTCCTCCGAGTTGGATATCTTGTGCAAGCTCCTCATAGGAAACGCACTCCATGAAAAGCTGATATCTATTGGCAAAGCGCTCCCACGTTCCATCGCGAAGAGTTGCCGGCGCAATAAGCAAGGCCCTCTGTCTCTGTTCGTGGAGTGCCCTCCGAAGGATCTCCCCCGCGATGAAGGTCTTCCCAAGGCCGACACCATCAGCTATTAAAACGCCCTTGTACTTGTCGGTTATTCTCTGAGCCCTCAGAATACCGTCGTTTTGAAACGTTGTTAGTTTTATTGTTGTTCCGGCCGGGGTCTCTTCTTCGAGCTCATCCTTATACCTCTCCCAGAGCGCCCGCAGGTAGATGAGATATGGCTCATGCTCCTCGAACCTCGCCGCATATATAGCTGCGAGATCATAAGGCACGGCCTCCTCCCAGAGCTCGTCAAACCATTTCTTAACCCGAGCGACCGGAGTCGGATCGTATCGGCCGAGGTTGAGCTCGAGGTTCCAGGTGAGCCCAGCAGCCGTGAAGTTCGATGACCCGGAAATATATCCCTCATCGGAAGAAAAAATAAACGCCTTGCCATGGAGGAACGCCTTTTCGTAGCGACGCACATCGATTTTCCCGGAGCGAAGCACAGCAAGCAGATCTCGTAGCGCCCGATCGCAGGACTCCGTAAACGGCAGCCGATCGCGGTCGCGGCCGAGTCCCGAAGCATTCTTCGCTAAAGCTTCGCGGACCCGTTTCGTATCCAGTACTTCACCTCGCGGATCTCCAGGCAATCTTTCAGGCAGAACAGGCGGAGGGATAGGCTCGGCTCCGAGAAGAAGCCTCACGTTCGATAGCGTCTCGAGCCGGTCAGAGAGCATGGCGAAGCCTTGGGGATTAAAATAGCCGGTGGCGATAGACATATCGACCGGGTCCTTGTATGTCGCCTGAAGCCAATCGAGATGTCCCCGAAGGGCCTCTATCATTTTTAGTTCCCTGTTGTCTGCGAATTCGGGTTTCATTTCCTTCGGCTCCAATCATGATAGTGCTTCAGGACACCTTTTAGTCTCTTATCGTAATCCCAGCCCTCATGGAAGGTCTCAAAGATATGGATGAGGTGTTTCTCTGACAAACCATAAAGATGGGCCGAAACCGCATCGAGCTCACAGATCATATCATCTTTTTCATCGTCCTCGAGCGCTCCGCACCCCACGCCCACGGCCTGCGCCCAGCCCGAGAATCTTTTATCGGCGGCAGCCAACCGGCCAGCCAATGCGACAATTTTGCTCCATTTTGGATCGGACCTTTGGGGGCGAGGTATCGGGAAGCCGTTCAAAATAAAATAAGTAACATTGGTTTCAACGAACCTGCGCGAGTACCAATCTAAAGGAATCGAGCAAAGAAGCCCTAATAAATATGCTTGATCCTGCTCCTCACCGCGCGGCCAAAGAAAATGCGGGGCCTTATGCGTTAGGAACACCTTGGCTGGCACTAGACAAGCTATTGTCGTTCTTCTATTAGTTCTATTTGTGATATCTCTGAAGGCAATACGAGGCTTCAGACACGGGAGTGTCCTTTTGTCCATGAGATAGGCATGAGGGAATCCTAGAAATGATGTCCTCGCCCGAAGCCTCTTTCGTTGGAGCGCTTCGAGGACTTTTTCAGGATCGCCCCAAGCATAATAGGTCCCAGTATCGGGCATCCAGATATCGAACGATTCGCCCTTGAATATAGGCCAGAATCCTTCGGGCTGTTCAGCAACGACTTCCATGAGATGCTTGTCATTTGTCGCGTGAAGCTCAGTATGAGGACGCGCAAGCCACGATTTCTTATCTTCAAAGGCAAGGCGGGGGGACTTGCGGAGTTGCGAGAAGACCTCACCCGAAGCCTCGTAAGGAAGAAGGGGCAATGCTGCGGTATCGGTCCAACTAATGACTTCTTTAACTGCATATCGCGGCGCCGCCCGGCTTACTCCGGCTCTAAACCGAACGATATCGCGGTAAGGCCCGCGCATAGGGAGATCGGCAAATTTCCCAGGCTCTTTCTTTCTTATCGCTGTCAGGCAAATTGTATACCGATGTTCGGCGTCTTCGAACACCCAGCCACCGCTGTTAAGAAGAGTCGTTATATCTTCAACCTGTCCCTCGCTAAGGACTGTTTCACGGTACTCTTTAAGTCCTTTGGTCGAGAAAGCACTTCTCGGCAAGACCACACCTATCAGCCCCCCTTCGGCGCTAGCCAGTTGCCAAAATCGCCACGCAAAGGCTTTGTATAGATCCGGATCTCCGGTACCCATTCCAGGGAAAGGCCCGGCACTTAGAGTCCGTCTGATGAGTTCGGTCTGCATGACCTCGTTTTCATAAAGAGAAACCAGGTCTGGCCTCTCTTTGCGGAAAGCTTTCCTTGTCCTCTCTTGCTCATGTTGGGGGAGAGAACGGAAACCCGGGATGTATCTCATCCAGAAGCCATGCTCTTCGACCTTCGCTTTTTCCCAGGGGGGATTTCCGATAATGACGTCGAATCCTGCCCTATCACGAAGAAAAACTTCTGGGAAGACGGTCGGGAAATGGAACGGACATAGCGCCGAAAGAATTTTCATCGCCTTAGCATATGTGTCGGTTTTTGGGAGAGTCTCCAGGTCGCCCCAGGAAAGCGAAGGCCAAGACTGAACGTCTGTCCTCACATCCTCATCGATTCGCGCTGCTGCCAGAATGCTAAAGAGCGCTTCGGCGGGCCTGATTGCCTCCCGGGCTTCCAGACTTGCTCGGCGGGCGAGTTCGACCTCTGACGCGTCCGCATCCGATAGTCCGGCCAGCTTAGAGAGACCCTCCTGCGCAGAACCAATCAGCTCATCAGCCGTCAAAGAAAAGATCGGGCCGATTATCTGTTTAAGCTCAGCCTCGGCTTCCCCAATGGTCGCGATTCCGACGAGTGAGTTCCCCACGACGAGGTTATGATCTAGGAAAGACAACGGCAAGCCGGGAACGAAAGTATGGATCCAGATGGAAAGTCTCGCCAATTGGACTGCAATAGGATTCAGATCAACTCCGAAAATGCAGCGGCGCGCAATCTGGCGTCGTAGGAGTTGGCTATCTTCGGTAACGATCTCTTCTGACAACGAACCGAGGACCTCAGCCGTCTTTGACCGGAGTCGGCCGATCTCCTCGAAGACATGCGGAAGGCGACGCCGGGCAAGATAACCTGAGAGAGCTTTTTCGATACGATCGACTGCCGAGACAAGGAAATGACCTGAACCCATTGCGATATCGGCAACTCGAAAATCAAAAAATACCGATGAGGCCATATCTTGGTCTTTGAATGTATCAAGCCGGCCGAGGTGGTCCTGCAAGGCCGGTTCAAGTGCATAGTCGAGAAGATGATCGACTGCGAAATCTGGCGTAAAATAAGACCCAGATGATTTGCGGGCACCGGATGAAGTATGAAGATAGGGCTGTCCGGCGGGAACGACGACTTGGTCGCCTTTTTCCCGGACAGGTCTGTATGTGCCACTTTTGTCGATAGTTAAGTCGGTGGAAGCCATAGAGAGTTCATTTTCCAGAAGACCTTCATAAATTGTCCCGAACTCACGAACACCCAAGCTTCTGAAGTCCACCGGACCGCGGCCCTCTCGTGTTTCATCAAGGAGAAGGTCTGCTAAAATGTGGCCGAACACGGTATTTGGCAATTGGATGCTCTCGATGAGCGCACCGCAGCCAATAACCGTGGGGTCTGATGAAAAAAGCCCACCATTATAAGCAGGAACTCCCCATTCCCGCGAGCCTTTATCTATGGCGCGAGAGAGATGAAGGACATCGTCCCAATGTGTCGTCTCTTGCCCAAATCCGCCTGATTCGAGGATTCTTATGAGATCGCGAGATTTTTGCTTTAGCGAACGCGCGCGATAGAGTTCGTTGGCCCGATAGGGCAAGAGATCCTTATCCTCAGCATATGCTATAAAAAGGACTCGGAAAAGGACGAGCAGCGCCATTTCGTAGGTTTCGGCGAGGTCGTCAGCTGTTGGCTCTTTAAGATTCCGAGCATGAATCAGCGCCTCGGCCAGGGGTGGTATTACTCTTGAGTGGATTCGTTCCCTGAGGCGAACTCCAAGATCGCTGGCGAACCGTCTGGAATTCTCGAGAATTTGATTAAAAGTTCCGTTTTCTTGAAGGGCGTCTGCAGAGAAGACCAATGGCAAAAGGCCTCTGTTCGACTCTTCGAGCAGATTTAAGTTGAGCTCGACATAGGTCTCGGTCCTGCCCCGACGTCCAACGCCAATATTCTGTCGGACAGGATGGAGCCTTATAATCGAATCCGATATGATGAACACGAAGGGGAGGTTTTCTTCCTCTGCCTTGGTCATGGCATAGGAAACGGGAGAGAGTTGAGAGAAACGGGCATTAGATATTTCTGGAGATTCGTTGTGCTCTAAAAGTACAGCGATCGCGATTTTCGTCCTTGCGACACGTAGGACAGAAGCAGGGCCCGGAAGCGCTTCGATAATAAAACCCAAGGATTCCAGGAGAGAGCGGCCGCGACGAGGGAAAATGGTACTACCTCGCTCCACGGCCTCTGCCCAATCTGCGCGTATCCTCATACCATGTTCAAGCTCATGGCTTGCGAAAAGCCCTTCATTCCGGAGGCCAGGAATGGCTGATTCAACCTCAGGTAGCGCTTGATGTAGGAACCGAATGGCTGCGTGTCGGTCTGAGGCCTCGAGAGCGCCTCGGCAGATCCTCTCAACTCTCAAAATATCAAGGTCGGAGTGAATTGGAGGCGGATCACTCGCAGGGCCACAGATGGCCGCTTTATCGCCGTATAGGACAACGAGGAGAAGTGGTGTAGCTCGACCGCCATGCCGAGCTTTCCAGACTGCACGAAGGTCGACCTGGCCAGGCCGCTCTTCGGCTCCTGCGATCAGCAACTCTAGTGGCTGATTCCCTTTACCGAGAACCAAACCTAAAGGCTCAAATGACCGTTTATCTTTCAATCGGACCGCACGAAATTCAAATTCTCTTAAGAACATTAGGTTTGCATCCTCAGTTTACTTCCAACGCTAGAGCTATATCCCTCCCATAAAGCAATACACCTCTGGATCGGTCACATTGATTGTGATCCTTTTTGCATCCTTATCGAGATCATCGAGATGGACCGTTAAACGCAACCCACGACCGTCAAAATGGAAATAGTCAATTCGCCCTGACCTAACCACCTTTCCTTTCCCTTCGAATTGTTCTTTATTCCAGCTGGCAAATAGGACTTTTCTTTTATGAAAGGCTTTCCAGTTGGAAAGCCAAGGCAGCAATGTAGGCTCAATCTCACAGGATTGATAATTCCAAGGAATCCAATTTATTGTTGGATTTTCAAGGAGCATTTTAGCATGCTTATAGGGGCCTTCTTCGCAAAAGCCTAATATCATTGAGCCTGAGGGTTCTTTGGCTTCTAAACCAGCAGATTGCTCCAATATGCTCCGGGTACTAGGCTCCTCATCCAACTCTAACTTTTTGTATTGAAAACCATGCCAGGAGTTGAACCACGTAACTTCTATAATCGTAGCGAATAAGAAGATCGCCACCCCAAGCCAGTAAAATAAGTCTTTTTCCAGCTTTATCAATCCCCATAAAAAAAGAGTTAGAATGATCAGGAAAAACCAGAAATACATTAACTTAAGATTCCGCCAAACTATGTACTTCTTCTTCCTTGGACTGCGCCATTCATAAAAATACGCATCGATCTTTTTTGCGCAGTTTTTGTTCAAAATGGGAGCGTAAGGATGATCCTCTGGTAATGAAAGGACTTTGCTTGTTGCAGATATTAGTTCGTTCCACCGATACATATTTGCCAGGCCCAAAGCCGACCTGATAAAAAACCTAAACATTATAATCCATGCTAGAATAACGAAAAACCAATGAACAACCGTCGGATAAAATAGAATGAACTTTCCTGATTCGAATTTTCCAGAGCCGAGGACTCCGGTTGCCAATGCAGCAGTCGCCAAAGTCACTCCCCAGCTGTTTGAATGGTTAAGAACGTTATACGCTAAGGAAACTTCCCTTCCGCACTCCTTGTAGAAAATCTCTAGCCATTTCCTTTCCATGTCAACTCTCCGGATAAGCAGCAAAGTGAATATTTTTTGGCGAATCTACACGATATTTTTGAAGCATGACAATATTTTTGAATCCACAGGCGTTTAGGAAATTCTTAAGGCTGGAGATGGAGTGGGGTTTTATGAATGTATGCAAAGGACTAATCAGGCCGTCCTTCTGTGGACAGAGTTGATATTTATTCCCCACCACTCCTCCCTGACCTCGAAAAGAGGCTATCAGAATCCCACTTTTCTTCAAGCTAGACTTAATCAATTTTAGATAGAAATTTCTCTTCGCTTCAGGACATATGGTTTCCAAAACAAAAGTACATAATACAACATCGTATATCCTCTTTTTCAAAACCCGATCTAGAATGCGCCCTCCCCTCCTTTTGAATAATAAATATCTTTCTTTGAATCGTTGAATTGTCTTATCGTTTTCTCGAACATGCAAATGCACTGAATCCACATTTTGGAGAATAAAAAACATGTTGCGCAAATTTCCAGCTCCAATTTCGAGGACTTTTGTTCCAGGACAAATTATACCCTTGTTAATTGCCCGCCTTATAGATAAGGCAGGTTGTTCAAAGTTTCTCGCCGAATTTGATGTAACCAACTTAGACGCGCAGCCTGTATTCGAACACTCTGGGATTTTACGCATTAACGTAGGCTACCTATTAAAAATATTATCATTGTGCCATATAAGAAGGTCTTTTAAAGGCCAGTCGGCCTGTTTTATCGGAAGGTTTTGAATTTTGTTTCCATGAAAAGGATAGTACGAGTGGCCGTTTTCGAATTCTTCACGAAGGCGGCGGCTGACTTCGATCTTATGTTCCGGGGTGACCGTTATGTAGCCACGGTCGAAAAGCCTGTGGACATCGCTCCGGAGCAAAAGGCCGTTACAAACTGCATGCGGGCCTGAGTCTCCATAAGGCTTGATGTGGGCAGCCTCTAGGACCGGGAGCGAGTGTTCTTCCGTTATCGCACAGGAGCGACCGTAAGCATCGGTAACTGCGATCTTGAAAGCCCCTTGCCCAAGGCGGGGCCGAATGGTCGTCTCTTTTCCGTAGCGGGCGCGCTCTTCTTCTATTCTGTGAGCCTCGTGGTCCAGATCGAAGAACTTTCGATTTTCCCAGATCCGGGTGAGATTCCTCCAAATGGACCGGCCTGCTTCTGATTCAAGAGTATAGGTTTTTCCGCGGACGATCGACTGGCTCCACTCTGGCGCGGGAAACCATTCGGATTCATCAAAGAAGAAAGGCTGGGTGAGGATGATGCAGCCGATCTTGAAATCTTCTAAGCGATTATCTGGAATTCTCCGGTATTGAGTTATTTGGCTGCGCATCTCCAGCAATGAGCCGGCGCCATTCTTCGATTCGAAAGCATCCCAGGCAACGCTGATGGGAAGAATTGAATAACGGGCAAAAACACCTCCGCCTGCGATCAGGTCTTTGCGGGCAGTTCGGGCGCTCCGGTGAAGTTTGAAAAGAAAGAGGTCGCCGGGCCGGATAGCGCGGAATTGAGAGTCGGGCGAGGGCTGCCAGAAGTTGACCTCGTCGAGGGGCTCAGCAGGAGATAAGGAAGGGGCGGCGAGAGCGCGCAAGAATTCGAACCATTGATGATCCGTGACCCCAACGTATAATTTCATGGGCGCTGACCTGGCTGGGCAAGAGGGGGAAAAGAGAAGGTTATGGAGGCGAATAGAAAACCGAATGGCCCGGATTAAGATCTTCCCCATTGCTTTGATAAGCTAACCCTCAAACAATTTTGAACCAATCATACTACCTGAGCATAAATTGTCAATGACCTTTTGAGATGAAATTGAGGGGGAAACTAATTTTATGTTATGTTGTTTGTCAATGAGAAAATTGAGGCTTGACCGGCGTCTAATATATTGAGTGTTTTAAAATCTGATCTGATATTAACGTTGGCAAAACTTAGCAAAAGCTGCTAAACGCCCCTTACGACATTTTGGCCACACATAAAAAGGCCAAAATCGACCAAGGGGCTTTGTTTTTGGGGGCAAAACCATGAACAAACGACTGCCAGGGCCCCCATTAGACTGATTTTGATTCGGGAGCACGCGGGAAAAGCTCCCGCTTTATTCTCAAGGGTGAGAATTCGTTGGATCCATAGCGTTATATATTTGTTGAGAAATAAAACACTCTGTTCAAAAGACGATGTTATAGATGTGTTATAATAAACACAGTTTTCTATGCGCAAAAAGAAGGTTAAGCCATTGACAAGAAGGTTCAATGTCCTCATAGAGAAAGATGAGGACGGATATTACGTTGGTCTGGTTCCCGAACTCCCCGGCTGCCATAGCCAAGCCAAGAGTCTCGACGAACTTCAAATACGCCTAAAGGAAGCTATTCAGCTCTATTTAGAGGTTGAAAAAGACGTCCCTGAAAATACCCACTTTATAGGGATTCAGCAGATCGAAGTCTCCATCTAATGAAGCTCAAGGCTCTGTCGAGCAAGAAGATCACTCAAGTTCTAGGACGACTTGGCTTCAAGAGAATCAGGCAGCGAGGCAGCCATGTCTTCTTCAGGCACGCTGATGGTCGTACAACTATGGTCCCGATTCATAAGGGAGAAGATATCGGAAGAGGTTTACTTCAAGAGATCATTAAAGATACAAAACTGACAAAAGAAGAATTCCTGAAATACCTGGATTAGCTTAAAGGCAACCGCGGTTTTTCGGGGCAAACAAGTCACTTTGGGATGTGTTTTTTGGGGTCGGACCAGACTATCTAGTTTTTGGGGGCAAAAATGTCATTTTAAGAGGTCCTATGAATAGCTCAGGGTCTTGTTTTGACGGGCACGAGAGTCCTTCTTGTTTATTCGTTCATGAGAATACGTTGGTGGAAATTACGTCTTTATATAACATGAGACGCCTGAACCTAAGAAGTCGAAGACGGCCGGCCGGTAAATGCATCCAAAAATGAAAACATGTTATAATGTGGGCAATTTGGGAGTGTTGCCCATGAAATCAATTAAAGTCATCGTCGAAAAGCATCAGGACGGTTATATCGCTTATCCCCTCGGAATCAAAGGGGCTGTGGTCGGCCAAGGGGAGACGTATGAAGCGGCGCTTGCAGATGTGAAATCAGCCATCCGCTTTCATGTCGAGACCTTCGGCGAGTCTGCCCTCGAAATTGATCCGCCAATCCTGGAAGCCTTTATTGCAGAAGCCCGGATCGATGGTTGATGGATAAGTTTCCAGCCTAAGAATAATTTGTCAACACTCTGGAATCTCCCGGGACGAATTCATAAAAGCTTATCGGGAAAGATAGCCTCGGCAGAACCATCTTTGGGGACAGACCAGACTATGTATTAAACCCTCATTTTGGGGCACCAAAATGGTTTTTTAGGCGGTTTTTTTGGCTCAGAAATCTGGTTAAATCGAGATTTCTATATATTTAACCTTGCTCGATGGCCGGAGTATTTCGGATCCTTCTTTCTTGAGTCCTTCCAGATGGAACTTAATCGCGCTTCTCATGCGAGAAAGGGTCTCCTTAATAGTTGCCCCCGTGGCAACACAACCGGGCAGATCCGGACTGTAGGCGGAATAGTTCTTCCTCGATCTTTCTATGATGATCGGATACCTAAGCACTTTCTTTCCTCCCATGTTTTAAACCTGCTTGTTTAAACACGCTCTGGAGTGTCCCTGTAGCAAGATCGTCACTCAAACGCCCGGCCACGGTCACCAAGCCCTTTTTATAATCGTGCTTGTACTGGCGGTGACTTCCTTTTCTTCTTATCATGAACCAACCGTCTTGTTCAATCATTTTTATGACCCCTTTGACTTTCATGCTTTCGGACTGTCGAGCATTTGATAAGACGCAGATAAGATCATTCAATCTCATTCTTGTTTCCAGACTCGGGATCGGACCGAACTGTTTGTTAGTCTTAAGAGGATTCTGCAGCTCCGCTTGACAATCTTACTCGTCGGGCTTATATCTCATCCATAAAGGGAAAATCAAATAGGGGAGGCAAAACCATGCTATTCATGACGGTCTACACCTATGAACCTCAGAATCGAGAGGCGGTAATCAAGAAGAGGACTGAAAAGGGTCATCTCGTCCCTCAGGGGCTTAAGATTGTGGGCGAGTGGAGTGCTCTTGCCGGAGGGAGAGTTTTCAGGCTTATCGAAGGCGACGACCCGCGCGCAATCCTTGCAGCAGCTAACCCGTGGGCCGACCTCGGCAAGATCGATGTCTATCCGGTTATGCCTACTGAGGATGTGATCAAGCTTCTGGCAGGCAAGAAATAGCAGAATAATCGCTGCGCAGGGGAACTCTGGGTTTTGGGGCACCAAAACGGCCTTTTGAGGGGGCTGTTTTTCCTCAGCTACTCCCCGATAATTTCGTCAAGGCCATCAAGGACTTGCGCCAGTACCTCCGGGGCGAGGAGCGCCACTCTTTTGCCGATTCGTTCGATGGCCAGCGTCCGCACCTGGCTGATCTTGATCCAGGAGCGCTTGGGCAGGGTTCCGGTCCTGACCTCAAAAGTTAATGGGAAGCCTGCTTGTTGAGGCTGGCTCGTTATCGCCATGACGATCGCGGTTCCCGAACGCTCGTTGAAGACATCGTGACTCAGGACGAGAACAGGGCGGCGACCGATCTGTTCTGGCCGCGGCCCGGATTGGAAATGATTGACATGCTCAATATTATGAGCATATACTCAACATTATGAGCGAAGACCAAAAGAAGAAAGATTACTTCATCTCTACCAATGAGCAGAAGGTCTTGTGTTTTTTAGCGAAGTCCTCGGATAAAGAATTTCACGAAAGAGAAATTGCCCGTAGAGTCGGCATCAGCTATGGTTCGGGGAACAGAGTCCTGAATGATCTTTTTTCAGACGGAATCGTGCTCAGGCGCCGGGTCGGAAAAATGCTATTCTATTCCTTCAATTCAGGTGACCCTCTTTTCAGGACATTCAAGATTTTCGTTTCTATCGCGATACTCCGCCCCCTTATCAAAGAGCTTAAGACTCATCGCTTCAGAAATTGTCCTGTATGGAAGCTGCGCCCGGGGTGAGGATGCGTCCGGAAGTGATGTGGACCTGTTTATTGTCTCAGAAGAAAAGGAAAAAGTCTTGGAGATTGTCGACAAATACAGATTCAGGAAAGGCTTTGAAAACCTGAAAATCGAACTGGCCATCCTCTCGCCTCTGGAATTACTAAAAAGTGAGAAAAACGACAAAGAATTCCTGTCTTTAGTCAGGGAGGGAATAGTCCTTTGGAATGAGATGACGGATGAGGCAGGAATTCAGGGAATGTCTGAACCGAGGCAAGATACTCAGGTTTCCGCGAGGAAATCGCCTCGTCGACAAGGAATTGAACTCAGCCCGAAGCGACCTGGAAGACGCAAGATTCGGATTTGAGCACGGGAGATACAAATGGTCGACCATTCAAGGCTATTATTCTATGTATCACGCGGCTCGGGCTCTAGTTTTTTCTAAAGGCTTTAGGGAACGAAGTCATTACTGCCTTATCGCAGCCCTTCAGGAGCTTTTTGTTGATAAAGGCAAATTGAATTCTGATTTGGTAGATTCTTTTCGTAATTCAATGAGGCTGAGAGAAAGCGCCGACTATCGGAGTTATTTTTCTGAGGAAGGAGCGCTTTTGGTGGTTGAGAGAGCTGAACAATTTTTGACCAATGCAGCAAGAATACTAGACCTGAAATAACCTGACAGTATTGTTGCTTGGATCCCGAGTGTTCTTAAATCTTCATTTTCCGGTGGCAAAATAGCCTTTTAAGCCTGTTTTCTAGTCTGGAAATCGTGATAAGTTATTGATTATCAATTATTTTGTCCGGTCCTACCCCGTTTGGATATCCACTTCTTGACAAGGGAATCGCAGAGGGTGTTTATATAGCATTAAGCCAAGATATTAGGGATTAGGGAATATGAGCCAGCTTGTCCGGTATCTCTTCCGATTTTGCGCTGAGCACAGGCTCGATAAGAAGTATCTCATCGTTCCTTCCTACCAGGTCGGCCATCAGATCGGAGAATCGCTGGCGAAAAAAGGGGGAGCGTGGGTAAATCTGCATTTTGTGACGCTGCCGGCGCTGGCGCAGCAAGTGATCGGCGCTGAGCTTTCAAAGGGGGAAATAAAGCTAATCTCCAGCACTGGCTGCTTGTTTCTGGTCGATAAGATATTCAGAACGCTCAAGAATGAAGCAGGGCTCGACTATTTTAACAAGATCGATGCAACTACGGGGATCGTCCGGGCGCTTCAGAATTCGATTTTCGCCTTGAGGATGGCCGGACTGAAGAGCTCAGGCCTTAAACCGCCAGAGTTTATAAAGGAAACAAAAGGCGACGAAATTATTCTTCTTTTGCATTCATATGAGGAGGAGCTCGACAAGGGGAAGCTTATCGATCTGCCCGAGCTTTATAAACTCGCTCTGAAGGGAATTGGCGCCTGGCAGAAGGAAAAAGAATTGTATCTCGCTTTTCAGGACAGACCCCTCGGAGGCCTCGAGCGAGAATTCCTCCAGAAAATTGCCGGCGATAATCTTTTCCTCATTCCTCAGGATCCTGTTTATGGCCTGGTCAGGCCGCGGCTCATGTGGGATGTTAAAATTCCACCTTCCGCGCCCCCCTCAGTCCCCGCTCCAGCCCCCTCCACTGACGCCGAACGTCTCCGTTGGCTTTTCGCCATTAAAGACGCCCCCTCTCCCCTTCGCGACAACACCCTCGACATCTTCTCCGCCATCGGCCCCACCAACGAATGCCGCGAAGTCATCCGTCGTATCATCAGCGACAATATCCCCTTCGATGACGTCGAAATCATCCATCCGTCCGGCCCTTCCTGTCCCTCTATTATGTTCGCGCTCGCGGCAAAGGCCGGCTTCAGGGTGACATTCGGCGACGGCATCCCGCTCGCCTTCACCTCGCCCGGAAAAGTCTTCAGCGGGCTCGTCGAATGGATGGAGCATGATTTCCTCGTCACCGACCTCTGTGCCCTCATCGAAGCGGGGGCCATCAAGCTTCCTTCAGGCAATGACCAGGTCGCGCTCGCACCCCTCAAGGCGAGCCGTTACCTCAAAAGCGCCATGATCGGCTGGGGAAGAGAGAGATATGTTGCGCGGCTCAAGACTTTGATCCAGGATGCCGATGAGAGAGCCCGCGCCGCCGAAGAGGCAGGCGAATTCGGGAAGATCGAAAAATACAAGGAGAATATCCGCGAGGTCGAAAGCCTCATCGCTTTCGTCAAAAACCTGCTCGAGCCCCTGCCAGAGGAGGACAAGGAGGGGAAGATCGATTTCGCCGCGCTCACGCGGGGAATCGCCTCATTCATCGGCAAATTCTCGTCTATTTATGGAGATCTCGATGCAGAGGCGCGCGGACTCCTCCAATCCAGGCTCGAAGAGGCAGCGGCGTTCAAGACCGCGCCCCTCAAGCGGCAGGCCGTTTTCGAATGGCTCAAGAATGCAGCTGAAGGGCTGAGGGTGGGGGCTTCGGGTCCTGCGCCCGGCCATCTCCATCTTTCGAACTGGCGCGCGGGCGGGTATTCGGGCCGGCCCGTGACTTTCGTAGTTGGGCTCGACCAGGGGACTTTCCCGGGAGGCCGGATCCAGGATCCCATTCTCCTGGACGAGGAGAGGGAGCGGATCTCCGGGGAGCTTATGACGAGCGCGGACGCGCTCCGGGAAAACCTGTGGGCGATGGCCGCAATGCTGGCGGGCCTCCGGGGAAAGGTTGTGCTGAGCTACTCCTCCTACGACATCATCGAGGAGAGGCAGTCTTTCCCATCGTCGTTGATTCTGCAGGCGGAGAGGCTGAGGTCGGGGGATCCGGGGCTCGATTATTCGGCGCTCGCAGGCCTGGTTCCGGAGGCGCGGGGATTTTTGCCGGAGGCGGAGGCCGACGGGAGAGAGCGAGGGGCTCAGGTTATTGACGAGACCGACTGGTGGCTCGGGAAGCTCGCGCCGGGAGGGGTGCTTCGGGACGGGATGGATGCGGTCAAGGCGAATTTTGACCTCCTCAGCCGCGGGATCTTCGCCCAGGAGAAGCGTGGCCGGGAGAAGGTGTGCGAGTTCGAGGGGAAAATCAAGATTGACCCAAGAGAGGTCAATCCTCTCCATAACAAAGACATCGTTATGTCGGCGTCGCGGTTCGAACGACTGGCCCGGTGCCCCTTCGGCTATTTTCTTGAGTACGTCCTGGATGTCAGTGCGCCGGACGAGCTCGAGCACGATTCATCGAAGTGGCTGGATCCGATGCAGAGAGGTTCGCTCCTCCACGAGGTCTTCGCACTGCTTATGAAGGAGCTGAGAAAGCGGGGTGAAGCCGCGAACCCCAAAAAGCACGCCTCCTTGATCCGGAAGATCGGCGCCGAGATCATCGCCCGATACAGGGAAGAAATCCCGCCGCCGTCCGAGGGAATTTTCGAGCGGGAGAGAAAGGCGATCGAGGAGGAACTCGAGGTTTTTTTGAAGGCGGAAGCAGGCCGGCTCAGGCCGGTTGAACCGGTTCTTTTTGAGGCAAGCTTTGGGGCAAGAAGGAAGGAGAAGAAGAAGAAGGGAACCGGAGGCGCTGCCGGGAGGCGCGGTCAAGAAGACATGGAGGAGGCGGGCGATGCGGTGATGGTGAAATGCGGGGAGGAGGACGCGTTCCGGCTGGCCGGCCGGATCGACCGCATCGACCGCATCGAGAAGAGCCTCTACCGGGTCATCGACTATAAGACGGGAAGTTCTTCGCCTTTCGAAAGTTTCAGGTCATTCGGCAAGGGCAAGATCCTCCAGCATGCCCTGTATGCGCTGGCGGCCGAGGAGATTCTGCGGAGATTGAAGATCGACCGCACTCCGTCAGTCGTCGAGAGCGGGTACTATTTCCCGACGCGGAAGGGTGAGGGCAAGGAGATCACGGTAGAGACGTTCAACAGGAACGCGCTGGGTTTGGTGCTTCGTGAGCTCCTGCAGGTGCTGGAGAAGGGGCGGTTCGTGGCAAGCCCTGAAGCGGAGTGCGATTTCTGCGACTATTCCCCTATTTGCGGTGGATCGAGCGCCAGGGACCGGGCAAAACAGAAAAGGGGACAAAACCGCGAGGTTTTTGAAATATTCGAGAAGCTAAAGGAATATGAATAAGCTAATAGATCGTGAGGCACGGCGGAAGGTCGTCGAGGAGCTGGACAAGACTTTTTTTGTCGAGGCGGGGGCTGGTTCTGGAAAGACAAAGAGCCTGGTTGACCGGATGATCGCCCTGCTCAAGGCCGGCAAATGCTGCATCGGGACAATCGCCGCGGTCACTTTCACGCGAAAGGCAGCGGCCGAGCTTCGCGGAAGGTTCCAGATCGAGCTCGAAAGAGCGGTCGGGAGAGAGAACGATCCCGCGGTCAAAGAGCGCCTCGCGGACGCCCTTCAGAACCTCGAACAGTGCTACATCGGCACGATCCATTCGTTTTGCGCCAAGCTGCTGCGGGAGCGTCCGATCGAGATCGGCCTCGACCCGGACTTCGTCGAGATGGAGGAGATCGAGGACCGGGTCTTTCGCGAGAAATGCTGGAATGACCACATGGTTAAGGTCAGGCTCGAGCAGGAGGAGCTCGTCCGCGAGCTGGAGGACGTCGACCTTGCGCCCGAGGACCTCAAGGACGCTTTTGAGGCGGTGTCGCTCTATCCCGAGGTTGTTTTGGTCGGGGGAAGCGAAGAAGTGCCTGAGTTCGATAATTTCAGAAGAGCGCTTGGAGATTTTCTCGGGTTTGCCCGGGACCTTATGCCGAAGGAGAAGCCCGCGAAAGGTTATGACGGCTTGCAGCGGCTCGTGGTGCGCTGCTTCGGGCGCCAGAGGAACCTGGGGTTCGGCGGCCACGGCCTCCTGATGGAGACCTTTGAGCTTCTGGACAAGAAGGCCGAGATCACCTGGAATCGCTGGCCGGAGAAAGAGCCGGCCGAGACACTCAAGCAGGCTCTTGACGCATTCAAGGAAAAGGTTGTAGCGCCGGCTCTGGAGCGGTGGCGAGAATACCGCCAGGACAAGATCGTCCGCTTCCTGGCGCCGGCCGTCCGGTTCTATGCGGAGAGACGCAAAGAGGAGAACCGCCTGAATTTCGAGGACCTGCTGATGCACGCCCGGAAACTGCTGCTCGAAAATCCGGAGGTGAGGAGCTATTTCAGCCGCAAGTTCACTCATATCCTTGTCGACGAGTTCCAGGACACCGACCCCATCCAGGCCGAGGTGCTGCTTTATCTCAAGGGAGAGAATACGAAACAGAGGGACTGGCGGAAAGTGCGGGTGGCGCCGGGCACGCTGTTCCTGGTGGGCGACCCGAAGCAGTCGATCTTCCGGTTCAGGCGGGCGGATATCGACACCTACAATCTCGTGAAGGAGACGATCATCGTGGGCGGAGGGGAAGTTCTCAGCCTGACGACGAATTTCCGGTCGCTCGGGGCGCTGGCGGAATGGAATAACCCGATTTTTAAGGCGGTATTCCCCGCAGAAGCGACCAGGCATCAGGCTGCTTTTGCGCCGCTCGAGACGGTGAGGCAGGAGGAGAAGGGTGCGGCGTCCGGAGTGCGGAAAATCGTGCTGCCGGCGGTGAAACGGCATAAAGGAGAAGAAATAGCGGAGGCGGACGCAGCGGTGATCGCTGAGTGGATTAGGTGGGCCTGTGACGGTAACGTGAAACTGGCGCGGAGCGAGGAGGAACGGCTCAAAATTGGGGATACGAACCATAATTTGGCCCGGCCTTCCGATTTCATGATTCTATTCCGGTATAGAAAGCACATGGACGCCTATGCGCGGGCGCTCGAGCGGCGAGGAGTTCCGTTTGAGATTACGGGAAGCGACGCCTTTGCGGGGGCCGAAGAGATCCAGGAAATCATCAATTTGGCGATGGCGATCAACGACCCGGATAACCCGATTTACACGGTCGCGGTGCTGCGGGGCATATTCTTCGGCGCGAGCGACGATGACCTGATGGATTTCCGGAGGGAGGGCGGAAAATTCAATTTCATGGCGGCAGAGAAGGAAATCCTGGAAAGCCGCAGGCTTGGAGCGACGCTCGTGGCCATCGCGCTGGCGAAGATGCGGGAGTGGCACGGTTGGACCCTCCGGATGCCACCGTCGGCTGCATTGGGGAAGATTTTCGAGGAATCGGGAATCCTGAACTATCTGGCTTCGAAGGAGATGGGAAGCAGCCGGGTGGGGAACCTTCTCAAGCTCCTCGAGATGCTCCGAAACGAGGAACGCAAGGGAACGACCGCGTTTTCAGGGGCGGTTGAGTTTATAGAGGAGCTCGCGGAAGTGCGGGAAATCGAGGAGATGAGCCTGACACCGGCGAGGGAGAACGCCGTCAGGCTGATGAATCTCCACAAAGCGAAGGGGCTCGAGGCGCCGGTCGTGTTTCTGGCGAACCCGCTGGGTCAGAAGGACCATCCGGTGGATAAACACGTCATCAGGACAGAAGGCGTCGTGCCGGCTGGGCTTTTTTGCTTTTTCCAAAAGGGGCCTTCATCAAGGGAAAATCCTGTCGCAACCTATGGACTGGGAGAAAGCAGCCGAAGAAGAGAAGAAGTATGAGGATGCCGAAGAGCAGAGGCTGATGTATGTGGCCTCGACGAGGGCGCGGAACCTGCTCGTCGTGAGCACGTATGAAGGCGATTTAGGAGACAAGAGGTCGTGGAGAACGCTGGATGATGCGCTCGGGGACTTGCCCGAGTTGGAGCGGACTTCGGATTGGATCAAGCTTGTAGAAGAAGAATCTTTTCGATTCCCGGCCGTTCCCCGGGAGAAGGTGGTCGTCACGAAGGCGGAGTTGGAGCGGGCCCGCAAGGACATGGCGGCGAACACGGAGAGTGCGGGAGTGCCGACGTATCTCGTGGAGACGGTCACGGCGGTGGCGAAGAAGGAGCGCGAGCTGCCGGCGAGGAGGCATGATACGGGGCTCGGGCTTAGTTGGGGCCGACTCGTCCATCAGGCGTTGGAGGCTATCGGCTCGGGGCGGATGAAGCCGGCGACGACGGACGAAAAGCAAGCAGGCCCGGGCGAGACTCGAGTTGTTTGTCGAGAACATGCTGGCGGCGGATGAGGGGGATTTTTCGGACAAAGAGAGGCTCATCGCCCATATTGAATCGATTTTGCGGTCAGAATTCTGGCAGCGAATCATGCGCGCCGAGAAGAAATATTTCGAGATCCCATTTGGGATAAAGACAACCAAAGAGGGCCTCGGGGCCGCAGGGGCTTCTAAGGTTGGCGGGCATAAAACTTCTATCGCCGAGATCAACGAGGCTCATATCCCCATCATCCTGACCGGCGCGATCGACCTCGTGTTTTGGGAGCCCGCGCAGGAGCGGCAAAACCGCCGGCTGGGTCATCGCCGATTACAAAACCGATCAGGTTACGCTCGAAGGCGAAGATGGCGATTTGGATGACCTGGTCAATTTCTATGCCCCCCAAGTCCGCCTTTACACCAAATTCTGGGAGCAGACGACCGGCGAGCCGATTAAGGAATCCGGCCTGTACTTTACGTCGATATACCGCTGGGTGAGCATATGAAATATCGGTTGACGGTGAGCCTTATCTTGCGCATCTATCCGGACAGAAGCCAGACGTCCTCATTATAGCTTCGTCTGTTTATATATATCGCCGCGGGTATCGATATCGATAATCTTGATTGTCTCTTCCGTCCACAGAAACAGCACCCGGTATTTTCCTACTCTTAAGCGGTAGAGATCTTGGATGGACCGGCCGCGCATTTTCTTGATGTCGCCCTGATCCGGAAGTTGATCGATGGCCCCCATGATCGTCGCCCGGATCCCCTTTTCGAGTTTGGAGAGGTATTTGAGGCTGCTCTTGCTAAAGAGGATGTTCATAGATCGAGAGATTTCTTGGCTTTCCTAGATGAGACGAACTCATCGGATTCCAGGATTCTTAGGAGCCTTCGTTCATCCTTTTCGGAAAGGAGGACCTCAGTTCTCGCGTCAAGGTTTTTGGTCAGCCATTCGCCGAGCGCGTGCCGGACAATCTCGGAGATGCTTGTCCGTTTGACGAAAGCCACGACCCTTGCTTTATCATAGAGATCTGCCTCGAGAATAATATTAACCCGTTTCATCTTTTTTCGTTCCATATATACATATATACACACTTACACACTTAATATCAAGCCTGGTCAAAACTGGAGCGCAGGCGGATTTGTTGATGGTCGTTCTTTGACATAACAAGAGACGCTGCAAGCCGGTCGGTTATCTCAGAAGGACTCGGCAGGATCAATGATCCTTAAACCTTCGTTTTTGGGCACAAAAAGAGCCTTTTAAGCCCGTTTTTTGGACCGAAAATCGGATTAAGCTTATGATTATAAATTAGTTCGTCCGACCCCAAACCTACCTGGTTAATAAAGGACTTCCTCAAAAACTCATCCGCGCGCGCTTTGCTCCCTGATGGCTTTGAGAGACTCGATCAGCTTCGAGGCGTCTTTGCGGGTCAAATGATCAAGGCCCGGCACCTTATAATACTTATGGATGAAGTTATTCAAGTGCGACTCTTCCCAGCCCAACTGTTTGGCCAGGAATTTAATGAAGAGCTTCTGTTTCAGGGTCATGCCAAATGCATTGACCCGATAATATTTGCTGCGCACGAAGAAATACATGAGCTTCCTGAATTTCGCCTCATCAAGGTCTTTTGAGCTGTCGACACCTGCTATCCTTCTGAGGATGCACCTGTAATCGCGATCGCTGATCCCGAGCTCTTTTTTGACGATGTGGATGAGAGCCAGCTTTTTCTTGTCCATTTTAGGATATCAACGATATCGGCCGTGATAAGGGGAGAGCGGCTCGCTTCAGGAGGACCCTCGCTTTTTCCGCCATTTCTCGAATTTGGCCAGAGCTTTGTTAAGATCGACTCTCCTTTTGAACATATCCTTCCAGGCATCCCCTTTTTTCGACATCCGCGCAGGGGCGGTCAGGATATTGAAATCCAGGGGGTTGAGTTTGGCGGTCACTTCCTTCCACTCCAAAGTCATAGAAACAGGCGCCCCTTCCCTGGGCCGTACGGCATACGGAGCGGCCATCGTCGATCCCCAGCGGTTCTGCAAATAGTCCAGATAAACCTTCCCTTTGCGGTTGGCCGGGCTGCGCTCCAGACTCGTCAAGTCCGGATGCCGGCGGCTTACGATCATGCTCACGAGATGGGCGAATTCCCTGGCCTGCTCATGACTGAAACGCGGCTCAAGAGGGATGTAGATGTGCATGCCCGTGGCACCGGATGTCTTACAGAATGAGGGCACGCCTATTTCATCCAAGAGTTTCTTAGTAGCCAGGACAGCCTCGACCGCATTAAAGAACGGCGTCTCCAACGGGTCAAAATCGAGCACGACGTAGTCTGGAGAATCCAGATGCTGGATCGCCGAATTCCAGACATTGATTTCGATGCACCCTAAGTTGGCCAGGTAGAGCAGGGTATCTCTGTTCTGGCAAACCAGATAATTCACTTCTTTGCCCTGGCTTTCGGAAGGAATCTTCACCGTCTTCACCCACTCTGGAGGCGGCTGCTTGATATCTTTCTGGAAAAATCCCTCCTCCGCAATTCCATTGGGGTGGCGGTTCAGGGACTGGGGTCGGTCCTTCAGATAGGGCAGTATCCAATTCGCCATCCGCCCGTAGTATTCGATCAGGTCTTTTTTGGTGAATCCTTCTTTAGGCCAAAAGATCTTATCGAGGTGGGTCAAATCCGCTTTGGTTTTGATTTCGACTCCTTTCAAAATTGCCCCGGCCGGTCTCGCCTGCTCGCGCCTGACCTCCCGTGGGCTCTTATCCTCGCGCAGCCCCAAAAAGACCGGGTGCCTCATGCTCCCGTCAGCGGTCCATTCGCTGAACTTCACTTCGCAGATGAGTCGAGGTTGGACCCACTGAACCGGCATATTGGTTTTGGGCTCCTGGGCGAAAGGACTTTGCTCAGTGATCAAGGGCTTCAATTTTTTATAAACAAACGCCAAAGTCTGTCCGGCGAAGCCCGTGCCCACATGGCCGGCATAGGAGAGTTCGCCATCTCTGTAGACGCCCAAAATCAAGGCTCCGAAGTACTTGCGGGAGGCGCGCGGCTCGGTAAATCCGCAGATGACCGCTTCCTGCCTTTTTTGGGTTTTAATCTTCAGCCAATCTCCTGTCCGTAATCCTGAGTGATAGGCGCTGCTCAGATCTTTGGCCATGATCCCTTCGAGGCCGCTTTTTTCCGCGGCGCGATAAAATGCCCTCCCGCTTTTTTCGACAGAATCGCTTAAGCGCACGGTTTTGGAAACGGGCAGCAGCCCCTCCAAGATGGCCCTGCGTCTCCTGAGCGGAAGCGTCCGCAGGTCATTCCCTCCGGCGTGGAGAACATCAAAGACATAATATTTGATTTCAGCGTCCTCGGAGCGAAGATAATTTTGGAGCATCTGGAAATTAGGCCGGCCCTCGTTGTCGACGGCGACGATCTCACCGTCGAATATGGCATTTAGGGAAACGCCTCTCAAGGCGGCGGCCACGGTGGGAAATTTCGCGGTCTGCGGCTTCCCGTTTCGCGAGTACAGGCGGACTTTGCCTTTTTTTATTTCCGCGAGCGAACGGTAGCCGTCCCATTTCACTTCGAAGGCCCAGCCTTCCCGGTCGAATGGCTCGTCGACCAGAGTGGCAAGCATAGGCTTGACTTCGGCCGGCAGCGGGCTTTTCACCGCGCCTTCAAAATCCAATTCTTTTGGCGAAGGAGCGCGCGGGCGAAACACTTCGGATTCATGTCTTTTTATGAAGAGCCATTGATTTTCCTTGTTCTTAAGACGGACCAGAGTGAAGGATCCTTGCAGTTTCTGACCATCGAGGACAAAGTCCAGATGGCCCTTGCGCAAAGATTCCGCCACATGTTTTTCCGATTCCTTGCGGTCGAGATCTTGACCCACAGAGTACGTGCCCTCATCCCATTTCTCGACCAGCCCGGCGCCGTAATTTCCTTCGGGGATCCGGCCTTCGAAATCTTTGTAAGCATAGGGATGGTCTTCGACCAGGATAGCCAGGCGCTTGTCTCGGGGATCCATGGAAGGGCCTTTGGGAACGGCCCAGCTCTTGAGGATCGCCCTTATGTTCCAGGCGGAAATCATAATGCAGATGCGAGGCGTGATGCTTTTGGACGACAAAACGAAGCGCGCCGCTCGGGGGGGTAGGCGATGGCGCCGGCTCAGGCGTCTTATGGAATTTCCGCTTCCGGCGATACTCCGCTAATTCCATCGCGCCCTAGGAACTAGTGCCGCGTCGCGGAAAGGCTCTCTTTGAGTTTTGACAGAATATCTTCGACTTCGGTCTCTCGCGGGACTTTCTCTTCTTTTACGTGGACCGGTTTTCCCTTTCTCTTGGCTGCGATGATCGCTTTGAGCCGAGCCGCATACGTATCTTTGAATGTTTCGGGCTTGAAGGCGCCCTCCAGTTTCTTGATCAACTCCAGGGCCAAGTCCATTTGATTTTTGGGAACGGATGCCGTCGCCGGAAGGTCGAGGTTGCTGGGATCACGCAGCGAGGCCGCAAAACGCAGCTCAATCAGCACAATGACCTTGCCTTCGGGCTTGAGCATGACCAGATGCTCGCGGTCCCTGAGGACAAATTTGCCGATACCGACTTTTTTCGCCTTGGCCATGGCTTCGCGGAAAAGCGCGTAGGTTTTATGAGCCTTCTTTTGCGGCTCCAAATAGTACGGTTTCTCTATGTACCTGGCGTCAATATCCTCTTCGTCAACGAAGACTTCTATGTCAATGGTGTAGGTTTTTTTGATATCGGCCTTCTTAAAATCTGTCTCGTTCAAGACCACATAGTCCCCGCTCCTGTATTCATAACCTTTGACGATGTCCTTAAAGGGGACTTCTTCTCCCGTGAGACGGCACACCTTCTTATACTGGATGGGGCAAAAGTCATCTTTTCGCAGCAAGTTCATCTCACGGAGTTCTGGCTTCACTGCGACATAGAGGTTCACGGGAACATTGACCAGACCAAAACTGATCATACCCGACCAGACGGACGAGGGAGCGCCTTTTTGTTCTTTTGCCCCTTCTTTTGCTCCTTCTTTTGCTTTTTCAGTCATCACAATTAAGTCTAAAGCGTGAACCCGGGGATGTCAAGCTGGATGGGATGTCAATAATGCCAGCGACTTGGCCAGGACCTCGGCTGTCGTCTGGGAGGGTAAGGAACAAACCCATTCGGCTTTTCGTGCGCGCCAATCCAAGCTCTTGATCTGATCGGATAAGATTACGCCGGCGACAGGTGATCCTGCGGGGATGACGACCCCAAACGGGTATCCCTTGACCTGGCTGGTGATTGGACACAGAAGAGCTAGCCCGACCTTAGCGTTATACGCATGAGGCGAGAGGATGACAGCTGGCCGTCGCCCTGCCTGTTCGTGCCCGGATTGAGGTGTCAAGGTAATCCAGACCACGTCACCGCGCTGGGGAACGTATGGAGTTCGATTCACCATATCTCGTCGCCCTCGGCGGATCCGATCTCCCATTCGTGGTGGATGTTGTCTTCTGTCACTTTTTCAAGAAGCTCTTCCAGACGCCATTTCGGCTGGCATTCGGGTATCACAACAAGCGTTCCCTCTTTGATCATCAGCTGGATAGACGAATTCTGCTCCAGACCTATCTCATCCGCGAAAGATTTTGGGATGCGAAGGGCCAGGCTGTTGCCCCATTTTTGTACGTGACCTCTCAATCCTACTCCTCCCGTTATGTATCTACAATGAAGATACATTTGTTAGCGCCGTTTGTCAAGGCCTGCCATGCGCACTATGTTGCGTTCTAAGATCGGGCCCGCGGCACTGTTTGCAACTATTCTGGTCTGGCCGAAACTCGGATCGATACCTGGTCGAACAAGGATTAAGCTTGACCTGAATTAGTGCTTTGGCAAGGGGGGCGGACCGTCAGGAATTAGAGGCTTGTAGGTGACGCCCTTGGTCTTCTCTCGGAACTCGGCCAGAATGGCTTCGCGCGCATTTGCGTCCTCATACAAGTCCACCATCGTCGCCGCCATAGCCTTCGCCGCGTAAACCATCCCTTTATGTCCGATCGACATTCCCCCGCAGGCGACCACGGGCCAGGCGTGCCAAGGAGTGCCTTCTGGCGCGGTCGTGGCATTCATCGACAGCGTGGGGACCAGCCAGCTGACATCGCCGACATCCGTTGAGCCTCCTTCTGGATCTGCTTTTGGCGCCGTCCACGGCTGGACCGCGCCGTTTAGACCCTTGGGCTCCACTCCCGTCGCGCGCTGGATCTCTTTGGCGAAATCTTGTTCTTCAGGCGTAAACTGAATCGGTCCGAGCCAGGAGAGGTTCGAGAACATCAACTTTTCTCCGGTTATGTTGACAAGTGTCTCCCAGCAGCCCCCCTGCACGGTGAGCTTCGATTCGACTTCCGCCATCAGCGCCGCGCCTTCGGCGATCCGGCGTGCGCGAGCCAGCAGTGTCTCGACTCCGACGCCCTTCGAATCACGAAGCCAGCACCAGAGCTTGGCGTAGGCGGGCACCACGTTCGGCACATCGCCCCCATTCTGAATCACATAGTGCATGCGAACGGTCGGCTTGACGAATTCGCGCATGCGATTCAGGCCTGTCGTGAAGAATTCCAGTGCCGCGACCGCGCTTCGCCCGTTCCAGGGATCGGCGGCCGCATGCGCGGTTTTTCCTTTGAACTCGACGAAGAACTCGACAATCGCTTGCGAGCCATCGACAGAGACACGTGTCTTTTGGTCGGGATGCCAGGCAAGACAGACGTCGAGGTCTTTGAACAGTCCCTCCCGGGCCATGTAAACCTTGCCGCCGACCGCTTCTTCGGCCGGTGTGCCGTAGAACCGAATCGTCCCCGCGAGCTTGCCCGCGGCCATCAGTTCCTTAATGGCCAGGGCCGCTCCGAGGCTCGCCGCGCCGAAAAGGTTGTGCCCGCAGCCGTGACCCGCAGCGCCGACATTCAAGGCTTCCTTCGCGGGCTGGGCTTTTTGGGATAAGCCCGGCAACGCGTCGTACTCACCCAGGATGCCTATGATTGGCCGGCCCTGGCCGTAGCTCGCCACAAATGCGGTCGGCATGCCGGCGACGGCGCGTTCGACCTTGAAGCCTTGTTTTTCAGCATAATCCGCCAGCAACTGGGATGATTGGGTCTCTTGCAGCGCGGCTTCAGCAAACCCCCAGATCTGATCGCTGAGATTGATCATTTCGGCCGTGTGCTTTTCAATGGACGCGACGGCTTCCTCTTTTTTCTTGACCGAGCCGCCGAAGGTCAGTGGCGAGAGAACCAGCAGACCGATGAGCAAAACAACGATGCTCCAAAGACGTCGTTTCATGATGACCTCTCCTTCATCTCAAGCCTGACTGTGAAGCGAAAATACAAGCGAAGTGCTGTCATGATCGTATTTTGCGTGCTCGATGACTGTCACGGATTCCTCTTGCATGAGGCGGCAAAAGAATAGCACCGATAGAATGATCGGTCAATGATTATGGTCTGGGATCGGATATCGTGGCTGGGCTTACCCCGTTTCTAGCATTTTCCGCAGGGCGTCATTAACGCAGCGAACGAGTTCAAGTCCTTGAGCTGTAGATCCTTGACATGTTTTATGGCACTGGTTTACCATTTCTGCCGCTGGTTCAAAAGTCGAATTGGAGGGAGACTGTGTTTGAGCCTCTATTCATAACGGTACTGCCCGCGCTGTTCCTGATTGTCCTTTATCGAGGAAAACTGGCCTTCCGACACAGAAAAATCGATATGGACGGTGCGGCACCTATCAGTAAGGAACTCTTTCGCTGGAGCAAATACGCAATCCCCATCCCCTGGGCCGGGATGATTTTTCAGAGCTTCGGTTTAAACCTTTCTTTGATCAAGGGCCCTCTGTCGCTGAAATGGATTTCGCCGGGTTTATGGACCGCCGGCTTTGCGCTCCTTTTTGTGGGGCGACTCGGGCTGGGCAGTTCCTTCAGGGTCGGGTGCGCAAAGGAATCCACAATCTTAAGGGTTAGCGGACTGTTTCGCTACAGCCGCAATCCGATGTATCTCGGCATCTACCTGACGCACTTCGCGTCGGCACTCTATACAATGAACCCGCTCGTGTTTTTTGTCGGAATATTTGTGGCTGCTGTTCATCACCGCATTGTCCTGGGCGAGGAGGCATGCCTGCGGAAAACGTTCGGGGAAGAATACGTGGATTATTGCCGCCGGGTCAGGCGCTATCTCTGATCGGAGGGCTTGGGGATGGGAATAGAGACAAATCCTTTTTCGTCGTGGGAAAATGCATCGCCGGACAAGTTCACCTCTCTCGGCCCGAGAAAGAAATGGAGCTTTCGAATGCGGAGTTTGGGAAACCTGCTCAGCATGGGCCACTGCGCTCCGGCCGCCATGAAGACATTGCTCGAAATTTGCCATGCGGACGAGGATTGGCCAGTCAAGCTGGCGGCGGGACTCCCTGGGGGGATCGGCGATACTGGATTCGAGTGCGGCGGGATCACCTCGCCTGTCATCCTGCTCGGGCTGCGCTACGGCCTCGGAGAGGAGCACGACGGTCTGCCGCTCATTTTCTACAAGGGACATGATCATTTCCGGAGATTCCTGGACCGCAACGGCACTCCCCTGTGCCGGGAAATTCGGGGCGACAACTACCGTCTGACCAAATGCATCAGGGCGGTTTGCTGTGCTCCGGAGATCACCCTCACAGTCGCTTCCGGGGACAGCCGCGACGCTATCCCAGAAGAGCAAAAGAAGTCGTATGCGCGGATTTATTCTTACCTGGCCGGCAAAAGCTTCCACTGCTCTTGGGCCGTCCTCGATCGGCTGAGTGCGGAGATCCCTCTGGGCGCGGAGCTGCGGAAAGCGTCGTCCGGTTTCCTAGGGGGAACACTGCTTAAGGGCATGACCTGCAGCGCCCTGGTCGCGGGAGTCATGGCCCTCGGGTTTGGGCTGCACGAATTCGAAAACAGCCTCCCCAGAGTGATGCGAATGATCGTCCTCATGAAGACCGGCGGGAATGCTTTCGCCGACCATATCAACAAATTCAACGTCATCATGAACCAAGGAAAGAGCTTGGCGCGTTGGTTCGTCGAGGAATTCGGCGATACTCAGTGCCGGGCCATCACGGGATGTGACTTCTCTTCGTCCACGGATGTTGTGAAGTACATCGATACTGGAGCCGCCGGCCGGTGCCTGGCCATCTCGGAGGGGGTTGCCGAAAAGGTCCGGAGGATGATGCTGATCTAGACTTGTCGTTTCTTGGGCTTGTCTAATACTTGTGGTTTCTTGGGGTCGGGCCGAGCTATCTATTTTATTTTGTTATATAGTCCTTTTTAAAGACCAGATCCCGGACGGGATCGCTGTCGATGATGAACCCGGTTATGCGGCTTTGAGCGTCCCTTTGAAAAACGATCATCGGGAAAGCGCGCGCGCCGGAAACAAAATGATCCTTTTCATCAGGGTTGAGCCGGACTTCGCCCTGCTCCGGAGGAAGCATAACGAGCCCGCCGCCCCGCACCTCAAGGCTCAACCGGAGATGCAGCTCCTCATTGAAATAGGATCCGGCAAATTCCTCGAGTTCCTGCGGGGTCGGTTTCAACTGCACGAACTTCGGAGCGATCTCCTCGGTTCCGCCCTGTTTCCAGACGAACTGTTGGACTTTGCCCTCCTTGTCTTTTTGAAAGGTGATCCCTATCCCGACAGCATCCAAGACGAATTCCGTCTCGGACAGGGCTGTCAGGCCAAATTTCTGTCCGGGAACGCTCAAATAGAGCTTGTCGCCCGTGCGGCTGATGGTAAAGACCTGTCCCGGTCCAATTCGATAATCGCCGGCATAATGATCCAGTATTGCGGGGCTTACCTTGACGCTCTTCTTGACCGCCGCCGGGGGATTCGCTTTCATCGCCGGGGCAGCGGCCGCCGGCAGATAAATATCGATGATGTCTTGGGCAAACGAATCGATAGGGGTATAGTCCCAATTGGCCAAGACGGCGAAGCCGAATTTCTGGTCGGGAAAATAAACCAGGTTCACCCCGGAACCGGCCCAATTCCCCGTTTGCGAGACCTGCCGCCGGCCCGAGTTGGCACCGATGCTCAAGCCATAGCCAAAAGCCGAATCCCGGCCGCTGTTCAACTTCCCGGCCGTGAACATTTTAGCGAAAATGTCCGGACCGCCCACCTGTCCGGTCTCAAGGTTCAACAGCCATTTGGTTAGATCGGCGATCGAGCTGAAAAACGAATGCGATCCGGTGAGGGATAAGTTATCGATGCCCCTGAGGTATTCCTTCCGCGTGAAGTTATAGCTGAAGGCCTGGTTGTCGAGGATCGCGCGAGAGTTGTCGCGAAACTGGGCCGCGGTCATTTTCAACGGCTTTAAAATGTTATCCCAGGCCCACTCGGAGAATGGCTTGCCGGTGGCGCGCTTGATCGTCTCGGCCAGCAGATCATAGTTGGAGCTGGAATACTGGAAGCGGTCGCCCGGGGGAAAGATGAGCTGCTTTTGGGCTTTGATGATCTTCAGAACCGTCTCCAGGGTGACCTCCTCTTTGTCCCGACCCGCAAGCTGGAGCACGGGAAGCCAATCGCGCAGCCCGCTGCTGTGATAGAGCAGATGACGCAGTTTGACCGGCGTCCCGAAATCGGGAATCTCGGGGATGAACTTGCGGACCTCGTCGTCCAAGGTCAGCTTGCCTTGTTTCTCGAGCATCGCCACGGCCTGGCCGACGAAAGCCTGAGCCAGGGTAGCGGTATTGAAGACCGAGTTCGGCGTCATCGCCACGCCATGCTCCTGGCAGGCCAGGCCGAAGACTTTCTGATAAACCACCTGCCCCTCTTTAACCACGACGACGGCAAAGCCGGGCTGGTCCTGGCGGTTCCAAAAATCGAACAGCTTGTCCATTTTTTCGCTGAGCGACGGGGCCGTTTCCGTTTCTTTTTTCGCGGCGTTTTGGCTCTGAGCGAAAAGCGGAAGCAGGAACAAACACACGGCTACCCAGCATGTTACTTTCTTCATAGCTCCCCTCCTACGACGATACGGATCGATAGAACTTCGTCTGAGAATGACCACTCCCGTCATTTTATAGAAAGTTGAGCCGATGATCAATACGGCCTGTTTTGAATTTCCAGCCTTATTCTGCTACTATGTCAGATGACGAAGGAGAATAATCTTGCCCAGGACAACGCGCCGCGAACCCATCACCGCCTTTATCATATTCATGGCCGCTATTGTATTTATGAGGGTAACCGCCATGTCAGAAACTGTCAGTGAATTCAATACCGTCTTGCCGGGAACGATCGACGGCTGGAAAAAATCCGAACCACCCGATATCTACACGCCCGAGAGCCTGTCGACCTATATCGATGGCGGGGCCGAGCTCTACATCTCCTTCAACTTCAAGAACGCCCTTTCGGTGAAGTACAAAGATTCGGCCGATAACGAGATCGCCGTTGATATCTTCGATATGGCCACGTCCTATGACGCCTTCGGCGTCTTCGCCCACTCGCGGGAGACGATCGAAACCGACGTCGGCCAGGGCAGCGAGTACGCCTCCGGGCTTCTGACGTTCTGGAAGGACCGCTATTACGTCTCCATCCTGGCCTACCCGGAAACGGCGGCCAAAAAGGACATTGTCTTCAGGCTGGGCCGGGCGATCGCCGGCGCTATAAAGAACGATGGCCCCTTGCCGCCCATCCTCGCTCTGCTCCCGACGGAGAACCTGCTACCCGAGACCGTGCACTATTTCCACCATTACATCTGGCTCAACAGCTTCTATTTCGTTTCCAATGATAACGTCCTCGATATCGGGAGCGACACGCCCGCGGCCCTGGCCAAATACCGGCAGGCGGGCTCGACCTTTTTCCTGCTCCTTGTCCGCTACCCGGATGCGGCCCGGGCGGAAGCCGGAGCCGGCCAATTCCGGCAAAAAGTGCTCGGCGGGGCAGCGGACGGGATGCGCCCGCTGAAGGAGGGCCGCTGGACCGGACTGGAGTGCCGCGGCGATCTGGTCAGCGTCGTTTTCAACGCTCCGGATGCGGCGACCGTCCGGGATGTTTTGGCTAAGATCAAGAAATAAAACGGAGGGAAAGATGAAGTCCAGACAATCGATCAGCCGTAGGCAATTCATCAAGACCGCTTCGGCCGCTGCTCTGGTCACTCCCCTGCTGCTTTCCGGACGGGAGCCCGGGCAGGAGCGGACCGCTCCCCTTAAGGCCGGCAAGAGCCGCGTCATCCTGGTGCGGGATCTTAACGTCCTGGACGAGAACGGCTTGCCCCAACAGGCCGTGGTGCAGGAGATGCTCGATACCGGGATCAAGTCCTTGACCGGCAAACCCGATCCGCAGAGCGCCTGGAAGACGCTCATCAAGCCCGACGACATCGTCGGCATCAAGAACAACCGCTGGCCCTATCTGCGCACAACGGCCGAGGTCGAAAACGCTCTCAAGAAGAGGATCATGGAGGTCGGGGTTAAGGAGACCGATATCAGCGTCGATGACCTGGGCGTCCTGCAGAAACCCGATCTTCCAGAAGGCGACGGCCCTGATCAATGCACGGCCGATGCGCTCCCACCATTGGGCGGGGGTCGGCTCGCTCATCAAGAACTACATCATGTTCATTCCCGAGCCGATCACGATCCATCCAGACTCCTGCGCGGACCTGGCCTCGATCTGGGAGCTCCCGGTCGTCAAGGGCAAGACCCGCTTGAACGTCCTGGTGATGTTCACCCCCCAATTCCACAGCTTCGGACCGCACAGCTTCAACCCCAAGTATGTCTGGAAATACTACGGCCTGCTGCTCGGGTTCGACCCGGTGGCCGTGGATGCTACCGGACTGCGGATTGTAGAGGCCATCCGCCGGGATTATTTCGGTGACGACCGTCCGCTCAACCCTCCGGCCAAGCACATCGCCATCGCCGACACAAAATACCATCTCGGGACTGCGGACCCGGAAAAGATTGAGCTGGTCAAGATCGGATACGACAAGGACATTTTCGTCTAGGCCCTGCCGCCCGAAGGGGCGTCCCGGCTTCGGCTCTCTAGCTCTGTCTTTCTGTGATCCCACTTGGATTTGCCGGAAAAGGCCGCAAGCCGGAAACATCAAAACGACGGGGGGCAATATATATATGAAGAATTGGACAACTGAAGCGAACTATTCAGCAAGGAGGAAAATGTGGTTGATACCGGACTTAAGGGCAAAGTGGCCTTAATCACGGGCGCCAATCACGGCATCGGAGCGGCCACAGCGGTCGCCTTCGCCCGGGAAGGGGCCGACGTTTTTCTGACCTACCTACGGCTTTCCCCAAGTTCGCAGGCTGCCGAGAGTCCCGCTGAAGCGGAAATGAAGGAAGATCCCGGGCGCAGGCGCTACTACCGGATTCTCGGCCGGGATGCCCAGGACGTTGTGTCGGCGGTCGGTGCTCAGGGCGGTCGGTGCGAAGTCTGGGAAGCCGATCTCGCCTACCCGGATAACATCCCCAGCCTTATGGACAGGGCCGAGGCCGCTTTCGGAAGGGTGGACATCCTGGTCAATAACGCCGCCCACGACCAGCCCGACACATTCCTGCCCGCTGCCGAGATTCCGGTTAGCGGCCTGTTTGGCGGAGAGTATCCGCTCACGACGGTGTCGGCGAGATCCCATGACGACCATTTCGCGGTCAATTGCCGGGCGGCTGCCCTGCTCACGGCGGAGTTTGCCAAGAGACACATAGCCAGAAAAGCGGGCTGGGGGCGCATCGTCTCGATCAGCACCGACGGGGCCTCCGGCCATGGCTGGAATGTTTCTTATGGAGCCAGCAAGTACGCCGGCGAGAGCTACGCAAAGGCGGCAGCCTATGAGCTCGGGCCCTACGGGATCACGGTGAACGTCGTGTCGCCCGGCGCCGTCCAGACCGGCTGGATGACAAAAGAAGCAGCAGAGTCCCTGGCGAAAACCTATCCGCTTCGCCGGATCGGAACACCGGAAGACATCGCATCGGCGGTAATTTTCTTTGCTTCCCGGCAAGCAGACTGGATAACGGGACAGGTGCTTTATGTCGGCGGTGGAAACCGGATGTAGCCGCAATCTCGGATTTTGGGACCAGACTCTCTTCATTGAAAAGAGCGCGTCATTCTGTCCTCGGTGTCGAGGAATCTTAGGAGATGAAAGCCATGAATCATAACCATGAAGCCAAGCCCGCCACAAATCATTTGAATCGGCGAGACTTTCTGAAAACCGGACTGACCGGGGCTGTGGCGGCTGCCGCATTTCCCGCTTTGCCCTCGTCCGGAATGGAAAGGGCCGCCGCTTTCCTCCACCCGCTGCGGATATTCCATCATTCGAGCTCGATGAGATCACAATCGCTGAACTTCAGGAGGCAATGAACTCAGGGAGGTATAGCGCACGCTCTATCACAGAGATGTACCTGGCCCGGATTGAGGCCGTCGATAAGCAGGGGCCTTTGCTCAATAGTGTCATCGAGGTGAACCCAGACGCTCTCGCGATCGCCGATTCTCTCGACAAGGAAAGGAAAGAGAAGGGCCCACGCGGCCCGCTTCATGGCATCCCGGTGCTGATCAAGGATAACATCGATACGGCTGACAGGATGGCCACAACCGCGGGCTCGCTGGCACTGGTCGGCTCGAAGCCGCCCAAGGATGCATTCGTCGCTCGGAAGCTACGCGAGGCCGGGGCGGTTATCCTCGGCAAGACGAACCCGAGCGAGTGGGCCAATATCCGCTCGAGTCGCTCAACCAGCGGATGGAGCGGCCGCGGCGGACTGACCAAGAATCCATACGTACTCGACCGCAATTGTTCCGGCTCGAGCTCCGGCTCGGGGGCGGCCGCGTCGGCAAGCCTCTGCGCCGTGGCCGTGGGCACGGAAACCGACGGCTCGATCGTGAGTCCTTCATCAGTCTGCGGGATCGTGGGAATCAAACCGACCGTCGGGCTCGTCAGTCGCACGGGGATTATCCCCATCTCACACACGCAGGATACGGCCGGCCCTATGGCACGCACGGTGCGCGACGCCGCGATCTTGCTGGGGGCTCTAGCGGGAGTCGATCCAGAGGACAAAGCGACCGCCGAAAGTGCGGGAAAATCGTTTGCCGATTATGCCCGGTTCCTTGATCCTAACGGTCTGAAGGGAGCAAGGATCGGAGTCGTCAGGCGCTACTTCGGCCTTCTTGATTCGATGGACCCGGTCATAGAAGCCGCGCTCGAGGCGATGAAGCGGCAGGGAGCGACACTCATGGATCCGACGGAGATCAATACACTTGGCGAACTCGGTGATAGCGAGATGACGGTTTTTCTCTATGAGCTCAAAGCCGACATGAACGCCTACCTCGCACGCCTCGGTCCTGGCGCGCCCGTGCATTCGCTAAGGGAGATTATCGAGTTCAACGAGCGCAACAAGAAGCTCGAAATGCCGTATTTCGGACAGGACGTCTTCGTAAAGTCGGAGGCAAAGGGGCCGCTGACGAGCAAGGAGTATCTCGATGCGTTAGAGAAGGACAGGCGGCTGGCTCGCACCGAGGGCATCGACGCCGTGATGGACAAGCTCAAGCTCGACGCGCTGGTCGCGCCCACGGAAGGGCCAGCCTGGGTCACCGATCTTGTCACCGGCGACCATTTCCTCGGCAGCAGTTCCACCCCGGCGGCAGTGGCAGGCTATCCGAGCATCACGGTCCCGGCAGGATTTGTCTTCGGGTTGCCGGTAGGGATCTCTTTCTTCGGCCGAGCCTGGAGCGAGCCCTTGCTTATCAAGCTGGCCTACGCATTCGAGCAGGCCACAAAGACCAGGAAGCCGCCCCGCTATTTACCGACAGCCGACTTGCGCTTCCAGTCCTAATGCGTTTGATCGGCTCCCATAACTGCAAGCTGCAGCCTGCGCTCCCTCGCGGCATTGACATGCCGAATTGAACTGCGCTATCTTGGCAATTATGAAGAAACCTCTCTTGACTTGCTGCTGGGGTGAAGTTGATCCTCTGCTCGGGGACTATCACGACCGGGAGTGGGGCGTCCCCCTCCATGATGACCGCGCGATCTTCGAGCTCCTGATTCTCGAGGGGATGCAGGCCGGCCTGAGTTGGATGACCATCCTCAGGAAGCGGGAAAACTTTCGGAGCGCTTTTGCCGGTTTCGATCCCGAGCGGGTCGCCCGTTTCGGCAGGCGGGATATCCGGCGTCTCCTGGCCGACCCCGGAATCATCCGCAATAAGCTGAAGATCGAAGCCGCCATCAACAACGCGAATCGGTTTCTCGAAGTCCGGAAGGAGTTCGGGAGCTTCGCTGCCTATTTCTGGGCTTTTGTCCACGGGCGGCCGATCAAGAACCGTTTTACACGACTCGCGGACCTCCCCGCCCGAACTCCCCTTTCGGACCGCATCAGCCAGGATCTCAAGAAACGCGGATTCAAGTTTGTCGGGCCGACGATCATCTATGCGCACATGCAAGCCACGGGGATGGTGAACGACCATCTCACAACCTGCTCTCGCTATAACAAGGTCCAGCCTGCGTCCGCTTCCAAAACGACTGGCGCGTAGTCCTCTGTCCGTTCGCGCGTTCATCACGTTTTATCATCTTTGACGATCGGAGCAGAAAATACGAGAAGGAGAGATGAATGATAAAGAGGAGAAATTTCATAAAAAATGCATCCGTTTCAACCGTCGCGTTGCCTCTGAGTCTCCTCACAAAAGCGGATGCCGGCACAAGCCACGGCTCACTAGCCAAGGCTGCACGTCCAGAAACCGGCCGGGATTATTTTAAAGAATTGGGGATCAGATCTTTCATAAACGCCGCGGCGCCCTATTCATCTCTGTCCGGGGCTCAAATGTGGCCTGAGGTCATCGAAGCCGTGACCTATGCGGAAAAACGGCGGGCGAGGTGGAAGGAACTGCACGATGAAGTGGGAAAGCGCATCGCGGCGATGGTCGGTTGCGAGGCGGCCATGGTCACCGCCGGAGCCGCTTCCGCACTCACTCTCGGCACGGCCGCCTGCATGACCGGGACGAACGCGGCCATCATCCGCAGGCTGCCCGAAAGCGAAGGCCTCAAGAATGAAGTGATCATCCAGAAGGGCCACCGCTATGATTACGAGCACGCCGTCCGGAATTGCGGGGCACGGTTCGTGGAAATTGAAACACGCGATCAGTGCGAACAGGCCATTAACAACCGGACGGCCATGATGCTTTTTAATTACATCAAAGAGCCCGAAGGGAAGATCCGCGCGGCCGAGTTTGCCTCCATCGGCCAAAACCGCAAGATTCCCACACTTGTGGACGGGGCCGTGTCGGTGCCTCCTGTGGAAAATCTGTCAAGGCTCATCAACCTCGGTTATGACCTGGCCGCTTTTTCCGGCGGCAAAGGATTGCGCGGCCCCTACAGCACCGGGCTCCTTCTCGGCCGTCGAGATCTTATCGAGGCGGCCCGTCTCAATTCATCGCCCAACGACGATACTATCGGACGAGGCATGAAAGTCAGCAAGGAAGAATTGCTGGGAATGATGGTCGCCGTCGAGGTCAGTTTGAGGCACGACTTTCAGGAAGAGCAAAAAATAAAAAGGAAATGGCTCGAGGATATCGCCGCTCAAATCGGCTCAATCCCCGGTCTTAAAACAGAACTCTATGTCCACGCCCTCGAAGGGAACCAACCCCATTTGCGTTTGACTTGGGACGAATCCGTAATCAAGATATCTCCGGCGGGGGCCGTGCGCGCGCTCAAGGAGGGAGAACCGTCGATTGAGGTCTGTCTGTTGGAGTTGACCGGCGGGAAATTCGAACTCACCGCCTGGATGATGGAACAGGGAGAAGCGCGAATCGTCGCCGGGCGATTGAAAGAGGTTCTCTCCTGATTCTCGCCCAGTCGTGAGCTTACTTCATGGTGGCCGGGGTGACGGGGCCGTATGGATGCCTACAGCTTGTCTCGGCCTTAGATCTCCCATGCAACCCTGCATCGAAATAGATATAATACGGGTTTAAGGGATGATGACAATGAGGAGGCAATATGATGCGCAGAGCAATTATCTCCATAGCGATCTTTCTTGCCGCCTGCCTGATTCTGACTCTCGGCGGCATCGGGCTCACTCAACAGGATAATGTGGCCATCGCAGATGTCCAGTTCAAAGCGGGTCATTTCGCGGAAGCAGAGAAGCTCTATGCTCAGGTTCTCGAAAAAAATCCAAGGAATGAGCGGGCCCTGGTCAGGCTGGGTTATCTCGCTCTGCTTTCCAATCGCCTGGACGAGGCCCATCATTGGCTCACAAAATCCCTCGAATTGAATCCGGGCGATCCGACTCCCAGTTCCCTTTTAGCGGAGGTGTTCACCAGGCGCGATGACTTCGGGCGGGCTGCTCCTCTCCTCCGCACCATCGGCCAGGAAGCAAAGGCCAAACAACTCGAGAGCTTCAAGACCGAAGCGCCTTACCAAATCGAAGCCCAGGCGCCAGTCACCTCCCTTAAGTTCGTCATGACCGACCCCCTGCCCGTCGTCAAAGTTAGAGTCAACGGGAAAGACCCCGTCAACTTCTTCATTGATACAGGAGGCGCGGAAATTATCCTCGACCCCGAGTTTGCTCAGGAAGTGGGCGTGACGAAGTTTGGTTCGGAGACAGGAACTTACGGTGGAGGAAAAAAGGCCGGCTTTGAGTTTGGGCGCGTCGACTCGGTGACGCTCGGAGAATTCACGGTCAAAAATGTCCCGGTTCATCTCCTCGCCGTCCGCCGCTTCTCCCAGCCCGTCTTCGGAGGGAAGAGGGTTGACGGAATTATCGGGACTGTCCTCTTCTATCATTTTCTCGCCACCCTGGACTACCCGAACGGGGAATTGGTCCTCCGACGCAAGTCAACCGGAAGCCAAGGCGATTTTGCCAAGGAGGCAGACCAGGGCCGGACGGTCAGCGTTCCCTTTTGGATGGCCGGTGATCATTACATGGTGGCCTGGGGAACGGCCAACCAGAGCGAACCGATGCTTTTCTTCGTGGACACCGGCTTGGCCGGTGGGGGCTTTATGAGCCCCGAATCGACGTTGAAGAAAGCCAACATTAAGCTCTTGGAAAGCCAGGCAAGCGAGGGCGTCGGAGGCGGCGGGAAGTTCAGGAGCGTGCCCTTCGTTGTTGAGGAGCTGACCTTCGGAGAGGCCAAGGAAAAGAACGTCCCGGGTTCGTTTTCGGGATCCTTCCAGTTAGAAGACGCCTTCGGCTTCCATATCGGCGGCCTGATCTCTCATGCCTTTTTCAGGCCTTACGCCGTGACCTTTGATTTTGACGGAATGAAGATTTTTTTAAAAAGAAAAGTTTAGCTCATTGTGGATGGAGGTGAGTTGATGAAAAACTCCGGCTGCAGACCGGCCCTTGTATTCTTGCTCGTTTGTTTACTTGCGTGCGTCGCCCCCGGACTGGCCGATGAGAGATCCGACAAGGTCGACAAGCTCTTTGCCGAATGGGATAAACCGGATTCGCCTGGATTTGGTTTGGCCCTCATCCAAGACGGAAAAGTCCTTTATGCTCGGGGCTACGGCAGCGCCAACCTCGAACTCGGCGTTCCCCTTTCGCCTCAGTCTGTCTTTTACATCGCTTCGACCTCCAAACAATTCACGGCCGCCTGCGTTGCGCTCCTCGCCCAGAAGGCCAAGTTATCGCTGGACGATAATATCCGGAAGTATGTCCCCGAAATTCCGGACTATGGGACGCCCATCACGATCCGAAATCTGATCCATCACACGAGCGGGCTCCGTGACTACCTCACCCTGGAGATGATCGCGGGAAGAACCTTCGGCGAATACCACAAGGCCGACGTTCTCGAACTCCTTTCGCGGCAGAAAGAACTCAACTTCGCTCCGGGCACGGAGTTTCTCTACAGCAACACCGGCTATTTCCTCCTCGCCGTCATCGCCGAACGGGCCGGGGGCAAGAGTTTCCGGGAGCTGACCCGGGAGCTCATTTTCAAGCCTCTGGGCATGGTGAATTCCCATTTTCATGATGACTATCAGATGCTCATCAAGAATCGCGCCTCCGGATATTTCCCCGCCCCCGAAAAGGGAAAATTCGCGAACTACATCTCGACCTTTGATTGCGTAGGCGACGGCGGGTTGTACACCTCGGTCGAGGACCTTTTCCACTGGGACCAAAATTTCTACACCCACGAGGTCGGGGGTCCCGATCTTGTCGCCCAGATTCAGACTCCCGGGGTCCTCAAGAACGGGGAGAAACTCGATTATGCCTTCGGGCTCATGACCGGCACCTATAAGGGCTTAAGGACGGTCATGCACGGCGGAGCCTTGGAGGGTTACAGGACAGAGATGATTCGCTTTCCCGATGAGCGCTTCTCGGTCATCTGTCTGTCCAATTTCAGCGAGGCCAATCCGACCAAGCTGTCGTATGAGATCGCCCAAATTTATCTGGCCGGAAAGCTCAAGGAAGACAAAACAGCCGCACCGATGCCGGGCGGGAAGCCGGCCTTTCTTCAACTCCCCGCGGAAAAGCTCAAAGACGTGGCCGGGATGTACTTCCAGCCGGCCGAGGAGAGCATCGTCAATATTTCGTTCGGGGACGGAAAATTGTGGGTCGAACTCATGGGACGGAAATTCCCCCTAGGCGCTGTGAGCGAGACTGAATTCCGCCTGCTCGACGCGCCGGTCGAAGCCGTGCTGAAAATTGAGAAGCCTACGGCCGGCAAACCCATGGTCATGAACATGGTCATGGAGAGCCGGAAAGGCGTTCGTTACGAAAAGATCGAACCCGCGAAGCCGACACCCGCCGAGCTCGAAGAATTCGCTGGAGATTATCGGAGCGATGAGCTCGACACGACTTTCCGGCTGGCGGTGAAAGAGGGAAAATTGTTTTTTGTCCATAAAAACGCCCTACCAAATGCACTCCAGCCCACCCTTCCCGACAAATTTGCCGCCGGGCCTTTCGCCGTTAGGTTCGTGCGCGGAAACGAAAAGAAGATAACGGCTTTTGCCCTGAACGCCGGCCGGGTCAAAAACCTGAGCTTTGTGAAGAAATAGGACTTTTGACTCGCCATGCCGAAGATTCTGATCATGGGGATTGGGAATCTTCTCATGGGGGATGAGGGCGTCGGAATCCATGTCTTGTGTTATCTTCAGGAGATATCACAACCGCGCGGAGTTGACTTTGTCGACGGGGGGACGGGAGGACTCAACCTCCTGGGTTTTTTCCTCGACTACGACCGGATCATCCTCATCGACGCGGTCGTCGACGGCCAGCCGCCCGGCACGGTTTCCATTGTCTATCCCGAATATCCGTCGGATTATCCGGCGACACTCGTCTCGCATGATATCGGCTTGAAGGATCTCATCGACTCGGCATATCTTCTCGATAGAACACCCGAAGTTGTCATGGTCACGATTTCCATCCGGGAACCCAGTAAGGTCACTCTCGACCTCTCCCCCGAAGTGAGCGCCGCCATCCCCTCCGCCGCGGACACTGTTTTAGATGAGCTCAAATCAGCCCAGATCAGCTCCTAGCTGATAGCTCATGGCTCCTAGATACGCATGGAAACGCGATAAGTGACTTGACATGGTCAAGGTGGCGCCCGAGGCCACCCTCTGGCCCCCGGGCCCCGAGGAACCAGTCCCGTCGGTTCCCCCGTCGGACAAGCCGACGGGTCCCCCTCCGCTACGGGGTCCCAAGGGTGGCCTCCGGCGCCACCTTGACTAGAGATCTCGCATTAGTTATTGCGTTCGCATCAGCTCATAGCTCATCGCAATATTAAGCAGGAATGAATTGGCCTATGAACCATGAGCCATCGGCTATGACCTATGAGCTGCGAGCCATAAGCCGTTTTATCGGATTTCTTTTTCGATAAACTTCCAGCCGCCGATCATCGACGACATGGTTCCCCTGCCTTCGAGATAATCGTGGTACCAGGAAAGATAGATGTGGAAGCCCGTAAAAACCAACAGCACCCAGGTCATGACGTGGTGCCACTGGCGAACGACCACTCCTCCTCCCAAGAGCGGAATGACCCAGGTGAATAGCCTCGGGAACCAACTCCTGCTCATGGCCGCATAAAGGCCGAACCCGGAAACAATTTGGAAAAGGATAATCAGGTAGGCCAGGGGATAGATGATGCCCGCCAGTCCATTGACCCCGATCGAACTCAGCGGGAGCTTGCAGATCTGGAGAAGATCCAGGCAGAGCACCTTCCAGGCTTCCCGGAATTGTCTGGGCGTGTGGGTGATGAAATTCCTCCATTTTGAGAACCTGTTGCCCACGAAGCCCCAATAGACCCTGGCTGCAAAATTAACGGTAAAGATGTAGGCGAAAACAAAATGGACAAAACGAACCTGCCCGAAGATATACCGGTAGGATGCTTCCGCGGAGCTCTGAAGGGCGGGAGGGTTGGCCATCAAATAACCCGTCACGGAGAGAACGAGGAGACAGGTCGCGTTCGTCCAATGGAAAAACCGGACCGGGAGCTGCCAGATATAGACCTGATAATATTCCGCAAATTTAGGCTCGCGTTTTGGTTCAACCATGGCTTTTTGGCTCCTTTAAACCGCCCTCACGCGGTGGAGATACCGGCCCTTGGGGTCATAGAGGTGGACGGCGCAGGCGACGCACGGATCGAATGAATGGATTGTCCGCAGAATTTCCAGTGGCTGCTTCGGGTCGGCGACCGGAGTTCCAAGGAGCGAGGCTTCATAGGCCGACCTCTGGCCCTTTGCATCCCGCGGCGAGCCGTTCCAGGTTGTGGGAACAACAAGTTGGTAATTGGCGATCTTCTCGTCCTTGATTTTAATCCAGTGCGCGAGCGCGCCCCTGGGAGCCTCGGACAGGCCCACACCCTCGGCTTCTTTCGGCCAGGTATCCGGATCCCATTTTTCGGCATTGAACATTCTCGAATCGCCGTTTTTGATGTTCTGGAGGAGGGTATCGTAGAACTCCTTCATCCAGTGGGCAATGAGGCGTGTCTCCAGGCCGCGGGCCGCGGTCCGTCCGAGGGTCGAAAACAGCGCGGTCACCGGTGCATTGAGCTTGGCCAGAGCCTCATCGACAACCTCCCGGACGTCCGTCCTGCCGCTGGCGTATGCGACCAGGAGGCGGGCCAACGGTCCGACTTCCATCGGATGGTCCCTCCAGCGGGGCGTTTTCATCCAGCTGTATTTCCCCTCGACATTGAGCTCCTCATAAGGAGGCTTGGGTCCCGTATAGTTGAGGGTTGTTTCTCCGTCCCAGGGATGAAGTGACTGCTGGTCCCCCTGACCGTAGGAGTACCAGGAATGAGTGACATACTCCCGGATCTCATCCGCCGTCTCCCCCTTAACCTCCTGGACCTCGGCCAGGTTTCGCCCCAGAATGGCTCCGCGGGGAAACTTGAAATGCGAGGGATCGTTGATTCCGTTCGTCGGAAGGTCGCCGTACGCGAGATAATTCTCCAGCCCTCCTCCGATCGCAAACCATTCCCGGTAAAAGCCGGCCACTGCGAGAAGATCGGGGAGGTAGACCTGTTCCACGAACTCCGTGCCGTCGCCGATCAGCTTTCCGATAAAGGCCAGCCTCTCGGCGTTGAGGGCCATCGAATCTTCGATGTTGACCGAACACGGGGCGCCCCCGACGAGATAGTGGGGATGGGGATTCTTCCCGCCCAGGATGGCGATGACCTTGACGATCTCTTTCTGCCATTCCAGGGCGTCGAGATAGTGGGCGACGCCGATGAGGTTGACCTCGGGCGGGAGCTTGTAAGCCGGATGCCCCCAATAGGCGTTGGCGAAGATGCCCAGCTGCCCGCTGGCCACGAGACCCTTGACCCGATTCTGGACATCCCGGAAATAATTAGCTGAGTTCCTCGGCCAGTTCGAGATTGTTTGGGCGATGCGGGCTGCCTCGCCGGGATCGGCCTTAAGAGCGCTCACGACATCCACCCAATCAAGGGCGTGGAGGTGGTAAAAGTGGACGACGTGGTCCTGGAGATAATGGGCGCAGAAGATGAGATTCCTGACCAGCTCCGCGTTGGGCGGCACGGTGATGGAGAGCGCATTCTCAACGGTCCTCACGGAAGCCAGCGAATGGACGGTCGTGCAGACACCGCAGGCGCGCTCGCAGAAGGCCCAGGCGTCGCGAGGGTCCCTGCCCCGGAGAATAATTTCGATGCCTCGGACCATGGTGCCCGCCGAAAAGGCATCGACAATTTTTCCACCCTCGACCTCGGCCTCGACCCGGAGATGGCCCTCGATTCTAGTGATGGGATCGACAACGATTCTCTTGGCCATTACTCTCCTCCTTCTTTCCCGCCCTTGGGTTTGATGTCCTTATCCTTCATGCTCTTATCCATTTCGGCTTTGAGAATCCGTCGTTTCCGGATATTCGTGGAAATGGCATGGACGGCCAGTCCGCCAGCCGCCGCGGCGGCCAGATAAGCACCGATCGTGTCCGCGGTCGTCTCGACGCCGAAGCCGGGGAAGGTCGAAAGATGCTCGTAGAACGGCCCCTTGTCCCAAAAGCCGGCCTCGCTGCAGCCGATGCAACCGTGCCCCGACTGGATGGGGTAGCTCACCGCGCCGTTCCAGCGCATGACGCCGCAGGCGTTATAGGTCGTCGGGCCGCGGCAGCCCATTTTGTATAGGCAATATCCTTTGCGGGCGCCCTCATCGTCGAACGTCTCGACGAAAAGTCCGGCATCGTAGTAAGGCCGGCGATAGCACGAATCATGAACCCGGGTTGAATAGAAAGCTTTGGGGCGGCCTTCGCTGTCGAGCTGGGGGAGGCGGCCGAAAGCGAGAAGATGGACGATAACACCGCTCATGACCTCGCCGATCGGAGGGCAGCCCGGAACATTGACCACTCGCTTGCCGGTTATAACTTTATAGGCTGGAGTGGCCCCGGTCGGGTTGGGGGAGGCTCCCTGGACACAGGCGTTACAAGCGCAACTCCCCCAGGCGATGACCGCCTTCGCGTTTTGAGCCGCTTCTCGGATGATGTCGAGGGCCGAACGGCCGCCGATCGTGCAGTACACCCCGCCGTCCTTGGTCGGGACCGACCCCTCAACAGCCATGATGTAATCGCCTTTGTGCTTTTCCATGCTTTGGCGTAGGGCCTCTTCCGCCTGGAAACCGGCGGCCGCCTGGAGCGTTTCCGAATAATCCAATGAGATCCTGTCAAGGAGAATATCGGCCACAATCGGGTGGGCGGAACGGATGAAAGACTCGCTGCAACAAGTGCATTCCTGGAAATGGAACCAGACGACGGGCGGGCGCGGTTTTGTTTCGAGAGCATGAACCACTTTGGGCAGGCCGGTCGCCTCGATGCCGGCCGCGGCGGCGATGTAGGAACAGAATTTCAGAAAGTCGCGCCGTGAATAGCCGCGTGACTTCATGAGTTCCCAAACAGACGGAATTTTATCGTTCATTCTCCCCTCCTCTGAAGGATTCCCTAGCCTACAGTTTTATTTTATCAAAAGTGAAACAACCTGCAAAATCGAAAGAAGTCTATCTCGTCCTTTCGTCATCTCGTCTATCTCGGCACCCGTACCCCACAATCCGTCCCCCGGCCATCAGAAGGTGAGCACTGAGCAGTGAGCTGTGAGCAGTGGAAGACAAAAAAGCGATTTTTATCTTTAATGGCTTTTCTTATTCTTGATGAGATGGACGAGATGACGAGATAGACCAGATAGACGGATTTGATCTTTCGTAGTAAAATTGTCCGCAACGTCAGAGACAGAGGCTCATTTTTTTCTGCAAAATGGAGGCGCAGATGGCTAATATCATCATTGTGATCGCCGCATTCGTGCTCTTTATCTTCTTCAGCGGGATCAGGATCATCCGGCCGACCCATCGAGGGCTGATTGAACGCCTGGGAAAATACAGAAGGTTCGGCAAGGCAGGTTTTAACTGGATCATGCCGATCATCGAACGGATGTACCAGGTCAATATCACCGAGGTCATGGTCGATGCCCAGCCGCAGGAGATTATCACCAACGATAACCTGAATGCCCGCGTCGACGCCCAGGTCTATTTTAAGGTTAAAAACGACGAAGACGACGTCAAGAACTCCCAGTACAGCGTCTTCAATTACCAGTGGCAGATCGTGAACCTGGCCCGGACCACACTCAGGAACATCATCGGGACGCTGACCTTGAAATCCGCCAACAGCGAACGGGGCAAAATCAATGATGAGCTGCAGAAGACGTTGAGAAAGGAAACGAGCAATTGGGGGATCGAAATTGTCCGGACCGAGCTCAAGGAGATCGATCCTCCCAAGGACGTCCAGGAGACAATGAACAAGGTGGTCAAGGCCGAGAACGAAAAGATCGCGGCCATCGATTTCGCGACCGCCACGGAAACCATCGCCGACGGCGCGCGGCGGGCGGAGATCAAGAAGGCGGAAGGGGTGAGGCAGGCGCGAATTCTTCAGGCCGAGGGCGAGGCCCAGGCGATCAAGCTCGTCAACGAGGCGGCCAATCAGTATTTCGTCGGCAACGCCCAGTTGCTGAGAAGATTGGAGACGGTGGAGAAATCCCTGGCCATGAACGCCAAGATCGTCATCCCCGCAAACACGGAGCTTATCAACGTGATCGGCGAGATGGCGGGCGTCCTTCCCCTGCCCCGGAAAGAACAGCCCAAATCATAGGCCCTTGGTCAGGCCTTGTTCTTGTTCCGAATGGCTGATGGCAAGAGCCCAAAAAAGAGGAACCCATCTTTAGGAGGACGATATGCCTGAACAGCGCGATTCCTTGGCAAACTGGGTCAGACTCACGATCATCTGCGGAATGGCCGCATCAGCGGTCTATCCGTTGCTGAATTTTGTTCCGATGCCGAAATTCTTGACCGTTCTTTTCGCCGCCAGCTGGGGACCACTCTTGAGTTTTGCCTCCATCGGCCTGTATCAGATCTTCAAGGCGAATAAGAGGACGGTCACCCTGACGCTCGCGGTCGCCTCGAATCTCATCGCCGGCGCCGTCGTGAACATGATGATGATCGTGCAGCTGGCCAGGAGGCTTTCTGCGCAAAGCTTGACGTCCGAAGCCGGACCCGGTATGGCGCAAACGCTCCCCTGGATTTTCAGGGGAGTGTACACCGTTCAAGCGGGCTTGGACGTGTCCTGGGATATCTATATCGGAATCGGGACGCTGCTCTTCGGCCTCAATGCTCTTTATCATCCTCGCTACGGAAAAGTCGTCGGCTCGATCGGAATTGCCCTCGCCCTGCTTTTGCTCAGTTTTAATTTGATTTCATTTCCCGTGCCGCCGGCGGATGCGGGCCTGATGGATTGGGGGCCGTTCGTCGGGCTCTGGTATCTGGTGCTCACGATCCAGACCATAGTCTCCCGGAAATCGTTTCAGAAATTGGGGTCGGACCGGACTACCTGAATTCGGGTTTCCAGTTGACTATCCCCATGTCCCTTGATAATCTTTGGCCATGATGGATGGAGAGGATGGCGGTGGCCCGCAACTGTCCGAAATGTCATCGTGATAATCCCGAAACCCAGAAGTTCTGCGGGGAGTGTGGGACGCTGCTCCCATTGACCGAAGACCAACATCCGCTTGTCACCGAAACCGTTCGGACACCCGTCAAGGAGCTATCCAGGGGAGCCTTATTCGCCCGCCGATTCGAAATCATCGAGGAGCTGGGGAAAGGCGGAATGGGGAGAGTCTATCGGGTCTTCGACAAGAAGACCGAAGAGGAAGTGGCGCTGAAGCTGATCAAGCCGGAGATCGCGGCCGAGAGAGAGGTCATCGACCGTTTTCGCGATGAGCTCAAGATCTCCAGGAAGATTTCCCATCGGAACGTCAGCCGCATGTACGACCTTGGCGAAGAGGAGGGGACCTCCTACATCACGATGGAATACGTCCCCGGCGAGGATTTGAAGAGTTTTATCCACAGGTCAAAGCAGCTCAGCGTCGGAACCGCCATTTCCATCGCCAAGCAGGTGTGCGAGGGGTTGGAGGAAGCGCACCGGCTCGGGATCATCCACCGGGATCTCAAGCCCGGAAATATCATGATCGACAAGGAAGGGAATGCCCGGATCATGGATTTCGGGATCGCCCGGTTGCTCCGAGGGAAAGGAATCACGAACGCCGGCGTTATGATCGGGACGCCGCAGTATATGAGTCCGGAACAGGTTGAAGGGAAAGACGTTGATCAAAGATCTGATATCTACTCGCTCGGTATTATCCTCTATGAGATGGCCACAGGACAGGTCCCCTTCGAAGGGGATACTCCCTTCACAATCGGCATCAAGCACAAGAGCGAAAGGCCGAAAAATCCTAAAGACCATAACGCTCAGATTCCGGACGATCTCGGCCGCCTGATCTTGAAATGCCTGGAGAAGGAGAAGGAACAACGATACCAGAGCGCCGCCGAAGTGCATGCGGAGCTCGGCAAAATCGAAAAAGGCATCCCCACGACGGAACGAGAAATCCCCCGGAAAAAGCCTCTCACGTCCAAGGAAATCACGGTCAAGCTCCGGTTGCAGAAACTTCTCTTCCCTGGGGTGGGAATCATCGTTCTCGCCGGCATCGCCCTCGTCGTCTTCAGACTCCTGCCCCGCCGCCCGCCCGCCCCACTCATCTCGGGGAAACCGTCTCTGGCCATCCTTTATTTTGAGAATATCTCGGGAGACAAGATTCTCGACGCTTGGAAAACGGGTCTTACGGAATTGCTCATCACCAAACTCGGCCAATCCCGGTTCATTCGAGTCCTCGACGGCAACACGATCTACAGCCTCCTCAAAAGGCTGAACCTCGATGAGGCCCGGAAATACGCCAAAGAGGATCTTTTGAAAATTGCGAATGAAGGAGGGGCGGAGTACACCTTGAGCGGAAGCCTGATGAAGGCCGGGCAGAATATCCTCATAACGCTCTCCCTTCAAAAACCCCGGACGGGAGAGGTGATCAGCCCGATCAGTGTCGAGTGCAAGGGTGAAGAGGAGATCATTCCCAAGGTCGACGAGGTGGCGAGAAAGGTCAAGTCCGACCTGGATCTATCTTCCGAGCAAATAGCCAGAGACTTTGATAAGGAGGCCGGCAAGATCACCACAATTTCTCCCGAGGCTTTTAAATATTACAGTGAGGGGCGCAAGTCCCATTCCCAGGGGGATTACCAGAAAAGCATCGAGCTGATGCAGAAAGCCGTCAAACTCGACCCGGAATTTGCCATGGCTTACAGGTCGATGGGGTCGGCCTATGGAAATCTCGGCCAGGCGATGGAGCGCCGGGAGTATTACCAGAAAGCGCTCGAGTTCAAGGAGCGGGTATCGGAGAGGGAACGCTATAGTATTGAAGGGGATTTCTACAGGCAATCGGAAAAGACGATGACCAGGGCGATCGGGGCATACCAAAGATTGCTGGAGCTTTACCCTGACGACTCGATCGGCAACACGAACCTGGGCGTCCTGTATTCGGATATCGAGGAGTGGGATAAGGCGATCGAGCTGTACAGAGTCCTTGCCGAAAGCGGAACAGGCGATGTTATTCCCGTGGGCAATCTCGCCGAAGCCTACGAAGCCAAGGGACAATATGATGCCGCCGAGGAAGTCCTCAAGCGTTACCTTCTCACGAATCACGAGAATGAGGCCATCCTCAGCCAGCTCGCCAGGATTTACGCATGGGAAGGCAAGTTTGACCTCGCCCTTCAGGAAATACTCAAGGCGATCTCCCTCAATCCACGGAATTTCCAGTACTCCTGGGTCAGGGCCGGCATCTATTTCCTCAAGGGCGATTTGGCGGCAGCAGATCAAGAAGCCAGGACGTTCATGCAGAACGAGAACCCGGCTGCGAAGTTGTTGGCCGGGGAAGCCCTTGTTAGATTGCATTTCTATCGGGGCAGGTTCGGGGAAGCCAAAGAGATAGCCCAGCGCGGACTTGATCTGGCCAGGCAGGTTAATGACAACTCATCCGCAGCAAAAATACTGATGATCCTCTCCACGATCAACGAATTCGTCTATAAGAACTTCGATGGCGCCCTCCAGCAGCTCGATGAAGCCAGCCGACTGGCTGTCAAATCTGAGGACGCTCATATGCAGCGGTCCATTCTTCTGGCCCGCGGGCGGATCTACATTGAAAAGAAATCGGTCGCCGCGGCCGGGCGGGTCGCCGCGGAACTCAAGGAGATGTGCGAGAAGGCCGTCAGCAAAAAACAAATCCGGCTCTATTACGAGCTGCAGGCGAGAATCGAGCTCGAGCTAAAAGACTATCCAGGAGCCCTGGACTATATCCGGAGAATGATTTCCCTGTCACCCAGTCCAGGAGGTAACGATTTGCTCGCCGATGCTTTGGATAGCTCCGGCGACAAGTCACAGGCTCTCGAGGAATACCGGAAGCTTACGGCCAGTCCCTGGGTCAAATACAACAATGTCGGTTCTTATGTGGTCTCCTTCTACAAACTCGGCAGGATATCGGAGGACATGGGGCTCAAAGACGAAGCGATCCGATACTACGAACAATTCCTCGATATCTGGAAGAACGCAGAGCCGGGGGCGCCCTTTGTTCAGGAGGCAAGGAAAAGTCTGGCCGGGCTAAAGGGCACCTGATTTTTTGGCCGACCCCTCGGCCTGGGGTTCGAAGACAAGGTCAGCTATCGTTTCGCCAAGGCAGCACCTGGGAGGATACGATTTTTTAGGATTAGGGGAGAAACAACGAACTTGATCAAGGGTCAGAGTAAGCAAATGGTTTTCCGCCAGAACAATCTCGAATTGATTTGGAGGGCGACGATCGGAGCCGCATTTTTTGTCCTCTTGATGACTGCTCTGGCCATTAAAGCTCACGGGCAACAGACCGTTTTCAATGTTCCGACGACGGATGTTTTGGACAGGGGCAAGGTTTACTTTGAGTTGGACATCAGCGCCAAGCCGAACGATACGGATGCTCTGGGACACTTCTCATCGTTTGTCCCGCGTCTCGTAATCGGCGCCGGCCATCGAGTCGAGGTGGGTGTGAACATTCTCGGCAACATCCAACCGGGTCCGGATTCGACAACAATTGCCCCGGCGGTTAAATGGAAAGTGTATGATGGGAAGGACAATGGCTGGGCAATCGTCCTCGGCGACAATCTGTATTTCCCGGTTCGGAACAAAGGCTATAACGCCGGCACGTACGCATACGCGATGATCCAAAAGACCTTCAACAAGAGTACTCGCGTCGGCTTTGGCGGCTACTTTTATAGCAAGAATGTGGTCGCGGCAAATGCCAATCGCGCCGGCGGTCAGTTCACTTTCGAGCAGGCCGTCACGAATAAGCTAAACTTCAATGCCGATTGGTTTACGGGCAAACATGCGAGCGGCTACCTAACGATAGGTGCTGCGTACAAGTTGAGTGGCAGGCTGACGGGCGTGGCTGCCTACTCAATTGGCAATGCCGATAAATCATTGGGAAACCATTTCTTCTATTTCGAGTTGTGCTACAACTTCAACTGAGCTAAACCGGGTTGTTGGACCTGATCTGTATCGCGCTGACAAGCGTTTTCTTTCTGATCGCTCTCGCTACGCGCGCGGACGCGGGAAGTTCATCTCGACGCCAACGGGCTGCAACCTTCTCTGAGCGAAAACCGTAATAATCATAAGAACAGGAGTTTTTTCGAATTTGAAGAGCAGAGGAGATGTCAATGATTAGAATATCCCGGGGATTGGCTACTGTCGGGCTGATTTTTTCTTGCTTCTGGAGGCAAGGAATGCCCGCTCAATCCTCGGCGCAAGCTAAGACGTCAGAAGAGGTCCGCAAGATCTTGACCGCCGCTATCGAGGCTATGACCGGGCATCCGGGCGTCGAGGTTGAGTTCTCGAGCTATGGTACCGGAATCTTCCAGAAAAATACCCCCAGAATCAGGGGCCGGGCCCGGGTTATATTTGGGTCCTCGTCTTCTCCGGCAAAAATCAGGGTGGAGGCTGTTTCCTCAGACCCCTCCAAGCCTCAAGAGCCGGCCCAGAAACTGGTGATCGTTTCCGATGGAGTGATGATGTCAGTTCTTGAGGAGGCGACGCACACGATCTGGCGGAGCGCGAGACACCGCGGCGGCTCTCTTCTCTTTTCTAAGAAGTCGGACATTTTTCTCCCTTCCCTGCTTGAACCTCAGGGTTTGCTGAACCTCCTCGAGAACGAGGCCCGCCTGGAAAAACCTGCAAATGTGAATGGCGCTGAATGCAATGTCATCTATTTCCCTCTTCCGGATGGGGGAGGATACATCTATCGCTTCGGCGTCGAAGATTCTCTCCCCTGTTCGTTCGAATTGAGGACGGTCAAGGACGGCTCCGAAGGGACGAGGGTCCTGGAAATCGATGCCTGCACACCGATAAACCCTCTCTCCGAAGATGGGTTCAAACTCGCCGTGCCCCCCGGCTTCGAGGAGAAGGAATACACGCTGGGCGGGCCGGCCGTCGGCGTGCCGGCTCCGCCTTGGAAAGTCGAAGACGATCAAAAGAGGACTCTTTCCCTCGCTTCGATGAAAGGGAATGTGGTCGTCATGGATTTCTGGGCGACATGGTGCGGCCCCTGCCAGGCATCGCTGCCAAAGATGCGGGCTCTGGATGAGGAATTCCGCGGCCGGCCCCTGAGGATTGTGGGCCTGACATGGCGGGAATCCGGTGACGCGAGGGCATATTTCGCAGAACATGGGGTTAAGTACGCCACCTTTGCCGGGGATGCACTGGCCGATGCTTACGGAGTGAATCGGGCCGGAATTCCGACGGTTTTTGTCATCGGACCGGACGGCCGAGTCGTCGACTACTTCATCGGATATTTCGGGGAAGAAACGGACTGCCTCTTGCGAGAGACAGTGACGCGCAGCCTGAAGTCAACAACGAAAGAAATCACTTATTCGCTTTGCTTCGAATAGGGGCGTAGCTTTTCGACAAGAACTTTCTGAACTTGGTCGACCGAAATCCCTTTGATGCAGATAGCCTCATCGAATTGGCAGTTTTCGACACAGGGATTACAGGTCAAACCCAGACGGACAACGCTATTGTTTGTTCCCCGCACCCTGAAGCGTTCATACTCACCCGAACCGTAGAGCCCCAAAGCGGCGACCTCGGCGGCGACGGCGACATGCAGGGGGCCGGAGTCATTGCCGACGAAAATATTGCAGTGCTTCAGGACCGAGGCCATTTCTAGGAGTGTCGTCTTCCCGGCCAGGTTGAGTGTTTGATTTTTTCGAAGTCCTCGCTCGATCTGCAGGGCCAGGCCTCGCTCGCTCTTCCCGGCGAGAATCAGAATACGAGCTTCATAATTTTCCTGTAACCATCGGCCTAATTCTATGAAACGCGCGGACGGCCAGCGGCGGTCGGCCCAGGTGGCACCAGGCGCAAGAGCGATGAGCAGATCATGAGCTGTGATTCCGGAACGGACGAGAATGTCGCGGGCGAATTCTTCATCTTTGGGACTCGTCCAGACCTCGAGCTTTGTTTCCTCGGGGCTTGCTCCCAGGAATCGTAGTATCTCGAACTGGTTCTCAATTTCGTGCCTGGGCGCGCCCCTGACCGGACCGCCGGTGATCAAACGGTCCACGTACTGAAGACTGGACAACTTGAAATCATCCCCCGCGTCGATATAGGTGACCCGCCGGGGGGCGCCGCTCGCATACATCAGGATGACGGATGCCGCCTGGCAGGCGTCATTATTCCAGCGCAGGGATATGGCCGTGTCGAAATGATGTTTCCATAAAGAACGCCGGGACAAGACAAAGGCCTTCCACCACCAGCGCACATCGCCACGAAAGGCGGTTCTCCAGCCTTTGATGGCTCTCCAGTCGAAGTTGAGGATTTCGTCAATGTAAGGGCAATTTTCAACGAAAGCGGACATGCCGGGATGCACGACGAGGACGATTCTTGATCCTGGCAGGAACCTCCGCAGCTCACGCAGGAAGGGACTCGTCAAGACAACATCTCCCAGGTCGGCCAATTGGACGACCAAGACGCTGCGCGGGCGCCTCTCGTCGGGTTCCGGACGCCTGCGGGGCCGGCGTCTCAGGCGAAAGTAGCTTCCAAAAAGCGGGGGAAATGCCACAAGGCCCAGGAAAGCCGTTCCTCTCTGAAAAAGCTTCTTCAGATCCCTGCTCATCGTCTCAGGACTGAGCAGGTTCTGGGCGACGACGAGGACATTCCCCCATCTCAGCCACCGTTTGGCCCTCGCGACGAGGAGGTCTCGAGACCCGGGACAAGATCTTTCCGCAGCCGTGCGCTGGGACTCCGGAGTGACGAGCTGCCGGCTCAGCTCTGCGCCTTGGGCTGCGACATTTAATACCTCCTCAATTGAGTTGGTTGTTTGGTTGAGCCGGAAATTCTCTTCTATTGTCCTCCTGGCCTGGGTGCGGAGAATCTCATGAAGCCCCGGATCTTTGATCAACCGCAGAATCTGATGCGCGCACCTCTCCGGATTCTCAGGGGGAATCACCAGGGCATTATACTCGTCCTTGAGGACCTCAGCATTGCCGCCGAGGCCTGTGCTGACTATCCCCAGCCCGCATGACATGGCTTCCAGAAGAGAGATGGTCAAAGGCTCCTCGACGTCCGACGGGAAAACAAGGATGTCGTGCGCCTTGTAGAGTTCGGGCATATCCCCGTAGGGAACAAAACCCGCAAAAGTGATAGACCCAAGAACCCCGGACGACGCGGCCAAGTCCCGCAGATAGCTGATATAGCCAGGGAAGAAGTCAGCGTCTCCAGCTATCGTCATCGACAAACCGTCCAGGCCCTTTTCTCGCCGCAGAAAACCGAGAGCCCGGATGGCTGTGTCGATGCCTTTTTGGGGCTTGATTTGCCCGACGTAAAGCAGGCGGCTCGGGTTTTGGCTTTTTCCCTGCTTATAAAGAAAACGGTCGGTGTCTACGCCCCAGGGAACGATCCAGGCTCGGCCGGGAGATTTGCCCACCTGCCTGGCGGTCGATTCCAGGTACGAGCTTACAAAAATCGCATGATTTATGCTCATAGGCCGAGACAGCGGAAGGAGCTGGAAGTGAAGGCTCAAGAAGCGCAGGACTCCAGACTCTTTCTTTCCTCGCGGCCGGACCTGATACCAGCGGTCTCTTTCCCAGGTCGCCAGCCAATCGTTGGAGACATGGAAACAGACCGGGAATCCCATCTCCAAGCTGAGCGGTGCCAGAGAAGCAGAAATTTGAGAGAGATCGAACAGGAACACGACTTCTGGGCAAAATTCGCTGCACATTGCCTTAAAAAGATCTTGATTGAGGATTTCTTTGAGAAAAACCTTCTGCCAAGTGGAAGGCTCCTGGCTATCTTTGACAAGACCGCGGCGGGCGTCCCCCCCATCCTGAGGATTGTCCGGAAGGGACGCGCTGGTCAAGACCTCAACCTGGTGACCCCTTTTTCTTAGCGACTCGACGATCTCCCGGCAGGCCAGCGCGGAGCCCCTTCTCCCTGAGGGGGGGTAAAGACCGGAAATAACGAGTATGCGCATGGCTGAGTGCCTGTGTCCAGGCAATATACCACCCTTAAACTGCCAGTGGCAATCAGCGAAGTTCTCTAGGCTGCTTTTGAGACAAGGCCCGGGCACAATTCACGCCGTAACCAGGAGACATGGCGCCTGCCCGTTCTTGACATCGCTCCCCATATGGCGATAATGTCGTTTCTGGACGGGCCCCGCCCCAGCCTTCAATTCCGCCGAAAGCGAAAGTCATGTCCGCCCGTTGAAGCTGAGTCGTCTTTGGGCTGGGCCTGAAGTGTCTGGAGGACGCCTAAGATGAATGAACACACAAAGCTTTTGACCCCTGGCCCCGGAGACGTTGATGACGATGTGCTCGACGCGATGGCCCGGCCGCTGTTGCGCCACTACGGGCCGGCGTGGATGGAGATCTACGGAGAACTGCTGGCGCTGCTCAAAAAAATCTACCGAACAGAAAATGATCTATTTGTCGTACCGGGTGCCGCCTCGGCGTTGCACGACATGGCGATCGGCAGTCTGCTCGCGACCGGTCAAAAGATCATCATCGGCCACAATGGTTTCTTTGGCGAACGGCTGTTGGAAATAGCGGCTGCCTATGGCCTGGCGGTTGTGCCGCTCTCCGCGCCTCTGGGTAGCCCGCTGGAGCCGGATATTTTACGCCGATTGCTGCGTGGTCATCCCGACGCCCGGGCTGTGGCGCTGGTGCATCACGAAACTGCGACGACGGTCGTGAACCCACTGCGCGAACTGGCCGGAGTCGTCCGCGACGCCGGGAAGGTGATCATCGTGGATGCCGTCTCGTCGCTCGGCGGGATCGAGCTTCCGGTTGATGAGTGGGGCATTGATGTCTGCGTGACGGCGGCCAACAAGTGTCTTGAGGCGCCGCCCGGATTGGGTTTCGTGAGCGTCGGCCGCCGCGCCTGGGAGTTGGTCGACAGTCATTCGGGAGCCGGGCACGGATGGTATCTCAATCTCAGAACTTGGCGCCATTTTGCCAAAGAATGGGGTTCCTGGCATCCCACTCCTGTCACCATGCCCGTAAATAACATCCTCGGGCTCTTGGCCAGCCTGCGCAAAATTATGGCCGGTGGGTTGGAAGCGCACTTTGCCAAGTATACCCGCGCCAGTCGGATCGTGCGCACCGGACTCCGCAACATCGGCTTTGAGATGTTGGTGCCCGATGAGTACGCGGCTCCGATCGTCACCGCGGTCAGAGCTCGGCCCGAGTTCGAGGTATCGGAATTCAGCCGGTGGCTTGAGAAGGAGCGCGGCCTGGCCATCAGCGGAGGTTTGGGGGAGCTGACAGGGAAGATATTCCGCGTCGGGCATTTGGGCAAGGCCGCCACGCGGGAATACCTGATGGATTTTCTTTTTGCCGCCGAAGAGTTCTTACGCACCAAGAATATCCGAGTGCCCGTGGGGGCGAGTTTGGCAGGATTAGGATAGGGAGGAAGGAGCCGTGAAAGAGCTGTACTATTCCATCGCCGATGATATTTTTGCTCGATTTCCCGGGTATGTCCGTGGAGTCGTCCTCGCCTACGACGTCACCAACGGAGAATCCCCCGCCGAGGTTGTTTCCATGTTGCGCGATGCCGAAGCCTCCATCCAGAGCAAGCTCAAGATTGATACGATCGCCGAGCATCCCAGAATAAAATCGTGGAGGGAAGCGTATCGGTCTTTTGGGGCCAGGCCGGCCGAGTTTCGGTCATCGATCGAAGCCATGGCCCGTCGCGCCTTGAGAAACGATCCCCTGCCGTCGATCAACACCTTGGTGGACATTGGAAATGCCGTATCTCTGCAATACTTGGTCCCCACCGGGGGACACGCCATCGATGTCCTGACGCAAGACATATCCCTGCGTCTGGCGAAAGGCGATGAAGTGTTTACGCCGTTCGGATCAGAGAGCGTGGAGTCGCCACTCCCGGGAGAGATCATCTTCGCCGAAGGCAATACCGTTTTGACACGTCGCTGGACTTGGCGGCAGGCGAATCACACCCTGACGCTGCCGACCACAAAGGCGATCGAGTTCAATGTCGATGGCTTACCGCCCATTCCCGCTGCGGAAATCGAGGAAGTCTGCGGGAGAGTGATTGATATGATCCGGCGATTCTGCGGCGGCCGAACCCGCCGCGATATTCTCACCCGCCAGAATCCGCGAATCAAGCTGACCGAATAGCCCGGCGGAAGTCCTTTATTTTTGGGACATCGCCTTCTTGATTTCTTCGATCTTCTGCTTGATCCTGGGAAGCCAAGATGCTTCCTTATCAGCTTCAGCTAGGCTGAGCGCTTTTTCCTCAGCCTTGAGGGCGTCTTCAAAGCGATTGAGTTTCTGGTAAACTCCGCCCAGGACAAACCAGGAATAAAAATCATCCGGAGAAAGTTCGGCGGTCCTTTTCGCCGCATCCAGGGCGCTTTCCAGGTTTTTCCCCTGGCCTGACCAGAAGTTAGCGTATCCCGCAAGGAAATTCGCTTCGTCCTGATGCTTCTTTAAGCAGTCGGGTCCGAAGATTTGGAGCGCCTTATCAGACCTATCGACCTGGCAATAGATGTTGGCCACGGATTGGATAAGATAAGTGTTGTCCGGTCTCAGCTTGAGCGCAAGCTCGGCCATCTCGACGGCGCTTTCGGTGTTTGCCTTTTGTTTAGTCCAGAAATTGGCATAGTCCATGAGGTCAAAAGGCAGGCGGGAAAATCTGCCGTCCATGAAATCCTTGCCGTAGAGCTCCTCGGCCTTGGCCTTGTCCCCTTTCAATATATAAAGGGCGGCGAGATTCTTTTGGTAGGAAATCACCGGGCTATATTTCGTGAGTTCTCTGATCCTTTCTCCGAGCTCGATCCCCTTGTCAACATTCGTCTTTTCCTGAATGATCCTCAAGACATAAGAATTGAGAGCGCCGGGATCCTGAGGATACTTGGCGACATAATCTTCAAAAAACCTGGCGGCTTCCTCTTTGGTACCGCCACGCTGGTAGTACGAGCCCAAATACTCATAGGCAGAAGACTGGAGCTCGCTCTTGGGGTACTTTGTGATAAAAGCCTTGAGAGGTCCGGCGTCGCCTTTCATGCCGAAGAGCTGCATTTCGCTCAATGAGAATTCGGCATACTCCGTGTAGGTTACTTTCAGTTTATCGCGTTCGGTCGTTGTCGTCCCCATCTTCCCTTCGGGGTCAATGGCGATAACTTGCTGAAACAGGTCCACGGCCTTTTTCTGATTTTCTGGATCGTATCTCACGGAAAATTTTCGGCCGAGCTTGAAGACGACCTCTACATTCTTGGGCTCTTTGGAATACCGTTCGGAAAGGGATTGATAGGTGTCGATCCCCTTCAGGCTCTTTTCGACCCGTTCTCTGTATTTGTCGGGCGGGGGGTCGTAGCCGACGATCCAATCTATCGGGGTGCCGTCCGGGCCCAGGAGCATGTCCGTCGGGGTGCCCATGACATTGAATTTCTTGTACATCGCATCGCCCGTCTTATCCCCGCGCGATGCCCGGTAGAGCACAAAATTGGTGTTTAAGAATTGCTGAAACTTAGGATTTGCGTAGAACTGCTGACCCAGCAGTATACAGCCCCCTCAGCCACCCGAGAAAAAGTCGAGCAGAACCTTTTTGTTTTCGGTCCTGGCCTTGGCCACGGCTTCATCCAGGGTTCCCTTGAACCAGTTCTGGGCGAAGGCCGAAGACACCAAAAATAAAAGAAAAAAGGAAAGTGCCGCGTATTTTTTCTTTCTCATATCTTAAGATTAATCCTCCAACCTACGGCTGTCAACAACAAAAAAGACGCCGGTCGTCATCGGGGGCACTTGAATTCAAAAGGCCTGCCCGATGCTGAAATAGACGCGATAGGGGGACTCCCCTGCTCGCCGATTCAACTTGAAGCCCAGGTCGAACCTCCCGAGCAGCGCGCCCAGGCTCAAACGAAGGCCAAATCCCGCCGCGCTCCGGACGCGGAAAGGATTGAAACGAGAGACACTCGGATAGACCTGGCCCAAATCCAGGAAGGCGGCTCCAGACACGATATCGTAGATGGGGAACCTGAGTTCCTCGTTGAGCACAAAGAGCGCATTTCCCCCAACGGCTTCGCCTGTCGCCGGGTCCTTGGGACCGATCTCATGGAAATCGAACCCCCGGATCGTGTTGCTGCCTCCGGCGAAAAATCTTTGCCCCGGCAGAAGATCCCTCCCCAGGCCCTGTCCCAATCCCAGCCGAAGCCCAGTCGCATAAACAAGAAAAGGCGTCAGCCGGAAGTAAAAAAAGGATTGCCCGAAATAGCGAAGATAGCGCACCTCCGACCCCAGAAACCTGGCTCCGTACTCCAGCGTCTGGGAGACGAAGCGCCCCTTTCTCGGATCGAAGACGTCATCCCTGGAATCATTGGTCAGCGCTAGCGTAAGCCTTCCTATATTGAACGCTTGATTCAGCGGCCCGCCCGGCGCGAGGCTGCGGTTCCGTTCAAAGGAATAATCATAGGAGAGGATGGACCTCTCCCCGAGCTTCCGCTGCTGCTGCAAGGTTAATCCCCGCACTTCCACGTCAAAGGCAGGCTCGACCCGGCGATCGAAATAGACAAAGAACTGGGTATCGGCTTTGCCGAGGAAATGCTGAGTTTGGATGAAGGCCCGGCCCGCTTGTTCATGACGGTCGAGGTTAGTGCTTCCGCCCAGGGAGACTGCCCTGCGGAAAAGATTGCGGTGGACGAGCTCGGCATTGCCGCCGAACATGGTCTCGGTATCAAATTGCAGCCCATACCGCAACGTAACCGGCTTTGATTCGGCAACATTGATCTTGGCCACGTAGGGCAGCGGAGCACTCTCTTCAACCCGTGCCGGGTCGGCTGGAGAGGCCGATCCCTCTGCCGGCACAGCGTCAATGTTCACCGTTTGGAATACCCCCAGGTTATAGAGATCCCGCCGTGATTCATTCAGGCGGCGAAACGTGACCAGGTCTCCTTTCCGAAAGCTCAGGACGTCCCGGATGAATCCCGAACCCGTCATTCTGTTGCCGGAGATCTGGATGTCGCTGATAGCCGCCCGGGAATTTTCCGTGATCTTGTAGTCGACGGCCAGGCCGGAATTGGCCTGATCCAGACGGAATCCGGCTTCGATATCAACCCGGTTGAAACCCTTGACCTCATAAACGGATTGCAGGTTGGATTGACTCCGATCGAACCTCTCGGGCAGAAAAATCTCGCCGGTGCGAAGGCCGCTGGCCTTCAGGAGGGCGCTGCCGTCGACCGACCGGTTGCCTTCAAAGGCAATGCTCCGGATGAAAAACAGAGGCCCTTCTTCGATCTTGAAGGTTACGCTGACGGACTTCCCGTCCCGACCGTAGCTCGTGACCGGCCGTTCCACGCGGGCCTGAAGGTAGCCACTCTGGCGGTAAAAATCCCTCAGCGTCCGGGAGGAATTTTGGGGCGCGGTGAAGACATCGGAGCAGATCGTCTTTGGATCCAGAACCTTGATCAGCCGCGATTGAGCAAGTGATTTGTTTCCTGTAAAAATGAGAACGGGCCGGCCGAAGCGGTTTCCCGCATTCACAGTGATCAGCACCCTTCGATCCGTTTGGCTTTCGCTCTCGACCCGGGCCGCGGCCTCGGCGCGAAAATACCTCTTCGAACACAGGTAGGCTGCCGTTTTTCGCTGGACGTCATCGAGCCTGATTCTATCGTCGGAGTTTTGCATCCAAGCCCTCTCGAGAGTTTCACGGAGAGACCTCGGGATGCGCAGCTCTTGGCTCTGAATTTCTACCCGCGGGCCGGCCTGGATTCGAAAGGAAATGTTGATGTGCCCGCCGTCGGTTTCTCTTGCGGCTCTGATCGCCGCCTGGAGGTGGCCTGATTTTCGGTACAGATCTCTGAGCTTCTGGACGCCCTTTCGGTAGGAAAAAAAGTCGAATCTTTTGGCCCTCCTTGAGCGAGAGCCGTTTCCGGACCGTCTTCTCGGGAAAGCCGAGGTCGCCGCTCAATTCGACTCGTCCGATCTCGAGCGGTTTCTGGACGATCAAATATTCCGGAGGCAGGGAACCCAGAGTGGATGGGCCAAAGTGCAATTCGTTCTGGATGCTGAACCGATAGACATCGCTCTGCTGGTGGAGGGCCTGAAAATTGAAGTCCCTGAGCGGCTCAAAATTGAGGATGATGATCCGGTTGTTGGAATCTCGAAGGCCCTGGGAAAAAATCAATTGGAGATCGGGCGCCAAGTGCTGGCCGATTGTGATTCGCGCCTCCGGGCTTTGCTGGGGTGAGACGAGGCCGGTGTCGATGCGTAAGGACTCAACCCCCAACCCTCTGGCCACGGTCTTCCCCAACCGCCCGGTGAGTGCGCCGCCGAGGTAGGTCAAGGTCTGATCCCCCAAGACATTCAGGACCGGAGATTTGACGTCCCGAAGCGGGACCCCGGTCATGAGAAGCGAGATGATGCTCGATTCGGGAAGCACGGGATCAGACGTGAGGCCGGCCGAAAGATGGCCGGGGGTGCCGCTCAAACTCAGCTGGATCGTATAGCCGCTGACTTTGGTCACCGCTCTCAAGTTGACGTCGGGCACGATCCTGTTCGGGTTGACGAAATCCACGCTCCCCTGTTCGATTTGATAACTGTTGCCCGCGAAGGTGCCCCTTCCACCCTCGACAACCGTTAATCGACCTCCCAAACCGGGATTATACGGTGTTCCCGTGAGTTTTAGCGCCGCCTGGACCTGGGCATCGGCGACATTGTTTCGGATTTGGACCGGGTTAGCGGTCGTGAGATCGACGTTGAAGTCCAAACGATCGAGGAGCGGGCTGCGCTCTGTATAGACCGGCGTGTAACTCCTTGCAAAGATGCCGGAGAGCGGGGATCCGAGATAAAAGTCCTCGGCGTACTGTCCCTGGATCAGGGTCACTTTTCCGCTCAGCTTTTGTCTGCGTCCGTCTGACCCGAGCCTTAGATCCAGGGCCAGCTCGCCGAGCAATCCCTGGGGATAATTGGTCATGACGTTGTCGGCAGTTATCTGAACGTCCGCACCGCCGAGAAGGAAATGGTCCCAGTTGATGGCGCCGCGAATAGAGAAGTTACCTTGGTTGAGTATTCCGTGAATGTTCTGGATGACGATGCGGTTCTTCTGGAGATCGATTTTCCCCTCCATCCCCCTGAGATAAAGCCTATATTCCGGCCAACGCATGACGATGCTTTTAGCGTCAAGAGTCCCGTCAAGCTGGGGGTTCCCGAGTTCGCCCGAAGCTTGGATTATGAGGTCGACTTGCCCACTGATTTCTGCTGCCGTGAGAAACGGCTTGAGGACAGCCGAATCCAGCCGCCCCCGCAAAACGACTCCGGCGAGAATTCTCTGTGGCAGATTCACCGATCCGGAGAGATCAAGAGATAGTCCGGCTCCGGACAACTTCAGGCCCTGAAGGTCGAATCGTCCTTCCTTGACCAAAATCCTGGATTTTTCTTCTTGCCCGAAAGACATTCCTCCGGCGGATATTCGCAACGTGTTGATATCCAATTCTCCCGCCAGGTCGGTCCATCGAGGAGATCTCCCCTGAAGGTCGAGACCCAAATCGACCTTTCCGCTCATTCCCTGGAGGAATCCAAGATGGAGGGCGGGACTCAAGTCGCCGAGGTCGAAGTCGCGAATTTCTCCGTGCAACCGGATAAGATCCGGTCCCGTCCCACTGGGAACCGATGGCAGGACCGCGTGCAAAGGAAATTTTGCAGCCAGAGTGCCCACGGCTTTTCCCCAACGGAAAACGGCTTTATCAACCTCAGCCTGGTTTCCTCTGACCGCAAAACGCAGGCCGATGCCTTCGAAGAAAAGGCCCATCGGTTTCAGCAGTAGACTTCCTTCTTTGATTTCCCCCCCAAGCTCAACCTCGGGGGCAGAAAGGGACCCGGTTATCTTCGCCGAGATTTCCGCCCGGCCCCGAGCGTCGATGTCCTGGCCGACCATTTTGAGTAGGGCGAGGTCGATCCCGGCCTGGAGAGAAAGAAGTCCCCTCCCGGAGGAAGGATGCGCCGGGACATCTCCCTGGATTTGGATGCGAGTGCCCGGTCCTTCCAGGGTCATCTCTTTGACATCCAGGGACCTCCCATCGAAAGAGATCTTTATGGGTCCCTGATTCGTCATCGGAAGTTCCGGAGGACCAAAGGAGATTTTCTCAACCGAAATGTCGGCCCGGAGAGTGTCTGCGGGCTTGCTAAGGGAGGCGCGATAATCGACAGTTCCGGTTAGGTTCCCGCCAACCCGGCGTTTGTTTCCCGGATAAGCGAGTTTTAATAGAGAATCGAGCGCCAGGTTGCCGAACGAAAACGTCCCCTTCATGTCGTAGGGAGGCCGAAGCAAGATCACACCGACGCTGGAAATGGGAAATGTGTCCGAGGAAAATCGGAATCCGAACTGACCGCGCGGCGGATTTTCCTTCTAGGTTCGCCCGGCCCAGCTCGACGTTCCCGTATTTCAGATTCTCGCCGGTGGCACGAAACTCAATCTCCGGACTGTCCACCCCTCCGGCCCCCTTGGCATCAAGGTCAATGGTGCCGCGCAGATCTTGAGGAAATCCCAAGAACTCGGCGGTCCTCTCGAGAACGATCTTCTCCGCTCGGATCGAGAATCCAAGGGGTCCGTTTTTGTTTCTCAAGGGATAACGGGCCGAGGCATCGATCACTCCGCCCGGCAAAGACAACCGAACGGCCGAAAGATCCAGGGATTCCCGGCTCAGGGCAGCCTTCGCATCGATGCCGATTTCGCTCTTTCCGCTCCTAGCGAGCTTGCCCCGGATCAGCACTAGAGAAGAATGCGCAGCAGAAGAAGAGGGCTCGAGATCGGCTTTTATCCAGCCGGAGAGCGGCGGGTAGACCACGCCTGAGTGAGACTCCCGGGTGGGGGCCAGCTTTATATCCGCTTTCGCTCGAAGCGAGGGGAAGAAGGACCCGCTCCATCGAGCCTGCAGATTGCCTTCGGAACGGGAGGCGATCCTCAGCGGCAATTTCAAGTCCTCCAAAACACGGCGCAGGTCCAACGAATCCCATGAGACTTCGACGCCGTTCTCGCGGCCGCCGTCTTGAGCCGAGGATCCGGCTTTCCCAAATAGATTTCCGAGCGGAGATTCAACCCTGAATGAGGGGACCAAGAAGGATCCCCCGTCCCAGCGGAAGGTAGCGTCAAGGCTGGCCTTCCGCCAGGAACCGAATCCAAGATTCCGGCCGGCAAGCTTTCCCTCCGCGGTAAATTTTTTGAAGCCGCCGGAAAAATTTGCCCTCAACTCTAATCGCCCCTCCAGGTCCGCTTGAAGGTTAAGGATCCGCTGAATGTCCGGCGCGGCGAAATCAGCCTGCGCCTCAAGTTGAAATTTGGGTGAGAGCAAGTCCTTCACTTGCCCCTTTATTTGAAGCTTGTTTTGGTCCAGACTCACGGAGAGCTCTTTGATCGCGGCCTGGTCCGGATCGAACACGCCCGCCAGCATGAGTCCCCGGATCGGAATCCTGGTCCGGCCGATCTCCGCAAGGCCTTCGTCCTTGGCCGCCAGACGGATGGCATGAACGGACCGTTCGAGCCAGGCGACATCAATTCTAATTCCGGGCATTTTGATGTCGATATGACCGGCCGGATCGGAAAAGACAAAAAGCCCCTCTCGAATCGAGGCTCTTTCAAGGATGAAAGATAAGGGTGTCGTCGAAGAGGGCAGCGAGGGAGTGTTCGGAATCCCGCGATCGGAATAAATGATGCGCACCCTCGGGCGCTCCACGGCCAATTCTTTGAGATGGAATCCTCTTTTGAATAAGAAGGAGATAGGGAGGCGGACCCTCACCTCGTCGGCCTGGAAAAAAGCGGGAAAATCCGATTTCCCGACGGTGAGAGAGACATTGGTCAACCAAATGCGCAGAGTCGCGAGGTCATATTGGAGTGAGTCAGCCACGAGCTTGATTCCATACTGGCTCTCGACGTAGGCTGCGGCCTTTTTCAGGGCGAAGGCTCTGACCCAGGGAGTGTGAACCAGGACCAAAAGCAGGGACAGCAGGAGAATCAACAGCAAACTCACAAGCAGGAGTATCTTCCGGCGGAAAACTCGGCGAAGGAGACTTCTTCTCATTCGATCTCTACGCTGACGTGCGCTCCAACGAGATAGATAATGACAGAGTAGTACAGCCACAGCATCAAGAGAAAAACAGAGCCGATTGTGCCATAGATCGCTGTGCCGCCCCCTAACAAGCTGACATACAAGCCAAAAAGCAATCTCAGGATTTCCCAGCCCACGGAAGCAACCAAACCGCCGATAAACACATTTCTCCAAGCTAGCATCTTGAAGGCAAGATAGCGGTAAGAAAAAGAAATTAGGAGAACCTCAACAAGGATCGTGCTTCCTTCAACCAGGAACAAGGACGGAAGAAGCGGAAGCCTCTTCAGTTTGGAAGAAAGAAAAAGAATCGTGCCTCCGGCCAGGAGCAGCCCCAGGAGAATGAGGGCGAAGGCCACGAAAAAAACGAACGTTCTCAGAGTCCTGATCCAACTCTTGGCCACCTTCTGCGCCCGGAAGACACTATTCAGAGCGGTCTGAAGCTGGCCAAAAACAGCATAAGAGGCTATTGCCAGCAAGACAAAGCTGAGGACAGAAACAACTTTTCCCTGGGAAAGGGCGGCCTTGAGAGTGTTTGTGACAGTCTCGACGACGCCTTTGGGGAATGTCCGCAACAGCGGCTCGAGTTTCGGCAATACTGCCTTTTGATTAAAGAAGAGGGAGGCCAACGAGACCAAGAGCACAAAAAAAGGAAAAAGAGAAAGAAAGGCAAAAAAGGATACGGACGCGGCCAGAGTGGACAGATTCTTGGTCCTCAGGCCTTTATAAAAGCCAACGATTTTCAGGGCAAGTCCCGAACGCATGATCTCTCGTCGTCAACTCAATCGCCGCATTTTTATTATAAAACACCGCGCGAGGTTAGGAAAGGGAAGGCCGGTGATAGTCGGAGGCCCGCCGAGAATCAGGGCCCTGAGCTTTTCCCGGCAAGGGCCAAGGGGCCCAGTGCGGGTCCTGCTCTTCGTTAGTAAGATTCGCGCTCTTCGGCGTCTTCACCCGAAACGGGACCCCGGAAGACCCGGTAGACCCAGAGCTGGTAGCCGATGATCAGCGGGACGAAAATCAGGGCTACGACCGTCATGATCCTCAGCGTATAGGCACTGCTCGACGAATTGAAAATCGTCAGGCTGGAGGCCGGGTCCAGACGGGAGGGAATGAGATTGGGGTAGAGACCCGCCAAGCCGGTGAAGGTGATCATTGCGGTCGTCAGGCAAGACGAGGTGAAGGCCGCGAGCGTCTTTCCTTTCGAAAGGAACAGCCCGATCCCCCAGAGCGCAAGGACGGCCGACAAAGGCAGGATAAAAAGGAACGGGTGCCTGAAATAGTTATCAAAAAGACGTGTGTCAAACTTGGTTATGATCAAGAAAAACGCGGCCACAACCAAGAAGAAATACCATAGGCGAGAGGCCAGGCGGAGCGCTCTCCTTTGCACGTTGCCCGAAGACTTCGCGGCCAGCCATAAGGCCCCGTGGACGGTGAACATCAGGGCAAAAAGCAGACCTGTCAAAAGCCCGTAAGGATTAAGAAGGGAAAGGAGAGAACCGTGGTATCCATTGGCGTCAAACGGCAGCCCTCGGAAGAGATTGCCGAAAGCGACCCCGAACAGGAGCGCGGCGACAAAGCTCCCCAGGCCGATAAACAAATCCCAGCCTTTTCTCCAGGCCGAGCCTTCCCCTCTTCCCCTGAATTCCAGGGCCACTCCCCGGAAGATGAGGGCGAAGAGGATGATCAGCAACGCAGGATACATGAAGCTGAACATCAGGGCATAGGTTGCGGGGAAGGCGGCGAAGGTCGCCGCTCCGGCGGTGATCAGCCAGACTTCATTCCCGCCCCAGACCGGCCCGATGGTTCTCCGGATAACGCTCTTGTCGGCTTCATTCTTTCCGAGGTTTCCGTAGAGGATTCCCGCTCCAAGATCAAAACCATCCAGCACAAAATAGATCGTCCACAAGACCCCCCAGAGAACAAACCAGAGTACCTGAAGCGTCATTTCGCTCCTCCCCGGTCGGGAGGGCCTTGGCGCGCGTTCTTGGCCAGGAGATAGATATCGGCCGCCGCGAGCAGCCCGTAGATCAGACTGAAGCCGATGAGAGAGACGACTGCGTTAGTATGCGAGACCGACTTAGAAACGCCCTCCGACGTCTTCAAAACGCCATAGACGAGCCAGGGCTGCCGGCCGACCTCTGTCACGATCCAGCCGAGCTGGGCTGCGATATAGGGAAAAGGAAGGATAACTAAGGTCAGCTTCAATAAAAACCGGTTCCCATCGATCCTTCCCTTCCGCGAGCTGAGCCAAGCAGCCAAAGACACCAAGATAAAAAGGAGTCCGAGGAGAACCATCAGCCGAAAGCTCAGAAATATCGGGAGAACAGGCGGGCGCTCGTCGACCGGAAATTCCTTCAGGCCCTTGACCATGGCGCCTCCTTCATGAAAGGCCAGGAGGCTCAATCCCTTTGGGATTCTCAGCGTTTCGATTGAATTTTTCTCCTGCCTCGGACTGGGCCAAAGGAGGAGATGGAAGGGAGCTTCCGTCTTCGATTCCCAGTGTGATTCCATGGCGGCCATCTTGGCCGGCTGCGTCTTGGCCAGCCCCAGCGCCTGGTAGTCGCCGCTCACGGCCACGAGGAGGGAACTCACGAGTCCGAAGACCGCAGCCGTCCGGAAAGACGTCTTGAAGAAGACGGGATTATTCTTGCGGAGGAGATGGGTGGCGGAGATCCCCATGACAAAAAAAGCAGCCACGACAAACCCCGCCAGAACGGCGTGGAAGAATTCGCCCCAGCCGGCCCGATTGGTGATGAGGGCCCAGAAATTGACCATCTCGGCCCGGCCGTTCCTCAAGACAAAGCCCACGGGGTGCTGCATCCAGCCGTTGGCGAGAACGATCCACAAGGCCGAGAGGTTGGCGGCGACCGCGACCAGCCAGATCGAAAAAGCATGCACCTTGGGACTCACCTTGTTCCAGCCGAAGGCCCAGACGCCGAGGAAAACCGATTCCAGGAAAAAGGCCACCGTCGCCTCGATGGCCAGCGGGGCGCCAAAGATGTCGCCGACATACTTAGAATATTCGGCCCAGTTCATCCCGAACTGGAATTCCATGGTCAGGCCGGTGACGACACCCAGGGCAAAATTGATCAGGAACAACTTTCCCCAGAACCTGGTCATCTTCAGATAGAGATCATCTTTCGTTTTCAGGTATCGGGTCTCCCAGTAGGCGACGAGAACCGAGAGTCCCAATGTGAGGGGCACAAATACAAAATGAAAAGCCGCCGTGACGGCGAATTGCAGCCGGCTCAGACTGAGAACGTCCATTCGTTTTCCCCTGTCATTGGCATGAGCTCGATTTCATGATTAAGTTAAACAGTCTGGCGGAGGAAGTCAATTCAAATCGAATAGGACTTGCCATTGGATCAGAGGGGGGGTATGATTTGAAAAGTAAGGAGGACGAACGTGCTTCAATTCGACGAGACCTTCATGGATTTTTTGCTCGAGCATCAGGAGCGCCATAACCGCACCTACAACTTCCTGATCTTGATGAACGCCTTGATGAATTCGGCCAAGCGCATACAGTATTACTATCTCACCGGCGCGCTACGCGGGAACCTGGGCTTGGCCGGCTCGGTCAATGTCCAAGGCGAGGACGTGATGCAGATGGACGAGATCGCCAACGAGGTCGTTAAGTATCACCTGCGCCGGTCGGGCCGGGTTATCCAGGCGGTGAGCGAAGAAGAAAAAGACATCATTTCGATGAACCTCGAGGGAGGCAGGTATTTTGTCTATTATGACCCGCTGGACGGCTCCTCCAATGTTCGCCACAACCTGCCCGTCGGTTTTCTGTTCGGAGTGGCCAAGCGGGACCTGGATGGGCCCGAAGACAGGCACCTCCGGGCCGGCAGGGAATTCATCGCCGCGGGGATGTTCGTCATTCCCACCGGGACCTTTACGATCGCCCTCCGTGACGCCGGATGCTGGCGTTTTCACATGGACGAAACCATGAACTATGTCCGGCCGATACGGCTGACCCTCCCGGAAGAAAAAAAGAAGTGGGAACTCTCATTCAATTCATCGAACCGGGAGACATTTGCCCCACCGGTGCAACAGTGGATTCGCGAGAACGAAAAGAAATACGGCTTCCGCTACCTGGGCGCCCTCGCCGGGGACTTCCACCGTATCCTGACCGACGGCGGACTCTTCATGTACCCCGCCATCGTCAACCACCCCGACCCCAGCAAGAATCGTCCCCAGGGCAAGCTCAGGTTGATGTATGAGGCGGCGCCCGTGGCATTCATGTGCCGTGAAGCAGGAGGAAGTGCCGTGGACGAACAGGGAAACCCCATCCTGGACGTCGTTCCCCAATCCCACCATCAGCGGACCGCGCTCTATCTTGGCTCGGGAGGGCTGGTCGATTCGGTTTCGCGAATCCTCTTAGAAGGTCCGAAGTGATTCCGAGCTTGGCCTTCACTTGAGTCCCCAAGATCTGCCAGAAATTCGGGCCTGTCTTTCCAGAAAACCGAAGGCACAAAGCGACCAAAAAAGCGCCCTTGTGCCCTATGTGACGAGATAGACGAGGCGACGCTCAATTACCTTTTGACTTTTGTTCTCTTTTTGATATATTTTAGGAAGCACCTCTGAGCGAAGGCTGCAGGGGAGGAACAAAGGGAGGCCGGCCATGGAAGAGAATGGCTTAGAAAGAAGGACCTGCGAGCGATTCAGGATCCCCGGGGCTACCGTTTCTTATAGGAAAGACCGCAAACTTTTTGCCGGTGACGAGTTCGCCGAAGAATTTTGTCCGGTCCTGGACCTGAGCCGTGGCGGCATCCGCTTTCTCACTCACAAGCCTTTGGATTTTCTGGCTAGAGTCTTCCTCAGCATTTCGGTTCCTGGAGAAAGGATCCCGTTAACCCTCCGAGGCGAGGTGCGTTGGTCTTCTTATAACCCCGGAAAGAGCTATGAATATCAGGTCGGTGTCCAATTCAACCCCTATGGCGAAAAGAAGGACCAAAATTATCCCGGGACGCTGGTCAAGATCATTGCCCTTGAACAGAAGTTCTTGGACGAAACGACGGCGGTGAAGGAAGACCCCACCAAGAAGAACGATTACAGTATCTAGCTTTTCTCAGCTTTCTCGCCCTCGACCACAATCTGCGAATAATCCGCTACCTGAAGGAACAATCTGCTGATGGACTGAAGGAGGGCGAGCCGGTTTTGCTTTAGCTTTTTCTCCTCCGCCATGACCAGCACCTTTTCAAAAAAGCTGGTCAGGGAAGGTTGGATCCGGAAAACGATGTTCTGGGCCTGTCCAAAATCCCCCTTGGCGATCATCGGCGTGACATTTTCCTTGATGATCGAAAAGGTCGAGTGCAGCTCGCGCTCTTCTTTTTCGATAAAGAGCTCGGAGTTGATCTTATAGAGTGGCTGGTCGCGGAGGATGTTATTGACCCGTTTGGCCATCAGGATGAGCGGTTCGAAGCGGGGGCTCGTCTTGAGCCCGTCCAGGGCTTTGACTCTGAGAAAGCTATCTTGAATGATGTCAATTCCGGGAGCGAGCGCGGCGTTGATCAGGTCGTAGCGGTAGCCCTTCTTCTCGTAGATATAGCGCAGCCGGCTGGTGAAAAATTCCAAACAATAGTTCTTAATATCGCCGGCCGGTTTTTTCAATTTTTCGCCGTAAACCGCGAGCGCTTTGTCCAGAAGCAGCCCGAAGGAAAACCGGAGTTTCTTGTCGAGGATGATCTTGCAAACGCCGTGAGCATTCCGGCGCAGGCCGAAGGGGTCGCTCGACCCCGTGACCTGAATTCCTACGCCCGCGACACCGACGATCGAATCGATTTTGTCGGCCAGAGAGAGGACCGCACCGCCCAATGTCGAGGGAGATTCATCCTCTAGACTCTGGGGCTGATAATGCTCATAGATAGCCTGAGAGACGACCGGCGGGTAGCCTTCCGCGCGGGCGTAGAGTCCGCCGACCTTTCCTTGCAGAGAAGGGAACTCTCTGACCATGTCCGTCACCAGGTCCGCCTTGCAGAGATCTGCCCCCTGGATCGCTTCCTTCTTGATCTTCTGAGCCCCGACTTTGTCACAGAGGTAGGCGACGATCTTTTTAAGCCGCTCGCATTTATCTTCGTAACTTCCCAGTTTTTCCTGGAACACGACCTCCCTGAGGCCGGCCGAACGGGACTTGAGGGGAACCTTGAGGTCCTGCTCCCAAAAGAATTTGGCATCCTCCAGTTTGGCCCTGAGAACCCGTTCATTGCCCCTCTGAATCAGGGATTTGGAATCTTTGTGCGCGTCAGCCACTCCGAGAAATGAGGGCAACTGCTTTTTATCCTTAACCACGGAGAAGAGCTTTTGCCCCTCCCTCATGGCCGTGCTCAGGACCTCCAAGGGAAGACTCAGGTAGCGCTCGGGGAAACATCCCATGACGACAAAAGGGCTTTCAACGTCATAGACGAGTTTTTCCAGCAGATCTTCGTCGGAATGAAGATCGGCCTTCAGAGGCGCCAATTTTTCGCCGATCTGAGAAAGGATCAGCTTTCGCCTTTCTTCAGGATCAATGATGACCCGATTTTTCCTGAGGGTTTCTTTGTACTCCCGGAAGGATTTGACCGAGAAGGTTTCCGGGGAATGGATCTTATGCCCGCAGGTTGAATTCCCCGAGGGGATCCCTTCCACCGTGAACGGAACAACCTTTCCGTCACACAGGCACAGGAAATTTTTGATCGGACGGGAGAACCGGAATTGGCTCTCGCCCCAGCGCATCATCTTGGGAAAGGAGAGCGAGGAGATGATCCGGGGAAGGGCGGTCGCAAGGATATCCTGGCTGGATCTTCCCCTCCGGATCTTTTTGTAGCCCAGATAGTCTCCTTTCTCCGTCTTGATGACCAGGAGGTCTTCGACGTTCAGGCCCTGTGACTTGGCGAACCCCCTGGCCGCGGGACTGGGGGTGCCGTCGGGATTGAGGGCCACTTTCTGGGGCGGCCCGGTGACGACCTCTTCCTGGTCTTCCTCCCTCGCGGCGAAATCGCCGAGGACAACCAATCTCCGGCAGGTGCCGTAGATCTTGAGCGGGACTGTGCTCAGGCGGGCAGGCAGCAGCTCGGCCTCGATTTTCTCTTTCAATTGCCCCAGCGCGGCTTTGACGTGCGATGAAGGCATCTCTTCGGCGGTGATTTCGAGCAAGAATTCCATCAGCCGACCACCTCCCCCGCCGTGTACCTGCGGGCGATCTCGTTCACCCGGCCCCTGATCTGGGTGATCATTTTCACCCGCTCGGTGACGCTGATGGCCCCGCGTGAGTCGAGGAGATTGAAGACGTGAGAACATTTCAGGCACATGTCGTAGGCCGGAAGAAGGAGACTCTTATCGATCAGATGACCGGCCTCTTTTTCATAAAACAAAAAGGATTGACGGAGAATGTCGGTTGTGGCCTGGTTGAAGTTGTAATCGGAAAATTCTTTCTCTTCGCGCAGACGCAAGTCCCGGTAGCTCACATCCCTGGACCAATCCAGATCATAGATATTATCTTTTTCTTCCAGGAACATCTCCAGACGCTCAAGCCCGTAGGTGATCTCGACCGGAACCGGTGACAGGTCGATCCCCCCGGTCTGCTGGAAATAAGTGAACTGGGTGATCTCCAGGCCGTCGAGCAGGACCTGCCAGCCGACGCCCCAGGCGCCGATTGTCGGAGACTCCCAATTGTCTTCGTCGAAACGCAGGTCGTGTTCCCGGAGCGAAATGCCGAGCGAGCTCAGACTGTTCAGGTAAACCTGCTGGATATCGGCCGGCGATGGCTTGATAATGACCTGGCATTGGAAGTGCTTCTGAACGCGATGGGGATTTTCTCCGTAGCGGCCGTCGGCCGGACGTCGCGAGGGTTGGATGTAGGCCACCTTCCAGGGCCTCTTGTCCAGGACCCGGAAGAAGGTATCTGGGGTCATCGTCCCGGCGCCGACTTCGAGGTCATAGGTCTGGGCCAGATAGCATCCCTGGTCGGCCCAGTACTTCAGGAGGTTGAGGATCAGGTCTTGGATGGCCATGGTTTATTTTTCCGCTTCGGACATCGGTTCCCAGCGGAGCACGGGCGTGCGCGCGGCCCGAGTTTCGTCGAGCCGCCTCACGTAGCTCAGGTGGGGGGCGGACCTCAGGAGCTCTGGGTTTTCCCGGGCCTCCCGGGCGATCTGCTTCATCGCCTCGATGAACATATCCAGGTCGCGCCTGCTCTCGGTCTCGGTCGGCTCGATCATCAGGGCGCCGTGGACGATCAGGGGGAAGGACATGGTCGGCGGATGGACGCCATAGTCTATCAGCCGTTTCGCGATGTCGATGTTCTGGACACCGAACTCCTTTTGCAATTTGTCCGAGAAAACGCACTCGTGCAGGGTCGGGCAGGTATATTTCAGATGGTACTCCCCCTCCAGGCTTTTGCGGATGTAATTGGCGTTGAGGACGGCGATCTCGGACATCTCTCTCAACCCCTCGGCGCCCAGGGTTAGGATGTAGGCCAGGGCCCGGACGATGACCAGGAAGTTGCCATAGAAGCTGCGGACGCGTCCGATCGTTTTTGGCCGCTTGAAATCGAGGACATAGCGGCCGGATCTCCTTCCGATCACAGGGACGGGAAGATAAGGCTCGAGAGTCTTTCTCACACCGACCGGGCCGGAGCCGGGCCCGCCGCCGCCGTGGGGAGTCGAAAAGGTCTTGTGGAGGTTGAGGTGAATGACGTCGACCAGCATTTCGCCGGGCCGGGCGATGCCGGTCAGGGCGTTCATGTTGGCTCCATCCATGTAGATGAAGCCGCCTTTTTTGTGCACGATCTCGCTGATCTCGCAAATGTCCGCTTCAAAGACGCCCAGCGTGTTGGGGTTGGTGACCATCAGGGCGGCCACGTCGTCAGTCATCGCCTGGGCCAGGGAATCCAAGTCGATCGTCCCGTTCTCATTGGACTTGACTTCTCTTACGGTGTAGCCGCAGATGTGGGCGCTCGAGGGGTTGGTCCCGTGAGCCGAGTCGGGGATCAAGACGATCCGGCGCGGGTTTCCGCGGTCGGTCAAGCAAGCCCGGATGAGCATCATTCCTGTGAGCTCGCCGTGGGCGCCGGCCGCCGGTTGGAGGGTGAAAGCATCCATGCCGGTTATCTCGCAGAGCGACTCTTCCAGGGTTTTGAGGATCTCTAGATTCCCTTGCACCAGCTCTGCATCCGCCAGAGGATGAGCCGACGCAAAAGCCGGAAACGCGGCAATCTTCTCATTCAGCTTGGGATTGTATTTCATGGTGCATGAACCGAGGGGGTAGAAACCGATGTCGATACAGTGGTTTGTCTGGGAGAGGCGAGTAAAATGCCTCGTCACCTCGATCTCCGAAACTCGGGGGAAACCCTCGATTCCATCGCGCAACGGAAGGCCGCGAAGGACATCATTCTCGGCCGGGACATCGAGCCTGGGAAAGGAAAAGCCTCTTTTGCCCTTGGCGCTGATCTCGAAGATCAATGGCTCGCGGATCATCGAAGCGCCTCCTCTACGGCTTGAACCAGCCGGTCAATGTCTTCTTTGCGATGCACCTCGGTCACACAGAAGAGCGCACAGTTGCGGAGTTCGGGATAGAGCCCTCCGAGCCCGAGCCCGCCCACAATCCCCTTTTTTTTCAAAAATCGACGGATCCCGTCCCAGTCCTTGGGGAATTCACAGACGAACTCATTGAAGACGGGCCGACTGAATTTTCTCCTGACCCCCTTGAGTCCGGTCAGCTTCCCGAGCGCGTAATTGGCCTTCTGGACATTCTGCCAAGCCAGCTCTTTCAGACCTTCTTGTCCCAGCGTTTCCAGGAACACTGTCGCCCGCAGGGCGCAGAGGGCTTGGTTGGTGCAGATGTTTGAAGTCGCCCGTTCCCGGCGGATGTGTTGTTCCCGGGTCGCCAGAGTCAGCACAAACCCCCGCTTGCCTTCGACATCGACGGTCTGGCCGGCGATCCGGCCGGGAAGCTGGCGGACAAATTCTTTGGCGCAGGCCATGAAACCGAGAAAGGGTCCGCCGAAGCTCGGGGGGAGACCGAACGATTGGGCCTCTCCGGTGACGATGTCCGCGCCGAGAAGTCCGGGCGCCTGGAACAGGCCCAAGGAAGACGCCTCGGCGACGACGACGATGAAGATTGCCTGGTGGCTGTGGGCAAGCTCTGCCGCCGCCCTCAGGTCTTCTCCCACCCCAAAGAAATTGGGCGATTGCACGACGACGCCGCTCACGCCCTCGGCCAGTTTCTTCTTCAGATCATCGAGGTTCAGGCCGCCGTCGGAAGCCCAATCGAGCTCTTCCGTCTTGATCGGCAAATTGCAGACGTAGGTTCTGATCACCTCGCGGTATTGGGGGTGGACACTCCTGGCGACCAGCACCTTCGGCTTCTCTTTGAGACGATGGGCCATCAGCACGGCTTCGGCCGCAGCGGTTGCGCCCTCGTAGAGAGACGCGTTCGCAATATCCAGGCCGGTGAGCTGACAGATAAGTGTCTGGAATTCAAAAATGATCTGGAGAGTGCCCTGGCTGACCTCGGCCTGGTAGGGAGTATAGGGGCTGACGAACTCGCCCCGCGAGCTCAGATAATCAACCACTGCGGGAATAAAATGATCATAGGCGCCGGCTCCCAAGAAAGAAAGATAATCAGAATAGCTGTTCTTATCGCCGAGCTCTTGAAAGTGCCGGACGAGTTCGGGCTCGGAGAGGGGGGGAAGAAGGCTCAGGCTCTTTTTCAGCTTAATATGCTCCGGCACCGAGCTAAGCAGTTCATCCATAGAGGAAATTCCGATTCTGGCCATCATCTCCTGTTTGTCTTGATCGCTCAGAGAAATATAGCTCATGGCTTTTCAATCCCCTTCATTCGATCCGGCGACGGTCAGGTTTCGAGTCCCTCGATGTACTTTTCGTAGTCCGTTGCCGACAGGAGTTTCCCCAGGTCGGCTTTATCTTTCATTTTGATCCGGACGATCCAGCCTTTGCCGTGAGGATCCTTGTTCAGCAAATCAGCCGCCGCGTTCAACTCCTCGTTAACCTGCACGACCTCGCCGGAGACCGGAGAGAAGACATCGGACACCGATTTCACCGATTCGATGACGCCGAGTGTCTGATGAAATTCAAGCCGTTTTCCGGGGGCCGGGAGTTCCACATAGATCACATCGCCCAGCTGCTTCTGGGCAAAATCGGTAATCCCGACCGTGGCTTGATCCCCGTTAACCTGGACCCACTCATGGTCTCTCGTGAAGTAGAAATCATTCGGATACATTTTCCCTCCAATCAAAATACAGGACCCCTCACTGTTTTTTTCTTTTATAGAAAGGCGTCGGGACGACTTTGGCCTTGGCCCGCCTATCCCGGATGCCGATTTCCAGTTCCGTCCCATAGCCGGTCGATTCAGCAGGCAGGTAGGTCAAACCGATACTCTTCTTGAGGAAGGGAGAGAATGAGCCGGAGCACACGGTCGAGACCTCTTGTCCTTTGATGAAGACAGGGTAATGAGGCCGGGCAATGCCCTTGTCCACGAGCTCGAACCCGGCGATCTTCCGCCAGGGGCCCCTGGCCATTTGTTCCTCCAGCGGTTTCCTCCCAAGAAAATCGCCTTTGTCAAGCTTGATGATCCACTTGAGATCCGCCTCGAGGACGGTCGTCGTCTCGTCGATGTCGTTGCCGTAGAGCATGAGCTTGGCTTCGAGTCGAAGGGTATCCCTGGCGCCGAGCCCCACCGGGAGGAGGCCGAAGCCCCGACCAAGTTCCAGGATGGCTTCCCAGATGACTCCCGGATTCGGAGAAAGGGTGTAGATTTCAAACCCGTCTTCACCAGTGTATCCCGTCCTGGAAACGAGTGTCTCGATTCCGGCCACCTTGCCCCGCCTCGATCTGAACGACTTCAGGTCCACGAGGTTGATATCGGTGAGCGGCTGGAGGATTTTCTCCGCCTCGGGCCCCTGCAGGGCCAACTGGCTGTAGGCATCACTCAGGTTATCGACCTGCACCGCGAAGGGAGCTTCCTGGTGGAGAACCCAGAGATAATCCTTATCCGCATTTGAGGCGTTGACGACCAGAAGAAACTTCTGCGCGGCCAGGCGGTAGACAAGCATATCGTCAACGAATGTCCCCTTGGCTGTTGTCAGGGCGGTGTACTGGACCTGGCCGATGTCCAGCCGCGAAGCGTCGTTGGGGGTCAGGAACTGGACGAAGGCCAGGGCGTCCCGGCCTGATATCTGGATCTCTCCCATGTGGCTGACATCGAAGAGCCCGGCCTGCCGCCGGACGGCGAGGTGCTCGTCGATGATGCCCTTGAATTCGAGCGGCATCTCCCAATCAAAGAACTCAATCATCTTGGCGCCGAGTTTTTTGTGGTAAGCATTGAGCCGCGTTTGCTTCATGATTCTTCCCTATGATTTTTCCGGTTTTACGACGAACCAATATCATACAATTTCGTTTTTCCAAGTTCAAGAAAAATCAGCGCTAAAAGAATGTGAGCAGTGAGCACAGAGCCGTCGAAAGAAAACCACTTCCAGCGAATTAAATTATTTGGTTTGTAAACGGCTCACGGCTCACTGCTCACGGCTCACTTCTTGGTGGCTTGCTCAAAGTTCAGATTTTGCTATAATAGCTAGCTATAAATGATCAAGTTTAAGGAAACTTTAAAGGATGAGATTGCTCGAAAACTCCAGGGAAAGTACCCTCTTTCCCCGGCCGAGATCGAGTTCAACTATGCGCCCCAGCATCAGATGGGGGATCTGGCCTTGACCTTCACCTTTCAGCTGGCGAAGAAAATGCAGGCCAACCCGCGCCAGATCGCGCTTGAGATTGTGAAGCTCCTCTCCCCTCTGCCTGGGGTCGAGAGGATTGAAATTGCGGGCGGCGGCTACATCAATCTTTTTCTGGACAAGAAGAGCTTCTTCCTGAGCCGGCTCCGATCGCTCGGCAAGAGTTCCCTATCGAGCGAGGAAGAAAAGGTCGTGATTGAGCACACCAACATCAATCCCAACAAAGCGGCCCATATCGGGCACCTCCGTAACGCCTGCTTGGGAGACACGCTCGGAAGGTGCCTCAAATACAAAGGGGAAAAGGTCGAGGTCCAGAACTACATCGATGACACGGGCGTCCAGGTTGTGGATGTCGTCTTCGGTTTCATGGAGCTCGAGGGAAAAAGCCTGCCCGACATGGAACGGATTCCGGGCAAATTCGACTATTACTGCTGGGATCTCTATGCCCGCACCGCGCTCTACCTGGAAAGCCACCCCGAGTCTCAAGAAAGAAAAGCCGAGATCCTGAAAAAGATCGAACGCCGGACAAATCCGGAATCGGAAATGGCCGATTACATATCCAGGCGCATCCTGCGGGCCCATCTGGCCACGATGCGTCGAATCGGCGTGAGCTATGATGTCCTCCCCTGCGAGAGCACGATCCTCGCCCTGAAGTTCTGGGACAAGGCCTTCGAAACGCTCCAGGAAAAGAGGGGAATCTATTATGTGGAAGAGGGGGCGAACAAGGGTTGCTGGGTGATGAAGCTCGAGGAGGAAGAGGAGAAGGAAAAGATCATCGTCCGCTCCGACGGCACCGTCACGTATGTCGGAAAAGACATCGCCTACCAGCTTTGGAAATTCGGGCTTCTGGGAAAGGATTTCTGCTACGAGCCTTTCGAGGAAGAAGACGGGAGGACGCTCTGGATTACGACGGCCCGGCCTTATCCTGGTCCGGCGCCCCAATTCGGGAAGGCGAGCCGGGTTTACAACGTCATCGATTCTCGCCAGGCCTATCTCCAGAAAGTCGTTGTGCAAGGCCTCAGGGCCCTGAAGTTCCCGGTCCAGGCCGCAAAATCGATCCACTTTTCCTACGAGATGGTCGCCCTATCGCCCAAGAGCCTCAAGGAGCTCAAAGTCGACCTCTCCGAAGGGGACAAGGAAAGGGCTTTCCTGGAGGTCTCCGGCCGGAAGGGCCTCGGCGTCAAGGCCGATGACCTCCTCGACAGACTCGAGGAGAAAGCGCTCCTGGAGGTCGAGAAGCGGAACCCGGAACTCGCTCCGGATCCGAAGGAGACAATCGCCCGGCAGATCGCGGCCGGAGCCTTGCGCTATTTCATGCTCAAGTTCGCCCGCAATTCGTTGATCATTTTCGACTTCGACGAGGCCCTGAATTTCGAGGGCGAGACCGGCCCTTATCTCCAATATGCGCTGGTCAGGCTGAACAGCATTTTCCGGAAACTGGAGGAGCGTGAGAACTTCGGCGCCGAAGAGCTCAGGCGGCTCCTTTTGGAGGCCGAGGTTTCGCTGGAGGGCCTGCCGGAGCGGGAGTTGGCCGATTTCTGGGGACTCCTCTTTTATGCCAGCCAGTTCGAAGAGGAGATCCTTCACTCGGCGAACTCGCTCGAATTCTCCCATCTGGCCAAGTTCGCCTTTCTCCTCTGCCAGAAGCTAAACGCTTATTACCATCTCTATCCCATCCTGGCCGAAGAGAAAGAGAGCTTGAAACGAATCCGCATCCTGACGATTTATTATATTAAGGAAATATTGCGCCATGCCTTGCTGCTCATGGGCATACCACAACCGGAGAAAATGTAAGTCAGATTGGTAAGGAGTAAGTGGTAAGGAGTAAGGAGTAAATGAATATCAGCGGGTTGCCGGAAACCCCTGGGCAAAAACAAGAAAAAGGGCATTTAACGTTGATCAGACGCGACCCGGCCCTTCTAAGAATATTCATGTAACAGAGAAGGCAAAGATGTTTCTAGGGGTTAACAAATTCGAGGAGGCTCATAGATTAAAATAATTATGACCCCTTACCCCTCACTCCTTACTATTTACCGTTTAGAGCTATTGATAGGAGGTTTAGATGATCGAGGTTGCCGAACTCACCAAGAAATACGGTGAGCTGGTGGCGGTCCAAAGCCTGAGCTTCAAAGTCGAGCCGGGCAAGATCTGGGGGCTCCTGGGCCCGAACGCCGCCGGCAAAACAACGACGATGCGAATCTTGACCGGATTTCTCCCGGCCACCGAAGGCAGGGCGACGGTCGCCGGTTTCGACATCTTTGAACAGCCCAACGAAGCCAAAAGGGTGATCGGTTATCTCCCGGAGATTGTCCCACTCTATCCGGACATGACGGTTACGTCCTACCTGTCTTTCGTCGCGGAAATCAAGCAGGTGCCTGCGCCGAAGCGGAAAGAGGCGCTGGCCCGGGGGCTCAAAATCAGCGGCCTGGAGGGCGTCAAATCCCGGTTGATCAAAAACATATCTCGAGGCTACAAGCAGCGCGTGGGCATCGCCCAGGCGCTGATCCATGACCCCAAGGTCCTGATCCTCGACGAGCCGACGATCGGCCTCGACCCGGCCCAGATCATCGAGATCAGGGAGCTCATCAAATCGCTCCGCGGGGAGCACACGATCATGCTCTCAACCCACATCCTGGCCGAGGTCACTCAGACCTGCGACGGTGTCGTCATCATCAACGAAGGAAAGCTCATGGCCTCCGGTTCGCTGGCCGAGCTAACCGCCTCTTTCAAACAGAAGGACGGCATCATCCTCAAGCTCCGCAAATCCGGCCCCGAGTCCGCCGCGGAGCTAAGGAAGATCTCGGGGGTCGAGAGGGTCACGCAGAAAGATTCCGAATTCACCGTCGAGTGGAGCCCGGCGAAAGACCTCCGGGATGCGCTCACTCGTTTCGTGGTCGATCGAGACCTGGGACTGGTCGAGATGAGGCCCTTTGCCATGAGCATCGAGGACCTCTACCTCAAAATCGTCTCGGGAGGAGGGCCGGAACAATGAAAAACATCTGGACAATTACCCGCAAAGAGCTGAAATCCTACTTCAGCTCGCCGATCGCCTACGCGATCATTGCCGTTTTCCTGGTGCTGGTGGGATTCTTCTTTTACAGCCTGATCTGGTGGTTCAACTCTCAATCGATGCAGATGGCCCAGAATCCTTATTACTATCAGCAGATCAACATCAACCAGATGGTCTATTCGCCTCTCTTCCACAACATCAGCATCATCCTCCTGCTGGTGCTCCCCATCCTGACCATGCGCCTTTTCTCCGAAGAAAAGAAGATCGGAACGGATGAGCTTCTCTACACCTCGCCGATCACGATCAACCAGATCATCCTGGGAAAATACCTGGCCTCGCTCATCGTCCTGGCCCTGATGCTGGCCCTGACGGGCATCCTGTCGCTGTTCACCTTCTTTTACGGCAATCCCGAGGTTGTGCCCCTCCTCAACGGCTACTTGGGCCTGTTCCTCATCGGCGCCGCCTTCATAGCCGTCGGCATTTTCTTCTCCTCTCTCACCGAGAACCAGATCGTCTCCGCGGTCCTCACCTTCGGCGCCCTGCTCTTGTTCTGGATACTTTCCTGGGCTTCCTACTCGGCCGGAGGGATGTGGAAGGGCGTCCTCAACTACCTCTCATTCTTCCAACACTTCGACAACATGACCCAGGGGATCCTCGACACGACCGATGTGGTTTATTACGCGAGTTTCGCTTTCTTCGGGCTCTTTCTCACGCACTCGGTCATCCAATCCCGGCGGTGGAGGTGAGCGATGAAAAAGATCAAAGATTATCTCAACTATATCGGCCTGGGCCTGATCTTCCTGGCGCTGGTCGCGATCAGGATCTGGCCTTATAGAAAAGCCGTCGCCTTCGTTCTGGCCCTGCTGGGCATCGCGGCCTTGGCGGTCTACATCCTCTCCAACCTGGCCATCCTCAAGAAAAGCCTCAAGCGAAAATCTTTCCTTTATTCTAGCAACCTCTTCTTGATCATCATCCTCGTACTCGCGATCATCGTCCTGGCCAACTACGTCCTCTCCAGACATCACTACCGGATCGATTTCACCCAATCCAAATCCCACTCCCTGTCCAATCAGACGATCACGGTCCTCAAGAACCTGAAAAATGATGTGACCATCAAGTGTTTCTACCGGGAGGGGAACATGAGCCGGGCGACCATGGAAAACCTCCTGAAGATCTACGCTTATCATTCCGGCAGGATCAAATTCGAGTTTATCGATCCGGATAAGAACCCCGGGCTGGTCAAGCGTTACGATGTCACCCAGGACGGAACCTCCATCCTGGAATGCGGCGACAAGGAAAACAGGATCACCGCCTCGACCGAAGAAGAGATCACCAACGCCGTCATCAAGGTCACCCGGGCGAAGAAGAAGACGATCTATTTCCTGGAGGGACACGGCGAGGCGTCGACCGAGCAGAGCGAGGACCGAGGTTATTCCCAGACCAAAACGGAGCTCGAGAAGATGGGTTACGAGGTCAAGAAGCAGACTCTCGCCCTGACCGATACGTTCCCCAAAGACATCGCTCTTCTCGTCATCGCGGGCCCGCAAAAGGACCTGCTGCCGAACGAGCTCGAAACGATCAAGAAATATGTCGAGGGGGGAGGACGGGTGTTCTTCATGGTCGACCCGGAAACAGAGCCCGGGCTCATCCCCTACCTCAGGGAGTTCGGCATCAAGCTGGAAAACGACCTGATCGTGGACACGGTCTCGCGTCTCTTCGGCGGGGATTATTTTATGCCCGTGGTCAGCGATTATGAATCCCACGAAATTACCAAGAACTTCCGTTACGCCATATTCTTCCCCTTTGCCCGGTCGGTCGACGCGATCGAAACCAAGCCCGAGGGGACGAGCGTTACCATCCTGGCGAAGACAAGCCCCAATTCCTGGTCGGAGCGGGACCTGAACGAGAAGAAGGTGAAGTTCGACAAAGACAAGGACAAGCAAGGCCCTATCCCACTGGCCGCGGTTGTCACGATCAAGGCCAAGACGCAAGAGCCTTCAAAAACGCCGGGATCTCCCGAGGCTCAGAAGCAGTCACCCATTCAGGCCGCCCCAAAGACTCAAGAGGGCCGGATAGCCGTCTTCGGTGACTCGGACTTCGCCTCGAACCGCTATTTCAACCTCTCGGGCAACGGGAATTTCTTCCTGAACACGGTCAACTGGTTGACCGAGGAGTCCGACCTGATTTCGATCCAACCCAAAACCTCCTCGCCGCGGACGATTCAACTCTCTCCCTCTCAGGGCCGGATCATCTTTTTCGTCTCGGTCATCATCCTGCCCTTGATGGTGCTTCTCCTCGGGATCTCGATCTGGGTCAGGAGGCGGTCACTATGAAATTCAAGACAACGGCCATTCTCCTGGGCGTCCTTATCGCTTTGCTCGTCTTCGTATATTTTGCGGAGTTCAAGGGAAAGGCGGAAAAGGAAAAAGCCACCGAGGCCAAGGAGAAGCTCGTGTCCCTGACTTCCGGGGACGTGCAGAAGATCAATTTCAAAACAGAAAACGGAAGCTTCGCATTCAAGAAAGACGATAAGGGCGAGTGGCTGGTCACCGAGCCGATCGAAGTCAAAGCCGATAACGACGAAGTCAACCGTCTGGCCGAGAACTTTTCCGACCTTAAACTCGAACGAGTCGTCGAGGCGGAGCCCAAAGATCTGACCAGGTACGAAATCCCCAGGCGCGAGATCAGCCTCTGGTCCAAGGGCCAGGAAAAGCCGGTCAAAATCCTCGTCGGCATGGAGAATCCCCTCGATAAAACCTTTTTCGCCAAGAGGGACGACGAAAAAAAGGTCGTCCTGATCCCGAGCTCCCTCAAGACCGATCTCGATAAAAAACTCCTGGACTTCCGGCAGAAGGACATCTTCAAGTTCGAGACCGGCGATATCAAGACGGTCAGGCTGAAGGCGAAGCAGATAGAATGGCAGGCCTCGGAGAAAGACAAAGATTGGTTCCTGGAGCGGCCGATCGAGGCCCTCTCGAGCAAGAGCAAGATCGAAAGTGTCCTGAGCTCACTCTCCGGACTCAAGGCCAAGGAATTCGTGAGCGAGGCCAAGACACCGGAAGAGGTGAAGAAATACGGCCTCGATAAGCCCGAGTACGAGGTCGCGCTGTCGATGCCTCTGACCAACAAAGAGGTTGTCTTTTCGCTCCACAAGGTGGATGACAAGATCTATGGTACGACTTCCCAATCCACCAAAATTGTGCTGGTCGAAAATCAGATCCTCAACGACCTCGAGAAAAAGGCCGATGACTTGAGGGAAAAGAAAGTCGCCGATTTTTACAGCTGGGACGCCCAAAAGCTCTCCCTGAAAAAAGGCGGGCTGGAGCTGTCGGTCACCAAAGACAAGGAATCCAAGTGGCATTTTGCACCTCCCCTCAAGGATGAAGCGGACGGCTCAAAAGTCGATGCCTTGATCAGGAAACTGGAGGGCCTCGAAGCGGCCGCTTTTATCGACCCTCCGTTCAAACTCTCCGACTACGGCCTGGACAAGCCCCAGGCGGTGGTGAAGATCGGGGTCAAAGAAGGAGATGAAAAGACGGGAAAGCTCAAGGAAACAAGTCTGCTCATCGGCAAAGAGGACAGCGACAAAAAACAGGTCGCGGTTCAGAACACCAAGTTGAATTACCTCTTCCGGGTCGATTCGAGCTTTTTGACCGAGTTCCCCAAGGAAGCCAAAGACTGGAAAATAGAAAAGAAAGAAGCTGAAAAAAAGTAGGCCGCAGGCTGGCGGCCGGCTGAGAGCCGTGGGCACAGTTGGGGCAAACCGCGCATCCCGCGGCCCTTTTTTGCGCTCCTCTCAGACCATTCGGACTGTGAAATCGGAATTCAGACATAAATTACTGTCCTGGTATGGACGGAGTCATCGCCGGTTACCCTGGCGAGAGACACGTGATCCCTACAGGATCTGGGTCTCGGAAGTCATGCTCCAGCAGACGACCGTCGCTGCCGTCGTGCCCTATTACGAGAAGTGGCTCAAGCTTTTTCCGGATTTGAGGAGTTTGGCGAAAGCTCCGCTGCGTAAAGTGCTCAAGGCTTGGCAGGGTCTGGGATATTATGCCCGGGCGAGGCACCTCCATCAGGCGGCCAAGATCGTGGTCAAAACCTACGGCTGCCAAATCCCCAGAGATTATCATAGCCTGCGCCGCCTTCCGGGATTCGGCCCTTACACGACCGCGGCTCTCCTCAGCCTCGCCTTTGACGAACCGGTCCCGCTCGTCGACGCTAACGTGAGGCGCGTCGTGATGCGTCTGCTCGGAATTCAAGGGGAAGCCGAAGCCAGGCATGACCGCAGGCTGGAAGGTTTTCTCTTGGTTCATATGGCTCAAAAAGATCCGGGGCTTTTTAATCAAGCCTGGATGGAGCTGGGCGCCCTCGTCTGCCGTCCCCAAAACCCTCTCTGCCTGCTCTGCCCCTTTCCTGACCTTTGTCTAGCTTATCTATCGGGCCAACAGGAAGTCATCCCCCGGCCCAAAAAAAGGGAATACCGGACGATCGAAGCCGTTGTGGCCGTTATTTCAAAAAGAGGAAAGTACCTGATCCAGAAGAGACCACCCCAGGGGATGTTCGCCGAACTCTGGGAGTTTCCAGGCGGAAAACAGATGCCGGGCGAAAAGCCAGAGGCAGCTCTTCGCCGGGAGATTAGAGAGGAGCTGGGTCCGGAGATCCGGGACGTAAAGTTCCTGCTCCGATTACGTCATGCCTACACCCGCTTCCAGGTTAACCTTTCAGCCTTCGCGTGTACGCTCAAGACCGATCCGCCCATCGACCGTCTCACCCGGCGCTGGGTCACCCTCTCCGCCCTTCGGCATTATCCCTTCCCCACGGGCAGCGCCCGAATCGTGAAATACCTGGAGGAAAGGGCTAGAATGGAAAAGCGGTGAGGCCGAAAATGGAGATCCATTATGGGTTCGTCAATTATGGCGAGGAAAGAGAGCCCGAGCCGGGAGTCATCGTCCTGGATGTCGGGAAGAAAACCGTGCCCGGGGTCATTGACCACCACCACCCCAAGGCGGAGCCTGAATGCACGGCCTCGCTCGTCGTCAAACATCCCTTCCTCGTCCTTGACCATCTGCGGACCTGGGTCACAGAGACCGAGGAACGGGGGGCTATCACCCTAAAAATCATCACTCACCGCCTTCCGGACTTCGACTCGGTCGCCTCGATCTTCCTGGTCCTCAGGCTCATCGAGACCGGGACGATCGACGCGTCGATGGAAAAATTGGCCGCTTACACCAAGAAGGTGGATTCCGCATCCCTGCCCAAAGAAATTGACTTGACCTCCACGCCCTATTCCATCCTCCGCGCCCTCTTCGCCCGGATCAAGGGCGGAGAAGAAGAGGTTAATCGGGACAGGGTTGAGGAAGGCTTGAGGTTCATGAGATTTCTCCACTCAAAATCCGCCGAGGGCTATGACATCGTCCAAAACAAACCTCTTTTCTCAGGAGTGGAGAGGTTCGAGCGGGCGATCAGGAGGATCGAGGGTGACTACTTTTATTATCTCTCGGACCTCAGCCGGGCCGGGAGGACGGTCCTGGATCTGCCCCTCACTTCGGGGATAGGGATAAAAAAAGTGGATGCCCTCATCGTCAAAAACCCAAAAAGCCTGTTGCTCAAAGAATGGGCCAAGCGTGATCATGAAGCCTCATCGCTGGGCGATGGGTTCACGCTGATCGTCACCAACTTCGGGAACAGGCGCTATATCCTGGGGGTTGACCCAGAGAAGGGCGTCAACCTCAAGGGACTCGGAGATCTTTTGAACCAGGAAGAAGCCAAAAAAAGAACGGCCCAGCAGAGGCCCTTTCCCCTCTCCTGGTATGATGGCAATTGCCCCTTCTTTGATTTCAGGATCATAGATTCCCCTCAAGATGAAACCTCCCTCAGCCACGAAGAGATCGTCAGCGTTATCGTGGCCTTCGGCCGAGGAGTGCGCGGGACTTCCTGAGGCACAATCCGCTCCCGCGCCCGGTTCAAGTCAAATTGAGCGCTCTGTGCTTGGCGACAATCGTGTCGGCCAGTTTTTCCAGGGCCAGAAAGTCGTTCTCCCGAGGGTACCCCTTGCAGATGACGGGGGGCAGAATTTCCACTTTCAGGCCGGGGATCATTCCTGCGATTTGATCCACCGCCTTGCTGGCCCAACCATAGGAGCCGATGACCGAGGCAAACTTGATCTTCGGCCGGAGGGCGTTGGCCAGGTAGACGGCCGATACGACATGCGGGTGAGGTCCGACGTGAACGGTGGGACTTCCCAAGACGATGGTTGCCGCATCGACCAGGGCGATCGCCAACTTGCCGATATCAGCTCCGGCGAGGTTGAACTGTTCGACGTTAACTCCTTTGGAGGCAAGAGAACTCACCAAGAACTGGACCATCTTGGCCGTGCTGCCGTGCATGGAAATATAGGGGATGACGGCGATATTTTTCGGCGCGTCGGAGACCCAATCTGCATACGCGTCGAGGATGAAGCTGGGCTTTGGGTAGATCGGGCCATGACTCGGCGCGATTATTTTGATATCCCGGCTTTTGACTTTCTCCAGGTTTTTCTGGATGATCGTCCGGAAAGGCATCATGATCTCGGCATAGTAGCGCTTGGCCGCTTCGTAGACTCGTCCTTCGTCATTGACGTAGAGGCTCGAGGTGGCCAGATGGGAACCGAAAAAGTCGCAACTGAAGAGGATGTTATCTTCTTTGAGGTAGGTCACCATCGTCTCCGGCCAGTGAACCCAGGGCGTATGAATAAACTCCAGGGTTTTGTTGCCCAGGGAGAGTGTGTCACCGTCTTCCACGGTTTTGAATTTCCCCTCGGGGATGAGGAGGTGGTCCATGAGCATCCCTTTGGCTTTGGGAGAGCAGACCACCTGGGCTTTCGGATACTTTTCGAGCACGGTGGGTATCGATCCGGAGTGATCCTGCTCGGCATGATGAGAAATGACAAAGTCGACCTTGGGAATTCCTTCGAGCTGGGCCATCAGGACATCGGTCATGGTCGGGTCCACAGAATCCACCAAAACCATTTTCTCGCTGCCCCTGATCAAGTAGGCATTGTAGCTCGTTCCATCGGGGAGCGGAATGAGGGAATCGAACAGACGCCTGTCCCAGTCCACGGCGCCGGCTTTGATCACGTCTTTGTTGATTTCCAGAAGCTTCATGTTGAGCCCTCCAAACATTTTGATGATTACCCTTTTATGATATCACAACTGTCCCGACGATCGAAGACAAAGGCCCCGGGCGGCGATCGAGGCAAAGATCCCCGTCGTGATCGGGCAACCGATCGAGGCTTGCTTCCGAGCTAGAGTGGTCCGGAACGAGATGATGAGACGACGAGATAGACGTTTTAGTGTCCTCCCTTGCCGCTGATCTCTTGGATTTCGAGTCTCAATAAGCACACATTCTGATAGGCTTCATCGTTCGGAAAATTCCTTTTTCTGATGGGGTCGGGACACTCTTCGAGATGGCAGAGCAGCACGTCCAGGCCGTGTTTCTTTTCCTCCAGATCGTTCACGATCGAGATCTTTCCCCAGAAGACGACCGACCGGTAAGCATGGGCACATTCATTCTTGAGATACCCCCTGTCCTCGATCACCGTAGCGCAAACCGAAGAATTGGAGCGGATGAATTCCAGTTTCAGGCCCTTGAAGGCGGTATGGAAGTAGAGGACATTCGCCGCCTGGTCATAGCCGTAGCTGAGAGTGACGACATAGGGTTCATTCAGGCGGCAGAGGGAAAGCACGGCGTATTTTCCTTGTTTTAGAATCCTCCGTATCTCCGCCGAGTCGCTGATTTCTCGCTCGAGTTTGTTCATGTGGTATCTGGGCATGGTGATCCTCCGGTCCGTCTTTTTCAGGTCTCTTCGCTTTTCCTCTTGGTGAAATAAATAATCCCTGGATGGCGTATGTAGCCGAGGTTTTCAAAGACGTCCATTGAAACCGAATTGTTTTCTTCGATGAGGCAGGCCAAGATCTCGATGCCAAGCCGCCCCAGGCTCCCCTCGACCTCTTCGACCAATCTCCGGGCGAGGCCTCGCCTGCGATGATCCGTGGCGACAGCCAAGCGGTTGATCCAGCCTTTGCGGCTGTCATGGGTTCCGACGACTGTTCCGATCAGTTTGCCCTCGCTCTCGGCGACAAGAAAACAGACCTGGGGCTGCCGGCTCTGATTTTCGAGGTTCGCGCGGCTGTCCCGTCCCGCAGGCTTGGAGGGTAGTTTAGCCTCCGCCCAAAGAGAAAGAACCTCAGGATAGTCTTTATCCTGGTACCTTCTCAAGATGATCTTGCCTGTCTTAAGCGGTTTTTTTGGCATCAAACTGAATTCCTCCTCCCGGGGCTCGGAAAAATATCTAGCGGACAACAGCCGCCACGGCGGCAACGATGACGGCCACCGTGACGAGACTGGACAGCAGAGCTCTCAATAAACCCGCCTTTTGGACAGACGAGGCTGCCGCGGCGAAGAGGAGGAACATCCAGAAGACGGCCAAGATTGGACAGAACAGGGCGAAAGACTGCCAGAATCCCGGAGTGGAGAGAGTGTCGACCAACTCGGCCTGGCTCATTCCCAGAAGCATCAAGAATGCCGCCGCCGTCGCGGGGAGCCAGATCATAAAGAGAGGCAACGTGATCGCGAACCCCGCCGCGGCGAGGTTCTTTGCAAAACCGGGCCTGGCCTCGGCTCTAGGACTGTGTCCAAGCAAGTGGGACGTTGCGGCTGACAGAATCCAGGCCAAGAGGAGAGTTGGGAGGATAAAGAAGATCTCCCAGAAATAGAAATTCTGCGCGGAAATCGGGATCCAGGACGGGATCATGGGCACGGCTCCGGAGACGGCAAATCCGGCAACGGTCAGTGTGTAAAGCAGGGCGATCAGGAGGACGGATTTGAAACCCTGGGCCGGCGACCGTGGCTGCTCCGTGAGCTTCCGAAAAGCCCGATGGGGAAAAAAGATGGTTCCGAAAAAGTAATACCAAAAAGATTTCGCGCTTCCTTCCATCTCTTCACCTCAAGGCAGCACCTGGATGCCAAAATCGAAGGAAATCTTATATCTCAGGTTAAACAGGCCTGTCAACATCCAGTAGGCTCTATAACGAATAGTGTGGTTGCGGGCTGGGCGAAGGCGTGAAAGGGCTCAATCGGCCGAAGCGACCATTGAAAGTTTAGCCATCCGGAGGCGCTTTTCGAGGGGACCTTTTTCTTGGCGGGCGGCGAGGATGTTTGAGCGGCACATGATGAACGTCCCCTGGGGGCGGAGGATGACTCGGACATCTTCGAGCCAGAGAGATCTGTAGGAGCGAGTTCCGCAGCCGCCGAGAAAGGGTCGACGGAGCGGCGTTAAAAACCTGAATGGGAGAGAGGTCGATTGCGCCTGATAAAGTCACCGTCGTTCTTAGCGCACTTTTCGTCACAGAGCCCATCCAGCAGCGAGCCGTGAGCACGCTGCAAGCCAAATGGAGTTGTGATGGAGAGATGGCAAGAAAGACCAGAAGGACGAATTTTATGACGTCTATTCGCGGGCGACAACGACCCGGCCGCGACCGGACTTCTTCGCCCGAAACAGGGCGGCGTCGGCGGACTGGAGCACATCGACGGCCGACTCTCCGTCGTCCGGAAAAACAGCCACCCCCATCGAAAGGGAGATCGGGCCGAGTGTCTTCTGATGATACTCTGCTTTGAGCGTAGGGGATGTCTCAACCAGGTCAAAGGCCCTTTTCCTGGTGATCCCGAGGGAAGCGCCCGGCAGGATGACCAGCACCTCATCCCCCCCGAAGCGGCAAACCACGTCCTCTTTCCGAACGTTAGTCAGAAGGAACTGGCCCAGCACCTTGAGCATCAGGTCACCCGCTTCATGCCCGAAGTTATCATTGAACTCCTTGAAATGGTCGATATCCAGCATGATCATCCCCACCGATTCCCCCGTCCGAGAGGCCCGGGAAATCTCCCGGTCCAGGGTCTCTTCCATATAGCGCCGGTTGAATAATCCTGTTAATGGATCACGGATGGACTGCTGCCGCAGCTTTTCGCTCAGCCTGAGGTTGTTGAGGGCCATCGCGATCCGCTGACCGAAGTTGAGAGCGAGCTGTTTTTTGAGTCTTCTGACTTGTCCGCTGTCCATGGAGTTGATTTTTTGACCCTGGATGTCCCCCCCGGCATCGAGTTGAATGTGCAAAAGCCCGAGGGTCTCGTCATGCGAAAACAGGGGGAGACAGATGTAAGGCGAAAAAGGCTGGCCGTTGGTCTTAACATGCCGGCAGACAAGGCCCAAATCGGGTCCCTCGACATAATAGGGTTTGGTCTTGCGGAGCGCCCAACAGTCGTCGGGCATCATCGCCTCTGTCTTGGGGGCGAATTTGCCCCAGGTGCGGGCCGGCTCAAGAGTATTTCTGGAGTTCTTGAAGATATAAAGAGCCCCAGACTCTCCGGGAAAGAGCCTCAGCGCATAAAAACCGACGAAATCGTCAAGTTCCTTTTCGTTTTTGCAGGTCTGGAAGGAGTCATAAAGCTCGCTCAGCAGGACCATCTCCGTGTTTCGCTGCTCGAGCTCCTCGATGGATAGGCGGAACCTCTCGTTGGCCTCCTTCAATGACTTTTCAGATTTCTTGCGCTCGGTAATATCATAAAAAACACCAAGGGACCCGGAGTAATTCCTGTCCTTGTCTAGTCTTGGAATGGCGGCGACCAGGATGATGCGCTCTTCTCCGGTCGGCCGAACAATCTTGATTTCATAGGCATTTCTTTCACCTCGCCGGCGCCTTTCTGTTTGGACCCGGATGAGCGCAAACTGCCCCGGAGTGGTGAACTCCTGGAGCGTGCGTCCGACCAGGCCGATCGTCTCCGCTCCGAAAATCTTTTCCGCCGCCGGATTGGCAAAGATGAATTTTTCTTGGGGATCGGCAATACAGATTCCCTCGCTCAGACTCTCCACGATGCTCCGGACAAATTCTTCGCTTTGCTTGAGCGCCTCTTCAGCATTCTGGCGCTCAAGATTTTCCGACAGGAGTTCTTTCGTCCTCTCTTCGACTTTTTTCTCGAGGGTCAGATGAGCCTCCCGGAGGTGGTCGACCATCGTGTTGAAGGCGGCGCCGAGTCTCCCGACTTCATCCTGCCCGACCACGGAAGCCCTCCGGGTCAAATCCCCCTTGGCAATCTGATTCGCGGCCTCAGCGACCCGGCGCAGGGGCCTGGTGATAAGGCTGCTCATGATGAAAATGGCCGATACGCCCAACAAGAAAATGATGAGGCTGAAAAAGATGATCTTACGGCGGACCGCTTCAATTCCCTGGAAGACTTTTGCCAGAGAAAGAGCCAGGTAGAGATGTCCGATCGTTTTGCCGTTATAAAAGATGGGGCTGTCGGCGCGGATGATCAAACCCTCGGCCGGGCCGCCGGGTACGGCCTCTTTAGGGTTAAAACCTTCCGGCCTGACGCTTGGATAAGAGGCTAAGAGCTTGCCGTCTTCATCAACCACGGCGATCGCAGCAAGATCCTTGTTCCGTCGAACGCTGAGAAGAATCTCGTTGATTGTTTGAAAATCGTTGAAGTACAAGACCGGGCTCAAGCTGTAGGCGGTCATGAGAGTGATGCTCTGGGCCTTGTCCTGAGCCGCAGCCAGGGCTTGTTGCTTATGGCTCTGAAGCTCCATGATCGAGGTCACAAAGCTGAAGCCCATGATGACAGGAAGCAAAACAAGCAAGAGCTTGGTGCTGATCTTCTGGGCCCTGAACAATTGCACTATCTTCATAGTCCTATCTTGATTTCCCCTCAACGACCCGCACCAGGCGAAGAAGTTTCGAGCTGAAATCAGTTCCTTCGGCCTTGGCGCTGGGGAGGTTGACGATAATGCCCAATTTTCCTCCTTGGAGGTCAAACCCGAAGGAGATTCCCCTTTCGATATAACTCGGAACGCCCGTCAAACTCATAATTCTCATTGCCTGACACACGGAGGCAATCACTCCGACATCTAAATTTCCCATCGGGGCTACGTAGAGAATGTTGACATGCTCTTTCTGAAGTTGGGCGGCCAGTCCTCCTTCTTCCTTGACTCCGATCGGGACAAACCGGACCGGCAGATCGCCGACTTTTTGATTGCCGAGTTCGGAGGCGGCCTTCAGGAGCGCGTCCTTGGTTTTCAGTGATTCCTGGTATCCGCTCTCGTAGGCGATGCCCAGGACGATCTCGTTCCCTGCCCTTTTTTTCAGGTTCCGGTCAAAAGTCAGAATCTTGAGGAGGAGTTGATATTGAAGATCGAGAGGTACCGTGATTCCCTCGACGCTTTCCTCGTTTTTTGCGTAGAGAGGCCGTGGACGTCCAACAATCCCAGCCGCCAAGCTGAGCACGAGCAAACAGGTTAAACCTTCCCTTGCCAATTTCATTCTTGCTTCAGCAAAAGACTCCTTCATCGCAGGGTGAATCGCGCCATTTTGAGACGCATGCTCCAGGTCTCTGATCATATTATGGAGAGTCACTTTGACTTTGACTATGCCCCCTGCCGGTGAATCCGGGGGTGATTTTTGCCGGCTATTTTTCACCTTTCGGGAGGAAGGGACCAGGGCAGAGTCGACGAATCAGGGGCGGACCCCAATACTGAATGTGTCTTCGGAATAAAGGAACGGAGAGGGTGGGATTCGAACCCACGGTCCCAGCATTCACTAGGACAATCGCTTAGCAGGCGATCCTGATCGACCACTCCAGCACCTCTCCGTGCTTGGGTGATGGCGGTATTCTAGCATTTTTCCCCGCGGAAAAAAACCGGGGAATCTTCCGCGCTTCTAAATGTGCGGCCTCGGAGGTTAAGTAAGAGTTGTTCGGAGACACGTACCCAGAAATAATCTTATGATTATTAATCCCCCCTTCCCACCTGGGTCAATCAAGGGGGCCATGAATAGCGTACGTCTCTCCGACGGCAGGTACGGAGGGAGAGGGATTCGAACCCCCGTTCCGGTGAACCGGAAAGCGGTTTTCAAGACCGCCGCCTTAAACCACTCGGCCATCCCTCCAGTTATTTATGAGTTTTCGCATCTCACGGCTCACGCCGCACTATCTTCTCTTGACCGTCCATATAGGGACGCAGGGCGCCGGGGACAATGACCGAGCCGTCCTTCTGCTGAAAACTCTCCAGGATGGCGCTGACCGTCCTCCCCAGAGCCAGCCCGGAGCCGTTGAGCGTATGAGCAAACTCGATTTTCCCCTTAGGCTCGCGCTTGAACCGGATGTTAGCGCGCCGGGCCTGAAAGTCAAGGCAGTTGGAACAAGAGGAAATTTCCATGAACTTGTTCCGGGAGGCCATCCAGACTTCGAGGTCATAGGTTTTGGCGCTGGCAAAGCCCAGATCCGCGGTGCAAAGAATTACGACCCGGTAGTGGAGACCCAGCCTTTTGAGGACTTCCTCGGCGGCAGCGGTCATCCTCTCCAATTCCTCAAAAGAGGCCTCGGGCAAGGTGAAGGACATCAACTCGACCTTGTTGAACTGATGCTGGCGGATGAGCCCCCGAATGTCTTTGCCGTAGGAGCCTGCCTCACTCCGGAAGCATGGAGTATAGGCGACAAACCTCTGGGGCAGCAAGGCCGCTTCCAGGATCTCCTCTCGGTAGATGTTGGTGAGCGGGACCTCGGCCGTGGGGATCAAATACCAGTGACGGCCCCGGAGTTTGAAAAGATCCTTCTCGAATTTGGGCAGATTTCCGGTGCCGGTCAGGCTCTCCGCGTTGGCGATGAACGGGGGAATCACTTCCGTGTACCCCCTCTCTCTGGTGTGGAGGTCAAGCATGAAGTTGATCAGGGCCCGCTCGAGCCTGGCACCCGCCCCGAAATAGACGGCAAACCGGGACCCGGCGATTTTCGCCGCTCGCTCGAAATCGAGGATGGCCAGCCTGCGGCCGATTTCCCAGTGAGGTTCGGGCGGAAAAGAGAACTCGGGTTTCTCCCCGAACCGCCGCACCTCGACGTTGTCCTCGGATCCCCTGCCTTCCGGAACCGATTCATGGGGGATGTTGGGAAGGCCGAGGAGGACCTTTTTTAGCTTCTCGTCGACGAGCTTGAGCTCATCCTCACGGAGTTTGATTTCCTCCGAGACTTTCCTCATCTCGGCGATCAGAGGGGAGGCGTCTTTTCCCTCCTTTTTCCATTGAGAAATCAGCTCAGAGTTCTTGTTCCGCTCAAACCGAAGTTCCTCGGTTTTGCGAAGCTTCTCTTTCTTTTCCCGGGCCTGCCGGACGAACTCGTCCAGGTTTAGCTTCTGTCCCCGCAGCGAGAGCCTCTGAATGACAAAATCCAGATTTTCCAGGACGAATTTTTGGTCTAACATGCTGGCAATTATAACACAAAAAAGGGCGGTCGGTTACCGCATCTGCGTTTATCTCATCATCTGGTCCTTCTCGCCACAAGAAAACTGGAGATCTTAATCAGCGCCTCCTGTTTCGGTTGTTTTTGACGAAATAGGTGAGATGGACGAGAAGACAAAAATCAACGGTAAGCAAATCCAATCATGTCATGATAGAGGAGGGGCTTTGGATAGGGCTGCGTCTTTCGTCCCGGATTCCCCGTTCTAAATCAAGTCTGTTTAAAGATGGGGGGCAGGCGTGGGGGCCCCCCACCCGCAGCGCAAAATTCTAGGCGTGTCTGTCCTGTTCAAGATAGTTGGGGCACGTGTCCCTGAATTTTGCCGAGGATGGGGGAGCGCCGTCGCGGGGCCCCATCTCCCTCAAGCGTGGCTGATCTGGAGCCTTGGCCCGGAAGAGCCGAGAAAGACGGGACTCTCTGGCGCCGTTCCGAGCTTTGGGAGCAAAGCCCTCTGCAAAACTCCTTTATCACAGAAAAAGAAATGCTTCCAAATCGCCGTCTTTTTTTGACAAAGCCCTCCTTTTGTACAAAAATATCTCCAATGGCCAAGAAAAGCCGGATTCCCGCATTCAAGGGCTATATCCAAGTCTATACCGGAAACGGGAAAGGAAAAACTTCGTCCGCTCTGGGCCTCGCCCTGAGGGCGGCGGGCCACGAACTAAGAATCTATATAGGTCAGTTCCTCAAGGGCCAGAAGTACGGAGAGCTCTTGTCGCTCAAGTGCCTCTCCCCTTATATTACCCTCGAACAATTCGGCCGGAGGGGCTTTTTCCATGTGACCGAGAACCCTGCCGACGAGGACATTGAGAGAGCCCGGAAGGGATTAAAAAAGTGCCTCAGGGCTATGCTCTCTCAAAAATACAGGATCATCATCCTGGACGAAGTGAACGTGGCCGTTTACTTTCACGTCCTGACCGAACGGGAAGTTCTGGACTTCCTGAATCAAAAGCCTCAGGATGTCGAAATCGTGCTCACCGGACGGTATGCGCCGGCCTCCTTTATCAAGCGCGCCGACCTGGTCACTGAGATGAAGGAAATCAGGCATTATTATCAAAAGGGCGTGAAAGCGAGGCAAGGGATCGAACGATAATGGAACGCGAAAAATTCGAAGCCCTGGTTGAGGAGGCCCTGGCCAAGATCCCCAAGGATTTCAAAAAGTACCTCGATAACATCGCGGTCATTGTCGAAGACAAGCCGTCCCGAGGAGCTTTAACCCGTTCCGGCGCTTCTCCCTATGGCTCTCTTCTGGGGCTTTATCACGGCGTACCGTTCAAGCACCGCGGCCCTTATTACGGAAACCTCCCCCCCGACGTTATTGTGATTTATCAACAAACGATCGAGAGGATCTGCCGGACGGATGAAGAGATCAGGGCAAAGATCAAAGAAGTCGTCCTGCACGAAGTCGGACACTACTTCGGGCTGAGCGAACGGGAGTTAAGAGATATCGAGGACTGAGGAGACGAAGATGCTTCATCATTTTGAGGGTGTGTTCGCCCCCCTGACAACGCCTTTTTCAGGGGAAGATGTCGTCTACCAGAAGCTTGAAGAAAATATCCGGAAATACGATCTCTTTGAACTGGCCGGATACGTTATCCTCGGCTCCACGGGAGAGAACGTCTACCTCTCCGATGACGAATCCCTGAAGCTCGTGAAAACGGCGCGAAAATCCGCGGGACGAAAGAAAAAGATCATCGTCGGCACCGGCCGTGAGTCGACCAAGATGACTCTCGACTTCACGAACAAAGTTGCGGACATGGGGGTAGACGCCGCTCTGGTCCGGACACCTTCCTATTATAAGGCCCATATGACCCGCGAGGCTTTGAGGAGGCATTATCTGACACTGTCCGAACAGTCCCGCCTGCCTATTATTATTTATAACTTTCCCCAGCTGACAGGCATCAGCATCGAAGCCGATCTGGTCGTGGAGCTGGCGGCCCATGCCAACATTGCCGGGATAAAAGACAGCACCGACGACCTGGTTCTCTTGAAGGAGGTTGTCCCTCGGGTGAAGCCTCCTTTCAGTTTTCTCGTGGGGACGGCGAGTCTTTTCCTGCCGGGGCTCGAGCTGGGCGCGAGCGGAGGCATCCTCGCTCTCGCCGACGCGGCGCCTGACCCGTGCGCCGGGCTCTACCGATTGTTCTTAAAAGGAAAGGCACAAGAAGCTCTTGAGCTTCAAAATGATTTGATCCCTATCAATAGAGCACTCACCCGGACATTCGGAATTCCGGCCACAAAGTATGCGATGGATGTCCAGGGTTTTTATGGCGGTCCCGTTCGCTTGCCCCTCCTGCCTGCGGGTGAAAAGGCTAAGGCCGAGGTGGGCGCGCTCCTTCGAAAACTCGGCCTCCTGGTCTAGCTATTTCTTAACGATTTCAACCCGGCGATTCTTGGCCCGGCCATCCTCAGAACGGTTGTCAGCGACGGGTTTTTCCTGACCCCAGCCCACCGCTGTCAACCGTCCCGCGTCAATTCCCCCTCCGACGATAGCGCCGACCACGGATTTCGCCCTCTGTTCGGAAAGGACCTTGTTGCTCTGAGGCGTCCCGACGTTATCGGTGTGCCCCTCGACGCTCAGCCTGAGATCAGGGTTGTCTTTGAGCAGCGTTATGATCTGCCCGATGATGGGCTCTGATTCAGGCTTGATGGTGGCTTTGCCGGTGTCGAAATTGATGTAGAGAGCCATGAACCCGTTCTTATTCAGGGCATCGAGCATATCGTTGGCCGTCACCTCCTGGATCATCTCTCCCGCCTCGACCACGGTCAGGGTGTAGCCCGTTGCGCTGTTGAAAGTCTCCACGGCCAACCAGATCTCTTTGCCGTTCTTGACCATTTTGAGAGTGATGGAGTTGGGCGATTCATGAAGGACCGACCCGCCTAAGGATTTCACCGCGTTGGCGTAATTTCGCTTAATCTGAAGGTCGCTTGGCGTGTTCGCTCCTCCCTGGATCATATAGGTTATGACCGTCTTCTGTCCCTCGATAGTCTTGGTCTGGTCTTCGCCGACCGTGAACTCGACGGCATCAAAATTGGATTCACAGGAAGAGATATAAAAATTTTTCAGCCGCGAAAGCATCGGATAGTCCTTGCAGCCTTCATGATCTGCTTCCTGCGCCAAGCAGAACCCAGATAGGAAGAGCATAATAAGTCCCGACAAAAGGACCCATGGGCAGAGAATTTTCCGGATCATAATATCCTCCTCGAAAGAGATGACTCAGGCGCGGGCCTGCCTTGGAGCAGTGAACCCCCGCCACGAAAACAAGAACGACCGTGCACCTTGCTCCGACCCTTCCCTCCCCGCGTTATTCCGGCAGTTAGCTCGGGCAAGGCTGACTGCAGCACAAGAAACCAACCGTCTACCGCTGCTACCTTCCGGTCCTGACGGGGTTCGGCGGAGGCTCTTTGCGCAGGGCCCTAACCGTCAACGCCACTTACCGGAACACTGAACAGAAAGAGAACAAGCCTCGGTAAGGAATTCGACCCCACTAGAGCGGATTGTGGGCGACAGGGCACCGCTAGCTCCCCATCTAGCACGGTCAAGCGTATTATACCTTAAGTTCACGGCCAGGAGGCAAGGAGAATCGAGGGTTCAGAACCGGTAGGCAACACCGCCCCTGAGGATAAATCCGTCCCAGATCCCCAGCTCGGCGAGGATGGTTAGGCCTTTGTAGACCTCGGCTTTCAAACCAAAGTTCAGTTGGAGGATCAAAATGAGGTCGGGAATGTTGAAAGTGATATCTTCTTCCTGCTCCGCCTGGTCGAATGTTTCTACCTTGGAGCCGGTGACACTCTCCTGGAAGCCGGAAAAATTATAGGTCCCCGTATAGGTATATCCGACGTTCCCCGACAAAGAGCCGACTCCGAAGCCCAGGACAAAGTACGGGCAGAATCGATGCGCAGGAGTAAAATCCCAACGGAAATTCACGTTGGCCGTAAAAGGGCTTGTCTCGAGGTAGGCTTGTGAATCAACCGTGGCGTAAGAACCGTTGGTAAAATTTTGCCTCACCGGCCCCGCGACCTGGAGCCTGATGTGCGTTTTCTCAAGTGAGAAGCCCAGGCTGAAAAAACCGGTCCGGCCGCGGGGATAGTATCTCGCTTCCAGGCCGTAATTTGACCCGCTCGAATCGAAAGCCAAACTTTCCTCATAGGTCGATTTCGTCAGCCTGGCGTGGGAGTTCTCGAGCTGGCTCGTGACCTCTTTCCGGATCCCCTTGCCCAGTTCTTTGTTCACAGAGTTTTCAAAAATCGATTTGACGAGGTCGACCCCCCAGTCGGAAACGTGGACGCTGACCTCCCACTTTCCGGAGGATTCACTCCCGCCAAAAGAAACTGGAGGAGGTTCCTGGCTCTGGATGGAGGGCGGTTCATTTTTTATCGCTTGCGGAGGGGCTTCGGTGGCTTTGATCTCCACGGCGGCACTTTCACCGGCCACTTCGGTTCTAACCTGGCCGTAGAGTTGGACAAAACTCTCGGGATAAAACAGATTGGATATCTCCCTATTGGGATCGACCTGCAGGACCTTCCTGATCCAGCTCTTTGAACCGGGGATATCGCGCAGGTAAAAATCGGAGATGGCCAGGCCGAAATAGGCTCGAGATAAGTTAATCTTGGTCTTGGCCAGCCGGGAGGCCTGGAGGTAATAATCGCCGGCAAGGCTGTAGTTTCCTTTCTGATAGGCCGATTCGGCTTGTCCGATCAGGGTCTCGACTTCGGTCTCTTTCTCGCCCTGCCCCGCCTGAACTGGACACGGTGAAAAGAGGCAGGCCATGAAAGCCGCCAGAAAGACGACCGGTATCCAGCGCGCCGAGATAAATTTCATAGTCATTTCCTTTGTTAACTCTCTTATCAAGAGAGCCTTCGAATTCAGGCGTCTACTGTAGCCTGCTCCCCGGAGTTTTGTCAACGAAATATTGGTCGCGAGGAAAGAGCATAAATTGACAGCTCCCGTCGGTTCCCCCATCGGACAAGCCGACGGGCCCCCTCCGCTACGGGGTCCCAAGGGTGGCCTGCGGCGCAACCTCGACCGTATCAAGTCATTTATCGCTTTTACATTAGTGACATAAGTTAAGAAGAACAGTTCCTGCTTTAAGCTGCCCAGTCCTTACGGCTCACTGCGCACTTTGGGCGAGTTGACCAGATAACGAGACGACGAGATGGACCGTTTTTTCTTGACAGCCGATAGTCCAAGTGATAGATAAGAATTCATATCTTGTCGAGGAGGTTCTGATCATGAGCAAGGGGAAATTCTCAAAAAGTATTTTTATCGCATCGTTCATTTTGGCTTGCCTTCCTTTATTTGCAGCCGCACAGACATCTCCGGATGCCTTTCTGGGCTTCAAAGTCGGAGCTGATAAGAAGCTGGCCGATTACAGCCAGATTCAAGCATACTTCCAAAAGCTCGACCAGGAATCTCCTCTCCTCACCGTCTATCCGATCGGCATCTCGACGATGAAAAAGCCGATGTTCATGGCCGTTATCACCTCGGAAGAGAACATGGCCAAGCTCGATTCTTACCGCGAGATCACCAAAAAATTGCGGGACCCCAGAACCCTCTCCCCCGAGGACGCGAGGAAGTTGGCCAAAGAGGGAAAGGTCATTCTGCTCATTACAGCGAATATCCACGCCTCGGAAATCGCGGCTTCCCAGATGGCCATGGAGTTGGCCTTCAGACTGGTGACCGGAGACACGCCTTTTGACGCCAAGAAAGTGCTCAGCGACGTCATCGTTCTGCTCGTCCCGACGATCAACCCGGACGGCCAGCAGATGGAGTGTGACTGGTATAATAAATACCTGGGCACCAAATACGAGGGGGGAAACTTGCCCTGGCTCTATCATCATTACGCCGGTCATGACAACAACCGGGATTTTTTCATGATGAACCTCAATGAGACGAAGGCTGTCACGAATGTCCTCTACCATGATTGGCTCCCCCAGATCCATATCGATGAACACCAGATGGGGCCCAACGCGGCCAGGCTTTTCATTCCACCCTTCATGGATCCTCCCGTTCCCAATGTGCAGCCTCTTCTCTGGAGGACCGTCAACCTGTGCGGGACCAGCATGGCCTATGACCTTCAAAAGAACGGCTTCCGCGGCGTCGTCCACGGAAGGAGCTTCACCGGCTGGTGGATCGGTGCCTGCGACGACACGAGCTGGCTCCACAATGTCGCCGGAATCCTGAGCGAGATGGCCTCGGTCAACCTGGCCAGCCCGATCTACGTTGAGCCTACCGAGATCCCCAAGGCTTACACCCAGAGGATGATAGAATTTCCCGACCCCTGGCCGGGTGGCTGGTGGCGGCTTAGGGATCTAGTCGACTACGAGATGACACTTTCCCTGAGCCTGATCAATACGGCCTGCAGGCACAAGGAGGATTTTCTCCTCAACTTTTACCAGATGTATAAGAACTCGGTCGAACAGAAGGATAAGAATCAGCCCTTCGCGTTCGTTATCCCGGCACGCCAGCATGATTATCCGACCATGCTGAGGATGCTGGAGAGGCTGCAGCTCGGCGGCGTTGAGATAAACCAGGCTAAGGAAGATTTTGTGGCCGACGGAAGGGCTTATCCGGCCGGGTCATTTGTCGTCCTCCTCGCCCAGCCCTACAAGCCCTATGCCTGGGCTCTCCTCGAAAAGCAGAAATACCCCGACCTCCGTGAATACTCCGGCGGCCCGCCGATCCCGCCTTATGACAACGCCGGCTGGACGCTGCCGCTCCAGATGGGCGTCTCCTGTGACCAGGTCAATGGCCCATTCACGGTCAAGCTCGAAAAACTGGAGAAAGTGCCTATGCCAGCGACGACGCCGGCGCCGGCGGGCACCTCGGGCTATGTCGTTCTTGATTCTCGGAACAACGCCTCTTATTCCACCGTCTTCGAGCTTCTCAAAGCGAAGGCTGAGATTTTCCGATCCAAGGACAAAATCACTGCGGCAGGGCATGACGCGGCGCCTGGGAGCTTCATCATCAAGAACAGCCCGGAAGTCCAAAAAGCACTCCCGGGGCTCCTCGAAAAATGGCACCTTTCGGCTTCGCTGCTTGACGACTCGGCTATTGCCGGGATCGCCAAGGCGGCGCTCAAAAACCCGCGCATTGGCCTCTATCAGTCCTGGCACGCAAACATGGACGAAGGCTGGACCCGCTACGTCTTTGATGATTTGGGCGTCCCCTTTGTCACCCTCCACAACAGCGATTTCAAAGCCACCAAAAAGGAGAAACTCAACCTTAAGGCCAAGTGTGACGTCATCATCTTTGCCGGCGAAAGCGCCGATATGATCAAGACCGGCAAGGCCGACCCAAACTCTCCCTATGCACGTTACATGACCCCGATGCCGACCGAATATGAAGGGGGCATCGAAAAAGATGGCGTCGAGGCGCTCAAGACTTTTGTCGAGGAGGGTGGGATCATGGTCACTCTCAACGAGGCCTGCGAGCTGGCCTTCAAGGACTTTGAAGTCCCCGCCCGGAACGCCCTCGAAAAAGTCGAGCGGACCAAGTTCTTCTGCCCGACCTCCATCCTCAAGATCAATGTCGACAGCTCATCGCCAATCGGCTACGGTCTGCAGGAAGAGACTCCGGCGGTTTTCTCAGACAGCCTGGCGATCGACACTTGGCTGCCCCGGAATGAATGGAACAGAAAAGTCGTCGCCAGCTATCCGGAAGACGAGATTCTCCTGAGCGGCTGGCTCCTCGGCGAGGATATCATTGCCCGAAAAGCGGCTGTTGTCGATACCCAGCACAAAAAAGGGCACATCATCCTCATCGGCTTTCCCTGTCAGATGAGGGCCCAGTCCCACGGCACATACAAGTTCCTGCTCAACGCGCTCCTGTATCCGGAGAGCTTTTAGCCGGGTTTAGCGGAGGGATTCATCGCGCGTAATTGATTGCTCACGACTGAGGTGGCCCTAAGAGGTTAAATCGTAGAAACTCCAACGTCTTTTTAATGATCTCTCGTGAGGTGTCGTTATCATCATAGATGTCGAAAGCGTGGTGACCTTCCGCGTAGTTAAATAATGTTAGGGGAACGTTGCTAGCGAGGGCCTGCGCAACGAAATAATCAACTCCCGTATTGAAGTCCTCCCTATCCTTCCCCGCCCGAACGATAAACAGGGGCAGGTCACTATGCAGGAAGCCGATTTTCTCCAATCCCTCGACTGAAAACTTGACTTGCTTGGCGACGGCTTTAATGGTGTCAGCATATTTTTGGTCCGGCGTCAGCATGAGGCCGTAATACAACACGGCGCAGCGGATGAAATTCCTTCTTTCTGCCGACAAGACAGTTAAGGCCGTAGGCACATTCCCCGAGCAGGACCAGATTCCTATCTTGTCGGCATCGATCCCAAGAGTCGAAGCGTTCTTGACGACATAGGACATGAGGTCTTCGATGTCCGGTTGCGGCTGGCTCGTTTCATAGCTGATGGCGATCATCCCGGAAGCAGCGATGAGTTTTGCCCACGATTTGTAGACCTCCCAATCCTTCATTTTCGTCGGGAGTGAGATATCGGGAAAACCCAAGACCAAAATGACGGCCGGAAGATTCTTCGAGGCCTTGACATCTGGAGGAGAATAAACATCCATGGTCAAGTTCATTGCCCCAACCGTCTTGTAAACTATCCCTCGCCACACCTGGACCTTATCCATGTCCGATATTTTGTAAACAATCCCGAGTTTCGTTATGTCCTGGGCTGCGGCAAACATGATAAAAAGCATCGATAAAAGAGTTGGTACCAGAGTGATTGTCGCTTTCATCGAAACCCCTCTCATTCTATTTTGACAGCCGCTCCTGGATTGCCTGCCATATCTCTTCCAGGCTAAGTTTCTTCGCCCATAGTGAAATATATTTTTGGTCAATCAATTCGCCAGAGATCTTTAGCATGCTGATGATATCTCTGATATGTTTTTCGGAAGGAGTTCAGACTGCTCCATGAGAAATCCTCTTGGCAACCTCACGATCAAGGCGTTTTGCATCCCACTCGGGATGTAATGTCTGGAGACTATTGAAGAGCAGGACTTTCGCTGATCGCCACAGACCGAATGCAATTTGCAGACGTTCCGGGGGAGTCTTCTTTTTATAGATTTCAACCATGGCTTCATCAACAGATTCTATCCGCAACTTATCCAATCGCACGACGTCTCCCTTTTTTCTAGTCTATAGCACAGGCGAGAACAGAGATCAATTTTCTCTGCTCTCCTTCACACCTCAAAATGCTCCCACTCGTATTTCACCCGCTCCATGAGCTTCTTGAAGCGCGGCTCGCCGCGGATAGGCGCTTGACTAAGTTAATTAGTTTATGTTAGTGTTTAGATGGCTTTAATTGACTATATTAGAAATATCGACAAGATAATTGAGGCAACCATGAGTGACCGTTGGCTTTCCGTCGAAGATACAGCCGAGTATCTGGGGATCGCCCGCCACACGGTGTATAAGTGGGTCGGACGCTTAGGATTGCCCAGCCACAAAATCGGACGGCTGTTGAAGTTCAGCAAATCGGAAATCGATGATTGGGTAAGAGGACATGTCCTCAAAATGACAAAGGCAAAGACCTCTGAACGTCTTCTCCAACTCTTGAGACGTTCTTCCCCGGAGATTCGTAAATTTGGAGTCAAACGCATCGGCCTCTTCGGCTCCTGCGTGAGGGGAGAAGCCGGCCGCGGAAGCGACATTGACGTGCTCGTGGAGTTTAACCTGCCGAGTTTTGATAACTACATGGAGCTCAAGTTCTTTCTGGAACACTTGTTCGACCATGAGGTCGACCTTGTCCTGGCCGAATCCGTCAAAGAACAAATCAAGCCTGCCGTGATGGGCGAGGTAGTCTATGCCGAGGGATTCTAAGCTTTATCTCAGAGATCTCATCGAGGCTTCGGAACGAATCCTGGAGTACACAAAGAATATGAGCCTCGCTGATTTCGAACGCAGCCGGATCACGATCGATGCGGTTGTCCACAATCTTGAAGTGATCGGCGAGGCAGCCCGCAAGCTGCCTCCGGAAATCAAGGCCCGGTCGTCCGAGATTGAATGGCCGAAGATCGTAGCCCTGCGGAATATTCTCGCCCACGAGTATTGTGGGGTGAACACACGGATCGTCTGGGACGTCGTGCAGCACAAGCTCGGGCCTATTCGCAAGGCCTGCCGAAAACTCCTCGAAAGCGTTTGATTAAATTCATGAGAGAGGATGAATATGACCGAAGAAAAAAAGAAAAAACTGTCGATGATTGTTTTTAGCGGCGACATGGACAAACTCTTTGCCGCATTCACTCTCGCCACGGGCGCCGCAGCCGGGGGAATGGACGTCGTGATGTTCTTCACCTTCTGGGGCCTGCGGGCGCTCAAGAAAAAAGTGCCGACCGGGAAGAGCCTTTTCGGGAGACTGCTCGGCTTGATGTACGGAGGCGACATCAACCGGGCCACGCCGAGCAAGATGAGCTTTGGCGGGATCGGCCGCTGGATGTTCAAGAAGATGATGAAGGCCAAGAAGGTCCCTTCCCTGCCCGAGCTTCGTCAGACGGCCGTCGAACTCGGAGTCAAGCTCTACGGCTGCCAGATGTCCATGGAGGTCATGGAGATACCGCGGGAAAAAATGCTCGACGAGGTCCAGGCTTGCGTCGGTGTCGCTTATTTCATCGAACAGGCCCAGCAGTCGGACGTCACTCTCTTTGTTTAGCGATTGGGGGCTCTTTTTTGGAGAGGTTTATTCCTCCAGAACTTTCGTCGCCGTCTCGATGTCCGAAACATCCAGGAGGATCGATGTCGCATTTCCCTTGTGGCACAGCGTGCCGTAACAGTATTCGATGTTGATTCCGTTGTCGCCGAGCTTGGAAGTTACCTCGGCTAGCGCTCCCGGTCTGTTCTCAAGGTCGACCTTGAGGACGTCCCTGAGCTCGGTCGTATAATTCAATTTGGACAGGAGCTTCACCGCCTTATTGACGTTCAAAACATAAAGCTTGGCCGTGTCCTGAAAAACCCCGATGGCCTCGATGTTGATTCCGTTTTCGGCCAGATAACTGCACATCTCGCCGAGTTTCGATGGTTTGTTTTCCAGGATGACAAAAATCTCGGTTATCCTTTCCATACTAACCCCCATATTGGATTGTTGGATTGAAGAGACAATTTTTTGGATGAGCCGTTTTTCCCTCTAAGCAAGGCCATTCTAACACGAAAAAAAATTCCAAGCAAAACCGGTTCGCTCCAAGCCGGCAGTGTTCTTCTTATTTGATGTTTCTGACCGCCTCTCGAAACTGCCTGGCCACGGCGAGCTCTTTTTCCCTGAGACTGTAGTTTACTGGGGGCCCTCCTTCGTAATCATGCTTGTACCACAGGATGGTTTTGCCCAACCACGTTTCAAAGGGAGTCGAAGAGTAACCAAGGATTCTTCTGGCCCTGTCCACCGACAGAATGAACGGCCGGCGTTTTGAGTAGGGAGAAAAATCCGTTCCCAGGATCGTCCTCTCCAGGACATCGGTCGGGATGTCCACCAGGTCCACCTTTTTCTTGATGATTCTGGCGGCCTGCAGAACAAATCCCCTCACCGTCAGGATTTCCTCTTGGGCCAGGTTGAAGGCTTGGCCGAAGGAGGCCCTCTTGAGAAGGTTCGACGAAATGGTCCGGACGATATCATCCTGGTAGATATGAGTGAAAGCATTTAAGCCGCCATCGGGAAGGATGAGCGGGCTCCCGTCCTCGATCCGGACGAAGTAAGAATAAGCCCGGAGCGTATAATCTCTCTCCCCGATAACGATCGGGAGGCGAAGGATCATCACCGGAAAGCCCGATTTCTGGTGGGCTTCGTTGAGCACCTCTTCACACTTTCTTTTGTTATAGCCATAGAGCCAATCCTCATCGTGCTCTTTGGATTGGGAAAGGAGCTCACGTTCGAAGTCCTCTTCACGGATGGGGCAGGGAAATTCCTTGGTCACGCCGTAGACCGCGCCGGTGCTGATGTGGACGAACTGGCCGATCCTCCCCTGGAAGGCGCGCACGGCGGCCCGACTGTCCTCCGCTTTGTAAGCCAACATATCGATAACCACGTCGAACGACTTGCCCGTGAGCTCCCGGCAAAAGCCCTCATAATCATGGCGGTCGCCTTTGATTCGTTTGACCCTGTCGCCGAAGTCATCAGGCGAGATTCCCCGATTGAAGAGGGTCAGGTCATGCCCGTCGGCCAGAAGCTTCCGCGTCAAGTGATAGCCCATAAAACGGCTGCCACCAATAACTAAGATCTTCATGCACGATCCCCCTCTGAAGCTCGCTCAGTTCTCCTCTTCATGTATTGCCTGAATTGTAAGTGGTAAGGGGCAAGGAGCAAGCGGTAAGCAGTAAACAGCAAGGGTACAAATAAGCTCGAAATTTAAGATTCTGGACATTAGTGATTGTTTACCGCTTACCATTTACTATTTACTATTCACTGTTCTCAATCGAATATTTTTCCCGGGTTCAGAATGTTATCGGGATCAAACACTTTTTTGATTCCCCTCATCAGGTCGATCTGAGTTTTGTCCAGGACGTATGAGAGATACGGCTTCCTGACCAGGCCGATGCCGTGCTCCCCGGAGACGACCCCTCCCCGTCCGCGGCAATCCTCGTAGAGTTCTTCCCGCACCTTATCGAACTTTGGCCTCCATTCTTCTTCTTCAAGGGGAATCATTTTCCCCTCCTCCAGGCGGGCCTTCATGATGTGAGTGTGGACGTTCCCATCCGCCGCGTGGCCAAAGGTGGGAAGCCAAATCCCATATTTCCGGGAGACTTCCTGGACCTTCTTCACGTGCCGCGCGATCTCAGCCCGGGGGACGGCGATATCCAGGATTTCGATGGTCTGGGCTTTGATCGCCTCGTAGATCTTGCTCCGAATCTCGAGCACCTCCTCCTGCCGCTTTTGAGTCTCGGCGATGAAGATATCGATCGCTCCCTTCTCCAGACAGACCTCGGCGACGACCTGGCAGAGCCGATCCATCTCCTCTTCGCTCGGAGCGTCGAGGATGATGAGGAGATGAGTTTTTCCCTCGCGGCAGGGCCATCGTTTCTTCAGAAGGGCCTCGGCGATCGCCAGGATGTCCCGTTCCACGAATTCCACGGCCATGGGAAGGATCTTTCTTTTAATGAGAAGCGGAACCGTCTCGATCGCGGAGTCGAGGTCGGCAAAGGGAATAACCAAGGATCTCGTCAGGACGAATGCCGGAAGGAGTTGAATCACAGCCCGAGTGATGACACCGAGGGTCCCCTCGGAGCCGATGAAAAGCTGGAGCAGGTTGTAGCCGGTGCTGCTCTTCATCAGCTTCCCGCCCAGATGAATAACCTGTCCCTGGGGCATGACGATTTCCAGCCCCCGAACGTAATTCCTGATGACCCCGTATTTGACCGCCCGGCTTCCGCCGGCGTTGGTGGCGATGAGTCCCCCGATCATGGCACTCTCTTCCCCGGGATGGGGAGGAAAGCTCAAACCCGCGGCTTCGACATTCTTAATGAATTCCCTCAGGGTCACGCCGGCCTCGACCACGGCCATCTGGTTGTCGGGGTCGACCTCGATAACTCTGTTCATTTTTTCCAAAGAGAGGACGATCCCGCCTCGCACGGGAACGCAGCCGCCGCAGAGCCCGGTCGCCCCGCCGCGCGGCGTAACCGGGATGAGTTCTCGCGAGGCCAGCTTCAGGACCAACGAGACCTCCTCGGTATTTTTCGGCTTGACCACGACGTCCGGCATGTGGCCGATCTCGCGGAGGGAAAACTCGTCGTGGCTGTAGTCGAGCATCCGCTCGGGGTCAGTGATGAGATTCTCCGGTCCGACGATTCTTGATAGCTCTTCACAGGTTTCCGAGGTTATCGTCTTGTACATTGCCCAGTCCCTTTCTTTGAGCTTAAGCCATTGAACGGCTCTTTGCTTTGCTGCTCACAGCTCACCGCTCACAGTTCTTGGGATATAAGAGATATATAAACCAGCAAGCATTTATTTTCAAACAAAATTCGTCTGTCTCGTCATCTCGTGCCCCGGAAAAAATCGTGAGCGGTGAGCACTGAGCAGTGAGATCCAGTGCTTCTTTACTATGCTGTGTGAAGCGATTGTCAGCACTGCCCCGACACCCATTTTTGCTCAAACATATTCTGCGATATAATTTTAATAACCCGATGATTTTACAGCTCACAGCTCACGGCTCGCTGATCACTGGCCTTTTTTGACTTGCCCATAGACCCATGCTAGAATCACGCCCGGTGGAGTCGGGAACCGAGGCAGGCGGCGAATCCAAAATCTCCCGGGAGGTTAAAACCGATGTCCGAAAAAAGGCTTATTCTCTTCAAGTCCGTGTCTTGTGCGTTTTCCCTCATTCTCATCAGTTTTCTGGCCAAGGCCCAGAGCTTTGAGGCCATAAAAGCCAAAGTCAAGGTCCATAGCCTTGCCAACGGCATGAAGTTCATCGTCCTCGAGCGTCACGAGGCTCCGGTCGCCGCCTTTCATGTTTACGCGGATGTGGGGAGCGCCGATGAGTCTTATGGCATCACCGGCATTTCCCACATTCTCGAGCACATGGCTTTCAAGGGGACAACAACCGTCGGCACCAAAGATTACTCTGCCGAGTCCAAGGTCCTGGACGAGATCGACTCCGTCTATGATGAGATGAAAAGAGAAGAGGGCAAGCCCCAGCCCGATTCGGCAAGAGTCGCCGAGCTCAAGACTAAATTCGAGGACCTGCAGAAAAAGGCCAAAGAATACGTTGTGAATAATGAGTATTTCGACATGATGATGCGACAGGGTGATCGGGGAGTCAATGCCTACACGAACACGGATGCCACCCAATATATCAACAGCCTCCCCGCCAATAAGCTTGAATTCTGGATGGCCATGACCTCCGACCGATTCCTGAATCCCGTTTTCCGCGAATTCTTCAAGGAGAGGGACGTGATCATGGAAGAGAGACGGTTAGGTCTGGAAACCAGGCCCCAGGGAAAACTCATGGAGGATTTCACGGCCGTCGCCTTCAAGGCTCACCCGTATCATCACGAAGTCGTCGGCCATATGTCGGATATCCAGTCGATCACCCGTCGCGATGTCGAAGAGTATTTCAAGAAATTCTACGGGCCGTCCAACTTGACCGTCGGCATCGTCGGCGATGTCATGCCTGAGGAAGTCTTCAAACTGGCCGAAGAATATTTCGCCCGCATTCCGAGCGGTCCGAAACCGGCGCCGGTGCGGACCGTGGAACCAGAGCAGTGGGGAGAAAGACGGGTGACCGTCGCCGCCCAAGCCCAGCCCATGGTCCTGGTGGGTTTTCACGTCCCAGACGCGCGGCACAAGGACAGCCCGCCTTGCGAAGCCCTGGCCAACATCCTGGCTCAGGGACGTTCCTCCCGCCTTTACCAGGTCTTGGTCAAAGACAAGAAGGCCGCCGTCGCCGCCCAGGGCTCCTACGGTTTTCCCGGCGATAAGTACCCGAATCTTGTCGCCTTCATTTTGGTCCCCGCCGCAGGCCGCAGCAGCGCCGAATGCCTGGATCTTTTTGAACAAGAGCTGGAAAAAATCAAGAAGGACTCGGTCAGCGAGGAGGAGCTTCAGAAATACAAGAGGAGCTCCATCAAGGGAATCCTCAATCAAATGAAGTCCAACTCGACGATGGCCGCCCAACTGACCTACGCTGATGTGGTCTTGGGAGACTGGCAGAAGATCTTTGACCAGGTGAAAGAGATCAACGCCGTGACCGCGGACGACGTCAAGCGCGTCGCCTCCGCATACCTGATCAAGACAAACAGGACGATCGGCGAAATTGTCCTGGGGAAGTAAGACGCGGAGAAGGAGAAGCCAATGAAAAAGCAAAGAAGGTCATTCCGAATTTGGCTGGTCCTGGCGGTTGTCATCCTCGCTTCAGGTCTGACCTTGTGGGCCCAAAGAAATCCCAAAGACAAGTTCAGCTTCGGACCCTTGAACCCGATCAAGATGCCCAAGGTGGAGCGGGTCGAGCTCGGGAACGGGCTCAAGCTCTTTCTGGTCGAAGATCACGAATATCCGACGGTCGACCTGCGGGCCATGGTTAGGGTCGGATCGGTTTTTGAGCCCGCCGGAAAAACGGGATTGGCTTCGATCGCCGGGCAGGTGCTCAGGACCGGAGGGACGACCGCGAAAAAAGGTGATGAGATCGACAAAGAGCTGGAGACTCTCGCCGCTTCCGTTGAAACAGGCATAGGACAGTCTTCCGGCACCCTCTCGGTCTCCGTCCTAAGAGAAGATATCGACCGGGCCCTCGGCATCCTCGCCGACCTTCTCATGAATCCGGCTTTTCCCGAGGACAAGATCGCCCTGGCCAAGATTCAGGCCAGGACCATGATCGTCCGCCGGAACGACGACATCGGGGGAATCGCCTTCCGGGAGTTCAGCAAGATCGTCTATGGCCGTTCCAGCCCCTACGCGAGCCAAACCGAATATGCCACGATCGACGCCATCACTCGGGACGACATCGTGAACTTCTACAAGACCTATTTTTATCCCAACAACACGCTTCTCACCGTCTGGGGCGACTTCAAGAGCGCGGAGATGGTCAACAAGCTCAAGTCCACGCTCGGCAGGTGGCAGAAGGGAAAAGCCTCAACAGAACCCTGGCCGGCGGTGGCATATGAGGATAAGTCCACAGTCAATTTCGTCGACAAACCGGATGTCAACCAATCCAACATCATACTCGGCCACATCGGGGGGACGATGGACAACCCCGACTTTCCGGCCCTGAATGTCATGAACAGCATCCTCTCGTTCGACCGGATGTTCAAGAAGATCAGGACCGACGAGGGGCTGGCCTACAGCGTTTGGGGAAGCTACGGCGCAGGGTACAGAGCCCCAGGTGTTTTCAGCTGCGGCGCTCAGACAAAGTCTCAATCCACGATCTATGCCATCGAGCTCATGCTCAAAGAACTCCGGCGCATGACCGAATCGGAAGTCACTGATGAGGAACTCGGCAAAGCCAAAGATGAATACCTGAACTCTTATGTCTTCAACTTCGACAGTCGCGCCAAGATCGTCAACGGCCTCATGACCTACGCCTATTTCGGCTATCCACTGGATTTCACCGAGAAGTTGAAGGCGGGCGTTGAAAAAGTCACTAAGGCCGATATCTTGCGAGTCGCTAAAAAGTATCTCCACCCGGATAAGGTCCAGATTCTGGTCGTGGGCAGAAAAGAGGATTTTGACAAGCCCCTTTCGACGCTCGGTCCGGTGAATGTGATCGACATCAAGATCCCCCCGGCAAAGTAAACTGGGGGACGTTCCCTATTTGACTTTGATCTGGTGAGGCGAGAAGAGCCTCATTTCGGTGCGGCCCCGGAAGTCTCCTATAAATCCGGTCACGACGAGAGTTTTGTTCAAGAAAGACCGAAGGTCCGGAAAAAGTGCACACTTTTCCTTGGGGACAAGGACTTGGAATTCGCCGGCCGCGGAAAGAAGAAGAGAAAACCGCGTCCCTGTCTGGATTGAAGAACAAAGAAACTCCACGGCTGCGATTTTGCCCAAAGTTTCCCTGGCGCCCCATGCCGAAACGACCGGATAGCCCCCCTGATGCCAGAGGCCGACGCCTTTGACCCTGGCCAAGGATTCGGCGGCCTTGAATCGGTCCTGGTAATCCTTGCGATAGGGGAACTTGAGATAGGCAAAGGCAAAGCCCTCGTTGACGATGAATTCGTTAAACAACTTTTGATCGTCTGCCCAAACATAAGCCAGGGTCCGGCCGTAACTGTCTTTGGGTTCCCAATCGTAAGTCAGCCGGACTTCGCGGCCAAAAAGTTGGTAAAAAGCAAACTCCTTGGCCATCTGGGCCAGGAATTGAACCTCTTCCCGCGGATCATCGAGCTCGGGAGAATCGATCCCGATGAGACGGACTTTGATTTCCCCGCCATTCGTGAGTTTCACCTTGATCGTATCGCCGTCATAGACGGCGGTGACCCGCCCCGAGTCGAAATTTGTATTTTGGACAGCCGGCAGGAACCCAACCAATGACTGGAAAATTGCCAACAGGATAGTTGTTCTTTTCCAATTCGGGCAACTCAAGTTAAAAAGAACTTCTTTATTGAAACGGGGAGCCTCCGCATTTTTCGGTCTGCTATGAGCCATGAGCTGATTGCCGACCAGCTGATGTCAGGCTTTGAGCAATTCCAGAACGGCATCCTTGATATGTCGGGCGCTGATACCATAGGCGTCGAGGAGCTCGTCGGGCTTCCCCGACCGCGGAAGTTCCCTGATGCTGAGATGGATCATCCTGGCTTGCCCCCCCAGGGCACCGGCCACGGCGTCGCCCAGGCCTCCCCTCTCGAAATGGTCCTCGGCCACAACGGCCTTTCCCCCGCACTCCTTCACTTCCCGAAGGATATTGATTTTATCCAGGGGCTCGACGGAATAGGCATCGATCACCCGGATATTGACGTTCCTTTTCTTGAGCTCCTCGTAAGCCTTCAAGGACTCATGGACTGTGATTCCGGCACCAATGACAGCCGCCACGTCTCCCATCTCCCGCCGCAGCACCTTGGAACCGCCGATGGGAAATTTTTCCCCCTTAGCGTAGATCAATGGGGTGGCGGGCCTGGTCGTTCGGATGTAGGCCATCCCGACATGTTCGGCCATGGATTGAACGCAGCCTTCGGCCGAATGGGCGTCGCTCGGATAGAGAACGGCACATCCAGGAATCGGGCGGAAAATGGCCAGGTCTTCGAGCCCCATCTGCGAGGGACCGTCTTCGCCGATGCTTACGCCGACATGAGAGCCGCAGAGTTTGAGGTTGGAGAAAGAATAAGCCGCCATCCGGATCTGGTCGTGGGCCCGGCTCAAAAAAGCGGCGAAGGTGGCCACGAAAGGAATCAATCCTTTGGCTGACATCCCGATCCCCATCCCGACCATATTCTGTTCGGAGATATAAGACTCAAAAGACCTCCGGGGAAAAGCGGCAAAGAACTTATCGGCGTAAGTCGAATTCTTGACATCGCCGTCGATGGCGACGACCGCCTGATTGACTTTGCCCAGGCCCAGAAGGGCATTGCCGTAAGCGAATCGCGTGGCTGTCTTTTCCTTGTAGTCCGTCTTTTCGAAATCAGAATTCACGACCAAGTCGGGGCGCGAGGATTTCCGGCCGGGCCTGATATATTTCCTGGAATCGATCACCGGCATCGGACCGATTTCCCCGAGGGCCTTGCCCAGCTCCTCTTCCTTCAAGGGCCTGCCGTGCCAGCCGTTCAGGTTTTCAATGAAGGAGACCCCCTTCCCCTTGATCGTCTTGGCCAGGATGACTGTCGGCAATCTCTTCTTCCCCGCTTGCGACAGGGCCTCCAGGATCTCGGCCACCTTGTGCCCGTTAACTGTATGAACATCCCAGCCGAAAGCGCCGAACTTGCGCGCATAGGCCCGGAGGTTGTGTCCGTGCATGGTCTCGTCGGATTGACCGAGTCTGTTGACGTCCACGATCGCACACACATTCGAGAGACCGAAATTGACGGCCGCGTTCGCCGCTTCCCAAACCGAGCCTTCGGCGCATTCTCCGTCTCCCATCATCACAAAAACTCGACCCGGCGATTTTCCCAGTTTCATGGCCAGGGCCATGCCCACTCCGACCGAGAGTCCCTGCCCCAGGCTTCCCGTCGCCGCCTTGACCCACTTTTCCCGCGGCGTAGGATGGCCTTCGAGATCGCTGCCGTACTTGCGGAGGTTCATGAGTTCGGATGGAGGGATGATCCCCGCCTCAGCATAAGCGGCCCAGAGGATGGGAGCCGCGTGCCCCTTGGAGAGGATAAACTCGTCGTTTCCCCAATCCTCGGCGTCTTTTGGATTGTATCTCATCACGTCAAAAAAGAGACAGGCCATAAGCTCGGCCATGGAAAGGCAGGTGCTGGGGTGGCCCGAGCCGGCTCTGGTCGTCATCTCCAGCGAATGAATACGCAGCCTCTTGGCGATTCTCTCTAATGCCTCGATGCGGTTCATCGTTCCCTCCTCCTTGGCCATCGAATCCGGAAGACGCGGTTCAGATTGCTGGGAGGGGACATTATATTATCTTGCCCCGGTCTAAACAACTGAATTTGTCAAGGAGAAGTTGACCATTCTCCTGTTGCACCGGGGCGCTCATGCATGTATGATAATCCGGCCCGAAGCTAAAAACCGAGTTCGATAATTTCCCTGAGCAGTCAAGCTGGCGATCATTCAAAAGACCGAAGAGGAGTCCCATGAGTGTCATTCATGCTCTTTCCCTGGCCATTGAGCTGGAGCTCAAGGTCTCCGACGCCTACAGGAGATTGAGCGAATTGGTGGTCGATGGGGTTGTCAAAAAAAACCTCCTCACCCTCTCTCAGGACGAGGTCGTTCATGCCAACACCCTGAGAACAGGAAAGAGCCACGCCGCCTCTCAACCCGAGGCCTTTGAATCCGAAAGAATTTCCGAGGAGCAACTGGCTGAAAACATCGCCCTCACCGATGGTCTCCTCAAGAACCTCGAAGATAAAGCGATCGGATTCGAAGATGCGCTCAGGCGGATCAAAGACTTGGAGGGCCGGTTTGAAAAGGCCCACCTCAACACCCTTTTGGAAGTCAAGGATCCGTCCCTGAAGCAGCTCTTCAACGCCCTGAGTTCGGGAGACCGGGAGCACTCCAGGAGGCTGGAGGAGCTTGTCCGAACGCTCTATGGGCAAAGCTAGGGCATGAACCCGATTTTATTCCCCGATCCGGACCAGTAGTCCCTTCCTCTTCACGATCTTAAAAACCCGGTCAAACACCGCCAGGGATATCGCGAGATAGATGGCGTTCAGACCGAAAGACCAGGCCAGCTCTCGGACGGGGATGGCATGAGTGTTGATAACCTCCCGCATCCCCTCAAAGACATAAGAGGCGGGGACGAACCGGGCGACGCTCCGGAGGACCTTAGGAAGTACCGAAACCGGATAAAACACAGCCGAGATGGGCTGAAAGAAAAAGGCGATACCCCAAGCGAGAATCTCCGCCTGCTGCCCGAACCTCAGGATGAGGGAGGTTGTGATGATGCCGACCGCCCAACCCATGAGCACGAGGCTCAGCACAAACGGAATAAGGGATAGGCCGATGAGAAAGATATCAAAAGAATAGAAGACCCAGGCCAGGAACGAGATAATGGTCGAGGTGATAACGATTTTGAAGCAGCTTACGAGCAGCAACGAAACGAGGTATTCGCCCGGAGTCAGCGGGCTGACGAAAAGATTGAGGAAGTTACGTGCCCAGACATCCTCGAGGAAAGAAACGGAGATCCCCTGCTGAGAGCGGAACAGGATGTCCCAGAGGATCAGAGCGCCGAGGAAAAAAGCGACAAAGTTCGGCAGACTCTTCGGGCTCTTGGCCAGGTAAAGTGTGATAAAGCCCCATAAAAGGAGATCGAGAAAGGGCCAATAGAAAATTTCCATCAGTCTGGGGAGGCTGCGTTTATAGAGGTACATGTGGCGAACAAACAGGGCCAAGATGCGGTGGCCGCTCACTCCTGCGCCTCGCTTTTCTCCCTGGTCACTTTGAGGAAGACTTCCTCCAGCGATCTCCGGTTGAAGCGACTGATCACTTCTTGGGGGGTCCCCTGGGCGATGATCCGGCCCCTGTTCAGGAAAATAATCCGGTCCGAGATCTCCTCCATCTCTTTCATGTTATGGGAGGTGTAAAGGATCGAGATTCCCTGTTCGGCTTTGATCTTTCTCAACAACGATCTCGTTTTGTCGGCGATGTCCGGATCCAGGCTCGCCGTCGGCTCATCGAGAAAAAGGACCCTGGGATCATTGATCAGGGACTTGGCCAGGTTGAGTCGCGTGAGCTGGCCCGAAGACAGGCTCCGAACCTGTTTATCTTTGACTTCTTCCATCTCAAACGTCGTCAGCACCTGAAGGATCTTTTGTTCTTTACCCTTGACGTTATAGAGCCGAGCGAACACCAGAAGGCTTTCCCGGACGGTTAAGGAAAAGGGCATGGAGACATAGGTTGAGGAAAAGTTGACGTTCTTGAGGATTTCTTCCCGCTCCCTGGACAGGTCTAGGCCGAAGACTCTGATGCTGCCGGAATTCGGGGTCGTCAGACCGAGAAGCATATGGATGATCGTCGTCTTCCCGGCACCGTTGGGTCCCAGAAGTCCCAAGATCTCCCCGGCCCGAACTTGGAATGAAACATCGTCCACAGCTCGCAAGGTCTTGAAGAGCTTGGTCAGGCCAAGGACTTCGACGACCACATCAGACTGGGGGACGTTCCCCAAGGGGACACCCTGTCGATGTCCACGGTGCGCCGAAGAATACATATTTCCTCTCAGGATGATTTTTTCTTATCTTTCTTACTTCTGAACAATTGAAAAATCAAGAGAAAACTTAGAAAAATCGTGAAACTCCAAGACCGCGGCGGCGAATTCGAGCTGTCCCCCTTGGGAAAGTTCCGCCAACGGACAGGCGGTTGAATAAGGCTCATGGGGTCAAGTTTTCGACCTTCGCCAACGAGAATTCAGGGTTGCACTCCAAAATAGCGTGGTGTAATGTTAAGTCGGTTTTTCAAAGGAGGACAAGTGAAGAGATTAACCCTTTTGATATTGATCGTTCTCTTGGCAGGGGAATTTTCTGGCGGCGAAAATACAGCCGGGGCGGGAAAAGAAATCGAGTCCCTGCTCGACGTTCAAAAAGCAACCTGGAACCGGGGCGATCTGGATACCTATATGAAATACTATTGGAATTCTGAGGCCCTCACTTTCCAATCAGGGGCCCAGCGGCTTCAGGGCTGGAAAGCGCTTCTCGCTCGGTATCAGAAAAACTATGGCGGAGATAATGGGGATATGGGAAGCCTCGATTTCACAGACCTGATGATTCGTGTTTTGTCGGGGGAGCATGCCTATGTCTTGGGTCGGTGGAAAGTGGTCCAGAAAGGGGTAGCCAGGGAGGGAGTTTTCACGCTCATCCTTAAAAGGATGCCCGATGGCTGGAGAATCATCCACGATCATACTTCATAATATAAGTGAACAGTGAGCGGAGCCATTACTTTTCTGGGATAGAAGGGCTTTAGAAAGGACTTTGCTCCCCAAGCTCCGATCGGCGACCCGAGAGCCACGTCTTTATCGGCTCTTCCGGGTCAGGCTCCAGATCAACCACGATCGAGGGAGATGGGGCCCCGCGACGGCGCTCCCCCATCCTCGGCAAAATTCAGGGACATATGTCCCAACTCTCTTGAACAAGACAAGTACCCTCCAGAATTTTGCGCTGCGGGTGGGGGGTCCCCACGCCTGCCCCCCATCTCCCAATAAATTCGATTAAGCAACGGGGCACGGAGGACGGACCGTCGATTTGTCTAGGCTGATCTCCGCTTCATGGTCGCTCCAGCTCTTTCCAAAGCCCCTCCTCGATAATCAAATGATTGGAGGCGGCAACCCGGTGTGCAGTCTCAAAGAAAATAGTGGACGCTGCTCACAGCTCACTTGCCATAAGGTGCATCAGGAAAGACGATGAGCGGAGTCCTTCCCTGCTCGAAGTCGTCGAGTCGCAGCAAGAACATCCCGATCCCGGCCGCGCCCTGCATCAGGCCTGTCTGCGCGATGAGGAGGTCGGGCTTGACCCTGTGTTCGGCCTGGATCCATTTCATCTTATCGCCCTCGACAGTCGCCTTGGCCAGCAATTGAGCCGTGATCCTTCGGCAAAAATCCAGGTAAGTTTTCTCCTTGGTGAGCCGGTAGAGGTTGAGAAAAAAGTCTCCAACTCCGGCCGACCCACAGCAGATCCCGGCGTTGTTCCAGAAGCCTGGGGCCTGTTTTTCGGGGATCCCACTCTCCGTGATTCCCCGCGCCGATTTGCGCATCCACTCCATCCAAGTCTTGTCTTTGGTGACCTGATACAATCGGCAGAACAACTGGGCCGTCCCCACCGGCCCATGGCACCAGCCGAGATAATAGAGGTTCTTGCTATCGGGCTCGTTATGGAAGATGAGACAAACATCTCCTTCCGTCTTGGCAATCTGGGTCAGGTAACGAGCTCCGGCCAAGGCTGCATCGAGATATTCTTTTTTGCCGGTTTCTTCATAAAGACTGGCCAGAAAATAGGCGATCCCGGCCGTCCCGTGTGAAAAATTGGGCATCAGACGGGGAAAGCCGGGGTCCATCGCCCACTTCAGGCCCCCCTCCTCGGGCTTGCCCAACTCGATGAGCCTGGCCCCTGCTTTCTCAGCCAGAGCGAGCCAGGCAGGATCTTTGGTTTCATGACTGGAATAAATCAAGAACAGGCCGGTTCCGGCATCCCCGGAGATGATGTCGGTGACCGTGCCCCATTCGATTCCTCGGCCGGCCTGAGCGGCGCCGGCCTTGATTTTTTCTAAACAGCTCAAAAAGCCGTCCCTGTATTTTGTCGCCTGGCTGGCCTTGTAAGTTTCCGCGAGGGCAAAGCCGATTCCGGAAAGGCCTTCGTACAGCCCGGCCCCCTTCTCTTCGGCCAGGGTCGAAAGCAAGTAGTCCGAGCCCGCGCAGGCGTCTTTGAGGAAGTCCTTGTCGGCCGTGGAATTGTAGGCCTCGAGGAAAAAGAGGACGATTCCCGGAGTCCCGGCATAAAGGCTGTTATTCACGGTCTTGGGGTCGTTCGGGTCGGCCGGCCAGGTGGTGCCCTGCGGTGTCTGGAGAGCCACGGACCTGATCCAATTGGCTGCTTTCAGCGCGGCTTCGAGATTAGGCCTTTGGATTCCAGCCGCCAGTGAAGTCAACCAGAAAATAACCGTCAGGACGACCGCAGCCCCAAATTTGCTTTTTTTTGATTTCATGATCACTCCTCGCGTTTTTTGAAGTCGGCAATAGAATTCAATGCTCCTCATGCCCGCCAAGGCTGGGGAATGAAGACCTTTTCAAAAAGAGCGATGATATAACTATCGGTCATGCCGGCGATAAAATCACCGACCCGCATCTCCAGCGGGTCGCCTTGAGGGTATTCTTTGATACAGTCGCCCGGGTTTTCCAGGAGATAGCGAAAGAGGTCGGTTATGATCTTTTCGGTCTTTCTGAGCTCGCCACAGGCGTAGGCTGAATAATATACTTTTTCCTGGAGAAATTTCCTGAGCTCGAGAACCGCTTTCAGGATCGACGGGCTCATCACGATCCTTTCGAGCCGCGTCCCCAGGCTCGCTTCGACCACATCCATGACCATCTTGTCGATACGGGTGGCCGGCCACTTTCCCAGGATCCTAACCAGATGGGCCGGGATCTCTTCTTTGGTGAGCATTTCGGCCCGGAGCGCATCGTCAAGATCATGGTTGACATAGGCGATCACATCCGAGACGCGCACGACCTGGCCTTCGAGTGTCGCAGGCATGTCCTTTTCTTCCTCTTCGAAGATCTCGCCCATGCCTTTGGAGTGCTTAGAAATGCCGTCCCTCACTTCAAAAGTCAAGTTCAGTCCCTTGCCCTCGTGTTCGAGTTTGTCAACGACCCTGAGGCTCTGCTCGTAATGGCTGAATCCGCCGGGGAGCAGCTTGGCCAGGGTCTCTTCGCCGGCGTGCCCGAAGGGAGTGTGGCCGAGGTCATGGCCGAGGGCGATGGCTTCGGTCAAGTCCTCGTTGAGCCGCAGGGCTTTGGCGATCGTCCTGGCAATCTGGGAGACCTCGAGGGTATGGGTCAGGCGCGTCCGGTAGTGGTCGCCGAAGGGAGCCAAAAAGACCTGTGTCTTGTGCTTGAGACGCCGAAAGGATTTGCAGTGGATGATCCGGTCCCTGTCCCGCTGAAAGCCTGTCCGCAGAGAGTGGGGAGCTTCGGGCTTTAGCCGCCCCCGCGACTTGGCGCTTAGGCAGGCTTTGGGCGAGAGCATCTTGAGTTCGATGTCCTCGATATTTTCCCGGATGTTCATCTCAACCTTCAGGATTTTCGATCGGCCAGGGAGCGTTCTTTCCGGCTTGGTCGATCAAGATTCCGGGAACGGGAAAATTGATCTCTCTCTGATGGGAGTATTCCATCTTTTCTGTGACCAGGGCGAGCGACTCGCTAACGCCGAGCCGGTTCATCAAGCCGAACGGACCGGCCGTCCAATGAAAGGCGGATCGGCAGAGGGCATCGGCGTCCTCGAGACGGATGATCCCGGAATCAACGACTTCGGAGGCGGTCATGAAGGCGACCGCCCAGAATTGTTTCTTGAGCCGGTCCAGGAGGATCGCATTCTTGGGCTCTTGAAGCAGATCCTCCTCCGCGACCCACTTGACGGCGCTCTTGTCAGCGGCGCGGCCAAATTTCTCAAAGATCTTCTGGGCGCTCGCGGGCAAACTGAAAAAATTTTCATAGATCCGCAAGAAAGGGTCATCGGCGTCGGACGAATCGTTGAAAGAGCGCAGACACGAAATCGCCAGGGGAAGGCCGAGGGCGTTCATCATGCTCAGGAATCCGACTGGAGCGCCGAAGGCCTGCTTTGCGGCGGCCTCGATGCTCGCGGTGTCAAAGCCGTCGTCCACCATCCGGGCGGCCTCGACCAGGAGGGCGGCGAAGATCACATTGGCGGCTCCACCTCTTCGATATTTCAGGAGGGAAAAAGGAACCCGGCCGGCCCGACGCAGCGGCTCGACGGAAATCTCGGCACTTCCATTCGGTTCCAAGCCCAACCCGGCGAGTTCGACGGTGCGGTTTTTGTGAGGAGGAAAGAAGTGGTGAGCCCAGGCGACTTTTCCGGGCCGGCGCGTTTCCCCCGCCAGGAGCCGAGCGTCGAGGCAGGATGTATTGGTGGCCAGAACGGCCCGAGGAGGACAAAGCCTGTCCAGTGACCGGAAGATCTCTTTTTTGACGGCCAAATCCTCGGTCGCAGTTTCGAGGACGATCTCGAGGTTCTTGCCGGAGCAGGCGACTTCGAGTTGAGTGGTGGCCAGGATCCTCGCTCTTGCTTCTTCAGCTCGGGAACGGGAAAAGATCTTCTCGGCAACCGCCGCCTCGAGCTCGCGGTCGATGATGAAAAGGGCCCGCTTGAGGCTTTCCTCACGACGCCCGACGAGCCCGACTCTGATCCCATTCAGGGCATATGCCGGAGCGAGAAGTGCCCCCATGATTCCGGAGCCCACGATCGTGAATTCAACGTCATCCCAGATCATTCTCGCCTCCAGGAGGTTTCTCACCTCGCTTATAACAAATAGCATCCAACTCGTCAACAAACGAGCAAGTAGTGAGCCGTGAGCCGTGAGCAGACAAAAGCCAAAGGATTTTTCATTCTTTGATATCATGGCCGGGGAGGCTTGCATTTTCTTTCGGCAAGCTTTAATTTAGTTGAAGAAGAGAATTGACAGCTTGGAGCCAGATTGATGACGATCAGAGAGAACGTAAAAAAGATCCTGGAAGAGCTCCCGAAGGGAGTCGAGCTCGTGGCGGCCGCCAAAGCCAAGACGCCGGATGAAATCAGAGAAGCCGTGGAGGCGGGCGTCAGGATCATCGGCGAGAATTATGTTCAGGAAGCGGTCGAGGCGTTTAAAGTCATAGGACACGGCTCCCAGTGGCATTTTATCGGCCATTTGCAGAAGAACAAGGTCCGCAAAGCAATCGAGATCTTCGACCTAGTGGAGACCTTGGATTCGGTCGAGCTCGGTGATGAGATAGACAAACGATGTGCTTCCGCAGGAAAGATCATGCCCGTCTTCGTCGAGATCAACAGCGGACGCGAGCCTCAGAAGTTTGGCGTCCTGCCCGAAGAGGCTGAAACCTTGATCAGAGAGCTCGCAAACCTCAAGAATATAAGGGTCACCGGCCTGATGACCATGGGACCGTTCGAAGGTGATCCGGAGGATGCCCGACCCTATTTTAAGGAAACAAAAAAGGTGTTCGATGAGATCAGGGTCCGAAACCTGCCCGGAGTGGAGATGAATTATCTCTCTATGGGAATGACCAATTCCTACCGCGTGGCAATCGAGGAAGGCGCCAATATGGTCAGGATCGGGACCAAGATCTTCGGCCCTCGTTGAAGGACCAGGAACCCTAGCGGGCTTGATAGTATCTTATGATCCTTCCTCTATCTTCGTTTTCTTTATCCCCCTTAAAATGGATTTCGATGAGTTCAATCCTATCCTCTTGCTCGAGATAAGCATAGATTATGCGCATTCCTGAATTGCCGCCCTTTCCTTTTAGAGACCGGCAGGCGAATTTTTTAGCCTTGTAGATTTTGGGGTACTCTATTTTTAACCCCGAGATTTGGAAGATACCTTTATTATCGATCTTTAGCTTATGAAAAAGAGGAAGTTGGGTCTCGATAAAGGTTTCCACGTCGCCGTCTAAGGATTGAAATCTCTTGAGCAGCTTTTTTAGATCCTTATCGAACTCAGGAAGAGGCCGGACCTCATTGAATATCTCCATCATACAACCTGACCGAATAGGCTGGGGTTCGGTAAAAAACAGCCTCATATCCAATTATCTTCCCCTCCTCGGTCGTCAGCCAGGGAACATCATTATGAGAATAATCACTGATCTGTGCGGCGTTCATATCCGAAAGTCTCTCCAGAACTTTATCCACAACCTGAATTTCATTGCCCTTGAGTTTCGAAAGATCCGGTTTTCTCAAGGGTAGGTATTTCCGTTGGGGGTAGCCAAAGTACTTATCCTTCACCTCCATAATCTCCTTCCCGAGCATCCTATCGACGATCTTTCTGAATTCAAGGGGGGTCGGCCCATAGTGGTTCTTTTTATACGTCGCTCCGATCAATTGTTCTTCATATTTCTCGTAATAATCAAAATCCATGAAATAGAGGAGCTTATAGAGGACCGTCTCGCCAATATTCGGCTTGGCCCCAACTTTATTCAGGATATAAAGGAGAACTTCCCTGAACTTATCGAGGTTCTTTTGCGGAACATCAATTCTCATCGCGGATTTGGTTTTATAAGGACGGGCGTTTTCTTTGATAACGACTAGCGCTTCCTTCTCCCGATTCAAAAGATTCTCCACCGAGGTATTAAAAATCCGAGCCAGTCTGCTCAATTCTTCTGCACATACCTTTCGGTCGCCGTTTTCAATCTGAGATATTGTAGGGCGCGAAACTCCAAGCATTTCAGCCAATGTTTCTTGGTTCATCCCCAGAATTTCCCTAAACTGCTTAATTCTTTTACCCAGATTGACCATCTTGCGTCACCTCCTTTTCCATTTTAGCTATGTTTGATTATTTGTCAATATGTTGTTATAATTTCCAACATAAAATCGACCCCAACGCTGAACAGAATTAACCGGGGGCCCGCCTGTCTCACCAAGGGGGGCACCGCCGGGGTCTTCGTTCAGCCGCGCCCGAAGTGATTTCCTAACAGGAATTCGGCTCCAGCCTTCCTTTCTCGTTAATAGGGTAGTATGCTATCTATTATTTGATAAACGGAGGAAGCATGGATTCAATTATGGACCCTCTTCGGTTCCGTTGTGTCGGTTCTTTGAGCGTTCCGCCAGTTCCCCGGTTCGAGGCATTTCATGCGTTCCGCAGTGCGAGGAAGGTCATTCGGATGACGGAGCTATTCCTCCGGGCCGTGCGGTCGGTCGTAGAAGAGCAGGTACCCGAAACCACCCTAGTGGCGTATGAGTCATTGACGAGACTCCGAAACGAGATTACCTCACAGATCGTGCCGGGAAAGGTCTTCCTCGCTCATTTCCTGCACCTCCTGGAGATGCCGCTAAACGAGGCTATTCTCTTGCGCAAGGACGGATGCAATGTCGGCTACATCTCCGGGGAGGGTGCCACTCGGTGCGCCGTCAGCGCCGAGTGGACAACCGGCAGGGGATTTCTCGACACAGGCTGGTTCCTGAACGCGGTTAGTTACGAATCTGGGCTCGGGGACCGATACCATGACGACCCCCTGATGCGGCTTCCGAGCGAATGGCTGGCGGGAACGCGGTTCATCACGTCCTGAACGCAAAAGGTCCCTTCAAAGGCCAAGTTCAGCCTTGGATTTCCGTAAAGGCGGACTTATTTATTCGTCGGAGCCCCCGCCGTAGTTTCCGCCTTCTTCGGCATCTCCCTTTTCTTTTTCCGCTTCTTCCATCGCCTCGTCGACTTCCTGCTCGAAATCCTCGCCCGCGTCCTCGCCCATCTCCCTCCCCATTTTCTTCATCCAGCGGGCCATGCTCTTGGGATCATTTTCATCCAGACCGCCGAGATTCGAGGGATCGGCCAGACTCTCCATCCGGCTTTCCTCGGATCGGAGAAAGGCCACCCGGGAAACTAGTTTTTCAACTCGGGAGCTCCCACAATTCTTGCACTTCGGCTCGAAGGCTGACCCTATAGAGAGGGTGACAAAAGTGGATTTCCTGCCACAGTCAAGACACCGATATTCGTAAATCGGCATCGGCTCCTCTTGGTGGGATTTCCCATGCGCCTCGACTCTGGGAGCAGAACGGCTGTTTTGGTCAGCAGCGTCTGGACGCATGGCACACAGCCTCCCCCGAAATCAGATGAACGCCCATCGAGAATTCCGTCATCACGGGTACCTGAACATCGGCTTTGATAAAGCAGCCCCGCGGGCCGGGCACCCGTCAGCAGTCGGTTCTATGGAGGCCACCTGGACCCCGTCGGCAGGGGACCTTGGGTGTGCGGGGGAACCGACGGGCCTGGTTCCTCGGGGGTCCGGGGGCCGAGGGTGGCCTCCGGCGCAACTTGAACGGAAGTCCATTAGCTATTGCGTTTGCATTAGATGATGAGATGACGAGAGAGGCGATTTCCCTTGATTTGTTTGACCGCAGGGTTAATAATGGGTCCGCAATGGCGATATCCCCTGACAAGAGAGGAGGGTAACTTGAGATCAAAGTCATTCCTCAAGAGCGCGATTATCTTCGCCGTCGCGGTCCTGAGCTTCATTTCCTGCTCCAACGTTCAAAAGGGCCGACAGACAGCCGACCTTATTCTCCAAGACGCAGCCATCTACACGATGGACGACGCCCGCAGCTGGGCCGATGCCGTGGCTGTCGGCGGAGGGAAGATCCTATATGTCGGGACCGAAGCCGGCGCCCAAAAACTCAAGGGCCCGGAAAGCAAGGTTATCGACCTCGGCGGTCGCATGGTCCTACCCGGGTTCCAGGATTCCCATGTCCATCTCATCAGCGGAGGAATTGAACTCGAACTATGCAACCTCAACGGCCTTGTCACGAAAGAAGAGGTTTTTAAAAAAATCCAGGATTATGCCGCGCAAAACCCGAGCAAGTCCTGGGTCGTGGGAGGCGGCTGGGATTTGACAATCTTCCCGGATGCCAACCCGTTGAAGGAGGATCTCGACCGGCTGGTCCCGGACCGCCCGGCCTATATGACTTCCGCAGACGGCCACTCGTCCTGGGTCAACTCTAAAGCCCTGGAAATCGCCGGTCTCACGAAGATGACACCGGATCCTGAGGCGGGCCGGATTGAACGCAAAAAAGAGACCGGCGAACCCTCGGGGACTCTTCGCGAAAGCGCCTCCGGGCTGGTGGGCAGTCATCTTCCGGCGACGAGCGACGCCGATTTTCGCCGGGGCCTGGAGGAGGGGCTGGCTCTTGCCAATCGGTTCGGCATCACCTCCATCCTGGAGGCCAGCGCCGACGATGACCTCATGAAGGCTTACTCGGAGTTCGACCGAAGCGGCAAGCTCACGGTCAGAGTATTGGCTTCTCTCTATGTCGAGCCCAAAAAAGACGTCGCTCAGGTCGCCGACCTTATCAAGAAGCGGGAGCTTTACCGCGGTCACTTTCTGGAGGCGACGACGGCAAAAATCTTCGCCGATGGAGTCATCGAGTCCGGAACTGCGGCCTTGCTCGAGCCGTATCTCAATCGCCCCGGTTACCGGGGACTTCCCAACCTCGAGCCCGAGCTTCTCAACCGCCTCGCTGTCGCTTTGGACAAGGAGGGATTCCAAATCCATATCCACGCCATTGGAGACTTTGGGATCCGCATGTCCCTCGATGCCTTGGAGCTGGCCGAGCGCACCAACGGTCGCCGGGACGCCCGGCATCACATCGCCCACCTCGAATTGATCAACCCCAAGGACATCCCCCGTTTCAGGCAACTGGGGGTCATCTCCAATTTCCAGGCGCTGTGGGCTTATCCTGACGCCTACATCACGAAATTCACGGAGCCGGTCCTCGGCCAGGAGCGTTCCCGTTGGCTTTACCCGATCGGAAGCATCGTCAAGAGCGGAGGGATGATCGTCGGCGGGAGCGATTGGTCTGTTTCATCGTTGAACCCGCTTGACGCCATTCAAATCGGGATAACCAGGCGAAGCTTGGAAGACACGTCCGGTCAAAGCTGGATTCCGGAAGAACTGGTGGATCTCCCGACTATGCTTGCGGCTTACACCATCAACGGAGCTTTTATTTGCCACCAAGAAAAACTCAGGGGCTCCCTTGAGCCCGGAAAGGCGGCCGACCTCATCGTCCTGGAGAGGAATCTCTTCGAGATTCCGCCGAACCAGATTCACACCGTAAAAGTCTTGCTTGCCCTGCTTGAAGGCAGGGTCATCTACCGGGCATCAGAAATGCCAGCCCAGTAGGTTCCAAAAATTTAGGAACCAGAGGAAAGCCAGGCCCGCCAATAACACCAACGTATAGTGCAGGCGGTGACATCTCGTCCAATATCGTTTGGCCCAGGCCATCGCGGTAAAAATCAGCACACCGATCCCGAGCACCGCGGCCAGGAGAGGTAAAACAAGACTGAATTTGAGAATCGGTGGGACACCAGCCATCAACTCTTTGACATTGCTCACGGAGGCGAGCACGCCCAGAAGGGTCAGGACAAACAATCCGCTCATGACTCCGGCCAGCCAGCGGGCTGCCTTAGGAGCCTTCACACCCTCACACTTGCGCCGGCACAGAATCCGGGACAGGGCCGCGATCGGCCAACCCAGCGCCGCCGTAAGGAACAGGAGGACACAGAGAGCCAGGACAAAATAGTGGAACGTCGGCGTTTCATACCCGGCCAGTTTGACCAGGGCCATATGCGGCACCTGGCTTGAAAAGGCGTAGGAAATGCCGGAGGCGCCGTCTTCCCTGAAGACGACTTTGTCCTGCCCGTTCAGCTGCTGGAAGAAAAGAGGTTCCACTTCGACATACTGCCGAGTCTCCCATTCCGCCGGGGAGCAAGAGGAGCAGGGTCCCTTCCTTGGTCGGTCTCGCCTTGATCGCCATCATGAGAGAGGACAATTTTTCATAGGTCTTATACGCGTGCCGGGTCACCCCGTAGGCTCCCGCAATACAGACCCAGCGTTTTCTTCGCCTCTATCGAAGGCTTAGGCTCGGTGAGCGGAGGGTCAGGAGGAAAATAGCGGTCGAGGAAAGCTTTGAAGAGCTCATCCCTGGCGGGCCCGTTGGGGCTGTTGTAGGATACGAACCAACCCAGATTTTTCTCGGGAATGAGGGCAAGCTGAGAGTGAAATAGCATTGTGTCTCCGCCGTGTTCGATCAGATGGAGACGGTTAAAATCGTACTCCCAGAAGCCATGAGCGTTTCCGCAGATCCGGGGATCGTGTGAAAAAAGCCGGGAGTGCATGAGCTTGGCCGTGTCTTCCTTGAGAATTCTCTGGTCGCCGAATTGTCCGTTCTGAAGGTGGGCGATCATGAAATTGGCCATGTCGGTCGCGCAGGAGCTGAGGGAACCGGCCGGGGCCATCCCGTTGAGGAGCTCAAAGTCCTCGGCTTTGAACAATCCTTGCTTAAACGTGTAGCCCACTGACATGTCGGGAGCCAGAGCGGCCGGCAGAGGCTCGCGGAAGGTGCTGTGCTGCATCCCGAGGGGCTTAAAAATGTTCTGTTCGACGTAGTCTTCAAAAGGCGTTCCCGAAACGAGCTCGACGATGTGGCCGGCCAGGGCGGTTCCGTAATTCGAATAGGATGTGATCACTCCGGGTGGCCGGATTCTGGCCGGGATATGGGTGCCCAGGAACTTGCCCAAGGGCATCAGGTCCTTGGTGGTCCTGGCCCACATCCCAACTCCCAGATCTTCAAAGCCGGGGGTATGAGACATCAGGTTCTTTATGGTGATGGGCTGCGGATAGGTAGCCGGGATCTTGAAATCTTTGAGATAGGTGTTGACATCGGCATCCAGGTCGATCTTGCCCTGCTCGTAGAGCTGCATGATCGCCGTCCAGGTAAAGAGCTTGGTGACGGATCCGGGGCGGAACATGGTCCTGTCCGCGAGCACGGGCTTTTTGTTTTTGACATCCGCAAAGCCGTAGCCCTTGGCAAAAAAGAGTTTCCCATCCTTGACTACGGCGATCGTGACTCCGGCGACATGGTTCGCCTCCATCTGGGTTGCCATGATCCCGTCCAGGAAGGCTTCCAGCTCGGCAGGGTTAGTCGGTCCCTGGGAAGCAGCCTTCTCCTGCGCCAACAGGAAGATGGGACAGAGGATAAGAAGGGAAACAAGAAAGGCCAGGGAAAGGTATCTTTTCATCGGCTCACTCCTTTTTGCGATTATTGAGCCCCCCTCGGGGACTCGGGCAAAATAAGGCCCTCAGATATTTTATACGGGCATTCTACTGCAAAGTTCAATGGCGACTCGTGCTCACTGGGTTTTTTGGCGCTCCGAGATCCAGTGCTCGACGATCTCCCGGAGCATCGGGAGAGTCACCGAGCCGTGGATGAGAAGCTGGTCGTGGAAACTCCGGATATCAAACTTGGAACCGAGCGCCTTTTCAGCTTGATGCCTCAGATCGAAGTACTCAATGGCTCCGGTGTCATAGCACGTGAGTTGCGCCGGCCAGCCGATGATCCGGTCGACCAACGACTCCGCGTCGTGAGGCGTGAATCTTCCGGTCGACATCACGTAATCAACGGCCTTCTGTCGGGTCCAGCCCAAGACGTGGATACCTGGGTCAACGACCATCCCATGGGCCGGCCAAACCCGGCGATTGATCCGGGCAAAGTCCGTGGCGTAGATCCCCATCTCCTCCGCGAGGGCCTCGGTGTATCTGGCCCAGCCTTCGACGTAGCTCGCGCTCCCGGCCAGGTGGGAGATCATGTGGGCCTTGGGAAGCTCCTGGGCCACGGAGATCTGGAAATGATGGCCCGGGTAGGTTTCGTGAAAGGCCGTAACTTCCGCGCCCGCGCGGGTCTGGTTCTCGGGTTGATACAGATTGATCATGTAGACACCCGGACGGCTCCCGTCCTCAGCGGCCGGCTCATAGTGGTTCGAAGCCGTCTGTTCAAGGAAAGCGGGAATGGGCTCAATCACGACCTCGGCCTTGGGAATAATGTTGAACCAGCCCGGGAGCGCCTGGCGTGCGCGGGCGACGGCTTCCTTAGAAAAATTGAGAAGCTCTTCCCTGCTCTTGAAGTGATTGCGTGGGTCGTTCTGCATCTTGTCGCGGATCACCTTCAGATCACCCGTGCCAAAAATCTTTTGGCCGATCTCTGAAGCCTCCGCTTCGTATTTCGCGACGTACTGTTCTCCCAGCCGAAAGGTCTCTTCCGCTGATCGATCAAGGTTCGTATAAGAGCGCAGAAAAGCGCGATAACATTCTGGGCCGTTCGGGAAGGCCGAGATACCGATCGTCTCCCTCGCTTTGGCCAAGTATTCGTTCGCCAGGAAATCACGATAGCGTCGGATGGCGGGGTTGGCCTCTTGGACGAGAAGAATCTCCCAGGCCGTTTTGAATTCAGGCGTCCCGGCTCTCTGGGCGGGGCTGTAAAAAGGCGATTTCGTCACCGGCGCGGCCAGGATGGCGTCTAGCTGAGCAATCACGAGTTCGACGTTCCGCTTCGGGGTCGTGTATCCGAGCCGGATTCCCTCTTTGAGATTGGAAACCTCCGTGTCAAGGTACCGAGGCAGCTGCCGCCAGCGGGCCAGGGCCTGGCTCCTGAGCTCGGGAGTCCCGACGGGTTGGATGGCGGCCAGTTGGGTGGCACTCGCCTGCCAGCCGGATAGCTGATTGACCGTCCAGAGCTCCGTCCGGGCAACTCGAAGTTGGCGCGAACTCTCGAGAGCCTCCTTAAGAAATCCGTAGGTCAGCCATTCTGGCCGCCCCCACAAAGACCGGCCGTCGATCCCGGCCAGCTCAGAAGCCCAAGAATCCTCTTTGGCCTGCCAGGCCTTGAGACCATCCAGCGAATTATCGCTGAGCTTATCGTGCGACACATTTGCGAGCCCCATGGCGGTCGCCTGCTCCGGGAATCTCGCCATAGACTCACGGACATACTCGTCGGCCAGCGAAGTCACCCGGGCAGCGGCCGTATCAACAGACGCCGCCGGTTGGGCCTTATCTCCGCCGCCCTGAGGCGAGGAGCAGGCTCCCAAAATCAGGATCGCACATGATAATAGAACTGTAAAACATCGAATCTTCATTCCCAACCTCCTCTTTTTTTGTCTTTCAGCCCGCGGTTGATAAACTCCCTCAAGAAGCGGACGGCGTCGTCGCAGCGCCTGAACGTGGGAACTCCCTCCCTCTCGAGATAATCCACCATGGGATCATAAGCTGCGCCTCCGTCGACATTGACCACAAAAGGCTTATCGGTCTTACGGAAAAGGTCGATGAGTCTTGTCGGCGTGCTTCGGGGATCGAAGATGCTCTCGGATGATAAACCCGAAGGCCCCAGGGTCTGCATCGTCGGAGTCATGGGCACCGGAGAGACAACCGCGCAATCCACGCCATCATCCTCGAGCAGGAGCCGGGCGCAGTCGCAGAATACGGCGTCATCGCCGACCGGTGTAATATCGATAGGATTGCGGATATCTTGGAGTCGGTCGATTCCGAGCGGCGCCAGGATGGAACGTATTTTCCCGACGGTTCCGGGGCTGAGACGGGCCAGGGTTAGATCGGAATCATTCTTCAGGTTATCGGCCATAATGACGCATTCAAAGCCGGCGTTGCTGATGAGTCCGACCCGAGCCCCTCGAACTTTTTTATCCCCCAGAAAGACAAGCCCTTTTATGAAACCGGAGAAATCGGCGATCGTATCCACGACGGTGGCACCCGCTGCCCCGAGTAGGGACCGGGCGATCTCGAAGTCTCCCGCCACAGAAGCGGTATGGCTCGTCGTCGCGGCCCGTCCCTCCGGCGTTCGCCCGGCTTTGTAAACTACGACCGCCTTTCCTGGCTGCCGAGTGACCCCCGAAATCGCCTTGGCCAGAGCAAGACCGTCGCCCGGATGAAATCCCTCGATATAGAGGGCGAAGGTTTTCGCCTCCTCGTCATCTTTGAGATAGCGGAGGTAATCCGAGGCGGTCAGGTCGATCTGGTTACCCAGCGAGACGGCATAGAGGGGGACGATCGAAGGCAGGTTGCTCATCCTCGAGAGCATGAAGGCGCCGCTCTGGCTGAGATAGACGACACCAGCCTCGCGACCCTTGGGTCGGGGGAACTTGTGCTCGGGGATGAAGGTCGTATCATAGTGGGCCGGACGTGAATAGATCCCCAGGCAGTTCGCACCGTTGACGACTGGTGTCAGCCTCCCCTGATTCCTGCTTGTCTTCAGCAGGGCCTTGATCTCGGCTTCCAGCTCTTGGGTGCCCTTTTTCTCGCCCAGCCCGCCGGCGATGAGGATGACCGAGCGCGCCTTTTCAGCCGCGACGAGCTCCTTCAACACCTCATAAGTCTGTTCTGCGTCGAGGGTGAGGACGAACAGGTCCACGGTCCGGGGCAGTTCGGAAACGGAAGGGACGCAGAGGCAGCCCTCGATCTCCCGGAGGCCGGGTTTCACGACAAAGACGTTCGCGCGGGGAAAACCGGTCTTCAGAATATTGTTGAGAATCACGTGGCCGATGTTCGACTTTTGCGAGACCCCGATGATGCCGATTGTCTCGGGATGGAGGATGCGTTGGATATTTTCGAAGGGTCGGCTTCTCTCCTCGAGGTGGTCCGAGGAAAATCGGAAGAGGCCATCGAGCGGCACGAGTTTCCCCCGGCGGACGACGAGAGGATTGACCTCCGCTTCTTCGAGGACAAATGGACTTCGCGCCGAAACGGGAGAAAAATGCGCGGCCAGCCTCCGGAAGCGGTCGAAGGCGTTGATGAGCTCCCCTTCCGGGATCAGGGGCGCCCGGCCGCGGAATTCAGCCGCCAGCTTGCCGTAGAAGACAAGAGGGGCCAAGAGAGAACGAATGTCATTCTTTTGAACAAGGTGGGCGGACGCCGAAGCCGAAGCCCGGCCCGGTTTGAGCTTCGGGCTCAGGTATTCCACGTCGACTCCTCCAATGCCCATGGTCACGACGGGACCGAACTCCCTCGAGTTTCTGGCTCCGAGGAGCATCTCCTCCCCAAGCCCCGCCTTCTCGAAGTCCACCCTCTCGCAGATCAGGAATCCACGGGTCTGGAGCTCGATTTCCTCGAGAGAGAGCCGTATTTCATCCCGGCTCGGGCCGTGTTTGCGTTCCCAAGACAAAAATTTTTTTGGGACCTCCGCCATCATCTCCTGCATGGCGCGGTTGATCCCCGCGATCTCTTTTTTGACGAAACGGACGCCGCCGACATCGGATTTGTGGGCGATCAACGGGGAGACGATTTTTAGGACGACCCGATCGCCCTTGACCTTGTCCAGATCCCGCCGACCGATCCTCCGGCCCTTCTTAATATATATGTATCGAGGCGGCTCTATCCCGAGGGACCGGAGTAACTGGTAGACTTCGGGCTCAAGAAGAGAAAACCGCCCCTCTCGAGCGGCCAGCTCGAGGATCCTCTCGGCCCGGTCAAAATCAATCTTCATTCTCGGATTACAGGGCCCGTGTCCCCGGATTCGACGCCCGATTTCCGCCCTAAGGTGAAGGCCTTCAGGTTGGTTTCAACCAGGCTCTCGCCCCGGCCCCTGAAAAGGGCTTCGATCGAGCCGCGCAGGTCCACCTCCTTGATGATCAGAAAATTGGACGCCGCCCCGAGCATCACCATGTTCTGAGATTTCGAGGTGCCGGCTTCTCTCGCCAGTTTCTCGGAATCTACGATGATACTCCGCGGCAACTTCCGGAGCGCGGCGATCACATCTTCCAGAGGAGGATAGTCGGGGATGTTGACGAAAGGCGTCATGGAAGTGACGATCCGGCCGTCCGGCCGCAGATATTCGACATACCGAAGAGCCTCGAGCGGCTCAACGCTCAGGATCAGATCCCCTTCGCCCCTCGGGACAAGGTCGCTGTAGATAGGCCCGTCCGAGAGCCGGAGGTGAGACTGGACGGCTCCGCCGCGCTGGGCCATCCCGTGAACTTCCGCCTGCTTGAAATGAAGTCCTTCTTTGAGCGCGGCGTTGTCAATCACAAAGGCGATCGAGAGGATCCCCTGCCCTCCGACCCCGGCCAAGATGATGTCCTGTTTCATGCCCTAGTTCCTTTTCTTTTTCCGGGCTTCCTGAATGCATTCGCGAAAAGAGACGATCACGGAAAGGCCATGATAGGCGATCTCTTTCCCGAGGATCTCGACATTCGCGGCCAAGTTCTTGGGCAAAGGCTCGATAGTCCGGATGTGCTCCTTGGGGACGCCGAGGCCTTCGATCATCCGGATGAGCTTTTGCCCGGATCCGTAACTCGCCTGGCCGCCGGTCATGGCCACGGTAGAATTATCCAGGATGAGGACCGTCATATCGGTGTTGGCCTCGGCCGCATCGAGGAGGGGCGTCAATCCGGAATGGGCAAAGGTTGAGTCGCCGATCGCCGCTACCGATGGATGGATACCCGCCTCGGCTCCCCCCTTGGCCATGCTGATGGACGCCCCCATGCAGACGCAGGTATCCACCGCGTTGTAGGGAGGGAAAGCGCCGAGAGTATAACAGCCGATGTCGCTGAAGACCCTGGCGCCAGGATGGTCCTCGAGCGCCTTGTTGAGCGCCTTGAAGGTGTCGGCATGAGGACATCCGACACAGAGCTGCGGCGGACGCGCGGCCAATTTGAGCTCACCGGCGGGGGCCGCTTCCCGGCGCGGTAAACCCAATGCCTTTCGAACGATCTCGGGCGAAAGCTCCCCGTCCGGAGGAATGTGACCTGTCAATTTCCCCTTGACTGTCTTTTCGCACAGCCCGAACAGACCGCCGAGGTCCCTCTCGATCAGGGGGGATCCCTCCTCGACAACGAGGATGGACTCGACATGGTCGACGAGCTTTTTGATCAAGCCTTTGGGCAAGGGGTAGGTTGAGATCTTGAGGATCGAGGGCCGCTGCGCTTCGCCCCTGAGGCTTTCGAGGACGTAATTGTGGGCGATCCCCGAGGCGATGATACCGAGCGACCGGCTGTCGTCGCTCAAGGTGAGCCGATTGAAAACGGATTCATCGGACTGGCGCGTCATCCCGTCCTGCTTCTCCAGAAGCAACCGATAGCGCCGCCGCGCGTTGACGGGAAGCAGGGTCCAATCAACGGGGGCGCCGAGGCGGAGCTCGTTCTGAGCACGCGGCTCATCGGGTAAGACAGAGGAGCGGCTGTGCGCCAGCCTGGTAACCATTCGGATCATGACCGGCAGTCCCGATTTTTCGGAGAGGTCGAAGGCCTGGCGGGTCATATCGTAAGCTTCCTGGTGATCGGAGGGCTCGAAGCAAAAGATCTGGGCGAACCGAGCGTAGAAACGGCTATCTTGCTCATTCTGGGAACTATGCATGCCCGGGTCGTCTGCGCTCACCACGATGAGCCCTCCTCCGGCCCCGGTCATGGCAGAGTTCATGAACGGATCGGCGGCGACATTGAGCCCGACGTGCTTCATCGAGACCAGCGTCCGTTTCCCGGCAAAAGACACGCCGAGCGCTTCCTCGTAGGCGACTTTTTCATTGACACACCAGGAAGCTTTGAACTTTTTCCCGTCATCCGAGGCCCGGATCAGGTATTCCATGACCTCCGAAGCCGGTGTCCCAGGGTAGGAATAGCCCGCCGTCAGTCCGGCGTGAATGGCTCCCAGAGCTACGGCCTCATCGCCCAGCAGGATTTCTGTTTTCATGGATTAGTCCTTCGCTTTCCGCAGTCTCAAAACATACAATCTCCGCGGGCGGGTGTCAAGCCGCAGGCAAGGACGGTCTTGGTCGTCGTTTCGTCCTATCGTCATCTCGCCAAAAAAAGAACAAACCAATATAAAAAAACCATCTCCACCGATGACGTGAGAGACGTGACGACGAGAGAGGCGGTTTTTATTTCTCACCAAATAGATATAATTTATAGAATCTATAAATTTATGTTGAAATGGGCGTTCGCTTGGACTAGAATCGAAGCAGGTTATCGATCCTTTCGGTGATGAGGAGTCATCCATGATCAAATTGTCGACCAAGGGCAGGTATGGGACCAGGCTAATGTTGAACCTGGCCCTCCACTATCAGACCGGCAACGAGGCCCTGATCCTGAGAAACATCGCCGGCGAGGAGGAAATCTCGATTCGCTATCTCGAACAGATCATCATCCCTCTCAAGATCAACCGACTGGTCAAGAGCGTCCGGGGAGCGGGGGGCGGCTACTCCCTGACCCGAAAGCCCTCCCAGATCAGAGTCGGCGAAATCCTCGAAGCTCTGGAGGGACCTATCTGTCTCGTGGATTGCATCAACGATCCTGATTTGTGCGGGCGACTCCCCCTCTGCGCGACCTTCGAAATCTGGAAGGCCGGCTCCGATTTGCTCAAGGGCTATTTCGACAAGATCACTCTGCAGGACCTTCTCGAAATCGCTCAGAAGAAAGAAAAAAAACCCAGAGAAAAACAAAAATCCAAGAGTCACTAGAACCGGCCCTCGGGCGCCGCGACCGCCCGTCGGCGCGCCCCTTCCCGGGTCTGTTGCCAACCGAGGTCGAATAACCGCTTGTTAACTATTCCGATAAATTTTACAATAATAATCGATTTGATATGGACGTCAGAATAAAGGCCTGGAGCCTCAAGCACAAGATCGTCCTCCACGTGGTCGTCATCGGGGCTCTCACAGCGCTTGTCCTGTCTTACCTCTTTATCAATACCCAGAGAAGTGTTGTCCGCACCATGAGTCAGCAGAAACTCGAGCTCATCTCCCCGTTGATCGAGAAGAGCCTCTATCTGTTCATGAAGGAGGGACGGATCACCAATCTGGAATCAACCCTGGAGGAGATTGCGGCCTCCCACGATATCCAGAAGATCAGGATCATCAATCGGCAGGGAAGGATCCTCCATTCCTCCGAAATCAAGGAGGTCGGAGGATCGGAAGACAGCCGGCACGTCCGGCGCTGGAATGATTTTCTCCTCCAGCGGGAACGCTCCCGGATCTTTTTCGTCAAGTCACCGACCATGATTCAGGGCCTCTCCCTTATCGAAAACAAAGGCGCCTGCCTCGGCTGTCACTCTGATCAAACGGCCGTCAGCGGAATCCTGGAAGTGGCCGTCGATTATTCAGCCACGGCAGCGCTTCTGAAGAGAAGCCAGTTCAAGGCCATCCTGCTGGCTTTTTTCTCCTTGGCCACCGTGACCTTTGTCATCCTGCGCCTTTTCGACAAGCTCATCAACCGGCCCATCTCTCAACTCAAAAACAAGATGAAGAAGGTCGAGGAGGGAGACCTGTCGATCCCGTTATCTTCCTCCGGCAGCGACGAAATCGGGGGTCTCTCCCGCTCTTTTGAGATCATGGTCCAAAAACTGAAAGACTCCAATCGGCAGATCCACGAGCTCTTCGACAAGCAGATGGAGAAGGCGGAACACCTGGCCTCGATTGGGGAGCTCGCAGCCGGGCTGGCCCACGAGATCAGGAACCCGATTGCCGGGATCATGGGCGCCTTGGAAATCATTACCGCCAAGACCGAGGCTTCCGACCCCCGGAAGGAGATCTTCTCCGAGATGCATCTTCAGATCGTGAAGATCAACAACATCATCCAGGACCTCCTGAGCTACGCCAAGCCCAGAGAGATAAGTCTCAGTCTGGTTGAACCGGATGAGTGCGTCCGCAACGCCATCAGGCTGGCCGAGCCCCAGGTCAAGAACAAGGAAATTATCTTCCGATTTAAAGGACTGGGCAACGGCCATCTCGCCCGCCTCGACGCCGACAAGATCCAGGAGGTTTTGTTGAACCTGATGCTGAACAGCATCTCGGCCATCCCGGAGCGGGGGGGGATTTTCGTCGAGCTCCTCAAAAAGGACGAAAGAGACCTCCGGATCGTCTTCACTGATGACGGAACAGGGATCAGAGAAGACGTTCTGCCTCATATCTTCACGCCCTTTTTCACGACCAAGAGCGGAGGAACCGGGCTGGGGCTCTCCATCTGCAAGAAGATCATCGAGGCCCATGCCGGTTCCATCCTGGTGAAGAGTGCCGTGGGGCACGGAACGACTTTTTTGATCAACCTTCCCGTTCTGCAATCCGGCGGGTGATCATGACCAAAAAAAAGATTCTGATCGTCGACGACGAGAAATTGATCCGCTGGAGCCTGCGGCAGCGATTGTCCGAGTGGGGTTTGGAAGTCGCCGAAGCCGAGAACGCTCGGGACGCCCTCCGGATCGCTCAGGAAGAGCTGCCCGATATGGTCATGCTGGACATGAGGCTCCCGGACGCAAGCGGTCTGGATGTCCTGGAGGAACTCAAAAAAACCTGGCCTGAACTTCCGATCGTCATGATCACCGCCTACGGCGTCATCGACGATGCCGTGGCGGCCATGCGCAAGGGGGCGTACGATTTCATCACCAAGCCCATCGATTATGCTAAGTTGTCGAGCGCGGTCAAGAACGCCCTCGAGAGCGCTTCTCTTAAAAAAGAGATCGCATACTACAAAGAGCGGGAAGAAAAAGAGTTCGCCCTGTCCCAAATTGTCGCCGTCTCCTTGGAGATGAAGAGTGTCCTGGAGATGGTCAAGAAAATCGCAGCCAGCGAGGTCTCGATCGTCCTGCTCCAGGGCGAAAGCGGCACAGGAAAAGACGTTTTGGCCCACGCCATCCATGGACTGAGCAGGCGCAAAGAGTTTCCCTTTCTCGCAGTCAATTGCTCGGCCATTCCGGAGAACCTTCTGGAGAGCGAACTCTTCGGCTTTGAGAAAGGGGCCTTCACCGACGCCAAACAGCAGAAAAAAGGCTTGGTCGAAACCGCCGAGGGAGGGACCGTGTTCTTTGACGAGATCAGCACGCTCGGCCTTCACCTTCAGGCAAAACTCCTGAGATTTCTGGAAACCCAATCCTTCAAGCGCGTCGGCGGCCTCAAGGACATCGAGGTTGATCTCCGCGTCCTCGCCGCCACAAACCAGGACCTCGAAGGATTGATGCGGGAAGGAAAGTTCCGGAGCGACCTTTTCTACCGACTGAACGTCTGCCCCATATCTCTTCCCCCGCTGCGGAAACGCAGGGAGGATATCCTGCCACTGGTCAATCATTTTATCGGCCATTTCAATATCAAATTCCGGAAAAACATTTCCAGGCTCTCTCCCGAGGCGGAGAAGGCCCTGATCCTGCACGATTGGCCAGGAAACGTTCGGGAGCTAAGGAATGCCGTGGAGAGGGCGATGATTTTCGAGGAAGGTCCGGTCATCCAACATAAGCACCTGCCCATTCCCCTCGGCAAGGCATCGGAGCCGGCTGCCCGGCCGATCGGCGGAGAGGTTCACGATAAAATCTTGTCTCTGCCCGAAACGGAGAAGACTCTTATCCTCAGGGCGCTCAAGGAATCCGGCAGGAATCAATCCCGGGCCGCCCGTCTTTTGGACATCAGCCGTGACACGCTAAGATACAAGATCAAAAAATTCAAGATCCAACCTGAAGACGTCGGCTGAAAGCGTCTATTTCGTCATCTCGCTGTCTTGTGGTTTCGGCATCTTATCGTTATTCCCATATCCATTAGGAACTACCTGGATTTGCTCCGATTCCCGGCTCAGGTTTATAATTGTATTGAGGAGAAATTGGGTGAGGCCACCCAGACTGGGCTAAATCCCCCAAGTGTTGGCTAAGGTGGTTTGCGGGATGACTGAGAAGAAATTTATTTGATTTATAATCAATATGATACAAACAGAAGGAAAGCTAACTGAATTGGCCCGAATCTTGCAGCTTAATCCGTGGAGCCTTGGACCATTGGCAAGAATCTTGATTGTTGACGACGATAAGTTGATCCGGTGGTCACTCCGAGAGCTGCTGGCCCAGGAAGGACACCAGGTGGAAACCCTGGCCTCCGCTGAGGCCGCTCTGGGAAAGGCTCAAACGGAGCTCTTTGACCTGGTCATCGCCGACCTTGAAATCGACGACCAGGACGGAGTCGAAATGTTGAAAAAGATCAGGGGCGTCCAGCCCAGCGCGAAGATGATCGTTTTATCGGCCCACAGCCGGAACAAGGTCGAATCCCTTTTGGAGGACTTCCCGGTCGGCTCGATCGTCGAGAAGCCGTTCCGGGGGGACGAGATCAAGTCCGTCGCCAAAAAGGTCTTGGGCTCCACGAAATAAATCAGAGGAGGTGCAAGTGAACAATCGTCAGCCTCTTTTCGGGATATACAACCCCGGCAAAGGGAAAGATATTAAGGGGAGGGAAAGATGAAAAAAGTCAAGTTTCTGATGCTCGTCCTGACATCTTCTTTCGGGCTTCTCACGTTGATGTTCCTTGTTTCTCCTGCCCGAGCGAAGGCTCCCGCGCCACAGGGCAAGTATGTGGGAGCGGAAGCTTGCGCGGCCTGTCACGAGGAAGTCAGCACCGCCTTCAACAGGACAATCCACGGCGCGCCCGCGAAGCACAAGGCCGGGGAAGAGATATCCGGATGCGAGACCTGCCATGGCCCTGGGGGCGCCCACGTGGACGCTCAGGGAGAGAAAGGCACGATCTTCTCGTTCAAGGCGGATATCCCGGCGGCCGAAAAAACAGAGAAGTGTCTCAACTGCCACAATCAGGAGTCCGCGAACTTCGTCTTCAAGAACAGCGACCACATGAAAGGGTCCGTCACCTGCTCCGACTGCCACGAGGTCCATTCGGCTATGGGAAACGACATGCTCCTGTCGAAGGAGGGCTACAAGCTCTGCTTGAGATGCCATCGGGAGATCGAATCGAAGATTCTCTTGAATGAGCGTCACAGGATCAGCGAAGGGATTGTCAAATGCGTTGATTGTCACAAGAACCACGAGCCTTCGACGAGGTCCCGGCTCGGAGGATTTAGCCAGGAGACGTGCTACCGCTGCCACACCGACAAACAAGGGCCTTTTGTTTATGAACACGGCGCCATCCGGGTCGAGGGCTGTGTGGCCTGTCACGACCCCCATGGATCGGTCAACCGGCATATGCTGTCGCATCAAAACAGCGCCGAGCTTTGCTTTTCCTGTCACGAGGACGCTCCGTCTTTCCACACCCGGTTCACCGCCCAAACCAACTGCACAAACTGCCACTCGTCGATCCACGGATCTCAGCTCGATCCTTTCTTTCTTAAATGATGACGGGCGAGGAGAAAACCATGATCAAAAGAAGTTTGACAATTTTTGTTCTGGCTGTGTTGATTTTCGCCGGTTCGGGGCTCTCGCTGCGGGCCGACGACGACACGACCAAGGTGGTCGGCAATTTCGAATTCGGCTATCGCTATGTGAACGTCAGCGGCAATATCAACAAATACAATGAAGACCTTAACTACAAGAAGGGTCCGAGACTCTTGGCTTTCAATCTGGATCTCCTGACGAGCGGAACCCTGAAAAAGTATTTTGACGTTTTCAGCGTTTATGCCACAACGATCGGCGGAGACCCGTTTGAGACCTACGGCTTCACGCTCAAAAAGTACGGCGCGTTCAACCTGCGATACTCCCATCGGAAATCCACCTATTTTTACAAAGATTTCCTTGTCCCCGCCTCTCAGGTCAATATCAGATTAGAGAACGCGGGCGATTTTCACACCTTCAATTTCGATCACACCTTCGATAATCTCTACTTCGATGTCAACCTGACATCGAGGGCCAAATTCTTCATCTCCTATGATCGGCAGAATAATTCCGGCGCGAGCACAACCACGATCGACACGATCAGGGACCTCTTCGAATTCGACCGACCGATGGACAACACCAAAAACCTCTACCAGGCGGGATTGCAGGTCAACCTGGACCAGGTCGACTTCACCCTCCAAAGCGATTACGCCGATTACCGGAACCAGAGCAGCCTCTTCCTGCCCGGGTTTTCAACGGGAGAAAATCCCGTCACCTCCGACCTCTTCTTCTTTGAGCTCAATGCCCCCTACAAATTTACCATGCCCAGGATCATGGCCAAAGTCAACGCCAGGCCCGGGAACAAGTTGAGGGCGACCCTGGCCTATAGCTATTCGAACCAGGACCTGTCGCTCAGCTACGACGAGAAAGCCAAAGGCATAGATCCAAACCGGCTTCCAATTCAGTACGAAACGGTTGGGAAGGCCGACCTGAACCGTAAGCTCAATCTGGTGGATTTCGACCTCTCCTACAAGGTCCACGAGAAGATATACCTCATCGGAGGATTCCGCTATAACAAGCTGTCCCAAACAGGGGATCTGGTCATTGACGCCGAAAACACGGCCACGTCCGTTGATATCAAGACGTCAATCTATGAGGCGGGGGCCCAGGTCCTGCCCTATCGGACGCTCTCCATAACAGGAGGAATTCGCTACGAAAAACGGGACATCACCCGCCAGGTGGCCGATGAGGTGCCCGATTCTCCGGCCACGAAGAGGACGACTTTCTTCATCAACGCCAACTACGACATTTCCAAGAGACTCAATTTGCTCGCGGAATACGAGCGAGGCTCGTTCAAAGAACCCTTCACCATCATGAGCCCGACCGGTCTGGACAGGTTCAAGATCAGAGGAAAGGTCAAGGCCACCGAGGAGTTAAGCTTTATCTTCACGATGCTCAAGAGGGACCTGAAAAACTCCGACTCGGGAGGTAAATTCAATTCCGCGACCTATAGCATCGACGCGACTTATACCATGAAAGAAAAGTTTACGATCAGCGCCGGCTATTCCCACCTGAACATCGATAAGGGCATCGACAACCTCGTGAGCTACGGGGCAATCTCCAGTCTCTGGAACATCAGGTACAAGGGCCAGAACAACATCTTCCAGGGGTCGCTGTCGTATAAGATCAACCCGAACTTGTCTATCGGGGCGATGTCGTATTATTACAAGAACTCAGGAACCTGGCCTCTCGCTTGGACCACTTTCAGGGGATGGATCAGGTACACCCTGAACAGCGGCTACAGCTTGGTCCTTTCTTATCAGAGGAACAATTACGATGAAGTCGTCTACAACTTTGATGACTATTCCTCCGATATCTTAACCTTGGGATTCGGTTACCGTTTCTGAGGATTTTTATCCCGGATTAATGCTTTTGGGCGGTATCCTTTCCGATCAAGCGGGAGAGGATCCCGCCCTTCCTTTGACCCCGCCTCACCCCGGGCCGCCTATTTTTCCAATTTTGACATTTGGGCCGGCGAATGATATAGATTTATATAGCAAATACGGGTTTCCGGCCGAGAGGAGATTTGGGCCGCGTATCGGTCCTATGATAAGGAAAAGGAGCTAGGCTGTGAGGTGGATTTTGAGAAAAGAGTTCTCATTAATTCTGGCCGGCCTTCTCTTGTTTTTTCGACCGCTCCTCGGCCAGGTCTGCGTGGATTGCCACAAAAAAGTCACCCCCGGGGTTGTTGCTGACTGGCAGTCCAGCAAGCACAGTCAGAATGATGTGGGTTGTTCCGCCTGCCACGGCGATAAGCACCTCACCGACATGGACAAGGACCGGGCGCTCATCCCGACTCCCGAGACCTGCGCCACTTGCCACGAAGAAAAGGTGGCCCAGTTCAAAAAGGGAAAGCATGCCGCGGCCTGGGCGGCCATGAAGGCCATGCCCACCATCCACTGGCAGCCCATGGCCCTGACCGAAGGGATGAAAGGTTGCGGAGGGTGCCACAAAATCGGCCTCAAGTCCGAAATCGAGATTCAAGAACTCAAAAAGGCTGGCCCGGGATTTGGTCTGGCCTCTTGTGATGCCTGCCATACCAGGCACATTTTTTCGGTCCAAGAGGCCCGCCAGCCCCAGGCTTGCCAGACCTGCCACATGGGCTTCGATCATCCTCAATGGGAAATGTATTCCGGCTCCAAACACGGCGTCAGATATCTCCTCAAACAGACAAAATCTCTTCCCGAGACAGTCGCCGCCCCGACCTGTCAGACCTGCCACATGCAGGGAGGAGACCATGCGGTTTTGACGGGCTGGGGATTCCTGGCCGTTCGTCTTCCGTTGCCCGAGGACAAACAGTGGGCTGACGATCGGGCGGTTATCCTCCAGGCCCTGGGGGTTCTCGACCCTCAAGGAAAGCCGACCGGAAGGCTGGATGTCGTCAAGGCCGCGAATGTCGCCCGCCTCACCCAGGAAGATTGGGAGAAAGAACGGGCCAAGATGATCAGAGCCTGCGTCCAGTGTCATTCCGGCGACTTTGCCCGGGCTGAACTGGCCAAGGGAGACCAGATGATCATGGCCGCGGATCACCTCATGGCCGAAGCCATCCGCACTGTGGCGGGGCTCTACAAGGATGGGGTCATTCCCAAGCCGCAAAGCTACGCTTATGCCTTTCCGGACGTGCTGACCTTCTATGATGCGCCGACACCGATCGAACAGGAGTTGTTCGTCATGTTCCTTGAACATCGGATGAGGACCTTCCAGGGGACCTTCCACGCCAACCCTGATTACGCCCTTTGGTACGGCTGGAGTGAGATGGTCCAGGATCTCTCCCGGATCAAGCTTCGGGCCGCTGAGCTGCGCCGGAAGCTTATTAAATAAGCGCCTGCTGAGCCGGGATCCGAAGAACTTATTTGTTCCGAAGAGGACAGAGAGGGTTATGAAATCGGTCATTAAATTTCTTTCCTCGGTCAAGCTGGCGATCGTCCTATTGATCATCCTGGCTTCGACCTCGATTGTCGGGACGCTCGTCCCGCAGCAGAGGATGCCTTCGGAATATCTGGCTCATTATGGCCAGCTCAGTCATCTCCTGATGCGTCTGCAGCTGACGAGGCTCTACCACTCGTTCTGGTTCGTCGCCCTGTTGGCTCTTTTCGCTCTCAACATCTCCGTCTGCACGCTTGAGCGGCTCTCAGCCAAATTGCGCAAAACATTCAGCCCCAGACTGGAAACAGAGCCGAAGGCGCTACTGGCCTTGAAGATCAAGGACCGTTTCAAAAAGAACCTGGGCCTCTCCCAAGCCGGCGGTGAAGTGACCGATGAGCTCAGAAAGCGCGGCTATCGGATCCGGACCGAGCAAAAGGAGACGACTCGCTTTCTGCTCGCCCGGAAGAGGATCTCAAGCTGGTACGGCGCGGACATCGTCCATCTCGGGCTGCTGGTGATATTGACCGGAGGCATCATCAGCGGACTGATGAGCCGCCGGGAGAGCCTGAATTTCACTGGTCAGCAGACCCTGGCCGTTTCCAAAGCCTCGTTCCAGGTGAGGCTCGACAGATTCGAGACCGAGTTTTATCCGAACGGGGCGGTGAGAGATTGGATCAGCACGCTGACCATTATGGAGAACGGCCGGCCCGTCCTCAGCCGTCCCGTCGAAGTCAACCATCCCCTTTCCTATCGAGGGTTTATTTTCTACCAGAGCGGCTACGGTTGGGATTGGGAAAACCCGGCACTCGAAGTGGTGGCCAAAAAAAAAGATGATCCCACCTTTTCCCAGGCCATCCAGCTCAAGGTGGGTGAAAAGGCTAAGCTCCCTGAGACCGCCGTGGAGATCGTTGTCCGCCGGTTCGTCCCCGATTTTATGATCGATGATAAGAACGAGGTCGTGACGCGATCGCTCGATGCTAACAACCCGGCGGCCCTGATCGAAGGCTGGGAAGCCGGGCAGCAGGTCTTTTCCGGCTGGGTATTCGCAAAGTTCCCGGATTTCGCCCGGATGCATTCCAGCAAAGGGACGAACTTCTCATTCGAGCTCAAGGATTTCAAGGCCGGCCAGTACTCGGTCATTGAAGTCGCCAGGGACCCCGGCGTCAATATAATCTGGCTTGGTTGCGCCCTTTTGATGGCCGGGCTTTTTTTGGCCTTTTACTGGCCTGCCAGGGAGATCAAGGTCATCCTGGAAGAGGCCCAGGGGAAGACCGAGGTCATGGCGGGCGGAATCGCCGCAAAAAGCCGGGAGGGTTTCGAGAAAGAGTTCCAGGAACTGATGGCAGCCCTCAGGAGGTCGAAATGAATGAATCGACGATTTTTCTTCTGACCTTTATCATCTATATTCTCTCCGCTCTGTTCTACTTCTCCTTTCAGTTTTCCAAAAAAGACAAGTTCGCTAGAGCCGGCTACGCTCTGGCCGTGGCAGGCCTGCTCCTTCATACAGCTGCCTTGATTGTCCGGACCATCGAGAGCAAACACGCGCCTTTCACCAACATGTATGAATCTCTCTCTTTCCTGGCGTGGTCTTCCATCCTGGCTTACGTCATCATTGAAAAACTGTACAAAATAAAGCGCGCCGGAGCCTATTTCCTGTTGATCGTCATCGCCCTGATGGCGCTTGCCTCTTCTCCGGCGATGCCAAAAGGGGCGGCTCCCTTGGTGCCGGCCCTCCAGAGCTATTGGCTTTGGCTCCACGTTTCGGTCACTATGCTGGGGGAAGCGTTTTTTGCCGTCGCGTTGGTCACAAGCATCATGTATCTCGTTGCCGAATCTAAGGAGAGAAAAGGAAAGACGATTAAGCCCGGCCTCTCATCCGAGAGGCTTGACTCGATCAGTTACCGCTGCGTGGCCATCGGCTTTCCCCTCTTCACTCTGGGAGGCCTGGTCTTCGGCATGGTCTGGGCCTACAAGGCCTGGGGGACCTATTGGAGTTGGGACCCGAAGGAAGTCTGGAGCTTGATCACCTGGTTCGTCTTCGCGCTCTATCTCCACACACGGATCGTCATGGGTTGGAAAGGCCGCCGCTCGGCGTTCATCGCCATCATCGGCTTCCTGGCGGCGATGTTCACTTACTTCGGCGTCAACTATCTGCTGGCGGGTTTGCATAGCTATGCATAATTAAACAGTGAGCAACGAGCTATGAGCCCTGAGCGGCAAAAATTTCTCTAACCGGAGATCCGATGGATAAGAAGGTCAAGAAGAGATTTCTGATTTTGGGGGGGATCCTTGGCGGTCTTCTCGTCCTTCTGATCGTCTCGGCTGAGATCACGTCCACTTCCCGGTTCTGTTCGACCTGCCATTATATGAAGCCCTTCTATCAGAGCTGGAAGACGTCGTCCCACAGCCACATCGCCTGCAGTACCTGCCACTATCCTCCGGGCATAAGATCATTTTTCAGGGCCAAGATCGAGGGCCTCATGCAGCTCGGCCGCTACTGGACCAAGCTCTATCTCAAGTCCAAGCCCTGGGCCGAGATCCCGGACGAAAGCTGCCTCCGGCAGGGCTGCCACGATAAACGGCTCCTCGAGGGGCAAGTCAAATTCAAGAAGGTCGTCTTCGACCACAAGGTCCACTTGACCGACCTGAAGCGCGGCAAACGCCTCCGTTGCACGAGCTGCCATTCCCAGATCGTCCAGGGCGAGCACATCACGGTCACAGAAGCCACCTGTTTCATCTGCCATTTTAAAGAAAGCAAAGCGTACCCGGCGATCAGCCAGTGTTCGCACTGCCATCACAAGGAAGAGTTGACCCCTCCCAGCAATGTGCGCTTCGACCACACGGTCGTCTTCGCCAACGGATTTCAGTGCGACAAGTGCCACAGCCGCATCATCGTCGGCGACGGCGCTGTCCCTCGGGAAAACTGTTACAAGTGCCACTTCGAAAGGGAGCGGCTCGAAAAATACGGCGAGACCGATCTCATTCATTTGAACCATATCGCCCTGCACAAGATCGAGTGCAACCAGTGCCACCTCCAGATCCAGCACAAGATCGAACGGGACATCGAGACGATCGCCGACTGCCGGACCTGCCACACCGGGACTCACCACGCCCAGAAGATCCTTTACACCGGCGAGGGCGGCAAAGGGATCGCCCATCCCCTGCCGAACATCATGCTCGAGAAAGGTCTGAGCTGCAAAGGCTGCCACATGTTTCACGAAGAGACGGGCGGCGAAAATATCAAAAGCGGGACCTATGTGGCCCGAGAGAAAGCCTGTGAATCCTGCCACGGCAAGGGCTTCGGGAGAATCCTCAAGGAATGGGAAACCTCGACCAATCAAAAATTAAAGGAGATCAGATCCATCTTTGAGAAGACAAGAGAGGAAATGGACCGGTCGCAAAGCCCCCAGAAAGCCAAGGCCGAGGAGCTCCTCCAGGATGCCGCTTTTAACATCGACGTCGTCGAGAGGGGTAAGAGCGTCCATAACATCACCTACTCCCAAGAGCTGATAGCAGCGTGTTTCTCCAGGCTCGGAGAAGCCCTCCAGTTGATCGGCTCGAGCTATAGACCTGAGAAGTTGGCCATAAGCACGGCCGCGGTCCCGAATCAATGTACGGTTTGCCACACGGGAATCGAAGAGATTTCCGGACAGGTTTTTGGACTCCGATTTTCGCATGAGAAGCACCTGGTCGAACAGAAATTGGCTTGTTCTAACTGCCATTCTAATGTTAAACGCCACGGAGAGTTAATTGCCACCAAAGCCTCCTGCGCCCCCTGCCATCACGAAGAGCCAAAACGGGACTGTGGCGCCTGCCACGAGATTCAAAAGACCATCTATCAGGGCGGTGACAGGGACGACCTTAAACTGTCCAAAAGCGTCATGTTCGAAGCAGAAGTCGACTGCGCCGGCTGTCACAAAAACGCGCAGGGTCATGTCGTCCGCAGTGACGGCAAAACCTGCGCGAACTGCCACGAGCCGAGCTACTCGGCGATGTTCAGGGAATGGCAGTCCTCGATCACGAGCCTCGTCAAATCGATCCGAACATCGATGGAAGAACTAAAAAAACAAAATCCTGCCCAGGATCAGAAAAATTTGCTGCAACAGATCGAGAGTGGACTCCTCTCGATCGAGATCGATGGAAGCCTGGGGGTCCATAACTACGGGGCCCTGGAAGAAGTCTTGACAAGTTATAAAAAAATGATAGATTCTATGGCCAAAAGTTCCGGCCATGACTAGACGTCAGTTCGTCAACAACTTCCTCGGCGGGTCTCTGACCGCAACCGTGGTCGCTTTCCTTTATCCGGTCGTCCGCTTCCTCATCCCGCCCCGCCAGTTGGAGGCCGTGTTAAAAAGCGTGACCGCGGCCAAGGTCGGAGAGCTCGCCCCCAACAGCTCCAAAATCTTCAAGTTCGGATCATCCCCGGCTCTTCTTGTCAACACCCAGGAAGGCGAGTTAGTGGCCTATTCGGCCATTTGCACCCATCTGGCCTGTTCGGTCCATTACGAAGTAGATACCGGCACCATCTACTGCCCCTGCCACGGCGGGCGTTTCGACCTGGCCGGGAACGTCATCGCCGGCCCTCCGCCGGCACCGTTGGAGTCTTATAAAGTCGAAATCGCAGGCGACAATATCGTTGTTTCCAAGAAATCATAACATGGGTCGTTTTATTAAGAATATCTGGAACTACATCGATAGTCGGCTAAAACTCTCGGCCGCTCTCGAGTTCGGGCGAAAAAAGAAAGTCCCCGAACACAGATATTCCTTCTGGTACTATTTTGGAGGGATCTGCCTCTTTCTCGTCGTGATCCAGGTCCTCACCGGGGTCCTGCTCCTCCTCTATTACACACCGTCTATTGACGCGGCTCACGAGAGCATCGTTTTCATCATGAGCCAGATCCGCTTCGGCTGGCTCATTCGGTCGGTCCACAGTTGGACCGCCAATATTCTTATCGGGGCCATCTTCGTCCATATGTTCAGCAGCTATTTCCTCAAGGCCTACCGCCCGCCGCGTGAGCTCACCTGGGTCACCGGATTTTTTCTGTTGGTGATTTTTCTGGCGTTTGGTTTCAGCGGCTACCTGCTTCCCTGGAATGAGTTGTCCTTTTTTGCCACCAAAGTCGGAACCGATATCGCCGGGGTGGTGCCGGTTGTGGGGAAGGCCCTCAAAGCGTTCATCCTGGGAGGCTCTCAGGTTTCAGGGGCCACTCTGACCCGCTTTTTTTGGCTCCATGTGGCCATCCTTCCTCTCTTCACGCTCGGCGTTCTCGGAGTCCACGTGCTGCTCGTCCAGATCCTGGGGATGAGCAAGCCCATCGGCATCCCCGATCGCTCGGTCCGCGAGGTGTCTTTCTTCCCCGATTTCCTGATCAAGGACTCCCTCGGCTGGACCCTTATCCTCGTTCTCGTAGGCGTCCTGTGCGTCTTTCTTCCCTGGGAGGTCGGTTTAAAAGCAGACGCATTCGCGGCCACCCCCTTGGGAATTCGGCCGGAATGGTATTTTACGTTCATGTTCACGACGCTCAAGCTTATTCCATCTCATATCCTGACTTTTGAAGGTGAGGTCTTGGCCATTTTGGCCTTTTTGGTCGGCGGAATTTTTTGGCTGGCTGTCCCGTTTCTCGATCGCCGGGCCGCCAAGGAACAGAGAAGCCGTTTTTTTACGGTTGCCGGTTTGGTCATTGTGCTTTACATCGCTGTGATGACAGCCTTAACGTATCTTCACCCCAAATTAAAGTAAAATGAGAAGATTCGCCGCTCTCAGCTTTTCGATCCTCGCGCTGGCGTTCTTCCTCTACGGGCAGAAAAATTCCTGTATCGAATGTCATCAGGGACTGGAAAAAGAGCTGCGAGAGCCGGTGAAGGCTGTTGAAAGCGACGTTCACGTCCAGTTCGGCCTGGGCTGCCAGGACTGCCACGGCGGAAACGCGAGCCAGGCGGACATCGAGCTCGCCAAGGACAAGACCTATAAGGGAGTTCCCAAGAGAGATAAGATCCCCGAATTCTGCGGCTCCTGCCACGCCGATTCCCAATACATAAGAAAATATAATCCCAGGCTCCGCGTCGACCAATTGAGTCTTTACTGGACGAGCCAGCACGGACAGTCCCTCAAGAAAGGCGACCCCAAAGTGGCGGTCTGTACAGATTGCCACAGTCACCACGGTATCCGGCCTGCGAGTCACCCCAAATCCATGGCCTTCCCCTGGAATATCCCGCAGACCTGCGGGCGCTGCCATGCCGACCCGGAATACATGAAGCCCTATAAGGTCCCGACCAACCAGCTCGCCGAATACAAGCAGAGCGTCCATGCGCGGGCCCTTTTCGAGAAAAAAGACCTGTCTGCGCCGGTCTGTAATGACTGCCATGGAAACCACGGCGCCAACCCCCCCGAAGTCGCGGCCGTAGCCTTTGTCTGCCGGCAGTGCCACCCCGCCAACGGGGAGCTGTTTTCGAAAAGTCCGCACAAGAAGGCCTTCGATGCCATGGGCTTTACCGAGTGCGAGGCCTGCCACGGAAACCACAAGATCCTTGAGCCTACGGATGTCCTTTTGGGCGTCGGGAAAGACGCCATCTGCATCCAATGCCACGACGCCGGGTCCAAAGGGTATCAGGTCGCTTCGCAGATGTCCCGAACCCTGTCCGGATTCCTGGCGGGATTTCAAGAAGCCCAGGCCCTGCTGTCCAGAGCCGAACAACAGGGGGTGGAGGTCACCGACCCGAAATTTAGGCTTCAGGACGCCAATACTTTGCTCATTCAGATCCGAAGCCTCAGCCACGATCTTTCCCTCGGGGAGTTCGAAGAAAAAATCAGCGATGGCGAGAAAGTCGTCTCGGAGGTTCGAAAAGCCGGAATAGCCGCCCTGAAAGAAGCCAAATTCAGGAGAACCAGTCTCGTTATCGTCACCCTCATTCTCTTCCTCCTGGCCGTGGCTCTTTTTGCCAAGATCAAAGGAATGAGAAAGCGGCAGCCGTAGGGAGCCAGTTCCAATTTTGTGGCTCACTTCTCATGCCTCACTCCACGCTGTTCACTCGATGAGGCGATTGACAACATCGGTCTTATGAAATAATATAAGCATTTCCAAGAAGGAGGCCCAATGAAAAAAGTCCTTTTTGTCTTCATGGTCGTGATGACCGCAGTGACATTGAGCTATCTTTTTGGCCAAACACCGACCTACGTGGGCGCGGCCAAATGCAAGATCTGCCACCAGACGGAAAAACAGGGCCAGCAGTACCCGATCTGGGAAAAATCCAGCCATTCCCAGGCGGCGGCTGTCCTGAGCACAGACAAGGCCAAGCCGATTGCCCAACAAGCCGGCGTTCAGGATCCAGCCACGGACTCCAAGTGCCTGAAGTGCCATGCTCCCCTTTTTGAAAAGGCTCCGGAGATCAAAAACGAGGGCGTGACCTGCGAGGTCTGTCACGGACCTGGCAGTGAATACAAAAAATTGGCGGTGATGAAAAGCAAAGAGGAGTCAGTCAAGAACGGGCTTATTTTTTTGGCCAACCCGGATGCCATAAAAACCTGGTGTTTGACTTGCCACGAAAAAGCCCATGACAAGCCGTTCGATTTTGCGGCTGCCTGGGAAAAAATCAAACACACCGTCCCGGCGAAGTAAACCGACCGATTTTTTTCGATTTTGATAAAGAAGAACGGACCGCAGAGAGCTCTTTTTGCCATCCCGGCCTGCCTCCTGCTCTGGTCGGGTCTTTTCCCCCAGCTGAAAACTCTCCCCACCAGCAGAAACCATGGTTGCCTGGCCTGTCATAGCGACCAGGCGCTTGGTCAGGCGAACAAGAACTTCCGGATCAATGGAGATGCCTTCAAGGCGTCTGTTCACGGAGCCCTGACTTGCACTGATTGCCATGAGATCGTGACCTCGGCCAAACAAGGAGGGCTGCCTCACTCCAAAATCCTGCCCGACGTCGATTGCACGCGGGTCTGCCACCGCGAAAGCGTTCCTCTCCGCCCGGGCGAGAGCCCTCTTTATTATCCGGACAGCGTCCACGGCAGAGAATACTTGGAAAGAGGGAATAAGGAAGTCGCCAAGTGCTGGAACTGCCACGGAAAGCACAACATCAAGAAGATCGCCGATCCAGACTCCACGGCCAACCGAAAGAATATCCCTTTGACATGCTCCATCTGCCACGAAAACATGGCCGTCGTGATCAAGTACAATATCCATCGCGAAACCCCTTATCAAGAATACTTGGGGAGCGTTCACGGCAAAGCGCTGTTCAAAGCCGGGTTGGTTTCTTTTGCCGCCGTGTGCACCGACTGCCACGGCGTCCACAACATCCAGGGGGTGGCCGAGCCTCACCGGATGGCCAAGAGACCGGAGACGTGCGGAAAATGTCACGTTCTCATTTTTGATGAATACAAGGGAAGCATTCACGGGGAAGAGGCCCTCAAGGGCAACGTGGACGCCCCTCTCTGCGTCGATTGCCACGGCGAACACGCCATCAGCGTCACCGATCAACAAGGCGGCCCCGACATCGGCGGGGAAGATCCCTGATACGTGTTCCAAGTGTCACGCCCGGCCGGAGATCATGCAAAAATACGGCATCCCCGCGGACCGTATCAAGAGCTTCATCGAGAGCCTTCACGGCATTGCCATAGGCTTCGGGGATCGCGCCGCGGCCAACTGCACAAGCTGTCACGGCGTTCACGGCATCCTGCCAGCGGGCGATCCGCGTTCTCCGGCCAACCCGGCCAACCTGGCCAAGACCTGCGGCCAAAAGGATTGCCATCCCGGGATGCCCGAAAAAATAAAGAACTCGAAGATCCATTTCAGCTCGAGTCAGAGAAGTTCGGGGCCAGCTTATTATGTTCAGAAGGTCCTCCTCTGGATCGTCTTCGTGCTCGCCGCCGTGACCATCCTCTGGTTCATCCCCGGGTTCATCAGAAGACTACGGCTCGTGAAGAAGAGATGACCGGCCGAGGAAAAACGCTTTTTTGTCTGGTCGCGATCGGCCTGATATTTATTTCTCGCTGGTCAAGCGCCGCGGTGAATGAAGACTGCCTGGCTTGCCACGGTGACCAGGGTCTCAAGTCTGAAAAAGGGCCATCCGTTTTCGTGGACAAGGACAAATTCGCCGCCTCGGTCCACGGCCAGGCCGATATTTCCTGCACCGGTTGCCACACCGATCTCGCAAGCGTTAAGGACTTCCCCCACGCCGCGCCGCCCAAAGCGGTGAACTGCGGCGGATGTCATGCCGGTCCGGTCAAACAGCTGGCCGAGAGCATCCACGGTCCGTCCGCGGCGGCGCAGGTCGCGGTGAGCTGCAAGGACTGCCACGGCAGCCATGAGATCAAAGCCAAGGATGACATCGACTCGATGGTTTTCCCGCTGAATCTGCCCCAGACCTGTGAGCGCTGCCACCTCGAACGAGTCAAAACCACGCGGGGCGTTGAGTTCATTAGGCAGTATGAGAAAAGCGTCCACTTCATAGCTCTGAGCAGGGCGGGCTTGACCGTCTCGGCCGACTGCAGCTCCTGTCACGGCACTCATGCCATCAAGAGGGCCCGAGACCCGTCCTCTCAGGTTTCACGGAAGAACATTATCCGGACCTGCGGGCGCTGCCACGTGGGCGTGGAAAGAGACTATCTCGAAGGCGTGCACGGCAAGGACTACGTGAAGGGCATCAAGGACGTCCCCGTCTGCACCGATTGCCACAACGAACACGAGATCCTTTCCCACCAGGATTTGGGCTCGCGCATCTATGCAACGAAGGTCGCCTCCGTTTGCAGCCGCTGTCACGACGACGAGACGCTTGCCCGCCAGTACGGTTTCCTGACCTCGAGGCTCAAAACTTACGCCAATTCTTTCCACGGGACCGCATCCAGGTTCGGCGAGATCCGGGTCGCCAACTGCGCCAGCTGCCATGGCTTTCACGACATCCGGACATCCTCCGACCCAAAGTCTCCCATCAATCCCCAGAACCTTCCCAAGACCTGTGGAAAATGCCACCCCGGCGCCGGGATCAATTTTGCCAAGGGAAAGACCCACGTCGTGTCCGAAAAAACGACCAACCGCTGGGCCTATGTCGTCAAGATCTTCTATATCGCCATGATCGCCGGGATCATCTCCGTCTTTATTATTTTTATCGCGGCCGACCTGTTCGCTCGCCTGAGGCACGCATGGAAAAAATAGGCGACTCCGAGCTGATTCGTGACGACGAAGTCTTCCTGCGGATGAATCTCGCCGAGAGAATTCAGCACATCATCCTTTTCAGCACCTTTTTTAGCCTCATGATGACCGGCCTGCCCTTGATGTTCTATGAAATGAAGCTTTTTAAGTCGGTTTTCGCGCTGGAGAAGAGCTTCTATATCCGCGGGATTCTCCACCGGGTGGCGGCGGTGACACTCATCATCAATGTCGTCTGGGCCATCGGCTACACGGCCTTCACCAAGCGCGGCCGGCAGAATTTCAGGGAGATGATACCGGGTTTCCGGGACATCCGGAACGCGTTTGAGCAGTTCTGGCACAACCTCGGCCTGACCAGGTTGCTTTTCCGGCTGGGCATCTTGAAGAGGTTCTTTGCCACCCACCCCTACTGGCTATTCGAAAACCCTCCCCGCTACGGACGGTTCAATTTCATCGAGAAATTCGAATACTGGGCCGTTGTTTGGGGATCGATCGTGATGATCGTCAGCGGCTTTTTTATGTGGAATGTAGAACTCTCGCTCTCGATATTCCCGCTCTGGATCCACAATATTTTCGTCATCGTTCACGGCTACGAGGCGATGCTAGCTTTCCTAGCCGTAGTCATCTGGCACATGTACAATGTCCACTTTAACCCGGAAGTCTTTCCCATGAGCAAAATCTGGCTGAACGGCAAGATCACGGGAAAAGAGCTGCGCCTGCTCCATCCCCTAGAGTATCAGGAGATTCTCGAAGAAAGAAAAAAAGCCTTATCGGCCAAGAAAACAGGTTAGCTTTTACCTCTGCCTCATTTCGGAGCTCGAAAAATATTATTATGTTTCAGTCTCGAGCTTTTGATAATTTTGCCGGGCCTCATAGAAGGCTTTCCAAAATGGGTCAACTCTGGGATGTCCTAATTCTTTCTCCTCACCATCCTCGACCAAAATGATGCCAAATTTTGGCTCGATCAATTCCCCAACAATTGAAGATTTGATATTTTTGTTTCTCAGAACAGCCACGATTTGCTCCGCGTTCTTCTCTCGGCAGGTTATAATCAGAGTTCCTTCGCTGATCGATTTATAAGGATCGATCGTAAAGAGTTCACAGATTTCGTGGACGCAGTCTTCAAAAACGATCTTATCTTTTTCAATCCTCGCTCCGAGTCCAGCGGCTTGAGCGATTTCAAATAGCCCTCCCCAAATGCCACATTCAGTCGCATCATGCATGGCCGAAACACCATCATCGCGAACACCGACCGTTACGGCAGTCAGAGCATCTTCGACAACAGACATTTTATAAAAAAGAGTCTGGGCCTCCAGGGCGAATTTTTCCCCAAATTTTTTGGCCAGCAATTTAGGAAACATGGCTGCAAAAATCCCACTGGCCTCAATCGCTGGACCCTTGGTAATAATGATTTTATCACCGAGACGGGCAAATTTCGGCGAGACATATTTAGCTAATTCCCCAACAGCGAGAACCGTTGCTCCTCCGACCATCGGATAAAAACAATGATCATATCGCGCGGTGTGGCCGCAAACCACTGCCATCCCCATTTTTTTACATTCTTGATCAACTGTTTCCCAGACGATTGTCAATTCTTCCTCGGTCATCGACAAGGGCAAGTTTAAGTCAATGCACAAATAGGTGGGAGGAAGACCTGAGGACACAACGTCAGAAGCCAAGATATGCGTCGCGAACCAGGCAGCCCGCTTAAATCCATATTCGGGTACGATAAAAACCGGATCAGTTGTCATCGCCACCGCCTTGTCTCCAATTTCGACGATTCCCACATCCACTCCGTGCTGGGGACCGACCAAGATAGACTTGTTCTCTGCCCCAAGATGGGGATAGATCAAAGCGTTGAAAACCTCAGCAGAAATCTTGCCAATTTCCGGTAGTTTTATCATTTGATCTTCTCTTCTCCCTCCAAAATCATTTTTTGAATATAGCAAATCTTTTGGCAATTCAAAAGAGCCATGAGTCGCCGATGATTCTTCACGGTTGTCAAATTGAGTCGTTGCCTTCCAGGGAAGACCCGATTATTTCAGCGTCTGGATATAAAGGAGCAGGTCACGCATCTCGTCTTTTTCAAAACGGGGCCAGACCAGATTGAATTCTGTGACCATCTTTTCCATTTGGGGAATGTGGTTCCACATTTCGGATAACAAATCAAATATTGTCAGCCGGGAAACTCCCACCAGACTGCGCTTGTTTTTCTCGAGGGTCCCCTCTTGGGTGTGACATTGGGCGCATCCCTTTTCAACAAAAATTTGTTGCCCTTTGACCCCGAGTCCTTGTCCTCTGTAATAGGGAACAAAATACAAGAAAGCCGTCAAATCAGACATTTCTTGAATATTGAAGCGGGGGACTTTGATCTTTCTTTTCTCCATTTCTCCCCACATTTGAAAAGAATGACTCCACATCGAGGCGACGATTTCGGTCAGACTTTTCCTGAGTGAATCGGTCCTCAAATATTCGCCATCACTTCCGTGGCAGGCCGTACACATCTTCTCTGCAAAGACGGCTTTTCCCTTCCTTGGATTTCCCGGCTGGATATAGGTGACGTCCGCGCTCTCATTCAGGGCGTCCTCTCTAAGAAAGGCTAGAATATCCTCCATCTCGCCAGGCCCAAATGATTGCCGGGACATCGATTCTTTGATCAAACCGCCGTGGTTCCAGAGGGCAACCGCGATAAAAACAGGAGAGAAATAGCGGCCGTATTGATCTAAAGGGAGCCCTTTCTTTTTGTCCATGAGGCCGAGAGAGTGACACCGAATGCAGCTCTTCCTGGCAAACGTGTCTTCGCCTTTTCGATAATCTCCCGGCGCATCAAAAAACCCCAGGTCGTACAGAAAGGCGATGAGTTCCTCGATTTCCGCCGGGGTCAGCACCGGCCTTTCGATGTCTTTTTCTTTCATGACGGCAATCATTTTCGGGGAGTGACTCCACAACGCTCCGGCCAGCTCAAAAAAACCCATCTGACGACCAATCCGCGTTAGATCAGGGCCGAACGTCGCCCCGAAGTCCCAAACTTTGTGGCATTCGATGCACCCTTTTTTATAGAATATCCGGCTTCCCTTGAGAGGATTCTCGGGAATAGGATAGTTTTTTTTCGCTTCGGCGGAGGATAATTCACCGAAGCAAATGAGGAGTAAAGGCAAAGCAAGCAGCCCACAAATAATTCCTTTCCCCCGGCCCCTTCCTTCGTTTCGGACTTTTGGTAACAATGATCTCTACCTTAAACTCATCTAAGAAGAAAAGCTCTTCGCCACGTCCGGTTCATCCGATTTTGGCAGATAGCTTGTGACCCGAGCCAATGTTTCATCAATCCCGGCGCTCTTGCCTTCCTTCATCTCCCAGAGAGAGACGATGGGAAACACTTTTACGAACAAAATATAGAGAAGTATAAAGGCCGCAAAACAAGCGGCTGTCACCGCGAGTTCAATCCAGGTTGGGCCATAAACGCCCCGCGAATAGGGAAGGCGCGGATTGATCAGCGTGGGAAGTACGATCGTGTAGCGCTCCAGCCACATTCCTATGAGAACGCCGCTGGAGGCGATCAGCGTGCCTCGGATATTCCTTGTTCTTTTGTTGGCGAGAATAAACACCGGCAATAAGAAATTTAATAAGGTCATAATCCAAAAATGGGGAGCATAGGGCCCAGTGAGCTTAGCGTAGAACACCGCCAGATGAGAAGGTTCGGCTCCATAGAATGAGGTGAGGTTTTCGGTGAAGGTGAAATAAAACCAGAGGAGGCTCATCACCAACAGCAGGAGTCCCAAGTTATTGAAGTGAACAGGTTTCAAATACTTTTCCAAATGGCAAACCCGGCGAATGATGACCATGGCAACAATGAGCGCTGCAATACCTGAAAAAATGGCCCCGGTCACAAAATAAGGGCCGAAAATTGTGCTGTGCCACATCGGTTGAATGGTCATAGCAAAAACGTAAGACACCACCGTGTGAACAGAAACAGCAACGGGAATGACGATGACGGCCATAACTGAAATCGCCCGTTCGAGGATTCTCCATTGTTTTTTTGTTCCAGTCCAGCCAACAGCCAGGGCCCTATAGACAGATCCCCGAAGGCTGCCTTTGAACCGGTCTCTGAGAAAAGCGATGTCCGGGATGAGAGGCAAAAAAAGATAGACGCTGCTGCTGATGAGGTAGAGCGTGATACTGGCCACGTCCCAGAGGAGTGGAGAGCGGAAATGACCGTGGAGAATGACATAAAATATGCGATCCGGTCTCCCAAGGTCGGTGACGACGTTGGCCACACCGAAAAAGAGGACCAGAACCGTAATGACCTCCGCTGACCGGGTGATGGCCCGCCTCCATTCGGCATGAGCCAAGCGAAGAATAGCTGAAATGAGAGTGCCTGCATGGCTGATTCCGATGAAAAAGACAAAATTCGTGATATAAAAACCCCAATAGACCGGCCGGTTCAAACCGGTCACTCCTAGTCCGTTCTTGATTTGCGTCCACCAAGCGAAAACGCCCAATAAAATAATCGCCAGGAGGATGGCTACGGTGAGATAAAACTTTTTCCCTGTGGAGATGATCGGTCTGAGGAGATCGCTCTCCATCTGCACGGATTCATCTCCGGTTCTATCCATGCCACTCCCCTTCTGTTAAATAATAGACCTTGGGCTCTGTTCCCAGTTCCTCGAGCAGACGAAAAGCTCTTGAACTCTTGGCCAAACGGCCAACAAGACTCTTGGGATTGTCGAGGTCGCCAAAATAGAGAGCCTGAGTCGGGCACGTTTGGACACAGGCGGGAACATAATCTCCTTCTCTGAGTTCTCGCTTCTCGGCCCGGGCCTTATCTTTGGCTTTCTGGAGCCGATGATGGCAAAACGTGCATTTCTCGACGACTCCGGCTGGACGTTCGGACACATCCGGGTTTAGGTATTCCCTCATCTCTGAAGGCCAGCTCGGCCTGGAGTAATTGAAATATTTTAGAGTATAAGGACAATTGTTTGTGCAATACCGACAACCGATGCATCTGGAATAGACTTGGGCCACGATTCCCTCCGGGTTTTTATAGGTCGCGCCCACAGGACAGACCTTGACGCAGGGGGGATTGTCACAGTGCATGCAGGGCCGAGGGAGATATCTTTCCTTGGGGGTGGGATAGGATCCTTCAATAAAAGTCAAAACGCTCATCCAGGAGATAATTCTTCTTTTCTTTTCTTGCTCCGGAGTTGAGAAAGGGACATTGTTCTCTGCTTTGCAGGCAACAACGCAAGCCTGGCAACCTGTGCACCTGTCCAGGTCGATGACCATCCCCCATCTCGTCATTTGTTGGGCTCCTTAAGCTTTATAGATTTTTACCCGGGTAGAAAATCGAGAAGGCATTCCAGTCATTTCGTCATATTCCTCGCCGATCAGGGCCAGTGGATGATCTCGCTTCTTGGGTTTTTTCATCCCCGGCGTCTCTTCCGTCTTCCCGAGGGGAAGGCCGATGACTTGGGGCATAATTCCCGGAAAGATCTTGGCCAGAGCCTTGATCCTCCCGTTTGGCGACTCCACCCAGATGATTTCGTTGTCCCGAATAAGAAATTCTCTGGCCGTTTGAGGATTTAACTCGACCCAAGCCTCCCATTCGGACTTGAAACGAAAACCCAAGGCCTCCTGAAACCAGGGCATGTTTTCGCCGTTATCGCCTGAGGTGAAAGGCAGATCATACAGGTAAAGGAAAAAGGGATATTGCTCCTGATCTCCGGAAAACCGGGGCCCCATATTCTTGAGGTCCAGAGAAGAAAAAAACTCAAATTTTCGGGTTGAGTTCTGATACACAAAGCTCCTCTCGCCAAAATGGTACACCGGATCCAGCCAGCCTCCTTTTTCCATGAGATCCTTCAAAAAAGTGGGATATGATTCGTGCTCGGTTTGCCACCAGCCTCTCTCCTCCAATAACCTCAGTTCGGACTCCGCGTACGGGGAAGTGAACACGCTCCCTCTTTTCTCCCCAAAAAGCCCTTCTAACCGATCAAGAAGGAGTTCTTTAAAGCCGGCCCATGGAAAATTGCGGGCCACGGAGTATCCAGTTTTTTTCGCCAGATTGATGACCGTATCCTCAAAAGGACGGCATTGATCGCGAGGTTTTATGACCGGTTGATTGACCCCCACGATCGGAATCTTATTTAACACGGGGGCCTGGATCTCCTGCCACTTCTCAAAAAGAGTCACGTCTGGAAGGATGAGATCCGCAAAACTGTTCATTTCATCCCGGAAAGACGCGAAGCTGACGATAAAAGGGATCTTGTGGGCTATCTCATTGATTTTTCTCGAGATCAGAGAGGGAAAAAACTGGCTGTTGTTCGAAAGGAAAAGGCAATTGATCTCGTAAGGACGACCCGTCAGGACGTTCCTGACAAAGTCTTTCACCCGAAAGCTACGGCGATTTCCCTCGTCTGGGGAAAGCCCGTCAATCCTCGGTTGAGAAAGTCCTTTTTGGGCCGTCGCATCCAAGACCACAGGGGGGAATTCTTTGAGGGGAGCTCGCCTCTGCCGGAGGAAGCCTCCAGGTGAATCGATATTTCCGACCAGGGCGTTGAGAGAATGGATGGCCAATGCGTTAAAGACACCGTTTGAGTGGTAGGACAAACCATAATCCCCAAGAGCGACCGACGGTTTGATGAGTGAAAAATCATTGGCCAGTTCGATAATCGATCTTAAGGGAACGCCTGAAAGATCAGAAATACGGTCGAGCCGGACATCTCTGAGAATGAGGTTCTTAAACCCGATATGCCTTTGACCGCTCCGGTCAACAAAATCTTCAAATCGATAAGCCGATTTTTCTATAAATTCTTGATCATAAAGCTTCTCTCTGATCATGACCGAAGCGATTCCCAAGGCCAGAAGACCTTCGCTGCCGGGGTTCAGGGGAACCCAGCGATCAGCCCTCGAGGCACAGATCGAAAACCTCGGTTCAATCTGGACGATTTTTGTTGCCCGTTTGGATCTTTTTTCTCCGTAGATTCTCTGATTTCCCATGGATGTCGGCCAATTGTTCAGAAAATCTGCCCCAAAAGACAAAACGTACCTGGTTTCATCAAGATCAGGAGCCAGGAGATCATCAACCCCCTGCGTCAAATGATAAGCCCTGTTGAGAGCAGCCCAGGGGTCGAATTTCATATAATTGGGCGTCCCATACACCTCTAGAAACCTGGCTACAAGATCATCCGACGTATTGCGGGAATCATGTCCCATAAAAACCAGTGTGTGCGATTTGCCTGAATTCCTCAATTCGATCATCCTGGAGGAAACAATCGCGTAGGCGTCTTCCCAGGTTGTTGGTTCCCAGTTCCCGGAATCCCTACCACCCACCTTCTTAAGAGGACCACGGATGCGATCGGGATTATACAAGAGCTGCAACACGGCCTGTCCTCTCGGACAGACTTTTCCCCTGTTAAGCGGGTGAAAACTGTTCCCTTCGACCTTGACAATTCGATCGTCGATCAACCGAGCCAGAAGCCCGCATCCGCCGGGGCAGCCTTGGCACAAGACGGGGGCCCAGTGCTCAATCCCAGGGGCCCAATTATTATTTATTGATTCAACTCCGGCCGCGGCGGCTGAAAGGCAATTGAAAAAAGGCAAATACGCTGAAATCCCGCCCGCGAGTTTAAGAAAATCCCTCCGCCTGAGCTCCAAGCCCGGAGATCCTTCAGCAGATTTCCTAATTTTGGTGTTTCTCATTTATCGATGACAGGCGATGCAATCCGTACTCGCCTTCTTTCCCTTATGGCAGTTCAGGCATTCTTTCATGGGAATGTTGATTTGCCGAGAGGGCGGCCTCGAGGCTTCGCCGATCTTGCCATGACAGATGGCGCAATCCAGATCTGCCAGAACCACGTGGCGCCGGTGAGAAAAATAAACATCTTGTGGGAGCAAATAGAGTCTTTGCCACTCGATCTCTTTTCCGGTCTTAATGAACCCGATGAGTTTCTTCTCCGCGTCGCTTTTTCCGATTGGCTCAGCGTGGCAGGTCTGGCACGTTTCCAGGGTCGGCCGGCCAGCCGCGTCGTGGTCCTTAAAATAGGGATGGCAGTCCAGACAATCCACTTTGTTTTCTTTGTGGATCTTGTGACTAAATTCAAGAGGTTGGGTTATCGCACTTCTTCCCCCCAGAGGGAAGATGAGCAAGACACAAATACCCAAAGATATTCTTTTGAAAAAAATCAAAAGTTAATTTCCAAACCCATTCTGAGATTAATACTCTTTAATTATTTTTTACCAAATCTTGATAGCGGCTGTCAAATTCTACCATCGGCTTCGCAGCGGATAATATCAGGGGAGTTATGGCCAGAGGGACTTAGCTAAATAGCGGGGCCCCGAACTACCGTCCCCTTTTTTTCTTTCCGAGAATTCCGCCGCTCAAAAACAACCCGGCGCCGAGGACAAAGCCCAAGTTGTACCAGCCGCCGTTGTTGTGGACCTCATAGAAGCGAACCTTCTGGCTAAAAATAGAAATGACGAAGGTGATCGGAGAGATCAAGCCGTGCCAGACTCCCTTCCAGAAGCCGGCCACCTTGCCCTGCTGGTCCGGCGTCTTTTCGGCGCTGTTCGGCCCGGGGGCACAACTCAGGCTAAAAATCATGAGCAGGAAAAGGAGTGACATCCCCAGCAAAACTGTCGTTTTCATCTGACCTCCTTATTTATTCTCTGGATCGGTCGGGATCAATCGGCCCATCCCCTGAGAGATTCTCACTCGGCGGTCTTGGTGCCCCCAAGGGTGACAGGATGGTGGATTTCGGGAGCCTGAACAAACCTCGTCACGAGCTCGGCCGTGCCGGCCACCCCCAGCTGCTCAAACAAAAAAGAGAACTGTTTTTCCAGGTCGGCACCGATCTCCTCCCGTGCCGGGGCGGGCAGCGACCAAAATTGTTTCTTGAGGGGGCCGACGGCCTTTTTGCGTGTCTTGTAGAGGAATTGGGCCTCGGTGTCCTTTGGTTTCCTCTCATCGGCCGCGTTCTTGCGCACCCAATCGTACATCTCCATCCTCAAGGATTCCGGCGTCGCCCGGTGCTCGATGATGAGCGTCTGGAAGGCCGTGGCCAGGTGAACCTCGCATGTTCCCGCTTCCACGAATTTGTTGAAGGCGGCGTCCGGCAGAGTGCTCGCCCCGTGTTGAACGGCCCCGGCCAAGCCGTACTGCCGTCGCGCTTTCTCGCTCAACGCTTTGAGGACGTCAAAATCGATCGCCACCTTGGCCAGAGTCCCGTCCGGAAGAACCACACCGCCGTGGCTCGTTCCGGTCTGGATGCTGATCTTGCTGATTCCGGTCAGGTCGCCCCGGATTTTGTTGTAGCCCGCCATAAATGCGTCGAGATCTTCGGGCGTGCTGTTTTTTTGTCCCACCTCTCCGATCTCCCCTCCGACGGAAATCGTAACAGCCTCGGGCTCGTGTTCACGGATGAACCGCGTGAATTCCGCGCAGGTCTCGTAATTCAGCCTCTGTTGCTCCTCGAGGGTCGGCTTGGTCAGGTCGACAAGGGTCGAGGAGTCGATGTCGATGTTGAAAAAGCCGGAGGCGACGGACTCCAGCATCAAGCCCCGGATTGACCTGAGCTCCGCCTCTCGATCCTGGTTGAATTTTTTTTGGGAGGCCTGGTAATGATCTCCCTGGATAAAGACAGGGCCGCGGAATTTTTCCTTGATGGCCGCCGCGAGAACGGCGGACGCATACTCGGACGGCCGCTGGTCCGTGTAACCGATCTCGCTTCGTGCGATCTCGAAAATGATGGCACCGGCCTCGATCTTTCGGGCGGCGCGAAACACGGCCCGTGCCGAATCGTAGGCCAGCATGCGCAGGTTCATAGCCGGGACGGTGAAGGATCGAGCGATCTCCCCCTTTCCGCGAGCCAGATAAAAGTCTTGGATCGAAGCGGGACGGATGCCCATTGTTTGGGCGGCCTCCCAGATCAGCCAGCGGGCGGCGGATCTTGCCTCGGTTTCACCGAACACAGCTTCGTGGATGAGGCCGTCCACCTTATCGCGCACTTTGAGTTCGTTTTTGACCAGAACCTGGCCCCTCTCCACGGCCAAACTGCCGACTAGAGAATCGAGAAGCACATCAAGCGCCGAAGTTGGCATGGATTCTCTCCTTTCGTGAGTCCAAAACGATTGCTGCAATGCCAGTATATCAAAAATCGACGATTTGGGTAACGGCGATCGAAAAATATCCGTTAATTCTCAGGCGGAAGCGGAAAAGTCTTTTGGCTTAAATTCTCAAGGGAAGGAACATTCGATCAGGCCGCCCCCGACGACCGCGTCGCCTTCATAAAATACCACGGCCTGGCCAGGAGTGATCGCCCGCTGCGCGCTTTCAAATTTGAGGATGATGTTCCCGTCCGGCGCCGGAATCGCCCGGGCCTTGGCCTCGGGTTGTTTGTAGCGAATTTTGGCCTTGGTCTCGAGCGGCCCGGCCGGAGCTCCGGGCGATATAAAATGAACCGCCGAGGCGATGAGCCCTCTTTGATAAAGGTCCTCGTTCCGGCCCACGGTGATCGTGTTGGCCAGGGAATCGATAGCCAGTACGTAGAGCGGGCCGGAAGAAGCGATCCCCATGCCCTTGCGTTGGCCGACGGTGTAGGAGATGATCCCTTTGTGCTGGCCGAGGATTCGACCCTCCAGATCCACGATCGGGCCGGGCCGCGAGGCATCGGGAACTCTTGCCCTCAAGAATTCCGCGTAATTGTCCCCTGGGACAAAGCAGATCTCCTGGCTTTCAGCCTTCTCGGCGACGGGCAGCCTCCACCGACGGGCCCTTTCCCGGACCTCTTTTTTGGTGAGCTCGCCAACCGGCATCAACGCTGAGGCAAGCTGGATCTGGGTCAGAGTGTAGAGGAAATAAGATTGATCCTTTCTTCGGTCCCTGCCTTTTTTGAGGAGATAGCGGCCGGAATTCTCGTCCAATTCGACTCGGGCATGATGGCCGGTAGCCATAGTCTCAGCCCCGAGCTTTTTGGCCTTATTAAGAAAGAGCTCGAATTTGATGTGTTCGTTGCAGCGCAGGCAAGGGTTGGGTGTGCGGCCCCGGCCGTACTCGGCGCAGAAATCCGCAATCACGGTGCGCTCAAAATCCTTCCTGAAATCGGCCACATAGTGAGGAATGCCGAGCGCCACGGCGACTCTTTGGGCGTCCTCGGCTGACTTCCAGCCGCAGCAACTGCGGAGGTCGTCGGATCGGCAGAATTCCTTGGGGAGGGAGAACAGGTTCATCGTCACCCCGATGACCTCGTGCCCCTGCTCACAGAGCAGCGCCGCGGCGACAGACGAGTCCACTCCCCCGCTCATGGCAACGGCGACCTTTTTCTTTTTCATTTTAGAAGGGCTGGTCTCAGAGATCCGGCTGGGTCATTTTGGCTTAGTCTTCAGGACATTCTCAAGATGGGGAATGTGACCCCTCGGCCGGCGGCCGTTCCATACCTTACTTTTTGACTTCTTCTTTCTTGACTTCGGCGGTCTGGCAGCAGGCCCGGCCTTTCTCACGCAAAATCTTAATCATGGCCGCATGTCCCTGAATAACTTTGACCAGGTCTGGATTCTTGGAGCTTAACTTCACAACGGCACCGTCCGGCGTATTCTCAACGGTCAAGACAACATCCTTGGAGAACAGGAGCCATCCGCCGGGCCCCATCATACCCGGACGGTGGGACATCCAGCCGTGTTCGGACATCTTACCGCCAGGCATCATCATCCGGTGCTCCGCCCTCATGCCGGCGTGAGCCGGGCTCTGCATGGTCGTTTTTCTCTGAAGCTCCATGCCGCATTGGGGGCACTTCCCGGGCTTGTCCGAAGCCACCTCGGGGTGCATCGGGCAGGTATAAGAATCTTTCGCTTCGGTCGGCTTCTGAGCATACTTCTCCGGGTCCTTTAAGAACTTTTCCTTGCATCCTGGGCAGCAAAAATAGTAGGTCTTTCCCTTGTATTCCGTGCTAATTTTGGCTTCGGATTTCTTCATGACCTCGCCCCTGACTGGGCAGGTCACTGTTTCGTCGGACTTCTGCTGGGCGATACCCGTCAGGGCAAAAACAAAGGCAAAAACTGCCAAAAGAGCTAAGCTCTTGGAACGATTAAACATCTAAACCTCCTTGAGATCGTGCTTCATCATTCTCACTGAATCTATCAAATTTGTCAAATAAAAGCCTACCTCGTGCCACGTTCCCGGTCCATCTCGTCAAGAAAAGAAGTCACTATCTCATTCCCCATCCCCGAGTCAGGTATCTGGTTGACTGTGCCCGGTGCCTCGTACCCCATCAACATAATTCATCTGAAGCGAACTTTACCAGCAGCGTGATGTTAGCCAGGTGGCGGCCAAGGCCACCCTCGGGACCCCGTAGCGGAGGGGGTGCCGTCGGCTTGTCCGACGGGGGAACCGACGGGACTGGTTCCCCCGGGGTCCGGGGGCCAGAGGGTGGCCTGGGGCGCCACCTTGAACGCGAACGTCGGCTTAGCGGACGATCAGTTTTCCTTTGAGCATTCCCATGCCGCAGGTGAATGCATACTCCCCTTCCCGCTCCGGAGTGAACTCGACCGCCGTTGTCTGGAAAGCCGGGAGCGGTTTGCGGATATTGAAGTCCCCGAATACGATCGTGTCGGAGCAGTCGGCCGTCTCTTCCCGATAAAAATTGAGCCGGACTGGGATTCCCTTTTTGACTACGATCACATCCGGGGAATACCCCCCTTTGACGAGGATCCTGATTTCCTGGAGACCGCCTGAAGCCGAGGCCGCCGCGGGTTTGGCTTTCCGCCGGGAAAAGAAAAAATACCAGATGATGAAGACGATGGAGAGGAGACCCAAGACAGAAATAAGGAGTTTGGCTAGCACGCTTCTTCCTTTCAGGACCCTATTTTCATCCGGCGCAGCCGGAGCGAGTTCGTGACAACCGAGACCGAGCTGAAGGCCATGGCTACGGAGGCGATGATCGGGTTGAGAAGAACTTTGAAAAAAGGATAAAGGATGCCCGCCGCAATCGGAATTCCTGCCGTGTTGTAGCAAAAAGCCCAAAACAGATTCTGCTTGATCACCCGGATGGTCCGCCGGCTGAGTTCGATCGCCGAGGCGACGCCGTTCAGGTCTCCCTTGATCAGGGTAATATCGGAGGCCTCCATAGCGATATCCGTCCCGGAGCCGATGGCGACTCCCACGTCCGCCTGGGCCAGTGCCGGGGCGTCGTTGATCCCGTCGCCGACCATGGCTACTTTCTTCCCCATCATCTGAAGTTTCTTGATCTCCTGGACCTTGTCCTCGGGCAGAACCTCGGCGACGACCTGATCGATTCCCGCCTTCCGGGCGATGGCAGCGGCGGTCCTGCGGTCATCTCCTGTCAGCATGATGACTTCAAGGCCGAGTGCCTTGAGCTTCTGGACGGCGGCGAATGAACTCTCCTTTAAGGTGTCGGCGATGGCGATCAGACCCCACGCCCGGCCGTCAACGGCGCAATAGACAACCGTTTTCGCCTCGTCGCAAAAAGCCTGCTCTTTCGGGACAAGCCGTGAGGCATCGAGCTTCCTGTTCTGCAAAAACCTAAGGCTCCCAACGAGCACCTCCCGGCCTTCGACCCGCGCCGCAATCCCCTGACCTTCGATCACCTTGAAATCCTGGGCCTCAGGCAAGCCGATCCCTCGCTTCAGAGCCTCCTTGAGGATCGCTTCCCCGAGAGGGTGCTCTGAGTCTTTTTCGGCGCTCGCGGCGAAGCGCAGCAACTCCTCTTCCGATACCGCTTCCGGAATGATATCGGTTACCTCAGGCTCCCCCTTGGTCAGCGTCCCGGTTTTGTCAAACACGACTGTTTTGACCTTGTGGGCCGTCTCCAGACTCTCCCCACCCTTGATCAGGATGCCGTGTTCGGCTCCCTTCCCCGTCCCCACCATCACGGCGGTGGGTGTGGCCAAGCCGAGGGCGCAGGGACAGGCGATGATCATGACCGCGACAAAATTGAGCACGGCGAAAGTTAGAGAGGGCGACGGCCCGAAGTCAAACCAAATGACGAAGGTCGCGACGGCGATAGAGATGACGATCGGCACAAAGTAACCCGCAATGACATCGGCCAACCTCTGGATCGGAGCCTTGGAGCCCTGGGCATCCTGAACGAGCCTGATGATCTGGGCCAGGGCCGTGTCCCGGCCGACCTTTGTGGCCTCAAACCTGAAACTGCCGGTTTTGTTGATGGTCGCGCCGAGGATCTCATCCCCTGGCCCTTTGATCACAGGAATGCTCTCTCCGGTGATCATCGATTCATCAACAGAAGACTTGCCCTCGCGGACGACTCCGTCGACTGGTATTTTCTCCCCGGGCCGGACAACGACCACATCGCCGACGAGAACTTCTTCCACCGGAATGTCCATTTCGTAGCCTTCCCTGATGATCCTGGCAGTCTTCGGCTGCAGGCCGGCGAGTTTACGGATGGCCTCCGAGGTCCGGCCCTTGGCCCGCGCTTCGAGCAGACGTCCAAAAATGATCAGCACGATGATCAGGGCAGAAGTATCGAAATAGACTTCGGGGCTGATTCCGGCTCTTTCAAAGAACGAGGGAAAGAGCGTGGCGGCGACACTGTAGAGATAGGCTGCGGAAGTGCCGACGGCGATCAGCGTGTTCATATCCGCGTTGTGGTGCCTGACGGCGCCCCAAGCGCCCTTGAGGAACTGCCAACCGATGACGAATTGAACCGGCGTCGCCAGCAGCCAAAGGACAAAGAAGTTCTGGAAAACGTGCGGGACCCAGGGAAACCAGTGACGCATCGTGCCCAGGAAGATCAGGATGGCGAGGATGCCGCCGGCGATGAACTTGTTTTTGAGCCGGCGATACTCCCGCTCGCGGATGTTTTTCTCAAAATCCTCTCCCGTCCCGGAGATCGGTGTCTCCAAGACCTTGTAGCCGGCCGATTCAATCGTCTTTTTGATGTCCTTGAGGCTGGTATCAAAGGGCAGGTATTCGACCTTGACCTTGCCGGTCGCCAGATTGACGGTGGCGTTGACGACACCTCTCAGGCCCAGCAGAGCCTTCTCAATCAGGACGACACATGAAGCACAGACAATTCCCTCGATGGCGAGATCGGCCGATACCATGCCTACTTCGTAGCCGGCCTTCCGGATGGTCAAGATGACGTCCTCCGGTTTGATAAGTTTGGGCTCAAAATGGACCGTCGCCCGGGAGGTCGCGAAATTGACGTTCGCTTTTTCGACTCCCCGGAGCGAGCCTAGCTCCCGCTGGATGGTAGCGGCGCAGCCGGCGCAGGACATGCCCACAATCGGCAGGTCCAGCCGTTCCGATTTTTCTGGAGCCCTCGTCCCGGCGGCCGCCTTTCCCGGGTCCCCTCCGGAAGCTGGCGGCGACTCCATTGGCTCGAATGCGCCCTGGACTCTGGGTCGGATATATTTCTCGGGATGTTGGTCGAACTTCTTCTTGCAAACAGGCGAGCAGAAATAATACTTGATCCCTTTGTAGACAGAAATCCCCGCCGCATCCTCTTCTTTGATTTCCATTCCGCAGACGGGGTCAATCGCCATGCGATCTCCCCGATATCATCCCTGATTCGACGCGCGACAGTTGACAACTGCCCTCGGACACGCAGATTTCCGTCTCGATCTGGATCGTCGGATGAATGATCCCGAATCGTTCCACCAGCACGCGCTCGAGTTGCGCCATAATCTCGGCGCTCTTGCTCAAGGCCATATCCTCGACAACGATATGACAGCTCAGAGCGGGCAGGTTCGCCCCGATCTCCCAGACGTGGAGGTGATGAACATTCTTGATCCCGTTGACACTCATCACCGACCGGGCCACTCTATCGAGATCCAGGCCCCGGGGAGTCGCCTCCATCAGAATATCGACGGCTTCCCTGATGACGCCCCAGGTGCTGATGATAATAAAGACGCCGATCCCGAGGCTGATGAGCGGGTCGATGAGGTTGAACCCGGTTGTCAAGGCGATGAGACCGGCGGCCATGACGCTCAAGGAGACAAGGGCATCTGTAACCAGGTGAAGAAAGGCCGCCCTGATGTTGATATCGCTCTGCTTTCTGAGCCCGAGAGCGATGGCGGAATTGATGATAAACCCGATGCCGGCCACGAAGATGATGACCTTCCCCGGGACAGGCGGCGGGCTAATCATTCTCGCATAAGCTTTATAAAAAATATAACCTGTGATGGCGACGAGGATTGTGGAATTGAGGAGGGCCGCCAGGACTCCAGTCCGTACGAAGCCGAAGGTCTTTTGTCCTGTCGGCAACTTCCTCGCCTGGTGGAGGGCGAAAAGAGCCAGTCCTAGGGCAAAGGAATCGGCAAAATTATGCCCTGCATCAGATAGCAGGGCCAGAGAGCCAGTCACCGCCGCGGCAACGAATTCGATCACCACGAACAGGCTGTTTAAGGCGAGGCCCAGGATAAGCTTCCGACTCATATTCGGTCCGGATCTCTTTCGCGAGGGGCTTCCATTTGAGGTCTTTTTTATTCTAGCAGAAATCCAACATCAGAACCAACATGCCTGCTTCACAGCCTGACGTTTTGCCTATTTTGTCCTTCGCCCCTCACCTCTTCCCCCTCACTCCTGACAGGTATGTGATTTGCTTGCGTGAAGCGATTTGTGCTAAAATTTAGCGGTTCGATCTAAGAGGAGACATCATGTCAGGTCATTCCAAATGGCACTCGATCAAACATAAAAAGGCGGCCACCGACGCCAAACGGGGCAAGATCTTTACCAAGCTCATCCGCGAATTGAGCGTCGCCGCCAGAGCCGGCGGAGGCGACCCGGAAACAAACCCCAGGCTGCGGAAGGCCATCGCCGATTCCAAGGCCGTGAACATGCCCTCGGATAACATCAAGCGGGCGATCGCCAAGGGCGCGGGCACGGGCGAGGGCGCAACCTTCGAAGAGATCGTCTATGAGGGCTACGGGCCGGGAGGGGTGGCCATCTACATCATCGCCCTGTCCGATAACAAGAACAGGACTGTCTCCGAAATCCGGCACATTTTTACCAAGAACGGCGGCCGGATGGGAGAGTCGGGTTGCGTCGCCTGGATGTTCAAGAGAAAGGGCTACATCGATATCGAAAAATCGAAAGCCTCGGAGGACGCCCTCCTGGAGGTCGCCCTGAACGCCGGCGCCGAGGACGTTCGGGACGATGGCAGCAACTACGAGATCATCACTCCCCCCGAGAACTATGAGACGGTCGTCGAAACGCTGAAAAAAAACAGCATCGAAATCGCCGCCTCCAACCTGGGCTATATTCCTCAGAATTATATCAAGCTCGAGGGAAAGCAGGCCCAGCAGCTCCTCCGGCTGATGGAAGAGCTTGAAGACCACGATGATGTCCAGAGCGTTTCGGCGAATTTTGATATCGACGAAGAGGAGATAGCCAAGTACTCGGCCGCCTGAGATGAGAGGGTGATGAGGGTCCTCGGAATCGATCCCAGCAGTCAGGCCACGGGTTTCGGGATCATCGAATCAAAGGGACAGAGTTACACCCCCATCTGCTACGGCATCATCACGCCCTCGCGTCTGCTTCCCCTCCATCAGAAAATGAACGAGATCAGGCTGGAGCTCGAAAAAATAATCGAGACATATGCGCCCGACGAGGTGGCGATCGAGAATCCCTTTTACGCTCAAAATGTCAGGACCGCTTTGGTCCTGGGGCAGGTCCGGGGAGCAATCCTGGTCGCCGTCGCGGCCCACGGCTGCTCCCTTCACGAATATTCGCCTCTGGAGATCAAAAAAGCCGTTACAGGATATGGCCAGGCCGATAAACATCAGGTCAAGACCATGGTCATGTCGCTGCTCGAGCTCAACGACCCGAGGATGTCCGCGGATGCTTCGGACGCCCTGGCCACGGCCATCTGCCACCTCAATACCAGGATCTTCCAAAAGCTGCTCGAGGAGGCCTGAACGGCTGAGTGTGAGCCATGATCGCTTATCTTCACGGCCGGATAATCCACAAGACCCCCGGCCAGGTCACGATCGACACTGGTGGAGTTGGCTATTCTGCCTCGATCCCGCTCTCCACCTATTTCCGCCTGGGCGAGGTCGGCGAGCCGGCGGAGCTTTTCATCCACACGCATCTGACCGACAATTCCTTGGCACTTTACGGATTTTCAACCATGGAGGAACGTGAGCTTTTCCTCAAGCTCATCGGGATCTCGGGAATCGGGCCGAAGCTGGCCATGAATATTCTTTCCGGAATCGAGCCGGCCGCGCTCGAAGAGGCAATCAAGAAGAGCGACGTCGCCCGGATCTCCATGGTGCCCGGGATCGGGAAAAAAACGGCCCTGCGCATCGCCATGGAGCTCCAGGACAAGATCGAGAAGAGAGAGAAGGTTCTGGCCGTCAAGGGGTCCAAAGAAAAAGAAGATCTGATCTCGGCGCTGATGAATATGGGCTTCCGGCGGAAAGAGGTGGAGCGGGTTGTAGATGAGACCATAAGCGCTCTCCCGGGCGAAGTCGGGATCGAGAAATTGCTTCGGGAGAGCCTAAAAAGATTGGCAAGAATATAAAACATAGTGAGCCCTGAGCCGTGAGCAGAGAGCAGTTCAATAAAAGGCGAAAGACATGCCTGCGATCCTGACGCCAGTTCGGACCAAAGAGGACCTGATCTTTGAGGACAGCCTTCGTCCTCGGACATTCGAAGAATTCGTCGGCCAAGAAACAATCAAGGCCAACCTCAGGATTTTTATCCAGGCAGCCCAGAAGAGAGGCGAGCACCTCGACCATGTTCTTCTCTATGGTCCTCCGGGCTTGGGGAAGACGAGCCTGGCCTATCTCATCGCCAAGGAGATGGGTGTCGGAATCAAGCCCACTGCCGGCCCGGTCATCGAGCGCACCGGAGACCTCTCGGCCATCCTCTCCAATCTCCAGGACAAGGAGGTTCTCTTTATCGACGAGATCCACCGCCTCCCGCCCTCCGTCGAAGAAATTCTCTATTCGGCGATGGAGGATTTTTGCCTGGACATCGTCATAGGTCAAGGCCCCAGCGCGCGAAGTCACAAGCTGCGGCTCAAGAAATTTACCCTCATCGGGGCCACGACCAGGGCGGGCCGGATCACCGCCCCCCTGCGGAGCCGCTTCGGAATCATTCACCGGCTCGATTATTACCGGGATGAGGACCTGAAGAAGGTGATCCGGCGTTCGGCTTCGATCATGAAGGTCCGGATTGACGATGAAGGAGCCGCCGAGATCGCCCTTCGCTCGCGCGGCACGCCGCGCGTGGCCAACCGACTGCTGCGCCGGGTGCGCGACTATGTTGATGTCAAGGGCAAGGGCATCATCACGGCGAGAGAGGCCCGAAGCGCCCTGGACATGATGGAAGTGGATTCTCTGGGCCTTGACGACGTGGACCGAAAGATCCTCCAGACGATCATTGAAAACTACGGCGGCGGCCCTGTCGGTATCAACACCATCGCCGCGGCCATCGATGAAGAGAAAGATACGATCGAGTCCATCTACGAGCCCTTCTTGATGCGGATCGGCTTCTTGGAGAGGACGATCCGCGGCCGTAAGCTCACGCCCAAAGCCTTTGAACACCTGGGCTTCGCCCCTCCTCAGGCGTCGCCCGGACAAAAGAAACTCTTTTGAGATGCTGGTTTCCGAATTCGATTATTTTCTGCCCCGGGAGCTGATCGCGCAGCAGCCATTGGCCGGCCGGGACGATTCCAGGATGATGGTCGTCCGGCGCGGAGAGGGGAGGATTCTCCACTCTCGGTTTAAAGATTTCCCCTCCTTCTTCGAACGGGGCGATGTCCTCATCCTCAACAATGCCCGGGTTTTGCCGGCCAGGGTTTGGGGACAATGCGAAGGAAAAGAGATCGAGTTCCTGCTTTTGGGAGAAAAAGACAGAGGCACGTGGGAAGTCATCTGCCGCCCGGCCAAGAGGGTCGGGGTCGGGACCGAAATCTCATTTCCCGGGGACCAGGTCGGGAGAGTCATCGGCCAAGGAACCGAAGGAAGGAGGATCATTGCCTTCCTGAAGCCGGGCGTTCAGATGTGGCTCAAAAAGGCCGGGTTCCCGCCGCTTCCGCCGTACATCAAGCGCACCAGGCAAGACACAGCCTGGAGAAGTCGCGACCTCGGGCGGTACCAAACAGTCTATGCCCAGAGGGAGGGGGCGATTGCGGCTCCGACCGCTGGCCTCCATTTCACGCCTCGGATTTTGGGAGAGATTCGGAAGAAGGGAATCGAACATCATTTTGTTTGCTTATGGGTAGGACTGGCCACGTTCCAGCCGGTCAGAGTGGATCGCGTCGAAGACATCGCCATGCTTGAGGAGACCTACTCGATCGACAGAACCGCGGCCGAGTCCATCAACGGGGCCAAGCGGCAGATGCGGCCAGTCACGGCGGTGGGGACAACGGTTGTCCGGACTCTCGAGAGCGCCTGGGCTCGAGACGGGATCAGATCAGGGACCGGGGAGACTTCACTCTTCATTTACCCCGGACATGAATTCCGGGTTGTGGACAGACTTCTCACGAACTTCCACCTCCCGCGGTCGACGCTTCTGATGATGGTTGCCGCATTCGCCGGGACAGATTTGATCAAAAAGGCCTATGAAGAAGCCGTCCGCGAAAAATACCGTTTTTATAGCTACGGCGATTGCATGCTCATCGTTTAGGAACGTCCGGAGGCAGATGATGATGCGGCCGCCCAGCGGAACTAGAATCTGAGCAGCGGCGAACTCTCTCTCAGCCACTTTCTCCGTTGGCGATAATCCGGCAGCGCCCGGGAGACAAGGCGCCAGAAATCCGGGGAATGATTTTTGACCCTCAGATGACAAAGCTCATGAACAACAACATAGTCCATGATCGAAAGAGGCGCCATAATGAGCTGCCAATTGAACCTCAAGATCCCCTTGCTTGAACAACTTCCCCATCTCCTCTTTTGCTGCTTGACAAGGATCTCCTTGGGGATGGCGTCCAACAAATTCGAGTACAGCTCGACCCTCCTGGGGATGACTTGACCTGCTTCAGAAAGATACCACTTCAATAAAGCCTCCCTGACAAAGTATTTGTTGGGACCGGCTCGCCCCTCCCGGCCCACGGAAACGACGATCCGTCTCCCGTTAATGGCCGGGCTTCCCTGCCCCCCATTCTCCGCCCATCTGACATTGAGCCTGTATTCGCGGCCCAGATAGAGAAGGCGTTCACCGCTGACAAACTCTCTGGCCGGATAAAGTCGCGCTAAATTTCTCAAGCGCTTCTGATTTTGAAGAATCCATTGAGACCGCCTCCGGACAATTTCTTCGACTTTTTCCCTGGTTAAAGAATGTGGGGCGAGGATGACAACCTGGGAGGGTGAAATGACCTGGATGGCAACGGTGCGCTTTCGTTTTCCCTTTTTGATCGTATAATCTATAGTCTCGAAGCCAAGGTTAAGGCTGGCCATCACGTCGATCCTGCCACCGGGAACAATAACCCGCCTTTGGAATTGAGGGGCAAAAGAAAGTTCATGACTTGTTTAGGTGAGAGATTTGCGCTTCTTATTCCAGCGTTCCCTTAGGCGCACCGAATCCAGCCCCAACAGATCTCCCTTGGAGAGCGGGTGCCGCCCGACGCGTTCAAAACGGAGCGTGTGATTGCCGGAGGGAAGCTTAAAGCTTCCGAGATAATATTCTTTGACCGTCAGCGTCGGCGAATAAGAATCAAAATCGAGCGGGCGGCCCTCCCCTGTTTCTCCCTGGAGCTCCCGAACATTCTTCCCGTCCAAGAAAAGGCGATAGATCCCATAATCTTCGGCGAGAGTCAGCCGGAGCATCAATCCTCTGTACTCCTCTTTCGCAACGCTGAATTCGACTTCAAGGCTGGCCTTATCACCCCGGGGCTTGAACAGGAGCTGTCCTTCGCCGGTCCAATCATAGCCCTTCTGAAGCTCCACCTGCCCTCCCAAAGCTCGCGCTGTGGACTGCAGCGTCCGGCCTTCGATAATCACATCCAGGTTGGGGAGCAGACGTTGTGCCAGCCCCGGGAAGGCCGTGTATCTCTTGGGCTGACCGACTTGATACCAGAAGGCCACCGTGGCCATGTCGTCCTCACGCTCGACGTGGCCGTCGATCTTGCCGCTCTCCGTTTCATCGGCCGAGATCCAGCCTTTGTGTTCGATCTCGAAGCGGAGCGATTTGGTGAATCGCACCGGGTCGGCGATGTGCCAGCGATAGAGGGTATATTGAACCCCGAGGTCATCAAACTCGCTGCTCATGTACGTGCAGCCGAAATAGGGGAAGACGCACTCATTGAGGCCCCAGGCGCAGAGAAAATAATCCTCGGTCCCCGTCCCCTGGACTGTCGGCGACTTATCCCCGTCTACGTAGAATTTGGCATCCCCCTCCCCGAACCAGAGCGGACTCCTGGAACGGGCCGACATGACCGTGCCGACATAGTGGCCCTCCCCTTCGGCGTCGAGGATGAGATAATCCTGTCCTGGTTTCTCCGGAAATTCGTTGCGGTACTGGGCGCAGAAATAGGCCGTTCTTTGAGGCAACGCTTCTTCCGTATAGTCGATATGGTAGTAAAAACTCCGGATATTCTTCAGACCCTCGTTGGTGATCGTGATCACTCCGTGCCGGTCAAATGGCATCGGCCAAAAAGAATTGTAACCGTCGCCGCTTTCCACCAGGAGAGGGACCGAACGAATCTCCCGGCGCAGGCCAAAGCCGGCCGCAAAGAAATCTCCGAGCGGGGCTTCGACAGCCGGCTGATCATGGTCATCCCAGTACATCCGGAGGACGATCTCGTCCGGCCGGGCAGAGCCTGCGGCCTCGAGCCAGTTGGGACGAGCCTCGTTAAATGTGAGCCAGATGTGACGGATGACGGCCGGACCCACGATATCCGCCAGGATAACCGTCTTCCCCGGCTCGATGATACCGATCCGATCCTTGTTGCTGTTGGGGTCCGGATTGGCCGAGGTCACGGCCCTCGACCGGGCGGGTTTGACATGGGTCAAATCGGATAGCTCCTGGGGCATCGTTGACGAGGTCAGAAAAGCCAGGAACAACAAGCTCGCCCAAACCAACGAGAGAGTCACCTTCTTTTTTATGGACATGAATATCCTCCATGGCGATCGGTATTATTTAGCAAATTTCGAGACACAAAGCAAAATTGAACTTCCCTATTCCCGTTTCCGTATGATATTATCTAACACTCTTTTAATTCATCTGCGAAGAATTCCGAGGAGGTCTAGATGTCTTACGGGAAAAACAAAAAGAGCGTGATCTTGGCGCTGGCGGTTTTGTTCTTGTTCTCAAGCCTGGCGATCGGCCATGCAGCCGAGCCGCCGGATCTGGCCGGCCAAATCGACGCGATGGTTGCCAAAATCTTCCAGACTGGGGGCCCGGGGGCTGCGGCGCTGGTGATAAAAGACGGTAAAGTGCTCTATCGCAAAGCCTACGGTCAGGCCGATATCGAGCTCAACGTCCCGATCGACCCCGACATGGTTTTTCGCTTGGGCTCAATCACGAAACAATTCACAGCGGTCTGCATCCTGATGCTCATGGAGCAGGGAAAGCTCACCCTCCAGGACGAGATCACCAAGTTCCTGCCCGATTACCCCACCCAGGGAAAAATAATCACGGTCGAACACCTCTTGACCCACACCTCAGGAATTAAAAGTTACACCGGCATGCCGGAATGGCTTCCCCTATGGAGAAAGGACTTTACGGTCAAGGAGCTCGTCGATTTCTTTAAGAATCAGCCCATGGACTTTGCCCCGGGGGAACGCTGGAGTTATAGCAACTCGGGCTATATCCTCCTCGGCGCCATCATCGAAAAAGCTTCCGGGATGACCTACGAGGAGTTCTTGCAGAAAAACATCTTCGGCCCGCTCGGGATGAAACATTCCTATTATGGAAACATTGCGCCGATTATCCCGGGACGTGTCCTGGGATATTCAAAGGGAAAAGAAGGGCTTGTGAATTCCGCTTATCTCAGCATGACTCAACCCTACGCAGCCGGGTCGCTCCTTTCCTCGGTCGATGACCTGGCGATCTGGAACGACGCGCTATTAGCGGAAAAACTGCTGCCCCGGAAGACCCTTGAAAAAGCGTTCACAAGCTACAAGCTTAAAAACGGGGAAGACACCGGCTACGGCTACGGCTGGATGATGAGCGATTACCAAGACCACCGCATCATCGAGCACGGCGGCGGAATCAACGGCTTCCTCAGTTACTTCCTGACCATGCCTGAAGATCACATCTTTGTAGCCATTTTGACCAACAGCGATATCGGTGAGCGCTACCCCGAGCCCCTTGCCTTCAAGATCGCGGCCCTCGCGCTTGGGAAACCGTACCTGGAGCCGGTCGCGGTGAAGGTCGCCGTGAAAATGCTTGATCCTCTCGTCGGCGTCTACACGAACGAGCAAAACGAAGATGTGTACATCAAGAGAGAAGGCGAAAAACTATTCTACCAGCGCGCCGGCGGCGAAAAAACGGAGATTTTCCCCACTTCTGCGACCGCGTTCTTCTTTAAAGATTCATTCACCCGGGTTGAGTTCTTGAAGGACAAAAAGGGGCTGGTCACGGAGTTAAAAGCCATCGGCCGCATCGGGCCTACACAGTCTTTCAAAAGAACCGACAAGCCCTTCCCGGCAGAGAAAAAAGAGATCTCCCTCGACCCGGCCGTTTTCGATCAGTACGTTGGTGAATATGAGATTGCGCCCGGAATGATGGCCTTGGTTGTCAAAGAAGGAACAAGACTCATGATCCAAGCGCTCGGCCAGGATAAGAACCAGATCTTCCCTGAATCTGAGACCAAGTTCTTTCTTAAAGTTGCGGACATCGAGGTCGAATTCGTTAAGGATCAGACGGGCAAGGTCACGGGCCTCATTCTTTACCAGGGCGGGCAGAAGACAAACGCCAAAAAAATAATATAAAAACGTCACTCTCGTCGTCTCGTTTTCTCGTCTACTGTTCCCCGTGCCCCGAGATCTGTCTTCACTTTCTCCGATCCCGGACCTTATTCCCCGTTCTCTGCACTCTGCACCTAAAGTTTGCAGCCACTCTGCTGCTCATGGTCATTAACCAGCCCAATGGCAAAATAAATGTTGCCTGAGACTTATACTCTCTTGTCCTTTCTTCTTACCCCTTACTCCTGACTCCTCACTGATTTCTTGATTATGGGAACTTCGGCGCTAAAATAACGTATGATAAAGAGAGGAGGCAATGATCATGACCAAATCTTTCGTTCATATAGTGACCATCAGCTGCCTGGCGGTGGGGCTCGCCGCCTGTGTCCGGGTCAGGGAGACAAAAACAGACGCCCTCAAAGTTGAACTGGGAGAAGCGAAGTCGGCCGCGATCGAGATGCGCATGTCGGCCGGCGAACTGAGCATCCAAGGCGGCGCAGGAGCCCTGGCCGAAGGGTCTTTCACTTATAACGTACCCCGCTGGAAGCCGGAAGTCGACTATCATGTGTTCAATAATCAGGGAAGGTTGTCTATCGAACAGAGGAGAAGGGCCGGTATCTTCTTAGGTCATCAGGAAAACCATTGGGATATCCGGCTCAACGACGCGGTGCCTCTCGAGCTCAAGCTCAGGTTCGGGGCGGGAGAAGGAAATCTGGACCTGCGCGGCCTGAGCCTGACGTCCCTCAGCATCGACATGGGCGTGGGCTCACTCAAACTTGACCTGAGCGGAGAGCGCAAGGAAAACATGGATGTCCGGATCAAAGGGGGCGTGGGCGAAGGAACGATCTATCTGCCTGAGGACGTAGGTGTCCGGGCCAAGGTTAAGGGGGGCATAGGCTCGATCCATGCCGGCTCGATGCATAAGGATGGCGACGTTTACACCAACGAGGCATACGGAAAGACTTCGGTAACAATCAACGTCAGCGTGGAAGCCGGAATCGGAAGCATCCGTTTGAAGTTTCGCTGAGGGCTGCTGCGAAGTCGCACGTTCGGACTCTGACTATCGGCAATTCCGGGTTAGACATTCTTCTTGACAATCCCCAGGGCGTTTTCTAAGCTATAGAAGGATTCTTTTAACTTGGTCGGCACCTTCCATGGATATGATTTTGGAGTTGACTCTCCAGGTTAAAAGATCAAACCGATTGGAGGAGGTATCAAAAGATGAAGAAAAGGGCATTGCTTTTTTTGGCTTTCTCGATCTTGCTGGCCACTCTTTCTTTGAACGCCCTGGCCCAGTTCGGACAGACCGGTACCATCAATGGAACGGTCAAAGACCCCGAGGGCGCGCCGCTTCCCGGAGTGGGCGTGAGCATCAAGTCACCGGCGCTCATCCTGCCGGAGATGAATACGGTCACCAACCAGCAGGGCATCTATCGTTTTCCGTCTCTCCCCCCCGGAACCTATGAAATTACCTACGCGCTCCAGGGGATGAACACGCTCGTGCGCAAAGACATTATCATCACCGCCGGCAAGACGACGACGATCAATGTGACGCTGGAACCGAAGAAGCTCGAAGAGAGTATCGTCGTCACCGGACAGACGCCCACGGTCGATGTCCAGTCCAGCGACCCGGACAACGAACCTCGATAAGGATTTCCTCGCCTCCGTCCCGGGTTTTCGGATCCTGGACACCTATTTCAACATGACACCTGGAGTCGTGGCCGAATCGAATCCCAACGGCCCGATGTCGAGCGCCAACGGAAGCGGCGTCCGGGACAATGCCTATAGAATCGACGGCGTCACCATGAACGCCCCCGATGTCGGGACCCAGAGGGGCGAAGTCGGCATGGACATCATGGAAGAGCTCTCCATTCAATCGGGCGGCCTCCCGGCTGAATACGGGGACACCATGGGTACCCTGATCAATGTCGTCACCAAATCGGGCGGCAACACTTTCAGCGGGTCGGCGAGCTTTTATTATAACAGCGATAAACTTCAGTCGGACAACGCCAAGGGAACGCCCCTTGAGGGGAGACTCAGCGGCTACAAATATATCTATGAGCCCGGAGCGACTCTGGGCGGTCCTCTCGTCAAGGACAGGCTCTGGTTCTTCATCAATCTCAGCTTCAACAAGCGGGCCATCAACATCGCCGGGTTTCCCTTTGACCGGCCTCAAACCGTCCCCGCCATCGAAACCCGGTACTACCCCTATATGAAACTCACTTTCCAGCCCAGCCAAAAAAATAGGTTCAGTCTTTCTTATGCCTACGGCAATCTGATCCAGGATAATGCAGGAGCAGGCCCTTTCTGGGGTATAGACACGACGATCCATTGGGACTCACCGCAGAATATCTTCAACGCTCAATGGTCCCACTTTTTCAGCAGCAACCTTTTTACCGACCTCAAGGTTGGGTACCTCGCCGCGAAGGACAATCTGAGGCCAAAGCACAGTGATGTCCCCTTATATATCGACGTGCTGACGAACCAATACTCAGGAAACTACCCCGTCCTGGACCTCTACACGTCCTCGCGCCTGCAGATCAACGCCGACCTGACGCATTTCAAGGATAATTTTGCCGGCTCTCACGAATTCAAGCTGGGAGGGGAATTCCAGTATATGCATTCGACCAGGGATTTTATGCCGGAGAGAGACCCGAGAAACGGAATGAGCGAAATCCTGACAATCGGCGGATTTCCTCTCTATGGCATCTGGATCGCTGATACCCCCGAGCGTGAGGCGGCCGCAAACCTTTTCGCTTTCGCCCAGGACACCTGGAAACCGACAAAGAGATTCACCCTCAATCTCGGACTGCGTTTTTCTCACCAGCGCGCCATCATTCCCGCCCAGAACGAAAGCGAGGGACCACAGACGTTCCTTGGAGTCGCATTCAATAGAAGCGTAACTTCATCTTACTCTCCCATCAAGAGGACAAACCTCGTGCCTCGCGTCGGCGTCATCTACGATCTGACCGGCTGACGGGAAGACGTTGCTTCAAGAGCCAGCTATTCGAGATATATCCAGGCCAACATCATTCAATATTTCACCAGGCTCAACCCGAATGCCATTTGGGATTATGTGCAGCTCCTTTTCCCCGATTTCACGCCGATTCCGGGAGCCATCATCGCCGTCGATTTTCCGAATCCGGCCCAAGCGGGATACGGCGGAGCGGGACTGAAATCACCTTACACCGATGAGTTTACCGTGGGCCTGGAGAGAGAAATCTTCACGGACTGGTCTCTGGCCTTCCGTTACATCAGAAAAATGGACAGAAATCTCCTCGAAGACGCCAACGGCACCCAGCTCGACATGAACCAACTCGTCGACAACGGGCAGCTCGTCTGGACAAACTGGACTCAGGTCTCCTTTGTGGATCCTCTCGACGGTCAGCAGAAGTATTTCTGGAGCCAGAACCAGATCCTTCCCAAGGAAGAGTACATGATCAACCCTGCTGGGGCCAAGAGGGATTTTGACGGGATCGAACTCGTCCTCAATAAGAGATATTCCAAGGGCTGGTCTCTCATGGCCTCCTATGTCTATCAGAACTCCAGAGGTCTCATCGGCACGGATTGGTTCGATAACTGGACCGGTTCCGGCTATTACGATGACCCCAACACCCACATCAACGCGATCGGAAAGCTCCCTCTCAATCGTCCCCATCAGTTCAAACTTCAGAGCATGGTCAGAGGCCCGTGGGGGATCAACGTCAGCGGCTATCTCCGCGCCTACTCCGGCCAGAGGTACACTCGTCAGGTCACAAGTTCTGACTTGTTTGTTCCGCTCAATCAAGGGGTGGCAACCATTTACGCGGAAACGAGGGGAGACAGAGGCCTTCCGGCTCAAACCATTCTCGACCTCAGGCTGGAAAAGACTTTCCGTTTTCAGAGTGTCACTTTCGGAGTCTTCCTCGACGGGTTCAATCTGTTCAATGGGAACAAGGCTACACAAGTCCAAACCATATCCAGCAGCCCGGCGATCGCCTTCGGTCAAATGGTCTCGATCGAGGATCCCAGAATCTTCAGGCTAGGAGCTAGGATCACGTTCTGAGGAAGGACTCAAGATAAGTAACCTAGAGGGGACGGCAGCGCGTCCCCTCTTTTTTTATCAATGAAACAGGAGCGACCGAGTGCCCCCAAAAGAAAGGAGATCTTCTCAATGCTCGGTATGAAAAAAGGCTCTCATCGAGCCATGGCGAAATTGTTATTGTCCCTGGGTGTGGTCTTCATTTTGATGGTATCTTCGGGCGCCGCGCCGGCTGCAGCGGCTCCGGATGATATCGCCGCAAGAGTCGATGCCTACATGAACGCAGCCCAGAAACTCAAGTGGTTCAGCGGGTCAATCTTGCTGGCCAAGGGCGGACAGGTCCTCGTGAGCAAAGGCTACGGGATGGCCGACTACGAACTCGACGTCGCGAACACTCCCCAGACCAAGTTCCGTCTGGGATCTGTGACGAAGCAGTTTACGGCCATGGCCGTCATGGAGCTTCAGGAAAAAGGCCTCTTGCGGGTTGAAGACCCGGTCAAGAAATTCCTGCCGGATTATCCCAATGGAGACAAGATCACGATCCGCCACCTGCTCACGCACACGTCGGGAATTCCCAACTTCACCGATTTCCCGGACTACGTGACGACGATGGCCCTCCCCACTCCGGCCGAAAAGATTGTCGAGAGATTCAAGGACAAGCCCCTGGAATTTGCCCCGGGAGAAAAGTTCAAGTACAGCAATTCGGGTTACATCCTCTTGGGCTATCTCATCGAAAAGATCTCGGGAAAATCCTATGAGGCTTTCCTCAAGGAAAACATCTTCGACCGGCTGAACATGAACGACTCCGGCTACGATCACAATAACACCGTGCTCCATAACCGGGCCTCAGGCTACGATCTGAGCGGAGGGGAAATCCGCAATTCCCAATACGTCGACATGAGCATTCCCTTCGCGGCCGGTGCGCTCTATTCCACCGTCGAGGACCTTTACAAGTGGGACCGGGCGCTCGACACGGAAAAACTCCTCAAAAAAGGCTCTCTTGACGAAATGTTCACTCCGTTTAAAAACAATTATGCCTACGGCTGGTTCATCGGGGAATTCAACGGCCACAAGCGTGTCAGCCACGCGGGAGGAGTCAACGGCTTCAGCACGGATATCGCCAGATATGTCAGCGATGACGCCTGTGTTATTGTCTTGAACAACTTCGGAACCGGCTTCACCGGGAAAATCAGCCAGGCCCTGGCGGCCATTCTTTTCGGCGAAAAGTACGAACTCCCGCAGGAGAAAAAGGTGGCCAAGGTTGACCCCAAAATCTATGATGCCTATATCGGAAAATACCAGGGACCTATGGGCATTTTGACAATCAGCAAAGAAAACGACCGGCTGTATGCCGAGATCGGTGGCCGCCAGAAGTTTGAACTCCTCCCCGAATCTGACACCAAGTTCTTCCTGGAGATCGCGGACATTCAGATCTCTTTTGTGAGAGACAGCCAAGGGAAGGTCACGCAGCTCGTCCTTCATCAGGGAGGGCAAGATATGCCGGCGAAAAAATTGGATTGAGCCGATCGCCACGGGCCCATCCCCATAAATCTTTGGGTGCGGCCGCGCGGCCGGATCAGGGGCTTCCTCTTTCCCTTGCGTACCGGAACAATTCGGTGACGGCAGCGGGGTTCATTCCTTTGAAGATGCTGTTGCAGGTCGAAAGCATGTAGCCCCCGCCGGGCGTCCCCTCTTCCAGGCATCGATCCACCTCCCGGCGGACCTCTGTGAGGTCCGGTCCGAAGAGTACATTAATATCGACATTTCCCAGCAAGACGAGCTCCCGACCAAACTCTTTTTTGATTCTTCCGAGGTCCATGCCGGCTCCCGGCTCCATTCCGTGAAAGCCGGCGAATCCAGCTTCCACGGCTATGGGCAAAAGCGACTGAACCGCGCCGTCGCTATGCCAGATGACCGGGACGGGCAGTTCCCGGACAATCCTTCGGTGATGCGGGAAAATGAATTCCCGCCACATCCCGGGAGAAATCATTGTTCCATGAGAATGGCCTGCATCGTCCCCAAGAACGGCCACATCGATTCCCATCTGGACGGCTCTTTTGTACATGGCCAGGCACCACTCTGTTCGGGCTTCCAGAACCTCATGAACAAAGCCCGGGTCTTCGGAGATGGAGATAAAAAAGCGCTCAAAGCCCATGGCCATGAATCCGGCGGTAAAGGGGCCGATGTGGGAGCCATAGAAGAGGCAATGGTCAGGGTAGAGTCTTTTGACTCGATTGACCTGATCAGCATCAAAAAACAGGTCCGCGTAATCAAGGGGCGGACTGAAGCGCCGGAGATCGTCCCTTGTTTTGACCAGCCCGCCCGCGTAAGTTCCCTCACGCCAAAGCCTTCCCCATTCGTCCACGCCGTTTCTCCAAGAATGGCTATCCGGCGGGGCCGCGTTGGGGATCATCAACCCATCCAAGCCCAGGTTGACGTAGACACCGGCCAGATCCTTTTCGCCGAACTCGGCCACCATATCTTCTTCGATCCAGGGCTCGAGAAGAGGAACTCTGTCAGGCTCTTCTTGCCGAAGCGCGGCCATCACACGCCCTCGGGGAGTCATCGTCATTTCCTTAGACTATCAGGTCTCTTAAGAACCATCAAGATGTCTCTCTCGTCGTCTCGTCGTCTCGCCGAGACGATCAAAACACAAATAACAGAATTGCTCCGCTCTGCCTTTGACCAGATGACCGGCTGACGAGATGACGAGATAGACGGTTTTCGTTGACAAACAGACCGGCCTGGCTTATAAACTAATCAGTATGCAGCCCGATCAGGACAAAGAAGAAAAGCTGGCTGATATCCTATACCCCGGCACCCAGGCTAAAACCTTCAAGATTACTCTCGTCTTTGGATACAGAGTCTCGCCCACTTATGCCACGGCGGTCGGATTGGCCAAAAAAAATCCAACCTACACGGAGGAAGGGAGCGGTGAATGGATTCGGCACTCTGCCACCTACACTCCTGATGAGGTCGATGACCTCTTCGAGCTGTTCAATCTCATCCACGACTGGGACGGCACCGAGGTCCTGGTGAATCATAAAAGGATTCCCTACGGCCATCAGCTCTGGCTTCCCCTGATGTGGTTTTATCGGATCAAGTAAAACAGCTTTATCCCTCTCCTCTCTATCGGAACCCGCCCCGACCGAACGGAGATGAATGGCCGCGTTAGGAGCGCCGGTCCTCCGGTGAACCAGGGACGTATTTCCATTTGACCGCGCTTTTGTCCTGTGTTATAAGCACTGAAGTCAATTCATGAATATCACCAAAGAGGAGCGGATAAGTTCATGCTAAACAAAAACATGGTCAACTTGCGTCACGACGAACTTCCAACCCGATGGTACAACATTCTTCCCGATTTGCCGGAACCACTGCCTCCTCCGAAAGACCCCAAAGACGGGCCGTCGCGGTTGCAGAACCTGCCCAACCTCATGATCGGCGAGTGCCTCAAGCAGGAGTTTTCAACCGAGAGGTGGGTGGACATTCCGGGCGGCATCATGGACCTGTTTTCGCAAGCGGGAAGGCCGAGGCCACTTTTCAGGGCCAGAAACCTGGAGAAGAGATTGGATACCCCGGCCAGGCTCTACTACAAGAGCGAATTCTTCAGCCCCACCGGAAGTCACAAAGTGAACACCGCTCTCGCCCAATGCTGGTATGCCAAGCAACAGGGATTTGAGCGTGTGACCACCGAGACAGGCGCTGGCCAATGGGGAACAGCGCTTTCTTACGCGGCGGCCATTTCCGGCCTGAAGTGCACCGTGTTCTGGGTGAGGAGCGTCTACAACTGGAAACAGGATCGACTGTCTTTTATGAAATTCCTGGGGGCGCGGGTGTTCGCCTCACCAAGCCCCGAGACCGAGTTCGGCAAAACCCTGTATAACAAGAATCCCGAGCATGTGGGATCCCTGGGGATCGCCATTTCCGAGGGCCTGGAGGATTCTCAGAGGGACCCAAAAGCGACCTATTGCCTGGGCTCGGTCCTGAACCACGTCCTCCTGCACCAGACCATCATCGGCCAGGAGACGCAAAAACAGTTTGAGATATTTGACGATTACCCGGATCTGGTGATTTCGTGTCTTGGAGGGGGTTCAAATTTCGGCGGATTCGCCATCCCGTTTGTGGGAGACGTTTTAAAGAAGGGAAAGAAAATCAAATTTATCGCTGCCCAGAGTGAAGTCGCCCCGAACCTGCAGGGCAAATACGAGTACAATTTCGCGGACTACGCGGAAATCACTCCGATGCTGAAAATGTACACCCTGGGGCACAAGGTCGACATGGAGCCGGTCAAGGGAGACGGACTGCGCTACCACGGCTGTTCGCCGATCATAAGTCTGTTGCGAAACAAAGGCTATATTGACACCGTCGCCTACCCGAAGGATGAAAAGCGCGTTTTCGGGACGGCCAAGATATTTGTCGAATCAGAAGGATGGCTTCCGGCTCCGGAGTCGGCCTACTCTGTTTGTTGCGCCATCGAAGAGGCCCTGAAGTGCAAAGAATCCGGCGAAAAAAAGACGATCGCCTTTAACATCAGTGGCCACGGATTCCTGGATATCTCCGGGTATCGAACGGTCCTGGGCTTAGACTAGAATCCGGAATCTTCAGCGTCTCGATGACTTGGTCCGGGCTCATCCTGGCCCGCTTTCTGATCATGTGCCGGGCGGGGGGCTCTGATAAATCCGAGGTATTTTTTCCCCCTGGAGTGGGGATTCAAAGCGGCCGTGATCCGCGTTCCTTTGATCTTGAAGAGGTCGACCATCTCGCCGTTATTTTCGGGATCGACGATTTCCACTCTCGGGCCGAAAATGTCCTGCTCGTTGACCTCGCGCACGACACCGATTCTCCCATCGCTCAGGCCGACGATGGTTCCGACCGGATAGACCCCCATAAACTGAAAGAATTTATCGAGAAGCGCGGAATCGAACATCTTGCCCTTTTCCAGGACCATGACTTCGTGGATTTTATCCGGAGGATAATCTTTTTTATAGGAACGCTTGAGGGCGAGAGCATCATAGACATCACAGATAGAGACGATCATCGAGGCGGGGTGAGGCCTCTGCAGGTAGGCGACCCTTGGATATCCCCCCAAGTCATAGCGCATGTGGTGCTCGAAGGCGACGACCACGGGGAGAATCCCGAGCGTGTCCTTGTAACCGTCGAGGATCCTCGCGCCCAGGACGGGGTGGTCCTTGATCTGGACGAACTCGGCCTCCTCCAATTTTGTCTTCTTCAGAAGGATTCGCAGTGAGATGTAGAGTTTCCCGATATCGTGATAGAGTGCGGCGATGCCGAGGTCAAGGACGTCGTCTTTGGCAAACTCCAGTTTGGAGGAGAAGAACATGCTCAGGAGTGAGACATTTAGGAGATGGACGAAGGTGGCGATATCCCGATCTTTCACCGAGACCAGGTTGAGAAGTTCCTGATGACGCCCGATGAAATCTTCCATGATGCTGAGGATATTGAAACGGAGATCCAGATAATCGATCTCCTCCTCATCGAGAACGAGGTTCAGGGCGTGCGAAACGGCCTGAACGGAGTTTTCATATTTCAGCCGGACCTCTTCGGCTTTGGCGCTCGCGCTATCGTCCTTGGCCGACGCTCTCAACCTTCCGGCCCGGATATTCTGGATGCCGTGGAGGGTGAAGTACTCCTTCTCGTCGATCTTGTCGAGTCCCTTCGTCCGGGCCAAGAAGATGATGAAATGGTGCAGTTCTTCAAAACGCATTCCCTGCTGGAAGATAATCCGCTCAATCCGGCTCTCTTCCAGGAAGGCGATCAGGGGGGCGAGTTTCTTGGCCAGGTTAAAAAAGATCTCTCCCTCCCAGGCGAGCTCTCCGTCGACGATTCCCAGGATTATCTCTTTCCTTTCCGCCAGGATTTCTTGGAGCTGAACATGAAGTCTGTCCACAAATTCCTTGAACTTGGGGTGGCCGTCGGTATAGAGTCTGGCGGCCTGGAGGGCGTTCATGAGATAGATAAAGCCGGTCTTGATCTTATCCCTCATTCCACTTCTCCAAAACGAGTTGGGCCTCCAGCCGGACCCGCCGGTACCAGAACTCCTTTCGTTGGACCAGGGCCTCGAGGAAAGACCTGGCATCCAAGATTCTCTTCTCTCCAATCAAGGCGATGTGTCTAACCAGCTTCTTGTTCCGAATGCCGTAGGGAGACTGGATCATCAGGAGCTTGGACAGGGCGACATGCTTGGCCCGCTCCCCCCGGGACAAGAGGACGAGGGCCTCGCCCTTGAGCTGCATATCCCTCCTTTCCAAGACAGAAAAGAGAAATCGTTCATCGCTTTCGGTGAGACTGTGCATGGCTTTCAAAGCCCCGAGTTTGGCACGATTGTCTCCGAACGTATAAACGGCCTTGAGGGTGGCCAGGGAAAAGGGGCTGTCTATGAATTTCAGACTTTCGGCGATCTTCTCCAGGAGCCGGCTGTCGGAGGATTTTTGTTTGAGCCGCGCGTTGAGGTCCTCGGAGAGAGCGGCAAAAAAAACAGAATAAGAGCGCAACAGAGTCGGGGTTACCTTCTTTTCTTTGAAGAGCTTATCCAGGTAGACGTTCCGGTCGAAAATGCTCTCCCTCAGAGAGTCCACAAACGCGTCCAGGGCGGGCGCTGTTTCTCCTTGGAGGATGTGTAGCTCCACGAATTCCGCGAGGGCCCGCTTCACTTTTTGGTAAGCCGGCTCGCCGGCCAGGGATTGGCTTTTCTTCAGCAGCTCTTCCAAAAGGAACCTCAGATAATCGAGGTCACGATCCTCCGCGATCGTCTCCCATTCCTGGAAGATTTCCTCCAGGAGCTTCACGGCCTGGTCATTTTTTTGCTCCTTTTCCAAGCGGTTAAGGAGGATGAACCGGTAGCTCCTCTGGAGGAGAGCGCGATCCAAGGTCGTTCTCTTTTCAAAGGTAATTTCCTGGAGGAGGTGACCCAGGGTCTGGCGATAGATCTCCGAGAGAAGGTGGCTTGAAGTTCCCGAGAGGAGGATCTTGAGCTTCGTCTCCACGTCCGGCTTGCGATTGGCCGGGTCGTCCGCTTGAAACAGTTCCCGGAGTGAAGTCGAGATTTTCTTGTGTTTCTCTTTTGCGACGATCTTGGAAAAAACGCAGAAGCTCAGGCTGTCGAACCTGTCATTTCCGATGATCTCCTCCCAGAGGGTGGAGGCCAGATCTTGCTCCTTCAGGTCTGAGATGAGAAGCTTCAGGTTTTCGAACTTTGCTTCGGTGGGAGTTTTTTTCCCGGCCATGATCGACTTGAGAAGATCCTTGGAGCAGGTCCTGTGCTTCTCTTCGGACGTCTGTTTGAGGTACTGGAAAAACTTGAAGAAGTTTTTGTGCAGCTCTTCGTTTTGAATCAGCTCCTCGGTGTTGAATTTTCCGATGACCTTATCAAAGCTGCCGGCCATCTGGTCGAGTTTTTGGCGGTCATCTTCCTCTACGGCCTCCATGAGAAGGTAAGGCCAGATGTCCTTGAGTTCCTCGCCCTCCCCCCGCAGGAGCTGGGAATAATCAAGCACTTCCGCAGAAATGTGGACGATTTTTTCCGACTTCAGAATTCCCAGCGCCCCGCCCCGCTTGATGAATTCCTTGACGGGAAGAGTAATGTTGCACGCAAATCTCATCAGCTCTTCGAGCTGGATGCCCGGGCTGATCTGGAGAGTCTTGATCTTACGGAAATGAAAGAGTTGGGCCAGACCGAAGTAGATTTTATCATTCTCCCAGAACCGGTTATCCAGGAAGAGGGAATGGGGGGTGAACCCGATGGACAGGGGATGCAGAAAGACGAAGAGTGAGCCGAGCTTGTCCATCAGATCGTTCACGGTTTTTTTAAACGCCGGATGGTCGAGCTTGTAGATGGTGGATATCTTGAAGGTGACCTTGAGGGCCTTCAAGAACTCCCTGATGAGCTTGTCTTTTTCAGAGAGACCCGAGCCCTCCGTGTTGACATGCTGCTGTTCTGCTGTCTTTTCGAGCGACATCTCTTGGCTGCTCCTGATAAAGCCCGGACCAGTCCTCCGAGCCGATACCCCTTCATTTTCATTCAAGCGGGCTTCGCGTCCATACCCTTTTAAGATGAATTGGGGGGTGAATTTTCTTCTATTTCCCCGAGAAAAGACCCTCAAGGCGGGTGCTGATATCTCCGCCGGCGACCCTTGGGCTTGACTTCCCGTCGCGTCAAGAATTATATTTTTTGAACATCCAAGCTCTGGAGTCCCGTTCCGCCGTCATTCAGGATCGTGAAGAGGACGGGAGTGTCCTTAAGGTTGGGGGCAGGCTTGGCTGCTGTCACTCGATGTCCGGAGGTCCCCCCAAGGCTGAGGGAAATCAAGATAGATGAACAGGAGCAAAAGCATGAAAAGTCGCCCCACTTTTTTTTCCGAGAGATTGGGTCTGGCTGCCCTGGCCGTTGCCGGGGCCCTGCTCGTGGCGCCTCCGCTCGGCCGGACCGCCTCCTGCCAAGAACGGGGATCTGGGCTCCAAACCGGCCGCGACCTTTTTCAATCGGCCTGCGCCAACTGCCATGGCTCAGACGGCAAGGGAGCGTCTCAGAGCCTTGTCGGATTCAACCTCCCCATTCGTGATTTCACGGATTGCCAAGCCGCGGCCCGGGAGCCTGACTCCGACTGGGCGGCCGTCGCTTTGCAGGGGGGGCCGGCCAGGGGATTCTCCGAGTTGATGCCTGCCTTCACCGGTCTCCTCACGGTCGAGGAAGTCAGTCTGATCGTCGACTACCTACGGACGTTTTGCACCGACGCCGAGTGGCCGCGTGGTGAGCTGAACCTTCCTCGCGCCCTGGTCAGCGAAAAGGCCTTCCCAGAAGATGAGGCCGTTTTGACCACGGCCGTTGAAACCAGGGGAATGGGCTTGATCACAAACGAAATCGTTTACGAGCAGCGTCTGGGCAGACGAAACCAAATCGAAATTTCGGTTCCTTTCGGCTGGCGGAAAACGGTGACAGAAGCGGGGAAGCCCGATTGGACATCTAATCTCGGTGACTTGGCCGTTGGTGTCAAGAGGGTCCTCTACCACAGCTTCGAACACGGCGCTATCCTCAGCGCTACCGCAGAAGTCATCATGCCGACCGGGGACGAATCCAGGGGCTTCGGCAAGGGCACGTTTATTTTGGAGCCCTTCGTCAGTTACGGGCAGCTTCTCCCGGCCGACTTTTTTTTGCAGGCCCAGGCGGGGATGGAATTGCCCGCCCAGAGCCAAAAGGCCGAAAAGGAGGGTTTCCTCCGGTTTGCCTTCGGCCGCAGTTTCGACACGGGACGATGGGGCCGCTCCTGGTCTCCAATGGTCGAGCTTCTCGGAGCTCGTGAATTGAGGGGCCAGGCCAGGATCGACTGGGATGTTGTTCCTCAACTTCAAGTGACCCTCAACCGGCGGAAAAACATCATGGCGAGTCTTGGCGTCCGATTCCCCTTGAATAACGCTTCCGGCCGGAACGCGGCGGTCATCTTTTACCTGCTGTGGGATTGGTTCGACGGCACGCTTTTCCAGGGATGGTGAGACCATGATCCTAAAACGCCTGATCCTTTATTTATCGTTAAGCTTCCTAGCGCTTAATTCCTTCGCCGGCGGAGCGGCCGGACCGAACATCTTCCACCCTCTCTTCCTGGCCGCGGACCGGTGCATATCCTGTCATAACGAGATTGTGACGCCCCGGGGGGAGGACATCTCCTTTGGGACCGCCTGGCGACCTTCGATGATGGCCAATTCCGCGCGCGACCCTTACTGGCAGGCATCAGTCCGGCGGGAAGCTCTCGTCCACTCCTCCGCAGGCGTCGCCATCGAAAACGAATGCGCGGCCTGCCACATGCCCATGTCCCGATTCGAGGCCAAGGCCGCCGGGCTAATGGGCCAGGTCTTTGCCAATCTGCCGGCCGGGCGGGTGCTCAGCCCGATGGGCCTCCTGGCGGTCGACGGGGTCTCCTGTTCTATGTGCCACCAAATCCTGGATGACAACCTAGGCCAAAAGTCGAGCTATACGGCCGGCTTCACGATTGACACCAAGACTCCTCTCGGAAAGCGGCGGGCTTTCGGGCCCTATCAGGTCGACGACGGACGCCGGTCGTTGATGCGATCCTCGTCCCGGTTTATTCCCACTGAGGTCACTTACATGAGGGAATCCGAAATCTGCGCGACCTGTCACACTTTGTATACTGAGGCTCTCGATGAGAACGGCCGGGTCGTAGGCGAGCTTCCCGAACAAGTCCCCTACCTCGAGTGGAGGCAGAGTGCCTACAAGAACGGCCGCAGCTGCCAGTCCTGCCATATGCCTGTCGTCGATATTGAAGTTCCGTTCACTGGCGTTATGGGCAAGCCGCGGAGCGGGGTCTCCCGCCACATGTTTCGGGCCGGCAATTTCTTCATTCCCGAAATCTTCAACGCCCATCGTTTCGAACTGGGAGTGGCCGCTTTGCCTCAAGACCTTGACGCAGCGGCCCGCCGCACGATCGAACACCTGGAGACATCCTCTGCCCGCTTGGCCGTCGAGACTATGGAAATGAAGCAGGGCCGTTTGGAGGCACAGCTGTCGCTCGAAAACTCAGCCGGGCACAAACTTCCCACGGCTTACCCGTCCCGGCGGGCCTGGATCCACTTCACGGTGCGCGGCCGCGACGGCCGGGTCGTCTTTGAGTCGGGGAATCTGAAACCCGACGGCTCGATCTCCGGAAACGATAATGACGCCGCCGCCGACCTTTACGAGCCGCATTACGACCGGATCGAGACACCCGGCCAAGTCCAGATTTACGAGGGGATCCTGGCCGGGCCCGATGACAAAGTGACCACGGTTCTGCTCACCGCGGTTCGTTACATCAAAGACAACCGGCTACTTCCGGAGGGCTTCGAAAAGGCCTCCGCGGAGGCGGACATTTCAGTGAAGGGCGCGGCGAGGGACGACGATAACTTCAGGGGCGGCAGCGACCGGATCCTTTACTCCGTGGATGTGGGCAATGCCGGGGGGCCCTTCCATATCCAGGCCGAGCTTTGGTACCAGCCCATCAGCTACCGATGGGCGCACAATCTTGAGCGGCAGAACTCCGCCGAGGCTGGGCGCTTTTTGTCTTATTACGGTTCTCTGTCTGGACAATCGGCCGTGGTTCTGGCGAAAGCCGACGCGATGACCCCGCCGGCGGGCTCGAGATAGACCGGCGTTCCTCCCCAGCCAGGTTAAGAAAGATCCTCCGGCTCAGAACGCGACAAGCTTCTTGAATTGCCAGAATCGGGCCTCAATTTCCTGAAAGGTCAGGGACTTCAAGCGGTCAATTCCGAAATCTTCAATCGCGAAAGACGCCAGGACACTCCCGAAGACGGCGGCTTTACGGATCTCACGGTGGTTCCAGCGTTTCACCTTATCCAGGTAGCCGAGGAACCCTCCGGCGAAGCAATCCCCCGCGCCAGTCGGGTCCACGACGTCCTCGCTCGGGTTGGCCAACACGCCGAAGACAAAATCCCGGCCGAGGACGAGCGCTCCGTGCTCCCCCTTCTTCATCACGATTGTCGATGGCCCGCATTCGAGGAGCTTCCTGCCTCCCTTGATCAGGTTGGTTTCGCCGGACAACAATTTGACCTCTTCATCGTTGGCAAAGAAAATATCGACGCGCCTGAGCTCCCGGAGGAGCGCTTCCCGTTTGGTCTCGATCCACAGCCTGATCGTGTCCATGGCGACGAGCCTGGGCTTCGCAACCTGGCTCAGGATCTGCTCATGCATGTCCGGATCGATATTGGCCAGAAAAACGATGTCGGCCTTGCCGTAGGACAAGGGAAGCCGAGGCTTGAACCTTCTGAAGACATTCAACTCCGTCTTGATCGTCGTCCTTTGATTCGGGTCGTGGCCGTACCTCCCTTCCCAATGAAACGTCTTCCCCCGTTTCACGACAATCCCACGTGTATCAATCCGTCTCTTCTTAAAGAAGGCGATGATTCCCTGGGGAAAATCCGTACCCACAACGCCCACGATCTTGGGCCGGGTAAAAAAACTCGCCGCCAGGGAACAATACGCACCCGAGCCGCCGACGATCTTCTCCTTCCTTCCCCAGGGGGTTTCGATCGTGTCAAAAGCTAACGAACCGACGATGACAAGACTCATTTCTGCCGCCGAATTTCAGATTTTTATATATTTTCCGATCAGCTGGCCCAGCCGTTCTTTGATCTCCTCGGGGATGAATTCAAGGTTGGTGACAATTGTGTTTCTAAGGGCGTCCCGGCAGCCGCAGCGCCATTCTTTCTGAGGGGAAAATCGGGCCAGTGCCTTCTTGATGATGGTCTTTGCGTTGTCGATATTGAGATGCAGGTTTTCCAGGATCAACTCCACCGAAACTTGTTCTTCGCTGGAGTGCCAAACATCATAGTCGGTGACCAGATTCATCGTCGCGTAACACATCTCGGCTTCGCGGCAGAGGCGGGCCTCTGTCGCGGCCGTCATCCCGATGACGTCGCAGCCCCAGGAACGATAGATCTTGGACTCGGCCTTGGTCGAAAAGGCCGGCCCTTCAATGCAGATGTAGGTGCCCCCAAAATGCGCCCTCAGGCCCAAACCCTGCGCAATATCAAAGAGGGTCATGGACAGGTCGGGGCAGACGGGCTCGGCGAAACCGATGTGCGCGGCTATGCCCTCGCCGAAAAAAGTGTTTTCGCGTCGGGTCCGGTCGAAAAACTGGTCCGAAAAGACAATATCGCGGGGCCTGATCTCTTCTCTGAGGGAGCCGACCGAGTTGACCGCCATGATCCTCTGGACGCCCAGCATTTTGAACCCATAGATATTGGCTCTGTAATTAATAGCCGATGGGATCATCCGGTGACCCCGGCCGTGTCGGCTGAGGAAGGCCACACGTTTCCCGGCCAAAACTCCTGTGATATAAGCATCGGAAGGCGAGCCGAAAGGCGTTTCCAGCTCCGTTTCCTCAACGTTCTCGATGCCGTCGATCTCATAGAGCCCGGTTCCTCCCAGGATTCCGATCTCCGCCGTCATAGTTCCTCCTCGATCGAGATTATTTGTATATAATTAAAGAAAAGGCAAGTCAAGGAGAGAGTGAGGAGTGAGGGGTAAAGGGTGAGGGGACAAATACAAAGATAGGTTCTAAAATATTAAACTCAGAGATTCCGAGCTCCCGTGTCTCAATTGCTTAGTTGCTCTTGGACTAAGAATCTTTTCTTTATTTTTTGCTGCTTGCTCCTTACCATTTACACCTTACCTTTTGCGTTCTTTTGCTTTTTGCCCCATAAAACGGTATGCTATTGTCATTAGACGAGTTAGCCGATGGAAATGAACGAAATCAAGCGACTGGCCGAGCTTCTGAGCCGGGCCCAGAAAGTCACCGTTCTCACGGGCTCGGGGATATCAGCCGAGTCCGGAATCCCGACGTTCAGGGGCAAGGACGGGCTGTGGAGACAGTTTCGAGCCGAGGACTTGGCCACCCCGGAGGCCTTCGGGAAGGACCCGGGCCTCGTCTGGGAGTGGTACAATTGGAGGCGTGGTTTGATGGCCAAGGTTGAGCCCAACCCCGGACACCAGGTCCTGGCCCGATGGGAGAAACGCTTCCCTCATTTCGCCCTGATCACCCAGAACATCGATGGTCTGCACAGAAAGGCCGGCTCAGAGAACATCATCGAGCTCCATGGAAACATCTGGAAGGTCCGTTGCCCGAAGGAGGGCATCGTTCAGGATAATTTCGAGTTCCCTTTGGCCGACATACCGCCGCGCTGCCCTTCCTGCGGGGCTCTCCTCCGGCCGCATGTTGTCTGGTTCGGGGAGGCCCTCGATTCCAAGATTCTTAACACGGCGTTTGTTCTGAGCTCGAGTTGCGAGGTTATGTTTTCCATCGGGACCTCGGCTCTTGTCCAGCCCGCGGCCTCTCTTCCCTTTGCGGCCGCAGAAGCCGGGGCCAAGGTCATCGAGATCAACCCCGAACCCACGCCTCTTTCCTACCAGGCGGATATCACCCTGCGCGGCAAGGCCGGAGAGATTCTCCCGATGATAGACCTCAATCTCTAGAGCATGCCAGCCAAGAAAGGCGAACAAAAATGAAATTTGTTTATTTTGATGCCTCGGCGGGTCTGAGCGGGGATATGATTTTGGGGGCCCTGCTCGACCTGGGGGTCAGACCCTCGCTGTTCAAAAAAAAGATGGCGGGGCTCCGGCTTCCCGTGGAGATCCGGGTCGGGGAGACTCGAAGGTCGTCCCTGCGCGCCCTGAAGGTAGACGTTCTCGTCGAAGGGAAAAAGGAAGTGGAGAGAAACCTTCGCCAAGTTAAAGAGATCGTCCGAAAGAGTTCTTTTTCGCCCGCGGTGAAAAAGAACTCAATCTCGATTTTCGAAAAGCTCTTCGAGGCAGAAGCAAAAGTCCATGGCCGGAAATTGGAGGAGGCCCACCTCCACGAGGCCGGCGCTGATGACGCCCTGGTGGACATCGTGGGCAGCTGCTTTCTGGCCGAAGTCCTCGACATCAACAGATTCTATTGCTCTCCCCTGAACCTGGGAGGAGGATGGGTCAAGTCCTCTCATGGGCTCCTGCCTGTTCCGCCGCCGGCGGTCGCCGAGTTGGTCAAGGGGATTCCGGTCTTCTCCGCCGGCGCGAGAGAGGAGCTGGTGACGCCCACCGGCGCCGCCATCGTCTCGACACTCGTCAAAAAATTCCTCTCCTTCCCGGAGATCATCTATCAAAGGATAGGCTGCGGAGCGGGAGGCCGGGATTTCCCCGGTTTCCCGAATGTGCTCCGCGCCTTTTGCGGGGAGGCCGCGGCCTTCGAACCGGATAAACGAGTTTATCTGATCGAAGCCACGATCGACGATTCTACCCCCCAGCTCCTGGCGCATTTTATCGAGACCGCGATGGAGCGGGGCGCCCTGGATGCGTATCTCACACCTGTGGTTATGAAAAAAAACAGACTGGCCGCACAACTGACCGTCCTGGCCGGGATTGAAAAATTGGAGGAGCTCATCGTCGCGATTTTCCGGGAGACAAGTTCCATCGGCCTCAGGTATTACCCTGTCGAAAGACGGGTCCTCCCCCGAGAGACACGCAAGGTCAAGGTCGGCGGCGTCTCGGTGGGGATCAAGGCCTCTTTTTTAGACGGAAGAGAAGTCAGCGCCCAACCCGAATATGAAGATTGTCTCAAGGTCGCCCGCAGGACCGATTTGCCTCTCAAAGAAATCATCAGACAGGCCACCGAGACTTACAGGACGAAATTCACCGCGAAATCAGGTCGCCGCCGGGGCTAAGGAGAAAAGGATCATGGACCTCAAAAAGATCGAACGCGGCGTCAGGCTCGTCCTGGAAGGTGTCGGCGAAGACCTGAAGCGTCCGGGCATCAAAGACACTCCCCAGAGAGTCGCCCGGATGTTCTCCGAGATCCTGGGAGGGACGAAGGACGACCCGGCCCAAGTCCTGCGAGTGATGCATGGGGAGAAACACGACGAAATGGTCTTGATCAAAAATATCCCGCTTTACTCAATGTGCGAACACCATCTTCTTCCTTTCGCCGGTGTCGCCCACGTCGCTTATATCCCCAAAGGCGGAAGGATCGTCGGCCTGAGCAAGATCGCCCGGGTCGTGGAGATCCTCGCCCGCCGGCTCCAGGTCCAAGAACGCCTGACCAAACAGGTGGCCGACTTTCTCGATAGCCAGCTCAAGCCCCTGGGCGTGATGGTGGTCATCGAGGCAGAACACATGTGCATGTCGATGCGCGGCGCCAAGAAGCCCAAGTCGGTGACCGTCACTTCCGCGGTGAGGGGATCTTTCCGCAACAAGCCGGCCACGAGGATGGAAGCGATGATGCTGATCAAAGGAGGGCTGACGAGTGGCAAAGAGTTCTAAGGCGACATTCTATGTCACGACTCCCATCTACTACGTTAACGATGTCCCCCACATTGGCAATGCTTACACGACGATCATCGCCGATTCTCTCGCCCGCTTCAAGAGGCTCTGCGGAAAGGACGTCTTTTTCCTAACCGGGACGGACGAACACGGCCAGAAGGTCGAAAAGGCCGCGGCCGAAAAAGGACTCAAGCCGATCGAACTGGCCGACCAGGTCGTCGTCCGTTTCCAGGACCTCTGGAAGGCTCTCAACATCTCTTACGACTGTTTCATCCGGACGACTCAGTCCATCCACGAAAAAGGCGTCCAAAAGATCTTCCAGAAGCTCGAAGCCAAGGGAGATATCTATAAGGGAGTCTATCAAGGCTGGTACTGCGTTTCCGACGAGAACTATCTGACCGAGGACGTGAAGCTGGAAAAAGAAGGCCACAAGATCTGCCCGGACTGCGGCAAGAGGTGCATCGTCGTATCCGAGGATTGCTACTTCTTCAAGCTCTCCGCCTACCAGCAGCCGCTTCTTGCTTTCTATGCCCAAAACCCCGATTTTGTCAGGCCCGCGAGCCGGATGAACGAGGTCGTCAGTTTTGTCCGCCAGGGACTCAGGGACCTGAGTATCACCCGGACGACGGTCAAATGGGGCATTCCTGTTCCGAATGATCCTGCCCATACCATCTATGTCTGGTTCGACGCTCTCCACAACTATCTCACCGGGATCGGATATGATTGGGATCCGGCCCGCTTCGAAAAATACTGGCCGGCGACCATCCATCTCATCGGCAAAGACATCCTTCGATTCCACGCCATTTTCTGGCCGGCCTTCCTTATGGCAGCGGGTTTTGCCCTCCCCGAGACAGTCTACGGCCACGGCTGGTGGCTCAGAGACGAAACGAAGATGTCCAAATCCAAGGGCAACATCCTTGACCCGTACGCCATCCTCGGGACGTTTGGAGCCGACTCGCTGAGGTATTTTTTGCTCCGCGAGATCCCGATCGGGCTCGACGGGAATTTCTCTCATGAGGGCTTCATCCACCGGATCAACTCCGACCTGGCGAACGACTTGGGAAACCTTGTCCAACGAACCTTGACGATGATCCGCTCCTATTTTAGCGGCATCATCAGCGATCCGGGGGAGGAGAAGGAAGACGACGAGAATCTGAGACGCTGTTTCGGAGAGCTCAAGGCTCAGGTCTATAAGTATTACGAGGACTACGCGATCAGCCGAGCCCTGGAGGAAATCTGGGTTTTTTTGAACCAGGTCAACAAATACCTGGCGGACCATGAACCGTGGAAGCTGGCCAAAGACCCGGGGCAGAGGGGCCGTCTGGGAAGGATTCTCTTTCAAGCCGCGGCGGCCATTCGGGGAATGAGCTATCTCATCTTCCCGGTCATGCCCGAGTCGGCTCATAAAATCTGGGAATGGCTGGGGGAAGAACAACCGCTCGAGAAAACGCTTTTTTCCGACCTGACCTTCGGAGACTTCAGGCCGGGCCAGACGATCCGCGAGCCCAAGCCGCTCTTTCCCAGAGTCGCGCTCAAAGATTTCTTGAACGAGGAAGGACCGCAGGTCGGTCAAGTCAAAATGGAGGGAAAAATGGAGATCATCGGTTTTGATGAATTCAAGAAAATGGACCTCAGAGTCGCCAAGATCTTAAAGGCCGAGAGAGTCCCCGGGACGACGAAACTGCTCAAACTCGAGGCGGACCTGGGGACGGAAAAGCGAACCATGGTCGCCGGCGTCGCCGATACGTACGCCCCGGAAGACCTCGTCGGCAAGAGCCTGATCGTCATCGCCAACCTCAAGCCGGCCGTCATCCGCGGCATCGAATCCCAGGCCATGCTCCTGGCCGCCGAGGTCGAGGGAAAGGCCATCATCCCGTTCTTTGACCGGGAACTTCCGCCGGGAACAAAAGTAAAATAAAATAGTGAGCAGTGAGCTGTGAGCTGTAACAAAATATTACATCTCCAAGTATTTCTTAAGCTTTGAGCGGGGGATTGCGCCTTCTCTAAGAATCTCGGCTTTTCCACGCGACAAATCGACAACCGTCGAAGGCAAGCTGCCGGGAGTCGGGCCGCCGTCAACAACAATATTGACTTTTCCGCAAAAAAGCCGGATCACTTCCCTCGGGTCCGAGATCTCTCTTTCGCCGGAGACGTTGGCGCTGGTTGCGATCAGAGGGCAAGCCAGTTGCCTGACCAGTTCTCTGAGCCAGGCCGGAGAGGGCAAGCGAAGACCAATCGTCCCGTCCGGTCCGAGCAGATCCCGGGGGAATGCGGATGAAGCCTTTACAACTAAGGTCAATGGACCGGGCCAGAATTCCTGGGCCAGAGCAATAAAAAACGGAGGGATTTCAGCGACTATGTCCTTGGCCATTTGAAGGTCGGACACGACGACCGGGAGCGGCTTCCCCCGGACCCGTCTCTTCAAGCGATAGATTTTTCTGACAGCTTTTAAGGAAAAGGCTGCGGCGCCCAAGCCATAGAATGTCTCCGTCGGATAAGCGATCGTCCCTTCCCGGCGTAAGACCCCCGCAATTCTGGAGATTTTATCTGCCTCGAGGAGTTCGGGGTCTATCTTGAGCGTTTCTGTGTTCATGGCTGAGGAATCGAATTTTATCCTTTTTGATTTCCTCATGCAATCATGCCCCATCCTTGACTATCCCGCGGCCCCCCTGTAGACTTATGTTTTAGGTCCGGAAAAGCAGGGAAAGTGCCCAGAAAAAGGACAAGTGGCCCCTTTTGGACACAGCCTGCTTTTGGCCCTTCCTGAAGAAAAGCCGAAGAATTTTGGCATATATCTTGCATATAGGTTCGGCGAGGAGAAATAAAATGAAGAAATGTCTTGTCATCCTAGTGCTCCTGGTCATCGCTTTGCCCGCTCTGGTCTACTCAGACATCCTTACATTTAAATTGGGGTACTTTATCCCCCGCGCGCAGAACGACCCCAATAGTCTCTGGACAACCGAATTTGACAACATGAGCTTCAAAAAATCGAATTTCAACGGTTCGGTGTTCGGCCTCGGGTATGAACATTTTCTCACCAAAGAGCTCAGCATCGGACTCTCCGTCGACTTCTATACTAAGAATAGGTCTGGCTTTTACAGGGATTATGTCGGAATTTCTCTGACTGAGGGCGATTTTGCTTTTCCTCTGGACTTCCAAGGGGATTTCGATATCTCCCATTCCTTTCAGGTCTCGGTCATGCCGATCCAACTCTCACTCAAACTGACTCCATTGGGAAGGCGCGGCACCTTCATTCCCTATGTGGGAGGCGGAGTCGGCTATTACCATTGGAATGTCCGTCTTCGAGGCGACATTGTCGATTTTACGGACGTGTGGATTTACACCGATCCTCAACTCGGGGACATTGATATCTTTAAGGTGAAACTTGCCGATCTCGAAGAAACTAACCGCTTCTCGGTCGGCTACCATGCCTTCGGCGGATTCATGTACCCGCTGGGGCCCCGGTTCACAGTAGAGGCAGAGTTCAAATACAACTTTATCAAAGGGAAGTGGAAGAACGACAGCAACTTCGTGGATTTCAGTGACTTTGACCTGAGCGGCGCCCAGTTCACCGTGGGCTTCAATTACTGGTTTTGATATTTTTCGCAGGAAACGATTTCGTCCAGACCTTTTCGCCGGCGCGGGCCACGGTCACAACGGCATGATCTCCGGGACGTTCATCGTTCCTCCCTTCTTTCTTGGTTGAGTTGAGATTCGTATTTGTCGATGAGTCCCCGATATTTGCCGGCTTCTCCAGGGTTGCGCCTGTTCTCAAAACCGGTGACGAGAATGCGGCTCTTTTTGAGAATCTCCTCCTTGACGAGCCGTTGCTGCTCTGACGTCAGACCGAGGCTCAGAGCCTTCTCGAGAGCCTGGATCCTAAACCTATCCATCCCCCAGAAGCGGCGGGAGAGCTGGTCGGGATGCCCCCCCCGTTTGATAATCAAAGGCTTGGTGATGAGATGCACAGGAAAGCGATGCGCAAGCCTGAGGCCGAAATCATAGTCCTCGCAGGCGGGGAGCGTCTCATCGAAGTCACCGATCTCTTCAAAAACCTCCCGTCGAAAGAGCGCCGAAGAGAGACTGAGAAGGCACAGGGGAAGGACTTTGTCGAAAATCCAGCCTGAGAATTTCCGGTGCCTCTTGCCGGGGTTGTGGCGGACGCCGTTTCTGATCCATATTTCCTCCGTATAACAGACCCTGGCCTGGGGGAAGGCTTTGAGCAAGCTCATCTGGACCTGGATCTTATCCCTCTTCCAGAGGTCATCCGAATCCAGGAATCCGATATAATGACCCTTTGCCAGCCGAAGCCCGAGGTTCCTCGCCGAGCTGACTCCGCCGTGCGCCTGGAAGTGATAAGCCACCCTCTCGCCGAACTGCCCCACGACTTCCTTGGTCCGGTCCGTGGAGCCGTCGTCAACGACGAGGAGCTCGAAGTTGCCCGCAGCAGGTCGATCGGCCCAATAATTCTGTGCCAGCACGGATTCCAGGGCCTCTTTTAGATAGGAAGCCCGGTTAAAAGTCGGAATGATCACAGAAATCATGGGCTTATCGAGACTCGTTTAGGAGCCAGGGGACACAGGGATATCGCCCGATTTATCAAAGGGAATCTGGAGCTTTCCCCAGATCGTGGAGACTTCCATCTCACCCGAAAAGTGGCCAGGGACAGCAGGATTCTGGAAAGCGTCATAGACTTCCTTCCCGAGCTCGGAAAAATCCAGGAGAAGGGGGAGTGAAAAGACCTTGTCTCCCTTCGCATCGATGTTCTTGTTCCCGCCGAAGGATCCGACAGCGATTTTTTGCCCCGCCAGGACCAGATTATAGCTGATCTTATCGACGATCAAGTCAAATGAATTGGGGTTCTTGAACCTGACCTCAATACTCAGGTCAGACCCGCCGATCGTCAGGTCTCGGACCTTGAGGGGAAGCAGCTCCACTTCGGGATCTTTGAAGATCGGAAAACTGCCGTTCGCGGCAAACGGGATCTTCTCCTCCCTCTTCCTAGAATCCGCAAAGACCATTTCTCCGGTCAGGTCACAGACCGCTTTTTCCTCGACGCCCGGGATAGCCTCAAAAAGAAGCGCGTAGGTAATCTTTATCGGAAGGGAGATGAGCGTCTCTCCCCGCGCCTGAATCTCAAGAGGCCGGTCGAGGACCACGGGCAAGTTCAAATATTCGCGCTGGTTGATCAAAACCCTGTACGAATAGCCCGTCAAGAAATACGGAGCGGCCGAGGAATCGGCGATACTAAGATGAAACGCCAGGACGAGCCCCGACGAAGTCAGCTCCTCGACTCTCTGCTCCTTCAGGGTGATCGCCAGGTCTTTTTTGGAAGCAGCCGATACTCCACCCCCCGCAGAGGCGAGGAGGAGAATCAAGAGGGAGATAATTTTCTGGGGCAGATTCGGCAAGTCTTTCTTCCTTTGAAGAGCCCCAGTCTACACCAAATGCAGTCCAGGTAACAAGCCCTCGTAAATGAGCAGTGAGCGGTGAGAATTGAGCGGCGGAGGCTGCGGAAGACAGGGAGGCTAACTGCCTGCCCGCGGCCAAAGCCTTTCTAAGTTTTGCCCAAGATGGACGCGGACATTCCCGACTGGGTGCCCTATTTGACCTGGAATCCGCAAAAAAAATAGATTGAACTCACGCCCGGCTGTTTTTATAATAGGGACGAAAAATGCGCCTCCCTGTCGCCATTCCGTGAAGGGGAACAATGTGAAAAAATCTGCGTATCTAACGGCTGGCGTGGTGACAGCGCCGTTTCTCACCCCGACCCGATGAGTGCGTCTGTCCCGCCGCCAGCGGACTACATCGGGCTCAGGGTCGTAAAGAGCAAATAGTGAGGAGTTAGGAGTAAGTAGTAAAGGGCAACGCAAAATAACCGTATCGGGTGAGTAACTATCTCTAGCGTGGAGATTTATTGCCCGTTACCCTGCGAGTTCCGAGTGACCAATGACCAGTGACTGATAACTCATGCAAACGCGATAAGCAACTTGATGTGGTCGAGGTTGCGCCAGAGGCCACCCTTTGGACCCCGTAGCGGAGGGGGGAACCGACGGGACTGGTTCCTGGGGGTCCGGGGGCCAGAGGGTGGCCTCTGGCGCAACCTCGACCAGAGATACCCCGTGAGTGATTGCGTTTGCATGAGTGACGAATGCCTGGCCAACTTAGAGAAATATGCTAAAATGGCTCCGTAGGTGAACTCTTTCATGGTCAAGTTAAACGTCCAATTCCCGGAAAAGGAGCTCTTTGTCAAGCTCTTCGGTCCCGACGTCTATGCCGTTGGCGGCTATGTCCGCGACCTGCTCATGAGGATCCCGCCAAAAGAGGTTGATCTCCTGGTCGCTCGCCATTCGCTCGAAAAGATCGTCGAGAAGATTGGGCCTTACGGGAGGGTCGACCTGGTTGGCCACAGCTTCGGGATCATCAAGTTCATGATCGAGAAGCGGGTTTATGATATCGCCCTCCCCCGCAAAGACGCTCCCGTCGGAGCCGGAATTCGGGGTCATAAGGATATTCAGATCTCAGCGGATCCGGAGCTCCCGGTTGAGAAGGACCTGGAGCGGCGTGATTTTCGTTGCAACAGCATGGCCCTGAGGCTGACCGACGGCACCCTGATCGATCCTTTCTCGGGTTCCAATGATATCAAGGGCAGAATAATCCGGTTAACCAATCCCCGGGCCTTTCCCGACGACCCTCTTCGAGTGCTCAGGGCGGCCCGGTTCGCTTCTGTGCTGAGCTTTACCGTCCATCCTGAGGTCTATGAAATCTCGAGGGACGTCAACCTCAGCGGGTTGAGCGTCGAAAGGATCAACGATGAGCTGTTTAAGATCCTCCTCCTTTCTCCCGCGCCCTCGGTTGGCCTCGAGGAGCTCTTCAAACTCGACGTCTTGGACCAGCTTTTCCCCGAGCTTTACAGCCTGACCCTTTCGATTCAAGATTCCGTCTTTCATCCGGAGAAAGACGAGTTCGGGCATCACACAGTCTGGCAGCATACCAAACTCACCGTCGACCAGGCTAAGAATTTGGCTGAGATCTTCCGTCTAGAACAGGAGAAAAAACTGGCACTGCTCCTCGCGGCGCTCTATCATGACCTCGGGAAGCCTGAGGCGGCCAAATGGGAATACAAGCGCGGCCGCATGGTCATCACCAGCGCGGGCCACGACATTTTCAGCGAACAGATGACGAGAAGGATCCTCCAGCGCTTCAAGATCTTCTCCTGGAACGGCTGCAACCTACGAAAAATGGTGCCGCTTCTGATCAAAACCCACCACCGGGCCTCAGAATTATGGCAGAATCGCGGTTCGGTCACGAAAAAAGCCTTCAACCGCCTAGCCGCTGAGGTCGGGGGCGAGATTGAGCTCCTCGTCTATCTCGATGCCGCGGACCGGGCGGGGAGAAAAACGCTGCCCCTAAAAGGGCTTGACCGGCCGGCCAAATGGCTCTTCAAAAAATTTGAGGAGCTCAACGTCAGCCGCGAGACGATTATGCCTTTGATCATGGGGCGGGACCTGATCAAATTGGGAGTCGCTCCGGGTCCGGAGATGGGAAAACTCCTGAAAAAAATCTACAAGTTGCAACTCGACAATGAATTCGAAACCAGGACCAAGGGGCTGAATCTGGCCAAGGAAATCCTGGCTGAAAAGGAGGCCAGATGAAGGTGCTGGTTGCCGGAGGAGCGGGATACATCGGCTCCCACACGGTCAAAGAACTCCTGAAAGAAGGCTTCGAGGTTATCGTTTTTGACGATTTTTCCACCGGGAAAAAAGAACTCGTGCTCGGGGGAAAGCTGATTGTGGGCGACCTGATGGACCAGAAGACGATCTACAAAGTCTTTAAGGAAAATGAGATAGGGGCCGTCCTTCACTTCGCCTCCCTCATCCAGGTCGGAGAATCGTACCTCAATCCCAAGAGATATTACACTCAGAACCTTCATACGAGCCTCAACCTTCTTGAGGTCATGCTCGAGATGAAAGTCGGGTGTTTCATTTTTTCCTCGACCGCCGCGGTCTACGGCGTTCCTCATGAGATCCCGATCACGGAAAGCCATCCGCTTGACCCGTTCAACCCCTACGGCCAAACGAAATACATTGTCGAACGGATCCTCCAGGACTACGACCGGGCCTACGGACTCAAGTTCATCTCCCTGCGCTACTTCAACGCCGCCGGAGCTGATCCCGAGGCAAGGCTCGGCGAAATGCACGAGCCGGAAACTCACCTCATCCCCAATATTCTGCTTTTCCTGCTGGGTAAAAAGAAGAGTTTCGAGGTTTTCGGGACCGATTTCCCAACCCCCGACGGAACGGCTATCCGGGATTACATTCATGTCTCGGACCTGGCGGCGGCCCATGTCTTGGCCTTGAAAAAGCTTTTGGCGGGTCGGCCGAGCGAGTTCATAAACCTTGGCGCCAGCAAGGGCTACTCGGTCCTCGAGATCCTGAAGATAATAGAAGACGTGACCGGGCAGAAAGTTCACTATATTGCAAGACCGCGCCGGGAGGGAGACGTGCCTGTGCTTCTTGCCTCCAAAGACAAGGCCGAGAAGATCCTCGAATGGAAACTCGAGTACTCTGATATCGAGACGATTGTCTCGACAGCCTGGAATTGGCACAAAAAGACGTCTATCTCATAAAGATTAAAGCTCATGCTGGTTTTGGATCGTAACAACTTGACTGAATATGCCTTACGTCTGTATTTGACTCCCCACTGGCGACTAATAAAGAGTCTAATCTCAAACAAAGGAGTTGACTCGAGCTAACTCAAGTGTTATAAATATCTTCTCTCAAGTAAGATGATCAAAAAGTACCTGCTTTTTTCGTTGGCCTTGGGGCTTTTCCTTTTGGCGATCATCGGTTGTTCATCCAGGGCCAAGGCTCCGCAAACGACTCCGCCTCCACCTCCTTCTGACTCCAAGACCCAGCCGACCCAGAAACCCGTGGAAATCAACCCTCCCCAGGCGGCACCCACCGAGGCTCAGCTTCCCAAACTCTCCGATTTGGAGTCGGAAAAACCGAAAGTCGGGGAAGAGCAGCTAGAGAAGACTTCAATCAATGAGAAGGAAGCTTCGGCGCTCTTCGAAGCGGCCCTCAGCGCATATCAAGAGTCGCAGGCGGCCTGGGAAAAAGGCGACTTCGACTCCTGCCTATCCTGCCTGGACGAAACCTACAGGTCGATTCTGAAAATCAAGTTGCCTTCGGACTCCCCTCTCCTCCAGGAGAAAAACGACCTCCGCCACCTCGTCGCCCAGAGGATTCAGGAAATCTATGCGACACGCCTGGTGACCGCCGGGGACAATCACAAGACCATTCCGCTGGTAGAAAACTCGTACGTCAAGAGGGAGATCGAGAGCTTCCAGGCGGGCGAGCGCAAATCCTTCGAAGAGACTTACCGAATCTCCGGCCTTTACCGAGGGATGGTCCTCGAAGAACTAAGAAACGCCGGACTTCCTGAAGAGCTCTCCTGGCTCCCGCTCATCGAAAGCTGGTTCCGCACCCGAGCGCTTTCCCGGGCGAGAGCGCTGGGCATGTGGCAATTTATCTCTTCGACGGGCTACCGCTTCGGGCTCAAACGAGACCGTTGGGTCGACGAGCGAATGGATCCTCTCAAATCGACCCGGGCCGCCATCAAATACTTGACCGAGCTCCACGGCTTTTTCGGCGAGTGGACAACCGCCCTCGCGGGATATAACTGCGGTGAGATCAATGTCCAGAACGTGATCAGGACCCAGCATATCGATTATCTGGACAATTTCTGGGACCTGTATGCGCGACTCCCTGTCGAGACGGCCCGCTACGTCCCCCGGTTGATTGCGGCCTTGCTCATCATCAACAACCCGGAGAAATACGGCTTCAACCTGCCCGCGCCGGAGCAGCCGCTCAGTTTCGAGATCGTCGGCATCAACCATCCGTTCAAACTTTCTGCGCTGTCGACGGCGATGGGCCTTGAACCCAACATGCTCGCTTTTTATAACCCCGAGCTTCGCCAGGATGCGACTCCCGAATACGAATATCAGCTCAAGGTTCCGCCGGGATATAGCGAAAAGGTGACCGAACTGGTTGCCTCCATGCCCCGCTGGATCCCGCCCGAATATCTGTACAACTTCCATTATGTCAAGAGCGGGGAGACTCTCGGGATCATCGCCGCGCGTTACCGGACCTCCGTGGCCACCCTGATGCACCTCAACAACATGCGGACAACGCTCATCCGGCCAGGCCAGAGGATCAAAATAATAGGCGGGGCGAAGTCCAGCGATGGGGCGGCGCCGAAGGGGAATCAGACACAGAGCCAGGTCCAAGGCCGGGCTGTAGCCCCGGCCTATGCGCCAGGCGAGAAGGTGAATTATACAGTCAAGGAAGGCGAATATCTCTACCTGCTGGCCCAGAATTTCAAGACCACAATTGAGGACATCAAAAAAGACAATAATCTAGCGGGCGACGCGCTCGTTCCCGGACAGAATCTCGTGATCAGGGCCGGGGGTGCGGAAGCGGAGGCAGTTTATAAAGTTACCGACGGCGACACGCTCGTGAGTATCGCCCAGAAATTCGGGATGGGCCTCAACACCCTGCTCGCCCTCAACAACCTGAGCCCGGATTCAAAGATCTACGCCGGCCAAGAGCTACGGGTCCAAGCGAAGAAATAGGCTGGCGCCTTTACAAAATCGTATCTATTGGGCGAGACGGACAACGCTAGCGTCTTTTGTGCTATAATTACGGGCCGGAGGTTAGCACGATGCGCAACGGGACCAGGCCCAACATCTCAGCAATTCTCATGATCTCCGTTTTGGCGGCATTTTCGGCCGTTATATCGCAAGCGCAACAAACGCAAAGAATGGGCGTCGTCATCGCGAGCGTCGAAAATATGTTCAGCCAGGCAGGCGATGAAGTGGATATTGTGAGCCAGGCGATCATCGGTACCAATGTGAAAATCCTGGTGTCCGAGAAGAACGCCGGTGGTGAAGAATGGTTGCGTATCGAGACGCCCGACACCTACCAGGGCTGGATGAAGGCCTCCTCTGTCCGGGCTTATTTGCCGAACGGGAAGCCTTACGCTTCCCAAGGCAGGGTCTTCGAGGTGCTGAGCCTCCTGGCCCTGATCTATCCGGTCACGGATGTCACCGAAAAAAAGCCTCTCGCCACGGTTCCCATCAGCTCGATCCTCGAGGTGGGCGAATGCGGCGAACGATGGTGCGCCGTGACTCTCCCCTCAGGGATCAAAGGCTGGATTCAAAAGGGCGACGGCTCTCTCCGCGAAGCCGGATTCAAGAGACCTCGCCTCTCGCCGGACGAGATGGTGGCCATCGCCAAGAGATTCCTCGGTCTCCCCTACCTCTGGGGCGGAGGCACTCCGCTCGGTTTTGACTGCTCCGGGTTTGTCCAGCTCATCTACAGACTCTCCGGGATTGAAATCCTGCGCGACGCTGACGTTCAAATGACCAAGAGCGGCCTTACGGAAGTTCCCGGCGGCCAGGAACGGCCGGGGGATCTCGTCTTCTTCGGGAAAGCCCCCGACAAGATCGGTCATGTGGGGATGATGATCAGCCGAGAAGAATTCATCAATGCGACGACCTGGATAAAGCCGGTCGTCCAGATTTCAAGGCTGTCCGAAGCGCACTGGAAGGATCTTTATCAGGGGGCGAGAAGGCCGAAGTCTTAGCCCTTCTTGCTCAGGGGGCTTTTTGCTTTGGGCCCCGTCTCTTTTTTCTTCTTGGTTTTCTTTTTGAACTCCGCGTCGACGAGCTCGAGGAGGCCCATCTCCGCGCCATCGCCCTTCCGGTAACCCAGCTTGATGATTCGGGAATAGCCTCCCGGCCGTTCGGCGAATCTGGGGCCGATCTCCTCGAAGAGCCTCGTCACCGCGGCCTCTTTGGTCAGATAACTCAGTGCCATCCGCCTCGTGTGAAGAGTGTTCTTTTTGGCCAGGGTGATCATCTTCTCGGCCAGCGGCTTGGCCGCCTTGGCCTTGGCTAAGGTCGTCCTGATTCGCTCTTTTTCCAAGAAGGATGTCACCAGATTCCTCAGCAGCGCCCGCCGGTGGGACGAGTTCCGGCGGAGATAACGTCTCTTGACTTGGTGCCTCATCCATCAATCTCCTTCTCAACCTTTCCTTCCTTCAGTTCGGCCTGAATCCGCTCGACCAGCTTGGGATGGAGCTCGATGTTCAAGCCCAACCCCAGATTGCCGAGGGTCTCCCTGATTTCGGCCAGGGATTTCCGGCCGAAATTCTTGGTCTTGAGCAGGTCGTCTTCCGTCTTTTGGACCAGCTCGTAGATGCGCTGAATTCCGGCGGACCTGAGGCAGTTGTTGGAACGGACCGACAGCTCCAGGTGTTCGATCGACTTGGACAGGATATCGATCTGGGAGAGATAAGGAATTTCCTTTTTGGTGATAACCTGTTCCTTTTCCAAGGGCTCATCGACGACATGGAGGAAGATGACCAGATGGTCTCTCAGTATCTTGGCGGCCTGGGCCAGGGCGTCGGCGGGTGTAATGGCGCTCGTCGTCCAGACCTCCAGGTTCAAATTTTCATAATCGATCCTCTTCCCCACCCGGGCGGGCTCGACCCGGTAGTTCACCTTGAGGACGGGCGAGTGGGACGAATCCAGAGGAATATAATCAACACTCAGCGTCTCGTCGAAATTCTGATCGGCCGGGATGTAGCCGCGGCCGTTCTTGACGATCATTTCTATGTCTAGCTTTCCGTCTTTGTCCAGCGAGGCGATGTGGACATCGGGGTTCAGGATCTCGATATCGCTGTCGTGGACGATGTCCGAGGCCTTTGCTTGCGCCGGCCCCTCTTTTTTGAGGGTCATCCTCTTAGGCTCATTCCCCTTTAGCTTCAGGGAGATACTCTTCAAGTTGAGGAGAACGTCGGTCACGTCCTCGACGATGCCGGGAATAGTCGAAAACTCATGGAGGACGCCGTGGATTCTGACCCCGGTGATGGCCGCGCCCGGAATCGATGACAGGAGGATTCGGCGCAGGGAGTTGCCGACCGTCACGGCGTAGCCGCGCTCAAAAGGTTGTGCCCAGAACCGTCCGTATTTTTCGGTCAGGGTCTCATAATCACACTCCAGGTATTTCGGTCTCTGAAATCCCAGTTCGCTCATGGTTCCTCCTTACTTCGAATAGAGCTCGACGACTAAGTGTTCCTCGACGGGAAGCTGAACGTCGGCCCGGGTCGGGAGCGACAGGACCCTGCCCTCGGGGCCGGCCCAGTCAACCTCCAACCAGCTCGGAAGCGTTTTGTTTTTGCTTAGACTGAAGATCGTCCTGATATCCTCGTTCTTGGCCGAGCGCTCCTTGAAGCTGACGACATCGCCCTCCTCGACCAGGTAAGAGGGGATGGTGACCTTGCGGTCGTTGATCAGGAAATGGCCGTGGGTGACGAGCAGCCGGCCCTGGGCTCTCGAGCGAGAGAATCCCATCAGGAAAACGACATTGTCCAGACGCCGCTCGAGCATGGTCAGGAGGTTTTCGCCGGTCACTCCCTTCTGGCGCTCAGCCCTTAAAAAGAACAGCTTGAACTGCCGTTCCGACATCCCGTAATATCTCTTGAGTTTCTGCTTCTCTCGGAGCTGGACCGCGTAGCCGAGGACTCTCTTCCTCGACCGGCCGTGCTGCCCGGGCGCATAAGCCCGGCGCTCGATCGGACATTTATCGGTCATACACTTGTTGCCCTTCAGAAAGAGTTTGGTTTTCTCTCCCCGGCAGAGGCGGCACAGGGGATCATTGTATCTTGCCATCATTATCTCCTTCTCGTCTTGTCCTCTTAGACCCTCCGTCGCTTGCGGACCCGGCATCCGTTATGCGGGATGGGCGTCACATCCTTGATCGATTTGATCTCCAGCCCGGCCGCTTGGAGGGACCGGATGGCCGATTCTCTCCCTGCTCCCGGCCCTTTGATTCGCACATCGACGTAGCGGACTCCGAAATCCTTGGCCTTGTTGGCCACGTCCTTGCCGGCGAGTTGGGCGGCAAAAGGAGTTCCCTTCCGGGCGCCCTTGAAACCCGAGGTCCCTGAGCTGGCCCAACAAACGGTGCCCCCCTGGTGGTCTGTGATCGTGATGATCGTGTTATTAAAAGTCGACTGGATGTAAGCCACTCCAAACCCGACTTCTTTTCTCAGCTTTTTCTTTTTGGTTTTTCCCTTAGCTTTGGTTGCCATGGCGGATGATTTCCTCTCCTCCCTTATGTCCCTTTGAGTTTCTTGATCGTGTGACCGTGGGGCCCTTTTCTCGTCCGGGCATTGGTCTTCGTGCGCTGTCCTCGGACGGGCAGCTTCTTCTTATGGCGAAGCCCTCGATAACAGCCGATATCGATCAACCGCTTGATGTTCTGCTGGATCTCCTTGCGCAGATCTCCCTCGATCTTCTCCCTTTTTTCGATGATCTGACGGATCTTGTTGATCTCGTCTTCGGTCAGGGTCTTGACTTTCTTATCTCTGTCAATCTTGGCCTCTTGGAGGATCAGGTTGGACTTGGACCGGCCAATCCCATAAATGTAGGTCAGGCCGATTTCGATCCGTTTCTCAGGAGGAAGCGTGATGCCAGCTATTCTTGCCATTTTTACCTCGTCTAGCCTTGCCTTTGTTTGTGTCTGGGGTTGGTGCAGATCACCCGGATGACACCCTTTCTACGGATGATCTTACAATTCCGGCAGATCTTTTTGACCGAAGCTCTTACTTTCATGAGTGCTTGTCCTTCATTTGAATCTATAGGTAATCCGACCCTTGGTCAGATCATAGGGCGAAAGCTCGACCAGGACTTTGTCGCCGGGCAGAATCCTGATGAAGTGTTTGCGCATCTTCCCGGAGATGTGGGCCAGGATCCTGTGCTTGTTGGGCAGCTCGACCCGAAACATGGCATTGGGAAGGGTTTCGATGACCGTGCCCTCGGCTTCATAAATGTCCTGCTTAGGCATACCGATTCTCCTTCTGGTGAGGCAGGTCCCTCTCCTCCTCCCAGAGGCTTAGGACCTCAACACCTCGTTCGGTGGCGACGACCGTGTGTTCATAGTGGGCCGCCAGGCTCCGGTCCTTGGTCACGGCGGTCCACCCGTCTGACTGAATTTCCACGTCCCAACCCCCGGCGGCAATCATGGGCTCGATGGCCAACATCAATCCCGGCTTGATTTTCGGTCCGGACCCGGGGAGGCCGAAATTGGGGACCTGGGGATCTTCATGGAGCGAATGACCGATCCCGTGGCCAACAAACGCACGGATGACCGAAAAGCCCTCCGCCTCCACCGCCCGCTGAACGGCAGCCGAGATATCGGAGAGCCGGTTTCCAAGCTTCATCTCCTGGATGCCTTTGAAAAAGGAGTGCTCCGCGGCGGAGATAAGACGTGACGCCAGCGGACTGACGTTTCCGACCGGAAGAGTCAGAGTTGAATCGCCGTAGTAGCCTTCGTAAAGGACCCCGAAGTCGAGGCTGATGATATCACCTTCCCTGAGGGTCCGGTGCGAAGGGATGCCGTGGATAATTTCCTCGTTGACCGACGCGCACAATGACGCCGGATAGCCCCGATAGCCCTTGAAGGCGGGCACGGCGCCCATCTCGCGGCACCGGGACTCGGCGAAGGTGTCCAGGTCTATCGTCTTGACGCCGGGCTTGACCAGGGGCTTCAGTTCAGCCAGAATTCTGGCCACAATCTGGCTGCTCTGGCGGGCGACACTGATTTCTTCTTCGCTTTTATAGATGATCATTTCTTTGCAGATTCCCGGCCGATCTTGGCCAACTCCCGGTCAATGATCGAAGAGATGCTGGCGAAAACTAACTCGACTCTCGTTGAGCCATCGATGCCACGATAGACTTTCTTTCCTTTATAGTAAGCCCGGAGGGGCTCGGTTTGTTCTTGATAGACGCGCAGCCTTTCCTTAACGACCTCGGGGATGTCGTCTGCTCTTTGGACCAGCTTCCCTCCGCAGACATCGCAAACGCCTTCCTTCTTGGGGGGCTTTGCCTTCTTATTGAAGATAGCCTCGCACCTGACGCAGTTGCGCCGAGATGTCAGCCGCTCGAAGAGAATCTCCTCGTCGATCACGATCTCGATAGCAATCTCAGGCCTGTTCCTCTCGATCTTCTCGAGAATCCGGGCCTGGGCCAGGTTGCGCGGGAAACCGTCCAGCACGTATCCGAGGCGGCACTCAGGCGAAGAAACCTTCTCTTTGACCATCGCGGCCACGATCTCATCGCTGACCAGTTCGCCCCGGTTCATCTGGACCTCGGCTTCCCGGCCAAGCATCGTTCCCTCTCTAACCGCCCGCCGGAGCAGATCTCCGGTAGAGATCTTGGGGAAACCGTGTTTTTTCTGGATGAGCTCCGCCTGGGTCCCTTTTCCGCTCCCGGGCGGGCCGAGCAAGATGATCCTCATCACCTTCTCCCTCGGATGCGGCTCCGCCTCATGAACCCGTCATAGTGCCGCATCACCAACTGGGCCTCTAGCTGCTGAAGGGTATCCATGGCCACTCCGACCACGATCAGGATAGAAGTCCCGCCGAAATAGAAATCTATGTTCAACCCCTGGGTGAACCACTTGGGAAGGTTGGCTTCCAGGAAATTCCCGATAAATGGCAGAGTCTGGACCTTGAACCCGGTCATCAAAAACTCAGGCAGAATGGCGATGGCCGCAAGATAGATCGCCCCGACAAGGGTGATCCGGGAGAGGACGTTATCTATGAAATCGGAGGTGTTCTTCCCGGGTCTGATCCCGGGGATGAACCCGCCGTACTTTCTCAAATTGTCCGCTACATCAACGGGGTTGAAGATGATCGACACATAAAAATAGGTGAAGAAGATGATGGCGGCGATATAGGTCAGGTTGTAAAGCGGCATCCCCAGGGTGAATTGTTTGGATAATGCCTGGAAGAAAGGGATCTTGATGAGCGCCGCGATTGTGGCCGGAATGGTGATGATGGAAGCCGCGAAAATGATCGGGATAACTCCGCCGGTGTTGACCCGCAGCGGAAGATGGGTGCTCTGTCCGCCGTAGACTTTTCTTCCGACGACGCGCTTGGCGTACGAGACGGGGATGCGCCTCTGCCCTCGTTCGACAAAGACGATAAAGGCAATGACCACCAGCATCATGGCCACGAGAAAAATAAGCCTGAGCGGATCCATGCTCCCCGATTTCAGACCGGAGAAGACACTGTTAACTCCCCTGGGAAAGTTGACCACAATCCCGGCAAAGATGATCAAGGAAATGCCATTCCCGATCCCACGCTCGGAGATCTGCTCCCCAAGCCACATGATAAAGACAGTCCCGGTGGTCAGGGTGAGGACCGTTAGGAGCTGAAAGCCTATGCCGGGGGTGGGCACGATGCGAGCCCCTCCCGGGCTCCTCAGTCCCTGCAGAAAGAGGGCGATTCCCCAGGCCTGGATGAGGCAGATGCCAAGAGTGCCATACCGGGTATATTGGGTGATCTTCTTCCTCCCCAGCTCTCCTTCCTTCGACAGTCTCTCGAGATAGGGCCAAACGACCTGGAGAAGCTGGAGGATGATCGAAGCGCTGATATAGGGCATGATCCCCAGGGCGAAGATCGTCATCCTAGACATGTTCCGGCCGGAGAAAAGATCGACAAATCCCAGGATCGTTCCCTTCTGGGCCCGCCAGAATTCTTCCAGAGCCGGACCGCTGATGCCCGGGTTCGGGATCTGAGCGCCCACACGGTAGACGGCGAGGAGAAGCAGTGTGAAGATGACTCTCTTTCTGAGCTCAGGGATGCTGAAGATATTTCTGATACTATCGAGCATGGTTAACTTCCAATGAGAATGGCTTTGCCGCCTTTTTCCTCGATTTTCTTGATGGCCGACTGGGAGAACTTGTGGGCGTGGATGATTTTCGGAGCGGACAGGCTCCCGCTCCCCAAGATCTTGATGCTGTCCCTTTCTCTTTTGATCACACCGGCTTCGACAAGATCTTTGGGCAGGATTTCTTCTTTTCCGATTTTTTCCAGCCGGTCCAGATTGACCACGGCGTATTCTTTTTTGAAAATGTTGGTGAATCCCCGCTTGGGAATCCGGCGGTGGAGAGGCATCTGACCGCCCTCAAAGCCGCGCTTGCGAGCATAACCGGTGCCGGCGAGCTGGCCCTTGCTGCCTCGGCCGGAGGTCTTGCCCAGTCCAGAGCCAGGACCTCGTCCTCGCCGCTTGCGGTCCTTTCGGGAACCAGGAGCGGGATGTAGATTGCTGAGACTCATTTCTCTTCTAGAACCTCCACTTTCAAGACATGGGTAATCTTGTGAATCATGCCCAGGATTTCGGGGCTCTCCGGTCGAACAACCTCGGAATTGAGCTTCCTGAGCCCCAGGCCCTTGGCCACCTCTCTCTGGTTGCGGGGATAGCCGATCAGGCTCCGGACGAGCCTGATCTTCAACATCCTCTCTTGGGAGGTGGATTTCTTTTTAGACGTCGTTTCTTTTATTGCCATATTAAACCTTTCGCCTTGCCCCTGAACTGGGAGACCGAATCGGGGTTCCTGAGTGTCCGCAAGGCGTTCATGGTCGCGTTGGCGACACTGATCGGGTTGCTGCTGCGGAGAGACTTGGTCAAGATGTCCTTGATCCCAGCCAACTGCATAATGACTCGCACGGCGCCGCCGGCGATGACGCCTGTCCCTTTGGAGGCAGGTCGGAGGACGACGACCCCGGCCCCGGCAACTCCTGTGATCATATGAGGAATGGTAGTCTCGGCCAGCGGGACTCCGATCATGTTCTTCTTCGCGCTCTGCACCGCCTTGGCGATCGCCATGGGGACTTCCCTGGCTTTTCCCTTGCCGATGCCGACCTTTCCTTGCTCGTCACCGACCGCCACCAGGGCTGAAAAACTCAGATTCTTTCCGCCCTTGACAACCTTGGTGACCCGGCGAATGGAGATCACCTGATCCTTCAGCTCGATCTCCGGGCTCTCGGCGTGTTCGAACTTAAATTTTCGGTCCTGCACTCTTTGGTCCTCCTTGTTGATTCCTCGGCCTAGAAAATGACCCCTTCTTTCCTCATCGCATCGGCCAAGGCTTTGATGCAGCCGTGGTACGGGGAAGTGCCACGATCCAGCACGACTCTCTCGATCTTTTTCTCTTTCAACCGCCGGGCCAGAATCCGGCCCAGGCTCTCAGAGGCTTTCTTGTTCTTGAAGCCCTTGTTCTTTTCTTTGAATTCCTTTTCCAGGGTGGAGGCGGCCGCTAAAACGACACCCGTCTCGTCGTTAATAACCTGAGTATAGATATAGCGATCGCTCTTGAACACATGGACCCGCGGCCTCTCGGTCGTTCCCCTGATCTTCTTGTGGATCCGTTTCCGCAGACGGATCTTCCTGATTTTTCTCAGTTCCGACTTTTCTTTAAGCACTGGTGACCCCTGCCTTTCGCTCTTTTTTGATCAGCACTTCGCCCCGGTAGCGGATCCCCTTGAGTTTGTAGGGGTCAGGTTTCCGGAATCTTTTGATCTCTTCGGCCACCTGGCCGACCCGCTGCTTGTCTATCCCTCTGATCGTGAGAATGGTCGGCTTTTCTGCGACGATCTCAATCCCGGCCGGGATTTCGTAGACAACGGGCTTGGAATAGCCCAGGCTGAGCTCAAGCCTGGTCTTGTCGATTCTGGCCCGGTAGCCGACGCCGACGATTTCGAGCTGTTTGGAGAACCCCGTGGCGAGGCCGACGACGGAATTGTAGGCCAGAGTCCTGGCCAGACCATGGAGCGCCCGGAGCTGCTGCGAATCATCGTCACGCTTCAGGACCAGCGTCTGGCCGTCGAGCTGCGCTTTGATCCCCGGGAACAAGGGTGAGTTGAGTTTTCCTCGTTTCCCTTCGAATTCGATGTGGTCGGCCAAGATCGTGGCCTTGATGCCTTCCGGCAACTGAATCGCTCGCTTTCCTACTCTTGACATCTTAATTCCTCACAGTCGAGACTACCAAATGGAACAAATCACTTCTCCGCCCACGCCCAACTCTTCGCATTTTTTCCCGGTGGCGATCCCCTTGGAAGAAGAGATGATCACGACTCCCAGCCCGTTGAGAATCTTGGGAATCGAATCCTTGGTGCAGAAAATCCGGCATCCCGGTTTGCTGACCCGGCGCAGCCCCGAGATGACGCTCAGGTTTTCTTCGGTGTACTTCAGGGAGATGTTGAGGATCCCCTGTTTGTTGTCATCGATAACCTTGAAATTCCTGATAAAGCCCTCCTCCTTGAGGAGCTTGGCGAGCTCGACCTTCATCCTTGAGGAAGGGATGTTGACTTCTTTCTTCTTGGCCTTGGCCGCGTTTCTGATCCGGGTTAACATATCCGATATGGGGTCAACTGAACTCATGGACTTTTCCTTTCCGATTCCTTACCACGACGCTTTGGTGATGCCGGGAATCTCGCCCTTGAGGGAGAGCTCCCGAAGGCAGAGACGGCACATGTCAAACTTCCGGTAGTAGCCTCTCGAACGACCACAGATCCGGCACCGCCTTCTCCGCCGGATCGCATATTTGGGTTCCCTCAGATATTTCGCCATACGCGCTAGTGTTGACACGGTCACCTTCCTTATTGGGACTCTCGGAACGGCATTCCTAGTTTCTTCAGGAGGGCAAAGGCCTCCTCATCGGTGCGGGCCGAGGTGACGATGGTGATATTCATGCCCCTCGCCCGCTCGACCTTGGTGTAGTCGATCTCCGGGAAAACCAGCTGCTCTTTCATGGCCAAGGTATAATTGCCGCGTCCGTCAAAAGCCTTGGGAGAGACGCCGCGGAAATCGCGGACGCGCGGAAGAACAATATTGACCAAACGATCCAAGAACTCGTACATCCTCTTCTGGCGAAGAGTGACATAGCAGGCGATCGGCTGACCCTTGCGCAGTTTGAAGGCCGAGATCGATTTCTTGGCCCGGCCCACGGCCGGAAACTGACCGGAGATGAGGCTGAGCTCCGCCTTGGCCGAGTCCAGGGCCTTGATGTTTTGGATGGCGTCACCAACGCCCATATTCAAAACGATCTTTTCCACCCTGGGAACGGCCATGCTATTGTCAATTCCGAGCTCTTTCTGAAGCTCCGGGAGGATTTCCTTTTTGTATTTTTCGTAAAGACGGCTCATCGGATCTTCCTTATTATGTTTTCTCCAGCGAGGTGTCGCACTTTGCGCAGACCCTGACCTTGCTCCCGTCTTCGAGGACCTTGTGCTTGATCCGGACCCCTTTTTCGCACTCGGAACAATAGAGCATGAGGTTCGAGATCTGGATGGGAGCTTCCTTTTCCATGATTCCGCCCTGGACATTCTTGCTCCGGTCGGGGCGGATGAACTGCTTGAGGAAATTGATCCTCTCCACGATCACCCGGTTTTTCTCCGGGAAAACGACCAGGACCTTCCCTGTCTTTCCTTTGTCCTTGCCACTTCGGACGATGATGATATCGTTCTTTTTGAGCCGCAACTTTCCCTGGCTGGCAGCCATCACAGAACCTCCGGGGCCAGGGAGACGATCTTCATGAACTTCCTCTCCCTCAGCTCTCTTCCCACGGGCCCGAAAACGCGCGTGCCCACGGGCTCGCCGGCCTTGTCGATAATGACGGCCGCGTTATCGTCAAAACGGATGTAGGAACCATCTTTCCGCCTGATTTCCTTCCTCGTGCGGACCACCACCGCCCGGACAACCTTGCCCTTGGGAATCTTGCTCTCGGCCTCGGCCTCTTTGACCGTCGCGGAGACGATATCTCCGATCGAGGCCGTCCGGCCCACTCCCCCGCCGAGGGGAGTGATGCACATGATCCTCCGGGCGCCGGAGTTGTCCGCTACCCTGAGCTTCGTTTGCATCTGTATCATGCTTTGCTTTCCCCAGTATCAGTTTCTGTCTCGCTGGACGATAAACCGATGATCTCCAGCACTCTCCAGCGTTTTCGCTTGCTGATCGGACGCGTCTCGATGATCTTCACGACGTCGCCAACCTTGCACTTTTCGTATTCGTCATGGGCGAGAAATGTCTTTCGCCGCTTGATAATCTTCTTGTAGAGAGGATGCCGGACCTGCCGTTCGACGGCCACCGTCACCGTCTTCTTCATCTTCTTGCTGACGACCGTTCCGACCTTGGCGGTTTTTCTTTTTTCTTGGCGTGCTTCCATGTCCTACTCCGTTTTGTCCTTCAGCTCTTTCAACAGAGTCTTGATCCGAGCGATGTCTTTCCTGACATTCTTGACCTTGAGCGGGTTCTCCAACTGCCCGAGGGCGTGCTGGAAGTGAAGTTTGAAAAGCTGGTCTCTGAGCTCGGCTTCTTTGGTCTGGAGTTCGTCAACAGACAGCTCTCTCATCTCTCGTAGTTTCATTTGAGTTCTCTGCCTTCCCTGGAGACAAATCGCGTTTTGATCGGGAGCTTGTGGGCGGCCAGCCTGATCGCCTCACGGGCGAGGTCCTCCGGCACACCCTCCAGTTCAAACAAGATCTTTCCGGGCCGGACGACGTCCACCCAGAATTCGGGATCGCCTTTCCCTTTTCCCATCCGGACTTCGGTGGGCTTCTTGGTCACGGGTTTCCAGGGGAAGGCCCGGACCCAGAGCTTCCCGCGCCTCTTGACAAAGCGCGTGATGGTGATGCGGCCGGACTCGATCTGGCGGGCCGAGAGCCAGCACGGCTCGAGCGCCTGGAGACCGAACTCGCCGAACGACAGGGTTGAGCCTCGGATGGCCTTGCCTCTCATGCGGCCGCGCTGCTGCTTCCGGAACTTGACTTTCTTGGGCATCAACATGGTCAGATCTCCTCGACCTCGACGGACTGGGAGGTCATCTTGACCTTATCGACGTCGCTCCTGTAGATCCAGACCTTGATCCCGATCTGCCCGTAGGTCGTGAAGGCCTCGGTGAAGGCGTAGTCGATGTCCGCCCGCAGTGTCTGGAGCGGCAGCTGGCCTCTCAGATACCATTCCGAGCGGGCGATCTCGACTCCACCCAGCCGCCCGGAGCACATCACTTTGACCCCTTTAGCGCCCATCTTGAGGGCGCCCTCCACGGCTTTTCGCATCGCCCTCCGGTAGGCGATCCTCTTTTCGAGCTGGACCGCGATTCCTTCGCCCACCAAGACGGCGTTGAGCTCGGGCTTGTCGACCTCGCGGATATCCACATAAACCTCTTTTTTGGCGATCGCCTCCAGGAAGGTCTTCAGACTCTCGATTTCTTTTCCGCCGCGGCCGATCACAATCCCCGGCCTGGCCGTGTGGATGATGACCCGGATCTTGGGGCCGACCCGCTCAACATCGACTTCGGAGATTCCGGCGTGATAGTACTTCTCTTTGATCGCCTCTTTCATCTTGATGTCTTCGTGGATCAAGCGGCTGTATTCCGGACCCTTAGAGAACCAACGAGATGTCCACTGCTTGTTGAATCCCAATCTGAAACCCACAGGATGTGTCTTCTGTCCCACGGCTATCTCCCTTTCTTCTCGTCTAAATAAATCTGGACATGGCTTGTTCTCTTGATAACCTTGTAAGCCCTCCCCTGCGGCGCGGGCCGGATCCTCTTCCAGGTCGGACCCGCATCGATGAAGATCTTGGCGATGTGAAGATTATCAACGTCGATATTGGGGACCTTCTGCTGGGCATTGGAAATGGCCGACCTGAGGACTTTTTCGATGATCGAACTCGCCTTCTTTTTCACTGAAAAACGAAGGATCGTCAAGGCCTCGCCGACATAGCGATCCCGGACCTGGTCAGCGACCAGGCGGCACTTCTGCGGACTGATCCTGATGAATTTTCCCGCGGCGCGAGAGACCAAATTTTGCTCTTCCATTTTATTTCTTTACCTTGAGAGTTCTGGCGGTCTTGGAGGTGTGCCCCCTGAATGTCCGGGTAGGGGAAAACTCACCCAGTTTGTGACCGACCATGTTCTCGGTGATAAAAACCGGGATGAACTTCCGCCCATTGTGTACGCCGATCGTCAGCCCGACCATCTCCGGGATGATCGTCGAACGGCGCGACCAGGTCTTGAGGACTTTCCTTTTTTCTCCCAGAGTTTCCTGTTCCCTGACCCTCGCGTTCAGGTTCGGATCGATGTAGGGGCCCTTCCTGAGAGACCTGCTCATAACTATTTACTCCTTCTTCGGACGATGAATTTCTGGGTCCGCTTGTTCTTCCTGGTCTTGTAACCCTTGGTCGGGATGCCTTCGGGGCTGACCGGATGGCGACCGCCCTTGGACCGCCCCTCTCCGCCGCCATGGGGATGGTCGATCGGGTTCATGGCCGTGCCCCGGACATGGGGACGGATTCCCAGCCAGCGCGTCCGGCCGGCTTTCCCGATGGAGATATTCTGGTGATCCAGATTGCCGACCTGCCCGATCGTCGCCCGGCAGTCCAGGTGGACCTTCCGGATCTCGGAGGACGGCAGCCGGACCTGCGCGTAGTCGCCTTCCTTAGCCAATATCTGGGCGCCGCTCCCGGCTGATTTAGCGATCTGGCCGCCCTTGTCTTTTTTCATCTCGATGTTGTGGATGATCGTCCCCAGGGGGATGTGGCGGAGCGGCATCGCATTCCCGGGGAGAATGTCCACCTGGGAGTTGGAGGAGACGATGGACTGCCCGACCTTCAAATTGAAGGGGGCCAGGATGTAACGCCTGTCCCCGTCCCGGTATCTCACGAGAGATACAAAAGAGCTGCGGTTGGGGTCATATTCGACCGTCTCTATCAGGCCGGGGATATCGATCTTGTCTCTTCTGAAATCGATGATCCGGTACATTCGCTTGTGGCCGCCGCCGTGATGGCGGATCGACAGATGTCCCCGGCTGTCCCGTCCTCCCGATTTGGGGAGGTATCTGAGCAGCGGCTTGTAGGGCTCGCGAGTCGTCAACTCTTCATAGGTCAGGCCCGTCTTGTGCCTGACCCCGGCGGAGGTTGGTCTGTATGTTTTTATGCCCATGTTAGACAGCCTCAAAGTATTCGATCATTTTTTCGCCTTCCCGGAGCTTGACGTAGGCCTTCTTCCAGTCTTTGGTTTTGCCTGAGTTCCGGCCGACCCTCCGGATCTTGCCGATCCTTTTGAGCGTCCGCACTCTTTCCACTTTGACCTTGAACAGCTGTTCGACCGCTTTCTTGATCTCGATCTTGTTGGCTTTCCGGGCCACTTCAAAGCAGATCTCTCTGTTCCGCTCTTTGAGCGTGGTGCTTTTCTCGGTGATAACCGGCCTGAGGACGATCTGGTAGGGATCCTTGATCACTTCAATTTCTCCATCAGGGATGAAAAGGCTCGCTCACTGAAGACGAGCCACTTGTAGGTCACGACGTCATAGATATTCAGCTCTTTGTAATCGATGGCCTTCACCTTGGGAATGTTCCGCATGGAGAGAAAGAAGTTCTTGTTCTCTTGGGTATCGACCAGCAGAGCCGAATCGAGCTTGAAGCTCTCCAGAAATTTGGCCCCCTCTTTGGTTTTGGGTTCGGCGAACACGAAACCATCGACCAGCAGGAGCTGGTTCTCGGCCAGCTTGGCCGAGAGGGCGGACTTGAGGGCGCTGCGCTTCGCTTTCTTCGGCAGCTCATAGGAATAATCCTTCGGCTTGGGGCCAAAAATCCTGCCGCCCTTTCTCCAGAGAGGAGAACGGATGCTCCCGGCTCTAGCCCGTCCGGTGCCTTTTTGTCTCCAGGGCTTACGGGTGCTGCCCGTGACTTCGCCGCGCGATTTGGTGGCCGCGGTCCCTCGCCGTTGATTCGCTCGGTAGTTAAGGACGGCCTCATAGACCAAGTGGTCCTTCTTCGGACGAGCAAAGATCCCCTCGGGAAGATGCACTTCGCCGCTCGTCTTTCCGCTTCTATCTAATATTTGTAGCTTGGCCATGGTTGACTCTTCTCTGCCTCCTAAGAGGTCCTGGGGTTAAAGTTTTCCTTCCGGATCAGGAGATATCCGCCTCCGGCACCGGGGATAGCCCCCTTCACCAGAAGCAGATTGTTCTCTTTATCCGCCTCAACAACCACGAGATTTTTCACCGTGACCCGGTCGACGCCCATGTGGCCCCCCATCCTCATTCCCTTGACGACGCGGGAGGGATAAGAAGAAGCCCCGATCGAACCCGGGGCTCGGTGAAACATCGAACCATGGGCCGCGTCGCCACCCCGGAAATGGTGGCGCTTGACGACTCCAGCGAAGCCTTTGCCTTTGCTCGTGCCGGTGACGTGAACTTTTTCACCGGGCTGGAAGATATCCACCAGGATCTGGTCTCCCTCTTTGATCGACTCGCTTTCCGAGAAACGCACTTCCCGGAGAACCTTCATGACCGGAGCGCCGGACTTCTTGAAATGGCCGACGGCGGGTTTCTTGGGTTTTCTTGGCCCTTTCTCCTCAACCAGGGCAAGCTGGAGAGCGGAGTAGCCATCTTTATCCGTGGTCTTTTTCTGAATGACCGTGCAGGGGCCCGCCTTGATCACGGTGACGGGATAAACACTCCCCTCTCCGTCAAACCCCTGGGTCATGCCGATTTTCTTACCTATTAAGCCCTCGACCATGACTCATTCTCCTCCGCCTCCAAAGGCCTGAATTTCAACATCGATCCCGGCCGGGAGATCCAGTTTCTGGAGCTCCTCGATCGTCTCATTGTTGTATTCGCTGATGTCGATCAGCCTCTTGTGGATTCTCATCTCGAAATGCTCACGCGATTTTTTGTCGACATGGGGAGAACGAAGAACGCAAAACCTCTGGATCCTCGTCGGCAAGGGGATCGGACCGGAGATGCTGGCGCCCGTCCGCTTGGCCTTGACCACGATATCTTTGACCGACTGGTCCAACAGCCGATGGTCAAAGGATTGAAGCCTGATTCGTATTTTTTCCATCGTCGTTCCTCAGTTCTCCATACTGGTCATTTGTCACAAGTCATTGGTCATGAGTTACTCTAGTCACTCGTCACTGGCCATTCGTCTTTATTTCTTGATGATTGGACATTTCTTTCCGGTGATGAGTTTCCAGTGACCAATGACTCTTTATTCAATAATGTCTGTGACCGTTCCCGCTCCGACTGTTCTGCCGCCTTCCCGGATCGCAAACCGCAGCCCCTTCTCCATGGCTACTTCCATGATCAAGGAGATCTCGAGATTCAGGTTGTCGCCGGGAATAACCATCTCCACTCCCTCCGGCAACTTCACGTCCCCGGTGACATCCGTCGTCCGGAAATAAAACTGCGGGCGGTACCCGGTGAAGAACGGGGTGTGCCGGCCGCCCTCTTCCTTGGTCAGGACGTAGATCGATGCCCTGAATTTCTTGTGGGGGGTGATCGAACCCGGTTTGGCCAGAACCTGGCCTCTCTCCACCTCTTCCTTGCCGATACCGCGCAACAGGCAGCCAATGTTATCCCCGGCCTGGCCCTGGTCCAGAAGCTTCCGGAACATTTCGACACCCGTCACCACGGTCTTTCTCGTCTCGCCGAGCCCCACGATCTCGATCTCTTCGCCGACTTTGACGACGCCTCGGTCCACGCGTCCCGTCACCACGGTCCCACGACCGGTGATCGAGAAGACATCCTCGATGCTCATCAAGAACGGCTTGTCGATCTCGCGGAGGGGCTCGGGAATAAACGTGTCCATGGCCTCGACCAGATCCCAAATCGGCTTCGCGTCCTCGCCGCTGGGATTCGCCATGGCCTTGGTCGCGCTCCCGCGTATGACTGGTGTTTTATCTCCGGGGAATTCATACTTGACCAGGAGCTCCCGGACCTCCAATTCGACCAGGTCTAAGATCTCAGGGTCATCCAGGAGATCCACCTTGTTGATGAAGACGACGATTGCCGGCACCATCACCTGGCGGGCCAACAGGATGTGCTCACGGGTCTGGGGCATCGGCCCGTCCGCCGCCGACACGACCAGGACGGCCCCGTCCATCTGGGCCGCTCCGGAGATCATGTTTTTGATATAGTCGGCGTGACCGGGGCAATCGATGTGAGCGTAGTGCCGCTTCGGGGATTCATACTCGACGTGGGCCAAGGCCACCGTCAGGATCTTGGTCGCGTCCCGGCGGAACATCTTGACGTCCGCCTTGGCGACCTCTTCGTAGTTTTTCGCCTGGGCCAACCCCTTAGTCGCCAAGACCTTGGTGATCGCCGACACGAGGGTCGTCTTGCCGTGGTCGATGTGCCCAATGGTCCCCACGTTCACGTGCGGTTTCGTCCGCGCAAACTTTGCTTTCGACATCACTCACCTCCTGGATGAATCATAATAAGGAATCCGTCCTTCGACCCGAGCGATGATTTCTTCGGTGATGTTGGACGGAATCTGCTCATACTGGAAAAACTCCATCGAAAAAACGCCCCTGCCCTGGGTCAGGGTCCGGCTGATCGTGGCGTAGCCGAACATCTCGGAAAGCGGAACGAGGGCCCGGATCACTCTCGACCCGCACCTGATCTCTACCGCTTCAATCTTCCCGCGCCGGGAGTTGATGTCGCCGACGACGTCTCCGAGATACTCGTCCGGCGCTACAACTTCGAGTCTCATGATAGGCTCGAGGAGGACAGGGGTCGCTTTGGATCCAGCATCCTTAAAAGCCAGCGAACCGGCAATCTTATAAGCAATAGAACTGGAATCGACTTCATGATAGGACCCGTCGACAAGGCTCACCTTGACATCGGTCACGGGAAACCCGGCCAAAATGCCGACTTCCATCGCCTCTTTCACCCCGCTTTCGATGTCGGGGATGAATTCCCTGGGGATGATCCCGCCTCTGGTTTTATCCACGAATTCAAATCCCTTGCCCCGGGGCAGAGGCTCGAGGTGGACCTCGCAATGCCCGTACTGTCCCCGTCCGCCGGTCTGCCGGATGTACTTGCCCTCACCCTCGGCGGCTCTGAGGACGGTCTCCTTATAAGCGACTTGAGGTTTACCGAGGTTCGCTTCGACTCCAAACTCGCGGGCCATTCGATCCATCAAGATTTCCAGGTGCAACTCGCCCATGCCTTTGACGAGCGTCTGCCCCGTCATCGAATCCTGGACGACCTTGAAAGTCGGGTCCTCCTTGGTCAGCTTGGCCAGTGCATTGGCCAGTTTGGGATGATCGACCTTTGATCTGGGTTCTATCGTCGCCGAGAGGACCGGCTCGGGGAACTTTATCGATTCCAGGACTATAGGATGATTCCTGACGCAGAGGGTGTGGCCGGTCGTCAGGTTTTTCATCGAAGCCAGGGCCGCAATATCACCGGCATAGACCTCTTTGAGTTCTGTCCGCTTGTTGGCGTGCATCTCGAGGAGGCGCGAGACCCTCTCCTCTTCTCCGGCCGTCGGATCATAGAGTGAGGCGCCGACCTTGGTCTTGCCTGAGTAGACCCTGAAAAAGGCCAGCGTGCCCGCGTACGGATCGTTCATGATCTTGAAGACGAGCCCGCAGAAGGGTTCTTCATCCGAGGCCCGCCTGGCCTCCGCATCCCAGGACTTGGGATGATGGCCGACGACGGGCGGGATATCCACCGGTGAGGGAAGGTAATCGACGATCGCGTCGAGCAGGGGGTGGACACCCTTGTTCCTGAATGACGCGCCGAAAAGGACAGGGAAGAACTGGAGCGCGATCGTCCCTTTGCGGATGGCCTGCTTGATCTCGCCGGGCGCGACTTCTGCCCCGTCGACATACTTCTGCATCAGGGCATCATCCGTTTCACTCAAAAACTCGATCATCTCCGTTCTTCTCTTGTCCGCCTCATCCTGATGATCAGGCGTGACATCTCTCACTTCGTATTCGCTCCCGATCAGGTCGTCGCCCCAATCGTATTCCTTCATCTCCACCAGGTCGATGACCCCGCGGAAGCTCTCTTCTCTCCCCAGGGGGATCTGGATGACCAGCGGCTTGGCCGCCAGCTTGGTCCTTATCTGCTCGACCGCGGCCTCGGGATCGACGCCGATTCTGTCCATCTTATTGATGAAAACGATCCGGGGGACGCGATACTTATCAGCCTGACGCCAGACGGTTTCAGACTGCGATTCGACGCCGCCTACTCCGCAGAGGATGGCGATGGCGCCATCTAAGACCCTGAGGGACCGCTCGACTTCCGCCGTAAAATCGACGTGTCCTGGAGTATCAATAATATTTATTCGGTGGTTATTCCAGTAACAGGTGGTGGCCGCCGAGGTTATGGTGATGCCGCGTTCCTGCTCCTGAACCATCCAATCCATGACGGCCGTGCCCTCATCGACTTCTCCCATCTTGTAGGTGATGCCGGTATAAAACAGAATCCGCTCTGTCGTGGTAGTCTTCCCCGCATCGATATGCGCCATGATACCGATGTTTCTGACTCGTTCGATCGGACACGACCGCATGAATTCTCCGCTCCATTCGAATCTTATACAAATTCACTCGTTCTCTAATGGAGACTACCATCTATAATGAGCAAAGGCTCTATTCGATTCCGCCATTTTGTGCGTATCTTCACGCTTCTTGACCGCTCCCCCGCGGTTGTTGATCGCGTCCAGGATCTCCGCGCTCAGCTTCTCTTCCATGCTCTTTCCGCCTCGCTCCTGGGCATAATGGATCAGCCAGCGAACCCCGACCGAGACAGATCGATTGAGAGGAACTTCGATCGGCACCTGATAGGTCGCGCCGCCGACGCGCCGGGATTTCGTCTCGAGCATCGGCCTGACGTTGTCGATGGCCTTCTCGAAGACCTTGAGAGGATCTTCCTTAGCCTTCTGCTTCAGGAGCTCCATCGTCTTATAGATCACCTGCTCAGCGACGCTCTTCTTGCCTTTTTTCAAGAAGACATTGATAAACTTGGCCACCACGGTGCTGTTAAAAAAAGGGTCCGGATGAACTTTTCTCTTTTTGACTATACCACGTCTCGGCATCGGCTTCTCCTTTAGCTGGCGACCCTCTTCTCCTTAGGCTTTTTTGCGCCGTATCTCGATCGTCCTTTCATCCGGGCCTGAACGCCTTCGGAATCCAGGGTTCCCCGGATGATATGGTACCGGACACCGGGCAAATCCTTCACCCGGCCTCCCCGGATGAGGACAATCGAGTGTTCTTGAAGGTTGTGTCCGACGCCGGGAATGTAGCCCGTGACCTCGATGTTATTCGTGAGACGGATTCTGGCCACCTTTCTCATGGCCGAATTCGGTTTCTTCGGCGTTGTCGTAAAAACCTTGACACAGACTCCTCTCTTCTGAGGACTCGACTCCAGAGCCGGAGATTTGCTCTTGTATCTCTTCGGATTCCGTCCGTTTCTCACGAGTTGATTGACAGTTGGCAAAAGCCTACTCCTCTTAAAACAGAAATTTCCTCATCATCCGAGGAAAAAGACTCCCAGGACGAATGTTCGAATCATAGCAAAACCGCATTCTCATGTCAACAAATTTGAGGGCTCAAATCTCAGTGAGTATCAGGGGGCGGAGCCTCGGCTTCTTTCTCCTCGATTTCCACAGGCTCGTCCTTCAATTCGACGTCCCGGTAGAACTTGTATCCTGTGCCAGCCGGGATCAACCGGCCCATGATTATGTTTTCCTTGAGTCTCCTCAAATAATCCACTTTTCCGTAGAGGCTGGCCTCCGTGAGAACGCGCGTCGTTTCCTGGAAGGAGGCCGCCGATATGAAACTGTCCGTGCTCAAGGCACTCTTGGTGATTCCTAGAAGGAGTGGCCGTGCCTTGGCCGGCTTTCCTCCCTTCTTCATCACTTTCTCGTTTTCTTCCTGGAATATGAACTTGTCGACCTGTTCATCCACCAGAAAATCGGTGTCTCCGACCTCTTCGACTTTGACCCAGCGAAGCATCTGCCGGATGATGACCTCGATGTGCTTGTCGTTGATGGTGACGCCCTGAAGCCGGTAGACTTCCTGGACCTCGCGGAGGAGGTATTCGGCCAGCTCTTTTTCTCCCAGGACCTTCAAAATGTCATGGGGGTTCACAGGTCCGTCCATCATGGGCGTCCCGGCCTTGACACGTTCCGTCTCACCCACACTCAGGTGTGCTCCCTTGGGGATGAGATACTCTTTTTCTCCGCCTCGGTCATTCTTGACGGAGATTTTCCGGTAGCCCCGGAGGAGTCCGCCAATCTGGACGACTCCGTCGATCTCGGAAATGACGGCCGGCGCCTTGGGCCGCCGCGCCTCGAAGAGCTCCTCCGCCCGAGGAAGGCCTCCGGTGATATCCTTGGTTCGGGCGACCTCCCTAGGGATCTTGGCCAGGACGTTCCCGGCGTGGACTTTGTCGGCGTCCTTGACCTCCAGGTTCGCTCCCGAGGGAAGAAAGTGCTTGCGCAGGATAACGGGACGCCCTTTGTCATCCTTCTTCTTCTCGTCGATAACCTCAATCTGGGGCTGCAGCTTCTCGTCCCTGGGATCGATGATGACCTGAGTGATCAGGCCGGTGAACTCATCCTGGACCTCTTCCATGCTCACACCGAGCACGACATCGTGGAAACGAACCACTCCGCCCTCTTCCGACAGGATGTAGGTGTTGAAGGGGTCCCACTCGGCGACGCCCTGACGGGCCTTGACTTCCTCTCCGTCGTGGACCAACACCCTGGCCCCATAGGGGACCTGGTAGTGTTCGATCTCGCGGCCGCGGTGATCTAGAATGGCGATAGTGGCATTGCGGTTCGACGACGACGATCGTTCCTTCCTTGTCTTCGATAGACTTGAGGTTGCTGAAACGGGCGACTCCGTCGTTCTTGGCTTCCATCTTGGACTTTTCCGCGCCTCGCATGGCGATGCCCCCGACGTGGAATGTCCGCATCGTCAGCTGGGTCCCTGGCTCCCCGATGGACTGGGCGCCGATGATGCCCACCGCCTCGCCCAGCTCGACGAGCCGGCCCGAGGACTGGGCGCGGCCGTAGCATAATTGACAGACACCGCGCTTGGCCTCGCAAGTCAAAACCGAACGGATCTTGACCCGCTCGATGCCCTGGATCTGGAACTCCTGGGTTACCCCTTCGGTGATCTCGTCGTTCATGTCCACGATCGCCTTGTTGTTGTCGGGATTGACCACCCGCTCCAGCGAAGTGCGTCCGACGATCCTGTCGATGAAGGGCTCGATGATCTCGCCGTTTTCCACGATAGCCGTCACGTTGATACCCTTGAGCGTTCCGCAATCATATTCATCGACGATAACTTCCTGGGCGACATCGACCAGCTTCCGGGTGAGATATCCGGAGTTGGCCGTTTTCAGTGCCGTGTCGGCCAGTCCCTTGCGGGCGCCGTGAGTCGAGATGAAGTACTGCAGCACGTTCAGGCCCTCTCTCAGGTTAGAGACGATCGGCGTCTCGATGATCTCGCCCGAAGGCTTGCTCATCAAACCCCTCATCCCGGCCAGCTGCCTGATCTGCTGCTTGTTGCCCCTTGACCCTGAATCGGCCATGACAAAAAGAGGGTTGAGCTGACTCCCTTCGAGACTGATCCGCCTCATCTCCTCGATCATCGCGCTGGATACCTTATCGGTGACCGTCCCCCAGATCTCGACAACCCGGTTGAAACGCTCTCCAGAGGAAATCGTCCCGTCCCGGTAGAGGTTTTCGATCGAATTGACTTCCTTATGGGCTTTTTCAATTAAGGCGGCTTTTTCTTTCGGGATGACAAAATCATCGATCCCCAAAGAAAAGCCCGCCTGGGTGGCCTGGTTAAAACCGACCTCTTTCATCTTGTCCAGCATATCCACCGTCTCTCCGAGGCCGACCCGCAGGTAGGTGTAAAAAACCAGGTTCTCGATGCCCTTCTTTTTGAGCGTGCCATTGACGAAGGGGATTTGTTTTGGCAGGACGTTGTTGAAGATGATTCGACCCGGTGTCGTATCGATCAGCTCCGCACGCAGTGAAGAGACCGGGCAGGTCATGACGCCCTGGTCGTCATAATAGGTCGAGAGGTTCATGAAGGCCCCGCTGAACCTCATCTTGACCCGGGCCTGGAGGTTGATCTCTTTGTTTTCCAGGGCGAGGAGCATTTCCTCGGGAGAAACGAAAATCCTGCCCTCACCTTTCTGGCCTTTTTTCTCAAGTGTCAGATAATAACAACCCAGAACCATATCCTGGCTGGGGATTGTCAGCGGCCTTCCATGGGCCGGGGACAAGATGTTGTTCGTGGACAGCATCAGGGTCTGGGCTTCCACCTGGGCTTCGACCGAGAGCGGAATATGAACGGCCATCTGGTCTCCGTCGAAGTCGGCGTTGAAGGCGGCGCAAACCAGAGGATGGATCTGAATCGCTTTCCCCTCCACGAGGATAGGCTCGAAGGCCTGGATGCCCAGGCGGTGCAGAGTCGGCGCCCGGTTGAGGAGGATCGGATGCTCCTTGACGACTTCCTCGAGATAATCCCAGACTTCCGGCCGCTCCTGCTCATGCCATTCCCGGGCGACTTTGACACTGGGCACCAGTCCTTCTTTTTCCAGTTTGTGGAAAATGAACGGTTTGAACAGTTCCAGGGCCATTTTCTTCGGCAGCCCACACTGATTGAGCTTGAGCTCGGGGCCGACAACGATCACCGAGCGCCCCGAATAATCCACCCGTTTTCCGAGCAGATTCTGGCGGAACCGGCCCTGTTTGCCGCGCAGCGCTTCGCTCAACGACTTGAGCGGCCGGCGGTTTGCCCCGAGATGGACCCGTCCTCGTTTTCCATTGTCGAACAGGGCATCCACTGCTTCCTGCAGCATCCGTTTCTCATTGCGGATGATAAGCTCCGGCGCCTTGAGCTCGATGAGTTTCTTGAGGCGGTTGTTCCGGTTGATCACCCGGCGGTAGAGATCGTTCAGGTCCGAAGTGGCAAAACGGCCGCCGTCCAGGCGGACCAGGGGTCTCAAGTCAGGAGGAATAACCGGAACGACATCAAGAACCATCCAGTCGGGGCGGTTCCCCGACTTCTTGAGGGCCTTGAATATCCTCAGCCGCTTGGCGTAGCGGAGCTTGCGCTGCTGGGAGGTTTCCTTTTTCATAAGCCGGCGAAGACGGTCGGTCTCCTTGGCGATGTTGATCCTGACGAGCAAAACCTTGATCGCTTCGGCGCCGATGGAAGCATGGAACTTGTCGCCGTATTTTTCCTGGGCTTCCTTGTGCTCCTCTTCGGTCAAGAGCTGTTTTTCTTTGAGCGGGGTTTCGCCGGGGTCGAGAACAATATAGGACTCGAAATAAAGGACCTTTTCGAGGTCCTTGATCGAGAGGTCCAAAACCAATCCGATCCGGCTCGGGGGGCTCTTGAAGAACCAGATGTGGGCGACCGGAGAGGCGAGCAGAATATGGCCCATCCGTTCGCGCCGGACTTTAGACTTGGTCACCTCAACGCCGCAGCGCTCGCAGATGATGCCCCGGTATTTCATTCGCTTATATTTTCCGCAGAGGCATTCAAAGTCATTGATCGGGCCGAAGATCTTGGCACAGAACAGCCCGTCTTTCTCGGGCTTGAAGGTCCGGTAGTTGATCGTCTCAGGCTTGGTCACTTCTCCCCAGGACCAGCTCTTGATCTTTTCGGGTGAAGCGATGCTGATTCGGACCCGGTCAAAATCCATTTTGGGTTTTCCGCCCATGATATTAGATGGCCTAGCATCCATCATCGTTCTCCTTTGGCACTCTGAGGAACCTCGATCCCCCAGGGCAAAATCTCCTCTTTCTCGGCTTTTTCCAGCTCAACGTTCAGACAAAGGCTCTGCAGCTCCCGGATCAAAACGTTGACCGATTCCGGAAGGCCGGGGACGAATTCGAGGTCGCCCTTGACAATGGCTTCGTAGATTTTGGCCCGTCCCTCGACATCATCGGATTTCACGGTCAGGAGCTCCTGCAGGGTGAAGGCGGCCCCGTAGGCTTCCAGTGCCCAGACCTCCATCTCTCCGAATCGCTGGCCGCCGAACTGGGCCTTCCCGCCGAGCGGCTGCTGAGTGATCAGAGAATAAGGCCCGGTGGAGCGGGCGTGGATCTTGTCATCGACCAGGTGGTAAAGCTTCATCATGTAGATGTAGCCGACCGTGACTTCCTGGTCGAGAAGCTCGCCGCTGATCCCATCGTAGAGGGGAATCTTGCCTGAAGCCGGGAGTCCGGCCTTGACCAACAGCTCCTTGATCTCTTTTTCCGAGATCCCGTCGAAAACCGGCGTAGTGAGCCACAGATTCAAGGTGTTGGCGGCCCATCCGGCGTGAGTCTCCAGGATCTGGCCGACGTTCATCCGGGAGGGTACGCCGAGCGGATTGAGGACGATCTCGACCGGCGTTCCGTCGGGCAGCCGGGGCATATCCTCATCGGGAACGATCTTGGCGATGATCCCTTTGTTGCCGTGGCGGCCGGAGACTTTGTCCCCGACCGAGAGTTTTCTTTTCATGGCGATGAAGACCTTGATGGCCTGGATGACGCCCGGGGCCAGCTCGTCGCCTTTTTTGAGGCTGTCCACTTTTTCTTTGAAGATCCCGCGGAGCGCTTCGACCTGCCGTTTCACTTTCTTGTCGAGGTCCTTGATCCTCTTGTCCCTCTCCGGGTTGTCCTGGAGTTTGAGCTTATCGACATCCTCTTCGCTGAGGTCGTCCAGGATTTTGTCGGTCAGCTTGGCGTCTTTTTCAAGCGTTCCGGTCGCAACCTTAACGTTCTTCTCGACCGTCTCGCCCTTGATCAGATTCTTGATCTTGCGCAGCTTGGCGTCCTCAAGGATGGTGATCTCGTCGTCCAGGTTCCGCTTCATCTTGGCGATTTCATCTTTTTCTATCAGCTTGGCCCGGCTTCCCTTCTCAATCCCGCGGCGGGAAAAAATGCGGACATCGATGATCGTCCCCTCGACCCCCGGGGAGCAGTAGAGCGAGGCATCTTTGACGTCGAGCGCTTTCTCCCCGAAGATGGCCTTGAGGAGCTTTTCCTCGGGAGACAGCTGAGTCTCTCCCTTGGGAGCCACTTTGCCGACCAGGATATCGCCGGATTTCACTTGAGCGCCGATGCGGACGATGCCGTTCTCGTCTAGGTTCCGGAGGAGATTCTCCGGAACGTTGGGAATATCCCGCGTGATCTCTTCCGGCCCGAGCTTGGTGTCCCTCGCTTCAATCGTTTCCTCGACAATGTGGATCGAGGAGAAAATGTCGTTTCTGATCAGTTTCTCGCTGACGATGATCGCGTCTTCAAAATTGTAGCCTCTCCAGGGCATGAAAGCGCAGAGGACATTCCGGCCCAGCGACAGCTCTCCCAGGTCGGTGCAGGAGCCGTCGGCCAGAATCTGGCCCCTCTCCACCTTGTCCCCTTTTCGGACGATCGGTCGATGGTTGATGCAGGTGTTCTGATTGGTCCGCAAGAACTTGATGAGGAGGTAAAGGTCGGTCCCCACCTCGTACTCCTTGGCGTTTTCTCTCTCATCGACCCGGATCAGGATTCGTTCCGCGTCCACAAATTCGACCACCCCCGGCCTCTGGCAGGTGATCACCTCGCCCGATCCCGAGGCCACGAGATGCTCGATCCCGGTGCCGACGAAGGGGGCTTCCGGGCGGAGCAGTGGCACGGCCTGCCGCTGCATGTTTGAACCCATCAGGGCCCGGTTGGCATCGTCGTGTTCCAGGAAGGGAATCAGGGCCGCCGAGAGGGAGACGAGCTGCTTGGGGGATACATCAATGTAATCTATCTGCTCGCGAGGAATAGTCTTGAAATTCCCAGCCTGCCTGGAGCTGATGAGCTCATTCTCGAAATGGCCTTTTTCGTCCACGACCGCATTGGCCTGGGCGATATTGTACTTCTCTTCTTCCCAAGCGGTAAGATAAAAACAGTAGGGTTCAAAGACCGGCAGGTGCCTGGCCTTGGCCTCTTTGAGCTGTTTGATTTCTTTCAGGATCTTGTCCTCTTCGACGATCTCTCCGACTTTGTAATCGCTGGCTCCGGGATGGAGAATCTTGACGTAATCGATGATCCTCCCGTTCTTGACTTTACGATAGGGAGTCTCAATGAATCCGAAGTTGTTCACACGGGCGTAGCAGCTCAACGACGAGATCAAACCGATGTTGGGGCCTTCCGGCGTTTCAACCGGACAGATCCTGCCGTAATGGGAAGTCTGGATGTCCCTGACTTCGAAACCCGCCCGCTCCCGGCTCAGGCCGCCGGGACCGAGGGCACTCAACCTTCTTTTGTGGGTGATCTCGGCCAGACTATTGATCTGGTCCATGAATTGTGACAGCTGCGAGCTTCCGAAGAATTCTTTGAGAGCGGCGATGACCGGCTTGGAATTGATCAGATCTTGGGGCATGGCTGAAGCCAGATCCGCCGTGATCGTCATCTTCTCCTTGATTGTCCGTTCCATCCTGGTCAGGCCGATCCGAAAACCGTTCTCCACCAGTTCGCCGACGGACCGGACCCTCCGGTTGCCCAGGTGGTCGATGTCATCGGTCATGCCCTCGCCGCGGCGCAGTTTGAGGAGGTACTTGATCACCTCGACATAATCCATCGGGGTCAGGGTCTTCTCCTCCATGGAGGTCTCGAGCCCCAGCTTGATGTTGAGTTTCAGCCGGCCGATGCGAGAGAAGTTGTACTTTTGGGAGTTGAAAAAGAGGTTATGGAAAAGGACGTGGGCGCTCTCCATGGTGTGGGGCTCTCCCGGCCTGAGCTTGCGGTAGATTTCGGCCAGCGCCTGATTGGTGTCTTTGCGCAGATCCTTTTTGAGAGTCGTGCTGATAATCGTCCCGGCCTTGTCCTCCTCGGGAAAGAAAATCTCAAAGGGCTCCTCCCGGCCACACAGCAGATCGATTTGGACTTCATTGAGCTCTTCGTTGGCCCGGATTTTTCCCTTGACCGATCCGAAGGAATAGGCGCCCTGGAGCTGCTTCTTAACCAGGGCGATCTTGGCGACTCCGCGCTCCTTGAGCTTTTCGTAAACCTCCTGGGTGAGCTTCTTCTTGGCGCCAAGAAGAACATTCTTCGATTTGGGGTCGACGACATCTTCATCGACCGTCCTGCCCACCAAACCCTCCGCGAGTTCCCATTGGAGTTTGCCGTTTTCCGGCTGCACCTTATAAACCCTGTAAAAGAGGCGAAGGATATCCTCGTCCGACCCAAAGCCCAGGGCTCTCAAGAAGACTGTAGCCAGAAATTTCTTTTTCCGGTCCAGCCGGACATAGAGATTGTTCTTGGCGTCGAACTCGAATTCCACCCAGGCTCCCCGGTAAGGGATGATCTTGGCGATAAAAAAGCCTTTCGTCTCTCCGGGCCTGAAGAAGACTCCCGGAGACCTTTGCAGCTGGCTTACGACGACGCGTTCGATTCCGTTGAAAATGAACGTCCCCCGGTCCGTCATCAGGGGGATATCACCAAAATAGACCTCCTGCTGCTTGATGTGCTTGAGCCTTTTGGCCTTGGTGGTCGCGTCTTTTTCCCAGGAGACGAGCTGGACCTTGAGCCGGAGGGGAACGGCGTAGGTGTAGCCCTTCTGCAGACACTCCAGGGCGCTGTATTTCATCTTGAGCCCGACTTTGTCTCCGCAGTGCTCGCAGATGGGCATCTCAATCTTCCTGATCGCGCTGCAATAGGGACAAATCTCCTTCTCGGTCAGCTCCGCGTCGGACGGCAGGAGGGTCCCGCAGCCGCTGCAACGAGCCCGTGAATTCTCAACTCCCTTGAGACGTCCGCACTTGCACTCCCAGTTCCCGATCGAATAACTGATGAAATCCAGCTGTGTCGTTTCCTTGAAATCAGAGATCGGAAAGATGTCCTTGAAGGCCGCCTGAAGCCCGATGTCTATGCGTTCCTCAGGCAAGAGTTCCATCTGGAGGTACTCCAGATAGGACTGCTTCTGAATGGCGAGCAGGTCCGGCATCGGAAAGATGCTCTTGATTTTCGAAAAATCGACCCGTTCGCGATAAACATTTTTTGATTCTTTTTGCATGTTAACTCTCAAAAAAGAGTTTTTTGGTCATTGGTCAAGAAAATCACGGAAAATCCGCCTCGCGGCTTACTGCAGCTCGACACCTGCTCCGACTTCTTCGAACTTGGCTTTGATCGCGGCCGCCTCTTCCTTGCTGACGCCTTCTTTGACCGGCTTGGGCGCTCCGTCAACCAGGTCCTTCGCTTCTTTCAATCCGAGGCTGGTCACTTCCCGGACAATCTTAATGACATTGATCTTCTTATCACCGACTGTCTTCAGGATCACGTTGAACTGTGTCTTTTCCTCAGCCTTGGCCTCGGCTTGGGCCGGAGCCGCGGCTCCAGCCATGGCCATGGGAACGGCCGCCGCCGCGCTGATCCCGTATCTCTGCTCAAACTCCTTGATGTAATCCGAGAGTTCCAGCACCGTCAGATTATCCAAGTGGGCAAAGAACTGATCCTTTGTCAATTTGGCTTCCTCTTTTGTTTGTGCTTTGGTCATTTTTACCTCCAACTCTATTCTTTATTTTTTATCTGACCCAACAGACTTCCGAAATTATTAAGCGGAGCTCCGAGAGTCCTCAATAATTTCATCAATGGGTAGGCCATCAGATAGCCGAATTTTGCCAGGAGATCGTCTCGAGAGGTCAGCTTGGCGATCTCATCGAATCTCTCCCCGGCCAGGAATCTTCCTTCCACCATGCCGCCCTTGACCGCCAGGACTTTGTTTTGAGCCGAGAAGTCCTTGAGAAGACGGGCCAACCCGATGGGATTTTCGGATGCAAAGACGACGGCCGTGGGCCGCTCAAAATAGGGTTTCAGGCTCTCCGGCGCCTGGTCCCCGAGCGCCCTCAAGGCCAGACGGTTCTTGACGACCTTCAGGCAAAAAGAATGCTTGCGCAGCGTCTTTCTCAACTCGACCGACTGCCAGACGGGCATCTTTTTAAAGTCCACCAGGTAGAAGGTCTTGTGGTCGCGAAAGGCTTCCACGAGCTCGTTGATGATCTGCTCCTTTTTTCCCTTTTCCACGTTCTCTTCTCCTATTTTTCCAGAAACGCATCCGACAGCTTAAAGGAAGGCCCCATGGTCGAAGAAACATACATGCCTCGGATATACTTCCCCTTGGCCGCCGGCGGCTTGGCATGGACGATGGCGAGAATAAAGGACTTGATGTTCTCCGCCAGTTTCTCTTCACTGAAGGAGACCTTGCCCACGGGAGAGTGGATGATGCTGGTTTTGTCCAGCCGGAATTCCACCTTCCCTGCCTTGGTCTCTTCCACGGCTTTTTTTATATCGAAAGAGACGGTCCCCGACTTGGGATTGGGCATCAGTCCCTTGGTTCCTAAAATGCGGCCGAGTTTGCCGACACTCCTCATGATATCGGGGGTGGCAATGACCACATCAAAATCGATCCATCCCCCGGCGATTTTTTCGATCAGCTCTTCCCCGCCGGCGTACTCAGCCCCCGCTTCCTCGGCTTCCTTGATTTTCTCCCCGGTCGCGAGGACACAGATCTTTTTGGTTTTGCCGGTCCCGTAGGGAAGGACGACCGTCCCCCTCACCATCTGGTCGGAATGCTTGGGGTTGACCCCCAGGCGAATGGACATATCGACCGATTCATCGAACTTGGCGTAAGCCCCTTTCTTGAGGAGCCCGACCGCTTCCTCGATCGTATAATCGGGTTTTGCTTGGTCCTTCAACTCCCTCGCTTTTGAGTAGTTCTTGCCGTGTTTACTCACTGATGATCTCCAAACCCATGTTCCTGGCCGTGCCCTCGATGATCTTGGCTGCCGCTTCCAGGTCGTAAGCGTTGAGATCCGCCAGCTTCAGGCGGGCTATCTCCTCGACCTGCTTCCTCGTGACTTTGCCGACCTTTTCTTTATTCGGAGCACCCGATCCCTTGGCTATCCCGGCCGCCTTCTTCAGAAGAAAGGAGGCCGGCGGCGTCTTCAGGACAAAACTGAAGCTCTTGTCCTTGAACACCGAGATGATGACGGGCACAACCAGGCCCTCTTCCATCTTGTTCGTTTTCTCATTGAACTGACGGACAAATTCCATGATGTTGACGTTGTGCGGTCCGAGGGACGTTCCCACCGGAGGAGCGGGGCTGGCCTGGCCGGCGACGAGTTCGATCTTGATCTTGGCGACAACCTCTTTGGACATCGTTTCCTCCTAAATTTTTTCCACCTGCAGAAACTCGAGCTCGACCGGCGTCGACCGGCCGAAGATCGTCACCAGCACCTTGAGGGTGTTTTTCTCGTGATTGACCTCTTCCACAATTCCGTTGAAATTGAAGAACGGACCGTCGATGATCCGCACCGCTTCACCCTTCTCAAAGGAATGCTTGGGCTTCGGTTTCTCGGACGTCGTTTCCATGTGCTCGACGATCTGGCCGACTTCTTCTTTGTTGAGCGGAGAAGGCTTTTTCCCGGAACCGACGAATCCGGTGACCTTGGGGGTGTCCCGGATGATGTGCCAGTTTTCGTCCGTCATCTCCATTTCCACCAGGATGTAACCCGGGTAGGACCTCTTGGTGGAGACCACCTTTCTCCCTCCCCGGATCTCGATGACGTCCTCTGTGGGAATGATGATCTGTCCGATCTGGTCTTCGATACTCAGCTCCAAGGCCCTCTGGCGGATAGACTCGGCCACGAATTTTTCAAATCCTGAATATGTGTGAACGACATACCAATTCTTTGCCATCTTCTTTAATCCAATTTTATCTAATTTATCCAAGTAACGATTTGATCTCCGTGATCACCCAGGAGAAAATAATGTCCATGAAGAAGAGGTAAAAACCAAAGAAAATCGTGGCCACGATCACAACGATCGTTGTGCTGTACACCTCCACCCGCGCCGGCCAGGTCACTTTTTTGAGCTCGGCCCTCACCTCCCTGAGGAAGTTACCAAAGCGCTTGTACCATCTGATCTTATCGTTCATGGTCTTTACCCTTCGCCACACCGAACACGATGTCGCCGTTTTCCTCCCGATCTCTCTTCCCAGGCTGTGGCAGGTGAGGCAGGACTCGAACCCGCAACCTGCGGTTTTGGAGACCGCTGCTCTAGCCAGTTGAGCTACTCACCTTCCTCTTTATAAGCTTTCTTGTCACCACTTCTTTTTTAGCGCCAATTGGTTCTGTGTGCGGTCGAAAAATCAAACCGCCGCGAATTCGCCTCTGCTCACCGCTCACGGCTCACTAGTTATTTGACTTCCTTATGGAGCGTGTGTTTCCGGCAAAAGGGACAAAACTTCTTGAGCTCCATTTTCTCAGTCTGCTTCTTCTTGTTCCTGGTGTTGGAATAATTCCGGTTTTTGCATTCTGAACAAAACAAAGTCACTATCTCTCTCATCCCAATCTCTCACTTCTCTCTGGCGACTCGTCATCAGTCACTGGTCTCTCGTTTTTCTTTGCTCTCGACCGGTGACCAATGACCAAATCATTTTTACTCCAAAATTTCGGTGACCGTGCCGGCGCCCACGGTCCGGCCGCCTTCCCGGATGGCGAACCGCAATCCCTTCTCCATGGCCACGTCCGTGATCAGCTCGATCTCGATGTTGGCATTGTCGCCGGGCATGACCATCTCTATCCCCTGGGACAGTTTGACCGTCCCCGTTACATCGGTCGTCCGGAAATAAAACTGGGGCCGGTACCCCGTAAAAAACGGAGTGTGCCTTCCCCCTTCTTCCTTCTTCAGGGCGAAAATCTCCGCTTTGAAGCGATGATGGGGCGTAATCGAACCGGGCTTGGCCAGCACCATCCCGCGCTCTACCTCTGTCTTTTCTGTGCCTCTCAGCAGCACTCCCACGTTATCTCCGGCCAACCCTTCGTCCAGGATCTTCCGGAACATTTCGACCCCGGTGACAACCCTCTTCCTCGTCTCTCCGAAGCCGACGATCTCGACCTCTTCCCCCACCAGAACCTTTCCGCGCTCCACCCGTCCGGTCACCACGGTTCCCCGACCCGAGATCGTGAAAATGTCCTCGATCGGCATCAGGAACGGCTGGTCCACCAGACGAACCGGCTGGGGGATGAAATCATCAACCGCGCTCATCAATTCGATGACCTTTTTGTTCCATTCATTTTTGGGGTCGCCATCCGATTCCATCGACTTCAGGGCGCTTCCGCGGATGACCGGCGTTTTGTCCCCTGGGAACTCATACTTTGACAGAAGCTCCCTGATTTCTAACTCCACCAGATCCAGGATCTCCGGGTCGTCCACCAGGTCGATCTTGTTTAGGAAAACCACGATCGCCGGAACGTTCACCTGCCTCGCCAGGAGGATGTGTTCGCGCGTCTGGGGCATCGGACCGTCGTCGGCGGCCACGACCAGGATCGCCCCGTCCATCTGGGCGGCTCCGGTGATCATATTCTTAATGTAGTCCGCATGGCCGGGGCAATCGATGTGGGCATAGTGGCGCTTGGCCGTTTCGTATTCAATGTGAGCGATGTTGATGGTCAACCCCCGCTCCCTCTCTTCAGGCGCGTTATCGATCTCTCCATAGGCCTTGAACTGAATCGCCGGGTTCGTTCGTGACAGCACTCGGGTGATCGCCGAGGTCAGCGTCGTCTTTCCATGGTCCACGTGGCCGATCGTCCCGATGTTGATGTGCGGCTTCGTCCGCGCGAACTTTGCCTTCGCCATCAATCACCTCCTGAACTCATGGCTATCGAATGTTCTCATGGAGCCCAAGACCAGAATTGAACTGGTGACCCCATCCTTACCAAGGATGTGCTCTACCAACTGAGCTACTTGGGCTTTTCCGTAAAATCATCTAAGAGCGGGAAACGGGATTCGAACCCGCGACCACCAGCTTGGAAGGCTGACGCTCTACCAACTGAGCTATTCCCGCCCAAAATGGGCAGGGAAGGATTCGAACCTCCGAAGCGTTTCCGCAGCGGGTTTACAGCCCGCCCCATTTGGCCACTTTGGTACCTGCCCATTGACCTCGTCGCCTTAGCTGAGCCAGCGAGAGGATTCGAACCCCCGACCCGCTGATTACAAATCAGCCGCTCTACCTGCTGAGCTACGCTGGCACGATTCTTGATCGAAAAGCCTCTCCCGAAAATTGTTAAAATCTCTGGAATATAGAAAAAAAGACAGGAAATTCAAAGAATCCTTATACTTTCTCCTCGAATTTATCCTAGAGTTAGTAGAAAAGGAAATAAAATCCTACTCGCGAAATGTTATCCCAAACTCAACTTTTTGTCAAGATAATTTACGAAAATTTTAAGCACATCCAATTGGCTGGTTTATTATACAGCAAAAAGGAGCGTTTTTCTAGCTGTCTCCCGATCCCCGAAACGAACGGCAGCCTTCATCGATCAGGAGAGCCGACGGAGCGAGTGCTTCTGGGTGGTGACGAACATCACCCAGATCGGGAAAGATATCCAAGCAAATGCCTGGCGCGTTAACAACGAGCAAGCTAGTACGGGGAGAACGGCTTCTTTCGTCTTGTTTCGCGGCTGTGAGTGTGCTATGATTTGACCTCAATTTTAGAAAGATTCAAATCATGATCGAGCGCTATACACTCCCCGGGATGGGCGCCATTTGGACGGAAGAAAACAAATTCCAGAAGTGGCTTGATGTCGAGATCGCCGTCTGCGAGGCTTGGACCAGGCTCGGCAAGATCCCGGCCCCGAGCCTCAAGAAGATCAAAGAAAAAGCAGGTTTCTCGCTCGACCGGATCGAGGAAATCGAAAGGGTTGTGAAGCACGATGTCATAGCCTTCCTGTCCGCGGTCGCCGAAAAGGTGGGCGAAGAAGCCCGTTACATCCACCTCGGGCTCACCTCTTATGACGTCGTCGACACCGCCCTTTCGCTTTTGATGAGAGAATCTCTTGAAAAGATCAGAAAAGATCTGGAGGGACTCACAAACGTTCTCCGTGACGAAGCCGTCCGTCACAAAAGGACGGTTATCGTCGGCCGGACGCACGGCGTCCACGCCGAGCCCATCACCTTCGGCGTCAAAATTCTGATCTGGTACGAGGAAGCCAGACGTCACCTCGCCCGCCTCGACCGCGCGCTCGAGGTCATCAGCTGCGGCCGGATATCGGGTTCGGTGGGCACATACATCCACCTCGACCCTCGAGTCGAAGTCCTCGCCCTCAAGAAGTTGAAGCTCAAACCGGCGAAGGTTTCATCCCAAGTTCTCCAGCGCGATCGTCATGCCGAAGTCCTCGCCGCTCTCGCACTCGTGGCCACCTCCCTCGAAAAGTTTGCCCTGGAGATTCGACATCTTCAGCGGACGGAGGTCCTCGAGCTCGAGGAGCCTTTCACCAAGGGACAGAAGGGCTCGTCTTCGATGCCGCACAAAAAAAATCCGGTCCGCTGCGAACGTGTCTCGGGCCTGGCCCGGCTGGTCCGGGCAAACCTCCAAGTCGCCCTGGAGAATATACCGCTCTGGCATGAACGCGACATCTCTCACTCCTCGGCGGAGCGGGTTATTCTGCCTGACTCTTTCATTTTGACCGACTTCCTGCTGGCCGAGATGACAGACGTCATCAAGAACTGGGTGGTCCACGCCGAAAGGATGGCGAAGAACATCCAGGCGACCCGCGGCCTCATCTTTTCCCAGAGCGTCCTCCTGGCGTTAACCGGAAAGGGCGTCTCCCGGGATCAAGCCTACCAGATCGTCCAGAAGAACAGCCTCAAGGCTTGGAACGAGGGCCTCGATTTTGAGGGCCTGGTCGCGGCGGACCAGGAGATCAGTCGGGTCCTTTCCAGGGAAGAGGTCGAAGGGTGTTTTTCCCTCGATCCCTATCTCGAAAAAATAGATTACATCTACGAAAGGGTTTTGGCCGATGAGAGTTAGAATCCTGGTTTCCTTTAAAGACAGCGTGCTCGACCCCCAAGGGCAGACGGTCAAGAATGCCCTCCACACGCTCGGTTACGCCTTCGTCCGGGACGTCCGGCAGGGCAAGGTTTTTGAGATCGAACTGGAGGACCTGTCTCGCCAGGATGCAGAACGAGTGATACCTGAGATTTCGGACAAGGTCCTGGCGAATCCGATCATCGAAAAATTCTCCTGGCAGATCATCGAATAGTCCATGAAATTCGGAGTTGTCATTTTCCCCGGCTCGAATTGCGATTATGACACCTACTATGTGCTCAAGAAGGTCCTCAATCAGAAAACGGCCGTACTCTGGCACAAGGAGCACGACCTCCATGGGGTCGACTGCGTCGTCCTGCCCGGCGGCTTCTCTTACGGTGACTATCTCAGGTCCGGGGCCATAGCTAAGTTTTCTCCGTTGATGCAGGAGGTCCGCGAGTTTGCGGACCGGGGAGGTCGCGTCCTGGGCATCTGCAATGGCTTTCAAATCCTCCTCGAACTGGGCCTTCTTCCGGGCGCCATGCTCAGGAACAAGAACCTGAAGTTTCTGTGTCAGTTCGTTTACATCCGGGTCGAGAATGACCGCACGGCTTTCACCTGCAGGGCCAAAAAAGGCCAGGTCCTCAAGATCCCAATCGCTCACTTTGACGGCAACTACTATGCTCCCCCGGATACCCTGCGCGAGTTGAAGCAGAAGGGGCAGATCATCTTTCGCTATTGCGACGAAAAGGGACGGGTCACCGATGACGCCAACGTCAATGGGTCGCTGGACAATATCGCCGGCCTGATCAACAGAGAAGGAAACGTGCTCGGACTCATGCCCCATCCGGAGCGCGCCTCGGAATCATTTCTGGGAAGCATCGACGGTAGGACTATCTTCAAATCGATAATCTCCTGCCTGTCTCGTCCATCTCGTCTCTCGGGTCTTTCTCGTCAAAAGCCAAAAAAGTCAATCGCGCCTGGCCTACGAGTCAGAACATGATCGACCCAAAAACAATCGCCGATCACAACCTGACGCTTGCTGAATACGACTTGATCGTCAGACTTATCGGCAAAGAACCCAACATCACCGAGCTGGGGATATTTTCGCTCATGTGGTCGGAGCACTGCAGCTATAAAAGCTCCAAGGTTCACCTCAAAAAGCTCCCCACCACGGGAAAGCGTGTCATCCAGGGTCCGGGTGAGAACGCCGGCATCCTTGACCTCGGCGGAGGCCTGGCCGTGGTTTTCAAGATCGAGTCTCACAACCATCCCTCCTTCATCGAGCCCTACCAAGGGGCCGCGACTGGAGTGGGGGGCATCCTGCGCGATATCTTCACCATGGGAGCCCGGCCGATCGCAGTCATGGATTCGCTCCGTTTCGGTCCGCTCCATAAGTCGAGAAACAAGGCGATCATGGAGGGCGTCGTCTCCGGTATTTCAGGCTACGGCAACTCGATGGGGATCCCGACCGTAGGCGGAGAGGTCTATTTTGACGACTGCTATTCCCTCAACCCGCTCGTCAACGTCTTCGCCCTGGGGATCGCCAAGAAAAATGAGATCTTCTACGCCAAAGCCGAAGGAGAGGGAAACCCTGTCCTCTACGTCGGCGCCAAAACAGGCCGCGACGGCATCCACGGCGCGACTATGGCCTCAGCCGAATTCGGGAAGGAAACGGAACACAAACGGCCGAATGTCCAGGTTGGCGACCCCTTCAAGGAAAAACTTCTCCTCGAAGCCTGTCTGGAGGTGATGGCCAGGAACTTGATCGTCGGCATCCAGGACATGGGAGCCGCCGGGCTGACCTGCTCCACGACCGAGATGGCCGCCAAAGGGAACATGGGAATCGACATCGATCTCGACCGCGTTCCGCAGCGGGAGAAGGGCATGACTCCCTACGAAATCATGCTCTCCGAATCCCAGGAGAGGATGCTCCTGGTGGCCAAGAAACGGGAGGTGGAAGCGGTTCGGGGTGTTTTTTCAAAATGGGATCTTGACGCGGTCGTGATCGGAAAAGTCGTGGAGGGAGGAAGGATCAAGGTCAGCTTCCACGGTGAGGTCGTCGTCGACCTGCCGCTTCAGGCCATTGTGGACCTGTGCCCGGCCTATCGAAGGCCCAGCGCACCGGCCCCATCGCCCAAAACCGCCGCGACTGCGACGGATTTTCCCTCTCCGGCTGACCTCGACCCGGTTTTCATCAAGCTCCTCTCTTCTCCTACCATCGCCGATAAGGAATGGGTCAAAAGGCAATACGACCATATGGTCCATATCAACACTCTTCATCTTCCCGGAGCGGATGCGGCCGTGCTGAGGATCAAGGGCCGGAACAAAGCTCTGGCTATGACTCTGGACGGAAATTCTCTTTATTCTCATCTCGATCCGAAAACGGGAGCAAAGATCGCCGTCGCCGAGGCCTGCCGCAACCTGGCCTGTGTCGGCGCCCGACCCATCGGCGTGACCAACTGCCTGAATTTCGGCAATCCCGAAAAGCCCGAAGTGATGAGGCAGTTCGAAGACACAATCGATGGCCTGGCCGAGGCCTGCCGGGCGTTTTCCATTCCTGTTACGGGCGGAAACGTCAGCTTCTATAACGAGACCGAAGGGGTGTCCATCTACCCAACTCCTGTCCTGGGAATTGTCGGGATAGTGAAAGATTGCGCTAAAGTCACTGGCCCCGGATTCAAGCAAGAAGGTGACTCGATCGTCCTCCTCGGCGAAAACAGAGCCGAACTGGGCGGCTCGGAGTACCTCAAGATTTTGTTCAGCCTGGAAAAAGGCACTCCGCCGTTGATCGACCTCGAGCTCGAAAAAAGAGTCCATGAGGTCTGTCTGAAAGCGATCGAGCAGGGAATTGTCCGCTCGGCCCACGACGCCTCGGAGGGCGGATTGGCCGTCTGCCTGGCCGAGTGCAGCTTTCTGTCCGAGGACAGGATCGGCTGCGAGGTCGACCTTCAGGAGGATCTGAGGGCCGACGCTCTTCTCTTCGGCGAATCCCAATCGCGGATCGTCATCAGCGTCAAGAAAAGATCTGTCAAAGGGCTTCTGGCTCTGGCTCAAAAGATGAGGGTCAAAGCCGCCGTCATCGGGACCGCGGGAGGAAACCGGGTCGTCATTCGCAACCATGGTCGCAGCCTTATCCGTCTTCCGGTCCGGGACGGTTTCAGGGCCTGGAAGAACGCGATCCCGGAGGCATTCAAGGTCAGATGATCGGCAAGAAAGGCAAAAAATGATAGCCAGAAGGGGAATCGCCTTTGTGTGCCTATGCCTCCTGGCCTCCTGCATGGCTTTCGGGCTCGACCTCAGGCTTAAGATCTCAGGGGGACCCTGCTATTTTAACCTTAAAGACGTCAATCGCGCGCTCAAGACCTGGGAGGAAGTGTGGAAATCCAGGGTTCAGATCTCTCCCAGCTGGACGTTGCTGGGTGGAGGGGTCAAGCGTTTTCAAATCGGAGCTGAATTCGAAGGAGAGTTGATTCTGTTCTTGAATCGGCGCCTGGCCTTCAGTCTGGGCTCCGGATATCTCTACGGAGAGATCTCCGAAAAGAACGCCCAGCTCTCCATCCAGAGAGGCATTTCGACGTATATCTACGCCCATCCTGCCAAGGTCAGCGCCATCCCGCTTGTTTTCTCCGGATATTTCTTTTTCCCGCTGGGAAAAAAAATGAGCCTTTTCTTGAGAGCCGGGGGCGGCGCCCTCTGGGCCAGGTATATCGACCGCGACGGCGAAAAATTACTCCCGGCGGTCATTTTTGCTTATGGTTCTTCTGCCCAAAACGCCACCGCCCGGGGCTCCCTTTTCGAGTTTGGTCTCGGCGCCAGGTACGACGTTGAGAAGAACGTCGGCTTCTTCTTCGAAGCGACCGGCCACGCATCCAGACCGAAGCACTTCCAGGGTGAGCTCCCGGACGGGACGACTGGAACGCTCTATTTTTATGAGGAGTACATCCCAACCGTTAAACTCTGGCAGGCCAGGCTGCGCCTCCTGGCCGCAGCCCCCCAGGGTGAGATCTTCAGGTCTGTGCGCGAGGCCTTGATTGATCTGAACGGCTTTTCCCTTAAGATCGGAATCATGATCCAATTTTGAATCCCTCGAAGAAGCGGAGAATTCATGAGCGAAGATGTTTTCGTGAGTCCGAAGAAGCGGGGAAAAATTGCGGTTCTGATCTCCGGGCGCGGATCGAACTTTAAGGCCCTTCATGACGCGATCCTCGCCGGAAAGATCAACGCCGAGATGGCCCTGGTTTTCAGCAACAAAGAGGATGCCCCCGGGCTGGGGATCGCCAGGGAGAGGGGCCTCGAAGCGCTTTATCTCAATGCGAAGCTATTTGCCAGCCGCGAAGACTATGATAAAGAGGTCATCCGCCAGATCAGGAAACGCAACATCGATCTCATCTGCCTGGCTGGCTATATGAGGGTCCTGACGCCCCTTTTCTGCCAACAGTTCAAGCACCGGATCATGAACATCCACCCCGCCCTGCTCCCCTCCTTCCCGGGGCTCCATGTCCAGCAAAAGGCGATCGATTGGGGCGTCCGGTTTTCGGGTGTGACCGTCCACTTTGTCTCCGAAGAAGTGGACATGGGCCCGATCATCCTTCAGGCGGTCGTGCCGGTTTTGCAGGATGATACCGAGGAGACTCTGGCGGCCCGGATCCTGGTTGAGGAGCACAAGATTTATCCTGAGGCGGCGCGGTTGTTCTTCGAGGGCAGGCTCGAGATCAGAGGGAGAAGAGTATTTATAAGATAGTCACTGGTCACTCGTCACCAGTCAATCGAGATTAGCCAGCTATTGACTATCACCAGTGACTAGTTACCAGTGGCGAGTGATTTTTCGCCAGGGAGGGGAGGCTCGTGATTGATAATCATATAGATGATAATATAAAGGAAGGCCAAAAAAGGTAGCCATGTTTAAACCCGTCGCTGAGCAATTCGATTATCTGAAGAAGGGCTGCGTTGATGTCATCCAGGAAGAGGAGCTCAAGAGAAAGCTGGCTCGCTCCATCAAGGAGAAAAAACCGCTGAAAGTGAAGGTCGGTTTCGACCCCACGGCCCCGGATATCCACCTCGGCCACACCGTGCTGCTGCGCAAGATGAAGCACTTTCAAGATCTCGGCCACGATGTCATTTTTCTGATTGGAGATTTTACCGGCCTCATCGGCGATCCGTCAGGCCGTTCGGCGACTCGGCCTCCGATGACCCGCGAGGAGATCTCGAAGAATGCCGAGACCTATAAGGCCCAAATCTACAAGGTTCTGAGCCCTCAAAAAACGATCATCGACTTCAATTCCCGTTGGCTGGGAAAGCTCTCCAGTTTTGAGATCATCGGGCTGACCGCCAAATACACGGTGGCTAGGATTCTGGAGAGAGACGACTTTTCCAACCGGTTCAAAGCGGGGCTTCCGATTTCCGTCCATGAGCTCCTCTATCCGCTGATGCAGGCCTACGACTCAGTGGCTTTGAGGGCCGATGTGGAATTGGGGGGGACGGACCAAAAATTCAACCTTCTGGTCGGCCGGGACATCCAGCGGGAATTCGGACAGGAGCCCCAGGTCATCATGACAACGCCGCTCCTGGAAGGGCTCGACGGTGTCGAGAAAATGAGCAAATCGCTTGGGAACTACGTGGGCGTAACCGAACCGCCCAAAGAGATCTTCGGGAAAATCATGTCCATCTCCGACCCGCTGATGTTCCGTTATTACGAGCTCCTGACCGACGAGACCCTCAGCCAAATCGCGCTCTGGAAGCAAGAGATCGCGGACGGTAATCTCAACCCCAGGGACCTTAAGGCGAAGTTGGCCGGTTCAATCGTGGCTGATTTCTGGGGAAAGGCAGAAGCCGCCGAGGCCGCCGAACAATTCGACAGAGTGTTCAAGCACAAAGAAATTCCCGCGGATATCATCACAGAAAAAGTGCGAATAAGTGATCGTGCGATTGACCAAGTTCAGCGCCCGCTGATCGATATCTTAATGGAGCTAAAAATCTTCCCTTCCCGCGGAGAAGCAAAACGAGTGATGCAGCAGGGAGGAGTGTATCTGGATGGCCAAAGGATCGAAGACATCAATCATAAGCTCGACGTCACGGAAAAAAAGGAACACAATCTCAAGGTCGGGAAAAAGAAGTTTTATAAGTTTGTGATCGGATAGATTCTGTAGACCAGATTGCCCTCCATTCTCGATATTGAACAGCGTTCTCTTTTTCTGGCCTTTTTGTTGAAATTTGAATCCTCCCCAACGGCTTGCTAAACTAAGATTGAGTAACCCCTCGAAATACAGGAGGGAAAGATGAATGTGGGAATTCTGGGCACGGGAGATGTCGGCCGAACGCTGGGAGGGGGATTTATCGGTCTCGGGTACGAGGTCAAGATGGGTTCTCGCAAGCCCGGCAGGAAGAAAGTCAAAGATTGGGTTTCCCAGAACGGCCCTCGCGCCTCGGCCGGAACCTATGCCGAGGCGGCAGCGTTTGCCGAGCTCGCGGTCTTGGCGGTGCCTTGGAGCGGCGCGAAGAACTCCATCAAATTGGCCGGCCCCAAGAATCTGGCCGGGAAGATCGTTATCGACGTGACCAATCCTCTGGTGTTCCCCAGCCATGCACCACCAGGGTTCGCTCTCGGTCATACTGATTCCGCAGGCGAACGGATCCAACGGTGGCTGCCTGAGGGGCGCGTCGTCAAGGCTTTCAACATCATCGGGTATGACCATTTTGTCAATCCCCAATTCCCCTGTGGTCCTCCGGATATGTTCATTTGCGGGAATGATGGCCGGGCCAAGAAGAAAGTCACCCAAATCTTGAAGTCCTTCGGCTGGCCGACGATCGACATCGGCGGGATTGAAGGAGCCAGGTTCATCGAGCCTCTGACCATGCTGTGGATCATCTACGGCAACCTTTCGGGCTCCTGGAACCACGCCTTCAAGCTTTTACGCAAGTAGCCGGCTACGATTAATAGGAAGGGAAAAGATGAAAAACAAGGAACTGGCTGTTCTGTTCAACCGCATCGCCGAAGCCCTGGAGATCAAAGGAGAAAGCGGCTTCAGGGTCAGCGCCTACCAGCGGGCGGCCCGCACGCTCGAGGACCTCGCCGAAGACGTCGAGGTGATCGCCAAAGAAAAGAGACTCCAGGAAATCCCGGGTATCGGGAGCGGGATGGCCCAGAAGATCGAAGAATACCTCAGGACCGGGAAGATGAAAAAATACCAGGAGGTTTTAGCGGATATCCCGGAGAGCCTGCTCAACCTTCTGGAGATCCAGGGGGTAGGAGGAAAGACGGTCTATCTGGCGCATAAAGAGCTCGGAGTCAAATCCCTCGACGACCTGAAACAGGTCATCGAGGATGGCTCTCTGGCCAAACTCTACGGAATGGGCGATAAAAAGGTCGAGAACATCCGCAAAGGGATCGAGACCCATGAAAAGGTCCAGGAACGGATCTCGATCTATGAGGCTTCGACGATCGCCGATCAAGTCGTTGTCTATCTCAAGGGTAACCCTCTCGTCAATCAGGTTTCCGCCGCAGGCTCCCTCCGCCGGATGAAAGAGACCGTGGGCGACCTGGACATCCTGGCCAGCGGCAAAAACGGGGCCGAGATTATCCGCCACTTTACCAAGCTCCCCGGGACCCTGCGCGTGCTATCTGCAGGCGACACCAAAGGCTCGATCATCATGAAGACAGAAACCTCCGAACGGCAGATCGACCTCAGGATCGTGGCCGAATCGGAATTCGGGGCGGCCCTCCAATATTTCACCGGGTCCAAGTCCCATAACATCAAGCTCCGCGGCATGGCCAAGGCCAGAGGTCTTAAGATTTCCGAATATGGTGTCTTCAGGGGATCCGAGAAGATCGCCGGGGCGACAGAGGAGGAAGTTTACGCGGTCCTCGGCCTTCCCTTGATCCCTCCGGAAATGAGAGAGGATCGGGGGGAGATCGAACTTGCATTGGAACATAAGCTGCCTCGTCCCGTCCAGATTGAGGACATCAAGGGTGACCTCCACGTTCATTCCAAGTACAGCGACGGAAACACGAGCATCAGGGAGGTCGCCGAGCTGGCCCGGAAGATGAACTACGAATACATCGCCCTTTGCGATCATTCCGGGACAGCGGCCTATGCCCACGGCATGAGCGTTGAGCGGATAAAAAAGGAATGGCAGGAAATCGATGCCCTGAACAAGGGGTTTCGAGGCTTCAGAGTCCTCAGAGGCTGCGAGGTGGACATCCTGGCCGACGGAAAACTGGATTTCCCTGACTCGGTCCTCCAGCAGCTCGATTTCGTGGTCGGGGCCGTCCATTCCGGATTCAAGAAGAACGTCACAGAGAGAATCCTCCGGGCCATGCAAAATCCTTACGTGACCACGATCGCCCACCCGACCGGCAGGCTGATCTCAGGCCGCGAAGGCTACACCGTCGATGTCGAAAAAATTCTCCATGGCGCCAAGACGCGCGGCAAAGCGCTGGAACTCAATGCCTATTTTGACAGGCTCGATTTGAACGAGTTTTACCTCAAGAAGGCCAAGGAGATGGGGATCAAAATTACGATCGGAACCGATACGCATTACGCGCACGGGCTGGCCATGATGCGCTTCGGAGTGGGGATCGCCCGCCGCGCCTGGCTGGAAAAAGACGACATCCTCAACTGCCTGAGCTACAAAGAGCTCATCAAGCGCAAGCCTTAAACTATTTCTTCGCGCTCTCCCCTGTCACAGTTTTGGTCTGGTGTGCTCCTTTCATGGTGTGAATCAGGAGTCCGTCTTCCCCCGGCAGCCACACTTCCGCCAGCACATAGTCGGTCACGTATTCCGTATACGACGGCTCAAAATTCCCCACCATATCGAAGACAAGCTGTGGTTGTGTGACGGGTGGCTCCGGTTGGGCCAGCTTCCTCATGAAAGGGATCTGGACTTCCTGGCCACTCGCTTCCTGTCGAAGCGTGAGTTGTCCGTTTCCCTTCTGGGCCGCCCGGTATTCACCCGGCGGGAACTTCTTGCCGCCCGCTTCGAACTTGAACGGGATCTTAAACGTGCCCTGGGCGTAGACTGCGGTTCCACCCGCGACTAGAATTGAGGCCAGCGCCACGATAATCATAAAGACCAAACGCTTCATGAGAATCCTCCCCTTACTCAATCGTCATCGCCCAATCGGCTGCCCCATCCGTGCCGACCCAACCCGCGGTCTGGGCACCGGGAACGCCGTTCTTGAGCGCGTCTTCCATAGCCATCACAAACGTATCGATCTCCTCGAGAGTCGTGTAGACGTTCGGCGACACCCGGAGGGCCTGATAATCAAAGACCTGGTTGGGCGGCGCGCCTCCGACGAGCGGCACCGCGATAATTCGGTACTTATCCATCAGGAACCGAGCCAGGTCCCTGACGTCGATCCCATCGATGTTGACCGCTGCGACCGCCCATGCCTCGGCTGGCTCGCCGAGGTTCGATAAAATCTTGATGCGCGGATGAACCTTGAGCGCGTTCGCCCAGCGCAGCGTCAGGTAGCGCAGCCGCGCCGCTTTGCGCTCGGCTCCGAGGGCCTGATGAAACGCCAGCGCTTCCCCGAGCGCCGCCCGGATGGCCCACGGGTGCGTCCCGATGGCCTCGAACTTGCGGATATCGTTGTCCTGCTGTTCAGGGGCCGCCTGCAGCGGCCAGAATCTCGGGATCATCTCCCTGCGCACATAGAGGCAGCCGTTGCCGATCGGCGCCAGCAGCCACTTGTGGAGGCTGACACCGTAGGCGTCGCACTCGAGGTCCCGCAACTTGAACGGAAACTGGCCCAGGGCGTGCGCGCCGTCAACAATAGTCACGATCCCTTTCGAGCGGGCCAGGCGGGAAAGCCTCTGCACCGGGAACATCTGAGCCGTCAGATTGGTGACGTGGCAGAAGTGGAAGACTTTTGTCTTCGGCGTGATCGCTGTCTCGAAACGCTGATAGAGATCGTCCTGCGTCGTCGGCACCGGGAACTGGAGACGCGTCACTTTGATCCTCTCACGCCGCATCCGCTGGTCCCACGTTGTCAGCATGCGCGGATAGTCCTGTTCGGTCGTCACCACCTCGTCGCCGGGCTTGAGGTCGATCCCATTCTGGACGATTTGCAGGGACTCGCTGGCGCCGCGTGTCAGCGCCAACTCTTCGGGGTCGCAGCCGAACTCCGCGGCCATCCGCAGGCGGATCGTCTGGATGTTCTGAGCGACCATGCCCTGGTAATGGAAGGGCAACATGTTGATCATGTCCATGTATCGCCAGACTGATTCGAGCACGACGCGGGGGCAGGGGGCGGTGAAACCGTTGTTCAAGTTGATCAGCGTCCGGTCCAGCTTGAAGGCCAATTGGATCTCCCTCCAATAGAACTCGTCTTTGGCAACATCCTCGGGGGTCCGGTTCGCCGCCGCCTGCGAAGCGGCCAAGACACCATCGAGGCGGCTGGCCCCCGCCGCATAGGCGGCCGTCCCGAGAGCGCCAACCGTGCGCAGAAATGCCCGTCGACTCCACATCGTAGACCTCATCTCAGACCTCCTCGAATTCAAATCTATAAGGATTGGCTTTTTTGCGCGGCACAACTCCCCCACCCATCAAGCCCGGGATCGATGTTGCGCATCGCGAAAAGATAATATTCTCGGTCGCGGATCGATGTCAAGAATCTGAAAGCTGAGCAAAAGATCCGTCAATGATCTGAAATCATGACGGCTCCTCCAGACTGACAAATCCATCTTTGCCGTTAGTCCTGTCGCAAAGAGGCCGGACTCGTCGACGGCGTCATCTACAATCCCGGGTCGGTCGTGTATGTCGCCAAAACGCTCGATTTCTTCCCGGGTAGGTTCGGTTTCGAAGAGGCGTGGCCTATCTTCGTCATTCTCGGCACGCCTCCGCATTTCATTTCCGTCGCGGCCTGTATCGGACCCGCCACGTCATGAAATTTAGCGCACCGGCTCCCAGGGGCTCACAGGTAGACAAGGAGAACGACAAATCGATGGTGCTCGATCAATCCCCGTGGGTATTCTTTGACGGTGGATGCAGCTATCTCCTCCTGATCAATCGGTAAATGACCAGAATCAGGATGGCCCCCAGGAGCCGCTCCGACGAACCCAGCAGGCTGGCCCTCCCTATACCAGCCGAGGTGTTGTCCGATGTACGTCGCCACAAAGGCACCGCCAATGCCGAGAAGGATGGTGATGATAAATCCGCCCGGATCTCTTCCCGGCGTGAGCAACTTGGCGACGAGCCCCGACCGCAAAACCGACCACAATTGTCCACAAGAGATGCATACGACCTCCCCTTATAAAGTTTTTATGGGATCAACCTCTGTTCCAATGCCATTCCCGATTTTCGTGTTCAGGCCGCCATCTCCTTTGCGGCGCTTTTCAGCATCCTCTCCGTGGGTTCATCCGCTCTGGCCAAAGACCGCTGCCTCCTTCTTTCCCTCCATTCCTCGCTCTCGTTCGCAAATTAATTCTCTTTAGCTCTTTTCTCGACGTAAATTTTCAGTTCGGTGAGAAAATGGCAATCTTGATTTACCTTCATTTTGCCGACTTCTCTTTTTAAAAAATTGACATTGAAGGCCTCTAAGACTTCCTCCGTATTTTCTCGGGTCCAGTCCAGCGCAAAGTCAAATCCATGGAGATCAAAACCGTTCAAAGAACCTAAGTTATGGACATTTTTGAATTTTAGCCAATGATTCTCAAAACATAACTCGACGAATTTTCTGATATCTTTAAGAGCACCTTTCTGTCTCTCTTTTTCATTTCTCTTGCCTGTCATCGTGCTGAGTATCTTTTGGGGAAGAGTCATTTTTAGGTTTCTCTCAATGATCGGTCTCGCGTTTTCCAGCATGAGGAGGATCACCATTTCTTGCGCTATTTTGTTTCCTTTCATATACCATATGGCAATTTTGTATCTCTGCCAAAAAATGAGCGAGCCGATAAAAACTAGGACCGCCATCAAGATAACGACAACTTTTCTCCAAACTCTCTTTCTGACACTCGATTCGGCTCTGGCCATTATTGATTCTCGCTCTTTAGCAGGAAGTACGCCCTCTTCAAATCAAGTCGAGTGATGGACTTGCTCTCAATTTTCCTCAAGAAAAATTAGCCGCCGGCTTCTCTTTTTGGCGTTTCCCCTGCTAAAGAATTTTCCGTCCCTGTAACAGTCGGACGATCACAACGATCAAGGCGATGACCAGAAGAACGTGGATAAGGCCGCCAAAGGTGTAAGCCGTAAGAAGACCCAGAAGCCACAGAATAAGCAGGATGACTACGATTGTCCAAAGCATAGAAACCTCCCTTTTTAGTTTTGCCTCTCGCCGTCCGACACCCATCCGTTATCGGATGGCCCGATGGACTCGTAAAAGGCCACCCGTATCAATGCGGTTTTCATGCCAAATTCTTTCCATTTTCGCAGCAGGTTGGGAATCACCCTTTTTAGGTCAAGGGCAGGCCGGCGACCGGAATTGAGCTGGCTTCCTTCAGAGTAATTGTACTATGAAACAGGACATTTCCTATAAAGAAGCACATTGCCTGCCAAGCCAGCCCGAAGTGATTGTTAGGACCGTGCCATCCTTTTCACCCCATGTGTCGAGGCTTTCATGGCGTTGAAAGCAAGTCACATCCATGAAAGCAGGGAGTAAACAACGAAAATGAATTGGCACACAGTTTGCATAGTTTATTAAATAGAAGGAGAACGAACATGAAAAGATGCCTCTGGATCATTCCCGTGATTCTTGTGATCATGGCGAGCTGCGCCGGGTATTTATCTTCACCTGGAGTCGGCTATCCCCCCAGCGGGGGAAGTTACATTGACCCCGGTGTTCAACAGTACCCTAACAGTCCTCAACAGTATGGTCAATATGAAGATACTTCCTACTTTTATGATCGTTTGTCCCCCTATGGAAACTGGATCGAATTCAATCCCTACGGCTACGTTTGGATCCCCAGACATATGGGCTACCGCTGGCGGCCCTATAGCGACGGACATTGGGTCTGGACCGATTACGGCTGGACCTGGATCGCCGACCAGGAATGGGGAGATATTCCCTTCCATTATGGCCGCTGGGGCTGGGATAACGAAATCGGCTGGTTTTGGGTTCCCGGCACGGTCTGGGGCCCCGCCTGGGTGACCTGGAGGTCGAACGACCAGTACATGGGCTGGGCGCCTCTTCCGCCTGGTGTCGAGTTCAGCGCCGGGATGAATTTCAATTCGCTTTCCATCAATATTCCCTTCAATTTCTGGGTCTTCATCCAAGGCTCGCATTTTCAGGACAGGGATTTCAATCCCTACGTCCTTCCGTATGAACGCAACATCACGATCATCAACTATACAACTATCCACAACAATATCTACGTCCGCAACGACAGGGTCATCAACGAGGGAATCGGGGTTGATGAGGTCCGTCGAATCACCGGGCGGACCGTCCCCAGATACGGGTTGCAGAATGCCCAGCAGCCGGGACGCACGAGTGTCGTGGGCCAAGAGGTCCAGATGTTCCGACCGGCCATCCGGCAAAATCAAGCCGCAAAACCGAAAGTCTATTTGAACAGGGACCAAGCCCGGCAAGAACTGGCTCCGGCCAGGGTCTTCGACCCCCGAGGACAACAGACCATCAAGACGGAAGCCGCGGCCGTTCAGAAGCGGCAAGCCGAGGAAAGGACTCTCCTCGAGAAAACCCAGTCGCAGGAGCTGAAGGACATGCAGCACAAGCGCGCCGCGGAACAAGCGCAAATCCGCGGCACGGCTGAAAAAGCCAAGATCCAGAAGGACTACCAGACCAAAATGGCCGAATTGCAGAAACAGCATCAGACCGAGAAGCAGCAGTTGACCGTACGGCACAAACAGGATGCCGAGCAGGTCAAGAAAATCAAGCAAGTCAAGCAGGAGCAGAAGGCCCAGCCAGCCAAAAAGAAGAAAAAGGACAATCAGGAGTAGGGCTGGATCGAGATTTTATCGATCCCTTCTTGTCGGCCTCGAGAAGATACTTTTCGGGGCCGACGTTGATAAAGTGGGTATCGTGGTGAAACCAGAAAGGCAAGGTTTTTGCGGATTAAAATGGAAATTCGCGCTGATGGCCTTCGGCTGTTTCGCGGCATTAATCAGCAGCGGATCTCCCGCGTACGGGCGCCCGGTATCCGAGAACAACGATCCTTTGCGGCCAAGTTTGCACGAACCCCTGCAAGGCTTTGCTGCGAATTTTTATTTATCCTCTTTTCGAACAAAAACCCGGAGCATGAACGGAGGCGGCTCTTGGCCTATGACATTTTCCTTCCCGTTTTAGTCAGAACGATCACCGGAATGTCTTTCCCAACCACATCCTTCAAGATCCGCAGGTTTCCCTGGAAAGAGTAGCTCTCAAATCCTTTGGTGCGAGGATACAGGACCAGTTCGGAGTTATAGGTCGCCTGACTTTCGGAATCATAGATTTCATCCGAGATTTTCCGCTGGCTAAAGGATCGCGTTTCATCCCAGTAGTTGAGGACCATAGCCAAGCAGGCCGGACCGCAAAAATTTCTTTCCAGCCATTTTTCGAAAGGAACCGTCTGGATCAAATGTCCCTTTTCAGGCTTGATTTTCTGGTATTTGAAAACCTGAGCGGAAAAGAGACCGGGGGTCATCAGTCCGAGGCCTGCGAGGAATCCCCATATCCATCCTGAGGCCCGGACCTTCGGCCACAGGACGAAAAAAGAAACCGCGCAATAAAATCTCCTATCTGAAAAAGGAAGGAATTTCGGAGGTCAGCAATTTAATACCTCCGGTCAGACGAATTGAGCTCTTCTTGCGCCTAAAAATTGTCCTATAAAACAGCACATTTCCTATAAAACAATATGCTTCCTACGGCGCTATGCTAAAACGATTCTTAGAATAGGAGCCGGGTCATTTCGCCTCTCCCCCAGAGATCCGCCAGCACGGAGCAGGTCTCGGGATCGAAAGGTCGTATTTGGCCGCATAATTTTTTCCTATGAAAGGGTTATAGAAGACCACCTGTTGCGTGATTCCGTCGAAACTGATGACTTCCATCCCCCCTCCGGCTCAAAACACGGCGAATCGTCTAACCGCGGGATCCAATGAGAAATCTCCGCCTCGTCCGCGCCGCCCTCAAGGCGATTTTTAGAGGTTGGCGGTGTTCGTCAGCGGGCGCATCCCGGCGGACGCGCTCTGGCCACGATCGAAAGCCGTGTCTGGCCCCAGTCTACTCATCCCATCAAATTTCTAAATTTTATGCGCCCCACCGCGACTTAATTGTAGTCTTGGAGTAAGATAAGGAACGAGGTGAGACTATGACGGATCGTATGCTTGGGAATTTCTGGAGCCGCCGGGAGTTCCTGAAACTCTCGACCGCTGCATTGGCCTCTCTGCTAGCCGGTCCGTTCCGGGGCCGGGCGGAGGCTGCGGCCCTGACCAAGAGCCCCATTTTTTGGGTAGACCAGATCCCCGACCTGCCCTTCACCGATCCCGGCCATCCCAACTATCACGCCGGCGTCGAGGCGCTCCTCAACCTCCAGGCGGCCAAGGACCTGAAGTTCTATCGCTCCGCCCAGACCACGGCCCTCGGCGGGCCCAAAGGGTTGATCGCCAGAGACGATGTCGTCCTGATCAAGGTCAACGCCCAGTGGAAATACCGCGGCACGACCAACTCGGACGTCATCCGTGGACTCATCCAACGGATCCTCGACCACCCCGAGGGGTATACAGGCGAAGTGGTCATGTTCGAGAACGGCCAGGGCCGCGGCAGCCTGGCCTGCGACACATCGTCTTCCTACAATGGGAATTCCGAGGTCCATGCGAACGCCAACGACGAGAACCAGTCGTTTCTGTACCTGGTCAACTCGGTTTTCAACGACCCGCGCGTGTCGGCCAAGTTAATGGATCCCGCCCGAGGCGTGTTCCTGACCAAGAGGGACCATGTCCAGGACGGCTTCCGCCATTTTGAGAATGTTTCCTACCCCTGTTTCACCACGAGCGGCGGCCGGCGGGTCGAACTCAAGGAAGGCGTATGGACGGGGAGCGGCTACAGCCCCAAGCTCAAGCTGATCAACGTCCCCATCCTCAAGCACCATGACCAGGGCGGGTCGGAGATCACCGCCAGCTTGAAACACTTCTACGGGGTCTTATCCATGTCCGACGGCTACAGCGACATCCGGCACTATTCCAAGCTGGGCCGGACCTGCGGCAAGATGGTGGCCGCGGTCCGCACGCCGGTCCTGAATATCATCGACGCCATCTGGGTGTCCCATGCTTCGATCACGGGTTTTCCAGAGAGCACGGCTTCCCGGGCTAACACCCTGGTCGCCAGCCAGGACCCTGTGGCCCTCGATTATTGGGCGGCCAAATACATCCTCTACCCCATCGACAACAACGCGCGCCACTTGCCAACATTCTCCGGCGTCAACCACTGGCTGGTCCAGGCCCGCGACACGATCAACGGCCGGGGCGGGCTTTACAAGCCGTCGATGGGCTTGCAGATCGCCAAGGCCCGAACATCGGAATCGCAGATGGCGGTTTATCACGCCAACGGCGCGTGACCTTGCGTCACGGTTAGCCAGCTCCGTGTTATCATTGTGGCGCTGTTTCATGCCGCCATCAATGTCTCTCATTCGCTGACGGTTGCCGGGATCAACCCGATGACCCGGACTGGGTTTTGCCAGGTGGGTTTAGCTTGGTCGCGGTACCGATTGCAGCCACCGGTGGAGCAAACCTCACCCCGAAATCCTCATGAAACCCAGGCCCCGAATCGTGCTATAATGAAAAGCAGAAAGGAGAACGACATGAACCTGGCCAAGTTTTCCATCAAGGCCTTGCTCGGGATGGCCGCTCGCGCCGAGATCGATGCCAACAAGACTTATCTGAAGCTGGCCGAGCGGGTCGGGAATCCCTTGCTCAAAGAAAAATTCCATCTGTTGGCTTATGAAGAGAAGAAGCACCGGAAGGTGCTCGAAAAACTCTTTTTTGTCCTCTTCGAGGGCGACCGAATGGCCGTTCCAGAGTCCGTTGACCCGGCGCTTCTTCCGGTGGTGGTGATTAGGCCCTCTTCTTCGTTTGCCCAAATCATTTACCAGGCGATGGCCTCCGAGCAATCGGCCCGGGATTTTTATCTCGGCCTGGCCGGGAAAGTAAAAGACGAAAAAAAGAAGATCCTTGAATATCTCAGCAAAGTCGAACAAAGCCACTATCAGATGCTCAAAAGTGAGCACGCCATGGCGCTGGAATTTGAGGATTACGCGGAGAGGGATATCGATAAAGTCGTAACCTGATATTTCAGTCGCAGCAGGGCTCGGTGCCTCTCAATTTGCCGACCAGGATCCCGTAGGCACAGCCCACCCCCGATCTGACCCCAAGCGCTGAAAAGGCACAATTGCGGGCGCAAGCGCCGCACTCCATGCACCAGTTTTTGTCCTGAATGACGGCCTTGCGATCCTCTATTTTATAGACTCCTTGGGGACAGACCTGTTGGCACATCCCGCAGCCCGTGCACTTTTCCCGGTCATACTCCAGGGTCACGACGTTCTTGAGATATTGATGTCTCATCATCTTCCTAACCTCTCCTACGATCTCAGCAAAACTCGAACAATGAAAACAATGACTCCCGCCCCGGCCGAGATAATGATCAGGGGCACAGCGATTCTCATTTCCTTGAGGACGCCGGAGAGAGAGGTATAGGCGGAAGCCCCGGTGAAGTTCATGGCCAGAAACGCCGATAGGGCTGGGAGAATGAGCAACGAGGTCGGTTCAAAGTGGCCATGCCAGGCACCCAAAGCGAGCGCCCAAAGCAGGCCCATGAGCCAGCCTTTCCAAGCGAAGGCCCGTCCGGGAATCCAGGGGAGAAAAAGCGGGGTCAGAACATTGCCGATGATGATCGCCCCCAGGAATGGCACCAGATTGGTGAGGACAAAGGAGGAGTGTTTGGCAAGAAAGAGTTCGATGATGAGCAGGACCCCGAATATCGGGAGGGCAAACCTGAGCGTCCCGACCAGGTCGACCGGGACCAAGACAAGCCGGTCTTTAAAACCAAACCTGACTCTCCGCATCTCCTCGGTCGCCTTCACGCCCGCTTGGAGAAAAAGCGGGAGGTCTTCGGCCCGAGCGGGGCCAAAGATGACCTTGAAGCCCGTTTGCTTCAGCACCTCATGCGCCGCGACACCTGGAGCCGCAAGCTGAGGGAGGATCAGTTTTCTGTGAGATACTACCTCAGGAAGGCGGACGCTGGAGATCCGGTCGACGACCTCGGCCGTCGCGAATGTTCCCTTCCCGGCTGCGCACCAGACATTGATCCCCCTTGTGTCCAAAACCATGATCCAGCCGTCGTTCCCCTTGAGCTGCTTTCTCAGCCGGTCAAAGCTCATTTTGTAATTGGCCGTAACAAACACGGGGGAACCGGCTTCCGGATTCCCGACAGCATAGAGACCGGGCAGAACCCGATAACTCATCCGTCTTATGCCCCAGCGAGCCATCCATGTGCCGAGTCTGTCTCTCCGGGTTAATTCAGTGGACACCCTGGGAATGTCCCCGGCGGCTGTTTTGACCGTCCCAGAGATGTACGGCGCCCCTTTGGACCTGCCGATCCCCTCGTTCGACGGAGCACACGAGCCGGAACAGCAGCACTTTTCCTTCTCTTCGTTCAATGGCCTCTCCTCAGCGTCTTTCCTTTTTCTCGACCTCCGCAGGACGGCGATTCGCGGAATTTTTTGAATTCATCGACCAGCATGGCCAAGCTGTCGATAATCTGATGTTCTCTATCCTTGGGAAGAGACCTCAAGACCCGGCGATAAAAATGATCGCTCGAACGCTCGATCAGGTCGCAGGCGGCCCTACCCTGCTCGGTCAGGCTGATGAGGATATAGCGCCTGTCCTTCGGATTCGGGATCCGGCTGACCAAGCCAAGATTGACCAATGAGTTGACGGTCCGGCTCAGCGTACTCGTGTCCAACCCAAGGATGGCGGCGAGGTCGACCAGGGAGATTTCCTTTCCTCGCCAGACTTCCAGAAGAACGTGCCGCTGGGAGAGACTCACTCCGCAGCACACCGTCTCGTTCAGAATCTCCCGGGCCAGGACCCGTTCGAGCTGCCGGACTTTTTCCTTGACCAATTGGACCTGGGCGTTTGTCATGATCTCATTTCCCTGAATTCTATAATCATTGTATCCTGAAATAATTGCAATATACAACTAATATAGGAGGGACGGGTCCGTTTGTCAAGTCTTTTTTGGCTCTATGACGAATAGTGTGGTTCCGGACTGGGCGAAAACGCGAAAAGGCGCAATCGGCCGGAGCGACCATTGAAGGTTTAGCGATCCGGAGTCACTTTTCGAGGGGACCTTTTTCTTGGCGGGCGGCGAGGATGTTTGGTTCTTTCTGGGCAGGAGAGGACCGGGTCGCGAAAAGGGCCGTCTAAGAGACGGAGCGGGCATGGTTCCCCGACCGCAGGGAGAGGGAGAGCGAAGGAACGAAGCGAGCAAGATTTCCTCGCTGGGGAAATCGCCGCGTGCCAGGGCAAAGAACAGAATCAGGTTATTTTGATGCTGCTCACGGCTCAGTGCTCGCTGCTCACCGCTAACTCTATTTTTTGAGTCGGCTTCGGAGATAAAAGAAGAGCGCCAGGATAACGATGATGATGGCCAGAACGATCAGGGTGGCGATTAAAAAAACAGCGCTCCTAGCCTGTTCCCCTTCTTTCTCCTTCGGCTGTTGCGAAGTGACGGGCAGTCGGACGCTCGACGGGTGCTCGCGGTTTCGATGGATGGTGATCTTCGGAGCCGGGGAGAGTTCAGGAGTCTGAAAATTATCCCGGTCCGCGCAGGTCACCGTGATCCGGATGCGGTGGCCGGCATCAAAGATGTTGGAGGTCGGGTGAAGATCGAAGACGAGTTCGACTGGTTTCCCCGCCGGGAGCGGATCGACATCTTCCTCAAAGCTCCGGTGGTACGGAAGCCCCATATGGTCATAGGGTGCGTGACCAAGCCTGCGGTGAGAGGCGCGAAGCTGGCCTTCGGTAATATAATGAGAATATCCGGTCTCATCGACCTCTTCGAGATAAGCAAAAAAATCTCCGTCCTCCGCCGTCGAGGTCACCCAGACATGAACGACAGGATGGCCGGTCACTTCGAGGTCAGATCGGAGTGGAGAGGTCGTATAAGTCAAGCCCTTGGCGTCTTCGACGGCCCGGTCGGGATAAAGGAACGGCCCTCCCCGGCCGTTGGTCCAGCGCGTTGACTTGCCGGTCGTGGTCCCATAATCAACGGTATATTCATCCGCTCCCGAATCTGTCTTGGGCTGCGCTTGACCCAAGAGGCCGTCGTTCACGGATTTGACGCTGCCGGAGGCGCCGGCCTGAAAATAGAAGCTGGATGGCTGAGGCTCGGGCAACGGCCACTGGCCAGCCTGCCTCCAGGCATTACCCTCCGACCCCCCCATCACATAATAATGAAGGGACGGCTCATTCATAATGCCATTGTCGATGCCTTTCAGCCAGTAATCATAGAAACGAAGTTGCTCGGCTCCCAGATCGAAATTGAACTCGCCCCGGAGGAGCGGGCCCACGGTCTCTTTCCATCCGGCCGCGAATTGATGGCTGTGAGACCAGGGAGCGATCAGAATCTTTTGCGGGTTTTTCAGGTTTTTGAACCAAGTCAGAGCGTCCCGAGGCCACATGTCGAACCAGCCGGCGATATGGTAGATCGCGACGCGAGAGCCAGCTTCCTGCAGGCCCTTGAGATAGCTGTGGGGGCTCCAATCGATATAAGGCTGGACCTGGGCCCTTTCGTCCCAACTGTTACGGAAGGGGGCGCCACTAGCTTCTTCTTGGGGATAGACATTTTTTTGGTGTTCCTTGACGGCCTGCGCCAAGAGCTTTGACCGAGGATCGGAGTCCACGGGCGGCACAGGGATCTTTGTGTCCAACTGTTTCACCAGGTCGCCCCACTCCTGAAGAAATTGCCCCTGGGCAACGCCTCCCGGATAAGAGAACGAATAAAGGTCAAACATGGCCATGTCCGGCATGATGGCCCGGAGATGAGGCGGGGCCGTGCTCGCGATCATGTATTGGGTGATGCCCAGATAAGAGATGCCGAACATGCCGATCTTCCCGCTGCACCAGGGCTGAGCGGCAAACCATTCGGTGATGTCATATCCGTCCCGCGCCTCTTCCGGAGTAAACGACCCTTTCACCCAGCCGAATGAAGCGCCGCTGCCTCGGATGTCGACAGAGGCGACAACATAACCGTGCTGCAAGATCGTTTTGAGCCAGGGCATCTGGTCCAAAATCGTGATCAATTTCCCATCCTGTGAATACATAACCCTATGATAGCGATTGTCAGTCCAGATGACCGGGAGGGGATCGGAAATCGCCTTCCCCCCGATGCTCGGCCGCAGGATATCAACCGCGAGCCTCGTGCCGTCCCGCGCCGGGACATACAGCGAGGTCCGGACCCATTCATTGCAGATCGGCTTTGAATATCCCTGATATTTCCCCAAGCTGGAAATTTTCTGGGGCGAACCTCCCTTCTCCTGCCAGCCCGGAAAGGCTAAGAATCCAGGGATAAGAAAAATGAAGATAAAAGAATTCGCTCGCCTAATCTTCTGAGTCATGGTTTGATCCCTTCACAAAGACCGTCTTTCTCGTCGATTTCGTCTATCTCGTCCAACTTTAAAGATAAGAAGTATGACAGATTATCCTCCCTCTCATCTATCTCGTCCATGTCTTTTTGACAAGCATGATTTTTTTTGTGATAAACGGGCTTTTTAAAGGGCTGCAGCAACCATCACTCGGAGTTCAGCTTTACCGAACCGTCGGCCCCTCCTCCGTCTTCCGTCATTAATCAACTTCATTGGGAGATGGGGGGCAGGCGTGGGGGCCCCCCACCCGCAGCGCATAATTCTAGGGACACTTGCCCTATTCAAGAGAACCCGGATCCGCGTCCCTGAATTTTGCCGAGGATGGGGGAGCGCCGTCGCGGGGCCCCGTCGCCCTCGATCGTCTTTGAGCTGCAGCCTTAGCACAAACCGACAAGATAGACATTTCTTACCCCTTCATGACGGCGACGGGGATGACCTTGGCCACGATCCGTCCGAGACCGAGTTCGTGGGAGACCCTGACCACTTCATCGACGTCCTTGTAAGCGCCCGCCGCTTCCTCGGCCACTCCCTTCCAGCTCGAGGAGCGAAGCTCAACTCCCATGCGGGCCAACTCGTCGCGGATCTGCTCGCCCCGGAAGTGACGCAGGGCCTCGTGGCGAGACATGATCCGCCCCGCTCCGTGGGCCGTGGAGCTGAAGCTCAGGTCTTCCGCTTCCGAAGTGCCGACGAGAATGTAGGACGAGGTCCCCATGCTCCCGGGGATAATGACCGGCTGCCCGCTGGACCTGTAAACGGGAGGAATCTCGGGCCGGCCGGGGCCGAAGCTCCGAGTCGCCCCTTTGCGGTGGATGCAGACCTCTTTTTCTTTGCCGCCGATCGTATGCTTTTCCATTTTGGCCACGTTGTGACAGACATCATAGACCTGGCTCATGCCATCGGAGCTGCCCAGCACTTTTTTGAAGACATCGCGGACCCAATGGGCAATCATCTGGCGGTTGGCGAAGGCATAATTCACCGCGGCGCTCATCGACTTATAATAGCGTTGGCCCAGCTCCGACTTGATGGGAGCGTTGACCAGTTCTCGGTCGGGGAGTCCTTTTGTCCCGAATTTGTTCTCCATGAGCTCAATATAATCCGAGGCCACCTGATGGCCCAGGCCCCGGCTCCCGCAGTGGATCATGACCGTCACCTGGCCGACCGAATGGATGCCGAAGATCTCAGCCACATTCTGGTCGTAGATCTCGGCGACTTTTTGAATCTCGAGAAAGTGGTTTCCCGCGCCGAGGGTCCCGAGCTGCGGAATTCCCCGCTCCAGGGCCCGGTCCGAGATGAAGCCGGGATCGGCGCCTCTCATCCGCCCGTATTCCTCGGTCATCTGCAGGTCGTCTCTCGTTCCAAAACCGTGTTCGATCGCCCACTCCGCGCCCTTGACGAGGATTTCTTTAAGGACGCTGCGGCTCAGCTTGGTCACTCCGCCCTTGCCTACGCCGGCAGGGACTTCCTTGAATATCTCGGCCAGGAGCTCTTTGCGCTTGGCGGTGATGTCTTTTTCCAGATACTCGGTCTTGAGAAGGCGCACCCCGCAGTTGATGTCGTAACCCACTCCGCCCGGGGAGATAATGCCTTCGTCGAGATCGAAAGAGGCCACACCGCCGATTGGGAAACCGTAACCCTGATGGGCATCGGGCATGGTGTACGACGTGCACAGAATCCCGGGCAGACAGGCCACGTTCCTGGCCTGTTCGAGGGTCATGTCCTTTCGGATGCTTTCCAGCAGCTTGCGAGAGGCATAGATGCGGGCCGGCACCTTCATATCCCCCTGCTTGGGGATCTCCCAGGTGCTGTCATTGATTTTTTGGAGTTCCATGGTTGCTCCTCACATATCGACTACGACCTGGAGGGTGATATGGTCGTTCTTCTCGATTCTCATCTCGTTATAGGTTACGGCCTTGACTTCTCCATAGAGCTCATATCTATCCGAGCCGTGGTCTCCCCACAAAGTCGTCTCCAGGGAAGCGCCCTCCGGACCTCCTCTAATCCTCAGGCCCTCGACGGACGCGAGCAGGAATGACCGCGTCTCTAAGAGATAGATGACCTCCTCCAGGAATTTCACAAGCAGCTGCTCGAGGTCACGCCCCCTGACCTTGACCGGGAAGGAGATATTGGGTTGGACCCTCGACCAGTCGTACATCAAATATGCCAGGGCGAGAGAAGCGTTGGCGAAGGCTTCTTCCATGGTCAGGCCGAAAGCCTGGAATTTCCCATCGGCGGTGTGAGGCAAAATCTTATATCGTTCCATCCTATTCAGTGAGAAGTGAGGAGTCAGGAGTGAAGGGTAAGGAGTGAGGGGAAGAAATCAAGACCGATTCTCCTTGATTTTTTGGATCACCTGGGTCTGAAGTTTTCGGAGGCGTGGGGAGAGCCCGACCGGATAAACATCGCCCCGCTTGGGAACGACCGATTTTAGCTTTTCCGGCAAATTAGCAAATTCCTCCAAGAAACGGGCTCGAATCTGCGCCAGCGGAGGAGCGTCCACCTGACTCCGGCCGCAGGACATCACTTTCTGGAGCAGAGACTCTCCTTTTCCCGGTGGGTCGTCTCGAAGACCGATGACATCCCGACTCAGTTTTCCCCGGGCTCCGGAGATCCGGAAAACCTGTTTCTTGCCGGCCAGTGTGGCCTTCCCGGGGCTGAGCTTGAGCACGGGACGGCCGGAATAATCGACCAGCTTGTAGGCGATATCGAGATAGGGCGCGTCCGAAGAGACCCCCATTCTTGTCCCTACGCCGAAGGAATCGATGACTCCTCCCCGACGGAGGACCCGTTCGATCTTGTATTCATCAAAGTTGCCGCTGGCCACGATCTCGGTTTCCCGGAGACCAGCCCGGTCCAGAATTTTCCGCGCCCCGCGGCTGAGGCGGGGGATGTCGCCGCTATCCAGGCGGATGCCCTTGAGGCTTTTGCCCTCAAGAGCCATCACTCTCCCGATTTCCGCCGCACAGACCGTCCCGCGGATCGTATCGTAAGTATCCACGAGGAGGACGGTATTCTCGGGAAAGGTGCGGGCAAAGGCGCGGAAGGCATCGGCCTCTTCTCCAAAGCTCGTGATATAGGAGTGGGCCATCGTTCCCAGAACCGGAAGGCCGTAGGTCTTCCCTGCCAGGACATTGCTCGTCCCGAAGAACCCTCCGATGTAACTTGCCCTGGCGACTTTCATCCCTGCGTTGATCCCGTGGGTCCGGCGCAGGGAAAAATCGACCAGCTCCCTCCGCCCGGCGGCGTGGCAGCAGCGCGATGCCTTGGTGGCAATCATCACCTGGAGGTTAATCGCGTTTATGACAAAGGTTTCGATGATCTGAGATTCAATGAGCGGCGCGGTGATTTCGAGGATGGGTTCGTTGGCAAAAAAGAGACGCCCTTCAGGGATGGCAAATACCTCTCCCCGGAACCTGAACTTCTCGAGAAAGGCCAAGAACTCCGGTTTGAAGAGCCTGAGCCGCTCAAGATATGATAGGTCATCTGCGGAAAAGCGGAGATCTTGGAGATAGTGAAGGACATCCTCCAGCCCTGCGGAAACGAAGTAGCGCCGATGCGCAGGATAGTCGCGGACGAACAGGCTGAATGTCCCCGGCTCGAACATGCCTTGGTCGTGGTAAACAGCGGCCATGGTGAGCTCGTAGAGATCCGTCAGGAGCGCCAGACCTTGCATGACCTTAAAAAATGCCGGCGATGGCCGTGCTGCAAAAGGGGCACTTTGCCCCGCTGACTTTGTTCTCCTCGACATAAAATCCCTGGCGGCGGATGAGCGTCTGGCCGCAGTTGGGGCAAAGAGTATTTTCGCCCTCGCCCATGACGTTGCCGATGTAAATATAGTGCAGCCCCGCTCTTTTGCCGATTGAACCCGCCCGCTGCAGGGTCTTGATCGGTGTCGCGCTGACCTGGGTGTATTCATAGTCAGGATGGAAGCGGCTGACGTGCCAAGGAATGTCAAGGTCGACGCCGGCGATGAAGCCGGCAATTCCGGCCAGCTCTTCGTCGCTGTCGTTCAGGCCGGGAACGACGAGCGTCGTCACCTCAACCCAAACGCCCAACTTCCTCATCAGCCCGATGGATTCGAGCACGGGAGCCAGCCTAGCCTTGCAGACTTTTTTATAAGTCTCCTCTTTGAAGGCCTTGAGGTCGACATTGGCGGCGTCGAGGAAGCCATGAATCGTTTCCAGGGCCTCGGGAGTCATGAATCCGTTGGTGACAAAATTGTTAAAGAGCCCCTCCTGCTTGGCGATCTTGGCCGTGTCATAGGCGTATTCAAAAAAGATCGTCGGCTCGGTGTAAGTATAGGAAATACTCCTGCAGTGCCGGGCTCTGGCCTCCTTGACGACATCCTCAGGCATGAGCTTGGTGCCGCCCGGGCTTCCCTCTTCCTTTTTGGTGGCTTGAGAAATCTGCCAGTTCTGGCAGAAGCCGCACTGGAAATTGCAGCCCACGGTGGCGATCGAAAAGGACGTACTCCCAGGAAGAAAATGAAAGAAGGGCTTTTTCTCGATGGGATCAACGTGGGCGGCGACGACCTCGCCATAGGCGTGAGTATAGAGTTTCCCTTCCCTGTTTTGTCTGACTCCGCAGACGCCGAATTTCGCCGGTGCAATCAGGCAGAGATGCCCGCAGAGATGGCAGGAAACCTTTCCTCCCTCCAGTCCCCGGTAAAGCATCGCTTCTTTGATCATTTTTCCTTCACGTATTTACACTTTCATCCCGCTCAAAAATTTTTTGGCCGACGGACAGAGGTGCTGGACCACGCACTCGGGACACTTGGGCTTCCGGGCCTGGCAGATCCTCCTACCGTGGTTGACCAGCATATAGTTGAAATCGAGCCAGTGCCGCCTGGGAACTATCTCCAGCAGGTCCCGTTCGATCTTATCGGGGTCGTGCTCCTTGCTCAACCCGAGCCGCCCCGCGAGCCTTCTCACGTGAGTATCAACGGCGATCCCTTCGGCCTTGTGATATCCGGAGGACAGGACGATGTTGGCCGTTTTTCTGGCAACTCCGGGCAGCGTGATCAACTCCTCCATGGTGTCGGGGACCTCGCCGCCGAAGTCGTCGACGATCTTCTTCGCCGCGCCCATGATGTTCTTGGCTTTATTGCGGAAGAAGCCGGAGGACCGGATCTCTTGTTCGAGCTCGGCCCTGTCTGCACCTGCGAAATCAGCCGCTGTGGGGTAATGTTTAAAAAGCCCCGGGGTGATCATGTTGACCCTCTGGTCGGTGGCCTGGGCGGCAAGAATTGTCGCTACCAGGATCTGGAGCGGCGTCGCAAAGGATAACGACGTCCGCGCCTCTGGATATTCCTTACGCAAGATTCTGATGATATCCCCGATTCGTTCCTTGGCGCTCTTCATGGCCTTCCCCCTTAGAACGGACAGAGTCCGCTGATACAGCCGCCTGAGTACTCGGCGCTTGCGGTCACGAAATCCAGCTCCTCCTTCGTCTCGACCCCTGCCCCCGAATCAAAAGCGAGGACCTGCTGTCGCTTTGTTCCGTAGCGATAGACGGTGATGCCCTTGAGCTTGAGCTCGTGGGCGAGGAGGTAGATGTCCCGGATATCCTGGGCACTCGCTTCTTCGGCGAGGTTGATCGTTTTGGAGACAGAGTTGTCGGTGTGTTCCTGGAAGGCCGCCTGGACCCGGAGGTGCTGCTCGGGGGTCACATCGAAGGCGGTGACGAAGACCCTCTTCAGGGCGGCCGGCAGTTCTTCGATCTCGCGGATCGAGCCGGCTTTCCCGATTTTGGCCATGAGCTCCCTGGACACGAGACCGCGTTTCTGGAGCTCCTTCTCGAACAGAGGATTGGTCTCAAAAAGCTTTGTTCCGGAGAGCACGTTTCGAACAAAGCTCAGGGCGAACAGGGGTTCGATCCCCGACGAACAGCCGGCGATAATGCTGATCGTCCCCGTTGGCGCGACCGTATTGACCGTGGCGTTTCGGAGGCGTATGTTTCTCGCCGGATAGATAGATCGGTCAAAGTTGGGAAAGACTCCCCGTTCCTCGGCCAGAGCTTGCGAGGCCTTGAGGGACTCAGTGTGGAAAAACTCCATTAGCCGGGATGCGAAAGCCAGCCCTTCGGGCCCAGTATAGGGAAGGCCGAGCTTGATCAGCATATCGGCGAACCCCATCACCCCTAAGCCTATCTTGCGATTGGCCATAGTGATCTCCCGAATCTGGGGCAAGGGATACTTGTTGGCCTCGACGACATTGTCCAGAAAGCGGATCCCCCACCAGATCCGGTCGCGGAGCCTGTCCCAATCCGGCTTCCCCTGCTCGACGAATTTAGCCAGGTTGAGCGACCCGAGGTTGCAGCTTTCATAGGGGAGAAGCGGGATTTCGCCGCAGGGATTCGTCGCCTCGATTGTTCCAACCTGGGGAGTGGGATTCCGCCTGTTGATTTCATCGATGAAAACAAACCCGGGATCTCCGGTCCTCCAGGCAGAAAAGGCGATCAGGTCGAAGAGCGCCCTGGCCTTGATCGAGCGCACCTTGGCCTTCGTTCGAGGGTTGATCAGGTCGAAACTGTCGCCCTTCTCGGCGGCCTCGATGAATTGATCGGTTGCCGCGACCGAGAGGTTGAAATTGGCGAAGGCCGACTCATTGAGCTTGGCCTCGATAAAATCAGCGATGTCGGGATGGTCGCAGCGCAAAATCCCCATGTTGGCTCCGCGCCGGCGACCGCCCTGGACGATGACTCCTGTGGCCTCGTTAAAAATGTTCATGAAAGAGATCGGACCGGAGGCGAGCCCTTTGGTCGTGGCCACCAGATCACCCTTGGGCCGCAGCCGGGAAAAATTGAACCCTGTCCCGCCGCCCGTCTGGTGAATCTTGGCCATGTTCTTCAGGGAATCAAAAATCCCGTCCATCGAATCCTCGACCGGCAGCACAAAGCAGGCCGAAAGCTGGCCCAGCGATGTGCCCGCGTTCATAAGGGTTGGGGAATTGGGCATGAATTCGAGCGAAGTCATCATCCTGTAGAAGGTCTCCTCGACCTCAGCCCGGCTCTTGCCGGACTTGAAGTTGGCCTCGGGACCGGTGATGTGACTCGCCACTCGACGGAAGAGTTCACTCGGGGTCTCGATGACGTTCTGCCGGTCGTCTTTGAGGAGGTAACGCTTCTTGAGCACGAGCACGGTATTCAGAGGAAGCTTAAGGTCGTCCTTGACCCCATAGATAACCTTGACCTGGCGGAGCTCTTTGTGCTCTTCGCGGTAAAGGATATAGCTCCTGGCGATGGCGGACTGACCCGATTCCATCAGGCACTGTTCGACCAGATCCTGAATATTCTCCACCGAGCTGGTTCTGTCCTTGGGGAGCGAGAAGACCTTCTCCAGCGCTCTGGGGAGCGTGGCATTGGCGATTTCCGCGGCCTTGTTCTCATCTCTGAGCACGTCCAGCGACGCCCGGAAAATGGCCCGCCAGATCTTGCTCTGGTCGAAGTCCACCTCGGACCCGTCCCGCTTCAGAATTTTTTTTGGCAGATCTTGCATCCGGCCCTCCTAAACGCCGAGCTCGGAGCGCAGCTGGAGCACGCGGAGAATGTCGGTCCGGCAGATGATCCCGGTGACCTTATCTCCCTCCATGACCGGCACCTGATGGACATCCCGGCCGGTCAGACTGGCCAGGATCTGGTTCCCGTCCGCATCCGGGCCCACGGCCTCGAGTTTTTCTCTGGGGGTCATGATCTCTCCCACTCGGGCCGTGCCCCATTTCTCGCGAGGCATTCCTTTGACGTCCTCCAAACATACTATCCCCTGGAGGCCGCCTCGATCCGTGACCAGAAAAACCCTTTCCTTTTTCTTCAGAATGTAATCATCGACCAGGGCCTGAACCGAAAGGCTGCCGGCAACCGTCTCGAATTCCCTATTCATCAGGTCCCGCGCCTTCATCCCTTGCAGGGCGGTCTTGATCCTAACCTGGTCATATCCCCGAGTGGCCGCGCTGTGGAGGAACCAGCCGATCAAGACCAGCCAGAGCCCGGAAAAAATTCCTCTCAGAAACTGGAGCAGGCCAAGAAAGATAAGCAAAAAAGCAAACCCCTGGCCGGCCAGCGAGGCAATCCTGGTCGCCTTTTTCAGGTCGCCAGTGATCTTCCAGATAACAGACCTCAGGATGCGTCCTCCGTCCATGGGAAACCCAGGGATCAGGTTGAAAACCGCCAGCCCCACGTTGATGACCGCAAGATAGGACGCTGATGCCCGGAGAGGCGTGCTCACCCCCCTGAGGAGACCAGAGAGGATATAGAAAAATGAGGCGATGACCAGGCTCGAGAACGGCCCGACAAAGGCCATGGTAAATTCCTTGACCGGTTCTTTTGGCTCCTCGGTGATCTGGGAAACGCCTCCCAGGATGAACAGCGTTATGCTGCTCACCTTCTCACCCTGGCGGGTGGCGACCACGGAATGCGCCAGTTCATGGATTAGGACAGAAGCAAACAGGAGAAGGCTGGTCAGGAACCCTATCCCCCAATAGAGGGCTCGAGACCAATGAGGAAATGCGTGAGGAAAATAGTTGCCCGCGAGCACCCAAGTGAAGAGGATGAAAATGATGAACCAGCTCGAATCGATGTTGATGTCGATGCCGAAAATACGGCCGATCTTCCAGGCGTTCTTCATTTGACCCTCCCTTTAAAACAGTGAGGAGTGAGGGGTCTTTTTTTCACCCTGTAATAAATATTTCCGCCTCACCCCTCATGGCTCACAGCTCACTCTATTCTTATGGTCCTACGTGGACGAGCTCGTGGCCGATATGAAAATCTTCGACGTCATAGTAATCGGGAAATTTGCTGAGCAGGTCGATCTCCGATCTGATCATGAAGCGGTGACTTCTCTCGACCCGGCTGAGATAGGACAGAATCTTCCGGCTGGCGGCGTCCTCTGCCGACTTCCCGGCTTCCCGGTAGAACTCCTCGGAGACCGCCTCGGCGCCGAGGGCCGCCTTGAAGAGATCCAGGACCGACGATTTCTCATCCAAGGACCCGGCTATAGGCGGAAGAAGAGATTGATCGGGAACCTCAAGTGGCTGACCGGCAAACTTCTGGCCGAAGAGCCGCTCCAAGATTTTCCGATGCTGCTGTTCTTCAAACGCCAGGAACTTCAGTTTCTGGAGAAGGATGATATTCTTGATTTTTTCTTGAACCCCGGCATAGAAAGCCGCGGCGTCAATCTCGGAGCGGATGGCCACTGCCAGGACCTCGAAGGGTTTGAGTTTTGGATCGAATCCCATGTTGACCTCCATATGAGCCAGAATCGTTATTACACGAATTTTGTCTTTTGAGTGCCGCAGACCGGGTAGACATGGATCGGGGCCAACGCGTCCTTGACGTTCAGCTCCATCGTTTTTTTCACGTTCACGAGATTCTCCTGCGTTTAAAGCTTGACCATGCGTTCTATCGCTCCCCTGGCCCGTTGGCTGATATCGGGAGCGACGCGGACTTCGTAGACCATCTTCTCCAGCGAAGCTAGGACCTTGGAGAGATCAATCTTTTTCATGTTCGGGCAGAGGGCTGATTCTTTGACGGGGTAGAAGTCCTTATTCGGATTTTCTTTCTTCAGCCGGTAGATGATGCCTGCTTCCGTGGCCAGGAGGATCTCTTGTTTCGGCGTCAGCCTCGCCTCTTTGACCATTTTCCCCGTCGAGAAGACCCTATCTGCCAGGTCGATGACCTCGGGCCGGCATTCGGGATGGGCCCAGACTTCGGCCTCGGGATGGAGTTTTCTCTTATCCAGAATGTCCCGAGCGAGAATCTTGTGATGGATGTTGCAATAGCCGTCCCAGGCGATGATTTTCTTATTCGTCTCACGGGCCACGTAGGCGGCCAGGTTCTTGTCGGGGACAAAGAGAATCTCCTGGTCAGGCAGCGAATTGACCACTCGAACGGCGTTCGAGGACGTGCAGCAAACATCGCTTTCCGCTTTGACCTCGGCGCTGGTGTTAACATAGGCTACGACTTTCCGCCCCGGGTAGCGCTTCTTCCATTCTCTGAGTTCTTCCGCCGTGATCATGTCGGCCATCGGGCAGCCCGCCCTAAGCTCGGGGAGCAGGACGGTTTTTTCAGGCGCCAGGATGGAGGCTGTCTCAGCCATGAAATGGACCCCGCAAAAAACGATCAGCCTCTCCCTGACCTCGGCGGCTTTTTGGCTCAATCCCAAGGAGTCGCCGATGTAGTCAGCCACGTCCTGGACCTCGCCCGGTTGATAATTGTGCGCCAGGATGATGGCCGCCTTTTCTTTTTTGAGCCGGGAAATGCGCTCGCCGATAGCTTGATGATTCATCCTGGGACTCGTCTATTTCTTATTCTTTAACCTTTCTAACATAGACTTTGATAAGCTCCCCGTCTTCCACCATTCCGAGATATTCCTGACCCGTGGTCCGGCACCAGGCGGGCATATCCGATTTTATGCCCTGGTCCGTGGAGATGACCTCGAGCACCTCGCCGACCTTCATGTCTTTCATCTTCTGAGCCGTCTGGATGATGGGCATCGGACAGAGCAGCCCGAAACAATCCAGTTTAACGTCGGCCGTCATCGTCTTCAGACGGTGGCGAGGCTCGCCCCGCAGTGGCTGCATTTCTCATCCGATTTGTTGGTCAGCTTTCCGCACTCGGGGCAATCTTCCAGTTCAACCTGACACTTGGTGCAATAGTCTTCGAGGTCCTCGAGAGCGCCGTCGCAATAGGGACAGCAGCAGCCTTCTTCCTCATGAGCGGGCGCGGCCTCGGGAGCGGTCTTGACTTCTCTTCCCTTCTGTTTATTCTCAAAATCGTCAATCGCTTTGTGCAGAGCGTCCGCCCCCAGATTGGAGCAGTGGAGCTTGTTTTTGGGGAGTCCACCCAACTCTTCGGCGACAGTCTCATTGCTGATCTGCTTGGCCTCCTGCAGCGTCTTCCCCATAGCCATCTCGCTGACCATGCTGGAGACGGCGATCGCCGCCCCGCAGCCGAAAGTCTGGAACTTGATATCCACCAGGCGGTTATCCTTGACTTTGATGTAAAAGGCCATCATGTCGCCGCAGACAGGGTTTCCAACTTCCCCCACTCCGTCGGCATCCTTGATGACCCCCACATTGCGTGGATTCTGGAAATGGTCCATCACTTTATCGCTGTACATCATTTTCCCTTCTCCTCCAGATATTTCGTGTAAAGGGGAGACATCTTTCTCAGCCGATCGATGATCGGTGGAAATTCTTCCAGAAGATAATCTATATCGGCACCGGAAGTCTCCTCGATGAGACTGAAAACGAGCGATCCTTGGGCCAAAGCATGGCCCAGCCCCATGGCCAGGAGCACGTGCGAGGCCTTGAGCGCCCTCGACGTGCAGGCCGAGCCGCTCGAAACCGAAATTCCCTTCATGTCGAGAAAGAGGAGCATCCCCTCCCCCTCGATGAACTCGACCACGAAGCTGGATTGGTGGGGAAGCCGTTTCTCCGGATGGCCGGTCAAGAAGATGCGATCCATTCTTTGGGGAAGCTCGGTCATCAGCCGGTCGCGGAGCGGCCGGAGTTTCTCCATCCGCTTCTGAAGCTCCTCCCGGGCCATCTGGGCTGCTCGGCCGAGCCCGACGATCCCGGCCACATTCTCCGTGCCCGCCCTTTTCCCGCCTTCCTGGATTCCCCCGTCGATAAACGGAATGATCCTCGTCCCTTTTCTCAGAAAAAGCGCGGCGCTGCCTTTGGGCCCATAGAATTGATCCGCCGATAGGCTGAGGGCGTCCACTTCCAGTTCTTTCACGTCCACCGGAATATTCCCGGCGGCCGCCACCGCATCTGTGTGGATGAGGACGTTCTGGCCGCGGCAAAGCAAAGCGATCTCCCGCACGGGTTCGATCGTGCCCACCTCAGAGCTGGCCAGCATCACCGATACTAGTGCGGTTTCCTTGGTCAACGCCTTCCTGACATCCTCGGGGTCGACTAGTCCGTATTTGTCGACCGGCACAAGAGTCGTCTTGAATCCGAGCTTTTCCAGGCTCTTGGCGGAATGAAGAACAGACTGATGCTCGAGGGCCGAGAGGACGAGGTGATTTTTCTTCTCCCTCTGGGCCAGGGCGAGTCCCTTGACGGCAAAATTGTTCGATTCCGAACCGCAGGAGGTGAACAGGATCTCGGCCGGGTCAGCGTGAATAAGGGATGCGACATTTTCTCTGGCCCCCTCGATCCCGGCCAGGGCTTTTTGTCCGGCCGAATGGAGGCTCTGGGGATTTCCGAAATTCTGGTTCAGATAAGGAAGCATCGCCTCCAAAACCAAAGGATGAAGGGGGGTCGCCGCGATGTGGTCCAGATAAACGTTTCTCATCCTGGCTCCTTGTGTCTCATCTCCTCATGCTCGAAGCTGCCACAACTGCTTCCTAAAAAACCAGTGTGGCGCGCCGAACAGACTCAGACTGCGACGACTTCTTTGATTTCGGGGACTTCTTTTTTTAAGAGCCGCTCGATGCCCATTTTTAGGGTCATCTGAGACATCGGACAGCCGCCGCAGGCTCCCGTCAACCTGACCTTGACCACGCCATCCGTCACGTCGACAAGTTCAACATCTCCACCGTCGGCCCGAAGAGAGGGGCGAATCTTGTTTAAAGCTGCTTCGACTTTTTCCTTCATGAGTTGCTCCTTAAGATGATTTTGCAGAAGTCGGCCTCGGCTCATCTAAATTTTAGCACGATTTTTCCTAATTTTTCAGTATCCGGGCTCAAATCATCCGCGGCCAGGGGGCGCGCGGGATCCGGCAACACCGCGATTTCATAAGGGGTTCGGCCTTCCTCCCTGTAGATAAGACCGACCGGAATCTTCTTCGCATCACAGATCGTATTATAGGCCAATTTTTTGTCGCGGGGATCATAGGCAGGGTCATCATCGAGGAGGAGAATATTTTGACGGTACCAATCATAGGTGTTGACTTTGTTGTGGGTGACGCAGGGACTGAGGATATCGATCAAGGCGAAGCCTGGATGCTTCAGGCCCTTCTCGATGAGCAAGGCCAGGTGTCCGGCATTGCCGGAGAATCCCCGGGCAATGAAGGTCCCGCCCGTGGCCATGGCCAGCTTGGCCCCGTCCAGCGGCAGTTCTTTGGAGCCAGTGGGCGTGGAGACGGTGACAAAACCCATCTGGCTGGTGGGAGAGGTCTGACCGTCGGTTAGGGCATAAACTTGGTTATTGGCAACGAGGTAGGTTAGACTGACATTTCGACGCAAGGCATGAATAAAATGGCCCAGGCCGATCGAATAGGCATCTCCGTCGCCGCTTACGCCGATCACGGAGAGCCCGGGGTTGGCCAGTTTGATGCCCTGAGCGACCGGCATGGCCCTCCCGTGGAGGCCGTGAAAGCCATAGGACCGAAAATAATTGTTCATCCGGCCGTGGCAGCCGATTCCGGTGACGATAACAGCCCGTTCAGGAGCTAGGTCGAGGGAGGCCGCGGCCCGTTTGAGAGCGTCAAAAATGCCGTAGAGGCCGCACCCCACGCACCAGGTCGGTTTTTCCCGATGGTATTCCTCTTTCGTCCTCATGCGAGTGCCTTCTCTAAGGATGCCAGGATTTCCTGCGGTTTAAACGTCTGGGTTGCGTAATTTAAGACGGAATGGAGCCGGCACGTTGGCTCGACCTGGCTCTGGATGAGCAGGCGAAGTTGCCCGCTGAAATTGTTTTCGACGACAAAGACTTTTTCGCAATTCTCCAGGAACGCCCTGACCTCGCCAGCAGGAAAAGGCCATAGCGTGCGCAGCTGCAGCAACTTCGCTGGAGTTCGCTTGCGGTCCAGGCGCCTCATGACCTCCAAAATCGTTCCCAACGTCGAACCACAGCTGATCAGGCCAAGTCGCGATTTTTCCTGCCCCCAGATTCTGGCAGGAATGAGGTCGGCCCCAGAATTCGTCAACTTGCTCATCCGCTTATCCATCATGCGGATCCGGTTCTCGGGATCTTCGCTCCTGTAGCCATATTCATCATGTTCATTTCCTTCGACCAGGTGAAGACCGTTGAGCATCCCCGGGCGAGACCGGGGCGAGACGCCGTCGGGAGTGAACTCGTATCTCTTGAAGTCCCTGATCTCGACCAACTTCTCCTCCGGAACAAGCTTGCCACGGTCGATCTTGATTACGGAAAGGTCGGGAGGCCGGGAACTGCGCAAATTCTGGCCCATTTCCTCCTCGGTCAATACGATCACCGGACACTGGTATTTCTCGGCCAGGTTGAACGCCTTGACCGTGAAATCAAAACACTCCTCGACCGTGCCTGGAGACACAACGATCCTCGGGAACTCCCCGTGTGAGCCAAATATCCACTGCGGCAAGTCGGCCTGCTGGGTCTTGGTCGGAATTCCGGTCGCCGGGCCGAGCCTCTGGACGTGGGCTACGACCACGGGGATCTCCGCCATCCCGGCCAGACTGAAAGCTTCCATCATCAGCGAGGCGCCTGGCCCAGAGGTCGAGGTCATGGCCCTGGCCCCGGCGTAGGAAGCTCCCAAGGCCATGTTCAGGGCGGCGAGCTCGTCCTCAGTCTGGACAACGATGCCGTTAAAATTGCCGATGTATTTCACCAGCCACTCCCAGATCTCCGAGGCAGGACAAATAGGATAAGCGGCGAAAAAACGACAGCCCGCGGCCAGAGCACCCAGAGCTATGGCCTCATCCCCTGAGAGAAACAGCCGGTCCCGGTCTTCTTCCCTGTCCAAAGCGTGGCATTCTTCCGGGGTCAGGATTTCCTGGGCTTTCTTAAAGCCCAGCGCGGCGGCCCTGATGTTGGTTTCGACAATCTCCGGGCCCTTGGTTTCGAGGAATGTTTCTTCAATAACTTTTTTTAGGATTTGGAGTTCTAAGTCCAGGATGTAACTCAGAGAGCCCAAAGCAATGACGTTCTTGTAGATGTCTTTGCCAAAGTTCTCCCGGGCCATCTTTCGAAGGAGGAGTCTGTGGAATGTCTTCCCCTCCCGTTGGGCCGGGGAAAGAAGATCGGCTTCCTCCCCGTCACAGAGAACGATTCCGCCCTCGGCAATATGAACGATGTGCCTGGATATGGCCTGGCAATCAAACGCGAGAAGAATGTCGATAAAGTCTCCGCGGCCCGCACAGTCCCCGCGCACGCCGCGAACCTCATAGCTCGTGGACTCCCCCCGGATATTGGAAGGAAAATCACGGGAGGTCGCGACTTCCCAGCCGCGCCTTTTCAGGATCTTGGCCAGGACGTTGCCGGTGAAGAGCACGCCGTCTCCGGCGACCCCGGCGATGACGATGTTGATGTCCTGGATCATGGATGTTCATCCTCCCCCGAGAAAAGGCCCGTGGCCTTCCCACCGGTTCGCCCCCGATTATACAACAAAACGGTCGATTTCACCATTCATTATCTACTAATCTTATAGAATTAGTCAGGATGGACCAAGGTCGCCTCCGTCTAATCTTTCTCGTCTCTTTGGTCCGGCTCGGCGCGTTATTCCAGAAGGTCAATCGTCATCCCGTCCGAGGCGGCGATGACCTCTCGCCCGAGCTCCTCGCTCAGTCTCTGGGCGACAAGCCAAGGCTTGGCCTTGAGCATCATCATCCCGAAGTGGGTCAGGATCGTTTTTTTGGGTTTGATGGCCGCGACGATGGCCTTGACGTCTTGGAGCGTTAGATGCATGATCTCCGCATTTTCAAAGGGCGTGTCCCGGACCACATTCATCACCAAGATGTGCGAGTTCCGGTAGCTTTGAAAAAGCCCGGGGAAGTTCTTTGTGTCGACCATGAAAGAAATTCTCCGCTCTCCGAGCTCGAGCTTGATCCCGTAGGTTTCCACCGGATGTTGATGTCTGACCGAGGTCGAAAACCGGAGATCCCCCAGTTCGTAGGATTTCTCGCCTTCCAGGAAAACGATCTTATCGAGATACCCCTTGAGGTAGTTGAGGACAACGGCGTTTTGCCCGTCCAGGCATTCGCGCGGCGCAAAAAGCGTCCCCCGTTTCTTGAGGCCGCCGAAGGTCATGCCGTCGATCAAGATATTCACGTCGTTGGAATGGTCGATGTGGGCGTGGGTCAGGACGATGCCGTCGAGCTCCGCGGGGTCAATCCTCGGCCTGGAGGTCGCGCACTTGACGATCGTGCCCGGGCCCGGGTCCAGGATGATCTGCCTGCCGCGCGCCGAGATGTAGGCTCCCCCGGAAGCCCGGAGCTGTTTGGCAACGACAAATCGGGCCCCCGCCGTCCCCAGAAACTTGAGGCAGGCCGATTCAGGCAACGGATCTCCTTTCAGCTCACCCCCCTTTCCGGAATCCTCATCTCCATCGATTTTCCTGGATCATAAAAAAAAAGCGGGGTTAACCCCCGCCTTCATTTCGGCGGTTTGAGTGAGTTGATTCAGAAAGCAAACAACGGGAAGAAAGACTATGCTATTTTTTGGGCCGCGCTTTCTTCATCGGCTGATCGCAGCAGATCATGACATGCTCGGTCGCGCAGCCGCAAAGCTCATCCACTACGAGTCGGTATCCGCAAACGCCGCATTCGTAGCCGCCCTTCTTTGACTTGGCAGTTTTCTTGGCTGGAGCCTTGGCCGTTTTTTTCTTAGCTTTTGCAGGCATCATACCCTCCGGGTTTAGAAATTCTTAAGAGTTCCTTTTAATTTTCTCATCTCCGAGAAGGCAAGTCAACACAACCCTCACCACGGACCCCGTCCTCCATGCCGCATACCATATTCTCCGTATCACGTTCCTCGTTCCCCGTGCCTTGCCCGAACTCAGGATAAATCACGAGGCGCGTTCGGCTTTATATCTTTCATGATCTCTTCGAGCCGGAGCATGTTCCCCAATTCCTCGGCTCGAAGGATGGTGTCGGTTCTTTCGACCCCGGTCGAGATGACGGCCACCTTCGTCTCCGTCAGATCTTCGATGAGCTTGAGATAGTCTTGGAAGGCTTGGGGAAGCGCGGAAAAATCCCTGGCTCGGTGAACGGAATTCCGCCAGCCGGGCATGGTTCGATATCGGGGCACGACTTTTTCCAGGACCCAGGCCTCGGTCGGAAAGCTCTTGAGCCGTTCTCCCTTATAAGTATAGCCGTCGCAGACCATGATCTCCTCGAGCTCTTCCAGAACATCGGGCTTGGTCATGGCAATCTTAGAGATTCCGTTGATGCGGCGGGCATAGGAAACAGCCAATGCATCGAACCAACCGCAGCGCCGAGGCCGGCCGGTGGTGGCGCCGAATTCGTCTCCGCGAGCCGCCAGCCGCTTGCCCCGCTCATCAAAGAGTTCGGTGGGGAAAGGCCCGCTCCCGACCCGGGTCGTGTAGGCTTTGGTGACGCCCAGGATGCCGTGGATCTTGTCCGGCCCGACTCCCAGGCCGGTGCAGACTCCACCCGCCGTCGAATTCGAAGAGGTCACATAGGGATAGGTCCCGTGATCGAGATCGAGAAGAGCTCCCTGGGCTCCCTCGAAGAGGACGGATTTGCCCGCCGTCATGGCCTCGTCGAGAAGGAGGGAAACGTCACGAATGAAGGGGAGAATTTGGGCGGCGTACCCGGCATATTCTTCGAAGATCTCCCCGGGATCCAGCCGGCCCAGCCCATGCCGTCGGAGCTCCGCGTTCTTGTCCCGGACATTTTCCCCGATCTTCTCTTCGAGCACGGAGAGGTCGAGCAAGTCGCCGACCCGGATTCCGCAGCGCGCGGCTTTATCTTCGTAGCAGGGCCCGATGCCCCTGCAGGTCGTTCCGATTTTCTTATCCCCTTTCTCCTCTTCGCAGGCTCGCTCGAGCAAGGGGTGATACGGCAGGATGAGATGGGCGCCCTTGCTGATGATGATATTCTTCTCGTCGAACTCCGCCCCGAGGCGTTTCAGCTCCCTCAGCTCGTCCAGGAAGGCTTTGGGGGAAAAGACGAGGCCGTTGCCGATGACACACTGTTTTCCCCGGTGGAGAATCCCTGAAGGGATCAGATGGAGGACGACCTTCTTGCCACGTACGTAGACAGTGTGTCCGGCGTTGTGCCCCCCTTGGTAGCGGGCGACGATATCGAAAGCGGAGGTCAGGAGGTCGACGATCTTGCCCTTGCCTTCGTCTCCCCACTGGGTGCCGAGAACGAGAAGATTGGCCATAAGAATCCTTCCTTTTGGTCGGTGCGTTCTATCAAACTCTAGGGACGATTGAGTGAAGTCGGTTGAAAACAGATTTTAGCAAAGCTCGGTCCAGCACACAAGGCTAAAAGCTAAGGGCGATCTGGGCAGAGAAGAGATTGTTCTTGAGAGATTGATTCTTATCGCGGTTGATATCATACTCGACCTTGAAGAGAAGAGTGCTGGAGAGCAGCAGGTCGACGCCGAGCGCCCAGCGGGTGCGGTCTTTGAAAATGCCGGGGGGTGCTCCCGAAGATGTCCCTCCTCCGAAGCCGTGAAAAGGATCCTGGTACTGCGATTTTTGGTAAGAAGCGAAGGGATGCCATTTCCCAGGGCTCAATGAGACCTGAATGAAGTACCCTTTGACCTCTCCCCGCGCGTACGGCGCCGGATTCTCAAGCCTGGCCCGAGCGTACTCACCGAGGACCTGAAGAGCATCGGTCTTCCAGCTCGCATCGAATCCGAGGAGCGTGAGATTCCGGGCGTTGACGTCGTCGTACTTGCCCCGATAATAAGAAAATCCGGCATCGAATTCTCCCCCGATCGTGAAACCGAGGTGCGCGCCCAATCCCTTGTTAGAATTGTTGTCCTTGAACTGCTGGCCGGAGGCAAGATCGGGCGTCTCGGAAAGCCCGTTCCCGATGTAAGCGGAGTAGAGGAAATTGCCTGTTCTTCCCTCGACCAGAAGGCCAATATCCCTCCAACTCTCCGGATAGATATCTTCGAAGATCAAGGGAAAGCGAATCATCGCCGTCTGGTGGGGCCTGTTAGACCGGTTGTATTGTCCGAAAGGGACCAGATAGAGGCCCAGCTTGAAGTTGAAAGCCTGCGAAGCGGCGAACCCCAGCAGGGCCTGCTCAATCTGGAAACGCGAAACGTCCTGAAGTCTGACTTCCAGGGCATAATCGAATCCCGAACCCACGACTCCCGAAAAGAGCAGTCCCCCTTTCACGTTCTGGAAACTGCCGTTCTGGAATTCACTCTGGGATTGGCCCTTCAAGTACTCGGACGAGAGATAGCCGTTGAGTTTGACTTGAGAGGACAGGAAGACCGGCAGCCCCAAGCAAAGCGATGCGATTCCAAAGATTTTTGTTTTCATTGCAGGACCGAAAAATCAAACCCGTCCTCGAGCAGGGAATCTTTCCAACGGCTAACGTCCCGCTGCATGAGGATGGCCCGAGAGATCTCGTTGACGGATTGTTTGGTGCCCAACCAGATGGCCCCCCGGAGGATGCCGTCGCCGACAACGATCTTTTTATAGACGCCCAGCTCGGGTATCTCCATCCGCAGCTCCTCGTGCCCTGCCTCCTTCGGATCCACAAGTCCCAGCGAGGTCAGATGAAGGCCGGCCACTTTCAGAGTATGTGAGACGACCGTTCCCGGGTATTTCTTTTCCAGGCCGAGAATGTTGTAAGCGGCGGCGCGGGATTGGTCAAAACAGGCAGGGATAATCCCATAAATTCGCCCGTTGTGCTGGACGTTATCGCCGGCCGCGTAGATGAGGGGGTCGCTCGTCTGGAGAAAGTCGTTGACCAGAATCCCGCGTTCCGTCGCCACCCCGGCGTCTGCGGCGATAGCCAGATTCGGGACGGCTCCTGCAGCTACGACGGCCATTTGGGCCTCCATCTTTTCGCCGCTCTTGAGCCGGATGCCCTCAACTTCCTGCTGGCCGAGGATCTCTACGGCCGCCGCTCCGAGGCGAACCTTGAGCCCCATCCGTTCGAGCTGAGACTTAAGTATCGAGGCCGCGGGCGAGTCGAGCTGGCGATGAAGAAGACGGTCAAGGAACTCGACGATTTGAACATCAGCTCCTCGTGTTTTGAGGGCCCTGGCGATTTCGAGTCCAAGCAGCCCGCCTCCGAGGACCACGACTTTGGGATGGGCCTGGAGATAATCAAGAATGCGGAGGGCATCCTCCAGAGTTCGCAGGGGAAAGAGCCCTCTCTTGTCCGTCCCCGTGATGGACGGGATAACGGCTGAAGCTCCATTCGCCAGCAGGAGTCTGTCGTAGGCGACTTCTCGACCCGTGGCCAAATGGACGACCCGGCGGTCGGGCGAAATCTTCACCACCGGCTGGCCAAGATGGATGGCGATCCTCTGCCGGGTTTGCCAATCGCTGGAAAAAGCGAAGATTTGATCATAGGACATCCGGCCGGCCAGGAATTCAATCAAGTTCGGGCGTGGGTAGTAGGGGTAGGTTTCTGCGGCGAAAACCTCAACCTCGACTTCCCCCTCGAGTTCGCGGATGGATTTGGCGGCCATCGTCCCGGCCAGGCCGTTGCCGATGATGACAACTTTCATTGGAACTGCCTCGGGCTCCCGATCAAATCCTTAGCCGATTTTTTGGAAAAACTCTTTCCCCACGCCGCACTGGGGACAGGTCCAGTCGGCGGGAAGGTCCTCAAACCGGGTCCCAGGGGCAAATCCGTTTTCCGGGTCCCCCTTTTCCGGGTCATAAATGTAGCCGCAGGCCGTGCATTCCCATTTTTCCATCTTGGTCCTCCTGTCGATTTGGCTTCGAAATCAGTCTTCAGGCAGGAAATGTTTTTCGTATTCCGTTTCCAGCCTCAGCTTGTGGGCTTTCTCCTGGGCCGCCAGGAACGCAAAAATCTTCTTCTGTTCCGGAGACTGGCATCTTCCGGCCAGGTCCGTATAGAGCTGGAAAGACTTGAGTTCCTTCTTGGCTGCAAAAATCAGCAAGCCCTGCAAATCTAGATCCGGGCCGAGTGGCTCTTCGACCAGATAATCGCTGATCTTGAGGTCGCCGATCCTCGACAGAGCGACGGGCTTGACCCTGGACCGCGACAGATTCGCGAGGGTGGCCTTATGATTTTTTTCCTCGCCTTGAAGCTCCAAGAGCATTTTTTTCATCTCACCGGTCTTGGCCATCTTCGCCAACTTGCCATAGGACCGAGCCGCTTCCTCCTCGCGGCGAATAGCAAAATGAATGATTTCATTAAAATCAGAACACATTTCCTCTTTCACTTCTTTAACTCCCTTTGCAGAGCTTCGGACCTTGCCGGCTGAGCCATCGTTTGATCGACAATGTCCTATCCTAACAAGTTGTCATTATAATGAAATCTCCAAAGAAAGAAAAGGGACCCGTTCAGATATTGTTTGGTAAATCCCTTACTCCTTACCCCTTACTCCTCACCGTTCTTTTGTGCTTTGACTGCCGCGGCCCGGCGTTCTAAAATGGTAATGTTAACCTTATCGCCGCCAGCCAGGGGAGGACAAGGGATGAAAATCGGATTTGTCGGCTTGGGAAAGATGGGATCGCACATGGTCGAGCGTCTGCTCAGGCACGGCCACAAAGTCCTGGCCTTTGATCTGAGCGACGAGGCCAGATCGTTCGTCGCCCAAAAAGGAGCTGAGACGGCGGGTTCTTTGGCGGCTCTGGCCCAAAAACTGAGGCCTCCTCGGGCTGTCTGGATCATGGTCCCGGCGGGGAAGCCGACGGAAGATTCCGTGAATACTCTGGCCATGCTCCTGGGTGAAGGGGACGTCATCGTCGATGGCGGAAATTCATTTTATCGGGATTCGATGAGAAGGGCCGGCCAATTGAAGGCCCGAAAAATCTCTTTTTTGGACGCCGGCACGAGCGGCGGCCTCTGGGGATTGGAGTCGGGATATTGTCTGATGATCGGCGGTGAAGAGGCCGCCTTCGTTCGCCTGGAGCCGATCTTCAAGGCCCTCGCGCCCGGCGACGGATACGCCCGTGTGGGCGGGCCGGGGGCCGGACATTTTGTCAAGATGGTCCACAACGGAATCGAATACGCTCTTCTTCAGGCCTACGGCGAAGGATTCGAAGTGCTCGAGGCGAAAAAAGAGTTCGGGCTTGACCTCGCCCGGATTTCTCATCTCTGGAATAGGGGGAGTGTGGTCCGTTCGTGGCTCCTGGAGCTGGCCGGGGAAGTCTTTAAGAAGAGCCCGCATCTGGAAGAGATCCGGGGATTCGTGGCCGACTCCGGAGAGGGACGGTGGACGGTTTCGGAGGCCATCGATTTGGATGTGCCCGCTCCAGTCATCACCCTCTCGCTCCTGGAGCGTCTTCGCTCCCGCCAGGAAGAATCTTTCAGCGCCAAGGTCATCGCCGCGCTCCGAAATGAATTCGGCGGACACGAGGTCAAAAAACTCTCAAATAAATGAGAAGAGAAGGCGGAATGAACAAAAACGCAATCCGGGATTTGAATGCTTTCGGCCAAAGCGTCTGGCTCGACGACATCAGCCGTTCTCTGACCAAGACTGGAAGACTGCAGGAGATGATCGGCCTGGGGTTGACGGGGATGACCTCCAACCCGACTATTTTCGATAAGGCCATCGGCTCGGGCGCGGACTATGATGAGCAAATCCTGGGGCTGCGTCGGCTCGGAAAATCAAACTTTGAAATCTATGACGAGCTGACGATCACGGATGTCCGGGATGCGGCCGACCTTTTGCGGCCTGTCTATGAGGAGACAGCGGGCCGGGATGGATACGTAAGCCTGGAGATCAACCCAAAGCTGGCCGACAAGACCAGAGAGACGATCGTGGAAGGGAAAAGGCTTCATAAGAAAGTCAATCGTCCCAACGTCATGTTCAAGGTCCCGGCCACCGAGGCCGGTTTCGGGGCCATCGAGGAATTGACCGCATCCGGGATCAATATCAACATCACTCTGATCTTCTCGGTGCGTCAGTATGTCGACACCACCCAGGCTTATCTGAGGGGGATAGAGAGGTTCATGCAGGATCAAGGCGATGCCGGGAAGGTCTTTTCCGTGGCCAGTGCTTTTGTCAGCCGGATCGATGCTCTGACCGACGAACTCCTTGACAACTTGAACGGCCGGGAAAAGGATCAAAAAAGAAAAAGCCAGGTCCTTTCACTGAAGGGGAAGGCGGCCATCGCGAATTCCCGCCTCTGCTATAAGAACTATCTTGAGATCTTTGCCTCGGAAGATTTCAAGGAACTCCAAGAGGGAGGCGCGAACATCCAGAGACTCCTCTGGGGTTCCACCAGCACAAAGAACCCGGCCTACAGCGATATCAAATATGTCACCGAGCTCATCGGCAAGGGCACGATCAACACCATGCCCGAGAAGACGTTCTATGCCTTCCTGGATCATGGTCGAGTCAGGGAGGCCTTAACCCCGGACACGGCCGCAGCGGAAGAGTCCCTGGCCCGCTTGAGAAACCTGGGCATCTCCATCGACGGGGTGTGCCTGAAGCTGCTCGAGGACGGTGTGCTCGCCTTTGACAAATCCCTCGACAACCTTCTGGGCACCATCGACAAGAAGACAAAATCCCTGTGAGCCAGATAGAAATCCCCTTATGCGAGAATGGCATTTGAGGAGTCGCTTATGAAAACCAGACCGTTGATCATCTTGGGTTCGGACCATGCAGGATTCAGAATAAAGGAGTTTATCAAGAATCTTCTGTCCAACGAGAATTGCCTGATCAAGGACGTGGGGACCTTTAGCCCGGATCCTGTGGATTACCCGGAATACGCGGAGAGGGTAGCCGTCGAAGTCAAAAAAGGCGGGAACAGGAAAGGCATCCTGACCTGCGGAACGGGCATAGGAGCCTCCATCGCGGCCAACAAGATTCCCGGCATCAGGGCGGCCCTCGTCTGCAGCACCAGAGATGCCCGGATGAGCGTAGAGCACAACAATGCCAATATCCTCGTTTTGGGGGGAAGGCCGTTCAACAAGGCGTTGACAAAAAGAATGATCGGAGTCTGGTTCAGGTCAAGGTTTCAGGGAGGCAGGCACCGGAGGCGCCTGAACGAAATTTCGAGGCTGGAAAAAAAATATCTAAAGGCCTGAGAGGTCCTGGGGAGCTGGAAATGGAAAAGAGAGATGCCGTTGGTGTCGCCGCAACAAGCCGATTCCTCGAGTCCTGCGAGCAGCCGAGCGCCGAATTCAAGAGCGGCCGGGTGGTGATGGTGATATTTGGCGGAGCGGGCGATCTCGCCCAAAGAAAGCTGTTACCGGCGCTCCACTATCTCTATAAAGATGAAACATTCCTTGAGGAACTTGCCGTCCTAGGCGTGGGTCACCCCGACCTCTCGGATGAAGCCTATCGTCTTTTCGCCGCATCAGCCCTGCAAAAATTCTCGCCGGAGAGTTACGCCGCCAAAGAATCCCAAGAATTCTTGAGTCACCTTTATTATCTTTATGGTTCGTTGGATGACGATACTCTCTACCAACGTGTTTGCGAACGTCTGGAGGCGCTGGCTCAACCGGCCGGTCTTCAGGACTCAAATATCATCTTTTACCTGGCGATCCCTCCTCAACTCTACCCGGTTGTCGTCGGAAAATTGAAGAAAAACGGCCTCTGCCGGGCCATCTCGAAGGGAAAGCTGATCGTTGAGAAACCTTTTGGAAAGGACCGAAACTCGGCGACGGACCTCAACCAACTGGTCTTGGAGGCCTTTGACGAGAGGCAGATCTACCGGATCGATCATTATCTGGCCAAGGATACCGTCCAGAACATTCTCTTCTTCCGCTTTGGAAACAGCATCTTTGAGCCGTTATGGAACACCCGCTACATCGATCATGTCCAGGTCACAGTGGCCGAGAGCATCGGCATCGAACACAGGGGTTCCTTCTACGAACAGGTCGGAGTGGTCAGGGACATCGTCCAGAATCATCTCATGCAGCTGCTCGCCCTGGTGGCTATGGAGCCGCCGGTCGGTTTCGAAGCCGATCTGGTCAGGGATGAAAAGGTCAAAGTCTTCCGCAGCGTAAGGAGAATAACGAACGATCTCATCGAGACTCACGCGGTTCGCGGCCAATACGCGCCGGGCAAAATCGACGGCCAGGACGTGCGCGGCTATAGAGAGGAAGACAGAGTCTCCCCTGCCTCAAACGCGCCCACATTTTTCGCCGGGAAGTTTTTTATCGATAATTGGCGCTGGGCCGGCGTCCCATTCTACCTCCGCACCGGGAAGAGGTTGCCGCGTCGGTTGAGCGAAATCTATGTCGAGTTCCGAAAGCTGCCCCTGCGGCTCTTTGGAAAAACGTGCGAGGTCATGGAGCCGAACAGCCTGATTCTGAGCATCCAACCCGAGGATGAGATCAGCCTGCGGTTGACCGTGAAGTACCCCGGAATGGGCAATGAGCCCAGCCCGGCGAATATGGAATTCAACTATCAAAAAAGTTTCCAGGTCAAGCAGCATCCGGCCTACGAGAGGGTGCTGATCGATTGCATCAGAGGAGATCTCACTCTGTTCTCTCGCCAGGATGAAGTGGATTCAACCTGGTCTATCCTGGATCCTCTGATCGGGCGCTGGGAGACTCATCCTCCGCCGGATTTTCCAAATTATCCGGCCGGAAGCTGGGGTCCTGATGAAGCTTTTCGATTCATGGAAAAGGAAGGTCGACGGTGGAGGTTTGCGGATGAGCAGAGACCAGGGAAGAAAAATTCTCACTTTTAAAACCAAAAAGGAAATCTCTCGGTTCGTCTTAGAGAGATGGGCCGAGCTCAGCCGAAAAGAAATTCGCCGAAAAGGGAGATTTGTCGTCGCTCTCTCCGGAGGGAGGACGCCGGTCGGGTTCTACCGCTGCCTGGCTGATTCCGGCGGCGTCCTGCCCTGGGAAAAGATTCACCTCTTTTTCGCCGACGAGCGATTCGTCTCTCATGACGATTCAGACTCCAACTACGGAATGATCAGGCAGAATCTTCTCCGGCACATCTCCCTGCCTCACGAGAATGTCCATCCGATCAAAATTCTCGGGACGCCCTCGATCTCGGCACGGACATATGAGAGAGAGATCGAAACCTTTTTTCACCTTAAGAAGGGAGCCCGGCCGCGGTTCGATTTCATCATGTTGGGAGTAGGAGAAGACGGGCACACCGCGTCTCTTTTCCCGAACCATCCGGCCCTCGCTGAGGATGATCATTTGGTGGTCGCGGTTCGGCTCGACGCGAGGGAGCATGATCGAATCTCCCTGACCCTGCCGGTCATCAATCGGGCCAAGGCTGTCTTTTTTTTGGTCACGGGCAAGCATAAGGCCGCGATCGTAAAGAAGATTCTCGAAGGACCTAACACCGTTCTCCCCGCATCACTCGTCAAACCCCAAGACGGAGATGTCCTCTTCCTCTTGGACAGAGGCGCGAGTTCACACCTCCCAAAGAATCTAAACGTTTTCGCTTGTTGAACAGGATGGTGAGGAACATGCCGGGAATAAAGTTCGATTTCAACAACATGCTGAGCTTTAATGTTACCGCCAGACATGGGGCCACAGAGAAGGATTTGCTGAAGATGGCGGGGGAAATCAAAGAAGCCCAGGCCCATCTGAAACGACTTATCGAGGTCCCTCAGTCAAGAGCGGAATTGGGGCTGGAATGGACCCGACTGCCGTTTCAGGACGATGCGACCGTGAACCGAATCCAGGGGCTCGGAGGAGAGATCAGCCAAAGATACAGGAATGTCATATTCCTGGGAATAGGCGGCTCATACCTAGGACTCAAGGCCGCCCAGGACGCGCTCGGGACCGCCTACCATAATGAATTCGGGGCCGCAGCGGGGAAAAAAACCAGGGTCTATTTTGAAGGAAACAACCTCGACCCGGACACGATTGGAATCCTCTTGAAAAATCTGAACCCAGCGGAGACGTGCGTGGTTGTCATTTCTAAATCGGGGGAGACGACCGAGACTCGGGCGGCCCTGGAAACGGCCGAAAGCTGGCTTCTGAAAGCAGTGGGAAGAAAATACGGTCTGCAGATCCTGGTCATCACCGACCCGGATTCCGGCGCCCTCCGCAAGAGAGTGATCGAGGAGCAAAAAAAGGACGTTTTGTCGTTCCGCAGCTTGCCTCTCCTTAAGGGGGTGGGCGGACGCTATTCAGAACTCAACATGGGACTTTTGCATCTGGCTGTTATGGGGATAAAAATCGATGCCGTCCTCTCGGGCGCCAGAGCGATGTCCGAGAGGTGCGCGTGTGGATCGCTGGGGCAAAATCCCGCTGCGATGTACGCGGTGTTGCAGACCATCCTCTACCGGAAAAAGGGCAAATCCATCGCCGTCCTGATGCCTTTTTCAGAAACGCTGCGGTCCACGGCCGATTGGTATGCTCAACTCTTGGCCGAGAGCTTGGGCAAAAAATACACGAGAAAAATCAAAGTCTCCGACGACGGATCGGAGCGATGGCTCCCCGATCGGCGGCGTATCAGGAACCTGGGGAGGACCCCGGTCGCGGCCAGGGGCACGAACGATTTACATTCGATTCATCAAAACAACGTCGAAGGAGAGAACAATAAGACCGTCACTTTCATCCGAGTGGAGAATTTCAAGATCGATCTCAGAATCCCGCGCGCCGGCGGAAATTTCCTTTCAGGCCGGTCCCACTCGGAGCTGATGAGGCTGGCCCAAGAGGCGACAGCCTGGTCCCTGACTCAAGAAAAGAGGCCGAACTGCACGATCACCTTGCCAGCGGTGACCCCCTCTGCCTGGGGAGGGCTCGTCTACTTCTTTGAGATGGCCACGGCTCTTGAAGGAGAGCTGCTGAATGTGAACGCCTTTGACCAGCCTGGAGTGGAGGGATATAAGAACTATATGTATTATAAACTGGGTAAGCCGGGGACGGCTGAGTCCATCGGGAGGGATATCAGAATCCACCCCTTGGTCAAAAGGAAAGCGTTCATCATCTAAGCTGGGGGACGTTCCCCGTTCTTATTTTCTGCCCTGTTTATTTTGCCTCTGCCCCAGTTATGTTATACTTAAAAAAGATCAATCTTAGAAGGCTATTCGGGTATTCATGTCCCATGGCGGGTGAACATTTGAACTTCATCTGGCCTTTGCTGCTTTACGGCGCAGCAGCCCTTGTCATCGTCGCCGGAATGGTTGCCGTCTCCTATTTTCTGGGGCAGAGGCACAAAGGAAAGGAAACCGGGGAGCCCTACGAGTCCGGGGTTAGCGTGATGGGCTCCGCACGCCTGAGATTCCCGGTTCAATTTTATTTGGTCGCCATGCTCTTCGTTATTTTCGACCTGGAGGCGGTTTTCATTATTGCCTGGGCGGTTTCTTTTCGAGAGTTGGGCTGGCCGGGCTACTTCGGTTTGCTGTTCTTCTTGGCGATCCTCCTGGTTGTCCTTGTCTATGAGTGGAGGGCGGGTGCGTTTGATTTCGCCCTCAAAGGAAAAGACATTTTGCGAAAATACCGAGAGCTTAAGAAATCTCCAGAGGTTCGATGAAAGGGGTGAGGAAAAGGATATGAGTTCGTACCCGCTCGAAGAGGCCGTCCGGCAGAGTGTCCTGTTCGGCAGGCTCCAGAAACTGGTCGCCTGGGGCCGCAAGAACTCCATGTGGCCTTTCAATTTCGGGCTGTCCTGCTGTTATGTGGAGATGGCCGCCAGCCTCACCAGCCGTTATGACATCGCCCGGTTCGGGGCGGAGGTGATCCGAGGGACACCGAGGGAAGCCGATGTGATGATCATCGCCGGCACTGTTTTCATCAAGATGGCCCCGATCATCAAACGGCTCTATGAACAGATGATGGAGCCGCGATGGGTTATCTCCATGGGCTCGTGTGCCAATTCCGGAGGCATGTACGACATTTACAGCGTTGTCCAGGGAGTAGACAAATTTCTCCCGGTGGACGTCTATGTGCCGGGCTGTCCGCCCCGACCGGATGCATTTATGGAAGGACTCCTCCTGCTCCGGGATTCTGCGGGCCAGGAAAGAAGGCCGCTGAGCTGGGTGGCGGGGCCGCAAGCCTTCAGGAAGCCTCCCCGGATCTCTTTAAAAGAAATCAAATCGGTCGAGCGCCGGAGAAGAGGGACATTCCCTTCCCCCGATGAGATCTGAGTGCCGAGCGGCGTCCCCGTACTGAGCACGACATGACAGCTAAGAAGGATGATCGGCCGGTTCCGTTGAGAGTGCCGACGGACCTGGGCGAAAAGATGCTCCGACAGGCTGGAATCATCGAAGAGCTGAAGCTCGGGCTCGGCCAGGTGCCGTTCGTCAGCCAAATCACCCGGGACGAATTTCCAACGCTCTGGATTCCCAAAGAAAAGATCGTCGAGGTCCTTCAGTTTTTCAAGAGCCAAGTCAAGAAACCCTACCGGATGTTGTATGACCTCACGGCCATCGATGAGAGGGAGAGGACTCACCGCGAAAACCAGCCCGAATCCGACTTCACCGTGGTCTATCACCTTCTTTCTTTTGAAAGAAATGAAGACCTCCGTCTGAAGGTCGCCCTGAAAAGCGACTCTCTCTGCTTGCCCACGATCACAAGTATTTGGCCGGCTGCTAATTGGTATGAGAGGGAGGTCTATGATCTGTTCGGGATAAGATTCGACGGCCACCCTCATTTGAAACGGATTCTCATGCCGGCGACTTGGGGGGGACATCCCCTCCGGAAAGAACACCCCGCGCGGGCGACAGAGATGGAGCCATTCCGATTGCCCGAAGAGAAGCAGACCGAAGAGCAGACGGCGCTCCGGTTCAATCCGGAGGAATGGGGGATGAAGCCCGGAAGCGAGCAGGCGGACTTCATGTTTCTCAACCTCGGGCCTCAGCATCCCGGCACCCACGGCGTGCTGAGGATCATCCTTCAGCTCGAAGGCGAGCAAATCATGGATGGCGTCTGCGAGATCGGCTTTCACCATCGAGGCGTCGAAAAGATGGCCGAACGACAGAGCTGGCACACATACATTCCCTATACGGACAGGATCGATTATCTGGGCGGGGTCATGAACAACCTGGCTTATCTCCTGGCCGTCGAAAACCTTGCCGGAATCGAAGTTCCAGAGAGGGCCCAGGTGGCCCGGGTCATGATGAGCGAGCTGTTCCGGATTGCGAGCCACCTCGTTTGGTACGGCACGTTGGCCCAGGACCTTGGGCAGTTGTCGCCCGTCTTCTACATGTTCACGGACAGAGAGCGTCTGCTCGATATCGTGGCCGCGGTGTGCGGCGGCCGGATGCACCCGAACTGGTTTCGGATCGGGGGCCTGGCTCAGGACCTGCCCAACGGATGGGAGAAGCCGGTTACCGATTTTATCCGTTATCTTCCGGGCCGACTCAGAGAATACGACGGCCTGGTCATGAAAAACCGAATTTTCAGGGCCAGGACGGAAGGCATCGGCGCCTACACTTTCAATGAAGCCGTAGACTGGGGAGTGACCGGTCCCGGAATCAGGGCCTGCGGGTTCGAGTGGGATTTTCGAAAGAAGCGTCCCTATTCCGGTTACCAGCAGTTTGATTTCGCTATCCCGACGGGGCGGAACGGCGATTGCTATGATCGAGCTCTCGTGAGAGTGGAGGAGATGAGGCAGAGCCTCCGGATCATAGAACAATGCCTGAAAAACATGCCCTCGGGTCCGTACAAGTCCGAGCACCCTCTTTCGACTCCTCCGGTTAAAGAAAAAACGATGACCGATATCGAAACTCTGATCAATCATTTCTTGGGGGTCAGCTGGGGCCCCGTTATCCCTCCGGGAGAGGCCTTTCACGGAATAGAGGCCACGAAAGGGAATAATGGCTACTACCTGATCAGCGACGGGGGCATATCGGCCTACCGGCTGAGAACCAGGACTCCATCCTTCCCGCACATCCAGATGGTCCCCTACATCAGCCGGGGACATTCCATTCCGGATCTGCTGGCCATCCTGGGAAGCGTTGACTATGTGCTCGCCGACGTGGACAGATGAGGAGGTTGGGGCGCTGAGATGATCTCTGAATCGGAAAAAAAAGAGATAGCGGAAATCGTGGCGCGATATCCGGTTAAACGGGCCGGCTGTCTCCAAGCGCTCAAGGTCGTCCAGAAAAATCATGCCTGGGTTTCCGATGAAGACCTCCAAGTTGTGGCCGCAATCCTTGGCCTGACTGCTGAAGAACTCGACGGAGTGGCCACGTTCTATAGCCAGATTTACCGAAGGCCTGTGGGACGGCACGTGATTCTAGTCTGTGACAGTATCAGCTGCTGGATCCTCGGTTACGAAGGTATCCTCGGTCACCTGACCTCACGCCTAGGGATCCGGCTCGGCGAAACATCCCCCGACGGGAGATTCACCCTCTTGCCGATCGCCTGCCTGGGTGCCTGCGACCATGCTCCGGCCATGATGGTCGGCGACAGGTTATTCGGAGATCTGACGCCGGAGAAAATAGACGAAATTCTGGAACAGCACAAATAGCCCATCAACATGGAAAGACCGCTGACTCGAAACATTCGGCCAGGGAGGGACCCTCTGGATCTCCATGAATATGAAAGAGCCGGAGGTTACCAATCTGTCCAAAAAGCCCTGAAGACGCTGACCCCCCGGGAGGTTGTCGAGATTATAAAAAAATCAACCCTCAAAGGCCGGGGCGGGGCGGGCTTTCCCACCGGCCAGAAGTGGAGCCTTGTGCCCCCGCCGAGTGAGGCCTCCCGCCCCAGGTACCTTATCGCAAACGCGGACGAAATGGAGCCGGGCACTTTCAAGGACCGTTTGCTCATGGAGGGCGATCCTCATCAATTGATCGAAGGGATGATCTTGAGCGCCTATGCCGTTGAGGCTGACAAGGCGATCATATTCTTGCGCTGGGCCTACACCCGGCCGGCGGCACTTCTCGATAAGGCAATCCAAGAAGCTCACCGCGCGGGTTATCTGGGCCAGAACATCCTCGGTTCCGGCTTCAGCCTGGACATTCATCTGCACATCAGCGCGGGCCGCTATATTTGTGGCGAAGAAACGGCCCTGCTGAATGCTCTGGAGGGCAAACGCCCGATCCCCAGAGCCAAGCCACCCTACCCCTTAGTCAGCGGGCTCTTCGGCAGACCTACGGTGGTTAACAATGTGGAGACGCTGTGTTGTATTCCCCATATTGTTAACCGCGGGCCGGAGTGGTTTTTGGGCTTGAGCCGGACGGACGAAGGAGGCACGAAGCTCTACGGGGTGAGCGGCAGGGTCAAACATCCGGGGGCCTGGGAGCTGCCGATGGGGACCAAAGTCCGTGAAATCATCGAGGAGCACGGGGGAGGGATGAGGGACGGCCTGAGGTTGCGGGCTGTCCTTCCGGGAGGGGGGTCGACGGATTTCCAGGCCGAAGAGCAGCTCGATGTCGAGCTCGATTTTTCGCACGAGATTCGATCAGGAAGCCGTTTGGGCACAGGGATGATTATCGTACTCGATGACCACACCTGCCCCGTCGGCTTCGTCCTCAACCTCGAACACTTTTTTGCCGTGCAATCCTGTGGATGGTGCACTCCCTGCCGGGAAGGGCTTCCCTGGATCGAGAAAACGCTCTCAGCTCTTGAAACAGGATGGGGACGGCCTGAGGACCTCGAGGTCCTCGAAGACCACGTCCACGATCTCGGACCGGGACACACTTTTTGTGCCCATGCGCCCGGAGCGATGGAACCGCTGGCCAGCGCCCTGAAGCTCTTCCGGAAAGATTTTGAACGGCATATCGAGACGGGAAGCTGCCCCTGGAAATAGCCAATGACCAGAGTCTACATCGATAACGAGCCCTACGAAGCAGACGCACGGAACAATCTTCTGGACGCTTGCCTATCTCTGGGTTTCGACATCCCCTATTTCTGCTGGCATCCGGCCCTGGGAGCCGTGGGCGCCTGCCGCCTCTGCGCCGTCAAAAAGTTTCACGATGACAAGGATGTTCGGGGAAAGATTGTCATGTCCTGCCTCGAGCCGGTCGTCGAGGGACTCCGCATCTCCATCTCGGACCCGGAGGTCCAAAACTTCAGGGCGAGCGTCATTGAATGGCTCATGACCAACCATCCCCACGATTGCCCCGTCTGCGACGAGGGAGGCGAGTGCCACCTTCAGGATATGACCGTCATGACGGGGCACACCGACCGGCGTTTCCGCTTCAAGAAGCGCACCTATCAGGACCAGAATCTGGGGCCTTTTGTCAATCACGAGATGAACCGCTGCATCCAGTGCTATCGCTGTGTGCGATTCTACCGGGACTACGCGGGAGGCCGCGACCTGGCCGATTTCGCCGCCCGCGACCAGGTCTTTTTCGGCCGCCATCGAGACGGGGTCCTGGAAAGTGAATTCAGCGGGAATCTGGTCGAGGTTTGCCCGACCGGGGTTTTCACCGACAAGACCTTTAAGCGACACTTCACACGCAGCTGGGACTTGTCCACGGCTCCCTCCATCTGCGTCCACTGCGGCCTCGGCTGCAATATCATTCCGAGCGAGCGGGACGGGAAGCTGCGACGGATTCGCAACCGCTATAATGGAGAGGTGAACGGTTACTTTTTGTGCGACCGGGGGAGGTACGGCTATGGTTTCGTCAACAGCGATAAGCGGATATTGACAAGCAGCGCTAAGGAAGCCGCTCAGAAAGCAAAGCCGGAGATGGGCAATGAAAGCTTGATCCTCCAAGTCCTGGAAATGACGTCCTGGGGAGAACGGCCCATAGGCATCGGTTCGCCCAGGGCCTCCCTGGAGGCGAACTTTGCCCTTAGGAATCTCGTGGGAGAAAACCGCTTTTACTCCGGGACCTCAGAGAGAGAATGGTCTTTGACGAAACTCGGGCTGGAAATCCTCAAAAAAGGTCCGGCCCGAGCGGCCTCGCTCCAAGATGCGGCGAGGGCGGACGCCGTCCTCGTCCTGGCCGAAGATGTAACAAACTCGGCGCCGCTCATGGCCTTGGCTCTGCGCCAGGCCGTGCGCCAGAAGCCCATGGAAGCGGCTTCGAAAGCGAAAATCCCTCTTTGGCACGACCTGGCGGTGAGGGACTTACTTCAAGAAGCGAAAGGGCCTCTCTTCATCGTTTCCCCGCGCAAAACCAAGCTGTCCGAGGTCGGAACCGAATTCTATCTTCCGCCCGAGGGGATTTCCCGCCTGGGTTTCGCAGTTTTTCGAATATTGAAGGGTTTCTCGCCTCCTGCCGAAGGCCTGCCAGCCGGGATCGCTTCCTGGGCCCACATTATCGCTCGATCCCTGGACCAATCGGAGCGGCCGCTCATCGTCGCCGGGACTCAGAGCGGAAGCAAGATGATCCTCGAGGCCGCGGCAAATATTGCCTGGGCCCTATGCAACGATAAACGGAGAGCGAGTTTGGGCCTTACTTTCCCTGAATGCAATTCCCTGGGCTTGGCCATGATGGAAGGAGGCAGCCTGACCGAGGCCATAAAAAAAGTCGAGACCGGGGAAGCGGATACGGTGATCATCCTTGAAAACGATCTCTATCGCCGGGCTGAAAAGCGGACGGTCGACCGCTTTTTAGCCAAGTGCCGTAGGATCATCGTTCTCGACCACCTTGAAACCGCCACGACCGCCGGAGCCGATATCCTGCTCCCTGTCGGGACCTATGCCGAATCCGAAGGAACGATAGTGAATAACGAGGGACGGGCCCAGAGGTTTTATAAGGTCTGCGAGCCGCTCCCGGGTGTCAGGGCGAGTTGGCGGTGGCTGACCGAAATTTCCATCGCCATGGGGCAGGTGGAGCCGGAAACGCGAACCGGATTCGACGACCTTGTCCTGGCGATCAGCCAATCGATTCCGGCGCTGTCGGGTATCCGGGACGCCGCCCCCCCTTCTGATTTCAGGATCCACGGCCTGAAAATTCCAAGACAGCCTTCCCGCTCCAGCGGACGGACAGCCATCCACGCCGCGATGGATGTCAGCGAACCGAGAACTCCTGCCGACCCTGACTCTCCGCTTGCTTTTTCAATGGAAGGCCACGCCGGCATCCCCCCCTCACCGCTGATCCCTCGTTTCTGGAGTCCGGGTTGGAACTCGGTCCAAGCGGTGAACAAATTTCAGAGCGAAGTGGGAGGGCCTTTGCGCGGGGGCAACCCCGGACACCGGTTGATCGAGCCGTCGCCAACCCTCCCCGAGTTTTATTTTGAGATCCCAGCGGCCTCTCACGACCGGGAGATGGGGGACCTCTTTTTTATCCCGGTTCAGCACATCTTTGGTTCGGAAGAACTCAGCTCCAAGAGCGAGAGCATCGTCGGACTGGTCCCAGAGCCCTATGTGCTGCTTCATCAGGAGGATGCCCTTGATCTCGAGATCCAAGATGGCCAAAATGTCGTGGTGGAACTCGGCGGCGAAAAAAGAATCCTGCCCGCGAAGTTGACACGCGAGATTTGCAGGGGCACGGCCGGAATACCGGACGGTCTCCCGGGCCTTCAGGGAATCGGGTCGATGGGTTGGGGGAAGGTCAAGGCTGTCTGAAAATGAGCGCACCCCTTCAAGCGATCCTGATCACCGCCGGCGTGTTGGCCGTGATGCTGAGCATCGCCGCCGGGCTGGTCTGGGCCGAGAGGCGCCTTCTCGGATTCTTGCAGCAAAGACATGGGCCAAACCGGCTCGGCCCCTTCGGGTTGCTCCAGGTCGTGGCGGACACGATCAAGCTCTTTTTTAAAGAAGACTGGATCCCTCCTCTCGCGGACAAGGCGATCTTCACCGCCGCCCCGGGAATCATCGTTTGCACAGCTCTGCTGGGGTTTGCGGTTATCCCCTTCTCGCCGGGAATCTTCGTGGCCGACCTCAACATCGGGTTGCTTTTCTTTCTGGGCATGTCATCGCTCGGCGTCTACAGCGTTGTCCTGGGCGCTTGGGCCTCCAACAATAAATATGCTCTGCTGGGAGGGCTGCGGGGGGCCGCTCAGATGATCAGCTATGAGGTTTTTATGGGACTATCCCTCATGGGTGTGGTCATGCTCGCCGGTTCGTTCAACCTGCGAGAGATCGTCCTGGCCCAAGGGAAGATCTGGTTCGTCCTGCCCCAATTCGTGGGCTTTATCATATTCTTCATCGGCGGAATAGCCGAGACGCGGCGGCTTCCGTTCGACCTGCCCGAGGCCGAAAACGAACTTGTAGCCGGATTCCACGCGGAATATTCGGCGGTGAAGTTTGTTTTGTATTACATCGGGGAATATCTGGGGATAACGCTCATCTCGGCGCTCACGGTGACCCTTTTCTTTGGCGGCTGGCTGGGACCCGGTTTTCTTCCGCCGCCTGTCTGGTTTTTTCTCAAGACCGCGGTCTTCATCGTTTTCTTTATTCTCCTACGGGCCTCCCTGCCCCGGCCCCGCTATGACCAGCTCATGGGTTTTGGCTGGAAGGTCCTCCTCCCTCTGGCCCTCTTGAACCTGCTCGTTACGGGAGCGGTCGCGCTCCTGATGAGATAACTCGGCTCCCTTGTAGGAGAGCGGAATGTTGAGCATCTTGAGAACCGTCTGGTTGACCTTTCGTCACTTTTTCAGAAAGAAGGTGACGGTTCAATACCCGGAAGAGAGGATAAAACTCCCGGCGAGATGGAGGGGAAGGATTATCCTCAGCCGCGATCCCGAGGGCGAGGAGCGTTGCGTGGCCTGCTACCTGTGCGCCGTGGCCTGCCCCGTGGGCTGCATCTCGCTCCAGGCGGGCGAAGATGAATACGGACGGAGATATCCCGAGTTCTTCCGCATCAACTTTTCAAGGTGCATCTATTGCGGCTTCTGCGAGGACGCCTGTCCGACTTATGCCATCCAGCTCATACCCGATTTTGAAATGGCCGAATACGATCGCCGGAACATGGTCTACGAAAAAGAGTTTCTGCTCGTCGACGGCCAGGGAAAATATCAGGGATACAATTTTTACAGGAATGCGGGTGTAGCTATCAAGGGAAAGAACAAGGGGCAAGCGGAAAACGAAGCCCCTCCGGTGGACATCAAGAGTCTGCTTCCCTGAAGAGGTTGAAGATGAGTTTTTTGTTTTATGCGGCCTCTCTCGTGGCCATCATCTCGAGCCTGATGGTCGTGACCCGGTCAAATGCCGTCCACGCCCTCCTCTACCTTGTGGTTTCCCTCTTGGCGGTGGCGCTCATATTTTTCATCCTGGGCGCGCCTTTCATCGCCGCCCTCGAAGTGATCATCTATGCCGGAGCCATCATGGTCCTGTTCATCTTTGTCGTGATGATGTTTAACCTGGCCGCGCCTTTCTCTGGGAGAAGCCGGCTGCTGGACACAAGAATTTGGGCTGGCCCGGTATTTCTCTCTTTCGTTTTATTCGGGGAATTCCTGGCTGTCATCACGTCCAAGGGGATCCACAGGATCAGTCCGGCTCCGATCTCCCCAAAAGATGTCGGAATCTCGCTTTTCGGAACCTATCTTCTCGGAGTTGAGCTGGCAGCCATGCTTCTTCTGTCGGGCGTCGTCGGGGCTTTTCATCTGGGCCGACAGAAGAAGCAAACCACGCACAGGTTCTTCGAAGCCGAGGCGCCAAAATGACCTCAATTCCTTTAGAATCGGGATTGATCGTCGCGGGAATACTCTTTGCCGTGGGATTGATCGGGGTCATCGCCCGCAGGAACCTCCTCTTTGTTTTGATGTCGATCGAAATCATGCTCAACGCCGCCGGGCTCGCCTTCGTCGTGGCCGGCGCGCGCTGGGGACGGGCGGACGGACAGGTGATGTTCATGTTTATCCTGGCCATGGCTGCCGCTGAGGTTTCAGTGGGCCTGGCTTTGATCCTCAGGTTTGTCCATCACTTCAAAACCCTGGATTCGGACCAGGGAAATACGATGAAAGGATAGCATGTACGGGCTTCTGTGGCTGATTCCCACTCTCCCCCTGGTGGGCTTCGTTATCCTGAGCCTGTTCGGGCGGAGGTTTTCGAGGTTTGTTGTCGCCCTGGTCGGAGTCGGACTCGTCGGTGCCTCGACCCTCCTTTCGATTTTGACAGCTTTTCAGTTCATGTCGTCTCCTTCCCATCAGAGTTCAGTCACCCAATCGCTCTGGACATGGTTCAGCAGCGGAGACTTCAGGCCCTCGGTCGCGTTCCGGCTGGACGCTCTTTCGCTTGTTTTTATCGTGGTCGTGACATTTGTAGGATTCATTATCCACCTGTATTCGTCAGAATTCATGGCCCAAGGAGAAGGATACAGCCGTTTTTTCGCCACCATGAATCTTTTTGTGAGCTCCATGCTGATTCTTGTCCTGGCCGATAACCTCTTCCTTTTTTATCTCGGCTGGGAAGGCGTCGGCCTTTGTAGCTACCTTCTCATAGGTTTCTGGTACAAGGATGCTGCGAACGGCCGGGCGGCGCAGAAAGCCTTTATCGTGACCCGCGTGGGGGACACTGCCCTCGCCGTGGGCCTGTTCCTTCTGTTTTCTCATTTGGGGACACTCAATTTCCAAGCCCTGATGGATCGGGCCGCCACCACCTGGCCGGTCGGATCTAAACTGGCGGTTATCGCGGCGGCTCTTTTCTTGGCTGGGGCGGTCGGAAAGTCAGCCCAACTGCCGCTTCAGACCTGGCTCCCCGATGCCATGGCCGGCCCCACTCCTGTGAGCGCCCTGATCCACGCCGCGACCATGGTCACGGCGGGGGTCTATCTTATTGCCCGGACACATGTTCTCTTTGAACTGGCGCCGGGAGTTCAGCTTGCGCTTGCCGCCATCGGAGCCCTAACCCTCTTGATCTCCGGCTTTAGCGCGCTTGTCCAGGTCGACATCAAGAGGGTTCTGGCTTACTCGACGATGAGTCAGGTCGGGTATATGTTCCTTGCATTGGGCGTCGGGGCCTGGTCCGCCGCGGTCTTCCATTTCCTGACCCATGCCTTTTTTAAGGCCCTCTTGTTCCTCGGAGCCGGAGTCGTCATTCTGGCGCTCCACGAGGAGCACAATATGTTTAAAATGGGGGGACTGAGAAAGCAGCTTCCGCTCGTCTTCTGGACTTTCGTCATCGGCTCTGCTTCACTTTCGGCACTTCCTTTGGTCACCGCTGGATTCTATAGCAAAGAATGGATTCTCCGATCAGCCTGGACCGGACCGAAAGGGAATTTCTGGCTTTTGTCAGCCGGTTTGGTGGGCGCGTTTCTGACAGTCATCTATACTTTTCGGATGGTTTTCATCACGTTTTTCGGCAAAGGAAGCCGCCTGATCGGGCGAAAGCCGGGAATGCGCTTGAAGATGCCTCTCATCATCTTGGCCATTTTCTCTATCGTTATCGGCTTTCTTCAGACTCCGCAAAACCTCGGCAACATCCCTATTTTTGCAAATTTTTTGCGCTCCGCACTTCCCTCCCCGGGTGTCCCGTCAAAGGGTGGGGCTGACGAATTCGTGCTGGAAGTCTTTTCTTCGGCCATCGTTCTCCTGGGATTGTACCTCGCCACCATCTTGTTCCTGAGAAAACCGCGCCTCCGGGAAAGAATCACTCAGACCAAACTCGGACAAAGAGGGCGGCAATTCCTGTTTTCCGGCTGGGGTTTTGATTGGATCTATGACCGGCTGTTCATACGTCCTTTAGCCTTGCTGGCCAGGATCAACAGAGAAGACTTTCTCGATCTCCCCTATCTGGGCATCGCCGAGATGAGCCGGGCTTTCAATATCGGGCTGAGCAGGACCCAGTCCGGGCGGTTGCGATGGTACGCGGCCGTCGTTGTGATCGGCGCGATCATCACACTCTCCGTGGTGGTATTCTTATGATTCTGTTCTGGATTGTAGCGATTTTGATACTGGGAGGTCTCCTTGCTTGGGCGGCCGGCCTTCGAAACACAAAATGGCCCCGCTGGATCTCCGTTTTCGCCCTGGGGATCGATCTCGTTTTGGTGGCCTCACTCTGGGCGAGCCGTTCGGGGGAGGCGTCCCTGTCGAATGGCATCTCCTGGTTTGTCGAATTGAAATGGGCCTGGATTCCGCAGTTCGGGATAAGCTTCCACTTGGCCGTGGACGGATTAAGCCTCTTGTTGATCGCCCTGTCGGTCTTCCTCGGATTGCTCTCCATCCTGGCCTCTTGGACCGAGGTCAAAACAAAGGTCGGGTTTTTCCATTTCAACCTTCTTTGGGTGCTGGCGGGCGTCGTGGGAGTGTTTTTGGCGATCGATCTATTCCTGTTTTACTTTTTTTGGGAGCTGATGCTCGTGCCGATGTATTTTCTCATCGGGATTTGGGGTCATGAGAATCGCATCTACGCCGCTTACAAATTTTTTCTTTTTACCCAGGCCGGCGGCCTGGCGATGCTCGTGTCCATCCTCGCCCTCTACTTTGTTCATGGAAACAACACAGGTGTATATACCTTTGATTATGCGCAGCTTCTTGGGACCACGATCGGACAGACAACCGGCTTTTGGATCATGCTCGGATTCGTCCTGGCCTTCATCGTCAAAATTGCCGTTGTCCCCTTTCACAGTTGGCTTCCCGACGCCCACGCCCAGGCTCCTACCGCAGGCAGTGTCGTCCTCGCCGGGCTCTTGTTAAAGACGGGTGCCTACGGCTTGCTGCGTTTCGCATTTCCACTCTTCCCTCAGAACATGAGCAAGATCGCTCCTGTGGGGATGGCCCTGGGTGTCGCCGGCATTCTCTACGGGGCCAAGCTCGCGTTCGCCCAGCGGGACTTGAAGAAGCTGGTCGCCTACACCAGCGTCAGTCACATGGGGTTCGTCATGCTCGGCATCTTTGCCCACAACCAGCTGGCCTGGCAGGGTGTCGTGATGCAGATGATCTGCCACGGAATCAGCACCGGGGCCTTGTTCATTCTTGCGGGAGCGCTCCAGGAACGAATCGGAACCCGGGACATGAGCCGGATGGGAGGACTCTGGGAAAAGATCCCGCGCCTCGGGGCGGCCACCCTGATTTTTGCCTTGGCCTCTCTTGGACTCCCGGGGCTGGGAAACTTCATCGCCGAGTTTCTTGTCCTGATCGGTTCCTTCCGAACTTCCGTGCCTCTCGCAATCCTGGGATCATTGGGATTCTTGGCCTCGACAATTTACGCTCTGAGCATGGTTCAGAGGATTTTCCATGGAGCAAAAATGGAAGAGTGGACCCTCCCGGACCTCAACCCGCGGGAGATCTTCGTGGTGGGGCTTCTGGCGATCGCGATTATCTGGCTCGGGACTTATCCCCAGCCGGTGCTCACGACGTCCAAGGGAGCGCTGCTCGGCATTCAAGCTCGCAGCTCTCCTCCTCCTGCGGCAAGATCTCCCAGGGGAGCGGTCATCAAGGAGATCAGAGCCGAGATCTCAGGGCTTTCGGCGAAAGACCGGGAGAGGAGAGGAGGATCTTTGTGAGCGGCACTGAGCTTGTGGCCCTGATGCCTCTCTTGATAGCGGCGGGAGCATCGATCCTGATCATGCTTTCCATCTCCATCAGGAGGAGCTACGGCTTTGTCGCTTCGTTTTCCGTTCTCGCTTCCGCCGCGGCGGTGGCCTCGGTTTTTTGGGTCGGTCACCTTGCCCCGCTGAGCATCACTTCTCTTCTCGTCCTCGACAAATTCGCTCTCTTTTTCATGGGACTCTTTTTTGTCTCGTGCTTCTTTATTTTTCTCCTGTCCCATGGCTACTTCCGGGCTCTGCCTGACAACAGGGAAGAATTTTTCATCTTGCTGTTTTTGGCGTCCCTCGGGGCAGGAGTCCTAGCATCAAGTCACCATTTCGTCTCATTCTTTCTCGGGTTGGAAATCCTGAGCATTTCTCTCTACACCTTGATTTCATATACTATAAATAGAAGAACGTCGGTTGAATCGGGCATAAAATACCTGGTTCTGGCCTCGGTCTCGGCGGCATTCCTTCTTTTCGGTATCGCTCTGATTTATGCCCAATCAGGCACCTTGGACTTTTCGGCCCTGGCCGCCAAGCCGGCCGAGGGAGTGACGGGCACGCCTCTCATGTTCCTGGGCTTTTCCCTCCTCATCGTCGGCTTGGGTTTCAAGCTTGCCGTCGTGCCTTTCCACATCTGGAGCCCGGACGTCTATCAGGGCGCCCCGGCCCCGGTCACGGCCTTCGTGAGCACAGTCTCCAAGGGAGGAATGGCCGCCTTCCTCTTCCGGCTTTTCCTGATTGTCGATATCGCCAGTTATCCTTCGCTCATTCTCATCTTCAGCGTTATCTCCGCAGCTTCCATGCTCGCGGGGAATCTGCTGGCGTTGACGCAGAACAACGTGAAGAGGATTCTGGCTTATTCATCGATCAGCCATCTCGGCTATTTGCTGGTGGCCTTCCTGGCCGGAGGAAGAGGTGGGATCGAGGCCGCCTCTTTCTACCTCGTGGCCTATTTCATCACAACAATCGCTGCGTTTGGCGTCATCACCGTGCTGTCCACCGTGGACTCCGACGCGGATCGGCTCGAGGATTACCGGGGAATGTTCTGGCGGCGTCCTTGGCTGGCCGCAGTGTTTACGGTGGCGCTTCTTTCCTTGGCCGGCATTCCCTTGACCGCGGGTTTCATTGGTAAGTTTTACGTTGCTGCGGCCGGAATAAAGTCCAATTTATGGTTCCTCGTCCTGGTTCTCATCATCAGCAGCACCATCGGTCTTTATTATTATCTGAGGATTGTTGTGGCCATGTATTCGCAGCCTGAAGCAGAAAGGAAAGGCGAGATGGCCGTGGCATTTTCATCCCGTCGTTCTCTGATGGCCGGCATCGCTCTCACGGTGCTGATTCTCCTTCTGGTCTGGTTCGGTGTTCACCCATCCGGGCTGATCCGGGTCATAAAAACGACCGTCGGAGCACCGAACGGACTCGCGGTCATATCAGAGCTCAAGGGAGGCGGGTGATGACACCAAGCAAGATCACGACGCTCTTCCCTGCACGAAGAAGAAACTATTGTTTTTTTTGACAAGATGACGAGATGGACGAAACGGACGAGAAGACGAGATAAACGTCTTTATCGCTGGCAGCCAGGGCAGAAATAAGTGCTGCGTCCGGCCAACCGGATGCGCGCGATTTTTCTTCCGCAGCGGGGGCAGGGCTCAGATTCGCGGCCATACGCCAAGTGGCGATCTTGATATTCCCCTTCGTTCCTTTGCGAGTCTATGAAATCTCTGATCGAAGATCCGCGGAGGGTGACGGCGTCGCGCAGGATTCTTCTCATGGCCAGCCAGAGCCGGCGGATTTCTCTGACCTTCAGGGACTGCACGGGAGCCCGCGGATTGAGCCTCGCTCGGTAAAGAATCTCGTCGGCATAGATATTGCCAATCCCGGCGATGACTTTCTGGTTCAAGAGGAGAGGCTTCAGCCTGCCCCTTTTGCCCTTGAGCAGGTCCCGAAAGGAGCGGAAGTCGAGGTCAAGGGGTTCCGGACCCAGGCCGGCGAGCTCCGAGCACCCGTCCGCTTCCGAAGTCCGGAGGCAGCGCACGAAGCCGAACTTGCGAACATCCCGAAATCGCAACTCAGGGCCCCGGCCCTTGAAGCGAAGGATGAAGTGGGTGTGCCTGTCGACCGGCTCGCGGCGAGAAGTTACAAATAGCTGCCCGGTCATCTTGAGGTGAATGAGGAGGCTCCGGTTTCCGCCACAATCGATCAGGATCATTTTCCCGCGGCGGCGAAGCCCGAGGATGGCGTGACCCTCGAGCTCCCGGAGGATCGATTTGTCCGCGTTGCGCAAGGTCCGCCCAAACAGCAGATCCGACGATTGAATCTTGAGACCTTGGATCAGCGGACACAGGCTCCTGATGACCGTCTCCACCTCGGGCAATTCCGGCATGGGCCCATTGTACAACAAATTGTTCTTGATTTGCGGTCCCTTTTCCGCTAATATTTTCCCTTAAAATGAAGACCAAAGGTGTCGCCTGTTTCGTCCTGGGATGGCTCGTTCCCGGCCTCGGCCATCTGTTCCAGAAGAAATTCGCCCGGGGATTAACTTTTCTGATCTCGATTGTCGCCATGGCTGCCCTGGGGATATCCATGGGAGGCAAGATCTATCCGTTCCAGACAGAGAATCCGCTGACCATCCTGGCCTTTTTCGCGGACCTTGGCAACGGTCTTTTGTACGCTCTCTCCCGTTTCCTTCTCTTCGGGGCCGGCGAGCTCAAGAATGCCACCTTTGAATTCGGCACGGCCTTTATCGCAGGGGCGGGGCTGCTCAATTATCTCGTGGCTCTTGATGCCTATGACGTTGCCGTGGGAAAAAAGAAATGATCCTAAGAAGCCACATCTTGTCGATGGCCCTTTATGCCTTTTTTGCTTCGCTCGTCCTGGCCCTTATCCGCAGGGGCGAGACGAAGGAGCGCATCAGGTACGGGGTTTCTCTTTTCTTGATCATGGTCGTGGGCGCGATCGCTTTCGGCTGGTTTATGTTCCTGATCGCAAAATAAAAACGTCCATCTCGTCTATCTTTTCGTCTCGTCAGAACGAAATTACCCAATTGTTCTATTTATTTTCTTGTATCACATTCTCAACGAGAAGGACGAGATAGACGGCCAAAAAGGGCACGGGCACCCTATTTGGAGAAATGCGTAAGAAGTAGCCTGTCCCCTTTTGGGTATGCTATAATCGCCCCAGACGAAAGGCAGCTTTCATGTATGAAACCGTGATCGGGCTGGAAATCCATGCCCAGCTCCTCACCAAAACCAAGCTCTTCTGTGGCTGCAGCACCAGGTTTGGATCTCCTCCCAATTCGCTCACCTGCCCGGTCTGCATGGGACTTCCTGGCGCCCTCCCCGTGCTCAGCCGGGAAGCCGTGTGGATGGCCCTCAAACTGGCCCTGGCCATCAAGGCAGATATCAACGTCCGCTCCGTCTTCAGCCGGAAAAATTATTTTTACCCGGACCTCCCCAAAGGCTACCAGATCACCCAGTATCACGCGCCGATCGCCAGGGGGGGGGCTCTTGAGATCGAAACAGGCCGGGGCAAAACGGTTGGGATCGAACGGATCAATCTGGAAGAAGACGCCGGCAAGTCTATCCATGACGGCATGTCGGACTCGGGTCAAAGGACTTACCTGGACTTTAACCGCAGCGGTGTGCCCCTTTTAGAAATCGTCGGAAAACCCGAGCTGAGTTCTCCGGCTGAGGCTGTGGAATTCCTGCAGCTCTTCAGGACCATTCTCCAGCATCTCGAAATCTGTGACGGCAACATGGAGGAAGGTAACCTGCGCTGCGATGCCAATCTCTCGGTGCGCGAACAGGACGATTCCGGCATGGGAATCAAAACCGAGGTCAAGAACCTCAACTCATTCAGGTTCCTCCACAAGGCCCTGGAATACGAAGCTCAGCGGCAGATGGAGCTCCTGGATCGGGGACTCCGCGTCCGACAGGAAACGAGGTTGTGGGATGCGGCCCAGAACAAGACTTTTCCTATGCGGAGCAAAGAAGAGGCTCACGATTATCGCTACTTCCCCGAGCCCGACCTTCCCCCTCTTGTCATCGGAGAGGATATGATGGATCGGGCGCGGGCGGATCTGCCTGAGCTGCCGCAGGCGAAGGTCAACCGATTCACCGAGGAATACCAAATCCCCCGCTGTGACGCTAAGGTTCTGACCGCGACCAAGGCCCTTGCCGGCTACTTCGAAGAAACAGCCAAGGCCTCCCGAAATCCCAAGCAGGCCAGTAACTGGGTCAGACGCGAGGTCCTCGGGGTCCTCAACGAGTCGAACTCAGATATCAGCCGCTTCCCGATCCCGCCACAGAATCTGGCCGAACTTATCCGCCTCATCGAGAAAAGAGAGATCACCCTGACCGTGGCCAAGGAAAGTGTTTTTCCCGAAATGTTGAGGAGCGGAAAGAGCGCCCCGCAGATCATCCGGGATTTGGGTCTGGCCGGAATCCAGGACGAAGAGAAAGTCAGACAGACGATTGCCGCGATCGTCCTGAGAGAACCAGAACCGGTGAGACAATACCAAGAGGGCAAATCCCAAGTCCTGGGCTTCTTGGTCGGGCTGGTGATGAAAGAAATGGGGGGCGCGGCTGATGCCAGACTCGTTCAGAGAATCCTCAAAGAGACTCTCGACTCTCTCGAAAGAAAGACATGATCGAACTCTTCCATGTCTGGAAACAGTATCAGAGGCCTCAGTGGGCCCTCCAGGACATCAACCTCCAGGTCAGGAGGGGCGAATTCATCTTCATCACCGGGCCCAGCGGTTCGGGAAAAACGACCCTCCTCAAGGTCATTTTCCGAGAGCTCTTTCCGACCGAAGGACAGATCGTCGTCGACGGCCTCAACATCCTCAAAATCCCGGACCACCGGATCTACCGCCTCCGCCGGACGATGGGAATCGTCTTTCAGGACTTCCGCCTTCTTTTCAACAGAAAAGTCTTTGACAACGTGGCTCTGCCGCTTCAGATCTTGGGTATCCCGCGGAAAGAGATTCGCCACCGCGTCTTCAATACGTTGCGGCTTATCAACCTCCATCATAAGATGTGGGACTATCCGGCTCATCTTTCCTACGGAGAACAGCAGCGCGTCGCGATTGCCCGGGCCGTGGTCAACAATCCCAAGATCATTCTGGCCGATGAGCCGACCGGCAACCTGGACCCGGAGCTGGCTTTCGAGATCATCAGTCTCTTCAAAGAGGTCAACAAACAGGGAGCCACGGTCATCATCGGCAGTCACGACCGGGAACTCATCCGCCATTTCGGCCACCGGATCCTCTTCCTTCAGGCGGGAAAACTCATCGGAAAGGATGCACTCTGATTTTCCAGAAGATCAAGTATTTCTTCGAGCTGACGGTCAACAGTCTCTGGCAGTACCGGGGCCGCAACATTTTCTCCGTCACGATCATCTGTCTTTCGTTTTTGATCCTCGGCGTTTTCCTCGCACTCTCCAACAATCTTCAGTTCACCGCCAAGGAGCTCTCGAGCAACATGGTCATCACCTTCTTCTTGAAGAAGAACATCGACCCCGCGGAACGGGAGGCGCTGCAGCAGAAAATCAAGAATCACACGCTGATCACAGGGGTCCGCTACGTGAGCGCGGAAGAGGCTTTGCGGCGTTTCCAAAAGAATTTTCCCGAGCTTCAATCCATTCTCGAAAATCTCAAGAGCAATCCCTTCCCCGCTTCGCTGGAAGCCAGGATCCAAGAGAGGGCCTCGGCGTCATCGCAGGTCCTGAAGTTCGTGAACGAGGCGAGCGGCCTCAGCGGAGTCGAAGACGTCCAGTTCAACCGGGACTGGGTGGAAAAAATGGAGTCCCTGAGCCGGCTGGCCAGAGCGGTCGGCTTCTTCCTCGGCGGGATCTTGATCCTCGCTTCTTTTTTCATTATCTCCAACGTCATCAAGCTCAATGTCCTGGCCCGCAAGAACGAGGTCGAGATCCTTAGGCTCGTCGGGGCGACCAATGCCTTCATCCGCATTCCTTTCCTTCTGGAAGGCATTCTGCTCGGAGCCCTGGGCAGTCTTGTCTCCCTGGGCATCCTTTTCCTGGTCATCAAATTCTTCCCCATCTATTTGGGCCCATCGCTGGGGGCCCTGCAGGAGTTGATCCGGTTCCGCTATCTCTCGCTTTCCCAGAGTCTTTCGCTCATTGCGGCCGGCGGAGGAATAGGACTGTTGGGAAGCACCAGCTCGCTCGCGCGGTTCCTGAAAACATAAAATCGTGAGCAGTGAGCTGTAAGCACTGAGCAGATTAAATGCAATTTCATTGATCACAAGTGGGGAATTATGGCGTCCCTTGCCCTGTTGAGAAATAACACCCTGGGGCAAGTTTGCCTTTTATGATGCGCGACTGTTCACGGCAAACAAATCAGTACTCACGCTTTTCTTTATTATGACCGGACGATTTCGATTGCCTGATGATGAGCCGCCTGCAATGCTTCGGCTTGTTTGATGTTCATTCGTCCGATCATACTTCGCGTTATTTCCAGCGCAGATACCTCCGCCAGTTATCTCGTGCGGCCGAGGCCTAACCTCAGGCCAAGCGACCATTCTGCCGTCGCCGCCGGCTGATACGAGTTGCCGTCCGGGTCGGGCTCGGTGAACCCATAATAGAAGACGTTGAAGATGTTGCGGCCCGATAGCATGAGCTCCAGGGGCATTCCGCTGAGCTCGAACTTGTATCCGAGGCGGACGTGGACGAGCGTGTATGGATCGGTCCGGCCGTAGCCGTTGGGGAGAATCCTGTTGGTCGAGTCGATGTACCAGGCGCTCACGTATTCCAGCGCGGCTCCGGCCGTAAGGCCGCTGGAGACGCGGTATTCGGTGTCCACATAGAGCTGATGCTGGGGGATGTTGGGAAGCCACGTCCCAGTATACGTTGCTCCGGAGAGAGTCTCGACGGTCTCGTATTTAAAATGCGAATAGGTATAAGCCAGTCTCAGGGCAAGGCGTTCCACAGGAAACCAGGCCAGGGATGTTTCGAGGCCGTATCGGTTGGTCGAGCCGACGTTGCCGTAGAAGGTTTCGAGCGGGCGCGTGACGATCCGGTACCGGCCGAAATCGTTTTTCGTATCCAGGTAGAACAGGGCGACGTCGTAGCTTAGGGAGTTGCCGATCGAACCTCGCGCCCCCACTTCCTCGCCGCTCGACGTGGCTGCCACAAGCTGGGTGTTATATCCCCCCTGCGAATACGGATTGTTGACGAGTTCTTCGGTCCCGGGCGGAAGGAAGCCCGTGCCCCAGCTCGCATAAAGGCCGAAGTCGGAAAGCGGATTCCAGGTTACGCCGACCCGTCCCGTCCCTCTCTTATACGCGACCTTACCGGACAAATCGAGCCCGCCGGCCCGGAGTTGATCCTCCAGCTTGTTGGCGACATGGTCATAACGGACGATTCCTGACACGCCCCAGTTCGGACCGAGCTCGAGCCGGTCGAGAACAAATACTCCCGCGCCGGTCTGGGACAGCTTCTGGTCGGACAGGAAACCGGGACCTTCCACGGCAGCGCCGAGGTTGGGGTGCTTGAATTCGTCGATCGCCTGCCAGCCAAAGTCCACTCCGGCGCTCAAGTGATTCTTGACCCTGCCTTCGCCGGCCTTATGGTTAACCTGGACCGTGACGCCGGGGGTGTCGAGGCCGCGGTGGATGACCGAAGATGGGACAGCCTCCGTGTACTTGGTATGACGGTAGTAGGCCGTTACGGCCAGATCAAGGTTCGGTCCGAGGCCGATCGATCCGCTCAAACCGCCGGTCGCGCGCTTGGTTTTCTGGTACTCGTTGAATGTATACGAATCGGGGTTGGCCCGGCGGCGCAGGACCTTCGGGTTGGAGCTGAACCAGTTGAGGTTGAGGCCCTCGGGGTTCTGGTTGAAGAAATCCGTCCAGCCGAGGACGGCGGTGATCTTCACGGTCGGGTTAAGGGTGAAGGTGAACTTGCCGCGGGCATTGTCTGAGCTGTAGGCCGAATGGTCGCGGTAGGCGTCGCCGGAGAGCATCGACCCGATGATGCTGTAATTCATGATGCCGGTCGTGCCCCCGATCTCACCCAAGCCCTTTTTGAGGCCGTAGGCGTCGCGCACAAGATAGACGTCGCCGGAAACGGGCTCGGGCCCGCCGTCACGGGTCAGAATGTTGATGATCCCACCCGACGAGCCGCTTCCATAGAAAGCAGCAGCCGGCCCGCGCAGGACTTCAACCCGCCTGACCGTAGCCCAATCGACGTCAAAGAAGTCGGAGACGTAGCCGGAGGGGTCGTTGAGTGGAATGCCGTCGACGATCGTCCTAATGCCGCGGGTGCCCCGCTCGGTCAGGATGCCCTCGCCGCGGATCGAGAGGTGGACACGTTCGCCGTCGGCCTGGTTGTCGACCTTGACGCCGGGGACGAGCTTCATGACCTCGTCGATGGCGATCGACCGATGCATCGTCCGGAGGATGGGAGTCTCGACGACCGTGGTCGCGGCAGGATTTTGCCTGAGCGGGATCTCGACGCGCGGGGCGGTGACGGTGATCTCGACGTTCTGTTTCGCCGGCGGCGTCTCTTTTTCTTTCTCCTTGGACTGTTGGCCGCCGGATTTTTGTTTTTGGGACGAGTTCTTGCCCCCGGCGGAGTCATCGGTTGCGGCCCAGGAAGCCGTGCCGGCGAGGAGAGAAAACACTGCGAAGATGACTGAGCATTTTATAAATGCGCCCGGTTTCATGATCCGTCCTCCTCGAATAAAAATGTACTCATATGATAAGATTCATAGATTATAATGGTTGCCCTGGCAAGGCAAGAAATTTTTTGGACGAGTGGCCATACGGGTTGCGGCCTAAGGCTCACTGCTTGAAGGAAGCGTCGCCAATCAAGTGATGTGGGGAGCTTGGGGAGCAAAGCTCCTCTGGCACAGAATAAGAAATGCTTCCTTCTCGACGGTTTTATTGACACAACTCGCTGATTAGCCTAAAATTTCCAGCAGCATGGTATCCCCAGGACAAGAACTGAAACGAGAAAGAGAGCTCAGAGGGATCAGCCTGAAGGATATCTCCGCCTCAACAAAAATCAGTCTGAAATTTTTGAAGGCCCTGGAGGATGACCAGCCGGAGATGCTGCCCGGGAGGTTCTTCATCAAAGGCATCCTGCGCTCCTACGCCAGAGCCATCGGTTTGGATGAAGATTACGTCCTCAACAAATATCATGAAGACCTGCTTCTCAAGGAGGAGACGCGCGGACCGACCCATAAAACAGGCCCGGGCCGGTTCAGGTTCAAGGGCAAATTCGTCCTTCCTCTCATTGTCGCTCTCGTCGTCCTCGGTCTGATCGTTTTTTCCATCATTTATATCACCCGACCCCAGAAGGCTGCCCGGCCCAGGGAGAAACAGAGAGCCGCCGTCTCAGCGCCGGCCCAAGCCGTGAACCCCCCGCCGCACCCTGTTGAGGCGGCCAAGCCGGAGCCCAAAGACCTGGCTCTGGAATTGGCCTTCACCCAAGAAACCTGGATCCAGATCTATGCCGACGGCACCCTCGTCCTGGACGGCATCAAGCTGAGCGGAGAAAAAGGCAGTCTCCGGGCAGTCAAGGAGTTCGTCTTCAATCTGGGGAACGCGGGAGGATTGACCTACTCCTTGAACGGCCAGAAAGGAAAACCCTTGGGAGCCCCGGGCGAAGTCGTCAGGGATGTCCGGGTCACTCTCCAAGACTACCGGCAGTTCGTCGTCACCGAGGCCCAGGATGAGATCCCCAGGGCCGAGAAGAGGGGGTGAGGCGAAGGCCATGGAGAACTCCAAGAAGAAGGGTCCGCGGATTCTGGCCGTGGTCATCGTCTTCCTGATCATCCTCTTCTTTGCCATCGAATTCTACATGCGCGAATCCCAGGAATTCTCGCCGACGTCCCTGACCAACATGCTGCTCTGGTCGTTGCAGATCATCGTCCTCCTTCTCTTCCTCATCCTCTTTTTTGTCCTCGGCCGCAACTTGATCAAGCTTTACTTGGAGAGAAAAAGAAAGGTGGTCGGTGCCCACTTCAAGACAAAGCTGGTCATGTTTTTTATCGCGCTCTCGTTTGTCCCCACGCTGCTTCTCTTCTTTTTCGCCAGCGACCTGATCAGCCGGAACATCGAGCAATGGTTCCGGACCCCGCTCGACAAGATCCTTGAAGACACCAAGAGCGTCGCTGACGGTTTCGCTCTCAGCAGCGAAGAGGCCACGCTCCACTATGCCCAACGGCTCTCCAAGACGATTCAGAAAGAGAGCCTGCTCAGCCCCGATAAAAGACAAGCCCTCAAGGGCTTCATCCGGGAAAAGCTGGCCGAATACCAGCTTGATGAGATCGGGATCTATCTCGAGGACGAAGAGCTCTTTTCCTACCTCAATCCGAACCTCCCGCTTCATGACTACCGTGAGCTCAAGCCCAACATCGTCAAGCGGGCCCAGCTCGGCGAGGTCTTCCGGAGTATCGAGCCCATGGGGAGCGGTGTGATGATCCGCCGCGGCGTCGCCCTGAATTTCGCAGATGTCGGAAACGCTCTGGTCACGGCGGGAAAGTTCCTTCCCCAGAACTATGCCCAACGGATGAACAACATCTCCGCTTTTGTCCTCAAATACCAGCAGCTGAAAATCCAGAAGAATCCGGTCAAAACCTTTTATTTCCTGACCCTCATCTTCATCACGCTCCTGATCGTCTTTGCGGCCAGCTGGATCGGTTTTCATCTGGCCAAGAGTATCACCGTTCCGATCGAAAAACTCGCCCAAGCGACTCGGGAGGTCTCCAAGGGAGACCTCAACGTCCGGGTGGAGGATCCGGCTTCGGATGAACTCGGCATCCTCATCGAATCCTTCAACCAGATGATCTTCGACCTCAAGGACGGTCACCAGAAGATCGCCCAGAAGACGACCGAGCTGGAGAGCCGCAAACAATATATCGAGACAATCCTCAATAACATCACGACCGGTGTCATGGCGGTCAACGCCCAGGGAACGATCACGACCATCAACCCTTCGGCACGCGAGATGCTAGGCCTCGCCGACAAAGACCTTATCGAGCACGGATACAGGGAGATCCTGAGCCACGCCAAGTACGCCGAGATCCTCAAGCAGATCGATCTGGGAATGAAGAACAGGTACAGGTTGTCCGATAAAGAGGTCCAGATCGTCTCCAACGGCCAAACCACGACCGTGGCCCTGGCCCTGTCTCCGCTCCGTCAGTCGGGCAGCGAGTTTTCGGGCATGATCATCGTCCTCGACAACCTCACCCAGCTGATCAAGGCCCAGAAGATCGCGACCTGGAAGGAGGTCGCCCAGAGAGTCGCCCACGAAATCAAAAACCCCTTGACACCCATCCAGCTCTCCGCCGAGCGGATCATCAAGACCCTCAAGAAAGGCGACAGGGTGGGAGGCGAGGTCATCGAAGAGGGGGCCAAGACGATCATCCAGGAGACTCGGACCATCAAGTCCCTGGTGGATGAGTTCTCCAATTTTGCCCGGATGCCCAAGGTCGTGCTTCAGTCCTGCGACCTCCGTCAGATCATCGAACAGACGGTCACGCCCTTTCGCGGGATCTTCACCGACATCGAATTTGAGATCTTGCTCTCCCCTGATATTCCCTCGCCGCTCCAGCTCGACCCCGAACAGATCAAGCGCGCCCTCATCAACATCATTGACAACGCCATCGATGCCATGAACAAAAAGGGGAATATCAGGATCGTCGCTTCCTTCGACGGAGAGCGGCAGCGCGTCAACCTGGAGATCACGGATTCGGGGCCGGGGATCTCGGTTGAGGACAAGCTCAACATTTTCCTGCCCCATTTTTCGACTAAGAAAAAAGGAACCGGGCTTGGCTTGGCGATCGTCAATCAGATCATTCGGGAGCACAATGGCAACATCATGGTCGAGAACAACCGGCCCCACGGCGCAAAATTCATCATTCAGATACCCTCATGATTAAAGAAAGCATTCTGCTCATCGACGATGAGGTCAGCATCCTCTCTTCTCTGCAGGGCATCCTTGAGGACGAGGGCTATTCGGTCCGGACCACCGATACCGGGGAAAAAGGGCTCAACCTGATGAAGGACCAGAGCTTCGACCTCATTCTTCTGGACATCTGGCTCCCGGAAATGAACGGGATCGACGTCCTCAAAACGATCAAGTCCGGCGAAGACTCTCCCCAGGTGGTGATGATCTCGGGCCACGGGACGATCGAGACCGCGGTTCAGGCCACCAAGCTGGGCGCCTATGATTTCCTGGAGAAACCCCTCTCGCTGGAAAAGGTCGTTCTCACCGTAGAAAACGCCCTCCGTCAGAAGAGGCTGGAGGAGGAGAACATCCAGCTCCGGGAGAAGATCCAGACCCGTTTCCATCTGGTCGGGAAAAGCCGCGCCATCCAGAAACTCAGGGACGAGATCACGGCCGCGGCCCCCACCAACGGCCGGGTTCTCATCTATGGCGAGAACGGGACCGGCAAGGAACAGATCGCCCGGCTCATCCACCAGCAGAGCAACCGCCGGGAGAAGCGGTTCGTCGAGATCAACTGCGCGGCCATCCCCGATGAGCTCATGGAAAACGAGCTCTTCGGCTATTTCAAGGGCGGTTTCGCTGGCGCGATCAAGGACAAAAAGGGCAAGCTCCTGCTGGCCGACGGCGGGACGCTCTTCCTGGGGGAGATCGGCGACATGAGCCTCAAGACCCAGGCCAAGCTGGTCCGGGTGATCGAGAGCCAGAACTTCGAGCCGCTCGGCTCGGCCAAGTCCCTTCCGCTCGACACCCGGTTCATCGCGGCTTCGAGCAAGAACCTCAAGGAGCTCATCTCCAAGGGAAAATTCCGGGAGGACCTGTTCTTCAAGCTCAATGTCATTCCCCTGAGCATCCCTCCCTTGCGGGAAAGGGTCGAAGACATTCCCCTGCTGATCGATTATTTCCTGGATTTCTTTTCCCGCGAGTACGGCAAGAAGCAAAAAACGATGAGCCCGGAAGCCCAGAAAGCCTTCCTCAACTATTCCTGGCCCGGCAACGTCAGCGAACTGATGAACGTCATCGAACGGTTCGTCATCATGGTCCCGGATGATGAGATCAACGCTTCTCACCTCTCGCTCCTGGTCGAGACTCGCGAGCTCCAGTTCATCCCGGGCATCTCGGAGGACCAGTCTCTGCGGCTCGCGACCGAACAGTTCGAGCGCAAATACATCCACAAGATCCTGATGAAGAACAACTGGGACGTGGCCAGAACCTCGGCCGACCTGAAGATCGAAGAACCGCTGCTCCGGCAAAAAATCAAAACGCTGAACATTACTTTTATCGACTGATTCCCGCATGCCTTTAGACCAGGCCGAAGCGATCGTCTTGCGGAGCTACAATTTTGGCGAGCAGGACAAGATCGTCGTCTTCTTTTCCCGGGAGAAGGGTGTTCTGCGGGGGATCGCCAAGGGAGCTCGAAAGTTCGGCAACCGCTTCGGCTCAAGCCTCGAACCCATGTCCTCGGTCAGGGTCTTCTATTATGAAAAGGAGCGCAAAGACCTCGTCACGATCAACAGCTGCGATCTGCTGAGATCCTTCTTCGACCTCCAGCGAGACTTGAGGACTTCTTTCACTCTTTCCTATTTCGCCGAGCTGGTGGAGGAGTTCGTTCCCGCCCGAACCAGGGAAGACCTCCTCTTCCGCTTGCTTCTGAGCATATTGGAAACCCTGGATCTGAAGGGCGATCTCGGTTTCCTCAGTCGCTACTTTGAGGCCTGGCTGCTCAGAATCAACGGCCTCCTCCCCGATCTTAAAAGATGCAGGAAGTGCCGGCGGCCCCTCGCCGACGGCGGGTGGCTTTCGGCCAAAAAGGACGGCGCCTACTGCGCTGACTGTGCGCCTCTGAAGAAGGACGTTGTCCCGCCCGAAGTTGGACTCTTCTTGGGCTGGGCAAAAAAAAATTCTCCGCCCAAGGCCGGCGACATCCTTCCTTTCTCTCCAGCCGAGCTCGAATCGGTTCGCAAAACACTCCAGAGCATCCTCATTTTCCATCTCGAGAAAGAGCCGAAGACTCTGGCATTTATCAAATAGACGTCAGCCCCTTCCCCATTCTCCGGGCCCGCTTTCCGTTCCCATAAAAAAGTCTTGCCTTGGACGGGGCAAACGGATAGGATAACAGACTATTATTTTTGATCGAGGAGGCTTTGGCTATGAAAAAAAGTCAAAAAGGATCCGCAAACTGGAGCAAGGGAATGAACAGACGGCGTTTTCTGGGCTCTGCGGGCGCAGCCCTGGCCGGATTAAGCCTGACGGGAAGGCCACAGCTGTTGGCCGGTCAGTCCGGGCAGCCCAAGACCGCACCCAAGATCAAGATCAAAGAATATCGAACCCTGGGTCGCACCGGCTTCAAAGCCTCGGATGTCAGCATGGGCGGGGGCGCCATCAACGACCCAACCCTCCTCGAAACTGTGCTCGACTCCGGGATCAATTACATCGACGCGGCCGAAAATTACTACAACGGCCAGGTCGAGAGGGTCATCGGAAAGGTGCTCAAGAACCGGGACCGCAAATCCGTCTTTATCTCGACCAAGCTCTATTTGGGGAAAGACGTTTCCAAAGAGAGCCTAATGGGCAGGGCGAGGAAATGTCTGGAAAGGCTGCAGACCGATTACGTCGATTGCATGATGATGCATTGCCCTCCGAACGCGGCGACGCTCAGGACGGAAGGATTCCATGAGATGATCAAAGAACTGAAGGCCGAGGGCCGAGTCCGATATGCCGGCCTCTCCCAGCACGGCGCTCAATGGAATGATGTCCAGGAGACAATGGAACAAGTCCTGTCCGCGGCGGCCGAGGACGGACGCTTCGACGTCGCCCTCTTTGTTTATAACTTTCTCCAGACCGAGATGGGGGAAAGAGTCCTCAAGCTCTATAAAGATAAAAACATCGGCACGACCATCATGAAGGCCAACCCGGTGGGGACGTACTCCTTCATAGAGGGTGAATTCGATAAGGTCAAAAAAGAAGGGCAAAAGATCGAGCCGGCCATGACGGCGCTCCTCGACCGAGTCAAAGGAGTCGCCGACCAGGCCAACGCGTTCATGAAAAAGCAGAACCTGACGAACACGGCGGAGATCCGGAGCGCGGCCTACCGGTTCGTGCTGGCCAACCCCAACGTCAACACCGTCTGCTGCACGATCGGAAATTATGATGATCTTGAATCTTATGTTTCCCTCTCCGGGACCAAGCTCACTACAACCGAAGCAGGCCGGCTCAACGCCTACGGGGAAACGTTCGGCCAATTGTACTGCCGGCATGCGTGCGGGCAGTGCGAGTCAAAGTGTCCCCACGGCGTTCCGGTTAACACGGTCATGCGCTACCAGCATTATTTTTCGCTCCCAAGGCAGAGAAAAGTACGCCATGTCCAAGTATGCCAGACCTGGCAACCAATAAGGCAGACAATGCTCGAACTGCGGAGGTCATTGTCAGGACGCGTGTCCCTACGGCGTCCCCGTCCAGGGATTGCTCGTCCTGGCTCATCAGACGCTCACGCTAAGTTAAGGGATCTATCTCGTCCGTCTCGTCTGTCTAGTCTATCTCGTCAGTTTAGCCCATCTCATACTTCGCACTCCTTACTCGGAGCGCGGTCAATTTATCTTCTTCCTCCGGAGACTCCACACGGCGGACAAATGACGACTGACAAGCGACTAATACAAACGGCGATAAATAACTTGCCACGGTCAAGGTGCGCCGGAGGCCACCCTCGGGACCCCGTAGCGGAGGGGGGCCCGTCGGCTTTTCCGGCGGGGGAACCGACGGGACTGGTTCCTCGGGGCTCGGGGGCCAGAGGGTGGCCTCCGGCGCAACCTTGAACGGAGATGCCGCATAGTTATCACGTTTGTATTAGTGACGAATGATGGATTGACGAAGGGCCAGTAACCGGTTCAGGATGAGAGAAAATGTTATGATTCTTCTGTCCAGATGTTGATATTTCCTATCCGCCATTCGACCAGAAGCATCCAGGAATTCATTTCCTTGCTGGAGGCTTGCACCAAAATTCCTTATATAGCAGGTCAAAAGACGCATAGAGGACGACAAAGAAGACCACCCATCTGATCACATCGACATTCATGTTTTTAACCAGATAAACTGCTGCTCCGACTCCGAGCAGCCCGATGGTTGAGATCCAGAGGGTAGGTTTTCGGCCGTAGCCACCCAGCCTGATGAACTCCATCGCCCCGATGGCGCATGAGAAAGTGCAGCCGCCCATCATGATGGGAAAAGCTACCTTAGGGTCGATGCCGAGGGCATAAACCGTGGCCATGGTCGGCGCGTAGGAGCCGATGCCGATGTTGTTCAACGCGCCGAACACAAACAAAGCCACCGCCCCCAGGCACAATTTCAGCAGAGGCAAACCCGTGAGATGCCCGCTCGACGGGATGAGCTGAAGTTTTCCGGCCAGGATGAACAGGGCGGCGCAAAGGAGGCCGATTCCAATGCCGAGTCTGATTTTTGCCACCGGGAGTCTCACGACTAACCGGGGAGTGAGGTAGGATCCGACGGTCTGGGCTATGATCAGCACGGCAAGAGTTAGGACGTCAACCTTGATGATGGTGATATAGGCCAGAGCCATAAAGGCGACCGGGATGACGCACCCGGCGTTCAGCGTGCCGGGAATCTTTTTGTCCTCCACGGATTTCGTCAACCTGAAGGCAACCGTGTTGAAAGCAAAATCGGAGACGCCAAATGTCCCCAGAAATTGCGAGACCAATCCCAGGCCCATAAAGAGGAGATTCGATCCGGGCTCTCGCCAGGCCTCAGTTCTGTGCCTGACGAAATCGGTGATGAACCTGTAGGCGAAATAACCGTTAACCAGAACGATCAGGGCCAGGATGATTTTGATCATCGGCGCCGCTCCTTTGGAATGCCTCGGGCTTGTTTTCTCGCCGGGAAGCCGGAATCGTGGACCCGATTCTATAAAAATCGAACGACAAAAGGAAGTCCGAAAAATCTGTTCATCGCTCTCCATATAACATTTAATGCCAGCCAATATGTTTGCCACAACTTCCAGCGCAAGCGCCCTAAAATCAAACGGATTGACGGGCACCTAAGCGTATATCTGATCGAGCCTGTGCACGCGCGCCTAACGCTCAGATTCCAGGCAAATGATGCCCGCGGCCATCCAAAACTGCTCTCCTGGCCGTTGGGCAAAGGCAGTAGGGGCCGCCACCGAGAGGAAAAGGAGTACAAATGCGGTGCGAGGGGCTCATGGACGTCGATGGTGGGGAGAATGTCACTGCCGTTTTGGAGTCGGGACGGGAAGCAAAGCTCGCGTTGCAGGCCCCCAGCTCGATCCACTGCCGATCAAAGCATCCGAACCGACTGCCCCTTCGACCGCAAATTGGAGAAGTGTCTGATCGTTTAGCCGACTCGCGATATTGCCGAGCAGGAAGTAGGTCCACCCAAGCCGATCGTTTCGACGGCTCGCGCTCATGAGGCCACGTTGAAGGTGCGCCTTAGCGTCTTCGAGCCGTTTGGGGTCATCGAACAATAGGCGCCCCGTGAGTTCCTCAAGCATAAAGCGTGCGCCCATCGTCTCTTCAACGGGAGTTCCTTTCAAAGCCGCGTCAAGAATCGCGAGAGCAGAGTCATTCGTCTTATCGGAATTCGATCTGACGAAGGCCAGCCAATATGGTGCAAGAAGAGGTGCCTCGGCACGATACAGTGAAGTCCAGTGCAAGACACGGAAATCCGGATCCAGTTCGACTTGCGAGGCTCGAAAATCGACGGGCCAAGCAAACTCACTCCGCGTCTGCGCCAGGACCTCGACTTGCCTCACGCGCTTACAGCCACCGTCGCCCTTCGCTTCGACGTCAACAAGGCCGGCAAAGTAGGGTGGCTCCTGGGTCACAACGCCTTGAACCACACCGCCCGACTGATTCCAGGTCAGTCGCCAATCTGGTGCCCCGGCGCGGTCGAACCATTGCGAAAAAAACCATCGGTACTTCCCCGCAGTGCCGCTGTCGAGAGCGTCGATGAACTGATCCCAAGTGATGCGGGTAAAGGCATTTCGGCTTGTGAACTCGTGCAGGATCGTCCGGAAGCGGTCCCGGCCAATCGTTCGCGCCAGCAAATCCATCACCAGAAGTCCTTTAGTATAGGCGAGCTGACGAGAATTCCAATCGCCTGGGAGCGACGCTAGCGGATGGTCGAGTCCCCCAGCAACCAGCGCGAAGTACGTTGACGCGCTCAACTCAACTGGGCTGGCAGGATCGCCATGGCGGCGGAAGTTCTCAGCGGCTTTCGGGCCCTCAAGCGCTTCAACCGCGAGGAGCGCGCTGTACTGAGCCATCCCCTCGTCCAACATCACGAGCCCTCGATTTCCCTGCTGTCTGAGCAGATTACCCCACCAGATGTGACCGATCTCATGGCCATAAAACCGAGGGTTGAAGGGGGCATCCAGTGACGAGCTGCCGGTTAGCATGAAGTTAGCCAGGCTCGCCCCACCGGACCCTCCCGCCTTTTCCATCGGCGCCTCTACGATCGCGAAGTTGCTTCCATACGGATGCGGGCCGTACTCTCGAACCAGGACGTCGAGGATTCGGGCGCATCCGTCAAGGTACTCTTCCGCGTTCGCGCGCGGCCTGAGCAGATAGACGGCCGTCGACACCGTGCCCTCTTTGCGAATGACGGTGTACTTACCGACGGCGAACGAAAAGTACGTCGGCTGATCCGCGAAAAAACTGAATTCGCCCGGGCGCTGGCCGAGCTCCGGAACGCCGCTTGCCACGGCCGTATATCCTTCGGGAACGCGAAAAAGCAGGCGCCCGGTCGCCCGTAATGCACCCTCGACCGAATCGAGGACCTGCGGATACCATGCCGTATTTACGCCTCCGGCGAAGGAACCATCTGGACCCAAGTAGAACACAAACCCTGGTCTCTCCCCTCCGACATAGGAGAAGTGCACAACGATCGGTTGTCCTGCTGGAAAAGCCGACTTGGGCACGATGGTCCACACGGTGCTCCGCTGGCCAGGAGTCGTGTCGGGTCGGTCCTTGCGTTGAAGGAGCGGGACGCCCCGGCTCACGCGAGGCTCGACGATCTCGACCTTAAGGTCGCCCATTGATTCGCCTAGCACGAGCTGGACCGCCTGACGCCGTACGCCGCTCGGGGCAAGACGAACCACGCCGCTGGCTTCGAGGCGGTGTGAATCCGGCATGAGGTTCACCGTGAAGTCGTAGCGAGGCAAGCCGTAGTTGGCGGGTTGATTTGCTTCAGCTGGCCAAGCTCCTACCGCGGCGGCAAGAATCATGAATATGGCGATTTTAATTAAAGTATTGTGAGCGACTAACATTAGTTCGCGGCCCAGGATGCGGGACTGTGTATTTGACATAGACATATATTGGACAGACTGCGTCAATCTGTCAACAAAATGCGGCGTCACCTTGATTGTCGCGCTGTACTAATTCCGATCTTACGGCTGACTCGTCTGGAGGCACGTTACTTGGATAAAAGGATGGCTGGAGAACGCGGGGAACGCAGGCCAAACAATAACTAAACTAGGATGATTTTGATCATCGCCGCCGCTCCTTGGAAAATGCCTTGGGCTCGATTTCTCTCCGGGAAGCCGGACCCCCGGACCCGATTTTATAAAAATCGAGCGACAAAAGGAAGTCCGAATAGATATAATGTGCGGGAAATGAAGCGTCCATGAACCCTCGAGAAGATGACCTGTCTCTCACCTTTTGTCTGAGCACGGAGAGCCGCTTTTTCTTCAAATGCCGGAGGTGCAGCGTTTGCTGTTCAAACAAAACGATCCGGGTGGGGCCTTATGAGATTCTGCGCCTCTCCCGAAATCTCGGGGTCACAACCGGCACTTTCTCGAGAGAATATTGCGAAGATGACGGCGGGGTCCTGCGTAACAAACCTGACGGGACGTGCATATTCCTTGCGCCGCAGGGGTGCAGCGTCCACCCCGACCGTCCCCTCGTCTGCCGACTCTATCCCTTGGGCGTCCTTTGGGACACCGGCGGAAAGGAGCGGTTTTCCAACATGCCGCCCCATCCGGATTGCCTGGGTTATTTGAGCGACGAAGGAACCGTCGCCGGATACTTATCATCCCAGGATGTGGAGCCGTATCTTAACTACGAAAAGAGGTATAGGGCCTTCCTTCAAAAACGACAAAGTGAATTCTTCTAACCAGTTTTTCGGCCAAGCCAAGCCCGATGAGACGGCCCGGTTCTCGACGCCGGCCACGGCCCTGCGCTGAATCGGAGACTTCGTGTTATAATCTTATTAAATCCATATGTTCTACATGTTCTATAAAGTCCCTGTTTCACCCCGATCCGATCAGGCCTTCGAATCTCGCTGGAAATCTTCTCTTCACCCGCCCGGAAAAAGATGGAAAAGGCCAATTGAGCGATAACCTTCCTCCCCCTTCGAACGGTACAATCGTCGTCGTGGGCGGCGGCCCGGCCGGCGCCTTCTTTTCCCTCCGCTATCTTAAAGAAGCAGCCCGCCTGGGTCGAAAGACGAACCTGATCGTCATTGAAAAAAGACTCGACCCGCCGCTTTCCGAAATATCTGCCCGCCTCTCCTGTAAAGAAGGCTGCAACTACTGTGCCGGAGGCATCTCTCCGAAACTGGCCGCTGCCCTGAGGGCAGATGGCCTGGACCTTCCTAAAGAAACGATTGCCGGCGAGATAAACTCGCTCACGGTCCACGGCCACTGGAAAAACATCGAGCTCCGCGTGCCGGAACACAAGAGAATGTATGCCGTTTTCAGGGGGTCGAGGCCCAAGGGCAGGGAGAATAAGCACAAGAACTTTGATTCCTTCCTTCTGGAAAAAGCAAGGGAAGCCGGCGCCCGGGTCATTTCCGGAGACGTTTATGGGGCCGAATATTCTTCGGAGAAGAAACCTATCGTTCTTTACCAGTTCGTCAGAAACGGTCGAATCATCAAGGAGGCCATCGAGGCCGATTGCGTCGTTTTCGCCGGCGGAGTGAACCAGACCCCGGGAAAGCCGTTCGAGCAGAATCCGATCTTCCAAACCATTGCCGCGATCATTCCCGGCTTCCGCCCGCCCAAAGTGAGAAAAGCCTTGATCTCTGAATTGGAGCTCAAAAAGAGTGACTCCGGTTTCCTGGAGGGGGAAGTCTATTTTGTGGAGTACGGCTCCAGGGATCTTAAAATAGAGATGTCCTCCCTCATCCCCAAGGGAAAGTATGTCACCGTCGTCCTCTTGGGCAAATCGGTCGACCGATCTATGCCTTCCGAACAGGTGGGCCTCCTGAGAAAATTCCTAGAGCTGCCCCAGATCATGCGGATCCTGCCCCGAAGCGTGGAAAAATATTCCGCTTGCCTCTGCCAGCCTTTCATGACTGTGGGTTCTGCCAAACATCCGATCGGGCACCGGACCGCGGTCATTGGCGATCTGGCCGTCTCCAGGCTCTACAAAGACGGCATTTACTCCGCCTATCTCCAGGCCACAGCATTGGCCAGCGCCATCCTGAACTCCGGCCCCTCTAAACAAAGCCTGGACCGGTGGTATCGGCCCGCCTTCCAGAAATTCGAGCGCGATAACACCTACGGCCGGATCGTTTTCATGATCAACAGGGTCGTGTTTTCGAATCCCGTGCTCAGCAGAATCCTCTATCAGGCTGTGCTCACCGAACGCAAAACCCAGCCTCAGCCGTTCCGCCGCTTGGAAGACGCCCTCTGGAAAATAGCCAGTGGCGACGACACCTACCGGGCGAGCCTAATTTCCATGTTCCGTCCCAGGACTATCTTTTCGATCCTGGTCGGAGGGTTGCTGATCACGGTCCGGAATTATCTGACCGAGAGAATCTTCGGCCTGAAGTGGGGTGATCTGGGCCGTTACCCGACCGGCCTTTACAAAGAAGATATGGAAAAAAAGAGAAAGGAGTTTATCCGAGTGACGGGAGCTCAGCTCCTCCCTGAAAACTCTCAGTTTGAGAGCATGTACTCGATCAAAATCAAGAGCGACCGGGAAAAAATCTTCAAGTCCCTGGGGACATTCGGCGATCGAGACCGAAAATACTTCAGGCCCCGGTTGATCAGAGTCCAGAGGATCTTCGGGGGTCCTAACGAGCCAGGATGCTTGATCGAGTACAAGACTCCCTTCCGGACTCTGGATTTCCGAATCATTCTGAAGAAGAAAATCGAGGATCACTACCTGATTTACCAAGTCGACGACGGCTTTGCCAGGGGCGGAATCGTCGTTTTTGCGATCGATGAAATCAAGCCCGGGGTTTTCTGGCTATCGATCTATGTCGCTTTCAATTTTGCCAGAGGAGGAAGAACGAGCGAGAAGATCGTCTGGCGGCTCTTCAAGCATCTCTTCCCCGGCTTCATTCACGACGTCCTCTGGAATCATTCCCTGTGCAAACTCAAGGACACGATCGAAGGAGATACCTTCGGGGAATCTCCAGACCAAAAGGATCAAGGGGACGGGGTACGAAATCGCCAGATTTGACATCGTCTTTTCCAGTGCTATAAGCTAAGGCATTCGGATATCGAGATGCCCCCTCGAGAAAAACTGGAATCTATGAGAAATCCTTCCGTCTTCTCCCTCTCGATCGCCGCTATGAGTCTCGGATTGGCCGTTTTCTATCTGGCCGGATGCATCCGCTATCAGCCAAAACCCATATCGGCCGCCCAAAACCTCAAAGATTTCGAAACCCGGTCCTTCGCCGACCCTGGGTTAAGGGAATTCTTAGAAAAAAATCAGAGCCTGACAGACTGGCCTCCCAAATCCTGGGACATGAAGTCCCTAAGCCTCGTCGCTTTCTACTTTCACCCCGATCTGGATGTCGCCAGAGCGCAATGGGCCGTGAGCCGGGCGGGGATCGCGAGTGCTGGAGAGCGTCCCAACCCCACGCTCAATTTAGCGCCCGGGTACAACACGACGACTCCCGTCAGCCTCGTAACCCCCTGGATTCCCACGGCAAGCCTGGACATTCCTATCGAAACAGCCGGAAAGCGAGGCTATCGGATTGTGCAGGCCAAGTATCTCTCCGAGGCGGCCCGCTTGAACCTGGCCACCATCGCCTGGCAAGTACGGAGCCGGCTGCGTCAAGCCCGGCTTGACTTCTTTATCGCCGCGCAGCGGGAATCTCTTCTGAGTCAGCAACAGGTCGTGCTGGAGGAAAACCTGAGGTTGCTGGAATTGCAGCTCTCCGCAGGCGAAGTCTCGCCTTTTATGGTTACGCAGGCTAGGATCGCCTTGGACAACCTGCGGCTGGCGGCTTTCGACGCGGCGAGGCAAAGGGCCGAGGCCCGGGTGCAGCTTGCGGGCGCCCTTGGGCTTCCCCTTCGCGCACTCGAGGGAGTCGAGCTGTCTTTTGACGATCTCAAGCTCTTTCCAAGAGAAATCCCAGTTGCGGAGGTTCGTCGCCAAGCCTTGCTCAATCGCCCCGATCTCCTGGGCGCCCTGGCCGAATATGCCGCCAGCCAGGCCGCGTTGCAGCTTGAAATCGCCAGACAGTACCCCGACATCAGCATCGGCCCCGGCTATCAACTCGACCAGACCGATAACAAGTGGACTCTGAGCCTGACTCTGACCCTCCCCCTATTCAGCCGGAACAGGGGACCCATTGCCGAAGCCGAGGCACGCCGGACCGAGTCGGCGGCGCGGTTCACGGCCCTGCAGGCAACCGTGGTCGGGGAAATCGAGGCCGCTGTGGCCGCTTGTCGCTCCGCTCTTCAAAACTCGGAGGCGGCTGAGAAATTGTTGGCGAACTTGAAAATGCAGGAGAATTCGGCCCAGGGACTGTATGAAGCAGGAGAAATCTCTAAGCTTGAGCTCGGCGGCGTCAGGCTGGAGCTCATCGCCAGCGCGATCTCTGGGCTTGAAGCTCTCCTGAAAGCGCAGGAGGCCTTCGAGCGGCTGGAAAGCGCGATGCAGAGCCCGTTTGAATTCTCAGATAAAGTGTGGCTTTCTCCCCGGATGAGTCCGGAGCGCTGAAGGAGCGAACTCATGATCAAACGCCGGTCATTCGTAGCGCTGGTTGGCCTTGCCGCCTTGGTGTTCGTCGCCGTGCTGATCTGGCGGCTGGTAGGACGCTCGGTTAACGGAGACGAAGAATCCGCGCCCGTAGAGGTCTCGGTTCGCCTCGGAAAGATAGCCCGGACAACTCTCCATCGCTATGTCACCGGCTACGGATCAGTTGAACCGGAGCCCGCCACGGAAGGCAAACCCCCGGCCGGTGCCTTGATCGCTTCGCCCTTGGCCGGTATCTTGGCCCAAATCTTGTGCGCCGAGGGACAGGTCGTCTCGAAGGGGACTCCCTTATTCAGGCTGGACAGCCGGCTGGCCGATGTCGCCCTAGACCGGGCAAAAAAAGCACTCGAGTACGCAGAACTCACCTATGATCGTCAGAAAAAACTGCTCCAAAACGACGGGACTTCCCAGAAGCTTTATCAAGAGGCGGAGCTGCAATTGAACGCCGCCAAAAACGACCTCGCTGCGGCCCAGACGCAACTCGCGCTCCTGGAGATAGTCGCCCCATTTTCCGGCACGCTGGTCCGGATCCCGATCAAACCGGGGGAAGCCGTTGAGGCGACAACCGTCCTGGCCGAACTGATTGATTTGGATCGCTTGGTGGTGACGGCCAATATCCCGAGCAAGGAAGTTCACTGGCTGAGAGCGGGACAGCCGGTTGAGTTCGAAAGCGGACGCATCTCGCCCGACAAGTCAGATCGGGAGCCTGAATTTAAGCCTGGGAGGTTAACTTTTATCAGCTCCCAGATCGATCTCAAGACGGACACCGCTCTGGTCAGGTCATCGGTTCCCGCCGACTCAGGCTTCCGGCCGGGGCAATTCCTGCAGGTCCGAATCGTCTGTGAGGAACATCGGGATTGTCTGGCTGTTCCGGAAGAGAGTTTGGTCACAAGCGCCTCGGGAGGAAGCGCCATAATGGTGGTCGAAGGCGACAAGGCTCTTGAAAAAGAGGTTAAAGCGGGCCTTCGCGAAGGCGGCCTGGTCGAGGTCGAAGCTGAAGGGTTGAGGGAAGGAATGGCCATCGTGACCGAAGGAGCCTACGGGTTGCCCCATGAAACGAAAATCAAAGTTATCGGTTCATAGACCTCTCCATTGAAAACAAAAAATGAATCCGTTTGGGGAAGATGAATAAAAAGGCGGCGCTGGGACAGTTCGCGACCCATCACTCCGTGTCGATCGTTTTCATCTGCATCGTTCTGTGCCTGGCGGGTGTCTATGCGGCGTTCACGATCTCTTCTTCGGTCTTTCCCCAGACAAATTTTCCCCGTGTGGTCATCCTCGTGGACAACGGCGTCATGCCGGCCGACGAGATGATGGCCACGATCACCCGGCCGATAGAAGAGAGCATGAAGGACATCCCCGGGACGGTCACAGTCCGCTCCGCCACCGGCCGCGGCTCGGCTGAGATCAGCGTCTTCTTCAATTGGAAAGTCAAGATGGTGGAATCTGAGCTCTACGTCCTCAGCCGGCTTTCTCAGATACGCGCCGGCCTGCCCGCAACCGCTACGACGTCGGTCTTTCGCCTGACCTTTGCTGCCTTTCCCATCATTGGCGTCAGCCTGACTAGCAAGACTCGAACCATTACCGATCTTTGGGAAACGGCCCGTTACAACCTTAAACTCCGCTTTTTGCGTATTCCGGGCGTCGCTAGGGTTGACTTGGTCGGGGGCCGCACACCCGAATTTCATATCGTGGTCGACCCGATTCTCCTTCAGGCGGCGAACCTCAGCCTTCCCCAGGTCACCGAAGCGCTGGAGAGGAACAACCTCATCACTTCCACGGGACTGCACGAAGAGAATCATCGGCTCTACTTGGCGGTGATCGACGGACGTCTGCATACGATCAAGGAGATAGAGAATTTCACGGTGACCGTTGCCAACGGCCATCCGGTCCGAGTCAGGGATTTCGCCCAAGTCAGAAGGGGGCCCGAGCCAGTTTTTAATATAGTCACGGCAGACGGAGAAAATGCAGTTTTGCTCAATGTCCGCAGCCAGCCGGACGGAAGCACCCTGGACATCGCCCGAAAACTCACCCAGGAGCTCAAGATCTTGAAACGGCAGCTTCCGCCGGACATGAAATTGGCTTTTTTCTATGATCAATCTCTGATCGTTCGCGCTTCCGTGGAGAGCGTCTGGGAAGCCATCATTTTCGGCCTCCTTCTTTCGATCTTTATCCTTTTCTTTTTCCTGAAGAACTGGGGGACGACGGGGGTGGCCATCCTGGTCATCCCGGTGACCGTGCTGATCACCCTCCTCGCCCTGAAATTAGCCAACCTGACTTTCAACCTGATGACCCTGGGAGGCATCGCGGCTGCGATCGGCCTGATCATCGACGATGCCATAGTCGTAGTCGAGGCCATTCATACCAAGATTGCGGCAGGCTTCGATCGCCTGCAGGCGATCCAGGAAGGCATCGGCGAGATTTTCCGTCCCCTGGTCGGCTCAACTCTGACTCCAGTCGTCGTCTTTATCCCTCTGGCCTTCCTGGAAGGGATCACCGGCGTTTTTTTCAGGGCGCTGGCGCTGACGATGGTCGTCTCGCTCCTAACCTCGCTCGTTCTGGCCATAACCTTCACGCCTTCGCTGGCGGCTTTCTTCATTCACCAACGCAGGGAAGGCAGGCCTCAGGAGCAGACGGAACAAGGCGGTTTTCTGCTCCGACGGATTATCCGGATCTATGAGTCCGCCGTCAGAACCGTGCTTCGTCACCCCTGGCGAACCGTCGGGGCCTGCGGTTTTATTCTGCTTGCCGGGATCGGCCTCTATACGCGGCTCGAGAGCGAATTCCTGCCGCCGATGGACGAGGGAGGATTCGTTATTGATTACATCTTCCCGCCGGGAACCAGCCTCTCGGAGACAAATCGCCAGCTCCTGCAGGCCGAGGATATTGTTCTGTCAGTTCCGGAACTGGAGAGCTACTCCCGCAGGACCGGAGCGCGTCTGGCGCTCGCAATTGCCGAGCCGAATACAGGCGACTTTCTGGTCAAACTCAAAACCAACCGGAAAAGGAAAACAGCGGAGGTCATCTCCGACCTGAGAAAGAAATTGAACGCCCATATCCCTGGCGCCAAGTGGGAATTTCCTGGAATTCTCAGCGACCTCATCGGCGACCTGATGTGGGCGCCCCAGCCGATAGAAGTCAAGCTCTTCTCGACGGACATTGCATTCCTTGAAAAAAAAGCTCCGGAAATCGAGGAGCAGATCAAAAAAATCAGGGGGGTCGTGGATACATACAATGGTTTGATCTATACGGGCCCGACCATCAGCCTCCGCGTCCGCACCGTGGATGCTGAACGTTTCGGGCTGACCGCTGACGATATCGCCGCCGCCGTCAATACGGCCATGTTGGGAAGGACAGCGTCTTCGGTGCTTGAAGGCGACCGGGTCGTGAGCATCCGGGTTGTTGGAGACCGGAGCCGCATCGACCGGCTGGCGAGCCTGCAGGAGCTGTCCCTGCGAACGCCGGACGGGTCTCTGGTGAAGCTCTCACAGGTCGTCGACGTCATTGAAGAGCCCGGACAACTGGAGCTGCGGCGTGACGATCTCCGCCAGGATGTAGCCATCACGGCGCGCCTGGAAGGCCGAGACCTCGGAAGCGCCATGGCGGAAATCCGCCGCGTCTTGAGCCGCGACAAGTCGATCCCGACAGGAGCCATCGAATACGGAGGGCTTTACCAGCAGCAACAGGATTCATTTCGCAACTTGCTGATGGTTCTCCTCATGGCCATCGTTCTTGTCTTTACGGTCCTGCTTCTCGAATTCGCCTCTTTTAATGAACCGGTGTCGATCGTCTTCGGGGCCATCCTGGCCATGTTCGGGACGATCCTGGCGTTGTGGATCACGGGGACATCTCTCGACGTCGTTTCCCTTCTGGGAGCGATCATCGGGGTCGGGATCGTGGCCAAGAACGGAATCCTCATGCTTGATTATGTGAAACACCTGAGGGCCGAGGGTTTTGACCTGGTGGAAGCCCTGGTCCATTCGGGGCGGAGGAGGCTGCGGCCGGTCCTCATGACCTCCCTGGCGGCCGCCCTGGGCATGCTTCCCCTCGCCTATGGCATTGGCTCGGGCGCGGACATGCTCAAGCCCTTGGCCGTGGCCGTCATCGGAGCGCTCTGCATCTCTGTGCTCCTCTCCCTGGTCGCCACTCCGACGGTTTATTTTTTGCTTGTCCGCGGCCGTTCGCAAAACAGGCTCAAGGAATGAATTGGAAAAATCCCATCGTTTTTAACTATAATGTGGAGCCTTGGATAGGACCATTCATAATTTATTAAGGAGTGCGCAATGATGAAACCTACTGTCAAACCAAAGAACGCCTGTTTTTCGTCGGGGCCGACGGCCAAGCACCCTGGTTTTTCCTGGGATGAGCTCAAAGACGCCCCTCTAGGCCGGTCCCACCGAAGCAGCCTGGGAAAAGCCAAAATCCAGGAGGCCATGGACAAGACAAGAAAGATTCTCGGCCTGCCCCCAACCTATCTGGCCGGAATTGTGGCCGGGTCGGACACCGGAGCGTTTGAGATGGCCATGTGGTCGCTCCTCGGGGCTCGTGGAGTCGACGTGTTGGTCTGGGAATCATTCAGCCAAGGATGGGCGACCGACGTCGAGAAGCAGCTCAAGCTTCCCAATGCCCGGGTCTTTAAGGCAGAGTACGGAAAGATCCCTGATCTGAGCCGGGTGGATTTCAATAATGACGTTGTGTTCGTTTGGAACGGGACGACCAGCGGGGCCAAGGTGCCGAACGGGGACTGGATCCCCGACGACCGGAAGGGGCTGACCCTTTGCGATGCGACCTCGGCCATTTTCGCCCAGGACGTTCCGCTCCAAAAGCTGGATGTCGTCACCTATTCGTGGCAGAAAGTTCTGGGCGGAGAGGCAGCTCATGGAGTGCTTTTCCTCTCTCCTCGCGCCGTCGAGAGGCTGGAAAGCTACGCACCGAAGTGGCCGCTGCCCAAGATCTTTAGGATGACGAAGGGTGGAAAACTGAACAAAGAAATCTTCGAGGCCTCCCCGATCAACACGCCTTCGATGATGGTCATCGAGGACTATCTCGCCGCACTCAGGTGGGCGGAGTCGATCGGTGGGCTGCCGGAACTCCTCCGCCGGAGCAACGCCAACTTGGCCGCGATCGAAGATTTCGTGAGCCGGCACGATTGGATCAAGTTCCTGGCGGAGGACAAAGCGATCCGCTCCAACACCAGCGTGTGTCTGAAAGTTTCCCTTCCGGAAGATAAACTGAAGGAGTTGGTCAAGATGCTGGCCAAAGAGGGCGTCGCCTACGATTGCGCCTCCTACCGCGACGCGCCCCCGGGCCTGAGATTTTGGTGTGGCGCCACGGTCGAAGCATCAGACCTCAAAATTGTGATGCAGTGGCTCGAGTGGGCTTACGAACAGGTCAAAGCATAAATCGTCATATCGTCGTTCGGGAGTTTGGCCATTTTGCTATAAGAGGCTCCCATCTTTTGCCCGGCTATCGGGGGCAAGAGGGTGGCCTCCGGCGCAGCATTCAACTGAGTTGTCACATTAGTTTAGTATTGCGTTCGTATGAGGAGGGCTAAACGAGTCCCGTCTCGGTGAGCGGCTTGCCTTCGAGGATCCGCCGCGGGCTGAAGATTCCGAGTTCCAGGCTGGGCGGTTTCTTGAGGATAAGCTCGGCGATATAGCGACCCGCCGCCGGCGCTTGCTGGAGCCCGTGACCGGAAAATCCGCAGATGAGGTACAGCCCTTTGAGCTCCGGCCACTCTCCGAGGATGGCATTTCCGTCAAGCCGGTTGACATCATAGAGCCCGGCCCAGCCCCGGACAATCTTCAGGCTATCGAAGCTCGGAGCGTACCGGACGAGCTCCGGCCAGAGGATATCTTCGAACCGGCGGCGATCCCAGCCAAAATCGAAGCCGACCTGGTCGTTTTCGAAAGACCTTCCGACAAGAAGGAGCCCTCCCGTTTCGGAGCGCAGATAGAATCCGGAGGGACAGATAACCAAGGGAAGCGGGCCTTGGAGGCGGATGGCCGGCTTGAGGATAAAAACCTGCCGTTTGACCGGTTCCACCGGAAGATAGATCCGAGCGGTTTTTGCCAGATCCGGGGACCAGGCCCCGGCCGCGTTGACCACGACGGGCGCGGTGAGAAACTCACCGCCGGCGAGCTTGATTCCGCTCGTCCGATTTCCCTCCACTTGGAGAGAGACCGCCTCGCCGACCAGAAATTGCGCTCCCAATGATTGAGCCTTCGACCTGTAAGCCATAAGAAAGGCATGGGGATCAAGGTAGCCGTCATCAGGGCCGAATGTCCCACCGACAAAGGCGGAAACATCAAGCAGAGGATATCTCGCTTTGATTTCCTTGGCAGACCACCAATCGACGCTCCCGCCAAGCTTCTTTTGAAGATCGAGTGAGGAGCGGGCGGCGTCTTCCCCGGCCCGGTCGATCAAGAAAAGATAGCCTTCCCGTTTGAAGCCGACCTCGGGACGGCTGTCGCCGGCCGCCATCTCTTCTGGAAACCGCTTGAGGACGTCGAGCGTGTGAAGGGAGACCAGGATGTTTTCTTTGAGGCTGAACTGGACCCTGATTCCCCCCATGGAGAGAGCGGTCGAAGCATGCTCGTAGGTGGGGTCGCGCTCCACCACGGCGATCCGCAGGCCCGGGCCGAGCCGCAGGAGTTGATAGGCCACGGAGCAGCCCATGATCCCGCCCCCGACGATGAGGACGTCGTATTTGTTCTTAGCCATTTGTTTTCTTATACAGAACCCAGAGCCGGGCCTTGTATTCTCTCATGAAGTTCTCGATGATGACTTCCTTGGAAATGTCTTGGATGGTGTATTTTTGAATCCCGAGTTTGAAGCTGCCCTCCGCCCAGATCCCGTTTCCGGACCGATCCTGGTAATAAACCTCCGGATAGGGATGGACCTCCTTAACCTTGATTTGATAGTTGAGCTCCAGCCGGCCCAAGTGGCTGACATCGATCGCGGCGAAATTGCTTCCGATGGCGATCTTGACCTCCCGCCCGTATCTTTCTAATTCCTTCTTCAGCTCCTTGAATGTTGGCCTGACCTTCGACGAATAGAATTTCTCGACCTGGGACTTAATCTCATCATCCTTTTCTTTGAGCTTCTTTTCAATCTTCTGGACCTCAAAAAACGACTTCAGATCCTTCTTCCAATCCTCCATATTCATCCCTCACGCATACGATGATTCTCGAACATTCGGCTTCATCATCCGGAACAATATTCGCAGGGGCAACCTTTGACACGCGATTCCACTGCTTGCTCGTATTTTGATTATATAACGAATTCCGGCTTTCCGGACCATAGATTTTTAAAGACGCGGGGAATAACCGAAAGCGCCGGCCTTCGTGCTATCTGAACTTGAATTCCTTCTCCCTGAAGAGATTGAGGCAGGCATCCACCGCGTCAGGATCATAGCGAGTCGCCCTGTTTGTTGAGATTTCTTCCAGGGCTTTCTCCTCGCCATGAGCCGGACGGTAGGGGCGGTGCGAGGCCATGGCTTCAACAACGTCAGCGACCGCAAGGATCCTTGCCTCCAGAAGAATGTTTTGACCAGCGAGACCCTGGGGATAACCGGATCCATCCAGCCTCTCATGATGCTGAAACACGATCTGGGCGATCGGCCAAGGGAATTCTATCTCTTTCAAGATTTCATAGCCGATCTTGGCGTGGTCTTTTATTAGAGAAAACTCGTGACTATTCAAGCTGCCGGGCCGGCTCAGAATTTCGGCCGGGACAGCGATTTTTCCTATATCGTGAATGACCGCGGCGATCCGGATTCCTTCAATCTGCTCTTTCGGAAGGGCCAGCGTCGTGGCGATAGCCCTGGCCAGGTCTGCGACCCGTCGCTGATGGCCCGCCGTGTACGGATCCCTCCTTTCAACGGTCAGAGCGATGGCTTGGATGATGCCGTTCATGGCCTTGCGCAGACTCTTGAAGCTCTCCTCAAGCTGCTCCTTGGCTCTCTTGCGTTCGGTGATATCTAACATTTGGGCCGTTGTCTCCACTCTTCCCTTCGAATCTTCAATCACGCTAGAGCTGATCTCCACACACCTCAACTCGCCCCCTTTCCGAACGATGTTGAACTCATAACGGGAAGGAACAGGCTCGCCCCTTTGCCGGAGGATATAGTACTCTGCAACCTGCCCTTTGCTCGGGTCGTCCACGAATTGGCGGAAGTCCCGGCCAACAATTTCTTCAGGAGAATATCCCGAGATTCTGGTCCCCTCGCCGTTGATATAGATGATCCGGAAGGCGTCATCCAAAACGAGAATTCCTTCATGCGAGTGTTCCACGACGGAACGAAATCGTTTCTCGCTCTCTTTCAGGGCATTCTCCATGTGTTTGCGCTCGGTGATATCAGTGACGATCCCAAGGATCGCCCTGCCTCCTCCATAATCTATGAGTCGAGTGGCCAGTATCGCTTCGAGCTTTTTTCCCTCTTTGCTGAGAAGGGTGTGCTCAAACGGAGCGGCCTCCTCACCCCCGATAAATTTCTCGAAACTCGATATCGTTTTTTCTCTATATTCCGGCGCACTCAACTTCAGGAAATCGAATTCCGGCGCATAGATCTCCTCTTTTGAAAATCCCAAAATCTCTTCAAATTTCTTGTTGGCATAGATGACTCTGCGCTTTTTGTAAATGAAAATCATGCTGGGCGACTGTTCTGCCAGATTTCTGAATTTCTCCTCACTCTCCCGGAGGAGCTCCTCGGCTATCTTTCGTTCGGTGATGTCTCTAGCAATTCCCAAGACGACTGTCTTGCCTTGGACCTTGATGGGATAGGTTCTTATTTCTAACGAAACCTTATCTCCGACTTTTCTTTTTAGAACAAGTTCGTCCGGTCCGGTTGGCCTTCCCTGGGCGTTTTTGGCTAAGAGTGAAACGGCTTTTGGTATCTGATCCACGGGAAGCAAATCCAGTCCCAGGAGACTCTTCCCGATGATTTCCTGCTTCTTGAAACCTATGACCGCTTCGGCGACCCTGTTCACATCGATGAACTTTCCCTTGAGATCGCTTAGATAATAGGCGTCGGGAGCATATTCAAATATGATCTTGAAGAGCTCTTCTGAGTTCTTGATTTCTTCCTCCGCCCGCTTCCCTTGAGTGATGTCAACCATTGTCGCCCGGACCGCCTATGGTTTTGCCGCCGGGGGCATCTTGGCCGTGTTTTTAGTTCTTACTCCGGACATGTCTCGAGCTCTCCCTTTGAGGAACATATTCTGCAATACACTGAAAGACCTGCCAATCACCGTTAAAAATGATTTTGGGGGTGATATTTGGGTCGATTTTATCCCCCAGAAGGAGGAGCGCACTCCACCAGTGAGGGCTAGTGTCACGGTTTACAACGGAACCATAGACCCTGATATAGAAACCGACCGCGGACATCTTCGATGCCGTGAACTGGGATGCCCCGAGGGAAATTCTTGAGACTGCCCAGAAATAAGCCGAGAAGACGCGGAGCGCGCCGCTTATCAGGATCAAACCGAATCTGGAGAATCGCCTCTGTACAGGTATTTTCTGACTTCATTGAGGAGTTTTTCCCGATTGTACGGCTTTGATAGAAAAGAAATGAGGTCTTTTCTCATGCCTGTTTTCTCTTCTTTTTCAGAGATAAGAGACGAGATAAATATGATCGGAATATCTTTCGTCTTCGGGTCTGCCTTTAGAAAATTGGCGACCTCACCCCCGTCAAGATCCGGGAGCATGATGTCCAAGACGATGACGAAGGGAGAATGCTCTTTGGATATTCTCAAAGCCTCGCGCCCGGTGGCGGCCGGAAGGACCTCATAGCCGGCCCCGGCGATCGCGGCTTTCAGCATGTTAAGGGTAACGATGTCATCATCGACGACCAGGATTTCTTTCTTTTCCATCTAAAAACTCCCTCCTAAGAGGAATCGCCGCCATGGCCTACGCCTAGATGCCTGCCCCAAAGAGACTCCAGGAAAGGCAGGCTCCTCCTATTTATGCTCAGGCCATTCAAACGGTCAATAGCTCTTTAAGGTGAACGCCGGGGTGATATTGTTCAGTTTGCTCTCCCCCGCGGCGATTAGTCATGTCCCCGTTTCTCAAAGAGATCGCCGAGTGCGGCGCGCTGAGTGATCCCTCGCCCGCCGGTGGAAAAAGATTGATCATCCTGAATTCGAGGTGTTATGATACATCGCGGAGGCAAAGGAAAAGTCATGAACGATTTTGTGGATGGAACGTTGAAGATTGCCTTCCTGGGGACAGGACTCATGGGAAGGCCGATGGCCCAACGGCTTCTCAGCGCGGGCTACTCTCTCATCGCCTACAACCGGACCAGAAAGAAAGCGGCCCCCTTGGGAGAGATCGGGGCTCAGATCGCCGCCACCCCGTCCGCAGCGATCGCCGGATCGAACGGCGTCATTCTGATGGTCGCGGATGCAGGCGCCATTCGCGAAGTCCTTTTTCCAACGGGGACCCCACACTTTGATTTCGCCGGGAAGACGATCATCCAGATGGGGACGATTTCTCCGGAACAAAGCCTGAGCCTTAAGGCAGAGGTCGAAGGCCTCCGGGGCGAATATCTGGAGGCGCCGGTTCTGGGCAGCATCAAGGAGGCGGAACGGGGAGAGCTCTTCGTCATGGTGGGCGCGACTCGTGACCTTTTTGAGCGCTGGTCGTCCGTGTTCAAATGCTTCTCCCCCAATCCGCTGCACGTCGGGCCTGTCGGCAAGGCGGCGGCTTTCAAGCTGGCCCTGAACCAGCTCATCGGCTCGCTGCTGGCTGCGTTTTCATTCAGCCTGGGAATCGTCAAACGAAACCAGATCGATATCAACCAATTTATGGAAGTCCTCCGCAAGAGCTCGGTCTACGCTCCCCAGTTTGATAATAAGCTCCCTCGGATGCTCGCCCGGGATTTTTCCAACCCCACTTTTCCGACCAAGCATCTGCTGAAGGACGTGACTCTTATCATTTCAGAGGGCAAGAGGCTGGGCCTGGAAACCAGAGTCCAGGAGGAACTCCGGCAGGTTGTCCAGAAGGCCGTGAATTTGGGTTTGGCGGATGCCGATTACTCTTCGGTCTACAACGAATTCAATCCGCCTTCGTGAGGCGCACCCCGACGGCATTTATCCATGGACGACAGCCCTCGGGAAACCCAAGGCTTTTTGAGAAATGCGGCCGACGGTTATTCGTAAACCAATATTTCAACCCGTCTGTTCTGCTCTCTTCCCTCTTTGGTGGAATTATCGCCGAGCGGAGCGGAGCTTCCGTAGCTGATGACCTGCATTCTGTAAAGAGGGACGTGGTACTGCTTATAAAGATAATCCATCACCGCTTCGGCTCTCTTCTTTCCCAAAAGCAGGTTCCAGTCATCCGGGCCCGTCTTGTCCGTGTGCCCCTGAATCTCGAGATAGACACCCCTGTTTTCGGCGATGAGCTTCTGAACAAATTGATCCATGGCCGCTTTCGCCTCGGGGCTGAGCTCGGAGCTGTCGAATTTGAACTTGGCCTGATCATTCGTGAGCACGGCCTTGGCGATCAGCGTACCCTGGGCCAGCTTTTTGACGTCTTCTATCTTCGCGTCGGTTTGCTTCAATTGATCCTGCTGCTGGGTGATGAGAGAGCCGATCGAGGCCAGTTTCTCATCGTGCTCTTTGATTCTCTTCTGATTTTCCTCGACCGCGGTCTCTACCCCCTCGACTTTTTTGTCGAGAGTGGCGACTTCTCCCTGAACAAACTTCTTGGTCGCACATCCCGTCCAAGACATCAGTCCGACGATGACCAAAATCCCGGCGAGAACGGAGATAGTGCTTTTTTTCATGTTCACCTCCGGTTTATTATTGCTTAATAATAAAGCAATTTACGCTCTGGAATTAAGTATAACCTAATTGTGGCTCGTTTTGCCAGCAATTTTTTCTGTTTTTCGGCCGCCCGGCCGCGCTCTCAGTACCCTTCTCTGGTCCGCACCCTATACTTTTTCTTCGAGGTGAGCACTTTTATTTTCCGGTAGTCATTTTTTGTATCTTTATAAGAGGTGTACCCGATGATGTACTGGTGACTCTGCTCCCTTTTAATTTCTCCCATGACGATGTAGAGTTCGCTGAGCCGGCTGATGATAAACGACTTTCCGCCGGTTGCCTGGGAGAATCTTTCCAGGGTGGCGATGATCCCGGCCGAGGTCAGGCCGGGATTTCGTTTGTGCTTCTTCAAGTATTGATCGCTCAGGGGAATCTTATAGCCGATGGTATAGATGGGAACTTCGACCTTCCTTGCGATCTCGACAGCCTGATCTGGAGTCAGATGGCTGTCGTTTTCGATTCCGTCCGTGATCAAAAGGAGAGCCCGTTTTTCGTTTTTGACCCTGCTGGCAAATTCAGGCGAGACGGCGACGGCGTCATTGAGGGCTGTCTGGCCATAGGCTTCGGTCTTATCGAGGACCGAAAGAAGTTCTCCCTTGTCCGTTGAAAACCTCGCCGCGACTTCCACCTCCCCATCGGCAAAAATCAAGAGCGAAACCTCATCGTGGGGTCGGAGGATATCGGTGAGGAGATGGCGGAGGGCTTCCTTGGCCTCGCTCAGTTTATCCTGGAGCAGCATGCTCCCGCTCACGTCAAGGAGGATCGTCAGGCTGAGGGGAGCCTCGAAATCGTGCCTGAAATAGGTGATGGTTTGTTTGGCGTTATTTTCGTAGACAGCAAAATCTTTCTCGGTCAGGTCGTTGACGAACCTCCCCTCGTCGTCCTGAACCGTGACGGCGATCGTAATGGCGCTAACCGAGACCTGGTAATCCAACCCCTCTTTTTTTGTTTGCTGTTGAGGGGACAAAGGGGAAATTGAACACAACACGGCCACAAGAAGAATGAAGAAAAATCCGGCGAAGGGGCCGTGTATTCTCCGTCTGTCCCGGTTCGAGCGAGGGATTCTCGGCATAGTGAATCTTTTTCTCCGCCCCATATTATACTCCAGGAGCCGGAAAAGATGAGAAGGGGCGGGTCTGGACCCTATTTAGTCGGAAGCAGCCGGAGAAGAGCGGATTTGCCCCCTGACAGCCAGGGGCCAGCCCCTCTCTCGAAATGATCGGTGTTCACCTCTCACGATGCCCAGGCTCCGATCACTTGATCAGCCTCCTTTTCATCATTTTCAGGCCGATCAGGAAGGCGACCGCCTCGAGCCCAAAGATGATCAGAAAATTAACCGCCAATCCGGGATAAAACGAACCGGAAAACAGGGCCCGGGAGATTTTTACGGCGTGGGTCAACGGCATGAACCAGGACAATGTCTTCATCCACTCGGGAAACTTGTCCAGGGGGAAGAACACGCCCGAAAAGAAAAGCATCGGCGTGATGATGAGCTCGGTGTAGTAGTTGAAGAAATCAAAGCTCGGCGATACGGAAGTGACAATCATGGCCAGCGAGGCAAAAAGGATGCCGACAAAGACCATGAGCGCGAGGAGTAGCACCAGGTTGAGCAGGGAAATAGCGAAAACCCCCATGAAACCGGCGACGATCATCATTAAGGTCCCGCTGATCAAACCCCTGAAGGCCCCCCACAGAATATCGCCCGCGACGGCGTCTTCGGCCGAAACCGGAGTCGCGATCAACGAATCATAGAGCCTCTCGTGGACCATTTTGACGAACGTGCCGAAGAGGCACTCGAAGGTGGACGAGAGCATGACCGATGAGACCAGGACGCCGGGGACAAGAAAATAGAGATACGGCTTTCCGCCAAAGTATCCTATGTAAGCGCCCATGCCGATGCCAAATGTGATCAGGTAGAACAGGGGCTCGATGAGGCTGACGAGGAAGGTCGGGACGACATATCTCTTGTAGGATATGAGATTCCGAAAAAAGACGTGATAGACCCGATAGGAGAGGTTCATTCGATCAGGCTCCTTCCGGTGAGCTTCAAAAAAACATCTTCGAGAGAGGCCGGCCTGTTAAAATAATTGTGAAGGTTCAGCTCGAGCAGTTTCTTCATCAGGTCCTGACCGTCGCGGCAGTAGAAATACAGCGAATCCCCCACCCGCTCGTGCCCGCAAGAAAGAGAGGAGAGATGCCCGATGATCCTTTCGTCTTCTTCTTTGGCTATCCTTATCTCGATGACTTCCCGGCCGATCTCGTCCGCGATCAGCCTTGAAGGAACCCCCTCCCTCAAGATCTTCCCCCGGTGCATGACCACGACACGATCGCAGAGCTGCTGGGCCTCCTCCATGTACTGGGTCGTCAGAATCAGGGTGACGCCCTGCTCCTTGAGCTGCCGGAGCCGCTGCCAGATCAGATGGCGGGCCTGAGGATCAAGCCCGGTCGTCGGCTCGTCGGCGACGATCAATTTCGGGCGGTTGAGCAGGGCCCGCGCGATCAACAGTCTTCTCTTCATGCCGGTGGAGAGTTCATCGATCTTGCTCGTCCGCTTCGGCTCGAGCTCGACGAATTTGAGGAGTTCGGCAATCCTTTTTTTGGCATCGCTCCTCTTGATGTCAAAGAAGCTGGCGAAAACCATCAGGTTCTCATAGACCCGGAGGTCCACGTCCAGGGTCATCTCCTGCGGAATGACTCCGGTCATCATTTTGAGGGCCCTATTGTCGATATGGGCCGGGGCGCCGTCGACGATGAGACTGCCCGAAGTCACGGGAGAGACGCAGTGGATCATTTTGATGGTCGAGGTCTTGCCGGCGCCGTTGGGTCCCAGAAAGCCAAAGAATTCTCCCTGGCCTATTTCAAACGAGATCGCATCGACCGCGGTCAGCTGCCCGTACTTTTTGGTCAGATCTGTCGCCTTGACAAGGATTTTCATGAGCCTCATCATAGCAAATTGCGCTTGGGGATGCCACCCCGGAAACCCAAAATTCAGGATAAAAATTCTTCGTCGCCTCTTTCATTATTTGTTATAATGAGCGGACTCGCGCGAGGAGGTCTTGATGCAAAAAGGCACAAAGCTGGCGCTGCTCCTGGGCGCCATTCCGTTCCTGACTCTGGTATTTGCGCTGCCCCTGGTCAATCGTATCAAGCCGGTCGTCCTTGGTCTTCCCTTTATCCTTTTCTGGATTCTGCTCTGGGTGGCCCTGACGCCTCTCGTTCTTTTTGTGGCCTACAAGATCGAGAAGAAATTCAACCCTCCGGAAGATGAGGACAGGCGATGAATGCGGCGCTCTTGATCATATTCGGGACGATCATTTTTTCTGTCTGCGTCGGCATCTTCGCCGGCCGGCGCATGAAGATGAACCTGGAAAACTGGACCGTGGGGGGCCGCCGTTTCGGCGTCTTGATCATCTGGGTGCTGATGGCCGGCGAAATCTACACCACGTTCACATTTCTGGGGGCGAGCGGCTGGGCCTATTCGAAGGGCGCCCCAACTTACTACATCCTCATCTATGGCGCCCTCGCCTACACCCTCTCTTTTTTCATCCTTCCTGAGCTCTGGAAAATAGGGAAACGCCACAATCTCTATACCCAACCCGATTTTTTTGTGAAAGCCTATGGCAGCCGCTTTCTCGGAGTGCTGGTCGCCGTGGTGGGCATTCTTTCCATCATCCCCTATCTTCAGCTCCAACTGACCGGCCTGGGCCTGATCGTGGAAGTGGCCAGCAACCAGGCTATCCCCTCAAAATTGGCCATCGGCATCTCGGGTCTCTTGACCTGCGCCTTCGTTTATACGAGTGGAATCCGTGGCAGCGCCTGGGTTTCCGTGATCAAGAATGTGATGATGATCGCGGCCGTGACCGTGGTGGGGATCGGAGTGCCCCGGGTGTATTTTGGCGGCTTTGGAAAAATGTTCCGAACGCTGATCGCCCAAAAACCGGGGCACCTCGTTTTTCCGGGGGCCGCTCCCTCCATGGACACTCTCTGGGTCATGTCCACCCTACTCCTGACAGGGGTGGGCTTTTATATGTGGCCTCACGTTTTTGGCTCGGCCTTCTCCGCCAAGAGCGCGAGGATTATCAAGCGTAACGCGATCATCATGCCTTTTTATCAGATTCCCATCCTGTTGATCCTCATGGTGGGTTTCGCCGCGCTCCTCGTCTTGCCGGGGTTGAAAAACGGCGACCTCGCTTTTATGGCCCTGGTCCAGAAGACCTATCCATCATGGTTTCTGGGCTTTGTGGGCGCCGCCGGGGCCGTGACGGCCATTGTCCCCGCTTCGATCCTCGTCCTTTTCGGGTCCACTCTCCTGGCTAAAAATGTCTACCAGGTCGTCTTCGACCCGAGCGCGAGCGAAGACCGCGTGATGCGTCTCTCCCGGGCCATGGTTCTGGCCATCACCGCCGCCGCTCTCCTGTTTGCCCTCGTCCTTCCCAGGGCCCTCGTCAACCTGCTCCTGATCGGATACGACGGCGTCTCCCAGTTTTTCCCGGGTGTGGTCCTGGGTTTGTTTTGGAAAAGAGTCACAAGTGTCGGAGTCATTTCGGGATTGCTCACCGGATTGGCCCTCGTCGTCGCTCTTGTCTTCGGAGGCCACGACCCGATCTTCGGCATCAATGCGGGATTTGTGGCGCTCGTTGCGAATTCTCTCATAACCGTTGTCGTGAGCATCCTGAGCGGAGCTTCACGGCCCGGGATTCAAAGACCCCAGGAAATAAAATCTATTTGAAGGAGGGTGAGAATGACAGAAGAACTAAAAAGGGAAGTCGCGAACCTAGCCTCGCAAATTATCCACTGGCGGCGTGACCTTCATCGCCGTCCCGAGGTGGCGTTCAAAGAATATCAGACGTCTGCCTTCCTGCGAGATTTCTTTCAACAATTGGGGATGCCAACCAGGACTCTGGCGGGAACAGGGTTGCGGATCGATATGGAGGGCCTGCCCGGCGGAAAGACGGTCGCCCTGAGGGCCGACATGGACGCCCTGCCTCTCCAGGAGGAAGGTGAGAAAGAATATATTTCTTTAAACTCTGGAGCCACCCACGCCTGCGGCCACGACGGACATATGGCTGTTCTGCTGGGGGTCGCCCACCTTCTCAAAAACAGAAGGAGTCAGTTCAAAGGCAAGGTCGTGTTCCTCTTTCAGCCTGCGGAAGAGCTCCTTCCGGGTGGCGCCAAAACGATGATTGAAGAAGGGGCCCTGGACGGCGTTGACGCTATATTCGGACTCCACTTCTGGCAACTCCTGCCGACCGGAAAGATCGGGATTGTCAAAGGACCGATGATGGCCCAGCCGGACGATATCAGGATCACGGTCAAGGGGAAAGGCGGGCACGGTTCGATGCCCCATCTATCGATAGATCCCATCCTCGTTGCCTCGAACCTGGTTATGAACCTGCAGAGCGTCGTCAGCCGGAACGTAGATCCCCTGAAGCCCGCGGTGCTTTCATTCGGCGCGATCCACGGGGGGACGGTCTACAATATCATCCCGGGAGAGGTCACTCTAATCGGAACCGTGCGAACATTCGATCCTTCTCTCCAGGCAATGATAGAGAGGCGCCTCAGGGAGATGACCGAAGGGATAGCAAAGGCGTATGGAACCTCAATCTCTCTGGATTATCAAGTTGGATACCCGCCCGTTGTCAATGATTCGTCTTCAGTCGATTTTGTCCTAAAAGTTGTGAAGGATGTATTGGGGGCAGGGAGTGTAGCGGCCATCGACCCCGTCATGGGAGGCGAAGACTTTTCTTATTATCTCCAGAGAGTTCCCGGGGCATTCTTGTTTTTCGGAGCGGGCGATGGGACAAAATTTCCCCACCATCATCCCGGTTTCGATATCGACGAAAAGGCCCTGCCGCAGGCAACACATCTGATGGCCGGGCTGGCTCTTGATTATCTTCGAACCCAAATCCCCGTCCCTACGGGATGATTTTGTAGCCAAACACGCGGACCCCTCTAGTTTCGTTTGTTCTTGACTTCTGCCACGGGCAGGAAATAGAATTCCGCCATGCAAGGGAATCGGGTTTTGTGGCTCAAAATCCTATTCCCAATCGGTCTATCTTGTGACTAATCCCAAAGGAGGCGATATGTGGAACAGACGTGATTTGAACAGGCGCGATTTCCTCCGCGACTGTGCGGTCGGAGTCGGCGTTCTGGCCGGCGCGCACAACGGCGTTCTCGAACGGATTCTCGCGGCGGGACGAGACACGGCCGGACTGAGCCCCGACGAGGTCGCGTCCGACGAGGACTTCTGGTTCGAAGTCCAACAGGCCTTTACCGAAGACAGAAACATCATCAACCTGAACAACGGAACCGTCCAGAACGGACTCCGCATCGTCCAGGAGGCTGTCCGGAGACACACCGACTTCACCGGGAATGCGGCCTGGCACTCGATGGCCATCCTGGCCAAGGAAATCGAAAGCTGCCGGCGCCGGTTGGCCTCGCATCTGGGATGCGATCCCGAAGAGCTCGCTATCTGCCGAGGTGGAACGGAAGGGGGCCAGATCCCAATCCTGGGCCTCGAACTGAAGCGCGGCGACGAGGTGGTCATCACCAACCAGGACTACCCGCGGCTGCTCAGCACTTGGAAACAGCGCGAGAAGCGCGAGGGCATCGTGCTCAAGATCGTCCCGCTTCCCTCCCCGCCCGTGCCGCTCGACCAATTCTACCAACTGGTGGAACAGCAGGTGACGCCGCGGACGAAGGTCATTCATGTCTGCCACATGACCCACTGGACGGGTCAGATGGCGCCGATCCGCCGCATCTCGGACATGGCCCACCCCAAAGGCATCGAAGTGCTCGTCGACGGCGCTCACGGCTTTATGCACATCCCTTTCAAGCTCGCGGACCTCGGCTGCGACTACTACACCGCGAGCCTTCACAAGTGGCTGATGACGCCCCCCGGGAATGGCTTCGTTCGTATTCCGAAAGACCGCATCCCTAAAGTCTGGCCGTTGACCCCGCCCTGGACGGACACCCCGACCGATATCCGCCGCTACGAAGACGTGGGCACGCGCACCCCGGCGAACCGCGTGGCCATCGCCGAGGCGATCACCTTCAACGAGGGCATCGGCATCGAGCGGAAATCGGCCCGCATCCGCTATCTGAAAGAGCGTTGGGCTAACCGGCTGCGAACACTCCCCAAGGTGCGGTTCTATTCGAGCCTGGATCCGGCCGAGTCCTGCGGTGTCGCCACCTTCGGGATCGAGGGGATGGACATGGCCAAGCTCACGGATCACCTGTTTGATAAGTGGGGGATCGTTGTCTCGCCGATGAAGCACCCCGACGGTTTGATCGATGGGATCCGGATCGTGGTCAATGTGTCCTTGTCAGCCAAGGAAATCGACTACTTCGCCGACGTCATGGAAGGGATCATCAAAAAAGGCTCTTTCGCTTAGGTTCGAGCGGCCGAACGACCTACTTTTTCTCGAAGACCGGCAGCAGGATATGAGAGGCCAGCTTGCCGCTGTGGAAGACCGTTTGATGAGCGATCTTCCATTCTGTGTCCGTCGCCACAGGTTTGCCCGTGTTCTGGTTAGGGTTAAACATAGGGAAGGCGCTGCTCGAGATCTCGACCCGGATCCTGTGGCCAAGAAGAAATGTGTGCCCGATATCAAAGAGCTCGATTTGAAATTTTTCGGGCTTGTTCGGGGTTAAGAGTTCTTCCTTCGCATAGCCGTTCCTATAGCGGGCGCGCCTGATTCCCACCGGCTCAGGCCCGAGGTTAACGGATCTTCCATCCGGATAGACATCCAGGAGTTTGGCCGTGAAGTCCGTGTCGAGGGCGTCGCTTGCGGCATAGAGTTGGACAAAGACCCGCCCGAGGATCGACACCGGCTCATTCAGCGAGGCGCTCGTATAGACGAGAACGTCATCCCTGCGTTCGAAGACTCTGTTATCGATCGCGGAGAAGCTATCTTCGATGCCGGAAGGAACGGGACGCCCGGGATCAAAAGTGAAGTGATCGGGCGATTCCTGGCGCTGAGCTTCCGGGGACAAGCTTCCATCCCCGACCAGGGTATTCGCCTTGCCGCCGCTGTGGAAATAAAATGCCTTTGACTGGGCTTGCGGCGGAGGATAATCATCGAGGTCAAACCATTTGTTTGACCCGGTGAGGTAAACCCTGACCCTGGCCTGGTCGAACTTGGCCGAGCTCCCCTTGAGGAAATGATCAAAAAAGGCAAGGTGCTGGGGCATCCTGGCGACCACGGAGTCTCCCGAAAATTCCATTTCGCCCATCTTCAGGGCGCCGCCGAGGAAAGTCTGGGGATGATCCCAGGGCCCGATGACGAGGTACTGCTTGTCTTTGGCCGGCGAGTACTTGTTCATTCCGTCCCAGTAGCTCAAGGCTCCGGGCTGGTCTCCATCGAACCATCCGGTCACATGAAGGGCCGGCAGGTCCATGCGGCGAAAATCTTCGGGAAAGAACAGGATCCTCTTCCAGTATTCATCAACCGTGCTATGCTCCAACCATTCCCTGTAGAGCTTCATTTTTCGGCCCATGACCTCGTCCATCGTGAGCAGGGGGCGGTGCTTGAAGACACTCTCCCAGTCGACCGCGGAGGTGTTTTCCTGAGATATCCTGGCCGCGGTGTTGTTGAGCCAGCTCAGCGTCCATTGCATCATCCAGGCGCCGCCGATGTACGGCAGCTCATCAAAGTAGCGTCCGGAGGGCGCAGTGGGGGTGATGCAAACGAGGTGCGGGGGATGCTCACGAGCGGCGAGCCACTGGACGGCACCCAGATAAGAGACCCCCATCATGCCCACTTTTCCGTTGCACCAGGGCTGTCCGGCGATCCACTCGACTGTATCGTAGCCGTCCTTTCCGTCGGTGAAATAAAAATCGAACTCCCCGTCTGAATCCCCGCGTCCACGGCAGTCCTGGACAATGAAGGCATAGCCGTTGGCGGCAAAAAATTTTCCGGCTTCAGGGAATCTGGCCAAGGGCATGGTCTTGAGATAAGGGAGCCGGACGAGGATGGCCGGGTACTTTCCATCGGCCAGCGGCAGCCAGACATCCGCAGAGAGCTTGACGCCGTCTCTCATCGGGATGCGCAGGTCAAACTGCTGCCTGATCTGCGCGCTCAGAAAAGAGGAAAAAAGAAGATACAGGACGACACCGAAAATCCAGATTTTTTTCATAGCGGTCCTCCACAACGGCGGTCATAATTTCTTGAGAAAAGCGAGGATCTCCTGAATGTCGGGGAGCTGAGCGGGCTCGTAGATTTTAATGAAAGCGATTCGGCGATTTTCGTCGAGGATGATATTCGCCCGCTCGGAAACTCCGTTAGGCTCTCGGAAAACACCGTAGAGTTTGGCCACAGCTCCATGAGGCCAGAAATCGGCCAGCAGGGAGGTCTTTTTGATCCCAAGGGATTTCGCCCAGGCCGCTTTGCAAGGGACGTGATCGATGCTCATCCCCAGCGGGATCGTGTTTAGCTTTTTGAACGTTTCGTGGTACGTCTCCAACGCACGCATTTGCTTAGCGCACACGGGGGTCCAGGCGAGCGGGTGAAAGGACAAAAGAACTCTCCGGCCCTTTAATGCCGATAAGCGGACGTCGCGATCCTTCTGGTCTTTGAGGACAAAGTTCGGGGCCAGGTCGCCGACGGTTAACATTTTCTTGGTATCCATCAAAGTCTCTCCCTTCGTTTTGAGTGTCTTCCGATACCCGATTATCATCAATCAGGAGAAAAATATCAACTGTGTCGTTAGCCCCTCTGGGTTCGCGAGATCTTGACCATGCCTCTCCTCCTGGGTCCAGCTCATCGGCGACTTTTTTCCCCATCTGTTTTCTGGAGGAGATAAAGAGGCCCGTCCCTGGTCCATTCTGTTATTAAAATTATTAAAAAAAGCTTGACAACACAAAATATATTTTATAAAAATTAGGTCAGAGGGTGGTGGTGGATCAGCAAAACAGACTCCACGAAGTTCCGGCGACGATCAGCGAAACGATTTACGGCTACGTCAAGAAGGCCGTTCTCGATGGAGAATTCAAGCCGAACCAGAGAATCCAGGAGAAGGGGATCGCCGACCTCTATCACGTGAGCACGACCCCTGTGCGCGAGGCCCTGAGGCGTCTCGCCGCCGAGAAATTTCTCTCTCTCGACGCCCGGCGCGGTGTCGTCGTCGTTCCGGTCAGCCTGGAGGACATCAAGGAGCTTTTTCAAGTTGTCACTGTCCTCGATATCTTTGCGACCAAAAGAGCCCTGCAGGCCATAAAGCCCGAATCCTTGGTTAAACTCAGGCAGATGACTCGGGAGCTCGGCGAATCCTACCGGGCAAAACAGATCCTTCCTTATGTCAAAACCAACCTGGAAATCCATTTCAAAATCTGGGAACACTGCGGCAACAAGTTCCTCCAGCAGACGCTTCGAGACTATGGAGAAAAGTTCGCTTTTTACAGCCATCAGTTTTTTCTTCTTCTCCCGAACCAGGATGTTTACATTGAAAAGTCCTACACGGATCACCTGGATCTCATCACCGCGCTCGAACACAGAGACCAGGCGGCGGTTGAGAGAATCCTGGTCTTTCACTGGGGGCAAGGTTTTTTGGGAGAAAACGAAGTCAAAAGGGGGTGAGAATGGAGCGCTAGCACACGAAGCAAAGATCTGAAATCGAAATTCGATAGGGAAAACGCAAAAGGAGGCAATATGATTAAAGGCAAGAACGCAAGACAATTTGTCCTCGTCCTCACAATCCTGCTCGCCGTGCTCCTCTTCTCCGGCAAGGCCCTGGCCCAGAACCTGGTCCAGGTCGAGGGGACCATCACCGACGAGCAGGGCAACGCCTTGCCAGGAGTTACGATCGTGGTTAAGAACGTGGCCACAGGCTACAGCCACACGGCGATCAGCAAGTCGGACGGGAGGTATATCATCTCGGGGGTGCAGCCTGGAAAGTATGAGATGAATGTCAGCCTGCCGGGCTTTAAAACGGAAATAAGGCAGGGGCTGACGTTCAGCGTGGGATCCAGGCTGACGATCAATTTCACTCTCCCGGCGAGCGCGGTCGCCGAAGAGATAACCGTTTCGGCCGAATCGCCGATGGTCGAGACGACAAAATCCGAGGTCGGCGGGGTCGTGGACAGGGTCAAGATCGACTCCCTGCCCCTCCTGGACCGGAATTTTACCGCCTTGACAATCATGAGACCCGGTGTTGCCTCGGAATATGGCGATATCAGGTCGAACGCCCAGCCCTACGGAAGCGAAGATATTCTCACCGACGGGGTTTCCAACGAATGGGTCGGAAGGAACACCGTCAACGCGGCCATCCCGGCTGACGCCATCCAGGAGTTCCGGGTCATGACCAACCAGTACGAAGCCGAATATGGGAACTCAAGCGGGATGCTCCGCAGCGCCCTGATTCGATCCGGAACGAACACTTGGCACGGGAGGCTCGCTTTCTTCACCAGGGTTGAAGCGTTCGACACCGTGAATTATTTCATCAACCATGCCGCCTACAACGGACCGCAATTGAGTACGGACCAATATACGAAGCCTAAATTCTCCCATTATAACTGGTCAGGGAACGTCGGCGGACCGATCAAGAAAGACAAGGCCCATTTCTTCCTGCAATACGAAGGCGTCTCTCATAAAGAATACGCGACGATCACCTCTCCCATCGTGCCGCCCGAGACTCTGCCCGTGACAACTCCGAACCAGCAGATTATGCTCAAGCTCAACTACCAGATGAGTGAGAAGAATATCTTCTCATTCCGCTATGGCTTGAATCGTCCCAGATGGAATAACATAGGCGCCGGCGGGGTGTTCACGGCAACGACGGCCTACTGGGAGCACGATATCAATCATGACTTTCAGTTCAACTGGACGAATTACCCTTCCGACAAGACGATGAACGAATTGAGACTCTTGTATTCTTATTATTCGTACGCTGAACATTCGAACTTTGACGACAACGCTCCCTTCGTGCAAAGGCCGTCGGGCTACTTCGGAACATTCCCGAATGTCCCGCAGGAAATCATCACCAAGCGTTATCAGTTTGTGGACAACTTCAGCCTCTTTGTCGGCAGGCACAACTTTAAGTTCGGCGTCGATGCCTCGCGAGTCCTCTGCAACGGATATGTCAATCAGTATACCGCGGGCTATTACATTTTTACCACGGACGAGCCGTTTGATCCCAACAACTTTTTTACCTATCCCCTCGTGCTTCTCAAAGCGCCCAATGTGCCTTTGGTCGACAGCCCCTATTGGGAGGTCGGTGTATACGCCCAGGATTCGTGGAAGGTAAGTCCGCGATTGACCCTGAACCTCGGCCTCAGGTACAACTATTACACAGTTCAGTTCCTCGACATCGACCATTCCAACATCCGGAATTTCAACCCTCGTATCGGTTTTAGCTTTGACCCCATCGGGGACGGCAAGACATCGATCCGGGGCGGGGTCGGAACGTACTCTCAAAACCCTCAGCTCAACCTGGGGCTCCTGGTCGGAATCATGGACCAATTGGCCGTCCAACAGTTTATTTATCCCGGCTATCCCGATCCGAATATCCCGAATCCATTTCTCCCGCCGATTCCTCCTTCGGACGTTCCGCTCAGCAAGTACGTGACCGGCACCAACTTGATCGCGCCCTTCACGATTCAAACGACACTCGGGTTCCAGAGAGAGTTTGTGACCGATCTTTCCCTGGGTTTTGACCTTGTCTGGGCAAAGGGTCAGAAATTCAGCCGGACCGAAAACGACAACCCCATCATCCCCGGCACAGGATATCTCCGTCCCGACAATACCAAAGGCGATATCTTTGTCTTCAGGATGAATGGCCGGAGCGATTACAAAGCCATGTATTTCACTCTCTCCAAAAGATATTCGCATGGTTGGTCACTCGACGTTTCCTACACTCTTTCCAAGTCGATGTCGGATATCGAGAGCGAACAGACCTCCCAATACAGCTACGACGCCAACGGCTGGGCCAGGATGTACGGTCCCGGAGATTTCGACGCCAGACACCGTCTGGCGGTCACGGGGATTCTCGATTTGCCCTTGGGCTTCCAGTTGGGCGCGCTGGCCTACTATCGTTCGGCGATTCCCTGGACTCCGTTTTATGCGACAGACGTCAACCAGGACAGTCTGGTTTCGGACATGGTCGACCCCAACCGGAATTCCCGGCGAGGCTTCGACCAGTTCTTCGTCAACCTGCGGCTCTCCAAATACTTCAACATCGAACACTTCCGCTTCCAGCTCTTCGCAGAAATCTACAATGCCACGAATAAGAATAATTTCGGGAGCGTCTTTACGACCTATGGATTGCCGGACTTCGGGCATCCGACGACGGCAGGAGATCCCCGCCGCTTCCAACTCGGGGCACGATTCGATTTTTAGGACCTCGGTTCTGGATTGATCTTGAGGAGAGCCCGTGGCGGGCTCTCCTCTTTTTTGTATGATCGGCAACACCGGACGACTAAATATCACATTTTATGCACCGAACGAAGGAGCTGGCTATGGAGAATAAGACATCGAGCTCAAGGAGCATTCTGGCCTGGGCCGTTTGTATTTTTCTGCTATTGAGCTTCAGACTGAGCTCTGCCCAAGAGAGCGTGGTCCAGGGAATCGTGACCGATGAGCAAGGGAAGGCCATCAAGAACGCCCGGCTCACTCTCCTCGACCCGGCGACAGGTCTCAAGTTCGTTCTCAAGACGGATAAAGACGGGAAGTTCATGAAAGTGGGGATCCCCGCGGCCACATACAAAGTCACCGTCGAGGCGGAAGGTTTTCTGACCCTGGAGTCCGAGGCCAGGATGAGGTTCGGGATGAAAGAGAGTCTCGAGGTCAAGTTGAAAAAGAGCGTCTCGCCGACGGACAAGGACCTGACGCAGGGATCCGATCTTTTCCGAGATGGGAAATACGATCAGGCCATTGAAAGCTTCAAGAGGGTCGTCGAGAAGTTCCCCTCCAACTACGAGGGATATTACAATCTAGGGTTGAGCTATATGAAGAAAAAAGAGATCGACTTGGCCATCACCGCTCTGGAGAAGGCGGCCGAGCTCAACCCCCAATCCCTGGACGTTGTTTTTGCGCTGGGCGAGAGCTATTTTGTCAAGGGGGACATCGAAAAAGCCCTCCAGTGTTTCTCCCGGGCCATCGGTCTCAAGCCCGACAGCGCCACGGCGCATTACGATCTCGGTCTGGCCTATTACAAACTGAATAAAAACGAAGAGGCTCTGGCCCAATTCGATAAGGCGATCGAGCTCAACCCGAACGGCGCCTCGGTTTATTACCAGGCCGGGTTGGCTGCGATCAGGCTGGAGAGTTTCGACCGGGCGATCACGTACTTTGAGGGCTTCCTCAAGCTCGAGCCGGATGCTCCTGAGGCGGCTCAGGTCAAGACGATGCTCGACGAGCTCAAAAAAAGAATAAAATAGGCTCGGATTTGCGTGCCAAATAAGCTGAAAAAAACAAATTTTGTCGATTGATCACTGAACTCTTAGCCCCCACATCTCGTATCTTGAGGGTGAATGCCTAAAAATCCATAAATCACGAGGAGGACCTCCATGAAGAAAAGAATCTTGGCCGTCGTCGCGCCGCTCATCGTATTCCTCTTTTTCGTCCAGCTCAATTTTGGCGCCAAGACGTTCGACCCGAAAGCCCAACTCAAGGGTTTTCCTGAATTCGTGAACAAGGTGCTGCAGGACTGGAAGGTGCCCGGACTCGCGATGACGATCGTCAAGGATGGGAAAGTCATTTTTGGCGAGGGCTTCGGCTACCGGGACGTCAAAAACAAGCTCAAGGTCACACCCCAAACTCTCTTTGCCATCGGCTCGTGCTCAAAGGCTTTTACGGCCACGTCTCTGGGTATCTTGGTTGATGAGGGCAAGGTGGATTGGGATAAACCTGTTAGGAATTATCTTCCCACCTTCAGGATGTATGATCCCTTTGCCAGCGAGCGAATGACCCCGCGCGATCTCGTCACCCACCGGTCGGGACTGCCCAGACACGAGTTGGTCTGGTACAACTCTCCGGCTTCACGAAAGGACCTCTTCGAGAGGCTCCAGTACCTCGAGCCGAACAAAGACTTTCGAACAACTTTTCAATACCAGAACCTCATGTTCATGACCGCCGGCTATCTGGCTGGGGAAATGGCCGGGACAACTTGGGAAAATCTCGTGAAGACGCGAATTTTTGATCCGTTGGGCATGACCAGCACCAATTTCAGCGTCAACGATTCCCAGAAGGCGCCCGATTTTTCTTTTCCCTACTCCGAGAAGAAAGAAGTTGTCGTCGAGATCCCCTTCCGGAATATTGACGCCATCGGGCCCGCCGGCTCGATCAACTCCAACATCACGGATATGGCCAAGTGGGTCATGCTCCAGCTCGCCAAGGGAAAATACGGCGACAAGCAGATTATCTCCGAGGCCGGAATCAGCCAGCTCCACACCCCTCAGATGGCCATGCAGGACGCCATCCTGCCGGGCATGGAAAAGTCCAACGAATTCACTTACGAAAGCTATGGCATGGGCTGGTTTATTGACAATTACAGGGGTCATCTCTTTGTCCAGCACGGCGGAGGCATCGACGGCTTCACCGCTCTGGTTTGCTTTTTCCCGCGGGAAAACATCGGGATGGTCGTTCTCTCCAATTTGAACGGCAATTTGACACCCTTCGTTGTTGCCCTCAACGCTTATGAGCGTCTGCTCGGCCTAGACCAAACCGCCTGGAACGATCGACTCAAAGCGATGCTTGCAAAGGCGAAAGAGGAGGCCAAGAAGGCCGAAGCAGAGAAGGACAAAGACCGGAAACTGAACACAACTCCGTCCCACGCCCTCGATGATTACGCGGGTGATTATGAGAATCCAGGGTACGGGATGTTCTCAGTCAAAAAAGACGGGGATCATCTGATGGCGACCTTCAATGGTTTCGTCTCTGCTTTAACCCATTACCACTACGATATTTTCCAGTTCCACAACGACCTGATGGACTCCGACCTCAAAATCAACTTCCTCGAGGACCTAAAGGGTAATGTCGGCAGCCTGTCCATCCTTATGGACGCAGCCGTCAAGGAAATTGTCTTCACCCGGATGCCCGAGAAAAAGATGATGGAGAAGAGCTTTCTCGAGAAGTTCGTCGGCCAGTACGATCTCCAAGGAACCGTGTTCGCGATCCAGATGAAGGGAGATAGGACACTCGTTGCCTCAGTCCCAGGTCAACCCGAGATGGAGCTTGTCCCCTACCAGGGAACGGAGTTCAACATCAAAGGCGCCGCGGGGATGAGCATCGAATTTGTCGTTGATGCTTCGGGTGCTGTCACCGAGGCCAAGCTCAAGCAGCCCGGAGGAACGCTCACGGCAAAAAAGAAATAATCTTGGCGATCCCGTCGCTGATCAGCCTGTTGCCGGTCACGGACTTTTCACCAAGTTCGCCGGAATTTGTCAGGACGATGATGACCGCGCGCCGCTCGGGAAACCAGCGGAGGACGCCGTTGTGTCCCCAATCCTCGTTGCCGCGGGTCCAGATTTCTTTCTGACCCCCTTGCGGGTTTGAAACGAACCAGCCAAAGGCTACGTCTGTCTCCGAGAGCGTTTTTTGCGGCTCCCACATGAGGGAAAGACTCTTTGGACTCAGAATTTCTCCGATCTTCAAAGAAGTGAACCAGCGGTAAAGGTCGCCGACGGTCGTGTAGAGCCCGCCTGAGCCGATGTATCCCCAATTCCGTCTCAGGTTGTCAAGTTGAAGTTCCCTGTTCTTTTGGGCGACGGCTCGAGTTTCAAGCCCCCCTGCTTCAGCCCAGAATCTCGTATCGTTCATTTTCGCCCTGGCCAGGATATTCTCCCGGACGAACACTTCGTAACTCACGCCGGAGACGACTTCGATGATGGCAGCGAGAAGCTCATAGTTTTCGTTGGAATAGCAAAAATCGGAGCCGGGCGCGAACTTCAAATCATCCTGCAGGATCGCCGCCACAGCCGAATCTCTTTCTGCGATTCCGTCGGAGGAATAATTCTGCTTCAGGCCCGACGTGTGGAGAAGCAACTGCCGCAGGGTAATGGGCTGTTTTTCCTTCGGGACATCCTTGAAGTAAAGAGGCAGAGTGTCCTCAAGGCGCAAACGACCCTGCTCTATGAGACGGAAAATCGCGATAGCCGTGAATGATTTCGTGATCGAAGCGACATTGAAGAGCGTTTTTTCGGTAGCCGGGAACTGACTTTTCGAATCCGTCCAGCCGTAGCCTTTCTGCAAAATGACGTCTCCATCCACAGCGACAAGGACGGAAGCGGCGTATTTTGCATCGACGGAGCTCGTGACGAAACTGTCTATTTTTTGGGAGAGCGATTCACCTCGCGCTTGATATTGGGCTACCCAGAAAAGTACACAAAGAGAAAGCAATCCACTGATCACGCGCCGGAATACCACCTGATCCTCCTACTTTTTAGCCGCCGAAGGCGCGTTCTTCGCGATATGGTCGGCCATGATTCGGACGAGCTCGACAAAACTCATGGGCATCCAGCCATGCCCCTTCAGGGGCCGGCCGTACTCAAAAGAGCCCGCATAGTAAGGGTTCTTGGTGTTCTTAAGAAAATCCTCGAGCTTGTAGACGGCGAGGTTCAGGTAGAAATTATCCATATCACCGCAGTAAAGGTGGATCTTGCCCACCAATTGCGGACCGATTCTGGGCCAGTTCGTTTCGATATAGTAGCGCAGATCGTAGCCGTGGTCGCGCATGGACTTGGCCACGTCATGGTCAATCTTGCCGGAGAGCTTGTCCCAAACAGGCTTGGGATAGCCATCATCGCCCACCGGGCTGTAGACGGACTCCCAAGCTTCAAGCTGCTGGCAAGAGCGGCCTCGCCTGCCCAGAACCTCTTCGAGCTGGCTGAACTGTCGGAGAGTGAGCTCCACCTGGCCTTCGGCGGAACGCATCATCGGCCGCTCCGGCAGGCCCCACTCATGCTGGATCTTGGTTCCCATGACTTCGAATGAGGATTCCGTAAAGGCATTGTCATCGTCGTAGATATCCACCAGGCCGTAGCGGCGAAAATCGACCGGGTCCGGGAAAAAAGTCCACGTGCCGCCGAAGAAGTCGGGATGGTAGACCTGAAGAGCGAGGGACTCCCAGCCTCCCGTCGAGCCGCCCCAAAGGACCCTGGCATACGATTTGCGGATGATGCGAAAGTGCTCCTCGATATAAGGGATGAGCTCGGTCATGATGGCGTCGCCATACGGACCGTTGTTGGCCGAATTGACGGCGTAGGAATCATCGAAAAACGGAGTGGGATGCTGGAAGTGAACGGCGATCAGCCGAGGGAATTTTTCCGAGTTCCAGGCCCGATAGAGCTCGTAGCCGGCCCCCTGCCTGCCGCCCCCCGCGTCTTTTTTCGGTTCTTCAGTTTGGAAGGGCAACGGGGGTCCCAGGTTGAAGTGATCCTGAAGGTAGGCCACAGGGTAGCTCGCGTCGGGATGGGAATCGTAGCCCTTTGGCAAGAGAATCGTTGCGCCGAGATACATCGGATGTCCCCAGAACTGGGTCAAAAGCTTGCTCTGGATCTTGATAGATTTGACCCATCGTGTGTCCGGCGGCACTTTGACTGGCGGAATGATTTTCGTAAGGCTCAGCTTCACGTCGAATCCGGCCTTGGGATCCAGACGGAGTTCTCGCGCCTCGCTGTGGAGGTTGCCAGGCGAGATATTGAACTGCTGGCCTTCCCACTGATCCATGTGCGCCCAGACGACGTGCCCGTCAGCCCGGTGAAACTCGGTGTAAATGTTGAGCAGAGCCTGGACTTGGTAGACTCCCGGCGGAATCTCGCCAAGGCTCTTCAGTGGATAGCCAAGAGTGCCGGCATCGATCACCACAGCTTGATCGTGGCCGAGCCGGTTGACATCGACGGCGAAGAGCAGGGGGCCGTGGACGAAGCTTCCCACTTGAAGACGGGGCTCAGGTTCTTTTGACCGGCTGAGAATCACAAAGACGCGTCCCGTGATCGGCTGCGCAGCGATGAGGCCCGGAAATGAGACCTCAAATTTAACGCCGGCGCCTTCAGCCGGGAGCCCCAGGAGAAAACCTTCCTGGGCAAAAAATACCAGGAGGAGCGTAACAATCGGCAAGAATGATTTGAGTCGATTTGTCTCCACGTGACCTCCTTGTGATGGGACTTTCGAGTGAAGTGCGAAGAGGGTTCTTCATCCATCCTCGAAAATCATATCCGCTGAAAAGACGGATTGTCAAGGCGCGCGGAGAACGGGGGCTTATCTTGCTTCGCCCCCATCTGGTCAATCAGTTGAGCACTCTCACCTTGAGGTGAGTCGGATGGTCTGCGGACCTGAAAACACGCTGTGTGGCCGAGATGAAGTCTTTTTCGTCGGCCAGGAAAATATTGGGCACGTATTTTTGAGGATTGCGGTCCACCAGAGGGAACCAGGTGCTCTGGACCTGAACCTGAAGCCGATGTCCTCGCTGGAAGGTATGGAAGAGATCCTGGAGTTCAAAAGCGACCTTTGCCGGCCGGTTGGGTTCGAAGGGCTCAGGTTTTTCGTAGCTGTTGCGGAAACGTCCCCGGAAGACCTCGCTCCGGACCATCATGTGGTATCCGCCCAGATTCTTTCCCGAGGGCTGATAGGACGGCAGGAACCAAGCCCGTTGCTGAGCCAGATCATCAGGGAAAACGTCTATGACCTTGACGACCCAGTCCGAATCTGTGCCCGATGTGGAGACCCAGAGTTCTGCCTGAATCGGGCCGGCAAGGGTGAGGTCTTCCTTGAGCCATTCAGTCTGATAGGCAAGGACGTCGGTGCGTCGGGCCGCGAATCGTTGATCGTCGGTCATGTATTCTTTAGTCATTTCCACAGAGATTTTCTCGATGAACGGCACCGGCTTTGCCGGGTCGCTTACAAACTCATCATAGGCGTCCCCGACAGCCGACGGAATCTTAGAATCCAGCTTCCCATCCGCCTGGAAATAAAGGTTCCGCTCCTCGGCACTGGGAGGCCATCTGTCAAAGGTCCTCCAGCGGTTTGCCCCGGTCTCGAAGACGTAAGCTTCCTGCAGGTCTAGCTTTCCTTCCCCCTTGAGGAAATAGTTGAAGAAGGGGAGCTGCAAGTGTTCCTGAAAATACTTAGAGGTCTTGAATCCGAAATTTATGTTTCCGAGCGCGTCCCCATCCGCATGGTTCCAATCTCCGTGGGCCCAAGGTCCCATGACCAGGATGTTGAAGATGCCGGGGTTGTTCTTCTCAACCTGCTGATAGATCTTTAAGGCGCCGTAGAGGTCTTCCGCATCGAACCAGCCTCCGACCGTCATAACGGCGCACCTGACGTTTTTCAGAAAAGGCAGCAGGTTGCGCTTCTGCCAGAACTCGTCGTAATTGGGGTGCTCGATGATTTTGTTCCAGAAATCAATTTCTCCCTTGAAATAACGCTCATTCACATTCTTGAGCGGCCCGAGCTCGAGAAAGAACTTGTAGCCGTCCTGCGTTCCGTGTTCAAACCGGGGAGGGAATTTCGTGGTCGGTTCTGGTCGGGGCTTTCCGAAAATAGACAGGAAATTGAACGCATGGGGGAGAAAGAACGCGCCGTGGTGGTGAAAATCGTCCCAGAACCAATCGGCGATGGGCGCCTGCGGGGAGACCGCTTTGAGCGCGGGATGCGTGTCGATCATGCCGGCCGCCGTGTAGAAGCCCGGATAGGATATACCCCACTGGCCGACTCTTCCGTTGTGATCGGGAATATTATTCAAGAGCCACTCGATCGTATCGTAAGTGTCGGAGCTCTCGTCCACCTGACTCTTGTCCTTCTTGTTGGGATTGTGAGGTGTCATGTTGATGAATTCGCCCTCTGACATGAGACGGCCGCGGACGTCCTGGGAGACGAAGATATAGCCTTCGCGGGCGAATTGAGGGCTCGGACCGAGGGGCCCTCCCGCATAGGCATCAGCTCCATAGGGCTCCACGCTGTACGGAGTTCGACGGAGCAGGATGGGGTATTTTTTTGACCGGTCGTTGGGGATATAAACGGCGGTAAAAAGCCTGGCGCCATCTCGCATCGGTATCTTGTATTCGAACTTGGTGTAGTTTTCGCGAGTGAAAACAGACTCATCTTCCTGGGCCAGGAATGCGGAGACCCCAACCACCAACACAAAAAAGGAAAACCAGAGGAGCGAAGAAGATTTTTTTGGTGGACCCAGTTCTTGCCTGAGAGCCATGGGCTTTCTCCTTTCCCTATTTCGGCCGCTTTTGAGCCGCACGGACTTAAATCCCATCGAGCTCGGATTGTTGCCGACTTTCAGGAAAAAATGATAATCTCGGGGCCCATCGAAGTCAAGAAAAAGGAAATTGCCGCAAAAGGTGCAGGCCGGCCGGGTCGTGGATACGATGGCCCGGGTCGTCCGGGCGGGTCTATTGGAGACTTTTTATTTTATGGTCGTGAATTTCCAATCGACTCCCGAATTAGCCCACGCGGATGCCTTTACCGCTCCATTCGCCTTGGCCCTCACATTCCAGTGATAGGTCTTGTTCCTGCCCAAACCGGACTTTACATACGAGATTGCGTTTTGAGCGATATTGAAATAGGAGTAAGTTCCTCCCTTCGGCTTAAACCTTATCCGGTATCCGCCTTCCTGGGGGTTTGAATTTATATCCTGCCACTGCAGAGTCACGCTCAAAGGCCGGCCTGTGGCCGCATCAGCCGGGGACGTCAAGGTCGGTGGACTCAACTTTCCGGTCGGTGGCGGCGGCGGCGGACTTGACGAGTTCGCCGCAAATAAGATTTCTCCCTTGGAATCCCATAGAAAATAGAAGGCCGATCCGTCAGGGCTCGTGGCGACATCTGAGAAGGATCCGCCGTTCGATTGGGGGATGGCCGCCTGCCCCGCCCAGACGCCGTCCCTGCGAATGTTATAAGAAAAGTTCGTGCTCGCCGCATAACCCCCGATCTGCCAGATGACGCAAATTCTCTGACCGCGGGCCGCGATGGAGGGGTAATGGAGCAGCTGTTGCTTGGAGATGTCTTGACAGGGTGAGAATCCGCCGGCCGTTGAATGGGCATAAGTGACAATCCTGGGACCGCCCAGCCACGGTGTCCAAACCACGTGGGCGACGTCGTTTGCATCAACGGCGACGATAGCCCACTCGAATTCGCCTTTGTGGGACGGGAGAAGCGCTACCGATTCCCAAGAAGCATCAGCCGAAGCGCTCCGCTTCGTATAAGCGCCCCGATAAAGGCTCCCGTTCTTTTCCATCCAGACACAATAAACTTGCTGGGCCCCCACGGAAATGTCGGCGAACTTCGAATAAAATCCACTGCGGCTGATCGTTCCTGTCGGCTCCCAGTTACCCCCGACTCGGGCCCTCGACCGGACACCCCCGTTTGTGGACCACCAGCAGGCGTAGATGTTTCCACCCGGAGTTACGGAGATTCTAGGAGTGCTGAGGTTTGCGGTACCAGAGAAAATCAAAAAAGGCGTTTCCCATATGCCACTGGAATAGATCTGGAGCCAAATTTCGGTGCCGGCGGCCCAGATGGCGTAGACGCGGCCGGAGCCGTCAACGTCCACATCGCAAGCCAAGTCAGCGTAACCTTTGGCTGTCCCAGAATGGCTGAAGTTGACGGGATCGCTCCAAGATGCTCCCGCATCATCGGATGTCGCATAGAAAACATCGCCGGTGGTCGCCGTGTACTTTTCGAACCAGACGGCATGGATATGACCTTGCGAGTCAACGGCGATCCGCGGACAGGTAGAGGCAAAAGCCGGGGAATTGGAGACGTTCGTGCCGGCCAGGGCTCGGCTGGAAAAGACGCCCAATAGCAAAACCATTGCCAAAAAGACGAAACCGTATTTTGATCTGATTGTGGTCTTCAATCTCTTCTTAACCTCCTTCATTCATTAGGGATCACAAACTCTTCACCAAGATCCATCTTGACACATTTCGGCAGGATGTCAACCGGATTTTGCCCAGAGACATCCGCTCACTGCGTTATATTAGTCGCTCGAAGAGACAAAAACTGGTGATTCCGGCGACTTGGAAGAAAACCAACGAATTCAGGGAGACCCGATGCTTTTCGCCTTAGGGAAGCGGCTATGATATACTCACGACCCGTGCTTTTTATGAAGATGGGCCTCCCCGCCCGACGGCCAGGAAAAGGAGTGTATCATGACAAAGAAAATCGGCTTTATGACACTTCTCCCGGTGTTTCTTGCCGCGTTGCTCATCGGCGGCCAGAACCAAGTCTCTCAGCCGGAATTCGCAGTCAAATCAAGATTCAACGTGCGAATACCGATGCGGGACGGCGTCGAACTCTCGGCCGACATGTTTATGCCTGAGGCGACGGGAAAATTCCCCGCCATCCTGATCAGAACACCGTATGACAATAACAGTTTTCATCGGGCCGGTTACGGACCCTTTTTTGCCCAGAGAGGATACGTCTTCATCGTCCAGGATACCAGAGGAAGGGGGGACTCGGACGGGAAGTTCAATCCTCTTATCGACGAGGCCAAGGACGGCTACGACACTCAGGAATGGATCGGAAAGCAGGAATGGTCAAACGGAAAAATCGGCTCGTTCGGCGGATCCTATCAGGGGTGGGTGCAGGTCATGGCGGCAACTCTGAAAAGCAAATATTACACGGCCATGGTTCCGGAAGTCACGCCGCCGGATCCTTTTCTCAATTTTCCGATTCAGAACGGTGCCTTGCTGATGTCGGCCCTCGAATGGGTCGTCTTGATCGACGGGAGAACGATGCAAAGCATGACCGACTTGAACTGGGAGAAAATCTACGGCCATCTCCCGGTCATCGAGTTGGATAAGATGGCTGGACGCGATTCATTTTTTTGGCGGGAATGGATTGAACACTCCACCTGGGACAATTACTGGGACGAGCGCAGCTATCAAGCCAAATTGGCCGAAGTGGATGTGCCGGCCGTTCACATCACCGGTTGGTACGATGACGATCAGCCGGGATGTATCCAGAACTTCGTGGCCATGTCCGAACACGCCAAGACAATCGGCAAGGAAAAAAGCCAGAAGTTGATCATCGGGCCGTGGCCGCATGCCTTCAACAGATCTCAGAAGCTGGGAGATTTTGACTTTGGGCCGGCGTCGCTCATCGACATGAACGGACTCTATTTGAGATGGTTCGACTACTGGCTCAAGGGCAAGAACACCGGAATCCTCGATGACCCCCCTGTCAAAATTTTCGTGATGGGAGACGACGTTTGGCGCGAGGAACAGGAATGGCCGCTCAAAAGAACCGTTTACACAAAGTATTATTTTCACTCCGGCGGGCGAGCGAATTCTTTCTACGGCGATGGCCAATTGAGCACCGCTCCGCCTAAAAAAGAAAAATCGGACGGCTACACTTATGATCCCGCCTCCCCCGTTCCCTTCATTTACAATCCGGCAAGTTTTCAGCTCGGGGCAAACGAGGATCAGAGGCCGGTCGAAAGACGGGACGATGTTCTCTGCTTCACGAGCGAGGTGCTGAAGGACGACCTTGAAGTGACCGGACCTCTGAAGTTGAAACTCTGCATCTCCTCGAGTGTCACGGACACCGATTTTTTTGCCCGGCTCGTCGATGTCCAACCAAACGGCTATGCCATGAGGATCAACGATAACATCTGTCAAACCCGGTTCAGGAACTCATATCGGGTGGCCGAACCCATCGAACCGGGCAAGGCCTATGAACTCGAAATCGACCTCTGGGCGACGAGTCGCGTCTTTCAGAAAGGTCACAGAATCAGGGTGGATGTCACGAGCTCCGCCTTTCCCAAATTCGCCAGGAATCTGAACACGGGGGAAAAGGCGGGTTTCGGGACGACCATGAAAATCGCGGAGCAGACCGTCTACCACGACTCAAGTCACCTCTCTTACATCCTGTTGCCCGTGATCCCGAGAAAATAGCTTCATCTCTTTACTTCCCGGCCTGGATTCCGGAATCGGAGGTCACCGATTCCTACTTGTTCCTGAGCGTCTCGTCTCGGCTGCCATCTTCCGATAAACCAACGGCTTTGATAGGATTCCCTGTCTCATCGAACTCGATCTTTAGCCGGAAATCAAGTACGCCTTCCAGAAGGAAGGTGTCCTTAGACATGGGGATCAACAGCCTGTAATCTGGATACACACCGCCTTCGCGTAAATAGTAGAGATGCCCGTCCCGGAACTGAATGTGACGACCTCCATAATCACCCGCAATTCTTTTCATATTTTCTTCTTCGAGCTTCTCGGGATGTTCCAAGGCCTTGATATTTTCCAGGCTCCAGTCTATGCCAGCCGGAGAGACCTTCTCCTCTTTGGCCTCCCGCGACTTTTCAATAGAGAGCCGGGCTGACTTCATATCGCCTGCCTGCAAGAAGGCCTTGGCCAGACTGAGCAGTAAGGATCCGGATTCGGGATGCTCTTTGAGGTTAGCCTCCAGGAGGGCGATGACCTGGGGCATCATGTTTTCACCCTGGAAGATCTCGACGAGATTGCTCAGGTTGTCCTTCGCGAACACGTCGGGATATCTTCGCTCCAAGTCTGGCAGCTGGTTGACGGACTCCGTCCCCTTTTCTGCCAAATCCCAGGCAAATAGATAGAACGGAGAATAATAGGGGAGGTATTTCAGCTCAAGGCAACCCAGAGCCTGTCCGCCGACGGAGTGGGCCACGATTTCAGGACAGACGCCCAGCCCATAAGCGCTATTGGTCAGGTAAATAACCGCGGTCTTCTCTTTGGGGTAGGCCAGGATGTAGTTCCGGAAGATTCCGTAGTCGCCCCACTGCCAGATGGCCGTGCCATAGGAATCGTTTTGCGTCCCGAAGCCCAGACTCCAGCCGAGGCCCCTCTCTTTGTTCATGTCGATCTGAGAGGTCAGCATCTCTTTCAGCGTGTTCGCCCTCAGGCCTTTGCCGTTGAGGACGGCACAGACAAACTTGGCGTAGTCCTCGGCGGTCGTATAGAGTGTGGCCGCGGCATGAGCTTCCCGCCTCTTGCGGAATTCCTCCGGTCTGCCGAAGAAGCCATGGCCGCTGGCCATCGTTCGTTCGTACTCATCATTCCACACCAGCCGGCTTTTCTTCATGCTCAGGGGGATAAGGACGTCCTTCCGCATCAGGTTTTCAAGCCTGTCGCCCCTGAGCTTTTCCACAACCTGCTGGAGGTAAAAGTAACCATCGGCCGAGTACTTCCATTTCGTTCCCGGCTCAAAAAAGAGAGGAAAAGGATTGCCTCGCTCACCATGCGGCATGCCGCTGGAATGGCTCAGCACATGACGGGCCGTTATCTTCTCGAACCAATCGCGATGGAATCCCTTTTCCTCGAGGGAGAGGCCGAGGCTCTTTTCAATGAGCTCCCTGGGCAAGTAGCCGAACAGGGGCTTATCAAGGTCGATCACTCCCTGTTCGGCCAGCTTCATGACGTAGTAAGCGAAAAAGGGCTTGGTGAGAGAGGCCGCCTCAAAAATGGTCTCGTCCGTAACCGGCTGGCCGGTTTTTGCGCTCCGAACACCGAAATTTTGATGCCAGACGATCCTGCCGCCGCGGATCAGCGCGATCTGCAAGCCCGGCACCCTGGCCTGCCTCATCAACTGAGGAATCAGCCACTGAAGGTCGGCGATGGCGGGCCGCGAATTATTATGGCCTACGAGCAGGAGCGGATTGTTCGGCGCAGCCTGGCCAAAGACCGAAGTTGCAGAAATCAAGGTCGCGAAGCAAAAGGGCAGGAGCTTGATTCTTGGCATGGGAATTCTCCTTCGTTCATGCAAAAGCATACTATAATTAAGACATGCGTTCCCACCAAAAGGTTGCTGGGCTGGGGTCTGGAGTTGATTCTCATTTTTCAATGTGCTAAACTCGCCGAGGTTTGCCGGAAGATTATTTGTCTTGAGGAACTCAAATTCCGTTTGTCCGGTCCAATCCGGCGATGGACAAAAGAGGAGGGTAGAGCATGACCGACTTATCCAATAATCCTGTCACCGTTGTGCCCGGAGACAATTTGGTCCCTGTGAGCGACCATCTCCTGCGCATGTTCGAGATCCCCGCCTCCCGCATGTTCCTAATTAATAAGAGTCTTTCCGTTTACAAGCAACAAAAGCCGGAAGGTCAGACGTTCGATGCCTCCCAGGGGGATGGAGGAGCCAGTCTGCCCGGAGTTCCGGAAGAGCTGCTGAACAGAGCCTCTGAGCTGCAGCGCCGGCACGGGAGCGCCTATGACATGCCCTATGGAACGGATGATTTCCGCAAGGTCGTCATCGAGAAATATTGGAAGCTGGATTCGGCCACGGGCCTGGGACCGGCGAATGTGCTGGCCACCGTGGGCGGCCGGGACGCTCTGATGAAGGCCTATACCGCCATGCTCGCCCTGGGACACGGCCGGATCGGGGACCTGATCATCGTCAGCCGGGTACCCTGGATTTCTTATAATTGGGGGCCCTACGGGATCGGAGCCAACGTGCTCCTGGCACCTGGACGGCCTGAGCGCGGTTGGGCCTATTCGAACGATGCCCTGGAGGAATGCGTGGCCTGGGCCACTCGGTCGCAGCGCAAAATTGCCGGCCTCATCATCACCAATCCTGATAACCCGACGGGAAATACGATCTCTGCCGAGGAGCAGATTCTATTGGGCAAAACGGCCCTCCGGCTTGGTATTGCTTTTGTGCTCTATGATTGGATGTATCATTATGTCACCGACGAACGGCCGATGGACCTCAATTCTTTTATCAAAGCCTTCGATCCGGAAGAGAGACCGCGGCTCATGTTCTTGGACGGAATTACCAAATCCCTGGGGGCCTCCAACATCCGAAATTGCCACCTCATCGCCTCAGAGAAGGTCGTGAAGTGGATCACTTCCCGCGCCTCTCACACCGTGATTCCCTCCTTTTATTCTATGGCCGTCGCCATGGCCGCCTATGAAATGGGCTATGATAAGGCCGCTCGCTCGATCATCGAACCGACGAACGCCAGCCGTCTGGCCCTAAAACAATTTCTGACGGAAAGAGGCTTCACCTATATCCTCGGAAAGGGATACTATGCGTTTCTCCATGTGGGCAAATGGCTGAGCCGGAAAGGGTGGAAGGACAGCGAGCCGCTGGGTCAATATCTTGCTGAAAAGCATGGTGTCGCCATCGTCCCCGGAGTCTTCTTTTCAGCTTATGGAGGAGAATGGATCCGCTTCTCCTATGCGACTCCCGTCGAGAAAACCACGGGAGCTGCCCGGAGGCTGCTGGAGGGCCTCGATGCTCTTATCTCCGAATGAACTCAGCCGGTTCGCCGAAAAATACCAGCTCGCCCGTCAGGAAGCGCTGAAGAGCTTCCCGGAGCGAGGCACCTGCGGACTCGAGATCGAGTGGAATATGCTCGACTCAGGCTTCCGGCCGCTGAAGACTGTCGGCTCGGGCCCGGACAAACGCTCATTTGTGGATGTCCTCAGGGAGGATTTTCTTCCTGCTTGGCTCCTGGAGCGAAGCCAACTCGAAGTCTTCCATTGGATGATTGAATGGATCACCCGGCCCTATTATTCGCCGGCCGGGGCCATCTACGAGGCCCGGCTGCTGGAAGCCTGTCTCTATAATGCTCTGGCGCGGGCGGGCCGCTCCTTCGGGGAACGGCTCTATGCTTCGCCCGGTAACCTCCTCAGCAGGGTCATCGTGAATCACGAATCGGTGCCCGGAGGTTGGAACCTCGCCAAGCGCCTATACTTGGAGCGCTGCGTCGACCTTTACGGCGCTAACTTGGCCACAGCGGGAATCCACGCCAATCTCTCGCTCCCGGAAACCTTGCTGGCCTGGGACTTCATGCATCTTTCCCCTTCTGAGCGGGGCGATGAACATCTCGACGACTACAAGAATCACGTTTACATCGAAAGCACACGCCTGATGAGGGCGTTCGCGGCCCTTTTTATCGCTACCTCTTCGAGCACTCCGCTTCGACCAGAGGTCCGGGACGGCGAGGAAATCGTGGTCCTCACAGATTTCGACTCTGTCCGCAATCTCACTTTTCCGAGCCCCGAGACGCTTGACCTTCCAAACCTTTATCGGTCTCACGCGGATTACCTTCGTATTTCCTACGACCTGGTGAGACGCGGAATCCGCTTTGGGAATAATAACTGGACGGCTGTTCGGGCGCGTTCGTTTGCCGAACCCGTCGAACGGTTGATCGCTATCAGCAGCGATCAGCTCCACTCTCTTTACCGCCGCGGCCTCTACGCCTCGGGAGAGACGGCGCCGGTCGAGCAGATGGCCGAAAAAATCGTGGAGCAAAACCTCCTGGCGCGAATCGACCTTCCTATGGCCCGAGTTGAAGTGAGAACGGACGAGGGGGGACATCCGCTCGCCCTCGATATCGCTAATCTCGTCTTCAAAGAACTCTTGCTCATTCGTTTCTACGCCGATCCCACCTACGGCCGGGCTTTTCGCTACGATGCCGAAGACTTGGGCCGGGCCAGACGAAACGAGAGACGGGCCGCCGAATCGGGACTGCGGGCAGAGATAGAGGATCCGTTCACAGGAAAGCCGCTTGGGCTGCGTGATTTTCTCGGGCGAACATTGATGGAGCTGGAGCCGCTGGCCGAGGCTTTGGATAGAAAAACGTGGCTGGAGCCGCTCGTCGAAATGTCAAAGGGGGCTCCCAATACCTCCGAGCGGATCAGGAGCCGACTTCGTGAGGAACTCGGAGCGGAGGTCGTCGTTCCCGTTGGTTTGCTCAAAAGGTTGGCGGAGGAGCGGGAAGCGCAGGTCGCAAGCGACGTCGAACAAATCGCAGACCATCTCGTAAGCCTGGGCGAAGATTCGGTGAAATGGCAGCTGCTCTTGGGACGGGCGCGTGATGAGGCGCGGCGTGAGCCCAGCGCCCCAATCCGTTTCGCACCCAGATTGGGCGCCTGGCTGACCGTCACCTACCCCAGCAAGACCGCCGAGATCGCCGATCTCGCCAAACAGCTCATCCGCATTCCCTCGGTCACCAACGCGCCTCCGGGCCAGGAGAGGCTGGACGAAGTGCGCCGCGCCGCCACCCTTATCCATGACTATGCAAAACAGGCCCAACTTGATGTCCGCATCTTCGAGAAAGGAAAATACCCGGCTCTCGTCATCTCCTTCCCCGGCCGCCTTAACGCGCCTCTCATGTTATGCGGCCACTTCGATGTCGTCGAACCCGAGCCGGATGATTCTCAATTCGAGCCCCGGATTGATGGCGATTACCTCTTCGGACGCGGCGCCGCCGACATGAAAACCGTTCTCGCGACGTACCTGGTCTGGATGAAAGACGTTCGCCGCGGGGGAGGAGCCTATCCGGCCATCAATCTTCTTCTCGTGGGAAACGAGGAAATCGGAGAAGGCGAGCCCACGGGAACTCCCCACATCCTGAATGATCTCAGGCAGGAGTCTGGTTATGCCCCCAAACTCCTCGTTGCCGGCGAGCGGACCGGGGAATCTGGTGACGAACTCCTGGGCCAGGTCTGCACCGAGAACCGCGGGCTTGTTCGCCTGGAGATCACCGCCAGGGGAGTGCGCGGTCACACCGGGATGGCCGCCGCTCCCGGAGACCTGAGCGCCAGACTCTTCCAGGCCAGGGAAGACCTTCTCCGCCTGCTTGGTGCACTGCTGACCCTCGACGCAAGCGAAAGCTGGCGATCGCAGCTCCGCTTCCCGTTCATTCGAGTGGGCCAGGATGGTGTTTTCAACGTCACGGCCAGCGAGGGAACGCTGGGCCTCGAGATCAGGCCCATCCCCGATGATAGAGTGACTCCCCTCGTCGAAGAGGCGAGGATATACTGCGACAAAACGGGGCTTAAACTCGATGTTATTGCTTCAGAGGACGGAATTTCTTGTGACCCAGCTAATCCCCTGCTCTTGTTGTTGCAGAAGGCGGTGCACCAAGCGTCCGGCCAAAACCCCGTTATCGGCCGGAAGCTCCCGGCCACGAGCGCGCGGTTTGCGCCGGGCGGCCAAGGCGTTGTCTGGGGTCAAACCGGAATCGGGCCTCATGCCAGGGACGAACGACACTTTTTGCCCAGCGTCGAGCCCTATTATCGAGCCCTCGGCCTGTTGGGCCAGAGCTGCTGCGATAAATAAACGGCCGATGGTATCCAGGTTGGCTTGTTTATACCCCATCAGCCGTGGTTTTTACGCTAGACATCCGACTATCGTCGCTAGAGAGCTCCTAGGAAAGATTCTGGTGAGAAGGACAGGCGGGAAAACCATGGCCGGCCGAATCGTCGAAGCAGAGGCTTATAGTTCTAATGATCCGGCGAGCCACGCGTTTCGGGGCCTAACGGAGAACAACAGAGCGCTCTTCGGAGAGGTCGGCCGCGCCTATATTTATTTGACCCATGGCCTGCATTATTGCCTGAATGTCGTGGCCAAGAGCGGCCAGCCCGCCGGGGGAGTTTTGATCAGGGCCATCGAACCTCTCCAGGGGATCGAGCTGATGAGGGAGTTCCGGCCCGGGAGGAGCGCTCGTGATTTGGCTAAAGGGCCTGGAAATCTCACCCGCGCCCTGAAGATCGATAAGGGCCTCTATGGGATGGACTTGACCAAGCGAGGAGCATTGTTCATAGCCGACGCGGGTTCCAAGAATCCAAAAGTTGCGAGAACAAAAAGAATTGGTGTCACCTCGGCTCAGGAAAAGCGTTGGAGATACATCGTCAGAGACAACCCTTTTGTTTCGAGGCCCGCATTTTGATAACGTGAGCCTTTTCTTGGCCTGCGACTGTCGGCCTTTAACGAACTCCGCTATTTCATTCCTTTTCTTTTTGCGGCTCGGGCGACCGATCAAAGACGGCCAGTTCTTCCATTTCCATCCCGGCCACTTTTGCCTGCACATTCAGATTGAATCTAACAAAGGATTTGTCAAGGGCCTCCTCGAACTTGAATGCTCCGAATGACTCGGTGTTGATTCTGAACGTATCATAGTGCCAATGTTCGAGAGCTCCCGCGGGCTTGGAGTTGAAATACAGAATGAGCTTCCCGGACTCGCTTCTGACCTCCATTGCGCCATACATCTCATTTTCATACTTCCCACAATAGGAATTGAGGTCCAGGCTGGGCTTTGTGTTCGCCACGCGGCTTTCCTCGGCCTTTTTTCTTGCTTCCTCCCCCTTTGCCTCAGCCTCTTTGGTCTGCTCCAAAGAGTCTCTGCTCCAATCCTTGACCGGTTCACCGAGGAAGGCATCGACAATTCGGAAGAAGAGCGCAGAGTCCAACCTGCTTCGGTCGCTGTTCGTGAGCACGACAATGCCCAGGTTTTCTTCAGGCAAAAAGCCTTGCTGCGATAACATCCCGTCGATGCCGCCATTGTGCCAGATGATCAGGCGGCCGCGGTAATCTTGGAGAACCCAGCCGAGACCATAGGCGACAAAATGAGTCGAGGGATTGTCCTTCTTTTGATCAGGACCCACGGGCATAACAATGTGCGGGTCATGGGTGACCTGGAGGATGGCCGGGTCCAGAATCTGCTTTCCGCCGAACTTTCCATTCCCCAGTTGGAATCGATGCCAATTGGCCATTTCGATGACGCTGGAATTGATCGATCCGGCAGGAGCGATGTTGTCGATGTTCCGGTAGGGTATCGCCACGACCTTTCCGCTTTTCTTGGTGTGAGGAGCCGCCACATTATCGACGCCGTGCAAGTCCTTCGTGCTCGTATTGCTCCGGTTCATCTCGAGGGGCTTGAAGATGCGCGCCTTTATGAACTCGTCCCAGCTCATTCCTGTGACTGCCGGGATGAGCTGCCCCCCTGCTAAGAACATGATATTCTGGTAGCCGAACTGCGAACGGAAGCTGGAATTGGGTTTCAGGTAACGGATTCGCCGCAGAATTTCCTCTCGGCTGTAATCCTGTCCATACCAGAGGGCGTCTCCCCTGCGGCCGAGACCGCTTCGGTGGGAGAGGACGTCTCTCACCATGAGTTCCCTGGTCACGTAGGGATCAAACAGCTGAAAACCTTTCAAGTAGTCTGTGACGTGATCATCCCAGGAAAGCTTCTTGTCTTGAACCAAAAGACCCACCGCTGTCGCCGTAAAAGCTTTCGTGTTTGATCCGATGGCGAAAAGGGTATTCTCGTCCACCGGCTCATTCTTTCCGACTTCTCTTACTCCGTACCCTTTTGCCAACACGACTTTGTCATTTTTCACGATCGCGACGGCCAGGCCGGGCAATTCCCAATCTTTCATCGCTTTCAGGATATAAGCGTCGAGCCCTTTGAGAGGGTCGGTCGCGGAAAACAGAAATTCCGGGCTCGCGCTGAGCAAGATCACTATCAGAAGAAGGAGAGCCGTTTGAAAAAAGGGTTTTCTCATCTTATCCTCCAACCATGGTTTATCCAATTCTACAGAGATTCTCAAAGAAAAAAAAGATTTATTTGCGTGTCGCTCCAGAATCGGAACGACCAAGGATTCAGATGAATCGGAAAGACCCTAGGACCCGCTGATCAGCCGATAAAGTTTCTCCATATCGTTGGCGATTCCGGGCGCCTGGCGCCCGTGACTATCCCCTGACTCCCAATCAAGGATCCCGGTCAGCGCGGCATCGACTCTTCGCGCACCAGCTCCACCAAACGCTCCCCCAGGGCAGACGTGCGGTCTCCCCGCCCCGAGTGCGCGTTCGTGCACATGATCATCAGATTCTCCGGACCCTCCGTGTACAGACAAAAGAAACCACGCATGTCACCCCCGGCAAGGACTCCGTCCGTCCAATACTTGGCCGCGGCTCCGGGCGACAGCGTTTTTCCGCTGCGGATCGCCTGGAGCCACTTATAGAGGTCGAGCGGTGTCGACTGCATGCCGCCGCTTCCCATGACGAGCCACGACGTCTTCCCCCAGTACTTAGGTATGTTGATCTTCCCGAACGTCTGGCCTCCATACCCCACCGCAAAATCGCCGTCCTGGAAGCGAACCCAAAACGTTGCGGGCGTCAGGCCCTTTTTTAGCGCAGGGGAAATAGAAATGCAAGCGTCGGACATCCACGTCAAGAGCTGGTGGCTCTTTCGCAGGGCGGGGAGTTTTTGACAGATCGATATGAGCAGAATACAATGCCGGGAGCTCAAGAGAAAATGAGGAGGTTCAAAGTGTTCAAGAAAACAACTCGGTGGATACTGGCGATAGGTGTGCTTCTTTCGCTTTTTGGACCACCCGTTTTCGGCCAGGAGCCGCAGGCGATGACAATCGACACCGCCCAAAAACAGGCGATCGTGGATGAGATCTCCGCGCTTCTGAACAAAAACTACATCTTCGCCGAAACGGCGAAGAAAATGGAGGAGCTCATCCGTGGCAGGCTCAAAAACGGTGATTACGACAAGTTGACGGGAGCCCGGGAGTTCGCCGAGGCTGTGTCGCGGGACCTGACATCCGTGAGCAAGGACAAGCACCTGGGTTTCGCTTTTCGCCCCCAGATGGCGGCTGAGATCAAGCGCCGGCGGAGCCAGAACGAGGACGAGGCCAAAGCCGCCCAGGAGCGCCAACTGGCCGCCGCCAGGCGAGACAACTTCGGATTTCGCAAAGTGGAGCGGCTGGCCGGGAACATCGGCTATCTCGACTTCCGGTACTTCGCTTCTGCCAATCAGGCCGGCGCGACAGCCGTGGCTGCGATGAACTTTCTGGCCAACTGCGACGCCGTGATCATCGATCTTCGCCAGAACGGGGGCGGAGACCCCACTCAGATCCAGCTCATCAGCTCGTATTTCTTCACGGATCCGGCTCACCTGAACGACATCTATACGCGATCTGAAGATAAAACCGAGAACTTCTGGACACTCCCCTATGTCCCGGGGCCGAAGCCGGTCAGCGCCGACCTCTACGTTCTCACGAGCGGAGACACTTTTTCCGGAGCCGAGGAGTTCTCTTACAACATGAAGAATCTGAAAAGGGCGACGCTGGTAGGCGAGACGACCGGAGGCGGGGCGCATCCCACGGACGCCATGATCGTCCTGGAAAAGTTCATCCTGCGCGTTCCCACCGCTCGGGCCATCAACCCGATTACGAAGACAAATTGGGAAGGCACGGGCGTCACTCCGGACATCCAGGTTCCGGCTTCCAAGGCGTTCGACCAGGCTTACATGATGGCCCTGGAAAAACTGGCGGCCAAAACCCCCGATCCGGAGAGGAAAAGCGAGTTCGACTGGGTCGTCGTCGGCCAGAAAGCCAAGCTGAATCCGCCGCCAGTCAGCGACAAGACCCTGCGAACCTATGTTGGCGAGTACGGGGAGCGAAAAATCACCCTTGAAAATGGCGTCCTCTTCTATCAGCGGACCGGCCCGAAGCGCCGGCTGATTCCATTAACTGAAACTCTATTCGCTGTCGAAGGCGTCGATTATTTCCGGGTCGAGTTCGAGCTGAAACAAGGGAAAGCCGTCGAACTGATCGGGCTCTATGATAACGGAGATAGAGAGCCTTCTCCGCGAACCAAATAACGGACGCACGATCTTTGTCTGCCGCGGAATAAAATATCTTTTCTTGATGTGTGGCTGAGCAACCAATCTCGCCTGAACCCGATTCCCGCCCAAGGCCCCCACGAAATGCCTTGCTTGGGCCTCCGCATGCCCCTGTTCAACCTATTGACTTCAACATGAAGAAGAACGATAATTTTATAAGAATCGTATCGGGGAAGCCAAGGAAGCTTTAAGTGTCTATCTTTTTTAAGAAATCTACCGCCTTGCGGATTTTGTTTGTTGTCTCCCCGATATTGATATTATTGTCAAACCAGGTCGGATTTTCAGGTGGAGCCATGTCTCATCAAATAAAGCGAGCTCCGCTGAACCCCAGATTTCTACATTATCTCCAGGAAAAGAAATACGGCTCATGGCGCATCCAATCAAGCGGTGGACATTGGCTCGGGTTGATTCCCGCTCCTCTGGATCTCTCTTACCTTAAAGGGAAAAAAATATTTTCAAGTTATGAGACTTATCCATCGAGCTATGATCTACGCACTCTGGGCAAAGCGACCTCGGTCAAAAATCAGGGGAGCTGCAATAGCTGTTGGGCCTTTGCCACTTACGGATCGCTCGAATCCTATCTCCTGCCGGGTGAGACTTGGGATTTTTCCGAGCAAAACCTCATCGACAACCACGGCTTTGATCCTGGGCCCTGTGACGGGGGAAGTGTCTGGATGTCTTCGGCCTATCTTGCCCGGTGGTCGGGTCCGATCCTGGAGGCCGATGATCCATATATCTATTCGGCCGCCGAGGGCTTGACAGAGCAGAAGCACGTCCAGGATATTATCTTCTTTCCAGGCCGGGCGAACTATCTGGACAACGATAATCTGAAGCAAGTCCTCATCACGTATGGCGAAGTTGTCGTCAGCCTTTATTACGACGATGCCTATTACGATTCGGCCAATAACTCGTATTATTGTGATTCACCCTCCGATACAAATCACGTCGTCACCGTCGTTGGCTGGGACGATGATTATGATAAGAGCAGATTTTACATCCCTCCCCCAGGCAACGGGGCTTTTATCCTTAAGAACAGTTATGGCACAGGCTGGGGAGATTCTGGATATTTTTACGTTTCCTATTATGATCAGACTTTTAAACCCGGCGCGGCATTTATGGCCGATGCAACTACGAATTATGCTGGTATTTATCAATATGACGACCTCGGCTGGCTGAACAATCGGGGAGAAGGCAGTGATACGGAGTGGGGAGCTAACATATTTAATGCGAATTCAAATCATTCAATTAAGGCTGTAAGCTTTTACGGAGTCAACGTAAACTGTTCATATGAAGTCTACATTTACACCGATGTGACGGATGGGGCTCCGCGGAGCGGGAATCTGGCATTGTCACAGACTGGAACACTCCCCTCTCCCGGCTATCATACGATTGCACTTATAAACTCCGTTCCTGTCTCTCTTAACCAAAAATTCTCGGTCGTGGTCAAGTTCCAAACACCCGGGTACCTCTATCCTGCGCCGGTAGAAGAAAAATTTCCGGGGTATTCAAGCGGGGCAATTTCGCTTCCGGGCGAAAGTTTTATGAGCCCAGATGGCACGACCTGGACCGATGTCTCCGATGCGCCATTTTATATAAATATTTGTATCAAAGCTTTCACGGCGCCAACTGAAGAAACACTCAATTCTCCGTTATTGCTTGCTCCCGTGGACGGCGCTGCAACACAGCCGCTCAATCCCACTCTGCAGTGGCAGGACACTAACAGCACCCCTCAAGAACAAGGTCACAAAATCAGAATAAAGCCTTCGGGAGGCTCCTATACCTATTATGACTTGGCGCAAGATTCGACGACTTACGAGCTGAGTAACCTGTCTCCAAGCACAAAGTATTATTGGGATGTTCGAGCTGTCGGCAACGGAAATAGCATCTTAGATTCTCAGTGGGCTCATTCTGACGCCGATTGGTCATTGACCACGTCTCCCCCGGCCACATTGGCCGCGCCCGCCCTCACAGTGCCTTCCAACGGGGCGACCAATCAGCCCCCGACTCTGACCGTGCAATGGCAGGACACAAACACACATCCACAAGAACAAGGTTATCGAATAAGAATAAAGTCATCGGGGGGCTCATACGTTTATTATACGACCGCGCAAAACGCGATCTCATCTCAAATCTCCGGCCTCGTGTATGGAACGACCTATGACTGGGGCGTGCAGGCCGTTGGAAACGGAACCGACGTGCTGGATTCGGCATGGTCCGATTCCGGCATCGATTGGCACTTTACAACGATAGGACCCACGAGCTTAAACGCTCCGGCTCTTGCTTCCCCCCCTGAGGCTGCAACGAAGCAACCGCTCAACACCATTCTTCAATGGCAGGATACCAACATCAACCCTCAGGAACAGGGCTACAAGATTAGAATTAAGAATGCTGGCGGAAACTACAGTTTTTACACGGTCTCCCAAAACACTACCAGTTTCCAGCCGCCCCCTCTCTCCTTGAATACAATTTATTATTGGAGCGTCCAGGCTATCGGGAACGGAAACAATACCGCAGATTCGGCCTGGGCCAACTCAGGATTGGACCGGAGCTTCAAGACAGCGGCCAGAGTGACCTTGTTCGCGCCGACTCCGGCGGCTCCCTCAAATGGAGTGAGCGGCCAACCCCCTGCGGTGGAGCTGCAGTGGTCGGACACGAACAGTGATCCTCAGGAGGTCAAATACAAAATCCGATTCAAAGCGGCAGGCGGCGCCTATGTTTTCATCAACGTATCTCAAGACACCACTTCCTATCTCAAGGGCGGACTCGCACCGAACAAGACCTATTATTGGAACGTCCAGGCTGTCGGAAACGGAGCCAACATTCTGAATTCGTCCTGGGCCAATTCCGGAGTTGATTGGACATTTAGAACCGCTGCTCCGGTGATCTTAAACGCCCCGACTCTCATCGCTCCTCCAGGCGGTGCAACCGATCAGCCCTTGACGATCATGCTGCAGTGGCTTGATACGAACGGCAGCCCGCAGGAGCAGCACTACCGCATCCGGATAAAGCCGGCCGGAGGAGGTTATGCCTTTTTCAACTCAGCCCAAGACGCAACGTCCTATATAAAATCAGCGCTGGGCAGAAACAAGACTTACTCCTGGAATGTAAGGGCCAAAGGGGACGGGTCCGGCACAAAAGATTCGCCATGGGCAGGTGCCGGAGTTGATTGGAAATTCACGACCATAAAATAACCCGATCAAGTCCCGCTTTGAATTTGAAATCTCGGGCCTTGGTGTCCTGGGGAAACTGCGATCATTCTTAAATTCCCAGTACTCTTCTTCCACGTTTGGAGCGAACCTGCCCAAATTGCCTTTCTCCAGCCGCTCAATGATCTCACGACAATTTTGACGATCTGTTGTCAGTTCGGCGTCAATCGAGAGACGCTTCAAAGTAGAATAAGAAACAACCGCGATTTCGTCTCCGTTTTGAAGCCAGTTATTGATAAAGTGCAAGGCCGCGTTCTTGGATTCTCTAACTCCGAACTTATTATTAAAAGCAAAATCAAATAACAGAAAATATTTTCTGTTAGCCTCTCCCGGCTCTCCGCTCCGCGTCCTTTCATTGTCAATTTTTGTTTTAATCTGCGGCGCATCGGAAACGTATTTTTCGAGCGCGACGATTTCTGCGGGCCGGGAATTATCATAAAGATCAAAATCGGACCTCTCGAGATCCTTGACTGGCTTTCCTCTCTTATCTGTAACGAAGACTTGAACCAGTTTTAGAGTGACGGTGACTTTCCTATTCTGTTCTCCCAAGTCCTGATTTATCCGCCGGGATGACTCAAAAGATCCGGAATTGAGCACCCGGGCGGACAAAAGAAGGGAGATCAATAATCCGGCCACTTCCCCTTGTTTCACTGATTTGATTATAGCTCAGTTCCCAAAACGGTCAATAGCCTGAAGCGCCTTGAAGGAGAGGATTATCCGAAGATCGTCAGGTATTCTGAAAACAAAATACGCTAGCGTCTGGGCTGTTGGGCTAGCTGCGGGCCAAACTTCTGGAATTTTTTTCAAAAGGAAGACTCAAGCTGCATCTCGGACAGCGCGAAAACCGGCTGTCCAGGCGCGACAAGAGGCGCATCAGTTTTCCCTCTGAATCATAGCAAATGGGACAGAAGGGGCCATCCTTGTCTTCCTCATTGCCATTCTTTAGCCAGTAAGCATCGTGTTCAAAGCAAATATGAGCTTTTAGTTCGGCCGCTTCCTTCAGCCGGTCAATTTCTTTTTTGAGATCCCCGTTCTCGCTGATGAGAGCTAAGACTTTTTCTTGCAACGCCAGGAGTTTTTCATAGGGGCCGAGGCTGCCCGTCTTTTTAAGCAGTTTTCCGATGGACTGCATATCGGAGATCAAACTCATAATTTTTCTCCTTTCTCCAGCTTTCCTGACCTCACGAAAAGAGGATCCATGAGTCCCTCCTGTGGGAAATGAGTTTCTCATAAGTGAATGGAAAAGCGCCATCGCCTTTGTGGGGGAATTGGGGGGTGATTTTTAGCTCTGGGGGGGATGGTTTAACGCGGCCCCAGCGCACGCTTAGGCCGCGCCCTCTTTTTCATCTGCGCTCGAAGGCGCCAAAAAAATCGATGTTCATTTCGGAAACGATCGCCCGGGAGTCGATTGTGAACGTAACATCAACTCCTTGGCCAATGAACAATTTGGCCATGTAAGGCATATTGGAGCCGAAGGAAGCACGGAACGTATCAAGGTATTTGTGCTGGAGCGTCGCGGAGGGATAGGAATCAAATTCCAGAGCGAGATCGCCTTCCCTGAGGACAACCTTCGCCTTGCCGTAAAGTGGGCTGGAGTACGTGCCCGCATACCGTTCCAGGGCCAGAGAGGGCTTTGTGTTTAAGGGAGGGGAAAATTCCGGTTTTTTGGGCGGCGGTGCAGACTGAGGCAGGGGTTCCAGCTTTTTCCAATCCCGTTCCGGGAGGCCGAGATACATGTCAAAAATCCTGTACATGAGGTTCGAAAGAAGCATTGGGAAAAAAGTGTTGCACTGGATCGCGACTCCCAGGTTCTCCTCGGGGAGCATCCCGACGATCGCCCCCATGCCGTCAGTGGCTCCGGCATGCGAAACGACGAGTTTGCCTCGATAGTCGTTCAACATCCAGCACAGGCCGTATAAATGAAAGTGCTCCAAGCCGGTTGTCGTGCCAGTCATGATCGATTGTGGAGAATTCATCACCTTCTGGTCTTCCTCGCTCCAGAGCGTCTTCCCCTGGAAAGTGCCTTTCCCCAGGTGAAGCTGAATCCATTTTGCGTAATCCAATGCGGTTGAATTGACTGACCCGGCGGGGCCGATATTGTCGATGTTGAGCCAAGGAATCGCGGTCAGCTTCCCATCCGACAGGACATAGGGGGTAGCGATGTCATCTCCCGCCCGAAAATCGCGGATGCTCGTATTGCTTCTGGTCATGCCGAGCGGACCGAATATTCTTTCCCTGATGTTCTCATCCCAGCTTTTTCCGGTCACCCTGGCAACGAGCTGTCCGGCTACGGTTATCATGAGGTTCTGGTAAATATACTGCGAACGGAATCCTGCGCTGGGCTTGATGAAGCGAACCTTATGGACGATATCATCCCTGGTGAACGAGGAACTCAACCAGACGAAATCCGCATCTGGCAGTCCGCTCCGGTGGCAAAGCAAGTCGCGAACGGTGATCTCGCGTGTTACGTAGGGGTCATACATCTGAAATTCGGGGAGATGATCGACAACTTTGTCGTCCCACTTGAGCCTGCCCTCGTGGACGAGCGTGGCAACCAGGGCCGCTGTGAAGGCCTTGGTCGTGGAGCCGCAGCCGAAGATGGTGCTTTCGTCAACCGGGATCTTTTTTTCGATATCTCTGTAACCAAATCCCTTGGCATAGACGACACGCCCGTCCTTGACAACTGCCAGGGCGAGGCCAGGGACCTTCCAGGTCTCCATGGCAATAGGTAATCCTTCGTCAAGATTTTTATGGGAAATCTTGACCTGGGCAATCTCGACTCTTGGAACAATCAAGAGGCAGGCAACTACGAAAATCCAGATGTATCTTCTTCTCATGAAGAACTCCTTTTCCCGGTTTTATTTGGCAGGCTTCGCGTTCGAGGCGATAATCGTTTTGACGCAGGCTTCAATGGCTGTTCTGGTCCATCCCCCCGCGCGATTGGCCAAAAAGGAGAAGATAAAATCGCCCTTATCCGCGTGGACGATGCCGGAGAGAGCGCGAACCCCTTGGATGTACCCGGTCTTAGCCTGGACCCTCCCCCGATACTTGCGTTCCCAGAAGTGATTTTCTATCGTCCCGTCGATTCCACCCACGGCCAGAGTCTTTTCGTATGTTTCCCAATAGGGGCCCGACGAGAGATGGAGAAATACCTTGGCAATCGCCGAAGCGCTGAGCCGGTTCTCCCGGCTGAGTCCGCATCCGTCAGCGATCGTAAACTCACCGTCGCCAATTCCGAGGCTCCGCAAATATTCGGACACGACGCGGCTTCCCGTCTCCCAGTTCCCCCCTTTCCCGGTCGGCTGGGCCTGCGCTCCGAGCGCTTTGAAAACGGCCTCCGCGGCCAAACCCAGGCTGTCCTTGTTCATGCGCAGAAGGCAATCGATGAGTGAGGTTTTGAACTCGACGAGCGGCTGGAACTCGCAATTCTCGGTCAGCGGCCGCTCGAGTATGAGCCCATCGACCCTGATCCCTTCTCGAGTCAGGGCCTCGAAGAGAAGCTGGCCGAAGAAGAGGGCCGGGTCCTCTACGGCGACCGAATACGGCCCGGCGCGATTCGCGCATTTCCCGCGGACGAGAAGACGCCCGCGTTCGGCCGTGCGCTCCACGCTAAACCAATTCTCACGTCCAAAAACGGGCGTGACCGCATTGACAACACTGAGGTATCCGGTTGGAGGATCCAAGGAAAGAAGGACTTTCCCCTTTTCGTTCACGATCGAGACCCCAACGCAATTGCCCAGATAGTTCAGTCCACCCACCTCACAGGCATACTTCTGAACGAGTTGCTCTCGAGGCCAGGAGGGATGAGTGCGCTGGTTATCAAAGACTGAAGTGTCCAGGATAATATCTGAGATGGACTTGACATCCCTCTCCGTCAGGCGGGTGACAATATCCTTGATGACATTCTGATTTTGATGATTGCGCCCCGGTTCGGGAGTCTTTCCGTTCAGGCCGAGGAGTGGATCTCCGCCTCCGATGACCACGAGGGAATCTCCGCAGGTGCCGACGCGGGTCACGAAAGTGAAATCCGGACCGAGGCGTTCAAGGGCTGCGGCCGAAGTCACGATTTTCATGTTCGAGGCCGGAAGAAGGGCCAGATGAGGGTTACGCTCATAAACGACCTCGCCCGTTCCGCTCCGGACGATGCAGGCGGAGATGAGGACCCTCTTCAGCGCCGGCTTGTTGAGGATGAGGTCGATCTGCCGTGGGAGATCATCGGGAGGATTGGCCGAGACGAAAAGAAGCGCGGTCAGAAAAAAATAAACGGCGAGAAAAGCTTTTTTCACGATTGGGCAACGCCTCCGTCCGAGGTCAAGCATAAGCTTATACATTAATGAAAAGAAGCGCAGGGCGCAAGCATCTTGTTTCGATTTCCTTGATTTGGATCTCAAATTTGTTTCAAAAACGAGAAAGTTGGCCGCGCCGTTTGTAATTCGATCGCTACTCGGCTAAGCTCTAGGTCATGTTGAAGCCGCTGAAAATCGGGGAAGTGAAGATTGATTTTCCGATTGTCCTCGCCGCGCTCGCCGGTTACAGCGACCTCGCCTACCGCTTGATCTGCCGCTCCTGTTCCGCGCCTTACTGCACGACCGAGGCCATGCTTGACCGCCAGATGTTGCTGGAGAGGAAGGTCCGGCATCGGCTGGTCAAGGTCGCTGAAGCCGATCATCCTGTGGGTGGGCAGATAATGGGGAACAACCCCGACCAGATGGCCCGGGCCGCAGCGGCTCTGAGCGACATGGGATTCGATGTTATCGACCTCAATTTCGCCTGCCCGGTCAGAAAAGTGCTCGCCAGGAAGCGCGGCGGATACATCATGAGCCAGCCCGGTCAGGCTCTTGATATCGTCAGTGCCGTCGTCGGCGCGGTCCCTAACCGCCCCGTGACGATCAAGCTGCGGCACGGCTTCTACGAGTCGGATAAGAACCGGGAGCCCTTCTGGAAAATCGCCCACGGAGCCTTCAAAGCCGGAATTGAGGGGATCTGCGTTCATGCGCGCAGCGTCGATCAGAAATACAAGGGACGGGCAGATTGGGATTTTCTTTCGCTGGTAAAACGAGAGTTTGGTGACAAGACTATCATAGGCTCAGGGGATGTTCACACCGCGGCGGATGCCCTGAGGATGCTCGACCAGACGGGCGTTGACGGCGTCGCGGCTGCCCGAGGGGCCATCGGCAACCCCTGGATATTCCGCCAGGCCAGGGATATCGCCGCGGGCAGGAAACCTTTTCAACCGGACATCGACGAGCAGCGCGACATCCTCTCACGGCACTTCCGGCTGGCCTGCGATCTCTACGGCCCGAAACGGGGGCCAAAGATCATGCGCAATTTCGGGATTTATTACGCCCGGATGCATCCGCACCCGGCTCGAGTGCGAACGGCCTTCGTCAACCTCAAGAACGAAGTGGACTGGCAGGCACTGATGAAAGCCTATTATTTCATTGCGACGTCTTGACTCCCTTCAAGCCGTGGCTTATCATCGCCGCATGCGCTCCTCGCACCGCTCTCGCATCCTTGACCAGTTCACGCGTCAGGCCGTTCCCTTCTCGCAGTGCGGAAACATCCGCAACCGGGAGGCGCTGGACCAAATTGTGCGGATGGCCAACGCCGGCCCGGAAGATACCGTGCTGGACGTGGCCTGCGGGCCCGGTTTGCTGGTGCTCGCCTTTGCCCGTGTCGTCCGGCATGCGAGCGGCGTCGACCTGACCCCGGCCATGCTCGAGCAGGCCCGCAAGGCCCAATTGGAACAGGGATTGACGAACGTGAGCTGGGAGCAAGGCGATGTGACCGCACTTCCCTATCCTGACGCTCAATTCTCGATTGTGAGCTCGCGGTTTCTCATTCATCACCTCCTGGACCCCCTGACCGCCCTGAAAGAGATGAAGCGGGTGTGCCGGCCGGGGGGACGCGTCGTCGTAGCAGACACGGCTCCTATCGCAAGCAAGGCCGCAGCCCTGAACGCGGAAGAGCGATTGCGCGATCCCTCCCATGTGAGGGCGATGCCTCTGGAAGAGCTTTGCGGGTTGTATGCCAAGGCGGGACTCGCTTCGCCGCGCACGGGGATGTACCGTCTGGAAGGCGAACTCGAGGACCTGCTCTCCAGGTCATTCCCCAATGCTGGTGATGCCGACCATATCCGCAGAATCTTTGCCGACTCGATTCCCGACGACGCGCTCGACTTGGCCGCGCGCCGGGAGAACGGAAAAATCTTCTACAGCTTCCCCGTGGCGATCCTCGTGAGCAGCATCTAAGCGTTTTTTGGCCTAAAAAACGCGTTTCCGCTTCGCATCCAGGCTCCACGGTCCCGGGCCGGCGGCCGAAAAGTAGAGCCAGATGAAGCAGAAGAGCACGGCCTCGGCGCCCCCGTTTAGGACCGGCCAAAAACTCCGGGGGAAATGGACCTGGAAAAACGCCACCGCCATCTCGCCGGAAAGCATGAACGCGACGGGGCGGGTGAAGAGGCCGAGGAGGAGCAAGGCACCGCCGAAAGTCTCGAGGACGCCGGCGAGCCCGATTTGGGAGATGAGAGCAACCGTGCCTCCTTTTGGGGAGATAGCGGTGGGGAAAGCGAAGAGCTTCATCGTGCCGTGGAGCATGAACGTCGCCGCGGCCACGATGCGGAGCGCACTTTGGAGGCGTGGAGCCCATGAAGACCACTTCGCGATAAGGTTTGATGCGATCATGATGAAACCCTCATTTTGTTTGGTCCTTCAAAGTAGCCATCGATTGAGACCATCATTTGGAAGATGACTTTTCTCATGTAACAGCCTCCGTCTCGTTATCGGTCAGCCGTCGTCATCGAACGATGTTGATTCCCACATTATATTATCGCACTCTTTGGCTCTTACAACCTAACCGAAGGAGCGATCCGCATCTTTTTTTGATCAAAGTGGGGACCAATAAACACTTTTTCGTAGGCATAATCGCCCCGGCCGTAACTTTAACAAGCTTTTAACAAACTATTTACAAACTCTTGACAACTTGGTGGTTTCAAAAATGCATGATCATATGGACGAGTAAGGAGGTACCAATGAACAAGATTCTCTCTGTTATCCTGGCAATGGGTTTTTTGGCAGGAGGGGGTTTCGGGCAGTCCCAGGGGAAGAAGATGCAGTACAGTTTGAGCATGGGTGTTATGACCAACTTCTGGAAAGAGAGCTCGTTCGATGAAGCCCAGGGGACGCTTGATCTAAGGGTTGGCATCAACCTCGGGAAATCATTCCAGATCAGCCCCGAAATCATGTACGCGACATTCTACAGGATGCATTTTGATTATGCTTATCTGTACCCGGGAGTGGTCGTGAACTACGTCGCCAAGGACTTTTTCCTCGGAGCGGGAGTTGTCGTTCCGATCCTCATCGGCCAAGGAGAATCAAACTCGGGCAATCCGGCCCCAAAGATTAACATCGGGTACACAAAAGGACATCTCATGCTGACGGCTTACATGATCACCTGGACAGAGAGATATATGAATTTCCTCGACTTCAATTTTATCGGGGCGACACTAGGATACAGATTTTGATGGGATTCTCCTTAAACGGCAAAAGGGGTGGGGAATCTGGGGCCTGCACGCGGGCGCCGGCTTCGGATTCCACCACCCGAGAATAGCCCGACCTCCGGAACGTCTTGTCCCAGGAAGGCAGAAAATCAAAAAACTTGACAATAGTATCAATAATGATATCATTAAGCATGATGCCATCGATGCCCTGGAGGGCAGAAATGAGTCTGAACAGTGACCGGTATACATATAGAATCACCTGGTCTCAGAACGACGGGGAATTTGCCGGGTTGTGCATCGAATTTCCCAGCCTCAGCTGGTTGGCCAAGAGTCCTGAAGCGGCCCTTAAGGGAATTCGAAGGGTCGTTGAAGAAGCCGTCCAGGATATGGAGAACAACGGAGAGTCCCCTCCCACTCCGCTGTCCGGAAGATCCTACAGCGGAAAATTCATCGTCAGAATTCCTCCGGATATCCACCGCGCTCTTGCGATCAAAGCCGCTGAAGAAGGAATCAGCCTCAACCGCCTCGTCAGCGCCAAGCTGACAAGCCCATAAAACTATCGAGACACGGTTCTCGCCCTAACACGGCGGCCGAGGGCCGGCCCGTTGCGCAGAACCAGCCTGCCCTGCATCGAGGGCTGTCGTTGACAGCTTTTCAGGTTATAGTTTAAACTTCCGGGCGACGGTTTAATAAACAAATGATCACAGAAAAGCGCTCTCAACCAAATTCAGGCTCATCAGCTAATGGAGACGTGGCCGCCGGGACTACTCATTCTCTGATACGGTACGAAGAGGTTATAAGACGGCTCAAAGCACTCGCCAATGCCGAGAATGTGGCCGGCATGGCGCGCTTCGGAATATGCTCCGATAACACGCTGGGGATATCCATATATGACCTCCGCAAGATGGCCCGGGAGATCGGAAAAGACCACGCTCAAGCCCTGCGGCTTTGGGACTCAGGCATCCACGAGGCCCGCATCCTGGCGAGTTTTGTGGACGAACCTGATAAAGTCACCGAGGCCCAACTTGAGCGCTGGGTTAAGAATTTCGATTCCTGGGACGTCGTTGATCAAGTCTCAGAACTCATATCGAAGACACCGTATGTCGTGAAGAAGATTCACCAGTGGTCCGAGCGGAAAGAAGTGTTCGTCAAGCGCGCCGCATTCTCCCTCATCGCCGAGATTGCCTGGCACGATAAGAAGATGGCCGATGGCGAGTTCGAGCAGTTCTTCCCCGTCATCAGGAGCGCAGCCACCGACGAGCGCAACTTTGTGAAAAAAGCGGTCAACTGGGCGCTGCGCAATATCGGCAAGCGCAACAAGGCGCTGAATGGACGGGCCATAGAGGTTGCCAGGGAAATCCAAAAGCTCGATTCAAGGCCGGCGCGCTGGATAGCCGCCGATGCATTGAGAGAGCTAAACAGTGAGGCCATCCACAGGCGGGTCAATAAATGAGTCGGTAGGACTTATTTGACATTATCCCATTTGAACCAACCGCCTCCAATAAAATTCGTAGTAGAAATAGCATAAATGACAACCGCGTCAATTCCCGCCCCGATCAGAAAGCCAATGAGCTTTCCATGTTTTTTATTTGGAATCCGCACCTCCGATATCTGTTCAACCGGTATGACTTTTTGGTTAGACCCGATTTTCATGACGGCTCCAGACACAAACGGGATTTTACCTTCAAGCATCATGGCGTCGAGGGCTTTTACATCAATAAGGTTTCCCTGACTGTTCTTGAATGTCGGGTATCGCTTGGTCGAAACTCCCGATATCGTATTTTTTTCTATATTTTTTATCATAATCAAGCCCAAGTCGAATCCGGCAAATTCGCACTCATACTGATCCGTTGGATCATTCCCCGCAAAGATGACTTTTTCTCCGAGTCTCGGAAGAGCGATTGAACCATAATTTTGGGCGCAGGTTTCTTCATATTTCCTTCCATAATCATCTTTCGGAACGGGTTGTATCCCTCCGTATGAGCCCTTGAGAACAGTCCCATCTCGCAAAACCATGCTGACGTTTTGCCCAGGCTGAACAAACCACAATTGGGAATTTGTGGCTGTTGTGTTATCAGGCTCGTGGCCGTCTTTAATTGCCCCGATTCCCAGGCCGATAAGACTACAGCCACTGAACTCAAAACTCAGGTAGACGATAAAAAACGCCATTGATAACGATAAGATGCATTTTCTCATGTCACATCCCCCCTTTTATTCTTTGTTAATACTTTAAATAATTCCCATTCAGATTTTGTCAAGATCTTGTAAATTTTTTGTTAAAGTTTCGTTAAATCCCTCACAATTGTCCTTGCCCGCGAAGCTCCCGGCAGCCTCCTGTTTTCGAGCCGTGATTCTCTGAGCGCCCCGTTCTTGACATTCTTTCATTCCACGTTCTATCATTTTTAAGGGGGGAGAAAGAGATTTGAGACATGAACGCTCAATCTTCCGGGCCAGAGGAAAAGCGATTTCTTATTTTTTTAATTGACCGTCCGAGCCTTTCTCTCGTGGCGTTCGAGTGGATTGAGTTTTCGTGAGGAGTGAGGAGATGAAGGAAACAAAACGAGCGATTATTGGCCTCTTTTCCTGCGCATTGGTATTCCTTCTTGCGTTCTCGATGCCATTCTCGGCGGCGGAGATCACGCCGCAGAGCGCCGCCAAGTTGCAGCGGCTCGCCGAGTTGAGGGGGCACACGGGCCCCGTGTTCTCGCTGGCCTTCAGCGCGGACGGGAAGCTACTTGTCTCCGGCGGCTCCGCCACGGATCACAGTGTGCGCGTGTGGGATGTTTCTGCGGGAACACAGCGCGCGCTCCTCTCCGGCAACGAAAAGCAGGTCGCGGCCGTGGGCTTCAGCGCCGACGGTATGAAGACGCTCTCTGCGGGCTACGATTACACCATCCGGATCTGGGACGCTGCGCGGGGGCAATCGGTCGCCGTGATCAGCCGTACGGCGGAAGAAGGGCTCCTGTCCATCGAAAATCTGGTAGCAGCCTTCAGCGGCGACGGGCGCAAGTTCGTCTACAGCAACGACACCGGGCAGGGTCCCTTCGTCTTCGACCTGGCGACCCGGAAACAGCGGGATCTCAAAAGCGTGGTCGAGGGCGGAGAAGGTAGCATCGGTCCTATTGCGATCGACGGCGCGGGGAGGCTCTTCGCGGTGAGTATCGGCGAGCAGGGAATGATCTCCCTCGTCGATGTGGAAGCGGGCAAGCGGATCGGCGTCCTGAGACAGCAGGACTCGCCGGGCGGGGGCGCGATGGCCCTGGCCCGCGACGGCAGCCATCTGGCCGTCACGAACGACGCGACCTCGACGATCCAGGTCTTCGAGGTTGCGACCGCGAAGCCAACCGTCCGGATGAGCGGGCATAAAGAGAACCGGAACGGCATGCTCTCGATCACGGGGCTGGCCTTCAGCCCGGACGGAAAGCTCCTTGCTTCGACGAGCTACGATAAAACGATCCGCGTATGGGACGTCGCCACCGGTAAGGCGCTCGTGACTTTGGATGCTGCGGCCAGGAAAGGTCCGACGACCGCGGCGTGGTCGCCGGATCAGATGCTGCTCGCCACCGCCGATCTCGACGGAACTATTTCGCTCTGGGGACTCCGTTGACCGATTTGTTGTAAGCGCAAAGTCCCTTTATCCAGGTATTGCGCCCTCCGCTTCTTAAACGGCCTTTTTTGGCCGACCCCGGACTTCCCAGGCGCGGGGATTATGCAGTGGCTGAGGCATCGCTGGACGAGTCAAGAATCAATAGACCAACCAGAATAGCGCCTTCCCCCTAAGGGAAGAGCCGATTGCCGGTGCGCTCCACATTCCGATATAATACCGCTGTCCTCATCTGAGGCGAGTAGGACATAAAGCGCAAAGCATAGAAGGAGGCGCCACATGGCTAACTGCAACTGGGTTTACATGGATGGGAAGTTCGTGCCGTTAGAGGAGGCTAAGATCAGTATCACCACACACGCGCTCCTATACGGGACGGCCTGCTTCGAGGGCATAAGAGCGTACTGGAACGCTGAGCATCAACAGCTCTACGTCCTCCGCGCCCGGGAGCATTACGAAAGGTTGGCTGACTCCGCGCGCATCCTGGGGATCGTGCTGCCCCATTCTATCGACGAGTTGTGCCGCATTACGGTCGATCTGCTCCGCAAGTGCGAGTTTCGCGAGGACATCCACTTCCGCCCCTTCGCCTATAAGTCCAAGGAGAAGGTCGGACAGATATCGCTCGACATGAAAAACGTGACCGACTCTTTCTTCATCTGGGCGCAGCCCTTCGGGAAGTACATAAAGGGACAGGGCGCAAGGTGCGGTATTTCCAGTTGGAGGCAGACGGAGGACAATGCGATTCCCCGCCGGGCTAAGATCTCCGGCGCCTACGTGCTCTCCGCCTTGGCCAGGTCCGAGGCCAGCCACAACGGGTACGACGAGGCCATATTGCTCAATCAGGACGGGCACGTCTCCGAGGGAAGCGGCGAGAACCTATTCATGGTCAAGAAAGGGAAACTGACGACGCCCGCGGTGAGCGAGGACCTCTTGGAAGGCATCACCAGAGCCAGCGTGATAGAAATCGCCGAGTCCGAGCTGGGAGTAAAGACGTTCGAGCGCACCGTGGACCGCACGGAACTCTACGCGGCCGAGGAGATGTTCTTCTGCGGCACCGGAGTGGAGATAACGCCCATCGTCGAGGTGGACGGACGACCCATCGGCAACGGGCAGGTCGGTCCGTTCACCACGAAGATATCCGACCTCTTCTATAAGATAGTGCACGGGGAAAACCCCAGGCACTCACACTGGTTGACGGCGGTCTACCTGAAGTAAGAGTGAGTATTCGGCGGGCTGCTGCTTTGTTTCCGCGACCGACAAAGACCTCTGTCTGCTACAGGAATACCTTGGAAGCCAGGTATTCTACGATCTCAAATATGAGCGGGAATCCTATGCTCGGGCCGGCCGGCCCACTCCCAGATTTTGAATTCTTGACGCCTGCCCGGGGCGGAGATATCATAATTTTATAGGGATATGGGTGTCGCTAGCACCGAAGCAGGCGACTCCGTGCCGCGCAAAGAAAATCCTTATCTTTTAATCTCGTCCAACAGGAGGTCAGTACGTGCGCAGATTAGAAGAAACTTTTAACCGATCCGGTCTCTCTCGATTCCTCAATAGCCCGGCGGGCCGAATCCTTCGCTTGATCACAGGCTTAGGATTCCTGGCCGTCGGCTATGTGTACCGGCACCATACGCTCGGAGTGCTGTCCATGGTGTGGAGTGTGCTGCCGTTGAGCGCGGGGGTGCTGGACGTTTGCTACATCAGCGCTCTGCTGGGTGGGCCGTTTTCCGGAACAAAGATCCGCAGCAAATACCAATCTGGCTAACATCATAATAGAGCCGACCGGCGGCCGCGGCCAAGTTTGCCAATACCGTGGCGCACGAACTCCATCACATTGGACTGGCGAGCGCCCAGGCCGAATACGACCAGAAAATCAAGCTGCTTCCCGAACGTGCGGCCACTGTCGCTGAATGGGCTGGAGCGTTCGGCGAGGGGTTTGCGATGCTCGCGGCCGCCGGCGGTCCGGACATCGACCCGCATGCCGCGAGCAGCTCCGCAGAACATGCACGCTGGGAGCGGGACCTGGCGAATTTCAATAACGATTTGCCGGCTGTCAACGCATTCTTCCGATCCACGTCGTCTGCTGGTCCTTTACAACAAGGCGGCAGCCGAACAGAACTCGCACAGCAAAGAACAACTTCCTCTCTGGTCGCAGGAAATACTCCAGCAGGTGCAGGCTAAATAAGGCTGAGATAACCGGCAGAGGGCGGCCTAACTTTAGTCATTTACGATCCTCTGTTGGCGTGACCGTCGCGCCGAGGACATGCGGGACCCCGCGGTCGATCATGAGGCGATTGAACGCGGCGACATCCTTCGTGAGGACTTCGTTCATCGCCGCCCGCCGCGACGCCGTCTCCTTCGCCATCTCTGTCCACGCCTCGAGCTGCTGCGTTGTCGGCGGAAAGTCGGAAATGCTGAGGCCGGACGCGAGAAACAGCAAATTGTCGATCAGCTTTCCGGGATACCGGAGCAGATCCTGGCCGCGACCGGTCTGCCGCATCTGGTGGAGCGGCTCCTCTGCCGCGATGATCTTCTTGTCCAGCGCCTCGGCCGCAGACTTGACCGCTTTGCCGGCCTCGTCATCGTTCATCGTGGTCGCAAGCGTCATGAGCTGCGCTCGAATACGCTCGGCACGATTGATCGCGTCGGCGACGTCGGTGACGGCATCACTGACCTCGAGCATCAGCTTCGTCTGCGCCGCGATGTCCGCCTCCGAGCCCGTCGTGTTCGGATCCTTGAGAATCGTCAGCGGCTGCATGAGCTCGCGCCCGCCCGCAGCCAGCTTCACCGTGTAAACTCCCGGAGGCGCCAGCACCGAGAGGCGGCCGCCGGCCGGCAGCGTGCGGAATCCCTCCGCATTGAGCTTGACGTCCGGCGCAAACAGCGGCGCGGTGCGAAGACGGATCTCCGGCGTCTGTTCGTACTTCAGGTCCCACCACACGCGGTTGATCCCCGCTTCTTTCGATGCCGTGAGCGTCCGCACCGTGCGCCCGGCGGAGTCGGCGATCGTGATCTTCACGTCGCCGTTCGGAGCTGACTTTAGGAAATATGCGATCGAGGCGCCGTACGGCGGGTTTTGGCCATCGGTCGGGTCATCGTTCACGGTCAGCGGACCCGTGATCGGCTGCAGACGGTACGCGGGACGCGGAACGAACAGATGCGCCGGTGAATCGAGCACCTCCGGTGTGAGCTGCCGCAGCGGCGTCAGGTCGTCCAGGATGAAGAAGCCGCGACCGTACGTCGCGACGACGAGGTCGTTGAAATGTTCCTGGATCGTCAGCCAGTGCACCGGCGCGTGCGGGAGGCCGTTCTGAAGAGGCAGCCAGTTCTGCCCGTCGCTGAACGACACGAACAGCGCGCCTTCGGTGCCGAGGTATAACAGACCGCGTCGGACCGGATCCTCATGGACGCAATGCGCATAAGTGTTGATGCCGCGTGGTAGATCCGAGGCAATCGATTTCCACGTCTTCCCGAAGTCCGTTGTCTTGAAGACGAACGGGTCGCGGTTGTTCACCTGATGAAGATCATAGGTGACGTAGGCCGTGCCGGCGTCGTGGCGTGACGGCTCGATGTTGCTGACCGTTCCCCACGCGGCCAAACCGGGGAGGTTGGCGGTGACGTTCTCCCAATGTGCACCCGCGTCGCGCGTAACGTGCAGCAGCCCGTCGTTGGAGCCCGCCCAGATCAACCCTTTCTGGAGCGGCGATTCGGCGATAGCAAACAGCACGCCCGCGTACTCGACGCCCACGTTGTCCGGCGTGAGGCCACCCGAGATCTGCTGCCTACTCTTGTCGTTCAGCGTGAGGTCGGGGCTAATCACCTGCCAGCTCTGGCCGTTGTCCGTAGTCTGGTGCACGAACTGGCTGCCGGCGAACACGCGGCCGTCATGCGGCGAGATCGCCAGCGGGAAGGTCCACTGAAAGCGGTATTTGAGTTCCGCGGCCGGAGAGCCGAGGGAGAAGTGCGGCCAGATCTCTACACGTCGCGCCTGTTGCGTGCGTTCGTCGAAGCGTTCGACGATGCCGCCCTGGGAACCGTAGCCGGATGCCGTTGACCAGATAATATTCGAATCGTTAGGGTCGGGAATCGCAAAGCCGCTCTCGCCGCCGGCAACGGTGTGCCACATGCCGCGGGAGATCGGTCCCGTCTCGTTGGGAGCTCCGGACCCGCCGGAGAGTGTCACCCGGCTCACGCTCGGGCCGCGCACAGAAGGACCGTCCTGCATGTTGCCGTAGACGTTGTAGGGCACGGCGTTGTCCGTAGACGCGTGGTACATCTGTGCAATCGGCAGCTGTATGCGCTGCCACGTGCGGCCACGGTTCAGCGTGATGCTGACGCCGCCATCGTGGCTTACGATCATCCGTTTCGCGTTCGTCGGATCGATCCAGGCGTCGTGGTGATCGCCGTAAGGCTGCTCGCTCTGAGGCGGGTCGATGCTCGTCTCGCCGCCGTCAAGCGTCTTCGTCCAGGCGGCCGTGAGGAAGTACACCTCGAGATCGTTGTCCGGCGCCACGACTTGCCGGGAGTAATACTGTGTGCGCCCCGCGAGGTTGCGGTCGTAGCTCACCACCTTCCAGTTCTCTCCTCCATCGTCCGAGCGCCAGAGCTCACCACGCTCCGCCGGCTTGCCATCAAACGAGACGCCGTCGGCTGTTTCCATGAGCGCGTAGATCCGATCGGGGTTGCTTGGCGCGATCGCGACCGCGATCTTTCCCACCGGACCGGCAGGAAGACCGTGCCCTGTGAGCCTCTGCCACGTGACGCCACCATCTCGCGACGCATGGAGCCCGCCACCCGGACCGCCGCTCGTCCGTCCCCACGTGTGAATCTCGAGCGGCCACATTCCCGCGAAGACCACACGCGGATTTTTTGGATCCATCGCGATGTCGGAGCAGCCGGTGTTCTCATCGACGAAGAGCGTCTGCTGCCACGTGCGGCCGCCGTCGGTCGTTCGGAAGACGCCGCGCTCCTTCTGCGGGCCGTAGCTATGACCCATAGCGGCGGCGAGCACGATATCGGGATTCTTCGGATCGATGACGACGCGCGCTATGCGGCCGGTGCGATCGAGGCCCATGTGCGTCCAGGTCTTTCCGGCATCGGTCGACTTGTACACTCCGTTGCCGATCGACACGTTGCTGCGGATGAACGACTCGCCCGTGCCCGCCCAGACAATGTTCGAATCTGACGCAGCCACGGCGAGGGCACCGATCGATGCCACCGGTTGATCGTCGAACACAGGCGACCACCGCACGCCGCCGTCCGAGGTTTTGAATATCCCACCCGAGGCGGCTCCGGCGTAGTACACGAGAGGGTCCGCCGCCACTCCAGCCACGGCGCTCGTCCGGTTTCCCGCAGGACCGATGAAGCGAAACTTCAGTTGCGCATAGGCGGATGGCGTCACGGTCGGCGGCTGACCCTGCGTGGTGACGCCACCGCTGGCAGAGAAACACATAACGGATATGAGAAACACACCAACAAGGCGATGTTTCATGGTTCTATCTCCTGGGGACGTAGTTGCGGCTCCTGCGATCAATAACACCAACAGGTGTGCTTGTCAACTTGAGATCAGTGAATTCCGGGGTCGGACCGAACTAATTCTTTTATTAAGTGATAGATAGGGGACGATTTCTCTTAAATTAGGCTTCGACCGAAGAAGAAATAAAAAGCATTCTCTATGATCTTAAATATCTATCCCGGAACTGCGTCCCAGGCGGCGTAGATTGGTGGGATGACGCTCCATCTGCAATTCACCGGGACTCTCCAGCCGACCGTACAGGAGCCGGGAGGCAACTCCACGCGTTTGTCGCTTACTTGGCCCGGGATCTCTAGAACCCTCCTGAATCAAGAGATCAGGGTTTCTTTTGGGAAAATATCACTCGTCGGCTTTCCTGAGTATACCTCGGAGAAGAGGAAGGTGACTCCGCGGGGAACGGTTTATATCCTGGCCGTGCTCGTCGAGCGCGAGAGCTCGAGAAGCTACATGAAACGGCCGGGTCCTTGACAAGAATTATGCGAGTCAATAGATTACTGGTTCTGTCAGGGAAACAAGAGACTCAGTTCTTGAGGTGTAAGGTGGAACAGGAAACATCTGCACAAGCCGGAGAGAGCATGCAGAAGAAAGTGGAGGCCTTTGCTTCCCAGATTGCGGAGGTCAGCACATGAAGAGAGTCACCGCCTTCGTTGGAAGTGCCCGCAAGAAGCACACATATAGCTCCGTCCGCCAGTTCCTGGACAACCTGCAGTCGCTCGGTGACGTCGAGTGCGAGATCGTCGCCCTGAGCGATCACAGGCTCGGGACTTGTCGAGGCTGCTGTGTGTGCTTCGCGAAGGGTGAGGAGTTCTGTCCCTTGAAGGACGACCGGGATGCACTCATCGAGAAGATGATGGCGTCTGATGGAGTCGTCTTCGCATCCCCGAACTATTCGTTCCAGGTCTCCGCCATTATGAAGATATTCCTCGACAGACTCGGCTTCGTCTTCCATCGCCCGCGCTTCTTCGGGAAGACTTTCACCAGCATCGTCGCCCAAGGCATCTACGGCGGCAGCAAGATAGTGAAGTACCTTGATTTCGTCGGCAGCGGCCTGGGCTTCAACACCGTGAAAGGCAGTTGCGTCACGACTCTTGAGCCGATGACGGAGAAGGAAAAGCAGAAGATAGACAGGGCTCTCGCGGGCAGAGCAGGCGGTTTTACGAAAGATCTGATGAAGCCGGCTTATCCAGTGCCGACCTTGCTCAAGCTCTGGGCCTTCAGGATGGCCCGAACAAGTATCAGGCTAGAGCTCGATGATAGCAGTCGCGACTACAGGTACTACAAAGACAAGGGCTGGTTCGAATCTGATTACTTCTATCCCACTCGCTTAGGCCCGCTGAAGAAGGTCGCGGGCAGTCTCTTCGACTCGGCCGCAGCAAGCGCCTCGAGAAAGAGAAAGAGTTAGTCGGCGCAGGCCCGCGCCGATTACGACTGGGCGAACTCTTTACCCAGTTTGTAGGCTCGCTCCAGATAACTCCGTCTGGTTTCATCGTCCGCTACAGGCACACCATAGAAATAGACGTGTTCGACCTTTTTGACCCCTGGATACCGCAATCCCCAGTCATCAATAATTCGCGTCATCGGCGCCTCCCAATCGGCCTTATAGTCCTCTTCTCTGAAGAGCGTCGTGCTGATGACCAGGGCTTTTTCATGGTGAAGCAGTGGCACTCGACCTTTCGCTTCACCGCGCCAGCCCTCAGACGTTAAGGCATAGGCATCACCGTAGGCGAAGACCCGTTCGAACCACCCCTTCAGGATCGCGGGAAAGTGCAGCCAGAACACGGGGGCAATAAAGGCCAGGCCCTGGGCATTTTTCAGTTTCTCCCACTGGGCAATAACGTCTTTGGGCCTATGGTCGTGGATGAATTTCGCCACTGCTAAAGAATCCTTGTTGCGGAGCCAGCGTGAGGCGATGAACCTCTGAATGGGACCTCCTGCGGAGTCCAGCACCCGTTGCTTTAGGTTCATTTGTTCGAGTATTTCTAGCGGCATGCTTTCATGCACATAGCTGGCAAAGTCCTGCATGCGAAAAACCGGGTCAAATCGAATGGCATACAGGTCGACCACTTCACTGACGTGACCGGCGTCCTCCAGCCCTTTGGTGAACTGCTGGAGAATGGCGTGGCAAAATGACTTGGGATTCGGATGGGCGTACACTGTCAAGACTCTCATGAGATGGTCCTCCTATTCTGGCTATTGATATTGATTATATGGATCAGTAAACGAGGGAAATGAGTTTCCTCGTTTTTTGCTGATAAGAGAAATATGGCACGTCATCTTGAAGGTCAAAGAGTTAAATGATCGCACAAAGAACAAACTTTTTTTGATCAATCCCCATCAAGATACCACCTCTAAAGTGAGCTTTTCAAGCCGCCTTGCCTCACCCAAGAACTGTTCCCGCCAAAAACGAAGTTCCGACCCTGTTTAACCCAAAAGTTCTTGCGTCCCTGAGACTCTCGCGCGGGCACGGGCGTCATCCTTTTTTGATATCCTTGCCCCTGAGCTCGAATTGCCTCGCGCCGACCTTTGTCTTGACTTACGAAGTCTTACACCTTATCATATGTATGATAAGGTGTATATATGAGGACCAACATAATGATCGATGACGCGCTCATGAAAGAAGCCCAGACGCTTTCGGGGATAAAGACCAAACGGGATGTCGTCCATAAGGCCCTGCAGGAGTTCGTCCTAAATCTAAAGAAAAAGGACCTCAGAGAAATCCGCGACAAGGTCCATTTTGCAGGGGATTATGACTACAAAAAAATGAGGTCTCGATGATTCTGGTCGATACTTCGGTCCTGATCGATTTCCTAAAGGGTGAGAATCACCCCTCTGTCCAGAAGCTGGTTGAAGTCATAGACCGGGATATCCCTTTTGGCATCAGCCCCATCGTTTTCATGGAGACCCTCCAAGGAGCCGCGACCGACAAAGACTTCTTTCTGCTACAGGAATACCTTGGAAGCCAGGTATTCTACGATCTCAAATATGAGCGGGAATCCTATGCTCGGGCCGCGAGAATATCCGTCGGGTTGCGCAAAAAAGGAATGGCCGTGGGAAGCTCCGTCGATTGCCTTATCGCTCAAACAGCCATTGATAACGACCTTTACCTCCTCCACAACGATGCTGATTTTGACCGGATAAAGGCGGTCTCCTCCCTCAAGACCTGGGATTAACCTTGCGGCCAGCCCGCCTGGCATTGGCTGACAAATCGGAGAAATACGTTCAATTGCGGGGAGCGGGCGTCATGAATTTACGATTTTTAATCTCTCTCAGAAGTTGCTGAATGGCTTTATCGAGCTGCGGATCACCGCCTTGCCACATCAATGCAGGATCGTCGATGACCGTAATATCCGGCGGAACGCCGCGACCTTCTATCGCCCAGCCTCCGGTTTCATCGTAGAATCCCTCAATTGGTATCGACGAAAAACCGCCATCGACGTACGGAATCTTTAACGGACCAAGGCCGATCATTGCACCCATGGTGGTCGTACCGATCAATTTACCTAGACCCCGACTCCTGAAGAAGTAAGCAAGCCCATCACCCCCTGAAAGGGTGACGCCGTTGATAAGCAGGCACTTCGGTCCTTCGTTGATAAATCCGGGTAGCGTCTCGCTCCCGGCCTCGCGACGAAGCACATAGGACGATATTGGGTACGACTGCCTTCCCAGTACCTCGATAATGTTTAAAGGGTGGAGCCCGCCCTCATTCCAACGACCATCAACGATCAGGGCTTTCCGCCCCAATTGGTCGTTGAATTGACGCGTGAATTCAGCCGAACCATAGAAATACGTGTCCGCCAGGTAGAGATACCCGACCTTTCCTCCGGACTTACGATCAACATAAGATCGGTTGACCTCGACCCAGGCTCGATTGCGGATGATATTTTCACCCCACCTGTCGAGCATGTTTACGGTGACGCTCCTGGCGGTCTGATCAATGAACGGTTTGTCGCTCACTGTCAGAGTCGTGTCTGTTCCTGCCAACCCCTTAAACGCAACCCACGGATCTTGTGAAGGATCGATCTTAATGCCATTCACGGCCAAGACGAAGGTGCCCTCAGGAACATTCACTCCAGGCGATGCGAGGGGGTTGCGTCCACGAGTGTCACTGGGAGTCCCGTCGTAGATTTTCGATATTCGATAAGCACCTTCCGTGAGCTCGAAATCAACGGCCAACATACCGGTATCCTCTGGTGTGGACTGTTCGGCCGCGCTCGGGATAACCCAGAGGTGCGAGGCACCGAGTTCGCCGAGCATTTCGCGGATAACCTCGTAGATATCTTCACGACGCGTACACAACGTAGCTAACTTCGCGTACTTCGCTCGCATGGCTAGCCAGTCCACACCTCGCATTTTTTCATCGAATAAAAAGTCGCGGTAGAGACGCCATGCGTCATTGAAGATCTGCTGACCCTCTGAGCGCAGGTCTATTTCGATCGTCATGCGATCGAGTCGTACGGGTTTCTCTAGTTTCTGTTGTGGGACTGCGTCGATCACAAATAATCCACTCTCGTTTCGTACAACGATCTTGCTTCCGTTTGATGAAATCCTAAAGTCTCCCACACCGTGAACAATTTCCTTTGGCTCTCGACTCTTGCTGAGGTCGAGCTCTTTCACGCTCGCCTCACCATCGATCGGCGTAAACGAAAACAATAGCCGTCCGTCGTTCGCTATCGCCAGATTCGAATATCGGCCCTTGTCACGGAGCGCGAACACCGCCCGACGTTCAAAATCCGTCAGATCAACCTTGATACTTTCGTCTTTCGGCGGTTCCTTATAGGCGTTCTTTGTCGCCATCCATGGAGGTCCAAGGCCAGTTCGAAGCGGTGCGACTAACAGCACCTCAGTGCTTGGATAGATAAAATTGTTGTCTTCGACAGAATCGAACGTTATCGTCCTAAAATTGCGAGCGCTCACAAAATAGAGATAGTCCCCGCTACGATCGAAAACCGGCCAACTGTCATCGACGGAACCGCTGGTGACTTGATGGCTTCGATCCTCAACGACACTATAGAGCCAGATCGACGTGTAACGTGTGCTGTTTTTCGCGCCTCGGGGGTAGGCCAGCCACTGCGAATCCGGAGACCAGTTCAGCTGGCTCGCCCATGGGTGCGACTGCAGTGGATCACTATCGATCTTCTTCGTCTCTCCGCTGCTAACAACATAAAGGTAGATGCTACTCGTGCTGTCATGGAAAGCGACGCGCCGGCCATCAGGCGACCAGACCGGCCGGAATCGAAAGCCAGTCCCTAGATGAGTGACTTGTCGGGCGTCGGTTCCGTCTGCGCGAGCGACATACAGCTCGTACTCGCCGCTAGCATCTGAAAAGTATGAAATCCAAGCGCCGTTTGGGCTCCACGCGGGATCTCGTTCGGCCGCGCCGCTGGTGGGAGTTAAGTTAGCCGCCACGCCCGTACCATTATCGACGATCCAAATGTCGCCGCGAGCTTCGATTAGACTTTGGTTTCCGTCGGGAGAAAGTCTCCAGTTCGTCATGATCTTGCTCGCATCTACTGTGACAGATCGCTTCTCCTGCAAGTCGGCGGGTATTGTCACTTGGACTTTAAGCAGCTGCCGTGTGGAGATGTCCAGCAGGTAAAGATCCAAGCCGTCGACAAGGACGATTTCGCCTTGACCGCTCGAACCTGGCCCCATCGATGGCCACTTCACGTCAAATTCCTTGAAGTAGGTTACCTGTTCCCGTCGACCTGACTTGATGTTGCAAGACCAAATATTTAGCCGTCCATCCGCTCCTTCGTCTGAAACATAGTAGACAGTTTCGCCATGCCACATAGGCAGCGTGTCGGTTCCCTTCCAATCCGTAATTCTTCTGGACTGGTGGTTGAGCAAATTGAAAAGCCAGATATCGGGTGCGTACCCGCCGAAATAGTGTTTTCTGGCTTCAGTCAAACCATTCGCGTAGAACGTATACGCCAACCATTGACCGTCCGGACTGATGTTCCCGTTCGCGCCATAAGGAACCGGCAGTTTTTGTGGAAGGCCCCCACGAGCCGAGACTGTAAACAATTCCCGGACACGCGCCTGGTCGTCATTATCAAAAACGTGTAGGAAAGCGTCCGTCATGAAAAGAACTCGTCCATCTGGAGTCCAATCGCAAACGGTCGTGGTGCCAGGATGGTGGGTGATTCGGTTAACCTTGCCTCCAGTCATCGGTATCGTATAAACGCCGTTGTGAGCACCGGTAAAGGCGACGGTTTTTTCGTCCGGACTCAGGCGAGGATAGCTTTTTGAATCGCGCGTATCGGTAAGGCGAACAGCAATGCCTCCTTGACTGGGGACGAGCCAGATCTCGTCAGCATAAACAAAGACGATTTGTTTCGTGCCGACGTCGGGATAACGAATGATTCCAGTTTGAGATTCGGCCTCGAGCCTGGACCAGGACGGCGAAGCGCCGCCATCGAGGTGCTGAGCGTTGAGAGCTGGTCTCGAGTCGCCTCTACGAAGCGTATGATGGGTTTCTTGAACATACCCGGAATCGATCGCCCCGGCCAGCATAACGGCTAAGGTCCAGATGGCGGCGAAAAACTTACGTTCCACGGTGACCTCCAGAAATCATTTCCTTATTTGGAATTATGACGCATCGCGAAGCCAGAAGGTTGCGGTTAAGGCAGAGGTAAGAGATTCGTTTTTCTGCTGTGTCGGCGTTATTTTTCCAGTTGAACGGCTTACTTTTGCGCCGTTTGTTGTATTTGTATCAAGTTGCCACAGGTGTCGTCGAAGATGGCTATGATCACATGCTCCATTACTTTTGTTGGCTCCATTGTGAACTTCACACCGAGCTTCTTCAATCGTTCATGCTCTGCGCGAACATCAGAAACGCCGAACATTGTCGCGGGAATGCCCTGCTCAAAAATTGCTTTCTGGTATGTTTTTGCTGCCGGATTATCGTTCGGTTCAAGGACAAGCTCGGTGCCGTTTTGATCGTCAGGCGAGACAACGGTGAGCCACCTGTATTGCCCCGCGGTGACGTCGCTTTTCTTCACAAAGCCCAGGGTTTCAGTATAAAACTTCAAGGCTTTATCTTGATCGTTAACGAATACGCTGGTGTGTATGATTTTCATGGTGTCCTTCCTTCAATGGCTAATTTTCCGTACTTAGAGCATAAGCAACCCATAGGTTGCGCGTCAAGTTCTGAGATCGGGCTTGCCGATTTTGCCCAGAATAAGTCCTTAAACAAGGTTTTTTGGGGGTTCGGTCCGACCCCAATCTTTAGGAAACTTTAATATCGAGAGGCTCAGGAGACCGGCATGGGTCTTGTAATTAGCGAGTTCTGGAAAGGAACCAGTTCGTGCCCTCTGGATCTAGCTGAACTTCAATGATCTTCGAGTCTTCAGTGAACCGCATGTGGCTTTCGTACTTGTAAGTGACGCTCTTATTTTAGCGAAAACATGGGCGTCCTAACGCCTAAATAAATAACAACCGCGTCTATGAATGCCCCTCCGAGGAAGCCATTGAGTTTTCCCCTTCTTTTATTTGGAGTCTGCACTACGGAAATTTGATCAACCGAAATAACTCTTTTGTCAGATCCTATCCTCATCACGGCTGCAGACATATAGGGGATCTTGCCTTCAAGCATCAGAGCATCGACAGCTTTTAGATCAATGGGCTTTCCCTCGCTATTCTCAAATGTCGAGTATCGCTTGGTAGAAACTCCATGGACTGCATTTTTCTTCCCAGCCTTTACCATGATCAGGCCTAAGTCGAACCCGCTAAATTCGCATTCGACCACCCCCGGTGGATTATTGCCGACAAAACTAACTCTAACTCTTTCTCCGAGCCTCGGAAGTGCGTTTAGGCTAATATTTTGAGCACAAGTTTCTTCGTATCTCGTTGCGTATTCTTCCTCGGGAACGGATTGCACACCTTCATATTTTCCCTTGAGGACGGTCCCATCCCGCAAGACCATATCGACGTTTTTCCCTGGCTCAACGGATTGAATTTGGGAACTAGGGGTAGTTATGACGGCCGGCTTGTGGGCATCGCTGATTGAGCCGATCCCTAAGCCGATAAGACAGCAGCCACCAAACAGGAAACTCAGGCTGAGAATAGAAATCGCCATCCCCGCCGACAAGATGCATCTTTTCATTTTCAAACCTTCCATTCCTTTGCCCATCTTATTTCTCCTTTCTAATTGGATTCTCTTCTAATGATATAAATAATTCGGCGAGGAAATTTGTCAAGAATCTGTTAAGATTTAGCAATAAGTTTGTTAAATCCAGGGCACCACGCCTGTGCATTTTGTACTTAGGCTGCCCGTCTTGAAAATTCTGAAATTCTGGGGTCAGACCGAGATAATTCTTTTATTTACTGAAAGATGCGTGCCGATTTTGCCCAGAATAAGCCCTAGCGCCAAGAACTCTAGAAACAATCTTGCAAAATCGGCCGGGATGTGTATGATCTTTTTTTGGATTTATGGCCCACTGACTGGGTCTGTTTGTCTATCAACGATCAATCAAATTCCAAGGAGGAAAGAAGAAATGAGTAGAAAGCGTGCCGTTGTTTCTCTGTGGGTGGTGCTTTTTTTCTTACTCTCGACCTTCGTGGCGGCCGCCGAGCGGGCGCGCATCGAAAAGGCCAACTACAAACTGGCCGTCCGGTTTACCCCGGAAAAGCTCAAGAAGATGGTCTTCACCGGGATCGCCGATACGCACTGGCTCAAGCACAGCGACAGGTTTTGGTACGAGTTTGAAACCAGCGACGGTAAAACCTATTACATTGTCGATCCGCTGAAGAGGGCGAAGCAGCCTCTCTTTGACAACGTCTTCTTGGCCGCCCAGTTGACCAAGCTCACCAAAGACCCCTACGACGCCAAACACCTCCCACTCGAAGGGGTGAAGTTCATCAAGGATGATCGGGTCGTCTTTTTCAAGGTCGCGAAAAACAAGGATATCGTCGAGGAGGAAAAGCGCAAGGAAGAGCAGGAAAAAGGTGAGAAAGACGTCGACAAGACCAAGGACAAAGAAAAAGACAAAGATAAAGAAAAGGAAAAGAGCGCCGTCGAGAAAGCCAAGGAAGACGCGAAGAAATACCACTCTTTCGAATATGAATTGGCAAGCGGCAAGCTGACCCTGCTCGAGAACTACCAGGGAGAGCCCAAACGGCCGGACTGGGCGAACCTCTCGCCGGATGGAAACGCCGTCATCTTCGCGCGACACCACAATCTTTATCTCATGGATAAAGCGAACTACGAGAAGGCTCTGAAAGACGAGGAGGACAAGAGCATCGTCGACCAGCAGTTGACCACGGATGGGGAAGAGAATTATTCGTATCAAATGTTTGAATACGCCAAGACCGATACCACCAAAGAAAAGAACAAAGACAAACGCAAGGCGGTCTCCGGCACCTGGTCCAGGGATTCGAAGAAGTTCGCCCTGGTTCGAGAAGACGAGCGCAAGGTCAAGAACCTGTGGGTCATCCACAACATCGCTGAGCCGCGGCCGGAGCTCGAGACCTATAAATATCCCATGCCCGGAGAACCGGATGTTCCCCAGGCGGAAATCCTGATCTTCGACATCGTCAAAAAAGACAAGATCAAGGTGAAGGCCGACCGGTTCAAAGATCAATACCTCTGGATTTTTTCGGCCGAAAAACCAGCCAGTGCCCGCGATGACGATTACACACCGACCGTTTGGTTGTCCGAGACTTCAGACAAGCTTTACTTCAGCCGGCACAGCCGGGACCGGCACCGGCTGGATTTCTGCGTCGCCGATTCGGCAAGCGGGGAGGTTAAGGTCCTGGTCGAAGAGCGGCTCAACACGTACGTCGACCAGGGGCCCTTTCGGCTCGTCGGAAACGGCCAAGAGCTTGTGCTCTGGTCGGAGAGGGACGGCTGGGGCCATTTTTATCTCTACGACGGCAGCGGAAGCCTGAAAAAACAAATGACATCGGGGACGTTCCACTGCGACAATATCGTCGGCCTGGACGAGAAGACCAGGGTCCTCTATTTCACCGCCAACGGCCGAGAGGACGGGGAGGACCCCTATTATATTCACCTCTATCGGGTGGGTCTGGACGGATCAGGGCTCAAGCTTCTCAACCCGGGCAACTTCGACCATAACGTTTCGATGGGTGATTCCCACCGGTTTTTTGTCGACGGCTTCTCCCGGGTGGACACGGCTCCGAAATCCGTGGTCTACGACACTCTGGGGAATGTCTTGCGGGAGCTCGACACGGCCGATACCAGCCTCTTGACTCAGAACGGATTCAAGTTCCCTGAAACCTTCAAGGTGAAGGCCGCGGACGGGCTCACCGACCTCTATGGAGTCATGTACAAGCCGTATGATTTCGATGAGGCGAAGTTGTACCCCATCATCGCCTATGTTTATCCCGGCCCCCAGACGGAGCTGGTCACCAAGGGTTTCATGCTCGGCTGGTACTCACGGCTGGCCTATGACAACATGGCCCTGGCCCAACTCGGCTTCATCGTCATGGAAGTGGGCAACCGGGGGGGTCACCCCGACAGGTCCAAGTGGTATCACAACTACGGGTACGGGAACCTGCGCGATTACGGTCTGGCCGATAAGAAGGCAGCCATCGAGCAGCTGGCCGCCCGGCATCCCTGGATCGACATTGATCGAGTCGGAATTACCGGACACTCCGGCGGCGGATTCATGTCCACGGCGGCGATGCTCGTGTACCCCGATTTCTTCAAGGTCGCCGTTTCGGCCGCGGGAAACCACGATAACAACGTCTATCATTACACCTGGAGCGAAAGGCACCACGGGATCAAGGAGATCCAGGATAAAGACGGCAACGTCAAGTTCGAGTACTCCATCGAAAAGAATTCAGATCTGGCCAAGAATCTCAAGGGCCACCTGCTCCTCGTGACCGGTGACGTCGATGACAACGTCCACCCGGCCAATACCATCCGGATGGCCAACGCCCTCATCCGGGCCAACAAGAGGTTCGATTTCTTCCTTTTGCCGGGGCAGAGTCACGGTTTCGGCGATATGGACCCTTATTTCTTCTGGCTCAAGGTGGATTATTTCTGCAAACATCTGATCGGGGATTACTCCCAGGCCGTGGATATCGAGGAGCTGAACCGGGAAAAAGAGATGACAGGAGAAAAAAAGAAGTCTTGAGATAAATCCGAAGCCGAGACCGCCGCGCCTGGACTCTATTTTCTAATGATCTTTCCTTCTTGAACGCGGCGGCCACCGTCGCCATAGTCAAAGAGTGTTGGTCGATGAGCGTTTCGCGCACTTAGAAACGTCTTTGGACGTAGAGGGACATAACCGGGGCTTTTTGCGAGACCCTCGAGAGAATTCGTCGTTGCTTGACATATATGCATAAATGATGCATATATGTACATATGAGGACCACCATCAATATTAACGATAGCATTCTCAAGAAGGCTTCCGAGCTTACAGGAGTCAAAGAAAAGACCTCCCTCGTCCGTATGGGCCTCGAAGCTCTGATCGCGCTTGAGAGCGCCAGGAGGCTTGCCCGGCTCGGCGGCACAGAGAACGACCTTCTCCCCATCCCACGCAGGAGGAACTCTCATTAGCCATGGTCCTGGTCGATACGTCTGTTTGGGTGACGCACTTCCGCGAGGGAGAGGCCGGCCTTAAAGCTCTGCTCGAGGAGGGAAAAGTCGTCTGCCATCCCTTCGTCATCGGTGAGTTAGCCTGCGGAAGCCTGGCCAACCGAACGAAGATCCTGGCACTTCTTCAGGCCTTACCTCAGGCCATTGTCGCGGACCACAAAGAATTCTTGCGCTTTGTGGAAATCCACCGGCTCGCGGGCGCCGGCCTCGGATATGTCGACGTCCACCTTCTAGCTTCGGGGCGGCTGACCTCAGTTTGTCTTTGGACCATGGACGCGAAACTCCGCGACGCGGCCCGAACGCTCGGAATTGCGTTTCCCTGATCCGTTGAGCGCGGCCGGGCGAGTTCCAGCGTCTGAACCTCAGGGAGGCCGGGGCCTGCGTCTTTCCAGAGGTCGAGGAATTTGCTGGAGTTTTCGCGGGCGCGGGCCTTAGTGCCCTGTCACTCGGCGATCTTGCCCATCAAGTAGTATGCCTGGCGTAAGTATCCCCGCACGAAAACCTACCCCACTTCAAGGAAGATAGATCTAAATAACAAAATCATAAGTCTTGAAAAAACTAAGAGCGATCGAAAGAGAGTTGTTCCAATCAATAAACTAGTTTTTAGGGAGCAATAAAATATAAAACATCCCATTATCTTTTTACAATCCCAGGACGCTTGAGCCGCTTCAGGAGTTAAAGCGAGCATTTAAGACAGCTTGTAGAAAAATAGGAATCGAAGACCTTCGCTTCCACGACCTAAGGCATACGTTTGCTTCAAGGCTGATTGAGAAGGGAGTTGACACTATAACGATCAAAGAAATCTTTGGGCATTCATCAGTTCGGGTGACTGAACGCTATACCCATTCATCATTTCCTCAGAAGGAATCTGCGGTGAGAGCGCTGGAGTGAAAAATGAAAGAATTTAAATCAGAATTGTTTTAATAATGGAGAATGTTGATAAGCGCTTAAGAGCGGCCTAGAAGTCATTTATTTTGGCGACCGTTTAGGTGATCGTGCTTAATTGCAAAAAAGAGGTTTACATAGAATATCTGACACTCCCGGACCAGGTTCATGTGGAAGAAGAAATCTCGGAGGTTGAGAGAAAAGGCTTTTCAGATCTTTTTTAAAATCCTGTAAATCCAAATCCGGAAAGGTTTCTCGTCCCCGATAACGGTTATGAATTCAAGATTTTGGCATCGAGCATTCTTAGATGCGAGGTTACTGATCGGATAATCCCCCATTTCCAAAGTCCATTCCGGCAGACGGCCTGTAATTTGCCGTTTTTGGCCGAGTCACGGACTTTTCAGTTTTTGAGGAAATGGGCATTCAACAGGACGGATGCGGCCGCATCGTCGGTCAGCAAGTCAGCTGCCCGTCAGCCCGGCCAGTCTCTTCCTTGCGAGGGCCTATAGCAAGTTGTCGAGTGTAACCACCTCGACATCGAAGTCGGCCGCTAGTTTCTGAAGACTTTTTAGTTGTTCCGAATCAAGCTCCTGGACTTTAGGAAAAGCCACGAGTGCCTTGCATGTTGCCGCGCAAAGACTCCTCTCATCCTGGAGGAACTCGCGGACCGCTGGTGCCTTTCGTATGAACTCGCGATATAGCACAGCTTGGCTAATCGCGTGCCGAAAGTACTGCCCAGCCCAGCGCTTCGCATACTTCAACTCGACAACCCACGGCACGTTGCCCTCATACATGAGGATATCTACATAGCGTGCCTTCCCTTTTGTATGCCACTGCGTCGGGAACTGGAACAGGCGGTTCTCGAAAAGGGGTTTCAGCGGGCCCGCTCCCAGCCGATTTCCAACGGGGATAGGGATCTTCCCTCGGAGCGCAAGAGCCTCAAGGCGATGTTCGGGCTGGTAGTCTAATTCTCTCAGCTTTCCCTTTTGCCGACTTTCCACGATTCTACGTATTGCCCTAGCCGCTGATTTGACGTCAGACTCGATGGACTTATCTTTCATCTCCGCGAGTAGCCTCGTAGCCTCCGCTCCGGCCTTGGAACGGTTCCCTTCCCTTCCGGGGCGGCCTATTTTCAGGTAGTTGCATTCTTTTTTCGGATCAAAGCGGAGTACCTCCAAGCCCTCGACACGCCCCGACCAGTAGGGCGCCTTTACTCCTCGGTACCAACGGAAGGAAGGATCGTCGACCTCTTCCTCCAGCTCTTTCACCAGCGCCGGTTCTGCATCGTGCAACCGTTTCTTGATGCTCTCCATCCAGCGTTTTCCATCAAATGTGGGACACGCGGGTAAACTCGTGGCTTCTCTGTCCAGCAACATTTCCACAGTCGGAACGGACTCCGGACGGCGTGCGGAGATCAAGGTCGCGAGCGCTGTGAATACTTCCCCCCGATACTTGCCCTCGCCAATTACTAACCGCAGGACAGACGCACCAGGATGTCGCTCACGACACCAATGGACTGCATCAACCAGAGCATTAATCTGCTCTTCGGTACTTCGGTCGCCTCCAATTCCAACCGTGGGTACGCCTTGCCACTGGCCACGGGCTAGTATTGACGACAGGCTCAGTTTTCTGTCGCGAGTGCATTCGACCTCCCTACAAACCTCCGCAAGAAACTCCCGAATTTTGTCCGTGTTCATTTAATCTCCTTTGAGAGCACAGAATTATCTTTGCGGCCAGGCAGCCCGGCCAGCCGCTGCCTGGCGTCGGCGAGTTCGGGCGGGGCGGGGTATGGGCCTTAACATATTCTTAAGGACGAGGGATAGGATCCCGAATCCCCGCCGATTGTTCCGTTAGATAATCATAAAGTGGTTTAAACGCAGCTAAAGCCGAAATTAAGGTCTTACCGAATTCCGCATGCTTGAGCTGATTCTTGTAGTTAGGGTCGTTGTAATAGAATTTCGTAATAAAATTCACTTCTCTATTGACTGAAACAGGAGCATCCTTTACGGCAGACACAAATAGCTCAAAGAGTTGGCGGTTCTTCCTCACTTGGGTGCGACCCCTTTCTTCCCTTCCGAACTCAGTTGTGTCCATATCCACTTGGACTAGTCCATCTACAAATTCAATTCTTTGGGCTATAAAATGCCTCTGTTGGAAGATCAAAATTAGATTTGGCAACTTTCGTCTAAGTTCTGAAAGTATGTGCTCTAACTTTGGCCGCTCTATCTGGATAATTGACATGAGCCGCTTCCAAGCCGTCAGGCAATTGTTTGGAACTGTGAGAAGCACATCCAACTGTTTTTCGTAAATTCCCAAAGTGAAGTGGATTCCCTGATTGAACTTTTTCACTTCTTCAGGGACAAAAACATCCCATGGTTCTGAAACATTTCCTTTGTGCTTCTTAAGATTAGGGTACGGTATCAAAAACTCAGGCTCTATTTCCTGCATGAGTGAACGCAATATCCTCCTGGCCTTCTCCTTGTCGTATCCTTCAGAGAAGTCAATGCCCTGGAAACCAGCAAGTTCTTTCATCTCAATAAACTCCTCGAAATTCTTAAGTAGAAGCCGTGCTGCAGAATCTGTTCTTAGCTTTCTTCCCTTATTTACAAAAGCGTAAATTTCTCGCCAATTAGTCCACATGTAAAATCCTTCTTCTGGCCTCCACCCGGGGAAAGGGTTGTTCTTATCAGGCGTGATTAACAGTACCAAGACATCTTTATAAGGCTGGAACTTCCTTCTAGCCTTGACTAAATGGCGAAGAAGTTGGCCTTGATTCGCAGACTTTTCTTTTACTTTAGACTCGATGACAATAACATGGGCAACACTATCATCCTTGCGTCGAAGGATGAGCCATCCGTCAGGGACGCTTTCTCTTGTTTCCTGAGCTACAGGTGCATCTTTGCCATTCTTTTTAGGGATCCGTTGTTCTGAAAGCCCTATGGAAGCTATTTCTTTAATTGATATATGTGGGATAAAGTGGTTCAGGAAGCGATCCACTATCCGGGACGAAATTGCCAAGGTCTGAAGAAGTGCATTGGTTAGACGGTTTTCTTCTACCTCATATTGGTCAAATAAGTTTGGCAAGTAGTCTTTTTTCAGTTCCATATTGATGCTCAGAACATTCTTAGATTAATCACACTCATAAGATTTAGCCTTCGGCAAGACATTTCGTTTGCCAGGGCCTAAGGCCTTCATTCTCATCATTTGCTGGCCTCGGCTGACACTTATCGTCTCTCTCTCCTTATCTAAACAAGGCCTTTCAGCCAGGAGAATAGAGCCTCTGTAGCCTCCCACCACTGCATGACCAAGGCCTTGTTGACGGACACTTTTTCTCCTCCCTTATCTCTAAAAGTCAGATTTCCTCGATGTACGACCTTGTTGCGACATTGAAATAGGTAGTCTATCGAATCGTATTTTTCGGGTTGATCCCTTTTAAAGCTTTTGTTAAATGCTTCTAGGGCGACAGCATCAAGAAGATTCAGAATATTCGTTCTAATCTGGGCTTTGTCTTCAAGGTACTCAAATGCAGCTCCCGCTGGCGACCCCCTGGGAAAAGACAATTCTTCGTTGCAATCTCGCATGCTATCGCAAGTTCAAGTACCGCACGTCTAAGATTGTCTTCGAATATAGCCGTCTGGGCGTCCGAAAGTACTTGCTCATAAAGTTCAGGCTGGATAGGTTGGATTATAGCTTGTTGAAGTAGAGGAATGGAATTGGGGTTCAGTTTGCCAACACCGATCCCTCCCCATAAACCCGGGGTCATTTTCACAGCATATATATATGGGCCTTTATGGAGAATATGTCCCAAGTGGTCAGTCCACTGCTCTATAACAAAAGAATTATCGAAGGGCAGCAGTTCCTTTAAAAAGGGAGTCTTAAGCCGATACTTAAAAAACCTTATTAGACGATTGACATAACTGCGGGCAGCGTCCCTGTATTTTTCAGCCCGCTCCCCATAAAATTCATTATTTGTTGTGTAATCTATTTGACCTTTGTCATCTGGCATAGCTCGAGGAGGTTCCTCCGGTTCTTCCCCAGCTACTTGCAGTAGAACTTGGTCGTATCCCGAGGTAGGATATAACTCGTCAGATTTTTTCCAACTGCTGCCTGAGGTTGAGATCAGTTGAGCTTTTATATCGAAAGTATCTATCTTGGTGTCGAAACGCACGGATCCATCTTCTGGCCAAGCAACAAGACATTGCCCTCCGAGTGAACCTTTAAAGTGAGCGACCAGTCGAAACATCGTTTTAGGCGAGACACAATTGATTCGCTAGAAGCCCTGAAATTCTGCGGCAGCGATTGAGACAAAACCACCCAAAAAAACTCATCCTGACTGCACTAGATTAGGTCTCTGTTTTAATCCCCGATGACTTCTTTAGCATAGTTAAGTTGTGAAGTCAACATTGCAGCAGCATAGACCTCTCCGTGTATGCCAATAGTGTGCCAAAATAGAGAAAGCTCGCCTAATTCCGGTTAACGGAGCTCAAAAGGCGAAAACAAACCAAGCCGCAAAAGTCAGGGGAAATCTGGTGCGGGAGGAGGGAATCGAACGCAACTCCGAACCGAGCCGGACTGGATTTTAGATCATGGAAATGTAGCACAAATTCGCCCGTTCCATGCTGCCTACCGCCCCTCCTTTTCCTTGCTACATTCTCTCGCGGAAAAGTGGCCTGTAATTTGCTGTTTTTGGCCAAGTCACGGACTTGTCGGATTTCAGCATACTAGGCCTATTGTGGGAATGAAAAAGGCCAGTTAGCCTGCCAGCGAGTCAGCTCTCCTTCAGCCCTGCTAGTAAACCTACTCTAATGTATATATACATTAGAGTAGGAACATGATTTTTTCTTGACAAAAAAGAATAATTCATGTAGTATGTATATATACATACTACATGAAGACTAGGATCCCTTAAAAATGAGAATATCAAGCCTTAACGAAGCCAAAGTTGAAATTCAGGCTTTCTTTAATTCTCAGCAGACTAGCGTTTTCAAAACAGACGATTTAAAAAGCATTATCGTTGGAAAAAAAATAGCTTGGAAATTAAGCAAATCAATAGCTGTTAGAAGATTTGTTGATTTTTTATTGAAAGAAGATATTCTTAAATTAATAACTATCAAGTTTCCCCACAATAATATAACCAGATATATTAAGTATAATTCTTCGATCTTTGAAATTTCGAGCTCTTTGAAGAACGGATCCTACTTTTGTCATTATTCGTCCGTTTATATCCATGAACTAACTGAGCAAATACCCAGGGCGATATATTTGAATTTCGAACAACCGGAGAAAACCCGATCAAAACAAAGTCTTAATCAAAAAAATATTGATTTTGCTTTTCGCCGCCCCTGGAGAATATCAAATAATTTTGCAAGGTATTCTGATTACATTATTTATCTTTTGAATGGTATGTATACAGGAAAGCTCGGTGTAATGGATGTCATAGGTCCAAACGGCGAAAGAATACAACTTACCGATGTTGAGAGGACATTGATTGATATTGCAGTAAGGCCTGTATATTCAGGAGGTATTTTCGAGGTGTTAAAGGCTTATAGATCCGCCCTTCCAAAATTCAATATGGAAAAATTAATCAATTATTTTAAGAAACTTGATTATATCTATCCCTATCATCAAGCTATTGGTTTTTATTTCGAGAAAGCTGGATACGATGTTTCAAAATTAGAATTATTTAGAGATTTTGGCCTCAATAATGATTTCTATCTTACACATCAAATGAAAAATATGGAATATTCCAAAAGATGGAGATTATATTATCCTAAGGGATTTTAATTCCTCACATTTTTTGACTGCATAGTCAAAATAGAAATCAAATTCCTTTAATATTATATCTGCTCTTACGGTAGCTTTCACAGCGTCAAAATCTTGCCGATGAAATTCTCTGTAATTCTTAATTTTGTTTATGTAACTTAATGGCACTTTCTTGGCATCAAAAATGTTCTGTAAGAGCCCGATATTCTCGCCCAAATTTATCTTAAAATTTTCAAAGACTACATAAATATCCAAAAAATCTCTTGCCCTTGCTGTTCTTTGATGAGATTTTACTATCTTTTTATAGTCAGGCATTTGTTGACATATGGCTCTTAGCTTTTCTAAAACGATCATTAAAGGAGAATAAATATAGACGGTTAATCCTTCCAATTCACTCTTTTCTTTTTGGGCACAATACTCAAATTTGCTAATTTCTATTCTGAACTTTCTTAATTGATTAGGCCCTACAACAGTAGCGTTTCTTCTCAGTGCTTCTATTGCAGTTTTAAATTCTGGGTATTTATCGATTTCTATCAATTTGAATTCGATAAGGTACCCTCCCCAGAATTCTTTTATAGATGAGGAGATCTTTTTGGGTTTTTCTGAGAAATTAATATCAAATACAATATATCCCGCTTCTCGGAAAGTTTTTTCAAGAGCATTTTCTATTTTTCTATTTATTATGGCAATGTCTTTTTCCTTAAATTCACCTTCGATTGAGAAATCTAGATCTATCGAAGAGCGGAGCGAAATATTATAAATTATATCAAGTAAGTTTCCTCCTTTTAATACAAAAAAATCCATAAGATCAGCATCAGAAAATAATGCCATAATTGCTAGTTTCTTTATCTTCCTTAATTTTTCTTCTTCTTTAATTAGCATATTGGCTTAGTATATTCTAAATTTGCGGCACAATATTAATAGCATAGCTGTTTTAGTAATTCTAGTTATTGAATGTAGTCATCTACAGACCTTCCTCGGAGTACCATCATTTGCGTTTGCTATTTCAATACTTCTTAATCATCTTGGATTCTCAACCGTGAATTATGGGCAAAGCAGGTAATTGATGGAGGGGTCCGGTGTTATTGCCATAACGCCGGTGGGCAATATTGGAGTAATCGAGTGTACAGCGATGCTAGCTGATCATAAATCCAAGCTAGCAAAAGTGACCGAGAAAACGTTGCGTCTGGTAACGCCAAGCCTGCGACCTACCTCATATAGGGAAAGATCCCGGTTCTGAGGTTCCTGTGTGTCGTCAAATGGACTTGAACCCATCCGTTGGTTGCCTAAGCTACATTTCCGCGTTTCATAATAACTTTAGTTTGGTCTCTCGATCAAGGCCACCCCCGCAATCCCACCACTGTGTCACCTAATGTGTCACCTATTTGCATCCAACAATGCAAATAATGCAAACAATACAGACAGTACAATACTCCACTATTTTCTCGTAACTACCTAATTTTTCAGTAAGTTGCTGGCAAATATGAGCTTAACGGAATAAGCTCACGTTTTCTTCCTGGAGGATTTTAAGTCCCTTGCGTCTTCTGAATATAGACTTCACCCTAATATTCCGTGTGGACAAATTGAGGACAAAATCGCTAAAAATGGCTCAGTTTAACTAACTCAGGCTTAAAATATAAAATCAGGGAATCGCAAGAAAATCAGGGGAAACAGATGAAATAACCTGGTGGAGCTGACCGGGATCGAACCGGCGACCTCTTGACTGCCAGTCAAGCACTCTCCCAACTGAGCTACAGCCCCACAAGAGTGTTGACTATATTACTGAAAGTGCAAGATTCAGTCAAGGGACCGCGGCACTTCGGAATTGGATAGACAACCGAAGGCCTCTAGAAGGAAGGAGCGCGTCAATTGGGATCTGGTTGCGCTTGGTCTCTTCGTTGCCACCGAGTCTCCTTCTGGCTATAATGCTGCGAGAGAGGAAAAGCATGATCGAAGCGATACGGACCAGGATCGTTGTCATCGGGAGCTCCAACACCGATATGATCATCAAGGCGGATCACATCCCGCAGCCCGGCGAAACAGTTATCGGAGGGCAATTCCTCACAGCCGCAGGAGGCAAAGGCGCTAACCAGGCAGTCGCCGCGGCCCGTGCCGACCGGGACGTCGTGTTCATCGGCCGGGTCGGAGATGATGTCTTCGGGCAGAGAGCGATCGAAGGCTTTGCCGGCGACGGGATCGACACCGATTACATAATTAAAGATAAAGAAGCCCCCTCGGGAATCGCCCTGATAACCGTCGCCGGGGACGGCGAAAACGCCATCACGGTGGCCTCGGGCGCAAACGCCCGCCTAATACCCGCTGACGTTGAAAACCTGGCTGATATCATCAGTTCCGCTTCGGTCCTTTTGATGCAGCTGGAGATCCCCATCGAGACAGTCCGCCGAGCCGCCCAAATCGCCAGGGACCATGACGTCCGGGTCATCCTGAATCCAGCACCGGCTCAGCCTCTCGACGACCTTCTGCTCTCTCGCGTTTCCGTCTTAACTCCGAACGAAACCGAAGCGGAAATGCTGACCGGAATAAAGCCCACCGATCCGGCCGCGATGTCAAAAGCCGCGGCCGCTCTCCTTTCCAAGGGAATCGAAGCCGTGCTCATCACCCTGGGGGCCCAGGGCGTGTTCGTAGCGACCGCTCGTCTTCAAGAGCTGGTTCCGGCCTTCCTGGTTAAAGCAATCGACACCACGGCCGCGGGCGATGTGTTCAACGGCGCCTTGGCCGTCGCCCTGTCCGAGAACAAATCGATCGTGGACGCCGCCCGGTTCGCGAACGCCGCCGCGGCGCTCTCGGTGACCAAGCTAGGCGCCCAGCCCTCCGCCCCCTACCGCGCCGAAATCGAGTATCTGCTCGCAAACTTCTCCTATTAATCCTCCAAGCCGGGCCCGATTCTTTTTTCACGTTATTTCCCACGAAGGCAACACAATTGGACTGGAATGTGTTATACTGAATTGGGTGGAACCTGGAAAGAGGATTTATGCGCCAGGATCGCCCGCGATGAAATTTCCAGCAGATCGGGGTTGTTTCAAAATTCCAAAAGAGGTGTTAAAATTTAATTGTGGGTTGATTAGCCAAATCCTTCCCAAAAAGGTCACATCTAGGAGGCTACCATGAGGTTCTCTCGTTTATTCGGCAAGCTCAATCTCTCGAGATTGGCGTATTTCGCCCTTCTCGCCTTTGTCTTGGCCATCGTCATTCCCAACGCCAGCGCCCAATATTTCGGCCGCAACAAGGTCCAGTACAAGCATTTCAATTTCAAGATTGTAAAAACGCAGCACTTCGATATCTATTTTTATCCCGAAGAGGAGACCGAAGCACAGCGCGCCGGCCGCATCGCCGAACGCTGGTACAACCGTTTTTCTCGTTTTCTCAACCACAACCTGCGGGGCCGCCAGGCTCTTATCATTTATTCCAGCCAGCCCGACTTCCAGCAGACGACCGTTCTGCCGGGCGTCATCGGCGAGGGAACAGGTGGAGTCACGGAATCCATCAGGCGGCGGATCATTCTTCCCTTCGGATACTCCCTGGCTCAGAGTGACCATGTCATCGGTCACGAGCTCGTTCATGCCTTCCAATACGATATGGCGGGTCTCGGCAGTACGCAAACCGCGGGGCAGACCGGAGATATCCGGCTTCCCCTCTGGTGGATCGAAGGCCAGGCGGAGTACCTCTCCATCGGTCCGATCGATCCCAACACCGCCATGTGGATGAGGGATGCAATCAGGAAAAAGGAGTTTCCGACCCTCAAGAAACTCGACGATCCGCGGTACTTTCCTTATCGTTGGGGTCAGGCCTTTTGGTCCTATGTAGGAGGAAGGTGGGGAGACGAGACGGTCTCACGGCTCATGAACTCGGTGGGACGAGTCGGCGACTATCAGACTCTTCTCGAGAAAACGCTCAAGATTTCGATCAAGCAGCTCGGCTCCGATTGGCAGGCCGCGATCAAGGCCGCCTATGACCCACTGCTTTCCACCGAAGAACAGAAAGTGGTCCTGACCCGGACGGCAACGCCGCCACCCCCCGAGGGTGCCCCGGGCCTAACCCAGCTCCAGGACCGATCGAGCCGCGTCCTCATCAAGGGAAAGGAAGAGGGATCTTACAATATTTCTCCCTCCCTCAGTCCGGACGGAAAGAGCCTGATTTTCTTCTCGACCCGGGACCTCTTCTCAATCGAGATGTATGAGGCTGATGCCCAGACGGGGAAGGTGTTCGGCAAGCTGACCGAAACCGCGGTCAGCCCCCACTTCGAGAGCCTCCAGTTCATAAGCTCCGTCGGTTCATGGGACCACCAGGGAAAACGCTTTGTGATCGGAAGTATCAGCGAAGGTCACCCCGAGCTCACGATCTTCAACATGTCCAACAAAAAGATAGAGAAGGAGATTCCCTTCCGCCAGGTTGATGAGGTCTTGAACCCCACCTGGTCCCCCGACGGAAAGCGCATTGTCTTTTCGGCCATGTCGGGCGGCGTGACTGACATTTTCATCTACGACTTCGATTCCGGAAACCTCAAGCAGATGACGAATGATCCTTACGCAGACCACAATCCGGTCTGGTCGCCCGATGGCCGGTCGATTGCCTTTGCCACCGAACGCTTCTCGACTGACCTCTCCATGCTCAGTATCGGCCGGTATCAACTGGCCCTCATGGATCCGGAATCGGGCGAGGTCAGAAAACTCGCCGGTTTCGACAACGCCAAGAACATCAACCCCCAATGGTCCGGGGACTCGAAGAGCCTTTACTTCATCTCCGATCAGAACGGGATCAGCGATATCTACCGGATGGAGCTAGCCAGCGGCAACATTTTCCAGGTGACCGACCTCTACACCGGCGTAGCGGGGATCACCGTCGAGAGCCCGGCCTTTTCCGTCGCCCGGGATACAAATCGTCTGGTCTACTCGGCTTATCTCGCGGGCCAATATGAGATCTATTCCATAGACACGCCCGAAGCTTTGGCCGGAAAACCTTCCTTGACTCAGTTCGGCGCGCTCAAGCCCTCGATCCTCCCGCCGACGGAACGGGTCGCCAGCTCCCTGCTCGGATTGCTACGGAATCCTCTCTTCGGCTTGCCGGAGCAAACTACTTTCGCAGTCGCTTCTTACAAACCCAAGTTGACTTTGGACTATGTGGCCCAACCGAGTGTCGGGTTCGGAGTGGACCGCTACGGCACCTATGCCGGAGGCGGCATCGCCCTCTTCTGGAACGATATGCTCGGAGAGCACACTCTCGAGACGATCGCCCAGGTGAACGGGAGAATCAAATACAGCGGCGGCCTGGTCGGCTACATCAACAGCGCGAGGCGTATGAACTGGGGCGTTGTTGCCCAGCGGATCCCCTATCTTTATGGAGGCTTCTCCGTGACCGAAGAGGTCATCAACGGGGAGCCGGCCATCGTCCAACGGGAATACACGTTTGCCCAGATCGACAACCAGGTTTCAGGTTTCGTGACCTATCCCTTCAACCAGATCCAGCGAGTGGAATTGAGCGGCGGGTACGAATATATCGGGTTTTCCAACGAGGTTTTCACTCAGGCCGTCGGTCTCCAATCGGGAAATCTTCTGATCGACCAGATCGACAGCCTGCCGTCGCCACCGGGTTTTCATTTCTGGAACGCCAGCCTGGCCTTGATCTACGACAGCTCGTTGTTCGGCGCCACCGGTCCGATCATCGGCCAATCCTACATCGTTGAAGCCATGCCCCAGATCGGGACGATCAGTGTCAGCTCGGTTCTGCTGGATTATCGCAGATATTTGATGCCGGTAAGACCGTTCACTCTCGCTTTCCGGGCGCTCCACTACGGACGTTATGGGCACGGAGCGGACGACCCCCGCCTCTATCCCCTTTATATCGGCCTCGACGGGTTGGTCCGCGGTTATGACTTCGGCTCTTTCAGCGCAGCTGAATATGACCCATCCGGCAAGAACTTTTTTGATTTCAACCGGCTCCTGGGAAGCAAGATAGCGATCGCCAACGCGGAGCTGCGCTTTCCTCTCTTCGGTGTGCTTCACCTAGGGCGCGGGTATTACGGTTTTTTCCCCGTCGATTTCGTGAGCTTCTTTGATGCCGGAATGGCCTGGATGAACGGTGACACAATTTGGCCGTCTAAGAGCTATTCTCGTACGCCGGTCCTCCGCAAACCGATCACGAGCGCGGGCGTCGGCCTGCGGATAAATGTCTTGGGCTATCTTGTCATCGGGTTTAACTATGTGAAACCTTTTGCCCGTCCGGGTAAAGGGTGGTACTTCCAGTTCAGTTTCTACCCGGGATTTTAGTTATTAGATATTATTAAGTTGGCGCGACCAGCGCACCAATAAAAAGGGGAACTCTCGGGCCCGGGGAGCTCGCTTCCACGATATGGGGAACAAAACAAAGGAGAGTTGGTATGCAAAGAGCCAATAGGTCTTATTTTCTTATCGTTTTCTTTCTTGTCTTAGGGATTACCTTTGGGATGCTCGCCTCGAGGGCCCAGTCAAATCCCGTTCCGGACCAGGAGAATCAGCAGATAATAGCGGAATTGAGCCAGGCCTTTGAATCTGCGGCGGCCAAGATCAGTCCTTCGGTCGTCCCCATTTTTGCCGAGCAGGTGGTCACGGTCCAGAATCAATTCGGAGGCCCTGAGGATCCATTTAGACAGTTTTTTGGCGATGATTTTTTCAAGAGGTTCTTTGGTGAACAGGGAAAACCGGAGAAGCAGGTCCAGCACAGCCTCGGCTCGGGCGTCATCATTTCCAAGGACGGCTATATCCTAACGAACAACCATGTTGTCTCCGGAGCAGAGAAGCTGACCGTCCGGTTGGCCGACAAAAAGACCTTTCAGGCTAAAGTCGTCGGGACCGATCCTCAAACAGACGTCGCTGTGATCAAGATCGACGCCGACAATCTGCCGGCCGCGACCCTGGGGGATTCGGACAAAGTCGCCGTGGGCCAGTGGGTGATCGCCGTAGGCAATCCCTTCCAACTGATGCACACGGTCACGGCCGGCATCATCAGCGCCAAGGGGAGGTCCATGGTCGGACTGGCCGATTTCGAAGATTTCATCCAAACCGACGCCTCGATCAATCCCGGTAATTCCGGCGGGGCGCTGGCCGATCTTGAAGGAAACGTTATCGCTATCAACACCGCTATCACCAGCCCAAGCGGAGGCAGCATCGGCATCGGGTTTGCCATTCCCATCAACATGGCTCGCCAGGTCATGGATCAGCTTATCGCCACGGGCAAGGTGATTCGCGGCTATTTGGGGGTGACTCTCCAAGGGATCGACGATAACCTGGCCAAGGCGCTGAAATTGAAATCGACCGAAGGGGCGATCGTGACCGAGGTCGTTCCGAACGGACCAGCTGCCAAGGCAGGAATCAAGCAGGGCGATATCATCATCGAATGCAACGGCCAAAAAATCAGCGACAGCACCCAGCTCCGGAACATCGTCGCTCAGTCCAAGCCGGGTACCCGGGCCAAACTCGGGCTGCTGCGCGACGGGGCCAAGATGGAGCTGGGGATTGAGCTCGGAGAGCGCCCAAAGGGGCAGACGGCGGCGGAGAAGGAAAAGGAACAGCCTGAAGAGCAAACCACCAAGAAGCTCGGGTTGAGCGTTCAGACCTTGACCCCTGACATCGCCCAGCAACTCGGTTATGGTAATGATCATGGAGTCGTCGTCTCCGAAGTGGCCGCGGGCAGTCCGGCTGATGAAGCCGGACTCCAGAGAGGCGATTTGATCAAGCAGGTGAACCGGGTCGATATCCGGACAGTCCAGGATTTCAATCGGGAAATGCGCAAGTTGGTGAAGGGAAGCGCAGTCGCGCTTCTGGTGCGGAGGGGGGAGAGCCAGTCCTACATTGCCATCCAGGCTCAATAAAGCTGGGGGACGTTCCCCAAGGGGACACCCTTTGATTTTCAAAAAAACTCTGCTTGAAAAATAACATCTTTTCGTTATATTAAGCGTTCAAGGGTGTCCCCTTGGGGAACGTCCCTCAGTTTTCCTGAGGAGGAATAAGGATGAATCAGCAACGCCTTGGCAAAGCGATCACATCTGTTTTTTGCGTGCTCGGCTTTTTCTGGCTTGTCGGACCCGCTCCCCTCTACTCGCAGGAGGCGATGTTCCGCGGCAATCCGCAGCACACCGGCGTCTACAGTAGCAAGGCGGTGAGAGAGCTTCATGGGATAAAATGGAAATTCAAAACCCTGGGAAGAATTTTTTCTTCTCCGGTCATTTCAGGGGGGGTCGTCTACATTGGAAGCGAGGATCATCACCTCTACGCGATCGACGCTCGCTCGGGAAACCTGAAATGGAAATTCAAAACAGAAGGAGAAATTGATTCGACTCCCGTCGTCTCACGCGGCGGCGTTTTTTTCATGAGCTATGACGGCAACTTTTATGGGCTCGATTCTAAAGACGGTCGTTTGAGATGGAAATTCAAAACCGAGGGAGAACGCCGTTCGGAAGCCCGAGGGTTGGATGGGATGAGGCCCAGGACCCAGATGTTTCCCAATCCGTGGGATTACTTCCTCTCTTCGGCCGTGGTCGACGGCGACAGAGTCATTTTCGGCTGCGGGGATTCCCGCATCTACGCCCTGGACGTCCGGACAGGCGCGCTCGTCTGGAAATTCCAAACGGGGGATGTCGTCCACACTTCACCGGCGCTCGCGGGCGGCGTGGTCTACCTCGGAAGCTTCGATAATTATTTCTACGCCCTGGACGCGAAAACGGGCGCGGAAAAATGGAAATTCAAGACCGGCGAAGACCTGCAATATCACAACCAGTCGGGAATCCAATCGTCGGCCGCGGTCGCCGACGGGACGGTCTATTTCGGCTGCCGGGACGCCCACCTTTATGCCCTGGATGCCGCGACCGGCAAGCAGAAATGGAACTTTTCAACCAAAGGTTCCTGGATCATCGGCTCTCCGGCGGTCAAGAAAAAGATGATCTACTTCGGGACTTCGGACAGCACCACGTTTTTCGCTTTGGAGAGAGAAACCGGCCGGGAGGTCTATGCCACGAAATTGAAGGCGTACATTTTCTCCTCCCTCGCGCTGGCCGATGATGTGGCTTATGCCGGCGCCTTTGACGGCAAACTGGCCGCGCTTGACACGGCGTCGGGAAAAATCCTGTGGGAGTTCCGAACGGACGGCTATAACCAGAACGCTTCCCGGCTCCTGTCGCCTGAAGGGAAATTCAATTACGAGAGGATCGAGGATGGAACCATGGGGACTTACAATTGGGTCATTCTCCAGCTCAATAGGTTCCTATCCCTCGGTTCAATTCTCTCCTCCCCGGCCGCCGCCGACGGAGTCGTCTATTTCGGCAGCACCGACGGAATCCTGTACGCTATTTTTTGAGGCTTATGAAACTGGGGGACGTTCCCCAAGGGGACACCCTTCAGGTTTAGGTCGTTCATTGCACGCTCACACCTTTTATAAACATCATCCCCGGACATCCCGGCCGCATTTGCCTTTCACCTGTATTTTTTAACGGCCTCATACATGGCGACGATGTTCTCTGGAGAAACGTTGGGCAGAATATTGTGGACCTGGGTGAAGACGAAGCCGCCGCCGGGAGCAAGAATGTCGATCCGCTCCCTGACGTGTTCTTCGATCTCGGCGGGCGTCCCTTCGGGGAGCACCCTCTGCGTGTCGCAACCCCCGCCCCAAAAGGTCAAGTCCTTACCGAACTCGCGTTTGAGCTTCTCCGGCTCCATTCCCCTTGCGCTCGTCTGAACAGGGTTGATGATCTCGACCCCGATCTCGATAAGGTCCTTCAAGATGTCGGCGATCGAGCCGCAGGAATGAAGAAAAAGATGAATTCCTGAACGCCGCCGCACGCGTTCATAGATCATCCGGTGCCGGGGCTTGAAGATCTCGCGATAGGACTTCGGAGAAACGATCGTCGCGAGCTGCGTCCCCAGGTCATCGCCCATCTGGATGATTTGAACATAACCTTCGATCGCGTCCAGGAATTTCTCCAAGTTCCCGAGATGAATCTCGACGAGCCTATCGAGCAGCTTTTCTACTTTGACTGGGTTTTCGGCCACATCCGCCAGGAACTGATCGGCGCGGCAAAGGAACTCGCCCCACTCCAAGAGGTTGCCCCCGAATGAGGCCATGACCGCATAATCCGTGGACTCGTAAAGATGCTTGGCGCGGCGCCGGATCTCCGCCAAGTGTTCTAGCGTGAGAGGCTTGTCCCAGGGCGCCGTCGGAAGGGCCGCCCAGGTGACCTTTCCCATGTGATCGGGCAGTCGCTCGAGCACGGAGAGATCTTCTCCGTCCCAATCGCGGAGGGGAAAGCAGTCCTGATTGAGGTAGAAGGCATTCTCGGGCATCGTTCCGATGATTGTGCCGTCCTGACCCTTGGCCAGCCAACCGCCCTCACAAGGCACCAAATCAGCGTAATGGGGGATCTTCGCCAAAGATCCGTCAGGCAAAGTGAATTCCTTCCAATCCTCTTCCCTGTTCAAAAAAACTCGGCCCAGGTCCACGACGTCCGACTCCACGTAGTCCAGAATTTGATCTTCGGGCTCGGCGAGCTGTTGGACCACGTCATAGATGTAGGTCTGGCCCTTCATCATCCCCAGGTATTTCTTCAGACGGCCATAAGCGATGGCCGAGATTCCCGTGGAGCGCATGGCGCCGAGATCGATCGGCACTTTATCGGGCTCTCGATGCTCAACGGCCGCAAGCACCCGCTCTCGGCTTATCATGCCCTCATTCTAGCTCAGAAAATGGGGCCAGGTCCACACATCTGACCCTATCTCCTCATCCTTGTTAACATTGGCCGCGAAAAGTGCTAGAATATGCCTGAAAAGGACGAAAAAATGCCCAAGAAAAAGAATAAATCTTACAGAAATGCCTTCTTCTGGATCACCGCAGGCATTGTCATTATCCTTCTTTACAGTCTTCTCCAAAATCCCAACCTGACCAAGAAGGAGGTCAATTTCAGCGAGTTTATGATCGACGTGGAAGCCAACAAGGTCGAGGAAGTCACCATCTCCGGCAGCCAGCTCCGCGGAAAATACAGTGACGCGACGACCTTCAAGACGGTCACTCCCCAGTATGATGATCTGATCAAGATCCTTCGGGAGCACAAGGTCAACATCGACGTCAAAGACACTTCTCGGGGGACATGGTACTCTTATCTATTCACCTGGTTTCCCATCCTCCTTTTCATCGTCTTCTATGTCTTCTTCATGCGCCAGATGCAGGCCGGAGGCAACAAGGCCCTTTCCTTCGGCAAGAGCCGGGCCAAGCTGTTCTCCGGGCTCCAGAAAAAAGCGACTTTCAAAGATGTCGCCGGGGTCGAGGAAGCCAAGGAAGAGCTCCACGAAATAATCGAATTCCTGAAAGACCCGCAAAAATTCCAGAGACTCGGCGGCCGGATCCCCAAAGGAGTGCTCCTGGTCGGGGCTCCCGGAACCGGGAAAACCCTTCTCGCCAGAGCCGTGGCCGGTGAGGCCGACGTGCCTTTCTTCTCGATCAGCGGTTCGGATTTCGTCGAAATGTTTGTCGGAGTCGGCGCCTCCCGGGTGCGCGACCTTTTCGAACAGGGAAAGAAGCACGCCCCCTGCCTGATCTTTATCGATGAAATCGACGCCGTCGGACGCCAGCGTGGAGCCGGCCTCGGCGGCGGCCACGATGAGCGGGAACAGACGCTCAACGCGCTCCTCGTTGAGATGGACGGTTTCGACTCCAACGAAGGTATCATCCTCATCGCGGCCACCAACCGTCCGGACATCCTGGACAGCGCCCTTCTCCGCCCCGGAAGGTTTGACCGCCGCATCGTCGTCAACATGCCCGACGTCAAAGGGCGGGAAGAGATTTTCAATGTCCACGTGCGCAAGATCCCTCTGGCCAAAGACGTGGACCTCAAGGTTCTGGCCCGCTCGACGCCGGGCTTTTCCGGTGCCGACCTGGCCAACCTCGTTAACGAGGCCGCCCTCCTGGCCGCCCGATTCGGTCAAGAATCGGTGACTATGAAAGATCTGGAATCGGCCAAGGACAAAGTCTTGATGGGCGTCGAACGCAAGAGCATGATCATCAGCGACGAGGAAAAGAAGACGACGGCCTACCACGAAGCTGGCCACGCCCTGATGGCCGCCCTGATTCCCGAAGCCGACCCGATCCATAAGGTCACGATCATTCCCCGCGGCCTTGCCCTGGGCTTGACTCAGCAATTGCCCCTCGACGACCGCTACACGTACAGCAAAGACTATCTCGATGCCCAGTTGACCGTGTTGATGGCCGGCCGGATCGCAGAAAATATCTTCATCGGGAAGACCACAACCGGAGCCGCCAACGATTTCGAAAAAGCCACGGAGATCGCCCGCAAGATGGTCTGCCAGTGGGGCATGTCCGACCTGGGACCGCTCACCTTCGGCGAAAGGGATGACCTGATCTTCCTCGGCCGCGACCTGGCCATGAACAAGAATTTCAGCGAGCGGACGGCCGAATACATTGACGACGAGGTGAAAAAGATCGTGACCCGAAGCTACGCCCGGGCCCAGGGGCTGGTCGAGGCCAACAAGGACAAGCTCGAGAAGATCGCCTTAGCCCTGCTCGAAAAAGAGATCCTCAGCCACGAGGAAATCAATGCCCTCATAGACGGGAAGAAGGCATCCCCTGACAAAAAAGCCGAGCCTGCCGGAAATCAGGCGGCGGACAAGGAACCGGAATCGAACTAGGGAGAATGGCCGGAAAACAATACACGATCCAGGTCAGAGGGAAGGATTTTGTCCTCGGCCCGAGGACCTGGATCATGGGCGTCCTGAACGTCACGCCTGATTCCTTCTCGGACGGCGGACATTACCTGGAAAGAGATGCGGCCGTCGGACGGGGGGTTGAGCTCGTTGCTGAGGGAGCGGACGTCATCGATATCGGGGGAGAGAGCACAAAACCCGGCTCAGAACCCGTCCCGACCAAGGAAGAATTGCGGCGGGTCATTCCGGTCGTGACCGAACTCCGCAAAAAGACCGGCGCCCTCCTCTCGATCGACACGACCAAGGCGGACATCGCCCGCGCCGCGCTCGACGCGGGAGTCGATCTGGTCAATGACATCAGCTCCTTCCGGTTCGACGCCCGGATGATCTCTCTCGTCGCCCAAAAAGATGTCCCGGTCATCCTGATGCACATGAAAGGGACCCCCAAGACGATGCAGGTTGAAGCGCACTACGACGACCTGCTGGGAGAGATCAAGAGCTTTCTCAAAGAGCGGATCGAGGTCGCCTTGGCTTATGGTATCAAGAAAGAGAAGATCATTGTCGACCCGGGGATCGGCTTCGGCAAAAGATTTCAGGACAACCTGGCCCTGATCAACCGTCTCCCATTCCTGGGGGAGCTTGACTGTCCGCTTTTGATAGGTCTCTCCAGGAAGTCGTTTATCGGAAAGATCCTGAACTCACCCCCTCTGGAGCGCCTGGAAGGGACAATCGCGGCCAGCGTCCTGAGCATCATCCGCGGAGCCCATATCTTGAGGGTCCACGATGTGAAGGCGGTCAAGCGGGCGGTCCTGGTCGCCGAGACCATCCTCAACGAGCCTCCGGATAAAAACTCGTACGGAGTGAACAAGAACCGCTATGTTTGCTGAAATCCTCCAGTCACTGCACCGGTTCACTCTAAGGGACTTTATCGACATCATTCTCGTCACTTTCATCATCTATTCCTTTTTGCTCCTGATCAAGGACACCAGGGCCTACCAGATGGCCGTCGGATTGGGCATCGTGGCCCTCCTCTACCTGGTTACGCAGTGGGCCAGACTGGTTGTCTCCCAGTGGCTGATAAAATATTTTGCCACTTACTTGATCATCGCCATCATCGTCCTCTTCCAGGGAGAAATCCGCAGGTTTCTCACAGGGGTCGGGTCGCGGACGCTGCGCCGGCCGCTCGGCTTGAGGTCTTTCCAGGAGAGGATTGAAGACCTCATTCTGGGCGTGGATTATCTCTCCCAAAAGAAGATCGGGGCCCTGATCGCTATCGAGAAGGAAATTTCCCTGTCAGGATACGCCGACCGGGGGACAAAGGTCGATGCCAACCTGTCCAGAGATCTCCTGGTGAGCATCTTTTATCCGCACTCTCCCCTTCACGACGGCGCGGTCATCATCCAGGGAGATAAGATCCTGGCGGCCGGCTGCCTTCTTCCCCTTCCGGCTTCGCACATCTTGGGGAGGGCGTACCTGACGAGGACGCGCCACCTGGCGGCTATCGGCCTCTCCCAGGAGACGGACGCCGCGGTCATCGTCGTTTCCGAAGAGACGGGCGACATTTCACTGGCGACGCGGGGACGGCTCGAAAAGGAACCTCACAAAGACCGGCTTCAAGAGCGGCTGGTGAACTATCTAAATAGAAGATGACAAGATTTCTCAGAAACCTCTTTTTTCGTAACTGGGCCCTTAAGATTTTTTCTTTTGTCTTAGCGTTCGTGCTCTGGCTGACCTTGATCCCCGAGGAAAAAGTCTATTCCGAAAAAACCTTGGCCGTCTCGCTGGAGACCTCCAATATCCCTCGCGATTTGGAGCTGGTGGAAAAGCCGTCGGCGACGGTCGATGTGTCCGTGCGGGCTCCCCTCCGCCTGCTCAGCCAAATCAGCCCGGCCAATGTCACGGCCAGATTGAATCTGGAAAGAGGAAATATCTACCAGGAAGAATATCCGCTCAACAACTCGATGGTCAGCGTCCCGCCCGGAGCTGAGGTCGTCAGGATCTCGCCGAACAAGGTGAAAATCAAGTTCGAGAGGACCAAGGAAACGATGATGGATGTCGTGCCCAACTTGATCGGGAAACTCCAGGAAGGCTATCGCATCGAGAAAATTGATGTCAATCCCTCCCGGGTCCTGGTCAAGGGACCGGAGAGCCAGATCAAGACCAAAGACAAGGTCAGGACGAGCCCGGTCGATATCTCGAACCTGACCCAGACAGCCGAGCTCGAAGCCGATCTGATTCTCCCCAAGCCGGATCTCAGGCTGGCGCCGTCATCCACGACGGTCAAGATAACGATCGTGATCGAACAGGCAACGTCGGACCCGAACAGATCCAGCCCGAGGAAAAAATAGAGACGGGCGTGGACAAACTCTTCGGGACAGACGGAATCCGCGGTGTCGACGGCCAATTCCCCCTGGATTTTTCCTCGATCTATACTCTGGGTTATGCTCTGACCGGACTGCTTCAAGGGGAAGGGCTCGAACCCCGCCTTCTTATCGGCCGGGACACGCGTGAATCCGGCCCGCGCATCGAACGCGCCCTTGTTCAGGGAATAAGGGATGGCGGTGGGGATGCCGCCTCGGCGGGCGTTATTCCAACTTCCGCCATCTCGATCCTGACCCGAAAAAACAAGATGTCCGCAGGGATCGTCATCTCCGCATCCCATAATCCCTACCATGATAACGGAATCAAGATCTTTTCCTCTCAGGGCATCAAGATCCCGGAGGAGTGGGAAGTCCGGCTCGAAAAAGAGATCCGGGCAGGCGGCCGAAAGATGCCCAAAAAGGGCACCCGCATTGCGACCGACACGACCTATGCCGAAGACTACATCGCTTTTCTTAAAAACTCGATTGATTTTTCCCCGTCGGGAAAAAAATGGAAAGTGGCCCTGGACTGCGCCGATGGGGCGAGCTCGGCCATGGCCCCGCGCATACACCGCGAGCTTGGAATTGAGGTCGTCGTCATCCATTGTCGGCCGGACGGGAAAAATATCAACCTTGGCTGCGGGTCGCTTCATCCCGAAGGTCTCGCCCGGGAGGTTCTGGACGCAGGGTGCGACCTGGGCATTGCTTATGACGGCGATGCCGACCGGGCGATCTGGGTGGACGAACGAGGCAGGATCCTGAACGGCGACTATACGCTTTTTGTCCAGGCCGTGTCCATGAGCGGCCGGGGGCGTCTGAAGGGGGGGAAGGTGGTGGCGACGATCCTCAGCAACATGGGGCTCGAAGTCGCGCTCCAAAAAAGGGACCTGAAGCTCCTGCGGACCCAGGTCGGGGACAAGTATGTCCTGGACAGAATGCTCGGAGAAGGGGCAAACCTGGGAGGAGAACAATCCGGCCACACGATCTTCCTGGACAATTGCCCGACTGGAGACGGCATCTTGACGGGACTCAAGATGCTAGCCGTAATGCACGAGACCGGCCTTCCGTTGTCAAAACTCGCCGAAGAGTTGGAGGAGTTCCCGCAGACGCATCTCAATATCAGGGTGGCCAGAAAAGTCGACTTCGGCGAGTTTCCGGAGATCGTCCGTGTCAAAACAGAGATCGAATCCCTTCTCGATGGCCAAGGGAGACTCGAGCTCAGGTATTCCGGAACTGAGCCCCTCGCCCGCATTATGGTTGAAGGGCGAGACAGGGCCGAGATAGAAAGCTACGCCCGGAGGATGGGCGCGGTCATCGAAAAATATCTGGGACAAAAGGACTGACCCCGGAGCCGGTTGTGGGGACGGCGCCGGAGACTCAGGATCTCTTCAACACTTTTTCAAGCCAGCCCCAGAGAAAATCATAATAACCCGGAATCACCTTGTTCGGCGTGGAAAATTGAGTTGGATTATTCTTATCAACCTCAAGGATTCCGTGGGCTCCGTTTTCAAAGACCTTGAGCGTGGTGTCGTGATTTCTGGTCTCCATCAGGATTTTTTCGATTTTCGCGACGCTTTCCTCGACCGGAACGGTGTCGTCATGCTTCCCAAAAATGATGAGGGCGGGGCATTTCAGCTTGGCATAAGCCGGGATGGGGTCAAAGTCAACATTAAGATGGAAAAACCACCCCGGGTCTCCCAACGGCTGTTTCTCGTAGAACTTCTCCCATTTGATGTCCTTCGAAGGAGGCGGCAATTCATCGGCCAACTTGGGATTGTTTTTGAGTTTGTTGACCGCGGCGTCGAGCTTGTCACCCCCTTGGCCTGTTTTTCCATAGACATACAGCAGGCTCAAGGCCTCGAGCAGGCCGTCGATCTCTTCTTTCGAGAAACCGGTCTTGGACATCATGTTGGTTAGCATATAGAATTCTTGTTCTTTCGGGGTCACGCCCGGTCCTGAATGAGAGATTATGAAAGCGACGTCCCTAGAAAGAGAGGCCGCCAAGGAAACGAGCCAGCCTCCCTGGCTTATCCCGTAGAGGCCGACCTGCTTGGGATTGATATCCGGGTGATTTTGAAGAAACTTCACCCCCGCCAGGATGTCGGAAGCCAGATCTGGAAAATCGATCCTCCGCCAATCCCCCGTCGATCGCCCGACGCCCCGTTTGTCAAACCCGAGGACGGCGATTCCGTGATGAAGGAAAAAAGGCGCAACGATCGAAACCTGGTTTCTGGTCCCCGGCCCCGAACCGTGACAAAAGACGATGGCCGGGTGGGGTCCGGGTGTGTTGGGGATTCTCAAAGACCCTGCCAGCCGGACATTGCCATTGGGGTAAGTCACCATCTCCTCGGTGTAGAATTTTGTTTTCCGAATTTCCCGGTCTGGATAACCACTCCTTTTCCAGATCAGTTTTTCTGCATCTCCCGAGCTGTTTTTCTCGAATTTTGCTCTCGTGTCGATCGGAAAATCACTTCCGAACGAAGGGGCAGAAAAAAACGTCGTTTCGGAGAGCGGAAGAAGGCCGCCCACTCGTCCAGTCTCCGAGTCATAATAGAAAATACTCCCGTCCTCAGCTTGTTGTGAAAATTTAAAGATCGAGACATAGTTGTTTCGGTCATTTTCATATTCACCGATATAACCCGCCCAGGCCTCCGGCTTGAGCGCGACGATTCTAAGAAGATGCGCTTCCCCTGATGCCGTTCCCTTCTTGAAGCTCCCGAGAAGCTCGCCTTCTTTGAAGGCCCCGTCAAAGACAACCGCTCCCTCTTTGGTCGGGATATCAAAATGGACACGGTCTCCATCGAGGGATGCATTGGCAAGATCAAGTGATTTTGCTCCCTCGACCTGGGCACTTTCCGGGGGAACCTCACAAGTCCCCTTGATCACGCCGTTTACGGTTGTAAAATGAATCTTATAGGTCGTCCAGTGCTCCCCCATTTTGAAGCCCCCCGTCCAATTTCCCTCCAGGGTAGGAGTCCGAGGTCTCTGATTGTCCGAAAAAACTGACGAGGGAAATGCAGACATAAAGAAGAGGACAAGAACGAGCGTCTTTTTGAGATTCATGTTCGCCGCCTGCTGAGAAGCCAACGTTTTTTCTTTATTTCGAAATGAAACATCAGTGATTCATAGAGTCTGAAGGCTGATGATTCACTGAGATTATACGGAAAAGCGATGCTTCCGGTTTTCAGGCACTTCGAGGGGGGGTATTGTGGGGCAGAGCGATCGGCCGTTGAGGCCGGACAATTTGACAACAGCCTGTTTTTTTGGATATTACTTAGGGCTGAATCCTCACCAAAGGAGATCGCTATGAAGCTTGCCGTAAACATCGACCATTTTGCTACTCTCCGGGAGGCCAGGCGGAGCAGCGAGCCTGAACCCATCCTCATTGCTCTTCTGGCTGAGCAGGCCGGCGCGGACGGGATCGTCTGCCATCTGCGGGGAGACAGGCGGCACATCAAGGAGCGCGATCTTCGCCTGCTCAGGGAGGCGATCAAGACAAAACTCAACCTGGAAATGGCCGCGACCGGCGGGATGAAGAAAATCGCCCTCGAGGTCAAGCCGGATGTCGTGTCGCTTGTCCCGGAGCGTCCGGAGGAGCTGACGACGGAAGGCGGGCTCAACGTCCTGGCCAACCGGAAGCATTTGGCCTCGTTTATCCCCCATCTGGTCAAAGCGGGGATCCGAGTCAGTATTTTTGTCGACCCGGACCTTAAACAGATCGAAGCGTGCCGTGATGTGGGGGTATCGTTGATCGAGATCAACACGCGGAAATATTCCGACCTCAAGCCGGGGAAAGCGCGAGATCGGGCCCTGGAGGAAGTCAAGAGAGCGGCGGAATTGGCGCACAGGCTGGGGTTGGAGGTCCACTCCGGCCACGGGCTGGATTACCGAAACGTCCTCCCTATCGCGGCCGTTCCCTGGATCACCGAGCTCAGCATTGGCTTTTCGATCGTGGCTCGGGCCGCCATCGTCGGAATCCAGGACGCCGTCCGCGAAATGAAGGCCCTCCTCGGAAAATAAGGGACCTGGGATCAGAATGGACAGCCGGATAAACTCAAATCGACTCAGAGAGGATCTCGAGGCCCTTTCCCAATTCGGCCGGAACGCTGAGGGAGGTATCACCAGACCCTCTTTTTCCCGAGCGGACCTGGAAGCGAGGCGCTGGCTCAAAGGAAGAATCGAGAGCGCCGGGCTCGCCTACCGGGAGGACGGCGCAGGCAACATCTTCGGCCGTCTGGGAGGAAGTGGAGGAAAAGTGGTCATGGCCGGCTCCCATATCGACACGGTCCGAAACGGCGGCCGGTTCGACGGCTCGGTCGGTGTCCTCGCCGCCCTCGAATGCCTAAGGACGATCAAGGAGCGCGGCCTTGCCGTTTCCAAGCCTCTGGAAGCCGCTGCATTTACCGACGAAGAAGGAAACCTGGTCGGCGACTTCCTCGGGAGCAGGGCCTTCACAGGCCGGTTGAACGAAGACGACCTCCGCGGGGGGGACACGCAGCTCGGAACGCCGCTCAAGGATATCCTGGCCGGGACGGATTTCACCATTGAATCCATCCTTCGCGCCCGGGAACAGGCCCCGACACTCGAAGCCTATCTCGAGCTCCATATCGAGCAGGGGGAGACGCTGGAAACCGAAAAAGTGCCGATCGGCGTCGTTGAAGTTATCGCCGGCAAACATTACCGCTGGTGTTCGTTCATTGGGAAGACAGGCCATGCCGGGACCGTGCCCCTGGAATTGCGCCGGGATGCCTTCCTGGGGCTGGCTGATTTCGCTCTGCGGGCGACGCGCCTGGTCGCAACGGAATACTATGGAAGCATGATCACGATCGGGAGAGTCGGTGTGCTCCCGGGGACTTTCAGTAATGTCCCCGGCCGGGCCGATTTTTCGCTCGAATTCAGGAGCGCGGATAAAACCGATCTCCTCGATCTGGAAAAGGTCCTTTTCCCGCTGGCCGAAGAGGTGGCCGCGACGCGCGGACTCACCTTCTCCTCCAAAATTGTGGATCGGACAGAGCCCGTGGTCATCCCGGCGCGCATCTTTGGGATGATCGAGGCAGAGTGCGAAAAACTCGGTTATTCTCATGCCGCGCTTCCAAGCGGACCGGGGCATGACGCCCAGATTTTGGCTTTCGTCACGGACGTGGGGATGATATTTATACCCTGCATTGACGGCGTCAGCCATTCCCCCCAGGAGATGATCCGTTGGGATGACCTGGAAAAAGGGACCAACGTCCTTCTTCAGGCCCTGCTCAGGCTGGCGAAATAAATCATCTTCGCACGGGGGGGCGCCTCCCGCCTTCGTATCCCGTTGCGATTCTATCTTACTCCCAGTCCTTCATCCGCGTGTCTATGCCGATCCTCTTGTTCTCTTCCAACATCCTGACGGCCGCACGGATCCGTCTCAGGCGCGTCTCGTCCTTCTTAGCTTCCGTGACCCAATAGATAAACAGACGTTTTTGAGATGGCGGGAGTGAGTCAAAAGAGCGCTGTGCGTGTACGTTCGCTTCGAGGGCTTGTTTCAATTCCCGCGGGATAGTCGCCGTGTTCTCGCGCCGCGTCGCCTTGTCCCATTCGTCGTTGCGCTTTGCTTCCTCAACTTTTGCCAGACCGATTTCGGTCATACATCCCTTTTCGATCATCCGCGCGACGCGTCGTTTGTTCGACTCCGACCAAATGCTCCCGCGTCGGCGCGGCGAAAACCGGAGCGCGTATTTTTCGTCATCTATTCTCTTGATGCGTCCGTCAATCCAGCCAAAACACAACGCCTCTTCGACCGCTTCTTCGTACAAGACACTTTTCTTGCCGCTGTTCTTTTTATAGAAGACGAGCCACAATCCGTTGGCCCGGGCGTGGTTCTTTGTCAGCCAGGCGCGCCATTCCTTGCGACTCTTGAAACTTTGACGCTTGCTGATTTCAAGCATTCACATTCTCACAGGCGACGCAGATATCCGAGTATCTTCTTCTCTATCGTCAGAAATCGTACCGCGAACCGGAAAACCCTGTCAAGGAGCCGGCAGTGGTTCCACCTAATTCATTTGAACAAAGTTGAATGATGTGATAATATTGAATAGGAAGGAGGCAGCATGAAGACCAAGCTCGTCTTGACCAATCTGGACCAGTTGCGCGCCTTCGCCGATCCACTCCGGATCCGCTTGATCGAAGAGCTCGCCGCTCATGAGTTGCCAGTGGCCGGGTTGGCGCTGGCCTTGGGCGTCCCTGTCACTCGCCTCTATCACCACGTCGACCTCCTCCTTCAAGCCGGCCTGATCGAGGTCGCGCGCCAAGTCCGGCGGCGTGGCGTCGAGGAGCGGGTCTTCCGTGCCGCAGCACGCGAATACCGGCTCGACGGCAACCTGTTGGAGGTCGTTCCTGGCCGGGCCCGATCCGGTGAGAGTATACTTCCTCTAGCTCGATCGGTGCTCGGGGGCGCGCTAGAGGATTTGATCGAAGGGATCAATACAGGCCGAGTGCTCCCATCGAAGCGGGGCTGTGGGCTTCTGCTTCAGGGCCGACGGATCAGACTCTCGGCTGACGGATTCGAAGCGCTGGCCGAAGAGCTCCCCAAATGGCTTGAGGACTTCCTCGGCCGCTATCGAACAACCGGCGCAGGAGAGTATCGGATTGTATTCGCGGCCTTTCCTGCGGCCAGGAGGGGAGGGAGCGGCGCCCCAAAGCAAACTCGCCATGGCCATCGCCGCGCAACATAAATAAGGAGGACTTTCATGAACACACTCGGAAAACGACTTTTTATAGTTTGCGTGTTGCTTTCTTGTACCGTCGTTTTTGTTGCTTCCACATCGCCCGGAGAGGGGAAAATGAAATACCGTTCTAAAGTATTGAAAGAACTGGCCGTGGCTGAGACTGCCTTCAACCAATCCCCCGGCAACCCAGCGTCGCGAAAGGAATATGCAACACTCCTGTTTCAAACTGGCGATTTCTGGAAGGCGAAAACGATCGTTCAGCCATTGCTCGAGAAATCTCCCGCGGATATCGAGACTCTCCATCTCGGCGCTCGGCTGGCTTACCTTGTTGCGGACTACAAGAACGCCGCAGAGATCAACAAACGAATCGCGGCTCTCGCTGAGAAAGGAACCAAGGAGTATGACCAGGCGATCAAAGCTCTGGCTCTGATCTACTTCCAAACCCGCGAATATGGCAAAGTCAAAGAGCTCCCCGAGTTCGAGGAATTCAAGGGATTCATGGACCTGATGAAAAAATTCCCAGGGAAACCCTATGAGATCGAATGGACCAACAAGGAAAAAATAGCGGCCGTGCCCTTTACGATCGAAAACATGCTTCCGACTATTCAGGTGCAAGTCAACGGCAAGGAACTGAAGTTTATTCTGGATACAGGCGGGAATCTCTTTTATATCGATAAGGGGGTCGCACAACAGGTCGGCCTTGAAAAGCTGGCGACGCACAAAGCGAAGTACGCCTACACGGGAGGTGAGGAGGTCGATGAATACCTTGGGCGCGCGGACACGATCACAATAGGCGGGCTCACGATCAAGAACGTGCCGATGACTCTGGCCGAATGGAAATCCCGCGGCATCCAAAGCGACGGCGTTCTCACGACGCAAGCCTTAAAGGAATTCCTTTATACGATCGATTACGCGAATAATAAGATGATCTTCCGGGAGAGGAGCGAGCGCGGTCGGAAACAGTTCAGAGCTTCCATTCAGGGAAAGGATACCGTGGAAATTCCGTTTGTCCTCGACGAAACTCATCTGCTGTTCGCTAGGGGAAGCTTGAACGGAACGGGAGGTTTGACATTTCTCGTGGATTCGGGCTTGGCCCTCTCCATGCCGTTCGTTGGCATCGACGGGATGCTCGAGGATATGAAAATCGAAACAACGAAGCTCGAGGGAACAAAGTATAGCTGGTTCAAGATCAACTCTCTCGGACTGGGAAGCCTCGTTTGGGACAAGCCGACGCAGGGTCTGGCCAACATCATCATCGAAGAGGCGCCCTATTGGAGCCAGGGATTCATTTGGGACGGGCTCATCTCCCATCAGTTTCTCAAGAACTTCGGCTCCTGGACGCTCGACTTCGACGCCATGAAGTTCATCTTCGCGAAGTAGGTGCGCCGGCCGGTGCCGTCCAGCGAGTGATCGAGGCCGGGCCTCAGGAGACGGGGCGGGCCCCCAGGAAGACACTCCCTGTCGTTCCGTGGATGGAGAGAACGTCGCCCTTGTGGATCGTGTGTCGGACCGTTCCGTCTTTTCCGATGATCACGGCTTCCTTCCTGTGGGCGTCCACAGCCAGGCCGGCCGCGCTCATCACGGCAAAGTAATCCCGGTCCTCGATGCCGTTGACCGTGATGGCGGCGTGCGATGAGGATCCCCCCTTGGCCGCGAGCAGGGCGTCCGCCGCCAGGATGAGATGGATGTGCTCCGGCGCCGGACTTTCCAGGACCAGGATGATCCCGTCGGCGTCGTCTCGACGCGAGAAGTCTTCGCCTGCGAGTTCCTCGATATCGGCTGTATCGAAGGCGACGATCCCTCGGAAAGCGCCGCCTCGCACGCCGATGCCGCGGGTGGCCTCTTCGCCCGGATTCTCAAAGGCCGCCTCCCTTCGGTTCTTGCCGACCTCGGCCGCTCTGGACTGGAGAATGCTCAACACTCCTCGCTCGACGGTGAACTCGATCTCCTGGTCGGTCCCCATGAACCTTCTGAGTTTGGCGGCGATGTGTCGGAGACGCCGGGTCAGCATGGGCATGCACGATTCGAGTTCCTCGATGGGGCTGAAGGAGGCGAGCTTGGTCAGCCCGCCGACGAGGTCCTCGCCCGCGGCCGAGAATTTATAATCCCCCATCAATGAGCGCAGGCCTGGATCGACGACTCGCGTCCGCAAGATGACGCCCGTCAGCGAGGACTCGGTCTCGTCCATGCCGGCCCCAATCTCTCCTGTCCTCCTATTCCCGAGCGACATCTCCTGGACGATGGCCGCCGTGTGCCAGGAGTCGCAGATGCCCTTGATCTCTCGATAGCGGCGCGCCCCGTCGCCGTCCCAGGAGTCGAACACGGCGCGCACGGCGGTCGACAGTTGCTTGAAGGGATTCCGAAGCGCGTCTTCGAGCGCCCGGCCGTGCCCGTTTTGTTGAATGATCGTCTTCGTCGCCTCGACGATCTCCTTCATCCCTTCCCACGGCAGGTCGGACTTGTATTTCACCTTGTAGCGCTGTTTGGCGTCTTCAACTACGTTGAACGATTCGATGTCCAGACCCCAAACGGCCCGGGCGTAGAGAGCGAGGAAACGCCGGTAGGAATCATAAGCGCACCACGGATCCTCGTTCGCGAGTCCCGCGGCGATCTCATCGTTGATGCCCACAAAGAGGATGCTGGAGAGCATCCCCGGCATGGAAAAAACGGACCCGCCGCGAACGGCGAGCAAGAGGGAATTCTCGGGCGAGCCGAAAGTCTTGGGCCTTCCGTCTCGTCTGGCGATGTCGGACTCCAGGATCCGCAGGTGATCGCGGATCGAATTCCCGAGCTCCTCACTCTTGTCCTTGTGCAGTCCGCGCCGGGCCAGCGTCGTCGGAAACACGAAGCCGTCCCGGGTGGGAATATTCAGATAGCTGATGTAGATGAGGCCGGATCCCTTTCCTCCATAGAGATCGCGGAGGTCGCGCGCCGGGTCTCCGCTCTCCGTCCTCCTCCTGACATCGTCGCGGTGGGAGAAGTGGATGACGTCGTAAGGTTCCTCGGCCGGGCCGGGAGTGGCTCCCACGGCTCCGCTTCGGTCCTTGACCTTGTCTTCGACATAGGTCCGGGCGATATCGGAAAATTCCGCGATGCTGTTGAGATCAAGCATGCAGCGCTGCATGTTGGCCAACGCGATCCTGAGCTCTTCCTCGCTGAATTCGATCTTCTCGCGGAGCTTCTCGAACGGGGAGATCACGCGCTGGACGATGTGGTGGTAGTTTCGCTGGATCTGCTCGACCACATTCCTGATCTCGGAATATGTCTTCCCCGGCGCCCTCAGCATGGTCGCCAGGTCAAGGAGTTGCCGGGAGTGCAGTCCGTCCTGGGTGAGATTGAGAACGCACGCGTGGAGAATCTCGAGACACTGGAGGAAATCGACGCCTCGTTCGTCGTATTCGTTCGAGACGTGACGCAGAGCCAGATAGCCCATCTCCTCGAGGATACAGTCGAGCTGGAGCAGAAGCAGCCGCTGCTCGGGGAAGGCCCTGTCTTCAAGAGAATTTCGAAGCCCCTTGCGGAGCCGGCAGATCGATTCAAACGACCTGTCGAACTCTCTCCTTTCATAGGCCCCGACGAGGTCTTCGAGCCCGCGGAAGAAGTCTTCTTGATAGGCACGGCGGGCTACCTCTATAAACTCACCGACACAGCCCTCCAGGCTCTTTTTCGCGGACCCCAAATCGAAGCCCGCCTCGTCCGGCTTGAGTCCCAGAAGAGCCTCCAATTCGGCCGAGACCTCTCGGGCGTCCGGCAGGTGGTCGACGAAGTCTTGAACGCGGCTCTTGATGATCCGGACGTGGTGATAATAGACCCACCTGTTTTTGTCGCACATTCCTTCGAGCGCGGCCTTCGTCTCCTCGATCAGGCTGTTCCCAAACTCGCACCGGACGAGAGTCGATCCATAATCGACCTGCCACTCGCGAATCCGGGTGACGGTCTCCGAAGCACCCAGGAGGAGGCGGAGATCATCGACGATACGGCTCACGATCTCCTTGGGCCGATCCAGACTCCGGGCCTCTTCGTCCGACCGCGCCGGCCCGGCGAACCCCAATTCCGCCAGTGCGTCCGCCTCGCCCGTGGCCAGGTAGGACCCATAGGCCTCGGCCAGCCTCAGGGTGTGTTTGCCCACGGCGTGGTGAGTGCTGCGGCGGAGCTCATTGACGATGGAGCTTCCCCGGACATGGATTTCGGCCAAATCGATCGTGTCGTTCCATAGGCGATCGATCAGTTTGGGCCTGGTGACGACCGTGGCGATGTCCCGAACCAGGAAGCGGACCAGGAACGGAAGCCTGCGCGAGAGAGGCATGTTGATGAATCGAACCAGCTCCTTGAAGAGGTTGTGCACCTCGGGCTGGAGGTTCTTGGCGTTGAGATATTCTCGAAACGAGAGCAAACTCAGACGCGCCACCAGTATGCGCAGCACGTAGAGGGCTTCATTGCGGTTAGCGCTTTCATTGATTTTCTTGAGCTCGTCCACCATGTCCCGGATTCTTCCCACCCGGACGGGCGCCGCTTGATCGGCGGCGAATTCGAACAGCTCTTTTTCGAGGTCGATCGGCTCTCCCCTGACGCCGGCCTTGCGCCTCAAAACGTCGTCGGTCAGGATCATCCCCTGGGGAACGGGAAGGACGCGGGTGACTCTCGTGGACTCGTCGTCCACGGCGTGAACGAGGATCGTATCGGCGACGAGATAAGGGATGAGCATCGACTTGGGCGTTAAGAAGACACGGTTATTGACGATTCCGAAGCGTCCGGCGCGCCGGGCGACGATCTGTTTTGTCATCAAGTACTGGTGGAGCGCCCGGTGCCTGTCAAACCTCTCCGATTTGCTCCTATAGACCTTGAGGAGCTCGCGGCCGACGGCCGAGACCAGGTCCTGCTCCTCGGCCGTCAAGACCTCCGTCTCGCCCGGAACCGGTGGGCGCTTCGGAGATGGGACCTCCTCCGGGGTTATGGCCTCGGGCTGGAGGTAGGCCCTTCGAAGCGATTTGAAAAAATCGACGGCCAATTCGCGGTCGGGGCCGGGGGGCTGCCGCTCGAGGGCCGACAGGGCCTCATCGGAAAGAGAAACGGGTTCGGCACGAGGATGATTCTTGATCCAATTGACAACGCCCGCTTCGCCCAAAATCGTGCGTTGGTCGGGAATCCCTCGCGGAATCTTCATAAGGAAGGATTCCATGAAGTCGAAATCTTTCGCTCCGAGCTTCCGGGTTTCATCAAAAGTGAGGCTCTTGAAACGGGCCCGCGCATCGCCAAGGATGTCGTCAAGCAGGGAACCGCGCTCCATGTAGATAACGACGTACCGATAGATTCCTTTGGCGCCAAAGGCATCAAGCTGATCCACGTCGTAGAGAATCTGGGCCTCGAGCCCGATGGCAGCTCTGCGCCGTGCGCCCTCCACGGAGCGATCCTGGTGGAGGCGGACTGCCTCCTCGATACGCACGATCTCCGGCGCAGCCAGGCCCTTGACCGAGGCCAAGACGGCTCTCGCCAGGGCCGCGCCTTCCTCGCCGTGATCTCCACGGGCCGACCCAACGTCATGAAAGCAAACGGCAGCCGCGAGCACGCGCCAATCGATCCTCTTTTCCGCGCCGAGCCGCGAAACCAAACCGGCCGCCCGCGCCAGGAGGTCGCGCGTGTGCCTCAACCCGTGGTGTGGGTTGTCGAGGTATTCCTTCCCCAGCTTAGGAATGATTGACGCGGCGAACTCCAGAGCGGCTTCAGGCAGAAATGGGGCTAAGTCATCCCTGAGCCGTGAGGTCGCCTCAGCGAGTCCGCTTTCCTCCTGGCTGTAAATCGCCGTGAGATCGCGCAGAACCTCGTGGAGCTTTCTTCCCTCTCCCTCCACGAGACCGTTCGCCTTTTTGAGGGCCTCGACATAATCGGAGAACTGGCTCCCCGCGATTTTGATTCCGCAGTCCCGGCAAAGCCTTTCGGTGACCGCCATAATCTCCTCTCGCATCAGCTCGAAGAGATCCTTTCCCCTAAGGTGAGCGAGTCCCCGCGCCAGGGCCAGGGAGACGGAGAGCATGGCGTTCATCCCGAGATTTTGCTTGCGCTGCATGACTTGGATCCGTTCGCTCTGAGGAACGGATTCGCCGATCTTGCCGCGCCTCCGGGCGACCTGGAGCTCGAGCCCGAGCAGGGTCCGATCGATGTCTTTGAGCGTGAGGGACGAGGAGATTTTTCCCGCGAACGCGGGAGCGATCACGGCGCCGACGTTCTCGACAGCGTGGAGACACCCCTTCCCGCCGTATCGCTCGGCTCGCTCGAAAAGCAAGGTGATCTCTTCGTCCCCCGCGTCTCTGATCTGGGATTCGCGGACGCCTGGGGCGAAGGCGAACACTCCGGGTTCGCGCTCCACGAACAGCGAAGGGTGGCGATCGATCACCTCGGGGTATTCGGCGCGCTCGAACGAGGCATCGACGAGGTGAATGGCTTCTCCCGTTCCAGCCGAGGTCCCCAGCGGCGTCGCACCCTTGAACTTCAGGCAGATGCCGGCCTCCGGGAGCGAGAATTCGACCGTCACGCCGACAGTCGGTATGCCGGCGTTGGTCGGTTCTTCGTACGCATACATGGCCCGAAGGATCGGGTTCTGACCCTCTTTCATTTCCGGGACCGCGCCCCCCACCGCGCCGCGCTGCATGAGTTCGGCGACGGCGTGGTACTTGAGCAACCTCTCCGTATTGGCGCCGCCTCCGGCCTTGAGACCGAGGGCGTTGACGGCCAGGGCAATCTGCGCCTCCATGTCGTCATTGGGACTCTTGGAACGATGGGAGACGACGAGCTCCATTCCCTTGCCGAGCGCCACCATCATCGCCAGGATGGTTTCGTACAAAGACCCGATTTGGTTGGCTTTGATGAGGACAGTGTTGATGAGACCCTTCGCTGCGGCGAGCTCGATCGTGGCGTCATTGGTTGTGACCAGATCATCGCCGATGACGAACAGGCGATCGCCGAGCGCCAGGAGCAGTTTTCGCCAGCCCTCGTAATCGTGCTCCGAAAATCCATCTTCGATCGAAAGGATCGGGAGGTCGTGCTCTTTGATGGCCTTGAGGTAGAGGTCGAGAACGCTGTCGCGGTCCATCACGGTCAAGGCTTTATCGCGCCAGAAGAGATACATCCCAACGCTATCGGGAACTTTGAATTGCCTGCGATAAGCGATCTCGAGCTCGGACATGGCGGGATCAAGGGCGATCGCAACGTCCACCCCGGGACGGTGACCGCACTCCTCGATGGCCTGCTTCATCATCACCCAGAGCCGGAACTCCGGCACGGGATATGGGCCCCGTTCGATGTAGGGAGAGATCCCGCCCTCCAGGCCGATGCCCATGACCCGGCATCCCTCCGCTTTCTCGATGATCTCCTTGAGCCTGTTCTGAAGCCTGACGGTAACCTCTTGAGCCTCCTGGTAGTCACGGGCCCCGAGGATGAGAAACATGGCCTCTTGCATGCTGATGTTGGATTCGGGATATTCCTTCTCGGTATGGCGTCCGCCCATGCCGCAATTACGAAACTGCCAGGGGGCGGTGACCAAACCCAGGCGAGGATGGGTGATCTCCTGGAGACGTCCATTGAGCATGCGTTGCTTCGCCACGGCCGCGCCCTCCCACCAGGCTGCGCCGCGGGCGACCGAAGCGGCCTTGTCGTGGGCGCGGCGCTCCCGCTCCCGAAACTCCCTGAACTTGCCCTGGTCGGCGAGCAAGAAATCGAGAAGCGAGACGATCCCAATGCCTAGGAATAGCCTTCCGAGATAGATCGCGGGCAAGGCGTCGCCGATGATGCCGATCGAGAGAAGCAGTCCCGCCGGAGGCAGAAGGGCCAGCGCCGCATTCCGGCTCGCGCGCGGTCCCGCGGCGGCAACGGCGAGGTTGTAGGCCGCGTCGGGATAATAGTTGAGTCCCTCGCGCTTGATCCCCGTCGCCCTCCCATACGGGGCGGAGATGAAGACTCGAGCCAATCCAAAAATCCTTTGGGGCAGGCCGCCGCGTAGGATTCGCATGGCCGCCGACTGAGACCGGTCATTGAGCGCGTTGAGTTTGGCGGCCGTCAGGAAGTGGCCCATCTCATGGAGCGCGATTCCCGAATGAAAGCTGATGAACGTGAAGATGGCGGAGATCATCGTCTCCGGGCTGGCAAAGATGAACTTCAGAACCTGACCCTTGAGAATCTCCGCCGAAGGAAGAGCGAGAATGGAGGAGATGAAGGCGACGTGGAAGGAAACCAGGATATGGTTGGCGATGACCCAACCCTCCTGGAGGTGCGCCGGGAATCCCGCATCGCTTCTGATCTTGAACACTGGCGATCTAAATCCTAGCAAATAGCGGATTCCAGAGTCAACTAATCTTCGCTCGGAGGCCGAAAAGCGCGGCCTTTTTTGACCTCGGCATGATGCCTCTTGTCTTCGAGCATCTTGGCCTTGGCACGCCTGGACCGTCTTCTTTTTTGCCGGCGTATCTTCTCGATTCTCTGTTGCTCCTCAGATTTCTTGCCGGCGATCACGGATTCGATCTTATCAGCCAGGATCCTCCGGGCCAGGAACCGGTTGAGGGACTGAGACCGTTCCTGCTGGCACTTGACCTCGAGTCCGGTCGGGAGATGTTTGAGATAGACGCAGGTTGCGACCTTGTTGACATTCTGCCCGCCTTTTCCCTGGGAGCGGACGAATTTTTCGACCAGGTCCTGTTCCTTGATTCCGAGACGCTCCATCCGTTGGCGGAGAGCCTCTTCTTTATCATGAGTGATGCCAAAGAATTTCATCGCGTTCTGGCTCAATTATAACACAAGTCTTCTCCGTCTCTTTCGTCGTTTCGTCATATCGTCACCTCATTAGTGATAGAAAACAAAGAAAATAAGAAATTGCTAGTGTGTTACGATTGGCGAGAACGATGGGCGACGAGACGGACCAGATAGACGAAATTGTTGCTTGCCTCCACCCGATTGATATAAACTTTCGAAGGATATTTTTATGACAAGGAAAAGAACGATGACTCATCCGAGGAAAGCCGCCAGGGGCGGATTTTGTGTATGGATAAGCTTGATAGTTCTCTCCGGGGTGTCCATCGCCGAGCAGAAACCGCTGACCGTTGCCGAGTCCAGCGATTTCAAGGCAACCTCGAGACTGGCCGATATCCAGGCGTTTGTCAAAGAGCTCCAGCGGCTGAGCCCGAATATCCGGCTGGAGACTCTGTGCACAAGTACCGAGGGAAGAGATGTCCCTCTTCTGATCATCGGGAAACCCGCGCCTTCGTCGCCTTCAGCCCTGAAAGATGACAAAAGGCTCGTCATCTATATCCAGGCCAACATCCACGCCGGAGAAGTGGAGGGCAAAGAAGCCTCTCAGATGCTCGCCCGCGACCTGGCCCTCAACGACAAACTCCCCTATCTCGACAGGCTCGTCGTCCTCATCGCTCCCGATTTTAACGCCGACGGCAACGAGAAGATCAGTCCTGAAAACCGGAGCTATCAGCCCGGCCCCGAACAGGGAGTCGGGGTCCGTCCGAACGGCCAGAACCTCGACCTCAACCGGGATTCGATGAAGCTTGAGAGCCCGGAGCTCCAGGGGCTGCTCAAAAACGTGCTCCGGCGCTGGGATCCAGCTCTCCTTCTCGACCTGCATACGACCGATGGCTCCTTCCGGGAGGACACGGTTTCCTACTGCTGGCCGCTCAATCCGAACGGAGACAAGAGGCTCATTGAGTACCAGCGGTCGCAGATGCTTCCGGCGATCGGGACGATCCTCCTGGAAAAATACAAGAATCTCTCCGTACCCTATGGCGAATTTAGGGATTTCAAGGATCCGGGAAAAGGCTGGGAGGCGTTCGACCACATCCCCCGTTTCGTCACCAATTACACCGGGCTGAGAAACAGGCTGGCCTTTCTCGATGAAAACGATGTCCATGCCGACTACAAAACGCGAGTCCTGTCCTGTTATCACTGGCTGCTGGCCGTTCTCGATTATTGTCACGGCCACTCCGAGGAGATTTCAGGTCTTGTGTCTTCAGCCGATCAAAGGACAATCCAGAGAGGCTTGAACCCCTCGGAACAAGACGGTTTCATCGTCGAGTATGAGCTCAAGCAGCTGCCCGAGCCCGTAACGCTCCACAGCTGGGAGATGGAAGTCATCCCGAGAGAGGGCGGCTGGCCCGAAATCAAAAAAACGGATAAAAGAAGAAACTATGTCATGCCCTATTTTGCGGAATTTCAGCCGAAAAGAAGGGTCAAATTCCCAGCCGCCTATCTCCTGCCCGACGCGGACTCGGTGGTCATAGAAAAATTGGACCAACATGGAGTGAATCTGGAAAGGCTCGCGAGCCAGACTACTCTAGAGGTCGAATCTTTCCGGATCAAAGAGATCAAAGCCGCCCAGAGGTTATACCAAGGTCATTGGACGAACCAAGTCAAGGGCGAATATGTCTTAGAAAAACGGGAATTCCCAAAAGGAACGGTCTTCGTTTCGACAGCTCAACCGCTGGGAGTTCTCGCGGCTTACCTCCTGGAGCCGGAGAGCGATGACGGACTTCTTGTCTGGAATTTTTTCGACCGCTACTTGGTCCCCGAATGGGGCCGGGGCTACGAAATCTACCCCGTTTTCAGGTTGCTCAAACCAACGAATATGGCCAGGGTCGCGAAAGGAATCGGGCCGCTGCCGTGATGGGGTCGGCTCGTTCACGTATCTTGAATCCGGGAGGAGAACAATGCGAAGGCGAGATTTTCTAACCAAGAGCCTGATCGGCTCTCTTGGATATTCCCTATTCCCTCTTCATAGCGAAGGCGGTGCGGTAGAAAAAGGATTAAAGTATCGGCATGCCGGGGAATCGAGGCAGGAGCGCGGCCTTTATTTCGACGGTCTTTCGTTTATCAGCGAAAAGAGGGAAGACATCAAGGAGTCGGGGCTCAGCGGATTCATTTGGGATGTCTCGGCCGTCGAAACGATCAACGGAAAGTACGTCCGGCCCCTCGTTCCTTGTCTGAAATCGATCTCCAAAGCCGCAAAACTCCTGGCTCAGAATGACCTCGGGGTTTTTCTGGCGACGCGCGGAAGCCAGATCCGCGATGCCGGAGAAAAAGGGCTCACGGCGGCCTTTCTGCAGTTCCAGAGTTGCGAGCCGATGACCCAGGACCTGGAGCTCATGGATGTCTTTTATCAACTCGGGCTAAGGATTCTGCAGCTCACCCACCACAGCACGAACCCGTTTGGCGGCGGATCGATCGAAAAAGAGTGGACAGGACTCACCGATCTCGGTTTCAAGGCCGTCGAGAAAATGAACCAGCTTTCGATCGTTACCGACCTTTCCCACGGGAATGAAAAACTGTGCGCCGACGTCCTCAAAACAAGCCTGAAGCCGGTCATCATTTCGCACACGGGATGCAGAGCCATCGTCAACAACGCCCGCTGCGCCCCGGACTCGGTGATCAAAGGGGTCGCCGACTCGGGCGGCGTCGTCGGGATTTTCTCGATCAGCTGCTGGCTGACCGAGGACCCGGTTCCCACGGTTGAGTCCTACGTCCGGCAGCTCGAACATGTCATCCGGGTTGGGGGTATCGACGCTGTGGGCATTTCCAACGACTTCACGATTGCGGGTAACCTTGAGGCCAAGCAACTCGGAACCAATAGCGAGGCGGCCATGAAGATGATGTACCCCTGGTGGAAAGAGCAAGTCGGCGTCCTCGGTTTTGACAAACTTCCCCAGCACTACGTCATCCCCGAGCTGAACAACGCGCGGAGGCTTTTCACGATCCAGGCCGCCCTGGAAAAGAAGGGGTACACTTCCCGAGAGATCGAAAAGATCATGGGAGGGAATTGGATCCGCGTTCTGACAGAAAGCCTGGGATAAGCTGGGCAAGTTTCCTGAAGAATGGTTTATCGAGATGCGGGCGTGGTCTTGAGTCGGCAGCGGCCGCATTGCCTGTGCTATAATTTTTATTGAGGGACAGGATGAAGAGGAATTCTAGATGGCTGATTTTTTTTATCTGCCTGGCCGGCATTGCGGGACTGATTTGCATGTGCCGGACAAAGACTGAAGAAGACCTCGTCCGGGATTTCATAGACAGGATCGCCCATCAGGTTGAGAAAAAAGATGTCCAGGGACTCCTCGGCAGTCTGAGCGAGGATTATAAAGACTTCGAGGGGAGGACCAAAGAGACGACGGAAGCCATGGTCAAGGACTACTTCTCCCGCTACAAAGGGATCGTCGTCCATGTTTTGAGCACGAGGATCGACCGCATCGAGGCGCCACGAGCAATGATCCAGACCGAGGCGGCCATATCATCGGGGGCGGCGGAAGTCTTCCGCAAGCTTGTCAGGGCCTCTCTCGATAATTACAGGTTCAACTTTCAGCTCACCAAAGCAGGCGAAACCTGGCAAATCCAGTATGCCGAATGGAAGTACATCAACCTGGACGAGCTTTTTCCGGAATCCTTGACCATTCTCAGAAAGATTTTTAAGGAACTCTAGGGATGGGGCTCTTCGATTTAATGCTTGTTTCGGGAAGGATGGGGCCCCGCGACGGCGCTCCCCCGTCCTCGGCAAAATTCGGGGACGCAGAAATTGGTGCGTGCCTGGAATTTTGCGCTGCGGGCGGGGGGCCCCCACGCCTGCCCCCATCCTTCCCGTGCTCATCCACGTCCCAGCTCATAATGAGGCTCAGTGGATAGGTCCGCCTGGCGTCGAAGATCCCCGAAGAAATTGAAATCATAATCTTTAGGAGGGAAGATGGAGATCAAATTAAAAAGCCCGGCCTTCGGAGAGGGGGAGATGATCCCCAATAAACACACCTGCGACGGAGAAGATATCTCGCCGCTCCTGGAGTGGAGTTCCGTCCCTGCCCCCTGCAAAAGCCTTGCTCTCATCTGCGACGACCCTGATTCCCCGTCGGGAACATGGGTCCACTGGGTTATCTACAACATTCCGCCTCAAACGAACAAGCTGAAGGAGGACATTCCTGTCTCCAGGACTCTTGAGGACGGATCCCGGCAGGGGACGAACGATTTCCGGAAGATAGGTTACGGCGGGCCGTGTCCCCACGTGGGCACACACCGGTATAATTTCAAGCTTTACGCTCTCGACGCGGTACCTGAAGCTCGAAGCCGGGGCCACCAAGGGGCAGCTCCTTCGTGCCATGGAAGGTCACATCCTGGCCCAAGGGCAGCTAATGGGCAAATACCACAGATAAAGGAGGAGTGCTACGTCACCAACATGAAAAATCAAATCAAGTCACCTGATGAATTGATGAAGATGGTCACGGCCTTCCGGCATAGCCGGGTGGTGCTGACGGCATTTGAACTGGGAATTTTCACTGTCGTGGCTGAAGATAAAAAAACTTCGGTCCGAGTGTCACGGGCCGTGGGCGCGGACCCGCGGGGAACTGACCGGTTGATGAACGCCCTCTGCGCCCTGGGTTTAATCCAAAAAAAGGGAGGATTCTTCTCCAACACTCCGTTTTCTTCCCGCTATCTCGTCAAAGGAAAACCGGACTACCTTGCCGGGCTGGCTCATACGGCCAACCTTTGGGACCGCTGGGGAACACTGACCAAAGCCGTTCGACGAGGAGGCATGGTCCTGGGCAGACAAAGGCGCGGATCCAAGGCTGCGGAAAAAAAGCGAACCCAGGGGTTCATCGCGGCGATGCACCAGCGCGGATCCAGCCAAGCCGGGACGACGATCAAACTCCTCGACCTTTCCACGGTCAGGAAAACCCTCGACATCGGCGCCGGATCAGGGGTCTATTCGATCGCCCTGGTTAGGGCAAAAAATGATATCGAGGCCACGGTTTTCGACCTTCCTGAGGTTATCCCCCTCACGCGGTCCTACATCAAAAAGTCCGGCCTGACGAGTCGCTTCATCTTTCGGGAAGGAGATTTCGATAAAGATCGGCTCGGATCGGGATATGATCTGGTCCTCCTCTCGGCCGTCATCCACATGAACTCGCCGGCGGAAAACATGGCGCTGTTTAAGAAATGCGCCGGAGCCCTCAATCCAGGGGGCCAGCTAGTCATTCAGGATTTTGTCATGAGCGCCGACCGGACCAGTCCGTCCATGGGGGCGATTTTTGCCATGAACATGCTGATCGCTACCGAGGCGGGGGACACTTTTACCGAATCCGAGATCAGAGGCTGGATGAAAAAAGCCGGCCTCTCCAAAATCCGCCGTCGCGAGACCCCCTTTGAATCATCCTTAATGATAGGCTGTAAAATCTGAGCGAAGGAACGGACGCCTACTTTTTCTTTTTCTTGAGGGCGACCAGGAATTTCCCGCAATTCTCACAGATATAAATGTCGTTGCTTCCCTCGATAGCAGAATAGATCTGGGTTGAAACGTTGATATTACAGCCCTGGCAAACGCCGTCGATAACCTCCGCCACGGCAAATCCATAGCGCTCGGTCAGCCTGTCGAACCTGGTCAAGAGCTCCTCGTCCAACTCCTGGCGGATCAGGTTGATCTGATTCTGAAGCTGTTTCTGCTGTGGCTTGGCCGCCTTTTTTTTCTTTTGCTCGATCTCCTGGAGCTTGTAGAGCAGGCTGGCCCGGTGGCTGATCTTTTCTTCGTGCATGGGAAGGATGAGCTGGATTTCCGAGAGGACCTTGTGGAGGTCGGACTTGTCTTTGGCCTGGAAGATCCGATGGCGGAAGTCAGGCCTGCTGAGGAAACGCGCGAGCCCGGCGAAGAGATGATTGAAGAGGCCGGGGATGGAGGGATTCCAGATGATCAGGATCACCAGGTGGACCTTTTTATTGTCCACGGCTTCAAATTCGATCCCTTTTTCCGACTTTCCCACGGCCACGGCCATCTCATGGCCTGTCTCCACCCGGGCGTGAGGCAGGGCCACGCCTTCTCCGATGGCGGTGGTTTCTAAACGCTCTCTATCGATAACCCTGGTCAGAATCAGTTTCTTGTTGCTCACCAGCTTCTGCTTGATCAGGACATCGAGAAGCTCTTCGATGGCCTGGACTTTGGTTTTGGCGGCGAGTTCAAAAACGATTTGAGAAGGCTTGAGGAATTCTGAAAAATAGGTCACTTTTTGAAGAAAACTGATCTCCATTTTTCGTTATTCTAACACAAAATTCCCCAAAGAAAAAGCTATTTCCTCCGGAATGAACTCGTCTCTTTAAACTCGGGGACTCTATCGCTTTCTTGAAGGAGTTTGATGATCTCCTGGGCCCAGCGGGCGATTTGCAGTGCCCCATGGAGGTCCCAGTCCTTTTCCATCTCATCGGTCACCTTGTGATATTTGGTTTTGAGATAGTCCTCAGATTTTCCGAGGATGAGTCCCTTGTCTTCGCCCTTTGAAACGACGCCCTCGTGAAGCCAAACCGCGGGGATTCCGGCGCGGGCAAAACTGAGCTGGTCGGAGCGGAAGAAAAAACCCAGGTTCCCGTTCCGTTCCGGAATGTAGCGAAGTCCGAGGCTTGCCGCGGCGTGTCGAAGAACGTCATCCAAGTCCGAGTGTTTGGCGCCGATCCCATAGACATCCTCCGTCTCACCCCAGACGTTGGTCATCTCAAAATTGAGGTCGGCCACGACGCTTGAAGGCGGGACAGGCAGATGCCGGGCAAAATAGTCCGAGCCCAGAAGGTTCTGCTCTTCGGCAGCAACCCCGGCAAAGATGAGGTCGACCTTGAGGTCCTGGGGCCGCTGGGCATAATAACTGGCCAGGGCGAGCATGGTTGCCGTGGCCGAACAGTTATCGACGGCTCCGTTATAGATCTTATCGCCGGCGAGGTTCTCATCTTTGCCCAGGTGGTCGTAGTGGGCGGAAAGAATGATCGCCTGGTCCCTGCGGTTTTTGTGCTTCCCTCGGAGAATGGCGGCCACATTCTGGCTGGTGACGGTCCTGAACTGGTGATGTTGGCGGATTTTGGCCTTGAGCCCCAAGGGCACGGGCTTAAAGTCGGTTGTTTCGGCCTGAGCGACCAAAGTTTTGCGATCCAATTTTGCCTCTTCGAAGATCTTGTCGGCTACCGACTCCTGGACCCAACCCTGAAAAGAAAGTGGGTTCTTCTTATCGGGAAGAAAAAAAGCCTCTTTGGACCAGTTCGTCCGGACGACCTCCCAGCCGTAGGCAGCCCCTTTGGGGTTGTGGATGAGAAAGATTCCCGCGGCTCCGAGCTCTCCGGCCTTTTCAAATTTATAGCTCCAGCGCCCGTAATAGGTCATATCCTCGCCGTCAAATATTCCGCCAGGGTAATTTCCCGGCTCATTCACCTCGACGAGGAGAACTTTGCCCTTGAGGCCGGCGCCTTTAACATCATCCCAATTCCTTTCTGGGGCCTGGATAAGATAGCCGCAATAGACAAGCTCGGCCGTGGTTTCCTCGGGAGAGTCTTCCCGCTCTGACCTGACGACGAATTCCTCGAACAGTTGCGGATTGAGCTTGATCTGGGGAGAAAACACTTCCAGGCTTGCGCTCCGGTCGGGAACGGTCCCGCGAAGATCAAAGGTCTGGCGGAAACTGGAGCCGAAAAGAGGCTCAAGGCCGAAGGAGCGGAAAAAATCCTCTTGGTAGATAGCTGCCTTGAGAAGGCTCGGGCTGCCTTCGCCCCGGCCTTCGAGCGCATCATCGGACAAAAAGCGGATATGCGATTCGATCTCTTGGATGGTGATGGGGACTGGTTCCTTCTCAGAACTCTGGCAGGCCCGGAAACACATAACGGCAAGAGCGATTGAAATGCACATTTGCAAGGCTCGAGGAAGATTCCTTCGTCTTCCTGAATTATTCTTTGTTTTTGTCTTCTTGCCCCTCACTCCTTACTCCTCGCCCCTGACCCCTCGCGTCTCACTTCTCTTGCGAGTTGGTACGTTTCCTTCAACCCTGAAACGTTCACCGCCCGTGAAGCCAGGCCCACCCCAAACGAAGCCGCCTCGAAGGGCGAAGCCCTTTCCTGCAGCCGCACGGCTGCCGCGGAGCAAAAAACATCCCCGCAGCCTGTTGAATCGACGACTGAATCAACGGCGCGAGTCGAAATCTCTTGGGAAGAAAATGGAGTGTACACCGCGACTCCTTCCTTAGCCAGTGTTACAAAGACCGCTTTGACGCCGAGTTCAAACGCCCTTTGACTGAACGGCTTCAGCTCCCCCCGGTCGGCAAGAGTGCGTGGGTGCCCCAGCATCGAGGCCACCTCCTGCCGATTCGCCTGAAGATAATCGACCCCTCTGACCCATTCGACCCATTCGGGCAGAGCCAGGTACTCCCTTTTCTTGCCAAGAACCCGAGCCAGAGGGAGTGAATGGACGTCGAGCCAGATCGGGCATTTGGCCGCATCAATGATCGTGCGCCAGTCCGCGAGCGCAACATCAAAAGCGGAGTTCACGACCAGGATGAGCATTTCCAAAACGGCCAGATCAGCCAAGATTTGAGCCGGGTCGAGGGGCGGGACGACCGATTCCAGAACCTCGATCCGTTCTCCCCGATCGGGATAGTAAAGTCGGACCCGGTTCCCGGGGCCGGAGACGATGCGGACGCCTTTTTTCGCGAGTTTTCGCCAGCTTCGGACAATCGCCTCCACCGGCCCCGCCAATTCCTCCCCTAGGTTCGTATAGAGAGAAACCTCCTGGGCAAGGCCGCAGAGGACCGCAGCCTGATAGAGCACTCCCCCGATCCCCTCGAACGTCCGGCCGGATTCATAGGTAATAAAATCATGGGTGATCGTTCCTATCAGTCCGAACTTGGCCATCGAGCCAGATGTTATGCAAGAGAGGAAAAAAAAGCAACTGAGACGCTATCCGGGAAAAGTGAGGCTGCATTCTTTTCCAACTTCCCCCGTCGATCACCCTGGATCTTCCCCTGCTGGAGGATTTTTTGGGAGCGCTGTCCCCTGAATACAGGAATGTCATCGAACTCCGGCACGGAAGCTGGTATTCCGAAAAAGTGTTTGAAGCTTTGCGATCTCACAAAGCGACTTTTTGCGCCGTATCCTCGGCCAAGGTCCCGCACACGGTCATCGAGACGGCCGAGACCGCCTACTTTCGCTTCCATGGGCTCACGGGCGGGTACAGGTACAATTACACGGACGAAGAACTGAGGGAGTGGGCGAGCGTCATCAAGACCGCCGGGGCGAAAGAGGCCTACATCTATTTCAATAACGATTACCAGGCCTATTCCGTCGCGAACTGCCTGAAGCTTAGAGAATTGTTGGAATAAGAGACACTCGTCACCCAAAAAATTACCAATAAATCCTGCCGTCTAATGACCAGAATTAAGTTATTCGCGACCAGTGACTAGTGGATCACGCCAGGACTAAAATCAATATACATAATAAAATATACTTGACAACGATATATTATATTAATTACCATAATCTTGGACACAACGCATGGAACAAATAAATCAAAAACTAGGGTACAAGAGCCTGACTGAATGTGTAATGGATTATTTGAAGAACCAGCTCATCGGGGGAGAGCTGAAGCCTGGGGATGAAATAAATTTCAAGGTTCTCTGTGAGACGATAGGAGTCAGTCGTACACCCATTCGAGAAGCTCTCATCCAGTTGATGAAGGACGGTTTTATCGAGGTTGCTTCAAGAAAGGGGTTTAGAATCAAGAAGCTAACCAAGAAGGAAATCGAAGACCTCTACGACACGGGGGGGTTGCTGGAAGCCGAGATCATGAAATCTGCCTGCGATAAGATGACCGAAGATGACATAAAAAAACTCGAAGATATTTGCGGGAAGATCGAGATCGCCCTGGGAGAGAACAACTCGCAGGCTTACTTCGAAAAAAACAACGAGTTCAATAGTTTCCTGCGGAGTTTCTGCGGGAATCAAGTTATCCTCGAGTTCTCGAGCAAAGTTAAAGAGAGGCTTTATTTTTCAAAAAAGAGACTCGACTTCCCCGATTGGGAAAGGCTGCTCTTGTCTGATCACTTCAAGGTCATCCAGTATCTCAAGAAAAGAGACAAGGTTGCGTTGGAGCATCTCTTAAAAAACCAGCACTGGAGTTTTTCGAGGCACTATCCTCATATCCTTAAATTTTACAGATTGTCCGAAGGTGAAGGCAACGCGAAATAGCTCCAAGTCGGTCGACTTTTGGGAGCGGAGGGGGTGTAAATGGGGCTAAACTTAAAACGGGTTGATTATTCAAGGAAAGAATGAGGCAATACAAAGGAGGTTTCTGATGCGGCAAAATAAGCAAATCATCTATTGTTTTCTTGTCTTTTTCCTTTTTTTCACTTCCCTGTCATTCGCTCAGGTAAAACTCACCGGAGAAATCTCGGGTCTGGTGGAAGATCAAAACGGTGAAGCTCTTCCCGGAGTCTCCGTCACCCTGACAGGTGAAAAACTTTTCCAAAAATCTCTGAGCGCGGTTTCGAACGAAAAGGGATTTTTCCGGTTTCTCAATTTAAACCCTGGCAACTATACGTTGGAGTTTGCCCTTCAAGGATTCAATACGCTGAAGCTGACTCCGGTCGCTGTATCCGTCGGGAAATCGACTCCCATCCGTGCGGCCTTAGCCCAGACAAGACTCACCCAGGAAGTTGTCGTCAAGGCCGAAGCCCCCCTGATCGAAACCAAAACCGTGCAGCTCTCGACAAACTTCAACAGTGCATTGGTTGAACAGATTCCGACCAACCGGAATGTGCAGGACCTAATGGAATCCACTCCCGGCATCAATGATCACGGCGCTTACGGAGCGGGTGCCAGAGTCAGAACTGATTATTATCAAGGCTCCCAGGCAAACGCTTACCTGCTCAACGGAGTGGACATCAGTGACCTGAGCACGGGGGCAACTTGGGTCAATCCGGATTATGATACGATCGACGAAATCCAGATTGTCGGAATGGGCGCCACGGCAGAATACGGAAATTACACCGGGGCCGTGCTCAATATCATCACCAAAACCGGCGGCAATTCGTTTCATGGAGGTCTGAGCTCCTATTTTACGAGCAAAGCGTTATATGGGGACAACTCGGGAGGGATCAAGGATCTTACGCCCGAGGAGATCAAATATAACACTGAAACGACCGCCTCACTGGGCGGGCCTCTGATCAAAGAGAAATTGTTCTTCTTCCTTGCTGGTGGCTATACGGGTTTGCAAAATCGGCACTACCTTGAGCCCGCGTATGGCTTGTTCAAGCAGCCTCATTTCCAGGCAAATGTAAACTGGATCCCGAGCCAGAAACACGCTTTCACTCTGATGGTGAACCTCGATCCCCTGAATCATGACAACCTGGGATTGCTTCCCAACAGCGGCCCTGAGATCGGCTACAGCCGCGTGTTCAGGAGCACCGTCTGGAACGCTAGCTGGAAATATTTTGCATCGGATAAAACCTATTTTGACCTGAAATATGCCGGATTTCACGGACGTGATTTGACCGATCCGGTGTCCCCGAATACGGTGGCCATCATGGACTACTCGACCTACAGGGCCTATGGATCTTCCGGCGTTATCCGCGACTCTCTTCGCACCCGTCACCAGGTCAATGCTTCCATGACCCAATACCTGGAAAACTTTTTGAAATCCTCGCATGAAATCAAGCTCGGCTTCGAGTACGAAAGATCATCCGCGGATGACAATATCGCGGCGACGGGACCGAACGCCTCGCTCTTCGAGATCTATCCGTTCTTGAACCTGTATTGGGTCATAGGCTACGAAAACGAGCGTCAAATGACGAAGGCCAATGTGGACCGGATCGGGGGCTTTTTCCAGGACAATATTCAAATCGGCCGCAAGGCCAGCCTCAACTTGGGCGTTCGTCTTGATTCTCCAAAACTCACGACTCCCGATCTGTCGGGGACGATCGTCAAATACACCTCGGTCGCTCCCCGGCTCGGATTTTCTTATGATTTCGGAGGAGATGCCCGGACTGTCATTCATCTCGGTTACGGCCGATACTATGACAAGATGGTCACCGAGAGCTTTGGCTACGCGCTTCCGGGGCTGGGTGAGATCAAACTCTATTCGGCTTTTCTCACCTCGCCTTTCGTTCCCACCCCGGAAAATATCGCCAGCTTGCCGTCTCAAATCCTACGCCCAGAAAATCTATATTTTGTGCTGCCCGCCGCCCAGACATTACCTGTCGACCCGAACCTCAGCGGCCCGTACTCGGATGTCTTCAACGCCACTTTCGAAAAGGAGCTTTTCAGGGATTTTGCCTTATCGCTCGAATATGTCCATAAAGAAGACCGCAATTTTATAAGAATGCTCACCTCCACCCCCCACACCTACAATGAAGTGCAGTGGACCGACCCCTTCCTCGGGAACACGATTTCGGTCTGGGATCAGACCGACAGGACTCCTGATAGCTGGCGTTTTGCGAATTCGACTTGGGCCAAGCGAAGGCACGATTTCTTAATGATCACACTGCGCAAGCGGCAAATCGGGAAATGGTCGCTGATGTCTTCTTTTGTCTACCAGAACAGCCGGGGAAATGACGATAACACGACGGGACCCGTTGGTTACAATTGGGGCCAGGACACGAACCCAAATTATACCCAGAACCCTCTGATCTGGGGAAACCTGACTTTCGACCGGACCTACCAGTTTAAGCTGATGGGCACCTATCTGCTCCCGCTGGGTATTTATTTGAGCGGGGATATGCATGTTCTCTCCGGCCTTGCTTGGCAGCCTGGAGTGGGATTTAATTTCACCGGACTCTATGGCGGGCAACTCGATAAACTGCTCATCGAACAAAGAGGCAACAGGCGCACTCCCTGGACTTGGTATCTCAACCTTCGGGCTGACAAGACTTTCCGACTGGGCAACTTCTCGAACCTGGAGTTCATCGCCGACTTCATCAATGTCTTCAATCGGGCCAACGCGGCCAGCATTGCCACCGAGCCCTATGCTGTATTCCCGATTTCCGGAGACAAGGCTTTCGGCAAGGTCTTCCAGCTCGCGCCTCCGTTCCATGCCAGATTCGGAGTCCGCTGGGCTTTCTAAAGAAGGGGGCCTCCTCTTCCCTACTCAAACCCTTGTCCGGACAGCTGAGCGCGAAGAACACAGGAGGAAAATGTGGCCAAGGAATTCAAGAGGCTCGTTCTTTTATCAATGTTATCATGTTCGATCTTATCCGTTCAGTTCGGCTGCGGAAACGTCAAGATTCCCGATTGGTTTAAACAGGATGTTCTCGTCGAGGCGGACCAGGTTGATGCTTCTTCTTTCCCCTTTTTCAAGAAATGGCTGGACCGTTGGGGGAAAAACCCTCTTGAATACATAGTTCAGAAGTCCAAGAATCACGAGCTCGTCATCATCGGAGAACATCATTACATCAAAGATTATTTGGAGCTGGTCAAACAGGCTATTCCAAATGTTTACCATCGGGCTGGAGTGAGATGCCTGGCACTCGAAGTTTGCAACGCAGAAGACAACGAAAAAATCGCCGGGTTGATTGAGGGTGATAAGTACGACCGGGACCTGGCCTATGAGATTGCCAGATCACAGAACTGGGGTCTTTGGGGATATAAAGAATACTGGGACCTCCTCGAGGCCGTCTGGAATCTCAACAAGGCCCTGCCCCGGGGCGCGGAGCATATGAGAGTCATCGGGATAGACAAGGCGATGGATTATCAGCTTGACGCCCTCTGGAGAGCAAATCAGCTGACCGACAAGAGCCTCATCGAGGAGGCCAAGAACGAACCCGATATCTATAAAAGAGACGAATGGATGGCAAAGAACATCGAAGACGAAATCATTAAAAAGGGAGCTAAGGGAATCGTCCTGGTCGGTTTCAATCATTCTTTCGTCCACTATGCTCAACCCAAGCTGAACAAGGAAGGAACGCTCGAGAGCGAATGGCCGCGAATGGCCAATCTCCTTTACCAGAAATATCTGGACAAGATCTTCCAGGTCGGTTTGCATGGCGAGCATTCTTCGCCTTCCGTGATTGACAAGAATTACAAAGGAAGAGGACCCATCTTCGTCGATCTTATAGAAAAGATCACAGCCTCAAGAGAAAACAAGCCGGTCGGCTTTGATGTCGCCGGCTCACCTTTCGCCAACATCAGGGACAGGCAATCCTACTATTTCCACTGGCAGCCGAAGGTGAGGTTTTCGGATCTCAGCCAGGGCTTTGTTTTTCTAAAGCCTTTGAAGGGACTCTCGCCTTGCACCTGGATGGACAATTTTATTTCCGACGAGATGTTTGAAAAAAGCAAAACATTCTACGAGTTCACTTACAAACGGAAATTTGCCAACAGCCGGGAAGTCAATGAATTTTTCAAGAAAGGTCTGGGCTCGGTCTGATTCTTCCCGGAAATCGCTGGATTTTTCGCCCCGATTAAGACTAAATAGGCTCCGGAGGAGAAAACGATGAACCGAAGAGCGTCTCCAAGAAGATACAGGATCTGGCTGGCCGGAAGTTCGACCATAGTCTTGGCTCTTTTTTTGGCCTTCAACGCGACCGGGGCCTCCGTCCAGAGCCAGAAAGTCACCCGGGCTAATTATGAGCTGGCACATAAATTCTCGGAAGAGAACCTCAAAAAAATGCTTTTTGATTTGAACGTGATGCCGAACTGGATCAACCAGACTGACCGATTTTGGTATCGATGGGAGACCAGCGCCGGCGTCCATTTCTATTTGGTCGACCCGGTTCATAGGTCCACCCGTAAAGTCTTTGACAACGCCGTCATGGCGGCTGAACTCTCAAGGACGCTTAAAAAGCCGTTTAACCCGGCTCATCTGCCTATCGACTCACTGAATTTTGTTAATAACGATCAGGCGGTCCAATTTGAGCTCGAAGGAAACACCTATGAATATGACCGCATCGGCGAGTCGCTGAAAAAGATTCCGATCGCGTCCTCCGCTGGTGAAGGATCTCAATTCACTCCCGCGCAATTGAACTATTTCAGGTCCTTCACGGGAGGGGGGACGCCCAAAGGTTCATATCTTTATTCACCTGATGACCGGTGGGCGGTTTTCATCCGAAACCACAATTTATTTCTGATCGACGCAAAAGATCCCCAACGCAAAGAATACCAGCTGACCTCGGACGGGCAGCCATATTACAGCTTCAATTCCTTTAACGAAGCGGACACAAGTCAAGATAAGATCAGCCTGGCCTTCGTCACCTGGTTTCCGGATTCTCGTCATTTTTTTGCGAGGCGAACCGATCGGCGGAAAGTGCGGGACCTCTGGCTTTTGGAGCCTCTCAGCCAGCCCCGCCCGACCTTGCGAACGTTCAAGTATGCGATGGCCGGAGACGAGAATATAGACCAAGACGAGCTGTTCGTGTTTGATTGCGAGAAAAAAAAGGCGACCAGGATCATGGCGGAAAAGTGGAAAGACCAAAAGATAGGGGGGAAGGCCCAGGATGGCGGGGTCTACGCTGTCCCGGGCTCCGACAAGGTCTATTTTATGCGGACCGATAGGACCTGGCGCAAAATCGATTTCTGCGAAGCCGATCCGGAAACGGGAGACGTCAAAACGATCATCGGGGAAGAAAGCCAGCCCAACTTTACAGTGACTTCTGCCCAAGTTAAGCTGCTCAGCGGAGGGAAAGAAATCATCTGGTGGTCAGACCGGGACGGCTGGGGCCATTATTATCTTTATGATGATCAGGGGCACCTGAAACGCCAGATCACCTCCGGACCCTTCATCTGCCGCTCCATTGTGAAAATTGATGTTCTCAGCCGAGTTCTCTTTTTTACGGCCACGGGAAAAGAAGGGGGAGTCAATCCGTATTTCGAGCACCTTTACAGTGTCGGGCTTGATGGACAGGGACTCAAGTGCCTCACGCCTGAGAATGCAAACCACGATACTGAACATCTGAGTTTGTCTGAGTCGGGGAAGTATTTCCTTGATAATTATTCTAGGGTAGACCATCCGCCCCAGGCTGTTGTGCGTGATGCCGCTGGGAATAAGATTCTCGACCTCGAACCTCCCGATCTATCAAGGCTAAAAGCAGCCGGCTGGAAAACACCAGAGGCGTTCAAAATCAAAGCGGCCGATAACGTCACCGACCTCTACGGAGTCATGTGGAAACCTTTCGACCTCGACCCGGGCAAGAAGTACCCCATCGTGCTGTTCACTTATCCGGGCCCCATCTCCGAAGTTGTCCCCAAGGATTTCAACCCGCTCACAATGCCCGTGACAGGACTTTCTCAACTCGGTTTCGTTGTCGTCATGTTCGGCAACAGAGGAGGCAGCGCCGAGAGGTCGAAATGGTACAACACTTTCGGGTACGGGAACCTTCGCGATTACAGCCTGCCCGATAAGAAGGCCGGGCTTGAGCAACTCGCCCAGATGTATTCCTTCATCGATATCGACCGGGTCGGCGTCATGGGTGGCTCGGGCGGTGGATTTCAGTCAACGGCCCTGATGTTCACTTACCCGGATTTCTTCAAGGTGTGCGTGTCATGGGCCGGAAACAACGACAACAACATCTTCGAAAACTATTGGCCGGAGTTGAATCAGGGCCTAAAGGAGATCCAGGAAAAAGGCGAAACCCGATTCGAGATCAACGTTCCCACTAACGCCGAGCTCGCCAAGAACCTGAAAGGCCATTATCTCATCATGCATGGGCTGCGAGATTCCCGGGTCCATCCCTCCCAGTCCTACAGAGTGATCCAGGCCCTGATCGAAGCCAACAAGCCGTTCGATATGTACATCATCCCCGATGAACAGCATCAGTTCACCAAAGCCAAATACCTGCCCTATTTGTTGCGGATCATCTGGCATTATTTTGCCCATAACCTGATGGGCGATCCGCGTTCCAAGGCGGAGATCTTTGCAGAATATGAATCGCCTGTCTATAACAGTCCCTGGATGCATAATTAGGCAGAAACGAAAGACAACGAGGTGTTTCGGTTGATTGGCCCCGAGAGGCAATGGTCAACACGTCCGCTAGGTGGAGACTTAGCAAAAACGTAATGAGGAGGCCACCCAAGATGTTGAAAGCAGGACTGATGATCGTTATCGCCATGCATTTCGGCTTCTTGAGTCGGGGGAAAATACAACAGGCGATGAAGCCCGCGGAAGGAATTAAGGGGATGGTGAGTTCGGGACATCCCCTGGCCACTCAGGCCGGGCTTGAGATCTTAAAAAAAGGCGGAAATGCTTTCGATGCGGCTGTCGCGGTCGCCGCAACACTCAATGTCGTCGAGCCCATGATGTCTGGCGCAGGCGGATATGGAACGATTCTCATCTATGACGCCTCAAGCAAGAAAGTCCGCTTTCTTGATTCAAGCGGCAAGATCCCTCGTTCCGTCAATTCGGATGTCTTCCGTGCCCCCCATCCCGATTATCTTAAAAACCGGGTCGGCCCCAAGGCCGTTTCGACGCCGGGAAACGTGGCCGCTTGGGAAGCCCTCTCAAAGACTTACGGGACGCTTCCCTGGCCGGATTTGTTCCGGCCGGCGATCCGGGCCGCCAAAGAGGGCTTCACTCTCGACGAACGGATTGCGCGACTCATCGAAGAGGCTTTTCCCGAGTTCCCATCGCCTGCCCAGAATATTTACGGGGCCAAGGGAACCCCTCTCCGGACTGGAGATAGGCTTGTCCAGAGTGACCTCAGCCGGACCCTGGAACTCATTGCCAAAGAGGGCGCTCAAGCGGTTTATGGAGGGACGCTCGGAAAAGCCATCGACGAGGAGATGCGGCGTTCCGGAGGTTTCCTTTCTCTCCAGGACTTGGCCAGCCATCGGGCCGAGTGGTGGGAGCCGATTCACATCGCCTACCGTGACTCCGACGTTTTCACCGCATCCCCACCGGCCACTTCCTTCGATTCGCTTATCCGGCTGGGTTTGATGGCACAATTTGACGTGGCCAAGATGGGCCATAATACTGTTCCCACGCTTCACCGATTCATCGAGACAACCAAGCATGCTTTTTGGTGCCGGTTAAAATACGCCGGAGATCCGGAGATCACGCCCCCTCCGCTGAACGTGCTGTTCTCAAAGGGCTACTGGAAGGAGCAGGCCTCAAAAATCGATCCATCCAAAGCGAAGCCTTTTATTTATCCTGTCCTCGAGGACTCCCCTTCCCGGCACACGACTCATTTTGTTGTCGCCGATGCACGGGGAAACATCGTCTGCGCGACCCAAACCTTGGGGAACTTATTCGGGAGCCGCATCATGCCGCCCGGGACCGGGCTCTGGCTTAACAATTCGCTGTCTTATTGTACTTTCGAACCCAAAGGGAACCCGATGGACGCGCACCCCGGGCACCGGAAGCTCTCCGGCGACTGCCCGACCATTCTCCTCCGCGGCGGCCGGCCCTGGGCCGCCCTCGGGACCCCGGGAGGACATACGATCGGGCAGACCGTGCCCCAGATGGTCATGAACCTGGTCGATTTCGGAATGGACGTCCAGGCCGCCATTTCCGCTCCCCGCCTGAGCTTTGACGAGCCGGACAACATATTGATCGAGGTGGGAATTCCGGAAAACGTCCGGCTGGAATTGGCCGCGCTCGGCCACAAGCTGAGAGTCATAAACCCTCCGGGCGGGCTCGGCGACGCCCACGGCCTGGTCATCGCCTACGACGAAAAGGGCCATCCGATACGCTTCTATGGTGGTTCCGATCCCCGCGGCAGCGGACTTGCCGAGGGCTATTAAAGCAAACACAATAATTGGCCCCTACTTTCGCGTTTAAGGATGGCGTTACGCTGCGCCGAGCAAGGTTGACCATCCTTGATTATTTTTATAGCATAGCCATTGAAACTCTCTAACAGGGAAAAGAAAAAGGAGAAAATCTGATGAAAAGAAATCATAAATGTCTTTTGATTCTCATTGCGTTGAGCCTAGTTACCAACCTATCCATTTCCTGGGCGCGCGGGCAAGGCCAGGCGCTCAAGGCGGAAGAACCCGTGCTCATCGCCTCCTGCGGACAGAGTCCGGCTCCGGTGATGCTCAAGGTTATCCTCCAAAAGCTCAAGGTCAATTTCGAATTCGCTCCCCTTGCCACACCCCAAGACCTGAAATCGAAAAAAGACGCGGGAACACCTTACAAAACTTTGATCGTCACCATGGGAGCGAGCCTCAAGGGAATGGGAGCGGCCGGCATTTCCATCGACGATGAACTGAAACGGACGGGTGAGCTGATCGAAGAGGCGCGCCGCGAGGGAATCAAGATCATCGGAGCCCACATCGAAGGGATGAAAAGGCGGGCCCAGGGAGCGGCTGCGGGCGATACCACCGATGAACAGACGATCGACGCCGTCGCGCCGAAATCCGATCTCCTGGTGGTTAACAAAGAAGGGAATGCGGACGGCCGCTTCACGACCATCGCCAACGAAAAGAAGATCCCGCTCCTCGAGGTGGAGAAGAATCTGGACCTGCTGGCGGAGTTAGGAAAGCTGTTTCAAAAATAACAAAACACGGTCAGTGGTGAGGGGGCAGGGGTCAGGGGAATTTTAATTATTAATCAAGCCGTTCACCCCTTACTCCTTACTATTTACCATTTACCTTTTCTTGATTTCGACCATCCCCAGCTCTTGCAAGAAGTTCATGTATTTTTCTACATCCAAGAGAGGCAGCGGGCCGTACTCGGCTGAGGCGGCATCCCGGATCTCGGCGATGCTGCGCTTTCCGTCGATGAAGTTTCTGAGTTCGAACTCGGCCATCATGATGCTCAGCGGCGGCTGATATTTCATCTTCCGGATCTTGTTTCTGAGCTCCCAGTACGACATGACGTCGCCCATCGTTTTGGTCCTGACCGGCACCAACCCGTTCAGACGAGCCTCCTCCTTCGTGGGCGAAGGCTTCTGGGGAGCGATCTTTTCGCGGCTGCAGCGAAGCTCATAGATCTCGTCGATCTCTTTCAGATAAGGCTGCCTCAGCTCCTCGAGTCTCTTCAGCCTCGACGACAGAACTTTCTCCAGGTTGGCATCTGACTTGATGAAGAATCTGACCGATCCCAGGGCTACGTTCTCCCGGGTGACAGCCTGGTTGATGACGTTCTGGGCTTCGCGATAAGCCGTGGGAAGACCCTTCGGGTCGGCCGCCTGGATCAATCTCTCGGCTTTGTTTTTCTCGAAACCAAGGCGTGAGATCCCTCTGGCCGAAGTCTCGGTCATCATCTTTTCGGCTTCGGCCGCGCCGGCGTTGGCCAAAAAAAGGCCCGCGGCGGCCGAGAGAAAGCTGACCCGTTTGAGCTGGGTCGAATCGGATTTGTCCGGTGTATCTCCGCTCGTGTGGTACCACATGTCCGGCCAGCAGATGAACATAACGGCCGGTACCCGCATCGCGCCGTCCACAAAGACAATGTGGTCGCTCCCTCCGGAATAGGGATCGATGGCGCAATAGAAGGGATCCCGAGTCCCGGCGGGCGACAGAATCGGCGCTAAGCTTGCGCCCCCATAGGTAAAATCGTCCCGCTGCGTCTTTCCCACCCACTCGACAAAAGAGGCCACGGTGTCATTGAGATAGGTGGGCAGGGAATACGGTGTTGTGATGAGGGAAAAATAGCTGCGGTTTTTCATGATCGCCTCGCCGACCATGTCCTCGTTGATATTGGCGAAAAAGCGCTTGGCGATCTGGGGATTTTTCATGATATAAGCGGAGGTTCCGGAGATTTCGGGCACGAAAAGAAATCGGATCGATCTCTTGAGGGGCGGGATTTTTCCGGAGTCCTGGAGTTTCTTCAACGCCCGCGCCGCCTCCAGTATGGCCACGCAACCGCTGACGTCGTCGTTCGCGCCCTGCTTGGCAAAGCCCTCGAAGAGGTGGGCGGTAAAGACCAATTCTTCCCGGGGAAATTCCTTTCCCGGGAGGAGGGCCGAAACCATCTGCTCCTTATACGGCACCATCTGCGTCTTGGCGATCGCCCGGACGACAATTTTCTGGCCGCGCTCCAGTTGATCCCTCAACTCGGTCCCCAGCCGGGTCGAGATCATGAACCCGAATGACTTCTTTTCGGCGTTGACGCCGCCCCAACCGACTTCGTCGGGATCGAACTCGGGATGGCTCGACGCGTAGGCGATCACTCCCAAGGCTCCGTATTTGTCCACGGCGATCCTCCGGGCCCCTTCGGGATAGCCATTGACCAGGACGATCTTGCCCTTGACCTTTTTGCCCTTGTAGAAATCCTCCTTGTACCCGGGGCCGACATAGACAAGCTCGGCCGTCGCATCAGTCGAGGCGCTGCCTTCGCAGAGGGAGGCGGCGATATCTTTGAGGTCGGCAATTTTCCTCATTTCGGGTTCAACGATCCACAGCTCGGCCATTTCCGCGTCCCAGGTTTTTTCTTCCCTTTTCGGAAGATCGATGATTTCCGCATCCTTGATTCCGTATTCCCTGAGCTTCTCTAGGATAAACTTTGTCTCGAAATGCCCCTTGATGTATTCCTCGGGCAGCTTGTTCCGGTTCACCCCCGTCAGCAGGATCTCGTTTTGAAGGGCCACATCTCCGGAGACCTCGTTGATGATGTCCTTGAGGATAGATAAAGGCAGAAGCGTCTCAGGCCCCTTTCTCTCGATCTGGCTAGAGGCAAAGCCCAACGGCAACAGGACCACGAGCATCATGAGTATCGTTTTCTTCATCGAGACCTCCTTAAATCGTTGTTTGATCTATTCTATTGCATCGCCAGATAAAGTAAAGAAGAAAGTGAGGGGTAAAGGGTAAGGAGTAAGGGGTCCAGAAACCGGAGCGCCCTTTGCATTCACGCCTGACCGCTTACCATTTACCCCTTGCCTTTGCCCTGAATTGTTCTTTCCTCCCAAAATATTTTTTGATAGAATAGGGAAAAAGTGAGACCTGGGAAAAACTCAAACGACTAAAATGATGAGGATGATCCGATGACCGAATACTTGACTCTACACAATATCATCATGGGTCTTTTGGCACTTTCAGCCCTCTGGCTGATCATCGTTGTCATTAAGAAGCAGAATGAGAACCTGACCAGGGCCCTGCTCATGACGGTCCTCTTCGGCGGGGCGCTCATCTTTATCAACGCCTATCACATCACCAAACTGAACTTTTCGGACATCCGGGAAAAGGTCATGCCCTCTAAAAAGCAGGCCCTCAATTATGCCTACGAAGTGGAAAATGGCGGAGCCGGGAAAGAATTTTATACGATGTATATCTTCAGAGAGCCTTTTCCCAAAATCTCCTTATCCATGGACGTCAAGGGGAGGTTCTTCCACATCAGCAGCGACCGGGACATCGCCTCGATCAACGCCATCCTGCAATATCTCGGGCTTCCGAGAATCATAAAAGGGGTTAAGGAGCTCGTCTCGATTACCGGATCTCAGCTCGACATCTACCATTACCGCTGGGACGATTACCCGGAGGGAATCCTGCTCCTCGAACGAGACCGCTGCCCGGACAAGAATTCGCTCCAGACCTATCATTGTCTGAGGGCGATTACGCTCACCAAGAGATATTGAAAAAACTCGCCGAATCATCTAAAGTGATGCGGTGAGCGCCGCTGCGTCTGCAGAAATCATCCTCGCCGTCATGGTCGCGACCTATGGCGTCGCCAAAGCGCTCAAGGTCTCGACCGAGCTCTCCCTCTTCGCAGCCGCCCTGGCGGGGGGGCTGGTCGGGGGAGCAGGAATCCCGCTGCGGTATCTGGTCGAAGGGGCGTTCACCTACTTTGATATCGTCCTTATCTTTGTCACGGCAACCCTGTTTATGAATTTCCTTAAAGAATCCGGGGCGGTGGCTTTCGCTGTTCGGGGCATCCTCCGGCGATTCCACAGCCGAAAATCGGTGCTTTTCTCACTCTTGGCCTTGATCTTGCTGGTCCCGGGCGCGCTGACCGGGGCCGGAAGTGTGACCGTGCTCGTCGCCGGAGGGATGGTCGCGACGGTCCTGAGTACCATGGGCATCTCCAGGCCCAAGGTCGCGGCGATAATTTTCGTTATCGCCGGCCTGAGCGCGGCGGCACCGCCAGTCAGCCTGTGGGCCATGCTCACCGCCGCCGGGGTCAACATGCCCTACGTCGGATTCTTCGTCCCGCTGATGGCCCCTTGCCTTCTCCTCGCCCTGGCGACGATCTTTTATCTCGGCCGGGGAGCAGAGTGCTGTGACGTCGAAAAAGCGCTCCGGGAACTTCCGTCCGCCCATCCCAAAATGAACTGGTATCGCCTCGCGCTCCCCTTCATCGCTTTTATCCTGCTCGTCGTGGCCGGCCGGATTTGGCCTTTCTCCGTGCCGGTGATGGGGCTGCCGTTTGTTTTTCTCGTTTCGGCCCTCCTGGCGCTTTTCCTGAGTCCGACGAGGCTTGACTTCCTTCGGATCTCACGCGAGACCATCCAGCAGCTCCTCCCGCTCATCGGGACATTGACCTGCGTTGGGGTTCTTGTCGAGGTTATGACACTGGTCGGAGTCCGGGGTCTGATTGCGATCACGGTTGTAACACTTCCGGCCCTCGTCGTCATGGTGACGCTCTTTATCAGTCTTCCCATCTCCGAGGCCGTGCTCATGTGGGGAGCGGCACCGGTTTTAGGAGTTCCCCTGGTTCTGCTGTTCAATACCCTAGGGCTTAACCCGGTCGTGGCCCTGGCCGGCATGAGCGTCATCTGGCCTCTGGGGGACGCCATTCCTCCGACGGCCATCATCGGCCGCCTGACCGTTGCCACCGTAGGGATGAAAGAACCGTATCCTCACTTTTTAAAATATTGCATTGTCCCGGCTGGCCTGATCGTCCTCGTCGGGACCCTGATGGTCATATTCAGCAAGAAGCTGGGCTTCTTGACGGTGTTTTAAATGATCATGATCACGATCCTGTATTACATTTTGTCAGCCTTCGTCGCCTTCCTCATTATTTGGAACATTGTCAAAAGTAAAAAATGGCAGGAGGAGATCCTCTATCTGATCGTCCTCATTCCGTTTATACTCAGGCTTTTGAGGTTAAAATAATCATCCGCATGTCGGGCAGGAAAAGAAGTGTTATTGCGTAAGACAGCCATCATGGCACTGGGACTCGCGGTCCTGATTATTTCAGGAAAGAGCTTCTACCGGAGCCGCCATCTCAAAGAGCCGGTTGTCCTGAGCCCTGGAGTGGCAGCCGTCAAAAAGCTGAGCGACTACTTTGCCGGAATCCGGGGGACGACGAACGATGCCAATGTCTATGTCCTTCAAGGCAAGGCCGAGGGAGGCGCCGTCTTGATCCTTGGCGGCTCCCATCCGGAGGAGCCGGCCGGAAGGCTCACCACATGGCTTATCGCGGAGAACGGGGTCGCCGAGACGGGAAGGATTTTCGTCCTCAACTCCGCGAACCGGAGCGCCACCACCGTAACGCGGCTCGGCGGCGCCTACCCGCCCGACTTCACCATCAAGACTCCCTGGGGAGAGCAGAAATTCCGAATGGGCGACCGCTGGTCGAACCCCCTTGACCAGTGGCCCGATCCCGAAGTTTACATCCATTATCCGACCCGCCAAGAGCTCGCCTATGTGGACATTCGGAATCTCAATCGGGCCTGGCCGGGGAGGCTGCGAGGAACGCTCACCGAAAAAACGTGCTTCGCCCTGACCGAGCTCATCCGCCGCGAACACGTCGACATCGTCATCGACCTCCACGAGGCAGAGCTCCAGTATCCGGTCATCAGCACGATCGTCGCCCACGAGAAAGGCCAGGACCTCGCGGCCATGGCCTCCATGATGGTCGCATCGAGCGAGGGATTCGAGATCGGCGTTGAATATTCGCCTCAGGCTCTGCGCGGTCTTTCCCACCGCGAGATCGGAGATCACACCGGGGCGATCTCTCTCCTCCTCGAGGCCCCCGAGCCATTTCTCGATGCCACCCGGGGAAGAACGAACCGCGAACTCCTGCTTACGGGCCGGGATGAATTTATCGTCCGGGCGGGAAAGCGGGGCCTGCTCTTCGAAAAGATTGACGAGCGCGGTTGGCCGATCGATGTCCGGGTCGGCCGCCACTGCTCGACCATCCTCCAGATCCTTGAGACCTGGTCGCAGATGCGGCCCGAGAAATCGGTCGTTCTCGAAGGAATCCCGCGCTACAAGGAAGTCATCCAAAAGGGAGTCGGAGCATACCTCCACGACCCCTCTCAAGCCGATCGCAAGAGGATTTCTTATGAATAAATCGTCCTTCTCTTATACCCCAAATAACATATCAGGGCCGATATCATGATGCTTCCCATGATGAGGAAGGATGGGGAGCAGGCGTGGGGGCCCCCCACCCGGAGGCAAAATTGATGTTCCCAAAATTTTGCCGAGGATGGGGGAGCGCCGTCGCGGGGCCCTATCCTTCCTCCAGCCTTGACAGCTTGCATTCCGTAGACAGATCAATAACCGAAGAAAAGGATAAAAGAATCGGTCCTCAGGAGGTTTGAGATGAAACTGAAGGGAATTCTGTTTGTCGCAATTATCCTCATTGTCTTTTCTATCGGAGTGCTTGTCCCAAAGGGATCCGAGGGCCGGGCAGATAAAGGTGGGGTGCTTTGGCCGCGTGAGCTCGACAATTGCACGTCCATCCCGGTCACCAAGGGCGCCTCGGCGGACGGCTCGGTCATGACCAGCCACGCCTGCGACGGCGGATATGAATTCAGGCTCCATATCGTCCCTGGGAAGACACATCAGCCCGGGGAGATGCGGCCGGTGATGAAAGGCGGAGGAAACGGGGCCGAACAGAAACAGGCGGTCAAAGTGGGTGAGATCCCGGAGGTCAAAGAGACCTTTAGCCGCTTCGATATCGCCTACTCCTTCATGAACGAGAAACAGCTCGCCTTCGGAGAGACGACCTTCGGCGGCAGGCAGGAGCTCTACAATCCCGAGGGTTTTTTCGACATCATGGAGCTCCAAAAAATAGCCCTGGAGCGCACCTCGACCGCCCGGGAGGCCATCAAGCTCATGGGCGAGCTTGCGACAAAACACGGTTACAGCGACTACGGTGAATGTTTGACCGTCTGCGACACCAAAGAGGCCTGGGTCTTCGAGATCATGGGCCCGGGTCCTCTCCAGATCGGGGCGGTCTGGGCGGCCCGGAGGGTGCCCGACGGTGAAGTTTCTGTGAGCGCCAACCGGAGCCGGATCGGCGAGATTAGCATCAACGACAAAGAGAATTTTATGGCCTCGGAGAACGTCTTCAAGCTCGGTGAAGAGATGGGCTTTTATGATCCCAAGTCCGGAAAGCCTTTCAAGTTCAACGAAGTCTACGCCCCGGACGACTCGGTCGGCTGCCGGCGCAGAGAATGGAGGGTGTTCAGCACCCTGGCGCCGAGCCTCAAGCTCGACCCCTGGTCGGTGGAATATCCCTGGTCCATCAAGCCGGACAAAAAAGTAACACCCCAGATGATCATGGCTCTCCATCGGGATTATTACCAGGGAACGGAATTCGATATGAGCAAGGGACTCGCGGCCGGGCCCTTTGCTAACCCGACGCGGTTCTCAACTTCGGTGCATCCTCCTGAGGGTTACCTGGGCTGGGAGAGGCCGATCTCTATTTTCCGCTGCTCTTATTGCTTTGTTTCGCAATCGCGGGCCTGGTTGCCGGATTGGGTCGGCGGGCTGATTTGGTTCGCCGAGGACGATCCCAAGACAAGCTGTTTTGTTCCTCTCTATTGCAGCATTATGACTGTGCCGGAATCACTCCAAATCGGACGGCGCGACCTCTTTGACCGCAAATCCGCCTGGTGGGCGTTCGATTTCGTCTCCAATTGGGCCAACCTTAGATTCTCCGGCATGATCGAGGACATCCGCAAGGCCTATCAGGATTTCGAGACGACGTTCTTTGACCTTCAACCCGCGGTCGAGGCTCGGGCCAAGTCGCTCTATGCGGACAACCCTCAGGCCTGCCGCGAATACCTGACCAAGTATTCCAACGAGACGGCGCAACGGGTCGTGAATGACTGGTGGACCATGGCCGATTACCTGATCGTCAAATACAATGACGGTTATATCAGCACACCGGGGAAAATGTCGTCGACCGGCTATCCCAAGGAATGGCTGGACGCCGTCGGCTACGGCAAAACGAAGATCATCAACAAGAAATAGGAGGCCCCCTCTCAGGATGGCTCTATAACGAATAGTGTGGTTGCGGGCTGGGCGAAGGCGTGAAAGGGCGCAATCGGCCGAAGCGACCATTGAAGGTTTAGCCATCCGGAGGCGCTTTTCGAGGGGACCTTTTTCTTGGCGGGCGGCGAGGATGTTTGAGCGGCACATGATGAACGTCCCCTGGGGGCGGAGGATGACTCGGACATCTTCGAGCCAGAGAGATCTGTAGGAGCGAGTTCCGCAGCCGCCGAGAAAAGGGTCGACGGAGCGGCGTTAAAAACCTGAATGGGAGAGAGGTCGATTGCGCCTGATAAAGTCACCATCGTTCTTAGCACACTTTTCGTCACAGAGCCCTCTCAGGATTTGACATTCTTCGAAGGCTCGGTTAAGATTTGTGTATAGCTAAAAATAGGGAGGGATGCCATGAAAAAAGCAAATCAGCTATTGTTTTTTGCTCTGGCGGGCCTTCTTCTGGTTTCGGTGGCCAAGGCGCAAGAGAAGGCAAGTCAGGCCGCTGCAACAGGTCCTGTTACAGTCCAACAGGCCAAGTTCCCCGTCACTCTAAAGAGCGGAGAATTTGATCTGCAGACTATCATACTCGATTTCCCCAAAGGCTCCGGAGTGCCAAAACATATGCATGGCGGATACGTGCTGGCGACGGTCCTGAATGGAGAGATAACCCTGAAAAGGGAGAGCGGAGAAAAGATAATCAAAGCCGGAGAAAGCTGGACGGAGAGCCCGGGCGATGTACACTCCGTCGTCAATGCAGGCGATGCCACCGCCAGGGTTGTGGTTAACATTCTGTTGCCTAAGGGAGCTGAGACTACCACAATAATCAAACAATAGATTGTGCCCCGTGTTTTGTCCGCCGGGTGCCCGGCTGCGTTACTGGTAATTTACATCCACATCCACAGTGAAAAATTTGTAATTTTTATAAACCACCGTTGTCTCTGAAGACCTTACCTTTTTCCGCTCGTGATTGATGTAGGCCTCCTCACAAACGAGTCGGCTCGGAAACCTGATTCCGTTCTTTATCACCCCAAACTCTGAAATCAAGGTTATCCAGGGTTCGGCGTTGCTTTTCTTGGCATGGTCCTCAATGAATTTATAATTGGCGAGAGACCTTCCGTTCCACTCGATCTTGAGGATCGCAAAATCCGCCTCCCTCAGCCAAATCTTCCCATAGGGATAAAATTGCGTGAGGTCAGATTTGGGACTGGCTTCGATGACCACCGCTTTTTCATTATTCAGCGTCTCTTCGCCTACGATTTTCCATTCCAGAAAAAGCTGCCCGAAGGTCTTGAACAGGTCGATGGGCCCAAACACGACCTTTTCAAAGTAAAGTCGGGACGTCTCCAGGGGAGCGTCCTTTTGGTTCTTTTTCTTACCGTTCTTCTCCAGGAGTGTCCTTCTTTCTTCACATTTCTCTTTTTTCCCGATGAGCTGGTATTCATAGAGATAACTGTTTTTCTTGGTCTTCTCTATGACCTGGCGCTGAGGGATGCCCAGACTATCTCTCTCCATTGGACTTTCCGTCCGGATGTCCGGAGGTTGTCTGATATCTTCTCTGATCTCTTCGAGGCAGACAAAATCAAAGACTGCATTTTCGAGCTTGCGGCAGTAGTCCGCGGTTTTCTGCAAAATCTCTTTTAGCTTGGCTTGATCGGGACCGCTTTGCCGAGCGTTTTGGGATCCCGGACCTGGACAAATCATGATCGCGGCGCACAAAGCCAATGTTAGGTTTGCTTTCCACATTTCTTTGGTCAGACGGTCGCCGGCATCAGAGCTCCTATTTGAATCCAGGCCGCCGCACAAGACTGGCCTTCTGCCCTGTCGTTAAAGCAAGCGCGCCCCTCGCGACTGAACAAAAAATACCACCGCAGGAGGCTCTGCGTCAATAGGTTGACTTCTCGGCGGATTCCCATTATTGATATAGCCAGGGGATATGAACATGGGAAGATACGGCGCTTTCGGCAGGGTCGTTTCTTTTGGGCTGATTTTTCTTCTTGCCCAAGCTTCCTATGCGAACGAGAAAAAGACATTTGCTCTCAAAGAAGACCTCAGGATCGGCGCGGATAGCGGCGACGAAAACCTTATCTTTGGGAGTGTCGCCGCCGTGGGGCTCGATAGGCGTGGGAGGATCTACATCTGGGACTATGAGAATGCGCGTATCCAGATTTTCGATGCCCAAGCCAGGTTTCTAAAAAGCGTTTTCCTAAGACAAGGTCAAGGTCCCCAGGAGGTCGCCATGCCGGCCGGGGTAGCGGTGAGCCCGTCCGGCACAATCGCCGTCCTGGACCGAGGGGGCAACAAAGTCATGGAGTTAGGCGCGGACGGCGCCTTTCTCCGGCTCTTCAAGATCGATTTCCAGGCCTCGGATGTCGGCTTTCTCGAAGGAGACCGGATCATCCTTCTCGGTTTAAACAAAGGAAAAATCCTCCACCTCTTCGACACCAACGGCCGGCTTCTTTCGTCCTTCGGCGAGCCTTTCGAGATTCCATCCCATCTCTCCCAATTCAAGGACATTCCTCAATTCAAATTCCCCCTTCGTTTTAGCTGCGATCCAGAAGGCCGAATTTTCGTGTTCAACCCACACAGGTTCGAAATCTCCGTCTATGAGAATGCAAAGCTCATCACGAGGCTCCCGGGCAAGAGTGAGCTTTTTGAGCCGGCCGGAGTCAAGCGGTCCAGCTCCCAACAAGTGGCCATGGTTTTTCCTTTGGTAACGATCCTAAGATTCGGCGGAAGACTCTATGTCACGGTCAAAAGACCGGGGACAGCGGGGGAAGGGCCAAACGAAATGATAATCTATGAGAATGAACGAAGAGTCGGCGCCTCGTCAATCGCAGGCATTCCCAAGGCTATTGATCGGTTTGGCCGGATCTATTGCGGCGAGGAGGAGGGTTTCCCTCGACTCATCCGATATATCGTCCAAGAAAAATAGGCTAGGTTCGGGTTAGAAGGCCGGACCTGACTCCCATCAGAATGAGAGTGACAAAAACAAGGTAGCTCACCGCTGCGACCACAAAAATCATGCGAGATTTGCCCGCAAGCCGATAAATTTCGCCTTCTCCGGCCCGGGGAAGCGGAGACGGATCCCAGGGAAGGCCGTAGCGATTCGCGAGTCCATGAATATGAAGAAGGTGGACGACCGGGACTCCGCGCGAGGCCATTTCCTGGAGGACTCCTCTCTTTTCAGGTGGAGAGATGGAACTCAGTCGCGTCAGCCCGGCCACGAGTTTGAGGACACTTGGGTCCGTTCCGATTTCCGACGAGCTTCCCCCGATGTTGACGAAGGCTTTGATCTTCGAACCGCCGGCATGGTCCTCGTAGAGTTTCATTCTCAGGCCGACGTTTTTCGCAAGGTCGGACTCGTCGATGAAGTAGACTCCGGCTCGCCGGATCTTTTCCAGGAGCAGCCGTCGCCCGTCCGGGGACATATCCTTTCCGACATCACCCTCCCCTCCTAAGGAAACGGCCAACGGCTGGGAACGAAAAAGCCCGGATTCTTCCAGGCAATTTTCCATCTCAAGCAAGCTGAACTCTGGTCGGTTGGCCCCCCACTGGGAGGCGCCAAGCGAACTGATCAAAAGCAGTTTCAAGCCCAGAGCTTTTGAGGCGGAAAACGCCGCCACGACAAGCGCCGGAAAGGAACCGGACGCTCCGACGGCGATCGTTTCGCCCTGCCTCACCCCCGCTTCTCGGAGCAAGAGCACGAGGAGCGCGGCGAAATTAGGATTCGTCGTCGTCCTCTTGGCTTCAAGATTCCCGAGAGAGGTCGTGGTCGATGAAGTTTCCCGTCCTATAAGCCCGGTGCGATTGATGTCGGTTTTTTGATCGAGCTCGAAGTTCTTGCTCTCGGCGCAGTTTCGGATCACGGCGGCGGCTTGAGCCATCATCTCAGCGGCGCGGATCATCTCCCGCGTTTTCGGCCCGGCGCGAGCCGCGGGGAGGAATTTCATCAGGGCAAAAAAACCGACGCTCAGGAGGCCGAGGAGATAGATCGGGAACAATTTATTTTTCAAATCAGCCTGGCCAAAAAGTAAGTGACTACGGCGACGGTCGCGAGCGACGCCAGCGCGGGAAGGGGCTTCTGCCTCATGAGGTTGTTGGCCAGGATGCCCGGAATCACCCAGCCGATGACCCTGAGCTCGAGCGGCGCCGCGAAAAAATGAGGCAGGAGAAGGAGCCAGACTTCGGCCCAGACTCCGCCCAGAAGAATCATCAGCACAAAACGGCGCCTCCCGTAGAGGATGAGGAATCGCGAAAGGAATCTGTAGCTGAGAACGCTCAGGATCGCGACGACAAGGGTCATCAAAATTCGAAGCGGCTGGTCCAAATAGAGCGCCACGTAGCCGGGAACGATGAGACCTCCCGGAGAGACGTCCGTAATCTCGATATAGATTGCGGCGACGATGAGGCCTATGACGAGAGTTTCAACCACCACCGGGATTTCCTACCTCCTCCCAGTATTCGACCAGAGCCTGTCCGAGGCCTTTCATGTTGCCCAGACCGATGACCATCGCTTCTCTTGGGTCCCTGCTGACCAGCCCTGCCGTGAGGGCAGCAGGCTCTTTCTCTCGATCGGCCAAGACCCTCGCTTTGACCAGGCCTTCGAGCCGCTTTTTGAGACTCAGAGCATGAGGGTAATAGCCCACGAAGACGATTGTTTCGAGCGGCGACCACGATTCTTCCTGAAGGGCGCGTAACCACTGGAGGCTTCTGTCCCCCCTGTCCTCTCTCACGTTGAAGAGTCCGATAAACCTTTTACCCCGCGCAAGGGCGGTTGTTTGGATCTTGGACAACACAGCCAGGCTCGATTCGGGATCATTGGCCGCGAACCCATTGACGAGCATGACCTCGCGGGGCGGGGTTCCGAGGGTAGTCGTCCAAACCTTGAGGCTCCCGAAATCCGGTTTGGCCGCGCGCCTGGCGCGAGAGACCGTCTCGCTTGTGATCCCGACGAAATCGGATACCGCCGTTGCCAGCCTCACATTTTCAGCAAATTCGAGCCCCGGCTCAATGCTTCCTCCACCCACTCGGAAGATTTTGGCGCCGATCTTTCCTGCCCTCTCCAGAAACTCGGGACGTGTCTCCTCCTCGAGGACAAAAACCGTGCAACCCGGCCTGATGGCCGAAGCCAAAACGCGGGCGATTTTGCTTTTGCTGGAACCCATGAGGTCAAGATGGTCCAGCCGGACATTCGTGATCGCGAGGAGGTGAGGTTTCAAGAGTCGGGCCGCTTCCGTGCTCAAACACTCTTCCTGGATAGACATGAGCTCGACGACGATGGCCCGAACCCCAAAACGTGAAGCGAGGCGGACCACTTCTTTTTGCTCCAAGATCGACGCCGACCCACGACGTCCTATTTCCCTCTCCTTACCGTCCGGGAAGATGATGACAGGTTTGGAACCCGTCGTCTTGGCCAAGGTTCGATATCCGGCTTCGCGCAATGCGGCCGCTATGAGGCGAGTGACACTCGATTTCCCCCTCGTCCCGGTGATGCAAACCCGGAGTGGAATCTTTTTGAGCCTCCACTCCTGGGCCAGGCGCTCCCAGAGCAGGTAGAGGACGGAGATTCCCAGGGAGATTGCGCCGATGGCAAGGACTTTCGTCACGGTCTCCTCGAACACGCGACCCGGAGCCGGCTCCGGATTAAAACGGCATAAAAGTCGCCGGCCGGGGCGTATCCTCTGTCCTCGCTTTGTTCAAGACTCTCATGAAGGTCGCCGAGAAGAGATTCGCCAGGTCTTCGTTTTCATACTTGGCGTTGAGCATCTCTCCAATCACCCGGACCATTTGGTCCTTGCCGGCTTTTTCCCAGAGGGAATTCTCGCTGACGATCGAGAGATTTTCAGTGCCGATCGCTTTTTTTGCCTCGTCAAGCTTCTTGAAATAAGAGGCTCCATCTTCGTCCTTCCCCATCACCAGGCCGATCGAAGAGCCGGTCTTTTTAACGAGGTCAATGATATCCTTGTCGGGAAGGCTTTTCATCTCCAGGAGGAGGGGCTTCTTGGAATTTTCCAGCAGCGCTCTTGCCTGAGAAGGCTCCAGGCCTCCGGCGATCAGAAGAAGGTTCGCCCTTCCTGTGGCTTCAACGATTTTCTTCCCCTCTTCGCTCAAGCCTTTGTCGGAGAAAAGAAAACCCGGCGCCTCGAGGAGGACGAAAGCAATCCCCTGCTTTGATAAAACATCCGCCCAGCGCGGATCATCGCCGATCGTGGAGATTCCTCGCATCCCTAACAAGACCGTCGTGTTCGCCGGCGCCCGGCCCCGCCTCATCATCATGGGACCGCCTCCGCCGGCCGCGTAAGGAACGAGCCCCTTGCCTGCCTTAAGACTTTCTTGGCCGGAGAAGAGATTTTTTATAACGTCGATCCTCAACGCATCACCGGTCTGCCCCTCTTTCTCGCTGACGACGGCCAGCTGAAAATCGACCTCGGGGTCCTTCACGTCTTTGTGTTCTTCAATGACCTTGTCCAGGGGCGAAACCTTGTAATTGACGATTGTCTCGTACTTCCAGTAATAGTTCTCCCGGCGCTGAGCGAGAATCGGAACCTTGGGCTCCGAGGCCAGGATTTCTACGGCCGCCTCGACAAAATCGCCCGTGTTTTTCAAAACTTCCGGCTTGATGAGGTCAATCGTGTCGCCGGTCCGGTGGTATTTGAAATGGTAGCCATCGGTCATGATGGCGAACGCGGGCACCCCTCGAAAGAGAAAATAGGTTTGGTCAGATCCTCCGGGGCCTCCCCGGCTGGGAATGACGTTATCCAGGATCCCTTTGGGAAGGCGGCCCTTCAGAAGATCCCAGATTTCCGCTCCGTAATAGATTCCGGGGAAATTGGCCTTGCCGTTTCCGTGGCCAACCATGTCCATATTGATGTAGGTCACGGTTTTCTCGAGCGGATAAAGCGGGTTCTCGGTGTAATATTTGGAACCCAGCAATCCTGCCTCTTCCGCGGCCCAGAGGGCAAATATGATCGTCCTTTTGGGCTTCTCTTGGTTGAGTTTCATGATCCGGGCAATTTCCATGACAACCGCAGTGCCCGAGGCATTATCATTGGCCCCGTGGAGGACATCGCCTGATGAATCGATCCCCAGGTGATCCATGTGGGCGCCGATGATGACATATTCATTCTTGAGGTTAGCATCGGTCCCTGGCATTCGAGCCAGGACATTGCGGGTCGGCCTCTTCTCGTCGAGCGTGTCCCTTAGGTTGACGAAGGCTTCCACTCCGGTATCAAAAGATTGAGGTTTGGAGTTCTCTTCGACCTGCCCGTAAAGGTAGCGAAGTTCGGTTTTCAAATATTTGAAAATGAAATCAATGACTTTGTTTTCGACAGAGATGATCACAAAATCGGGTCGATAAGCTTCTTTTTTCAGGCCTCCGCGGAAGCCCATGTAGCCCATCGGCGCCTGACTCTCACTCTGAAACGTCAGGACTCCCCGGGCCCCATGGTCCTGGGCCGTCTTGATCCGATTTTGGAATTGGGCTTCATCCTTGAGCTTGTCTTCGAGCTTACGCGGGGTGTCCGTAGAAAAAAGGGCCAGCTTGCCCTTGACCTCTACGCCGGCGTAGTCATCATAATCTTTCTGCGGGGCCGAGATGCCATAGCCGACGAAGACGATGTCTCCGACAAAGCTGCCGGAGCCGGAATATCTCTGGGCTCGCCAATCTTCACTATAAACGTATTCCCGCTTGGACCTTCCCGAGATGATCTCCAGAACGGGGCCCTGCTCGATGTTGTTATATTCAAGGGTGAAATCCTGGAAGTAACTTCCACTCGCCCCCCCGGGCTCGAGTCCCCACTCTTTCAATTTTGAAGCGATATATTCTGCCGCCGCCTGCGCTCCCGAATCGCCGCTTTTCCGTCCTTGCATCGGATCGGACGCCAGCACCCTGATGTAACTGAGCGCGGCCTGCCCATCGAATGACGCTTTCTTTTCTTTGGCCAGGCAAGGCGAGGTGAAGAGATAGAAGCTCATGACCAGGCTCGCAATTATCCGAATCATCGTAAATGCCTCCTTCAGAAATTTTGAAGCTATCATATTACACCAAATCCGAGGAAATTAGAAAACCGTGCGGACGCGGCGCACACGGATTGTGGCTTTGTGCTTTACAAATCTGTGCTGTCATATTAATTTAATAAACTACTTAATGATGCGAAGAAAAAGTGGCGACATCCAGTATTCAAAGGAGAACCAGAATGATAGATAGCTTTTTGAGTAAGGATTGGGCCGGGCTAATCATTGCTCTTGTCATCTGCGTAGTCGGTGTTGCTTTGTTTCGTGTGGGCCAACGAATCAAACGCCGGTGGGGCCGCTGGACGATAAAGATCGTGGGGATTTTCGTGGTCGTTCTCTCTCTCGCCCTCGCGGGAGGGAGTCTCTACCATCTTTATCAGCTTGACCGCGCCGCCAAATTGTACCCTCCGCTGGGAAAGCTCTACGATGTCGGGGGATTCAAGATGCACATCCTCGCCGAGGGGACGAATGTGGTCGACGATCAGGGGAAGACGCCGACCGTCATCTGGATTCCGGGTGGATATGCCGAGGGGTTGGGGCTTTACCATTTGCACAAGGCGATGGCTAAAGAGACCCGTTCCATAATCTTCGACAGGGCGGGAACAGGATGGAGCGAGTTGGGTCCCTTCCCTAGGCGGATCCAGGCGGACGTCAATGAGTTGAGGAGATTGCTCAAAGCCGCGGGTGAGCAAGGTCCTTTTGTCCTTGTCGGGCACTCCTGGGGAGGGATGTTTGCCAATAACTTTGCTTATGAATACCCGCAGGACGTCGCGGGGTTAGTGCTTTTGGATGCCACTCCACTCGAAGACTTAACCGGCCCGGGGGCCAAGGGTTTATCTGTTTATGCGGGCTATCTTAAGTTACAGGCCTTTCTAAAATTGTTCAGCCTGGCCGGCGTGCTCCCCTCGGGGGGCCCAAAAGGGGCTGAAGACCCGGCTTCTCCAAACTTTATCTATAAGCCTCTTCGCGATATCTGGAAAATGTTTATGGCCAACGAACTCAAGGCGAAACCCGGCTGGGCGGCCGCATCATCTTTCCTGACAGCCATCAAAAATCCTCCCGTTCAAATCAAAGACGAAGGTGTTTTGGGCGATGTTCCGCTTTTTTTGATCGCCAGAGGAAATATGGCAGCCGAAATGGACAAGCTCTCAAGAGACGAGAAGCAACGGATGATACAGCAGGCTACAAAGTTACTTAAGATAACTGAGAAAGAATATCTAGAGATGGTTAAATCCGAACAAGACGCCGAAGACCGGATCGCCAAGCTGTCCCGAAAGGGAACGTTGATAAGGCCGCCGGAGGGGAGCTCCCATCAATTTCCCTACGAATTCCCTGAATTCACCTTGAATAAAGTGCGCGAGATGATCGCCCTTGTTCGATCAAATCCGCGCTAAGAAGAACCACAAACGGAGAAGATGAATGAGTCATGAGCGGATTGATTTCCAGAGCCTGCCCTGGGAGAGTCCGGCGCCGGGAATCCGGTTCAAGGCGCATGTGGCCGAGGGCAGGAAAATCAGGCTCCTGGAATTTACCGACCAGCTTTTCGAAAAAGACTGGTGCCTCAAAGGACATATCGGTTATGTCTTGGAGGGTCGGATGAAGATCGAATTCCAGGGGGTTCTTGTCGATTACAAAGCAGGAGACGGCATTTTCATCTCCGAGGGAGAGGGTCACAAGGCTCAGATTGCCAAAGGCGAGCGGGCTTTGATGATCATGTTTGAAAAACCGTAAAACGTCATCTCGTCTATTTCGTCGTCAGTAATTGAAAAGAAAGCTCACTTTGAGCAGGACGACGCGGTCCTCGACGTAGCGACGAGAACCGAGTATGTTGGTGGTATTATAGATAAAATAGATATTCGCGCCCGGCTTATAGATCCAGCGGATAAGGAAATTGCTCCTGAACCGCTTTTCGGTATCGTTCCACTGGACATAAGCTTTGGCAAAGAGATTGGGGGTGAACGAATAGATCAACCGCGTCCCGGCGATGTTGGTTGTGAATTTGCCTCCCTCGATGGGCAGGTTGAATCGGTCGCGGCCGTAGCTGAACTCCAGGTTGAAATTTTTGGACATCTTCCATGTGCCGGAAGACGACAACCCCAGGATCCGGCCGCTGTAAAAGTCCCCGTAACTGACACTGCCGTGAAACGCGATCCTCTTCGTTTCGTTGGTATGGAAGAAGCCGAAGAAATTGTTGAATCTGTATTTGCCGGCCGGAATGAGGACTCCTTCTATGATCTCAAAGCCCTCGGTCAAGAATTCAAAATTCTGGGTGTAGCCGATGAAAATAGTGCTCCCGTTCTGAAAGAGGTTCCAGAGGGAAACCGTCTCATAACGTGACTGGAGCTGGCCGGCGTGGTTTTCATAATAGCTGAAATTGTTGGACAAGAAAATCTGCCGGAGACCGAGGATATGGGGCCGCGGACCTATCCCCGCGTTCCAGCGGAACTTCCGGATATCGAACCTCTGGACAAAACCCATCTCGGGGTTAAAATTGTAGCCAATATCCGAATACGAAATATCAGAGCTCCAGAAGTCGTCTTCCCAGATCAAATTCAAGTGACCGGCCCAGTCTTTTCCTTTCAATCCCGGGCTGAAAGTTTTGGACAAAAATCCCAGAGCTTGAAAACTTCGTCCAAAAGACAGATTGAAATCGAACCCGGCGGCCCGGTTATAAACGGAACTCGGGTCGGACAGAGAGTCCTTGCTCAGGGCTATGAGCCCGATGCCGGACTTTTCAAAAATGTCCCGTTTGATCCGGACAACGGAAAAATTCGTGCGCTGATTATAGACGGGCACCCCCTCCTCGACATAGGAGAGCCTGTCGGTCAAAATATCCAGAATTCCCAAAGTGGTGCGGCCCGTCTTGCCGGTGACCTTGAGGCCGCCCAAGACCGGGATTTCCCGTCCGTCCGCGGAGAGGCCGATCGTCCGGCTGAAGAACAGGAGCATGGACGGCCCCTCGTACTCATATTCTTTCCAACGTTCGCCAAAGCGGAAGATGTCAGCCCCTTCGAGGAAGAACTCTCTTTTCTCAGGAAAAAAAAGGTCAAAACGGGTCAGGTTGAACCTCTCCTCATCCGATTCAACCTGGGCAAAATCGGTATTGACGGTGATGTCGGACGTCAGGTCGGATGCCAACCGGTATTTCATATCCAGACCGGCATAGCCGGTTCCCCGAAAAGGCTGGGTTTCGTCTTCTTGCTTTCCTCCTCCGACAGTGTACGGCATAAGCTGCAGCCGTTTTCCCTGACGGACACCTTTGAGTCCGGTCAAATGCCCATGATAGGAAATCTTGAGCTTGCCGAAATATCCGTAATCGCGGAGGACGGGGGTCCAATAGCTTTCCTCTTTGTTCCTGGCGATGTGGCGGCCGAAATTGATACCCCAGGTTTGGACCTCGCCGGCCTTGAAGCGAAGAGTATAGAAAGGAATGGCCAACTCGGCGGACCATCCTTGTTTGTTTCGTTGAGCCCGCACGCTCCAGATACCGTCCCAGTTCCTGTTGACATTGGCGCCTTCGTCCCGAATGACCGAATCGAGCTGGGCCCCGAGAGAGTTCGTGGCAAAATAAAAGGCGTTGCGATGGTCGTGAAAGGTATCCATGATGATTTCAATATAGTCGTCGTTCCTCAGCTCTGCGTCCCGCCTCATCTGGTTGGCCACGATTTTGTCCGGATTCTTGTCATAGCACCAGATCCCGAAATACAAGTTCTGGTCGTCATAAAGGACACGAACCTCTGTCCGTTCGCTTGCCGGCGCGCCCTCGCGCGGCTCCGTCTGAATGAAGCCTCTGGCCGGAGCGGCCTGTTGCCAGGCGCTTTCGTTCAGGTTGCCGTCCAAGGTAAGAGGCCTTGAAATTTTCTTGGCTTCGACCCGGTATTTTTCAACGTCCGGGCCGGAAATGAGCGGCCCGGACAGGGAGAGGCAGACAGCAGCGGCGAGCAAAAATCTTGTCGAGTTGCGGTTCTTCATCCGTTTTCACAAGCTCCCATTTTCGCATTTAAACGGGAAGAAACTCAAGAAAAATCGGCATAAAATGACCATTCGAAATTTCATTTTTCGGGGGGGCGAACCCGACTAAACGGTGTCAGGGCAGAATTTCGCCCTGATAGGGATAGAGGGATGATAGCCAAAGGAAGCGCTTCGTTGACCCTGGAGGACCCGGAGGTCTATGACCGGGAGATCAGGAGGTTCGTCCCCTACTATGACGAGATGACCGAATCCATCCTGGACTGTCTTCCCCGGCTGCATTCGGTCGACAGCATTCTAGACTTGGGATGCCGGACGGGAGATCTCTCCTTGCGACTTCTGGCCTCAGGCCTCTGCAAGCATTTGGTCGCCGTTGACCGGGCCGACGAAATGGTCAGAGTCTGCCGGTCGCGCCTGGGGAATTACTCCCGCCAGGTCGAGGTCATTCGGGCCAACCCATGCGAGTTCAGTCGGGCGAACAGCTTCGATTACGTCCTCGCGAACCTGTCTCTTCATTGCGCAGAGTTCGCCGCGCAAAAAAAGACGGCCTGCCGGAACATTTTCAATTCTCTGAAGCCGGGAGGGATTTTTTCTTTCTCGGTCATGCTCACGACTGATTCCCGAGGATCTAGGGAAAAAATAAGGAGCTTGTGGGAGCGGGACGTCATCGAGAACGGCGTCTCCCGGCAGGAGCTCGACGAATGGCAGGCCCTGAATAAGATGAACAGACCTGCGGTCGCGCCGCGGCAATGGCTGAGCTGCCTGAAAAAGGCCGGATTTGAGAACTCCGATTTTGTCTGGTGCGAGACGATTTTCGGGACACTCCGGGCCAAAAAACCATAGGGATGCCTGTTTCTGCGGGGCGGGAGACAAACTTCTTTTTCATCAAAGAGGGTGCAGCATATGGCGCAAAAAGAGGGGTTAAAGCCGCTTCAAGCGGAGGTCAATATAATACCAAGGGCCAAGCCCTGAAAAGACATCCAGCGGAAGGAGTCCTATTTGCTCTGAAGAATCCTGTGATTTGTTGGCAGAGAAATAGTTGTTATATTTTCCATCCCAGATTCGATCATTGTCAACGCTTAAGAGGGTTGCCGACCAACCTTCAACCCTAAAATTCATTGTCCCCCCGGCTTCAGAAAAATCCGCCACCGTATATTGGTGGCGAGTCAACGGGTCGCCCAAGCCCACGGATAAGATAAGGCTTAAGGTCCCGTGCTGACCCACGACCTCCAGACTGGCGGCGTACTCTCCCACCCATTCAAAACCACCATGCGATACGCCGCTATCGTTAGCATAAAATGTCCCGGAGTATTGTCTTTTCTCTGAATTGTTCGCACAGCCGGGAAAGCTCATCATAAGGGTAACAAGCAGAATTCCAGGAAAGCTCCACAAGCGGATGGCCGGATTTTGCCTATTCAATGGTCTATTTTTGTTTGCCCGATTTTCTTAGGGACGGGGCCGTCCGGTCCATGAGATGCTTGACGCCTTCCAGGAACATATCGATTTCTTTGAAACCGATAAAGATCGGGGTCGAGACCCTGACCGCATAAGTGCCTTTCTCTTTGCTGCCGATAGTCCTGACGACGATGTTGTATTTGTCCCTTACGTACTCCTCGACCTGGGCCGGGTCGACGCCTTCGAGCGAGAAGGCGGTCAGCCCGCCGCTCAAATAGGGGTCATCAGGCGTGTTGACCTTGATCCCGGGAATCTTTTTGAGCTCCCGCTTCAAGTATCCGGCCAAAGTCTTGATCCTCTTTTCGACTCGATCCATTCCGATGACATTGTAGAAATCGATCGCCTCGCCCAGGGCAAAAACGAGCGCGTCGGCCCGTTGGCCCAGGGTCTCATATTTTCGAGCCGACAGGAAGGTATCCCATCCGCCGGTGACGGTCGTCGGCCAATGTTTCTCCTGAGCTTCCTTCCGGACATAAAAAAGGCCTATCCCGGTGGGTGCCCCCAGCCACTTGTAAGGGCTTGAGGCAAAAAAGTCCACCCCCATGTCCTTCAAGTTGAGGTTGAGCATGCCCAGACCATGGGCGCTGTCGCCGATGATCAGGAGCCCCTTGTCGTGGGCCAGTTTGCTCAGCTCTTTGAGCGGCGAGATCAAGCCCGTAATATAGACCGTGTGACCTAGACTGATGACTTTGGTTCGGGGCGTGATCCCGGCGGCGATGGCATCGACGATTTCAGCGACGTTTTTTGGGGGGAGACCGAAGGTGACCTCTTTGATCTTGATGCCCGACCGTTTTTCCTTGAGCTTCCAGGGGCTGATCGCGCCGGAATGTTCCAGGTTGGAGACCAAAACCTCATCTCCCTCTTTGAGATCCAGGCCGTTGACCGAAAAATTCAATCCTTCGGTTGTATTCGCGGTCATGGCCACTTCCTCAGGCGAAGCCTTGACTAACCTTGCCAGGTTAAAGCGAACCTCCTCCTTCTTGTCGGGAAGGGAATTGTAGACGTCAAATGGGTTGGTCACCTGGAGCTTGAAATATTTGATCAGCGTATTGAAGACGGGCTTCGGCATCGGGCCGACGGTGCCGTTGTTCATCATGATCAGGCCGTCTTCAAAAAGGAAGTGGTCGCGGAGCGCATTCCAGTAGGCCCCATCGGGAGATTCGTCCTCGAGGAATTTCTGGTTGAGTGAGGTGATGCTCTGATAGATCGAAGCGTTGAGCTCGTTCAACGCGGAGATGGAAAGCGCCGATCCGGCCAGGAAATATTTCATAAACCGCCGCCGCGAAAGATGGCGTCCCAGACCGCTGACCTCCGCCCGATGTATTTCGTTCATCAATGGCCCCTCCTTTTCGATGTTGCGGTTATTCTATTATCAAGGGTCGAAAACTGTCAATTGAAACGGCACTTTCGTTGCCAAGAAGGTGAGATGTAAGGGGTTAGGCGTGAGGAGATAAACAGAACAGAAAACTGAAGTGGGGGGAGAGCGGGACGGGGAACAAAAACGACATTATTGGATAGAACTACCAACTGCCTCGAAAAGCTCGGAGGATCGATGAGAATCAGAGTCCTCAAGGCAGAGCAAGATATAGTTCTTGATCAGGCGGAGGCTCAGGAATCTCCCCCGGTCATCTTTCCATCGGACGGGCGCGGCGCCGGCCGGCGGGGACTCTTTTAATCCCGAGGATTTTCCGATGGACAGCTCCGCAGCCGAAAATCTTGCCTGAGATTCCTGCTCGCTTTGATACCTCAGGATGAAGAGCGAGCAGCCGACGCCGTAATCAGCTTTGACCCCTTCCCGCACGCCGAACTCCTCTTTTCCCAGGGAAGAATAAATATTCATAAAACCCAGGTAGCCCCGGAAGTAACGGACACTTGTTTCCACAAGCCCCTCCCCAGGCAGAACGGCGACAAGGCTCGGCCTCTTGGCCTCCTCACTAATCTTCTTCTCGACGAGCCTGGCGGCCAGGGTTAATCCAGCCATGGTCTTCGGATCTGTGTCATAGGCCGTGAGAGTGACCAGAAATGAACCTTTCCAGAAATTGAGATAATAATCCTCCATCTGTCCCTCGGCTCCCAGGTTCGTGACCTGGCCCTTGGGACTTCTCTTGAAGGTGTACATGCCATAGGCGGCTTCAGGATTTGACATGCGGAATATCTCGAGGGAGAAGCCCTTCCCTGCGAGGTTTTTATAGTCCTGAACGACCACCTGCTCGAACCCGTACTCCCGGTAGATCTCCGCTCCGCCGTCAATGTAGAGATAGAGATCGTCCCCCTTGAATTCTTGCGGCGGGCCGTCGCTTCGCCATTCTCCGGTATCTTGGCCCGACGGCAGATAAGACTTGAGGTCTGTAGGCTCGGATTGAGATTGGCCCAATGAAGAAACGAAGGAAAGGCAAATAGTCGTAAAAAAAACCAGAGCCGCGACGAAACCACGTCTTAACAAAGTTTAAACCCTGCCTTCGCCCTCACATTCTTCATAGAGAGCCCTTCTTTGCCAAGAAGCCTTTCATCATCTGGAGCGCGGCGTAGGCGTCGACCAGACCATGGCCCACAACCTCGTTCGGCTCGTCCAAGCCAAGGACGTCCAATCTGGCTGTTTTGGCCAAACATTGGGACACCAGCCGGGAATATTCTCGCGGTTTCTTGAGCAGTTCAGCCGAAGGCGGCGCACCACTCCGCAACAGAGCTACGGCCCCGGCCACGATGGGCGCCGAGAGCGAAGTTCCGGCCACGGACATGTCCTTCATGTCTTTCATATAAACCGGGACGAGCACGAAAACATCGGCAGAGGGAGCGGCCACGTCTAGTATCTCATGAGGGACCGTGACAGGCCAGGGTCTGATAGCGCCGTCTTCCCTGGCAACCCCTCCCGCCAGGATGACTTCCTTATCTATCGCTTTGAACATCTGGTCCTCGAGCCGCAGGCCAAACTGAATCCTGGAGATATTCCCGGCTGACGTGCAGATCGGGACATTCTCCTGGAACGCGTAGCGAGCCGCCTCCAGCACCGGGAGCTCCGTGGCCGGAAGCGGAGCGCTCAAGGATATGACCTGGGCTCCGTGATGGACCGCGTAGTAAATCCCGGCCGCAACATATTCAAAGATCCAGTAGTCATAGACGGGATCGTTCATCGTGTCCCCGTCGTGGACTCGGACGGGCATGATCCGGCAGTCGGGAGCGATGGCCAGAAGCGCGGATGAGCAACCTGTGCCGTGCATGCCCCAATCGATCATTGGGGGGTCCTCATCCGCCCAGGGGGCAGTGGTTCTCTTCAAGAAGTTAAAGCCCGGAACCGTCTTGTCCTTGAAGAGAGAATTGTAAGGGTCGAGGCCGGAGTCGATCACGGCCACCACGACTCCAGAGCCTTTCGTCATCGGCCAGCATTTCCGGGCGTTGAGGGCATCGATGACCCATTGATTGTAGTACTCAGGCTCGATCTTGTTGCTAAACCACTTCTCCTTAGGGAAATCGGGAAGGTCATTTTTGGCGTTGAAACCCATCGATTGGAGGACGAGCTCGAGCCTGGATTTGCCGCGGTTATGGGGCAAAGAGATTTCAAAATCATACTGCCGGGTCTTGCGAAAGAGAGAACCGACAAACCGGAGCGCATACTCCCGGGCCAGCTCCACGAACTTCTTCCTGAACTTCCCGAGCGAATCCTTGTCTCCCTGACGCGCCCAGCTCGTAAACTGAGGCTCGTCTTTCTGGTAGGCATAGATCATGAGTTTCTCGAAGAGATAGGGAATCTCGTTCCTGGCGTTGAGGATCTTGGCGAGTTCCGTTTCGGTCAGTTGGGACTTCAGAGGATGATTCTGGAGGATTTTGTTGACAGTCTCAAAGAAGGCGCCTCTGGCCTCATCAAAAATGGGGGCCAGACTATTGTTCGCTTGGGCATCCTGCCAGGAGGCGGCAGGAACAGCCGCAGCAAAGATGAGGCCGATGGTTAAGAAAAAGAGAAAGGGCTCATTCGCCAATTTCCTCATAAGAGAAGTTCTCCTTCAAAGATATGGTTCGGTCTGGTGCCTCGGCCTTCCGAGGAAAAAGGACATCCCTCTCCACCCCCTGAAAATAAGACAGGAGGGAGGCCGTCAAAAAGCCTCACTCCTGTCTATTAGGTGCGAATTTACTTGAAACTGACCTCGATTCCCAATTCCGCCCATCTTCTCGGATTCGGGAAATCGGAGCGATCCCAGAAGAGCTGGTCGGTCAGGTTGAAGACGTCGAGGAAAACCGAGAGATGGGTGTTCGGAGTCACGGCAAAACCCTTGGCCGCTCTCAGGTCAAAAGACCATATTTTGTCCTTGGGATGGAAGAAAGCGATCAACGACTCACCTTCGTTCCACCAGATCCACCGGCCCCGCAGGTTGATCAAGAGGTCCATCTTTTCGCTTTTGAATTTCAAACCTGATTTATAGGTTCGAGTTGGTATCCAGGTTATGGGGGTCGCGGTGGAACCCGGGGTAGTGTTCTCATGTTTGTTGTAATTCGTGCCAAAGTAGGCGGTGAGTCCATAGCCGGGGGTAACGCCGAACTCCGCTTCGTAGCCTTTTCGGACGAACTGGCTGATATTACCCCAGGTAAACCGTCCCTCGAGATCCGCGGGAACGCGGACTATGCCGTCGCGCATATCGTGGTAGTAGAGGGAGAGCTTAACATAGACATAGCGAAGTTCCTGGGATTCAAACCCGGCACTGTAGGCCCAGGCTCTTTCCGGCTTAAGATTAGGGTTCGGAAGGATCTGATCAAAATAAGACACGCCCAGCGTGTACCAAAGATCGGGGACTTTGAACGTCCTGGCCACATTGACCCGGACGAGGGAAGCCTTGCCGAAGTTGAGGTTAGCCCCGACCGAAGGGCTGAGCTGGCTGCCGAAGGAACTGTCGTAGTCATACCTGGCTCCTGCATGAAGACCGAGGGCACCGATCCTGTATTCGGCATTGACGAACGGGGCCACTGAGTCAACATAGATGATGGGTTGCAGAGAAATGTAGTTGCTGAAATCAGCCTTGATTCTGTAATAATCAACCCCCGACACGAGGGAGAAGCTCTCCGTTGGATTATAAGAACCCTTGACGGTAAAGCCAATCTTCTGGTCAATGAAGCTATCATTGGTCACGGTTCCCGGGGGAGGCTGAAAATCGGGCAGGACTTTGTCGAGATATTCAACTTGGCCATCATAGTTCATCCTGTTGAACTTGAGCTGGGCTTCGATGTTCAGCGTGGGAAGAACGAAGGAAGAAAATTTCAACGAGGCCGTGTTCGTTTTGGCGTCGGCCGTGCTGTTGAGGTTCCAGAGGTAGGGGAAATCGGGCGGAAGGCCTTCCTGCGTATCGTCGAAGAACTGGTGATTCTGATAGCCGATTTTGTTCAGATTATACAAGAAATCTAGGTAGGTCGTATCGCTGAAATTGTAGCCGAGTTTGGCGAATAAGCTATAGTTTTTTTCAGTCCCAAATTGAACAAATCCGTCGTGGTTTGTCCGGTCGTATCCCGCCATGTAGTAAAACTTCTGGTAGTTCCCCATGATATTGGCCGAATAATTCTGGAACCACCCCGAGTTGGGTATGGCATTGGCGTTCCCGAAGTCCATTTTTCCAAACTTCGAAAAAGCCCCCCTGAGGGTGATCGTCGGCCTGGTCATATTGGTGGGACGCCTGGTGATGAGATTGATGATCCCGCCCATGTTCGAGCCCCAGACGGATGAAGACCCGCCCTTGATGACTTCGACCTGCTGGATCATCTCCTGCGGATACGCGTTGATCATGCTCCAGTTGGAGACGACCTCGCCGACGTCAACACCGTCGACCATCTTCCTGATATAGACGTCATCGTAGCCATCGATCATCATGAACGACCCCAGGGAGGTAATCGCGCTCCCCGTTTCGACGTCCACGCCCGGGACATTATTGAGGGCCTGCTGAACATTGATGATTGGCGTGTCCTTGATCTCTGTCGTCGTCAGGACGGTGACGTTCTGCGGAACCCTCTGGAGGCTCTCGACCTCTCGACGGGCGGTCACTGTCATTTCATGGGCAAAGCCCATGCCCATGGATAGATTGATTTCGACCGTCTGCCCTGCGCCGATGGTCACATCCTTCTGGGTTTCGGTCAGATACCCAGCAAGTTCAAAGACGACCTTGTAAGTTCCGGCGGGGACATCCGTGATGACGAAATCCCCCTCGGCGCTGGTTACGCCGAACTTTTTTGTTCCGGTGATCGATACCCTGACCGTGGGCAACGGGAATTTCTCGTTCTTGTCGATCACCTTGCCTTTGAGCGTTCCCCCCTGCTGGGCCTGACTGAGGCCCGAAAGCAGGAGAAGAGAAATCGCCAAGGTCATGATGATCAGACTCTTGCTTCTCATTTTCATATGCTCCTCCTCGATTTTTATTTTATAGCCTCCCCCCGGATTGCCGGCCCTGACCAGCGCGCTTCGACCGATTCACTCAGGGGGAACGGCGCTCATAGTCCCGATTAAAAAAAGAAACCTGCATCAACTGACGTTCCATAGGACGTTAGAAATCCACTCGATATGCCATATTATTTCATATTTTATTTTTTTAGGAAAGTCCTCACCTTGGCAAAGCCGTTTTATCATCGGCCTTTCATCAAGATGGCTCCTCCCGGGCCAGCCACCAAGAGCCGGCGCTATTGACATTAATATATGGTATAGATGTTCTCGGGAGTTTTCAAAAGGCTTATCGGTTGTACTTAGCGAGCCAGGCCGCGATTTCTTCGAAAACACTGCGGCGCTGTTCCCAGAGGGCAGGGAAATGCGGTCCGGGGTAGGTGATCATCCGCACCGTCTTGCCGCGTTCGGCCAGGAGCACGAAGAACTCCCGGCCCTGCAACACGGGCACGCGATGATCGTTTGTGCCGTGGAGAATGAGCAGCGGCGTGGTCACTTTGTCCGCGAACATGACGGCGGAGAATTTTAGAAAGGGCTGAACATCCTTTTCCTGCCAACGTTGATCATAATCGATCTGTAGGATGTCGCTCGTCGGGATAAAGCTGAGCCAGTCGGTAATTCCGGCTCCTTCAATTGCGGCGCGGTAGCGGCCGGTTTGAGTGACAGTCCAGGAGGTCATGAATCCCCCGGCGCTCCAACCGAAGATGGCCAGACGATGCGGGTCTGCCCATCCCTTTGCAATCGCGTAATCCGTCGCGCTGTCCACATCCGAGTAAGCACGATCGCCGAAGTGCTGATAGATCGAGTCCAGGAATTCAGTGCCGTACCCCCTGGAGCCACGATACTGTGGTTGGAGCACGACGTAGCCAAGCCCGGCAATGATTCGTGAGAAGCTGTCGAGGGTCAGCCAATCATTCCCCTCCGGACCGCCATGGGGCAGCACCAGAAACGGATAGCGCTTGCCTTCTTCGTATCCCGCGGGGAACGTGACAATGCCCTGGAGCTGTGTGCCGTCTTTCGCCGTCCAGTCGACGACGCGCACGGGGCCCAGCGCGACATTTGCGAGCTGGTCGTCTCCCTCGTGGGTGATCCTCACAAGTCGGTCTTTCTGGGCGACGGCGACATTTTCTGCGTGCTCGGGGTCTTCGACGGTCAACGCGTATCGCTCCGGAGTTCCGGATATTTGCGAGAACACGGGCAAGCCGGTAACGATCCCCGCAGGCCAGCGATAGACGGATGCCAAGGTGCCGCCGTTGAAAGAATCAATTTCTACTTGAACGCCGCGGGTCACAAAAACCCAGACGATTCCCCGTGGGTCTGCTTTAAGAAGCATAGCCGTGCCGGCCAATTGCGGCGTGCGATCCACCGGTTTCCCGCCTGCAACTGGCACGGTCCAGACATGGTCGGGGGTAAGGACCTGCGTAGTCGTACTGATAAAAGCTAGCTCATTCCCGCCCGCGGTCCAAGCGATCCCGGAGGCCGCATTGGGAATCTCGGCTACGCGTCGGGCGCCGGATGAGGTACAAACGTCAATAAAGGAGCGGACATAGTGATAGCCGATTTTCGGCGTCTGCGACAACGCTGCGATCTTTGAGCCATCGGGCGACCATGATATGTCGCTGATATATTTAAGTTCCGGGCACCACCAACCGCCGCTGGACCCGTCGCTATTGACGACGTAGAGGCTGGTCTCGTCGTTTTCGACCACGGTGCGCGTTCCGGAGAGCGGGTCGGGAGGACGTGGGTCAGCCAGAAGTGCAAAACGAGAACCATCGGGTGAAATCTTGACCGAGCCGATGCCTGAATTGAGCGCGATGATGATCGTGGCTTTGCCAGTCGCCAGGGGCACGACGGCCAGCTGCCTCTGGTGCTCGACTTCGAGCGTGCCGTAGAGCGCTTCGCCGTCCTTCATAAAGCCCGAGGGGGTGAAGTGGTCCGGAAGGGCCAACTTGCGGGCGTTCGTGCCGTCGGCGGCGATCAAATGCCATTCATGGTTGGTGGGCCCCTTCGGAGCGCCGAAGTTCACTTCATAAAGAATCGTCTCGCCATCGGCCGCAACGGCAATCGCGTTGGCGGAGCGCAAGGCGGCGCTGTCCTCTATGCCAAATGGATGTTTCTCGACCGCCTGGATTGAAATCGCACTCAGGCTGGCCAGCAACACGAAGACGACAAAGCGTCTGCAGTGCCAGCTCATGGCTGTCCTTCCTCAACCCAAGGCCGACAAGGCTCACCCCTTATCGGCCTTCCGTCTTTCCCTCGGAATTAAGATACTTTCCTTTTATTTTAAAACATAAGCCGTATCCCCAGCTGATAAAACCTCGGATCCTGAAATGCCGAAACCTGCATGGGCTGGAGATCCAAAATGTCATAGACGCCGGTCGGTTTGTCACCGTTGAAAACGTTATGAACGTCCAACAAAACGCCGACACTCGCCCCCCGGATGCCGATGGTCTTCTCAAGCCTCAGGTCGAGTTGGTGGATAGGATCGGAAACCAGTGAGGCTCTTGGCACGGCGAAAATATTCACCGGGCCCTGATTCAGGACGGTTGAAAATTGCCGGCTGTAGTGGGGACCCTGGACATAACTGTAAATGGCCGCTGCCCGGACGCCCAGGGGCAGGATGAAATATGAAGCCAGCAGTTTCACCTGATACTCCCGGCTCCCAAGAGTCGTGCCGATGGCATTGATCTGGTTGTTAGGATCTTTGTAGACGATGCCCCCAAATCGGTCGTCATTGGCGAGGCCCTTGACTTTCTCCCAGTGGAAAGAGCCCTGCATAAACCAGTTTTTCGAAAACCGTTTGTTCAGAATGAAATCAAAGCCGTTATAGTGGTAGTTGAGGCCACTGGGGGACGTCTTCAGATAAAAATTATCTCCCGGGTTGGTCTGGTTGTAAACGGTAAAGACCTTTCCCGTCACGGGGTCAGCGGCGGTCGTGCTTTCATAAGTACCGGCCGTATTGACATCGCCCTGCATGTCCCTGAATTCCTTATGGATATAGTTGATTTCGACCGTGAAGTCCCTCAGGATCTCCCGCTGAATCCCCAGAGTGAGTGTATCAACATAGGGTCTTTTGAGATTCTTGTCGATATTCTGGTTTGTGGCAGGACCGGAGACACTGAGCAGCGTCGATTCGCCGTTCGGCAGGACATACCAGAGTGATATGGTCATAGAGTAGGGGCCGTAGCCATAAAAACTGAACCAAGTATTGAAATTGTAATACCGGCCGTAGCTGGCCTTAAAGAGCGTCTTCAAATCGCTCGTCAGAGCGTAGGCAAGCCCGATCCTCGGCGAAAGATTGTTCCAGCTGAACATCTGGCCGCGGCCTTTCTGGGTGATCCCTTGAGGTGTTGTGACGTCAAGAACTCTCGAGGACGAATAACTCCAGCGAAGCCCCAAATCGACAGTAAACCTGGGGCTGATGGCCAGGGAATCCTGGGCGTAGGCATTATATTCCTGCATTCCTTCGGGGACGATTTCGTTGTGGTCTGCCGTGTTATAAAGATATGGCTGTCCGAGGTAGGGCATATTAAACCGGTTATTGACCCATGCATAATAGTTCGTTCCCTTGGACCGGTCATAGACGAATCCCAGTTTGAACTCATGGGAACCCAAAAACCAATTGTCCTTGAAATGCGTCAGGTCCAGCATGAGTCTGGCCCTCCAGGTATCATCACCGTTGGGACAACCCATCCCTCCGCTCCAATAGTTGTTGCCCAAGTCGTAAAAAGCTTCTAGGGTGGGGTCATTGGGAATCTGGTCGCCCTGGTAGGTCTTATAATTGAACTTTGCCTCCATGAATGTGTTAGAGTTAAAAACCATTTGGTGCTGGAAATTAACGAGGTGTTCGAAGTAGATCAGGTGATAGAGCGCGCTCGGGGCCGTATAAATATCAATACCGGCGTCCGTCCTCTTCCGGTCGTACTGATAAGAAACAAATCCCTTGTTCTTGGAGTTGATCAGATAATTGAATTTGGAATAGACAAAGGGCTGGGCGACGATTCCGGCGGCTCCATCGGGAAAATCCAGGCTTTTCCTGACGTCCCTCAGATAGGACCCTCCGACGAAAAACCAGAGGCGGTTTTCTTTGATGGGTCCGCCCAAGAAGAGGCTGGTATCGTAGTGGGTCGAAGGCGATGACAGCTCGTTCTGGCGATAGTTCACCAATTTGTCGTTGTAAAAATAAAAATTTGCCTCGCCACTCAGCCGGTTGCTTCCTCCCTTGGTCACCGCATTAACGACCGCTCCCGTGTACTCGCCATATTCGGCCTTGCCCCCGGCCGTTGTCACTTCCGACTCCTCGATGAGGTCGAATGGAACTTCAGCCTTGAGATCACCATGCCACTGGTCAGTAATATTCTGGCCATCGAGCTGATACTGGTTAGAATAACTGCTGCTTCCCTGGGCGGACGAATCATGAACCCCTGGCGCCAAGTTGACCGTATCCATGTTGTGGGCCCTCATAGGAAGGCTGCGGAGCATTTCCTCGGTGAAATCAATCGAAAGCTCGGACTTCCTAATATCCACCACCGGAGGCGTTGCCGTGACCGTGATGAGCTGTTCGAGAACTCCCTGTTCCATGACGATGTTGAGGGTAACCGTCTCCCCGACCATCATCCGGATTTCCTTTTGCTCCAGCTTTTTGAATCCCTGCAGTTCCACGGTCAGAGTATAAAAGCCGGGTGGCAGGCTGACGAAGCGATAGAAACCTCGATCGTTGGTCACGGCCGATTTCGAGGACTCGATCATGCTCGGACTCGTGAGCGCGACTGTGCATCCCGGCAGGGCCTCGCCATTCTTGTCTGAGATCTTCCCGATGATGCTTCCGTATTTGATTTGAGCGGTAGCAAAAGACATGAGAAACAAAACGCCCAGGACCGCAAACGCAATTTTCTTAGATTCTCTCATACTTCCTCCTCCTATGCTTTGTTAGATAAGAGAGCAAGACGACAGAATAAGACGATAGAAGTCCGCCCAATGTACCATGATAATTAGATATTTTATTTTTATTCGAACGTCCGCGCTTGGTAAAGAAAGGGATGTCCCCGCGTCTTAGAAAGTTGATGCATTTTCCCGGTCAAAAAGATATATTTTGCCGAGGAGGGCCTATGAAGAAAATTAAATTCTCAGTTTTATTGCTTTCTGGATTTCTGCTCGCCGGGTGGAGTCCAGCGAGCCCCAAGGACTTTCCTAGCCGTCCGAGTGTCCTCCCCGAGTCTTGGTTGCAGCTCCTGGCCAACGAAGTGAAAGGATATGCGGCCTTTAACAACCTGGCCATGATCGCCACCTATCACCGGAACCTCGGCTCTGATCAGACCCACGAAGTTCTCCTCCGGCTGAAGAAAAAGTGCGAAGACTATGGGCTCAAGGACGTGTCCATCCTTCGCGTCCCCGTGCGCACGGGCTACGAATTCTTCGGCCTCCAGAATTTCGATGGACAGGTTCCGACCCGCGTCCGGGGAGCTGAACTCCGGCTGGTCAAGCCTTTTCCGAGACTTATCACCACAACCGAGAGCGCTCCCAGCATGCTAATCCAGGGCAGTCGTTCGGCTGACATCACTGCGCCAGTTATTTTTGTCGGGCCCGGAGCCGACCCCAAGAGCTACGAGGGAAAGGACGTCAAAGGCAAAATCGTCCTCGCTGGGAACGCCATGCCCGAGGATATTAAAGAGATGGCCATTAGTCGCTTCGGGGCCGCCGGTGTCCTTTGGTACTTCGATCTACCCAGCAACAGTGGCGATAATCAGGACGCTAACTATGACGTGCACTGGTCTCCCCTGGGAAAAAATGGGGAGCCGTCAACCTTCGGAATCTCGCTCTCCAATAACGAATACAGGTTTCTAAGAAGCCTGCTTGAACGCGACCAGGAAGTCGTGGTCAAGGTCAAGATCGACGCTGAGATCAAGCAAGGCGACGATGCCGTCTTCGAGACTCTGGATGCTGCGATCCCCGGCTCCGAGTTCCCGGAAGAGGAATTTCTGCTCTGGGCTCATATCGACCATCCCCTGCCCGGCGCCGTGGATAACGCCAGCGGATGCGCGACCATCCTGGAAATCGCCCGAACCCTCCAGGCCCTGATCGATAACAATCTCGTCCCGAGGCCGAAGAGGACGATCCGATTCCTCTGGCAGCCCCACGTCACGGGCCTCTACATGTATTTTTCGCGCCACCCCGAAAAAATCGGGAAGGTTCGAGGGGGATTGTCAGTTGATAGCGTCGGGATCAGCCAGACGGTTTTTTCCAATTATTTCGCCCCGGGCAAGCCGTCCCATGCGCTCCCCTCCTACTGGTCCGCGGCGCTGGAAAACCTGGCCGAACATCTCCAGGAAAGAGCCAACCGCAATATTCTGGACTACAGGAACCTCGATAACCTCTATTCGCCTGAGGGAAGTCGGGACCAGTTCAACATGCGTGTCGTGCCATACACGGGGGGCGGCGACGAGATGCAGACGAACACCAACACGGTCGGGATTCCGACCATCGCTTTCGGCTGCATCCCCGTTCCTCCTCGTCATAGCCAGGTCAACTTCCTCTCCTACATCGACCCGACCGGGCTCCATCGCGTGGCCTACCTGGGGGCAGCTCTGGCCGCCCTCTTCGGCTGGACGGACAGCCAGAGCGTCGGAAGGCTGATCGAGGAAGTCTCCGACCGGGGCAGGACAAAGCTCACCGAGGAACTGAACCTGGCCCTGGCCGCACTGGGAGGAACCGCCGCACCGGAAATCGCCAACGTTTACGGGAGAGGCCTTCGCCTCCTCCGCTTCGGAATGGAGCGGGAGATCGGGATGCTCGATTCGGTCAGGCCGCTTGTGCCGGGAGACCAGGCAGCGCTCGGCCGGATTGACAATCGCAGCGATGAACAAAAGAGTCTGGCCAAAAATTATGCCGTCCGGCTGACCGAAGAATATCACCGGCGCTGCAAAGAGCTGAACACCGAGGCTGCTGAGTCGCATCTCTCCGCGGAGGAGAAAGAGCTGGATGGGCTCGTTCCGACTCCTGTTCCCGGCATCATGGGCACATCCGCCTATTTCGGCAATTATTATGAAAAAGTCTTGGGGGCAGAGAAGCTCGCTTCCTTCAAGCTTGACCCAGATTTTGCCTATGGCCACATGGGTTATACGGAGGCTCATAATTTCATCAACGGACGGCGGAGCATCCTGGAAATCTGGCAGGCTACGACCTCGGAGCTGTGGAGCGAGGGATACCCCGCGACAAATGATATCAGCCTGCGGGAAGTCGCCAGCTATATGAGGATGCTCGAAGCGGCGAAGGTGATCATGCTCGAAAACCGGCCAAGGGCAAAATAGAAGAGCGAGGTTAAAAAATGATTAAGAAAATCGTCGGTGTTTTTGCAGGTTGTATAGTCGTCGGCCTTTTCCTATTTCTCGTTGGAAGCGAAACCCCTGAGCACGAAGCCCTCCCCGGCCTAACGATCACTCAAATCCAAGGAATCATCAACCAGGCTTCGGGGGAAAGGGCTGTTCAAGATATCCGTCATATCACCCTCTGGCACCGCTGGTTCAACTCTGACGGCTACGACCAGGCGGCCGACTATATCTTGGGGAAACTCAAGCAGATCGGGTTGAGCCAGGCAAGCATCGAAAAATTCCCGGCCGATGGAAAAATCTGGTACTCGACGCACAAGAGTTTTCCCCGCTGGAACGTGAAACAGGCCGAGCTCGCCATGGCGGCGCCCATCAAGAAACATATTGTCTCCTGGGAAGAAATGCCGACTTGCCTGGCCTCAAACAGCCGTTCGGCTGACGTCGAAGCCGAGCTCATCGATGTCGGCGAGGGTATTCGACCGTCGGACTATGAAGGAAAGGACGTGAAGGGAAAGCTCGTCCTCGCTTCCGCGCCTCAGGGGAAGGGCCGGATCGAGCTTGTTCATCGCCTTGCGGTCTTGGATCGCGGAGCAGCAGGCGTCGTTTCCTACCGGAGCTATTTTCTTGATGACTTTCCAGACCTCGTGACTTGGGACCACATTTTTACACTGGAAAAGGACGGCCGCCCTTCGACCTTCGGTTTCTGCATCTCCAAGCGCTTGGGCTGGGAGCTCAAACGGCTTCTGCTGAGCGGAGAAAAGGTCATCCTCCGGGCCAAGGTGGAGAGCAGCCTCGGTCCGGGAGAATACAAGGTCGTCGAGGCCGCCATCCCTGGCGATGGCTATCAAGATCAGGAAGTCTGGTTCATCGCCCACCTGGACCACTGCAATCCCGGAGCAAATGATAACGCGAGCGGCAGCGCCGCCATCCTCGAAACGGCCAGGGCCTATACCGAGCTTATCAAGACGGGGGCCCTCCCCAAACCGAAAAGGACTCTCCGCTTTTTCTGGGTTCCGGAAATCTACGGAACCTATGCCTATCTTTCGGCCCATCCGGATGAAGCCAAGAAGGCTGTGGCCGTCATCAACATGGACATGGTCGGGGAGGACCAGAAAATGTGTGGCTCGACGTTCCAGGTCACCCAAACTCCCGATTCCACTCCCTCTTTTTTGAATGACCTCCTGGTCGGCCATCTCGATTTTTTTCTTGCTCATCCACCTCGGCCGGGGGGTGAGTTTGTGGACCCGTTGGCCGTCGTTTCGCTTTCGGGAACACGCGAGCCCTGGCAGGCAAGGGTCATCCTCTATTCCGGCGGGAGCGACCATGAGGTCTTTCTCGGCGGGGGCGTCAACGTCCCGGCGACTATGTTCGGAAGCTGGCCTGACTATTACTACCACACGGCCCAGGATACCCCCGATAAATGCGACCCAACTCAGATGCGGAGGGCGATCGCCCTCGGGATGACCGTCGCCTGGTCGGTGGCCAATGCGGACGCTGAATCAGGGCTGGGTCTCTCAGAAACGATCTACCCGCGTTGTCTTCAGAGGATCGGCAATGACCTGGAGCGGGCTGTGCGCTTGCTCAAAGATAGCCAAATGCGGGGTGAAGACTTAAAAGATGCAATGAACATCCTGGATCAAGGAGTAAAGAGGGAAGGAAGTGTTTTGAATTCGCTTCTGAGATTGGTCCCCGCTGCGAAAAACTTGGAATCGTCCATCGGGCAAAAAATCGAGAATCTCCGCGTCCAGTCTGACCAGGCCAAAAAATCCCTCCTGTCGACCTATAATGAACTCTGTTCCAGACGCCGGCTAAAGCCAGGCTCAACGGCCCTGACTCCGGAAGAAGTGGAAGCCGACCGGCTTGTTCCCCGTCGCAATCCTGCTTTCCCGGGCCCGTTCGCTGACGACTACCTGGCCCTGAAACTGGATGGCAAGGGGAGAGACGCCCTCCGCCGCCTTCCCGATCAATCCGATTTCGAAGTCGGCGCTTTTATTGACGGAAGACGCAGCTTGCTTGAAGTGAGGAACGCCGTGAGCGCCGAGTTAGGCCCGGTCAAGCTGGTCGATCTCATCGACTATGTCAGGGCGCTCGAATCGGTCGGACTGATCACTCTTGCTCAGAAAGGGCGTTAAACAGCACGACGATTGAGACAGCCCAAGAGCCGCACTGCCGTCATTTGATCCATTGGGTGATCCAGGCAAGGTTGCGCTTCATCATATCCAGCATCGAACGCGGTTCCACGGCCACGTGCCCCTGGCGTGGGTAGATGACGAATTGAACGGGAACGTTCATTTTTTTTAGTGCGGTGTAGAGTTCCCTGGCCTGGGCGATGGGGACCCTGGAATCATTTTCTCCGTGCAGAATCAGGACCGGAGTCTTGATGTTTTGAGCATGGACGACCGGAGAACGCTGCTCGTAGAGATGGAGAGCATTCCAGGGAACATCTCCCAGGTAATATTCTACGTAACCCGGGATATCCGTCTGTCCGTAAAAACTCATCAGGTCAGACATACCGGCGCCCAGAGAGGCGGCTTTGAACCGGTCCGTTTGAGAGATGATCCAGCCCGTTAGATATCCTCCATAGCTCCTTCCCAGGATGCCCAGTCTTTCGGGATCGGCGATTTTTTGCTCGACCAATTGATCGATTCCGCTCATCACATCCCGGTAATCGCCGCCGCCCCAGTCCTTAACGTTGGCAATTCTGAATTTTTCTCCGTAACCATAGCTTCCCCTCGGGTTGGGCATGAAAACGGCATAGCCCAGTCCAGCCAGCACTTGCAGCGGATAGCACTCCGCTTGGATGGGGTAAGGCGCGCCGATCTGAGGCGAAAACGATTGGGTGAACCGGCCGGATGGACCGCCGTGGACGTAAGTCAGCAACGGACATGGCTTCCCCTTTTTAAATTCCGGGGGTTTGAGGAGCAGCCCTTCGATCTCCAAGCCGTCAAAACTCTTCCAGTGAATAACCTCGGTTTTGGACAGCGATATTGAATCAAGCTGAGGGTTGGTGAATGTCAACCGGAGAGGCTTAAAGTCGTTGATCTCGTTGACAAAAACTTCATCGGGTGTCAGCGCATCTGTCCCCAGGAAGGCGATCGTCTTTCCGTCACTCGAGAAGTTGAAATCGCTCCAGACAGAATCGCCGCTCCAGAGCGGCTGAATCTCTCCACCCTCCGGGGAAACGGAAAAAAGCTGGTTCCTGACTCCCTCGGGGCTTTGAAAGAATATCTTCCGGCCGTCCCACGACCACTGGGGGGAGAAGACAAACTCATCATGCTTTTGGGTAACATTTCGCGGGCTTCCTCCTTCCGCGGTCACCAAGCAAACATACCAATTGGCGATCCAGCCTGTGCTGCCATCGGTAGAGAGAAACGCGATCTTGCTCCCGTCCGGCGACCATCTGGGGGAGGTATCGACACCGACTCTTTTGACGAGGTCCTGCACTTTTTCACTCTCGACATCGACGATAAAAAGATCCGTTTTGTACATATCCGGGATCTTGGGAGTCGGCTGGGCGGCAAAGGCGATTCTCTTCCCGTCCGGCGACCAGGAAAAATCGACAACACAAAATTGGCCTCGGGTGAGGGGCCTGACCTTTTTCGAGGAGATATCGAGGACGAATATCTGGGATCCCTCGGCATCCTGGTCGAAGACAATTTCATCCCCTTCCTTTTTTTGTTTTCCTGAATCTTCACCGACGCCTGAAGGGAGGGCCAGAAAGGCCAGGCTGCGACCATCCGGAGCCCAGGCGACACTCGAGACCCCGGTCCTTATGGCGGTGAGCTTGGACGCTTCGCCCCCGCGCGGCTCGATCGTCCAGACCTGAATTGAGCCATCCCGGTCGGAGAGAAAAGTGATTCTCTGCCCGTCGGGAGACCATTGCGGCGCGTCATCACGCCCGGGACCGCAAGTCAAACGGAACGGTGGGCCCCCGGTTGTTTTGACCAGCCAGATATCGGTATCGGAGATATTCTTTTCAAGATTGATGTCCGAAACGACGTAGGCGACCAGGTCTCCGCTCGGAGAGATCCGGGCACCCTGGACGTTTCTGATTTTCATCAGATCCTCGATCGCAGCCGGCCTTGATCTCGAACCGAGGGGCAAAGCCATAAGCGACAAAATAACGCCGACAATAGAAACCTCTGAAAACAGTCTTGGGAACATCGTCACCTCTCCTGGGCCCTCAAGGGGCCTTACTTTTTGTCTTCTGTGGGCTTCTTTGTTGCCGCTTTCTCCTCCTCCTTTGCGATGCGCTCCATCTTTTTCTTGAAATCGTCTTCGATCTGCTTCATTTTCTTCCTGTAGGCCGGAACGCCTTCCCCGACTGTTTTTTGGGCATCGATCAGTCCGTAGCCTGTTTTGGAGTTGAAGCTCTTGGCGCCGAGGATCTGAGGGTTGGCAGATTTCGCCAGAATTTCACGAATCCTCTCGACATACTGTCCGGGAAGCTCTTGGCCCGTTTTTGGAAGCGCCGAGGAGACAAGGGCCGCAAGGCCCGCCGTCATCGCCGCCGACAGAGCCCGGCTGGGGACGGCGTTTCTCTCAGCCGTCGCCGGGGCGGCCACGCACAAATAATGAGATGAAGCGGACGCATCCCAAGGGACGAGATTATTCTGTTTGTCCCAGACGACTCCGGACACGGCCAAGGCCGAACTGTAATGGGAGGGAAAAGCAGCAGCCTGTTCTGGATTCTCCGGAGCAAAGGGATTCCCGGGAGCAATGATGATGATATTTTTTTCGTGGGCGGCTTGGCAGACCCGCTTGAGGAAAGGAGAATCGGATGGAAACAATAGGGTTGTGAGGATAATATCATTTCTATCCTCAGCTGCCCTGGAAATGGCCCGGGCAAGCAGGTCTGCCGCCGAGTCATCATGCAGAGCATTCGGGCCTGGGGAAATCGCGTAAATGCGTATCTCAGCTTCGGGGGCACAGGCAGAAACGATCAAACTCAAATCCGGGGCTTCTTTTTCAAAATTGCGGCCCGGGTCGATGACCGCGAGTTTCACCCCGTTGCCTTTTGTTATTCTGAGCGCCTCGGGAAACTTGGTCACTCGAAAAGCAGCGCTGTCTTCGAAACTTCTTTTTTCGTCAGCCCTCTTCGCCCGAGTCAGCCGTTCCCGCTGGAGCTCCGAGGCGGCCCTGACCGTCTTTTCCGCATCAATCAGCCCATAGCCGCACTCCGGAGAAAACCCTTGAAAACCCACGGCTTTGGGATTCGCATTCTCGGTGAGGAGTCTTTTGACCGTCTCGAAATATTCCCCGGGCTGCTCCGTCCCCAGCCGCGGGTAGACCGAATCGACGAGGGCAACCAGGGAAGCAACAATCGGCGTAGCGCATGAAATCCCCGGCGCATAATCATCCTTTTCGTTGACATAGGTGGGGTAGGCGACAAAAGGCGCGTCAGGAGCGCCGACCGTTGTCGTGATTTCAGGAGCGGCGATATCCCAGGGTCCGTACCTGTTTTCGCCGCGCTTTTCGATTCCCGTGACCGATACCGTCGTTTTGTACTGTCCCGGGTAATTCTCGTTCTCGCCCAAATACTTCCCTATATAATAAGGGCTGGCCGTGACAACCATAACGTTATGATCATAAGCGTATTTGCAGGCTTCCCTGAGATAATCCGTGTCCAGGTCGCTTCCCGCGCTGATATTGATCACATCGTTGCCGTCATGGACGGCTCGATAAATCGCCGCTCCCATCAAACTGGTCAAAATCAATGGAAACGGAGCATCGTTCTGGGTGTCGGAGTCGCTCTCTCTGTAGAGAGTGATCTGGGCTTCGGGCGCATACCTGGCGACGATGGAAGTCACAACCGTGCCGTGCCATCCCCAGTCGACCATCGGGGGTCCTGCCGGACTCCAGGGAAAGCCGTCTCGACCGACAAAATTGAAGTGCCTCCCCCAACGTGTATTCTTAAAGACGGGATGGCTGACATCTATCCCCGAATCTGTTATCCCAATTCTCGCCCCCGCTCCCTTCGTCAGCCGGTGAGCGGCTCGGAACCTGGCCGCGTCAAGTCCCCATTGTCTATCGAACTCGGGGCTGAGGGTTTTGGGAACGATTTTGGTGGGCAGATTGAGATTGGCCATGTTTCCAGTGGACAACGCCACGATATCGACGATGTCCTTTCCTTTGAACCGCGGAATAAGGCCTCTAAAATACGCGCCGTGGGCGCTGGGCTGGAACAGGCATTCCGCAAACATGTGCGCCGCAAAACGGGACAGGCCCAGATACAGCGTGCGAAATCGCGATTTGGATTCATCGGTTCCTTCGTCAAGCAACGTCCTGAAGGTCGGTTCATCTTTTTGATAATAATAGTTCACCAGGATCCCGTAGAGTCTGGGATAGACATTCTGAAGGTTGGAGATTTTTTCGGTTTCCCGGGCGTCGAGTCGGGATCGCCCGGGGTGAAGGCTGACTTCATCAGCGACGGCTTTGTAAAAGAGGCGCATTCCCTCTTCAAAAAGAGCGTTCCCGACCTGATTCCCCTGAAGCCGGGAGGGACGGGATGAGCAATTTGACATGGCCGCGGCCAATAAGAAAGTCATGATCAGAGCCACCGGCACCCCGGCACTTAACGATCTTGGTTGAATTTTCATCGATCCTCCATTGACCAAGATAACGACGTCCCAGAGAACAAATGTGTACCAGACTTTATGCCAACAGTCCGAGAGAATGCAAGAGGCTAGAAAGCAAAAGCATTTCCTGGGTTGGTGGCACTTTGGGGGGGTGACATTTTTCTTCTGCTGGGGTATATTCCTTCTAAGCCAGAAAGCGCCGCTGGTCTCCCGCTTTCAAGAGCGCCAGGAGAGTGGGATTTTTGGCCCGGAAGATGCGGCTCTGATTCATGAGGAGAAGGCTGAACCATGAAGTCCTTGCACGGCAGAATCCTCCTGAGCGGAGCGATCCTTTGGCTCATGGCCCCAGGGGCCGTTTCACAGGAATTTGACCTCAGGGGTCAATTCTCTTCGTGGGTTGCCGCGAGCAAGGCTCATTCTTTTGCCATCCAACTCGGCCTCCGTTACATTCCGACCTTTTCCCTGAAGAAGCCCTTTCCCGGAAACAGGATGCTTGACCTCGAGGTGTCAATCAACTCCTACGGTTCTGTTCTGGGAACCTCGCCCGACGACGTCTTGACCAGTGGAAAGATCAAGCCCTACCGAATCTGGCTTCGCTGGTCGACCTCGCAATTCGAAGCCAGGGTGGGACTCCAGAAATTGAATTTCGGGTCCGCCCTTTTGCTCAGGCCGTTGATGTGGTTTGATCGCATCGACCCCAACGATCCGCTGCAGCTCACCGATGGCGTTTATGGCCTGTTGCTTCGCTATACATTTCTCGGCAATTCAAACATCTGGCTTTGGGGGCTCTACGGCAACGCCGACCCCAAAGGCTGGGAGACAATCCCGACGCAAAAAAAGAGTCCCGAATATGGCGGAAGATACCAATTCCCTCTCCTCCGGGGTGAGCTGGCGCTTTCCTATCATCACCGCCGCATGGATCCCGGCCGCAGTCTTCTGCCCTTGCCTTCGCCCGAAAGTCATCCCGTCCCGGAAAATAGATTCGGCTTGGACGGGAAATGGGACCTCGGCGTCGGGGTCTGGTTCGAAGGGGTCCTCAGCCGCCAGGACTTTGAAACATTTCCGCTCCGGTATCAGAAAAATATCAATTTGGGCCTCGACTACACTTTTGGCGTCGGGAGGGGCCTCCACGTCCTGGGGGAACACCTGGTCATGCAGGCCTCAACCAGGACGTTTGTCAAAGGAGAAACAAATGAGTTTTCGGCGCTCGCCCTGGACTATCCTTTCGGGTTGACCGACCAGATCAAAGGGATGCTCTTTTACAACTGGAAGACTACCGATTGGTACAGGTTCGTCTCCTGGCAACGGATGTCTGACCACTGGAGTTTTTATGTTATCGGATTCTGGAATCCTTCGAGCCACCAGATTTTCCCCAGCCAGCAGGGAAAGAGCCTTTTCGCCGGCAAGGGGTTTGAGGTCATGATCGTTTTTAACCATTGAGCTCAGAATCAAAGTAGAGGTCATCATGCAGAACTCGGTGTTAATCAAGACGGAGGATCTGGTCAAAATCTACCCGATGGGAGAGCAGTCGATTGTCGCCCTGAACAAGGTCAGCCTGACCCTCCGGCGAGGAGAATTCGCGGGCCTCGTCGGACCAAGCGGCTCGGGCAAGACGACTCTCCTCAATATCGTCGGCTCTCTCGATGCCCCGACCCGGGGCCACGTCGAGGTCCTGGGAGAATCCATCGAGGCCCTGTCCCACAAAAAGGCCGCCGAGCTGCGCAACAGACACATCGGGTTCATCTTCCAGACCTTTAACCTCCTTCCCGTCTACACGGTCTATGAAAACGTCGAATTTCCTCTTCTCCTCCTCGGGCTCTCGCCGGCCGAAAGGAAAAAAGCGGTCATGGACGCTCTCGAATGGGTTGGATTGGCAGACAGGTTGAGGTCCAAACCCAACCAGCTTTCGGGTGGACAAAGCCAACGAGTGGCCGTCGCCAGGGCGGTCGTCAAAAGACCGGAGATCATCCTGGCCGACGAACCCACGGCCAACCTGGATGCCGAGAACTCCCATCATATCCTTGACACCATGGAAGATTTGAACCGGGACTTGGGGACAACCTTTCTTTTCTCGACCCACGACCAGAAGGTCATTGGGCACCTTCGCCGCAAGATCACTCTTGTCGATGGAAGGATTGCCCAGGACGAAATCCTGGTCAAGAATTCACCCGGGGAGGTGGCGAGATGACCATCTTCAAGCTGGCCGTGCGCAACCTCTTGGGAGCGGGCATGAAAACCTGGCTCAATGCCGTGGTCTTGTCCCTCGCTTTCGTGACCATTATTTGGGCCCAGGGACTGTACAAAGGCACAGATAATCAGGCGTCCAGGGCCATGATCGGAGCCGAATATGGGGGCGGTCAATATTGGGTGGATTCCTATGATCCGTTCGATCCCCTGAGCCTGCAAGATGCCCATCGTAAGCTTACGGGGACGCTGGAAGATCTGGTCAGGGGGGGCAGGGCAACGCCGATTCTGATCATCCAGGGCACGATCTATCCACAGGGCCGGATCATGCCCATCGTCCTCAAAGGAATCGATCCCGGGCAGAAACTTCTCTCTCTCCCATCTTATTTTTTGAAAGGCGCCGGCCCAGAAATTCCCGCCTTCATCGGTACCCGGATGGCTCAGGCCTCGGGACTCAAACTCGGAGACAGCGTGACCGTCCGTTGGCGCGATATCCACGGGACTTTCGATGCCAGAGACCTTCGCATTGCCCAGATCATAAAGACATCCGTTCAATCGATCGATAGCGGTCAGGTCTGGGTGCCGCTGCCAACACTCCAAGCGATGGCCGGCCTGGACAGCGAAGCGACGATCGTTGTCACCGAGAAGAATTTCCGGCCGGCTGCGGGAATCCCGAGCTGGACCTTCAAGGACCTGAATTTCCTTCTCCGTGATATTAAGGAAATGGTCAGGTCCAAAACGATCGGGGCCTCGATCCTCTATACCCTCCTCCTCTTTATGGCCATGTTGGCGATTTTCAATACCCAGGTGCTGTCCATCTTCCGCCGCCGGAAAGAAATAGGCACCCTCATGGCCTTGGGCATGACCAGGGGACGAGTCATCGAGCTGTTCACGGTCGAAGGTGCGCTTCACGCGATCCTGGCGGCGCTCGTGGGAGCCGTTTACGGCATCCCGTTTCTGGCCTATTTTGTCGTCAAAGGATGGGCGCTTCCCGAAGGGCTGGCGGACAGCTTCGGTTTCGCCCTGAGCGAGAAGCTTTTTCCGACTTATAGCGCGGGACTGGTAACGGGGACGACGCTCCTCGTCCTTGTCATCACGACCATCGTCAGCTTTCTGCCCACCCGCAGGATCGCAAAACTGAAGCCGAGCGACGCTTTGAAAGGAAAATTCTCATGATCCGCTTCCTGCTCAAGGGAATCATCCGCGACCGCTCCCGGAGCCTCTTCCCTTTGCTTGTCGTGGCGGCCGGGGTTTTCCTAACCGTGGCTCTCTATGGCTACGTCGTGGGAGAAGAGACGATCATTATCCTGGCCAACGCCAATTTTCAGTCCGGGTTCGTTAAAGTCACGACCCGAGCTTATGCCCAGGAGGCTGAACAGCTCCCCAACGACCTCGCGCTCACCGGAATCCCTTCTCTGATCGCGGGACTGGAGTCGGAATTCCCCAAATTTATCTGGCTGCCTCGGATCAGGTTTGGGGGCCTGCTCGATATCCCGGATGAAAAGGGAGAAACCCGCTCACAGGGACCCGTATCCGGGATAGCCGCTCAGCTCCGGTCCACTTCAGGCCAAGAATTGAAAATCCTTGATCTCAGGAAGGCCCTGGTCAGGGGCCGCCTGCCGGAACAGCCGAAAGAGGTCTTGATCAGCGACGACTTCGCCCGAAAGCTCGGTGTTGAGCCGGGCGGGCGCGCGACCTTGATCGGTTCGACGATGTTCGGAAGTATGAGCATGACCAATTTCATCGTCACGGGAACGGTCCGGTTCGGCATCAGTGCCATGGACAAAACGGCCATGATCGCCGACCTATCCGATATTCAAAATGCACTGGACATGAAGGACGCGGCGGGCGAAATCCTGGGGTTATCGCGCGATTCCATTTACAGGCAGAAAGACGCCGACGCAACGGTCTCCGCGTTTAGCGGGCGTCACCGGGGAGAAAGCGGCGATTTCGCCCCGGTCATGGTCACCCTGAGAAACCAGCCCGGGATGGCGACCATCCTGGACCTCATTTCCTATGCCATGGGCTTGGTGATCGGGCTCTTCCTTTTCGCCATGTCGATTGTCTTGTGGAACGCGGGTCTCATGGGAAGCCTGAGGCGGTACGGCGAAATCGGAGTCCGGCTGGCCATCGGCGAGGACAAGGGGCACCTCTACCGCTCTCTCATCTATGAGTCACTGATCGTTGGCTTCCTGGGAACTCTGGTCGGGACCGCCCTCGGACTCGCCCTTTCCTATTATCTGCAGGAGAAGGGGATCAATATCGCTTCGCTCGTCAAGAATGCTGGCCTGATGGTTCCAACGGTTCTGCATTCCCAAATCACGCCCCTCAGCTATTTTATCGGTTTTGTTCCCGGATTCCTGGCCATCCTTCTCGGGACGGCGATATCCGGGCTGGGGATTTACAAGAGGCAGACCGCCCAGTTGTTCAAGGAGCTCGAGACGTGAAAAAAATTCTAGTATTCCTATGCATTCTGTATTCTTTCGGAGGGCCGGCCGGGGCCCAGGCCCCCTCGGCCGATGCGATCCTCGAGAGAATCGACCAGAACGCGGTGGCCGGCGACAGGATCGCGGTCACCGAAATGATCATCCACAGCCGCAGGGCCAGCCGCACCCTGAAATCAAAATCGTGGATCGAGGGCGAGGAAAAGGCCTTCACCGAATTCCTCGAACCGGCCCGTGAGAGAGGGACCAAGATGCTCAAGCTCGGGGACCTGCTCTGGACTTACTCGCCGGACGCGGACAGGATCATCAGCATCTCGGGCCACCTGCTGCGACAGTCGGTCATGGGCTCGGACCTTTCATACGAGGACATGATGGAGGACCCCAGGCTCCGAAAAGCTTACGAGGCCAATATAGCGGGAGAAGAAAAGTTTCTCGACCGGCCCTGCTGGATCCTCGACTTGACCGCGAAGATTGAGGATGTCGCCTATTTTTCAAGGCGGGTCTGGGTTGACAGGGAGCGCTATGTCCTTCTCAAGGAAAACCGCTATGCCAAGAGCGGGAAGCTTCTCAAGACGCTCGAAGTCAAGAGCGTCATCAAAGTCCAGGACCGTTGGGTCCAGAACGATGTCATTTTCAAAGACGAGTTGAAGACGGGCGCCGGCACTGAGTTCATCATCCGGTCGATCGATTTTGACGTCGCGATTCCGGAGTACATCTTCTCGAAGGCATCGCTGAGGAAATGAGCCCGTCGATTTCATCCGTCTGATCTCTCTCATCAAGAAAAGAAGTATGAACAGGGATCGGACAGGAAAGCCAGGCCGGGACATGTCCCTCCCGGATCTCCCTCCGTCTTTGACCTTAGATTTAAGAATTGCAGACCGGCTGATAACTGGCGATCAGGGCGGATTCCGCGGCCAACCTTTCTTCTGCTGAGGACATTGGCATCAAATAGATTGCGATCAAGAGATTGTCTTCAGAGCCGGCCCATTCCTTCCAACAAGGATATTTTTTGTGGGATTTGAAGAATCCTCTTTCCGATAAGTTTCCGGATTCGCCGAAATAAATGACCTTGAAAGCTCGAGGAGCGGCGCTCCCATCAGGAATCACTATGGCATAAATGCCGGCAGCATATGGAGGAATCCAATCATTTATCCCAGAGGGCTCAGAGAAATCGTAGTTATTGAAGATAATCGCCATTCCTGCCTCGTTCTGAGAACATCCTCATCGGGCCATCGGGTCCCGCCGCCTCACTTATCTTTGAAGAAGCCGGCGATTCAGGATCGGGTCGCCCGTTCCGGGCGATGCAACGCCAAATATCACGGCCTGGTACCCGGAGTTTTTTTATAAGCATAAACCATTTTTGCTGATTGATCTCCGCCGCCTCCGCCGCCGTCTGTTCCGAGAGCGTCTTTAAAATAGTTTTCTATTTCTCTGGCCTCATCATGGGTGTCAGCAATGTCAAATGTCCACTGACCACCGGCCTCATTGACACGATGGTCGGCGAAAAGCCTTTTCTTGGCATCTTCGCTGATACCCACATACCAGCTATCAGAAGAACCCCCATCCCCATTATTGAGGATAAACGCCAATATATTCGTGATTATTTGGTTCTTGGTTTTGGACGTTTCACTCCCTCCTTCTTAATTAATTCTGCGCGGCGCCGGGACGCCTCATGGAGTCTCCAACTGGTTTTCGCTTTTTTGTTTTCAAAGAGCTCTCGCACGCCGGCTTCAAACGGATGGAGGAGGATTCCCGCCATAAAAATGCTTTCGAACTTCATTGAGCAATCTATCGGGGTTGTATGGCTTTCCCATAAGAGAAATGCCTCCTCTTTTGGTACTGAATCTCTCCTCTCTCGGCGATATCAGAGAAGACAGGAAGATGATTGGTATCTCTCTCGTTTTACGGTCACTTTTCAAGATGTCGGCGACGTCGCCGCCGTCCAGGCCGGGCATCATGATATCAAGAATAATGACAAAAGGAAGATGCTCTTTGGCCAAATCCACGGCCTCTGTTCCGCTGGAGGCTGCAACGACCTCGTAGCCGGCCTTTGACATAATCGATTTCAACATAGTCAGAGTGATTATTTCATTGTCCACGACCAAGATTTTGTTATTCTTCATATGGGGAGATATCTCACAGTGCGTTCCGCAAACAAGGATCTTTCGGCCGCGACTGCTTTAAAGTTTATGTTGCCGCAACCGGCCAATTAATTTCGGCCGTTCGCAGCTTCTCATTTATAAGCCTCTCCCTTTTAATTAGACGCCGCAAAGCGCGATTTTTTCTCACAGCTCGGCAATCGCCGTTAATAAACAGGGGTCGGACTTTAATAAACAGGGGTCGGACCGAACGATCTGATTTATTATCTGCTAGCTAGACTTAGTTCAAGGCCTTTTTAGGCCCCTAAAACGCGCTTTTTGCCCCAAAAAACGCGCCTGCTTGCACAGAATTCCAACTGGTCCCGTGTGATTTGAGTCGGAATTATAAATAACTTAGCCTGGCCCCCCTCTCTGGAATTCTATAGCCGCAGTTTCTTCAGAATCTGTAATTGATTCCAAAGACAAGGTCTCGCCCTGGTTCTTCCATCGCGGCGGGATCAGGACGCCCCAGGTAGGTTCTATTGAGAACATTGGACAGCAGGCCGTAGAACCTCAGAGGGCCCCAATTGTAGCCAGCTTTGACCTGAAAATATTCAGAGCCCTGGATGGCGATCTCCGCCGGCCCCGGCTTGTCCTTTTGCCTCTGAAACGTTCCGTTGAGTTCAAGCGAAAGCTTCCCCAACCAGACACGGCTGCCAATAAATAGGCGCAAAGGAGGAATATCATTGAGCGGCATTCCTGTCGTCCGGCTTTCCCCCTTGAGGGCAAAGATGTTGCCAAAAACCTTCCATCCGGAAAGAGGATGGTATTCGAATTCCAACTCGAGGCCTCTGATCCGGCCGTTGTCCAGGTTGCCGTATGTATAGATTTTGTCCTTTGCCGAAAGAAGAAACCGGTCAATCAAATTATCGATGCTGTAATGAAAAGCGTATATGCCGAAAAAGAACCGATCCTGGAAGAGGCGCAGACCGATGTCCGAGTTGAGGCTCGTTTCCGGCTTGAGGCCTGGTTGGGCGATGATAAACCCTCGGCCGGTGATGCCTGTGTAAAAGAGCTCGCTCAAGCCCGGAACCCGATAGGCCCGCGAAAGATTGGCGAAGGCCACGAGTTGATCGGTTAACTTATATGAGAGCGCAAGAAATCCGGTAAAAGCATCACGCTCGCTGTTCAAGGGCTCGGGCGCGTCCCCCGGATGAGCGGACTGGGTAAGCCGGTCCCAGCGGATCCCTCCCACTAGGTCAAGCCGTCTCAGGCCGGAATAATCAGCGGAGATATAGAAGCCTAGATCGCCGCGACGGCCTTTCGTGAACGGAGTCTCGCGAAAGATCTTTGTGGTGTTGCCGGCCGAATCAAACGACGTATCTTGATTCACGGCCTTGGCAGCCCCCCGGCCGAAGAGATCGAACCCTCCCGTCAAGCGAACGCCCCGGGTCAGTTGATTTCCATAGGACAATTGAAACCCGTATTCGGTGCTTTCGGTCCTGCTAAAGGATTCCTTGGAGACGTATCCTTTGCTCTCTCCGGCAACATAACCTGTGATCGTGTTTGTCCGCGTTTCCAGGAGATTTGGGTTGGCATAAGCCTGAAGGCTCAGGTCCCCCCCCAACACGTTTTTTTCTGTCCAGTGGAGCTGGGCGAGGTTCTGGTTTTCCCGGGGATACCAGGTGGGCTTCGTCGCGCTGTCCTGGGCAGGCTTGCCGATATCCTTCCCCCGGGCGCCTAGGAAACTGAAATCAACTCGTCTCTGCTCAGTTTCATACACGATCTTCCCGAAAAGGCTGGACTGGAAAAATCCGGATTGAAGCACCTCGGCGAGGGGAGAAGCATAGTTCTCCGCGTCAACCCCCTGGTAGGACAGGTAAAATCCCAAATGATTCTTCTTCCCGGTCAATGCCATTCCGTAATTCTTCAACTGGTTATTCGTACCGAAAGACGTCCGGAGACTCCCGTGAATCCCCTCCTGCTCGGGCCCTTTGGTAAAAATGTGGACGACGCCGCCAATTGCGTCCGAGCCGTAAAAAATCGAAGAGGGGCTGCGGAGAACTTCGATCTTGGAGATGTCGTCGGGATTCACGAATGAGGCATTAGGGCCCGTGCGCCTGTCGCTCACAATCCGAGCGTTGTCGATGAGAAGGAGGATCCTGTTCCTGGCCAGGCCACGAATCGATGGCACGAGAGAGAAGCCTCCCGAACCGAGAGGCGTCGTGCCTGGAAGGCCATTCAAAGCTTCTGCAATGTTCGGAGCCATCCCCTCCGCAAGAAACTCATTTTCAACTAGAGTCCCCGCGGCCGGAATCTTCGTCATCGGTTCCGGGTAGCGGAGGGCCGTGACAACGACCTCGTGCTTTTGACGGATATAGGGCGCCAGGATCACCGTAACCGGCTTCTTCAGCTCCCGCGCGGAAAACGTCACCTCTTTTCCCATGTAAGAGACGTGGACGAAATCGAGTGTGACTTTATCTTTCAGGTCGAGGTTCAAGACGAAATTCCCTTCTGCATCCGTGGTCACCTGCTCTCCGTTCGCTAGATTAATGACAACAACCTCGGCGATCGGAAGCCCCGCGGAGCTGACAACTCTTCCCCTGATTGAGCCGGTCTGGGCCCATCCACCGGCCGCAAAAATGAAGAGAATGAAAAAGGGCATGAGGAGTGCTAGTCTTCTCATGGCTTAGAGTTTATGCATGGAAGATGTGTTGTCAAGGAGAGCAAGAGAGGCAGTACATTTTAAATGGAAATGTTGGAAATGGGGTCGGACCGAACGATCTGATTTATTATCTGCTAGCTAGACTTAGTTCTAGGCCTTTTTAGGCCCTGCCTGGTCAGCCACGATTCACTTTTTCTTCCTGAACGTGACTTCTGGATAGTCGGCGAAGGGAGCCTTGAGAAGATCGCTTTTCTGGCCCCGCAAGTACTTATCAAAGAACGCGAGGGTGTAGGCGGTAATGATCTCGTGGGCCCGGTGGGCATCGAGCTCGGCGGGATTCTTCGGGAAGAAGAGCAGGAAGTCTGAGAAATGCCCGTGCTGCGTCTTGGCGATCGTAATCTCGTACCAATCATTGGTCGAATGCTCCAACAGGGAACGATCTTGCGCTTCGGTCTTCTCAATCAGCTCTTTCATTACGGAGCTGTCCTCGGGCTTGGGCGCCTTGTCCTCATTACCATGGTGCATCAACATCAGAGGTCGAGACGTGCCCTTCTCCCAGACATCGCCAAAAAGCTGTCCGTCCTGATCGACAACGGCTTTCACCCGCCGGTCGTCCTTGCTCATCTGGACGCAGGTCGCTCCTCCGAATGACCAGCCCATCATGCCGATCCGGGCGAGATCGAGTCGTTTATAGAAAAGCTGGCCCGGCGTTTTGTCGAGCTCGGAGATCTTGTCCAGGGTGTAAGACGCATCGGCCGTCCAGGTTGGGAAAACATCTTTTTCGAGCCAGCCCCAATTATTAAGCACGTCATCCCGGAAATGACCCGTCTCCTTGGGAGCGAGCATCGTGTCGGCCAGGAAGCGATAGCCGTCGGGAAAAAGAACGGTGTCACAAAAGCCCGCGTGGTCGGCGCCCACAATCACATATCCACGGCTTGCGAGTTGCTCGGCCTGGAAAGTCGCGATGAAGCGGGCCGTGCCTCCTCCGGGTTGGTATACGAGCACGGGGAACCGACCCCGGCTTTTGGCCAGCGGCGCATCCGTCACGGAGTTCGTTTTGATGTTTTGTCCCTGTCTGTAGACGCTCTTTTCGGGATACTCATTCACGTCCAAGACGTAGAAAGCCGTCTCTTTCCCTGGCACCGTTTCGGCTGGGTACCACACGCGCGCCAGGAGGTGTCTGCGATCAGAAGGGTCTTTCGTAAACGGTTCCTCGCGCTTCTGGTCGATCCAGAGGTACTCGTGGGTGCCGACCGCGTACGGACCCGTTGGCCGCGGAAATACTTCCCTCTTCTGGGCGTCCGCCTGTTTGTCATTCTGTGCCCCCGCTGAGAGGACCAAGGCAAGCGCGACCAAGACCCCGCCGAGCCATGCTCCAGTCATGACGCGTCGCAAGCTGTTCCTTTGTCCGCTGCCGAATCGGCTTCTTCTCATTTTTTTTGCTCCTTTGAACTCGCCTGGCATCCGATATGGACTGTCGAATGATACATACCAAAGATGCGAAGCGTCTATATGACAATAAAAATCGGCGGCTGTCAACGCATTTGAAACGCCAGAACCCACGGCCTCGTCTAGGCGGGGCCGGATAGACCTCAGACTTATTTGTGCAGGGGAAAGACGCCAGCCAAAGAGCGACCGCTGGCCGGACGGCCCATGCTCTCGCTTGACAAATATGAACGCTGTTTATTATAATGACCAATGTTCAGAGGTTAATGCCCATGAGCGCAAAAACGAGACGTGAGCAGCAAAAAGCCGAACTCAGGGGGATGATCCTTGATGCCGCCCGGGAGGTCATCGTCCACGACGGTCATGAACGGGTCTCCATGCGCAAACTGGCGGAGAAGATTGAGTATTCCCCGGCCTCGATTTATCTTCATTTCCGCAATAAACAGGACTTGCTCGACTGTCTCATCGAAGAGAGCTTTGCCAGGCTGTACGAAGCTTTGGAAAAGACAAAAAGCGATGATCCAGTCGCAACGCTGCGCGCCGGATTGCGGGCCTATGTGGATTTCGGTTTGCGCCACCTTAACCACTACCATTTCGCCTTCGTCCTTCGTCCCGAGGCGTTGAAGGGCCGTAAGTACAAGCCACACCAAGCATTCGAGTATCTGCGCCGGTGTGTGCGCTCCTGCGTCGAAACAGGTGTCTTTCGTAGGGTCGACGTCGAGACGGCGGCCCAAGTTCTCTGGGCGACCGTGCACGGTATCACTTCGCTGCTCATTACACGCCCGCAATTCCCGTGGGTAAAAAGGGATGAGCTGATCGATGAAGTCATTGCCAACTGCATAAGGGGATTGCTTGCGAAATGAATTGGAGGACCAAATTATGAACGCATCTCAACCAGCCACGGCGGCGCTCAAAGAGCCTCAGAAAGGGACTGCTTTTCTGGGCACCTCCTATCTTTGGCTCCTAGTTGCGGCCGTGCTGCTCCTCTTTGCCAACGGACGTAGCCATGTCGCCATCGCCGCATGGCTTGCCCCCATTTTCTTGCTGCGTTATTTGCGAGGGGGGAACCTCCGGCGCCTCCTGTCCGCCTATTTGATCGTGGCCGTGACTTGGGCATTCCAATTCCGAGGCATGGTGCCCGCTCCACAGCCGTTGCTCGCCATCATCTGGCTCGTCTACGGACTCTGTGCGATGTTGCCGTACCTGGTGGATCGGTTGCTGACACCTCGCGTCTCTGGATTTCTTTCCACACTTGTTTTCCCGACCGCGGCGATGGGCTTTGATTACCTGCTCTCACTATTGCCATATGCAAGCTGGGGCTCGCCTTCGTATACGCAGTATGGCAACTTGCCCCTGATGCAGCTGGCCTCGGTCACCGGAATCTACGGCATCACCTTCCTGATCGCCTGGCTTGCCGCCGTGGCCAACTGGGTATGGGAAAGCGACTTTGAATGGCCGCGCGTGCGCGGCGGAGTTCTAGCCTGCGCCGGCGCGCTCTGCGCCGTGCTGTTCTTCGGAGGCCTGCGTTTGATGAATCGGCCGGCGGGGCCGACGGTGCGTGTGGCTTCACTCTCCCACTCTGATATTCCTCGCTTCCCTAGCCGCGACATAGAGCGACGGGTTCTCGGGAGCCAACTGACTCCCGATGAATTGCGACAGGTGCGCGAGCGCAGCCGGAAGATCGATGAGGATCTTCTGAAGCGGGCTGCCCGTGAAGCCGACGCAGGAGCCAAGGTTGTGTTCTGGGGCGAAGGGAATTCGTATGTGCTTCCCGAAGACGAATCTTGGCTGATTTCGCGCGCCTCCGAGCTGGCACGTCAAAAGAAGATCTACCTCGGATTGGGCAATGTGGTCTGGCACTACGGCCAGCCGAAAGCGCTTGAAAATACGTTCGTCCTCTTGGATCCGGAGGGCATCGCGCTCTGGAAATTCTTGAAAGCAAACCCCGTTCCAGGCGGAGAAGCGGCCATATCCCGGCGTGATGACGGACGGCTGAAATTCGCCGCGGCGCCATTCGGACGCCTCTCCTGCGTTATCTGCTTTGATGCGGATTCGGTGCAACTCTTGCATCAGGCCGGGCGGGGCGGGGCGGGTCTCGTCCTTGTTCCCTCCAACGATTGGCGCGCCATCGATCCCTGGCATACCCAGATGGCCGTTTTCCGCGCGGTCGAGCAGGGTTTCAACATGGTTCGCCAGGCAAGCGGCGGTCTCTCGCTTGCGGCCGACTACCAGGGACGAGTGCTCGGTGCCATGGATCATTACCAGACTTCAGGCGACCGCGTGCTCGTTGCCGATGTCCCCACAAAAGGCGCACGCACTTTCTATTCTCGAGTCGGGGATTTATTTTCCTGGCTTGCGCTGGCGGGCCTTTGCGCTCTCGTCATCCTGCCTGCCCGTCGCAAACGCCACGGTTAAGATAGTTGGTTAAGATAGTTGGAGATAATTGGATAGTTGGGGTCGGACCGAACTATCTGATTTATTATTCCGGGCGCAATTGCCAGGATTTTCGGCAAGCGTATCCCCCGGCAGCTTCAATATAGGACCCTTCCCTCCCCCAGTTCTCTGATCCGTTTGTCGAGCCAAAGGAGTATCAAATCTCTGCGAATGAGCACGCACTTGATTTCTTTTTCCGTCAGATATTCTCCGACAACCTCCCGCACCACCCGAGGACTGAGGGTTTTGAGTTTTTCGACAAAAGCCCTGGGAAGCTCTTTCATGAGCATGGGCCCGTCCTTGCAGTTTTCGTCATAAAGCAACTTTTTAGCAAAGTCGTTAGAAGTCCTGAATGTCCTGGAATGGTCGATGAGGACCATTCTCCAATCTTCGGTGATCAGGAAATTTCTTTGATGCCGGTCTTCGTTGGCAATCAAGTTGTCGAAGGCTCGTTCTAGGTACAGCGCCCTAAAAAAGTTGTTTTCTTTTAACAAGGGCGGCCAAACCTTTCGCTCGGTGACCGGAACAAGAGTCATCCGGGCATCCACCCACAACTGGCAGGAACCGCGCTCGTTCTTGAACGTCCTTTCCACAGTCGGCGGGACCATACTGAGGCCCAGATACTTATCAAGCCGGTAGGCCGCGATCTCCCAATTCCAGTCTTCGGCTTGGCTTTGAATTCTCGTTTTTGGATTTTTCCAGAGGGCTCTATTGATGATCCCATCTTTTTGTAAGGTCAGCTTCCATGGTTCGGTGACCGATTCTACGCCTTTGAGTTGCTCTTGATCGACAATTCTGGCCGTTTTAAGAAATTCTTCCCATTTAACCCTCTCGGCCAGTTCCTCCGCCGTGAATTGAGCAAATGCTTGAATTTGAAAAGCCAGGTAAATAATGGAAAAGGGGAAAAGGGCAATTTTTGTTTTCATCTATTCCCCCTCTCACCTTCTGCTATCATGATGGATGATAAATCATAACCTGAGGAGACGTCAACAAGTTGAAAGACCTGAGGCAGGGCAATAGAATCGCCGCTTTTGCCGGGACAAACGCGACTGTCGTGGCAGGTCTAATAAGGCAAGGGCCAGCCCATTTGAGCCTGCCTAGATCAAGGCTTGATTGATCTTCTGGCTCTCTTGCGCCGGTTCGTGCTATGCTAGATAACCCTTAGGACAAATCCAGGAGGTCTGCATGAAGAAAAAAAAGCTCTTATTTTTGATCGCCTCGATGATGACGATTTGGATCTGCGGAGGATTCGGTCAAGAGAAGCCGACAAACAGCATCGAAGGGACTTGGCTGGGCACGCTTAAAGTGTCCGGATCGAGCTTAGGGTCGTCTTTCGTATTTCGAAAAGGCCCGGACGGCACGCTGAGCGCGGTTATGGACAGCCCGGATCAGGGCGCCAAGGATATTCCCACGAGCTCGGTCATTCTCGAGAATGACCGCCTGACCATTGAGGTCAAAAGTCGCCGGAGCGGTCTTTGAAGGGACTGTCAAGCCGGACTGGAACGAAATCGAGGGACAGTGGAAGCAAGGGGGCACAACCTTGCCGCTGATTTTGAAGCGGACGGAGAAAGTGGAAGAGCTCAAGCGCGCTCAGGAACCAAAGAAGCCCTATCCTTATCTCGAGGAAGAAGTCACCTACGAGAATAAAAAGGCGGGGATCAAGCTCGCCGGGACGCTGACGCTGCCGCCATCCGCGGGACCTCATCCGGCGGTCATCCTCATCACCGGCTCCGGTCCGGAAGACAGAAATGAGACAGTTTACGGCCACAAACCTTTCCTTGTGCTGGCAGATTATTTGACGCGCCGCGGAATCGCCGTCCTGCGCGTCGATGACCGAGGCGTGGGAGGGTCAACCGGAGTCGAGTCGGAGTCGACGAGCCTGGATTTCGCCGGGGATGTTCTCTCCGGTGCCGCCTACCTCAAGAGCCGCAAGGAGATCGATCCCAAAAAGATCGGACTCATCGGACACAGCGAGGGGGGGATTATCGCTCCTCTGGTTGCGTCACTCGCGCCCGAGGAGATCGCGTTCATCGTCATGATGGCGGGGACGGGGCTCACCGGAGAAGAAATTGTTCAACTCCAAGGCGCCCTGATCGCCAAGGCCGAAGGAGTGAGCGACGAGGAGATTGCCAAGAGTCACAAAATCCAAGAAACGATTTTCTCCGTCATGAAGCAAGAAAAAGATCCTGATGTGGCGGCAGCGAAGATCCGGCAGCTCACAAAAGACATGCGAGACGCAATGACGGAAGAAGAAAAGAAGCAGCTGACTCCCGAGGTCCAGGAGGCTCAAATTAAAAGACTCTTCACCCCCTGGTTCCGCTATTTCCTGACCTATGACCCCAAGCCCGCCCTGAAGAAGGTTAAATGCCCGGTGCTCGTCCTCAACGGAGAAAAAGACTTGCAGGTCCCGCCAAAGGAAAACCTCAAGGCCATCGAAGCCGCTCTGAAGGCGGGGGGCAACACGAACTATACCATCAAAGAACTTCCCGGCCTCAATCATCTCTTCCAAACTGCCAAGACGGGATCTCCCATGGAATACATGAAGATCGAGGAGACGATCTCACCCTCGGCCCTGGCGGCGATGGGTGACTGGATCTTAGATCAGACAAAAAAGAAATGACCTCACTCGGTGGGGGTCGGAGCGGACTATCTGGACGATTTTGCCCACCCCATTGTCTGGGATGATAAAACGTAGAGTGCGGGATTGTCAAGCCGAGCTAAAATCCCCGAGTGCGGCCTCAGAAGAGGCGGCAAAGGGCAAAAACCCCGGCACTCAGACTCGTGGCGTCGGCTTGTGAACGGAAGTCAACGAACGCGCAGTGCGTCCTTAATGGCTCCGACGTGCCTCGACAACTGGAAGCAAGATATAAGAGGCGTGAGCGGCGTCCCGCAAAATTTTGATCGTGGGAGGAGGAGAGAGCTGGGGCGTCGCGGCGTTGTCCTTATCGGCGCAAGTCACAGTCATCCGGATCCGGTGGCCGGCTTCGAACATATTGGACGTCGGTAGAAGGTCAAAGACGAGCTCAAACGGCTTGCCCGGGACAAGCTCCTTCACATCTTGGGCAAAGCTCCGGTGGTAAGGCAATCCGAGGTTGTCATAGGGAGGCTTATGGAGAGCCCGGTGGGACGCTCTGAGCTCACCCTCGGTGAGATAATGAGAGGCTCCCTGTCCATCGATCTCTTCCAAATAGACAAAGAAGTCTCCGTCTTTGGCCGTGGTGCTCACCCAGAGATGGGCGACCGGGTGCCCGGTGAGTTCAATGGCCTGGGCGAGGGGCGGAGTCGTGTAGGTTAGGCCTTTTTGATCGTTCGGAGTCATGTCGGGATAGCCGAAGTCCCCTCCGACGGCGTTGTCCCAGCGGGTGGACGTTCCCGTCGTGGTCGAGTCATCGACACTGTAAGCGTCTTCACCCGAGGCCGTTTTGGGTGGGAGGGTGTTTAGCAGTCCGTCGTTTGAGGACTTGACGCTTCCCGACGGTCCTTCGAGAAAATAGAACTTCGTATTGACTTCTTCAGCAATCGGCCAGCTCCCGGACGTCCTCCAATCGATTCCGACCCCGGCTTTCATAACCTGATACCGGACCGGAGGCTCCTTCATGATCCCGTTGTCGATTCCCCTGAGCCAACAATCAAACCAACGGACCAGTTCGACAGCCGCCGTGCTGAATTCCGCCTCGGCGATCTTTTTGTCCCTGGGGGAATGGGACCAGCCACCGATCACGAACTTTTTAGGAGCCGTAAAATTCCGGTACATCAGGGGTCCGTCTTTGATGAAGGAGTCGAACCAGCCGCACCAGAGATAGATGGGCACTTTCGATTCATTGATTTCTTTAATGAATCCGGCCGGCTGCCAATCCCTATAGGGGTAAGCCCCGGTCAAGGGGTCCCTGGAATCGCGGAATTGGAGGGGACTCACCACGGCAAACGTGGGCCGGCTTGTTTTGTGCTCCGCGATCGCTGCCTTGAGCATGGATCCATCTTTGTCCTCGTCGACCGGAGCGGCCGGGAGCTCCGTGTCCAGCTTGACCGTAAGCTCTGTCCAAGTCCTCGTAAAATCGTCAAGAAAAATCCCGCCATGATAGATGATGCCATAAAGATCAAAGAGGGCGACGATGGGAAAGATGGCCTTGAGATGGGGAGGTTTTGTGCTCGCGGCCATGAGCTGAGTGATCCCCAAATAGGATCCCCCCCACATCCCGATCCTTCCATCACACCAGGGCTGCGAAGCCAGCCACTCGGTGATCTCATAGGCGTCTTGGGTTTCCTCTTTGGTGAAGATGCCCTGATAAACACCGAAGGACGCGCCGCTACCGCGGACATCAACGGCCGCCGAGATATAGCCGCGTTTGATCAAGGGCTGAAGGAGCTCCGAGGCCGCTTCGCTGATCACCTTGCCTTCGTGAAGGAAGGCCCTCCTGTAACGCTCGTGCGTCCAGAAGACGGGGAGGGGCTTTGTCTCGACCCGGCCGTTCTTTGCCGGCCGGACGATGTCAATAGCCAGTCTGACCCCATCCCTCATCGTGAGATACTGGGAGCTTCGGACCCAGGAATCGTAGATCGTTTCAGAATAGCCCTTGTATTCTCCGAACTTGGAAATCTTGGCCGTATCTTGGGCGCCTGAAAGCACGCTCAAAAAAGCAAAAGCCAAGACAAGTCTGAGAAAGTTTTTTTTCCCAACGTTTGTTGGGGAATTCGCCTGGTTTCGATTCACGGGAAACCTCCTTCCGAATAATCTATGATTCTATTCGAATACGAAACTTAGGGGAAAAAGTTAGCCTTCGACATAGCATTTCTGCGGCCGATGGACCTCAACCCGCTTTTTTGGCGTACTGGACCTGCGGCCGCCGCCCTTTTCGGAATCCTTTGATCTTTTCAAGTGTCAGATTGAAGAGGAACCTGATCCCCCTCATCATATACTTCCCCAGCCAGAGCAAGACGATGCCCACAACAGAGAGGATGGCCGAGATGACGAGCGAGATGATCGCATTGAGGGTCGGGTCCAGGCTATTCGCCCTAAGAAACATTATCTGGATATGGGGTTCCAAGTTATCCAGAAAATGGGGGTTGACGAGGGCCAGGATGCTTGCGATCATGCCGATCCAGCCACCGACGAGCAGGCTTCCGGCGACCAGGTAATAGGTCGCGAGGAGGGCAAGAATTGTGATAAAGAAAGCGAGGAGGATACTGATCCCGCCCAGACCAAGGGGTACTCCGAAGAGGGCGATCGCTGTGCCGGCGAGGATGTAGAATGGGAGTCTCTTCTTTTTTCCCATTTTCACAATGGCCGGCGACACCCTCGAAGAGATGACATCAGCAGGCTCTCCCAATTTATCGAGGACCTTCAAGATGCGTTCGACCTCATTCTCGGTAGAATCATCCCGGAATGACTCATAGATATGGGAGTGAATTTCCTTGACGAACTCTTGTTGATCAGCCTCGGGCAACCCCCTCAAATGTTGCTTCAATCTGTTCAAGTAATTTTCAACAATTTTGCCGACGGCCTCACTGAAATCATTCACCACCTTCAACCTCCTTTTTCACCTCCAGGATTTTCCTTCCCCCATTGGGAGAATTCTTCTCCGGTTTTTTGCTGGCATGAGCGACCACGGAGGCAAGCTTATTGAACTCCGCCATTAAGATCTCGTAAGCTCTCTCGCCTTTCGGAGTGAGAGAATAATACTTGCGCGGCGGACCTTGATTGGACTCCACCCATTCGGCCTTGATGAGCTCTTCTTTCAAGAGCCGGCTGAGAATGGGATAGACCGTCCCTTCTGTGATATCAAGTTCACTCTCGCCCGATATGGACCTGATCAGAGAGTATCCATAATGACTCTCGTGATGCAAACTGCCAAGAACGGCCAGCTCAAGGATGCCCTTTCTCAGTTGAGTTATTTTGTTTTCCATATTCTTACCAAGTATAATGTAATACAAGGTATTATGTTTGTCAATACTTTCCTTAAATATTTTCATAAAGAAACGCAGATTTAACTTGACAAACAGAAAATTATGCTTATATTGTATATACACAATATATACGATATTAGCAGAAAGTACATTATTAGAAGCGCTTTCGGGAATTTAAGGAGACCAGGATGAAAACTCTTATCAAGATCTTAATATTCAGCCTGTTCGCCCTCTTATTCTTTCTCGAGGTATTGGCGTGAGAATCATCATCACCAACTCATCGCCGGACCCCATCTACGAGCAGATCGCCAAACAGATCAAGTCTCAAATCATTTCAGGCGAACTCACCGAGGGCGAAGGACTTCCCTCCATCCGCAAATTGGCCAAAGAACTCCAGATTTCTGTTATCACCACCAAACGGGCCTATGACGAACTCGACCGAGAAGGCTTTATCGACACCGTCTCCGGCAAGGGGACCTTTATCGCTACGCAGAACAAGGAGCTCTTGCAGGAAAAGAAAATGAAGATCGTCGAAGAAAAGCTCGCCGAGGCCGTGTCCGAAGCGAAAATGCTGGGCATCGGCCTTGATCAGATCAAGACCATGCTTTTGCTCCTCTACAAGGAGGACGAATAATGGACAGCGCGATCGAGATCAAAGACCTCAGAAAAAAATACAAAGGCTTCGCGCTCAACGGCGTCTCTTTCTTTCTCCCTCGAGGCTACATCATGGGGCTCGTCGGACCCAACGGAGCGGGAAAGACCACGATCATCAAATTGATCATGAACCTCATCCGCAAAGACGGCGGCGAAATCAATGTCTTCGGAAAAGATCACTTGAAGCACGAGGCTGAGATCAAGTCCCGAATAGGCTTTGTCTACGAGATCCCCTATTTTTACGACGATGTCAGCCTCAAGGACATCAAATCGGCCGTAGCCTTGTTCTACAAGAACTGGGATGAAAAGCTGTTTTTATCGCTCTGCGAAGATTTTGGCCTGGCTCTCGACAAGGTGTTCAAGAAATTGTCCCACGGGATGAAGATGAAGTTTTCGATCGCCCTCGCTCTCTCCCATGATGCCGACCTGCTCGTCATGGATGAGCCGACCTCGGGCCTGGACCCGGTTTTCCGGCGGGAGCTCCTGGAGAGACTCTCGGGACTGATCCAGGATGAAAGAAAATCTGTTCTCTTCTCCACCCACATCCCCTCGGACCTGGAACGGGTTGCAGACTACATCACGTTGATCAAGGACGGCAACTTGATCTTTGCTTCGACCAAGGATGAGATCAAGGAGAACTGGGGGGTCGTCAAAGGCGGAAGGGCCCTCCTGAACGGACAAGGCCGCGAATTGTTCAGGGGCTATCGGGAGACGCCTTTCGGATTCGAGGCGCTGACATCGGACCTCCAGAAAGCGAAGAGAGTTTTCAGCGTTGGGGCGGTTGTCGAAGCGGCCTCGATTGAAGACATCATGGTTTTGATGGACAAAGGAGAAGCTCATGGGTAGCCTGATTCTCAAGGATCTCATCTTCAATAAAAAGTTCATCCTGCTCATCGGAATTCCTTACAGCATCTATATCGGCTGGCTGGGCTCAAGGGTCGTGAGTTTGAGGGAATTCACCGCGGTGGGCGCCTTTATTATCTGCATCGTCCCCCTCCTGTGCTACGCTCGCGAAGATAAATTCAAAGGCACCGTGCTCAGCTCCAGCCTCCCCGTCACCCGGAAGGACATTGTCCTTTCCAAGTACTTCACCAGCTGGCTCCTCATCATCCTCTTCTACCTTCTTAGCACGGCCGTGGCTCTTGTTTTCCCGGGATCCAAGCTCTCCCTGCACGGCGTCCTGAATATCAAAATGATACTCAACTATTTCTTGCTGCTTACGTTTTTTATATCCATCCTTCTGCCTCTTCTTATCTGGTTCGGTATGGTCGGGTCCTTTGTTTTTCTGATCAGTCTTCAAGTTTTGGGCATCATCACCCTGTGGCTCGGATCAACGAGGCTCACAAAAGTCAGCCTGAAGGGCCTTATCGCAGGGATTGGGAGCTTCTTCGGGGCTTTGAATCATCACCTCGGCTCCGTCGGATATCAGATTTTTCTCTTCGGCCTGGTGTTGCTCCTGAACTTTGTCTCCTTCAAGTGCTCTGAGCTCATTTTCGAGCGGAAAGAGCTCTAGCGAGGTCGGGCATGGAATATGTCCTGGAAATCAAAGATTTGAGAAAGGATTATGAAGGATTCGCCTTGAGAGACGTTTCTTTCTCTCTTCCCAGGGGATTCATCATGGGGCTCATCGGTCCTAACGGAGCGGGAAAGACGACCATCATCAAACTCATTTTGAACGTGATCAAGAAGAGCGCGGGAGAGATCAAGGTCTTTGGAAAGGACAGCCTTGAGAACGAGGTGGCCGTCAAGAACAGGATCGGCTTTGTCCATGACACACCGTTCTTTTATGAATATCTCTCCCTGAGACAGCTCAAAGCCACCGTGGCGCCCTTTTATAAAACCTGGGACGACTGCCTTTTTCACAGGTTGGCGGGGGAATTTGGCCTGCCACTCAGGAAAAACTTCGGCAAGCTGTCCCGGGGGATGAAGATGAAGTTCGCCCTGGCTCTCGCTCTCTCCCACCAGGCCGATTTCATAATCCTGGATGAGCCGACCTCTGGCCTCGACCCGGTCTTTCGCCGGGATCTCTTGGGGAGGCTCTCAGAACTGATCCAGGACGAGGGAAAATCCGTGCTCTTTTCAACCCACATCACCTCCGACCTGGAAAGGATCGCCGATTTCATCACCTTTATCGATCAGGGCAGGATCGTTTTTTCTTCCCCGAAAGACGAGATCCTCGAGCAATGGGGTGTGGTCAAAGGACCAAATGAGCTCTTGAGCCAAGACAATAAGGATTTTTTCAGAGGATTCCGCAAGCGTGAATTCGGTTTTGAAGCCCTCTGCTCCAGCGTGTCCGAGGCCAAGCGCCGATTCGGCCAGAGAGTCGTGATTGAGAAGGCTTCGCTCGAGGATATCATGTTTTACGTGACACGGAGGGGAAAAGATGCTTAGGCTGTGCCGGAAAGACTTCATCGCCTGCCGATGGTTCTGGCTTCTGGCTCTCGTCGTTTATTTCCTCTACGGCGTGATCTCCATCAAGCAGGATGTCGCCTTCATGACCGTCGGAGTCGCCTTGATCCTGGGATTGACAACCTTGACTCTCGTCGTTGAAGATCGTTACCGGACAGAGATTTTCTTCTGCAGCTTGCCCCTCAAGCGGTCGACCATCGTCCGCTCCCGGTATCTTCTGTCCGGCCTCCTTGTGCTTTTCGGCGGACTTCTTATTTTTGGCTATAGGCACTTTTTATGCTCCTTGATCAAGGTCAAGACTCTCAGCCCCAACCCGTTTCCTCATTCGACCCTCGAGGACCCGGCGGGGTTTATAACGCTGGCCGTGTCCTTGGTCTGTCTCTTCTATCCTCTCTATTTCAGGTTCGGTTTGGGCAAGGGAGCGTTTTTGCTCACGGTTATCCTCTTAGGATTATTGATAACGGCGATCGGAATCACAGCCCTCCTCTCCTCCTGGATCCATATGGGAGGCTTGCTGACGTTTCGTTCACTCGCTCAAGTCAAAGATTTTTTGGGCCCGCCTCTGTTTTTGCTGGGAACCATCGCGCTCAACCTGGCCATCGTTTTTTTCTCGATGAGACTTTCCATCCGTTTTTATGACCAACGGGACTTCTAATTCAGCTTCTTCGCCGTTGCGGCCAGGCCTCATTCCGTATAAAATGATCCTCTCTTACAAAGGGGAAGAACACATCCGTGAACCTGTTCGACCTAAACGTTGGCTAAGGCTCGAGGCCGCCCTCCTCTCCAGCCTGTTCTGCCTCGCCCCCTGTTATCTCCGGGCCCACGATAAACTCCCCCCGCTCCTTCCGCTTCGAACGGATTCCCAGCCGGTGATCAACGGAATCCTCGATGATGAGGCCTGGAAGCTGGCACCTCACGAGACAGGATTTAAGACTTGGAATCCTGACTATGGGATCGAGATGAAGGAGAACACGATCGTTTATTATGCCTACGATCGCGAAAACCTCTATTTTGCATTCCGCTGTTTTGACTCGGCGCCGAACCAAATCAAGGCCTCGATCTCGGGCCGGGACACGATCTATGGCGATGACTGGATCTGTGTCAACTTAGATACCTTCAACGACCAGCAATCGCTCTATGCGCTGTACGTCAACCCCCTGGGCATCCAACAGGACTCCAAGTTCGAGGGAAACAGGGAAGATTTTACGGTCGATGTCGTCTGGTATAGCGCCGGGCGAATTGACACCGCTGGATACTCAGTGGAAATGAAGATCCCCTTCAAGAGTATCCGCTACGCCGACAGGAATCCCGTTGAGATGGGAGTCATTTTCGAACGAAGGATCAATCGACGGTCCGAAGGAGGCACTTATCCGCCTCTCGATCCCGCGCAAGGACCAAACTTCTTAACCCAAATGAGGCCGCTCCTTTTGCACGACATCAAACACTACACCTTGCTCGAGATCCTCCCAGGCGTAACCTACAGCCAGGGGAGCTCGCTCCAGCTCGGCAGGTTGTCGATGCGCCCGGGGAACGGAGCCCTCAGCTTGACGGGCAAGTACGGCGTGACCTCCCAGCTCATCCTGGACGGAACCATCAATCCGGATTTTAGCCAGGTTGAGGCCGATGCCGGGCAGGTCGATTTCAACCTCCGTTATTCCCTTTTTTACTCTGAAAAAAGGCCGTTTTTTCTGGAAGGGATAGAGAAATTCAATTTCGCGGCAACCCACGACGGAGACCCACTCGGAGCCGTTGTTCACACCAGGACGATCGTCGACCCGGTGGTTGGTTTCAAGCTGAATGGCAAGATCGGCGATAAGGATACGTTAGCCTCCATCTATGCCTTGGATGAGCTTCCGGAGGGAGAAACCCGCAGGGTTGCGCATTTTTCCATTCTCCGATACAAGCGGTCCTTAAGCCAGGATAGTTTCCTCGGCGGCTTTTATACGGGGAGATATCTGGGCAACGGCTACAATGTCGTGGCTGGGACGGACGGGCAGATAAGGATCAACCCCTCCAGTTTGGTGAGCTACCATGCCTTTCTGTCTCGAACGAAACCCGATTTGCTGACTCAAAAGCAAAACGGGCACGCCCTCAGCCTCAACTATGAATACGGGTCCCGGAACCTGATCTTGATGCTCGGTCTCCAGGACATCGGCAAGGGCTTCATGACGGAAACGGGCTACATCACGAGAACCGGCCTCACGCGGCTGAGGGCAGGAATCACGCCGATGATCTATCCGAAGTCCGGGCTCATCTTGAGGATCGACCCGGTCGTCCGCAGCTTCCAGCTGAGGGACAAATTCAGCGGACTCTATGAAACCGAGAACTCTTTTGATCTGAGGTTCATTTTGCCCAGGAGTTCTATGATCATTCTCGGCGCCAAATATGCGTCCGAGGTCTATCTCGATAAAAGATTCGGACGCAGCAGCTGGCGAGTCAACGCGAACACCCAATTTACGAAGCAGCTTTTTTCCAGCCTCACTTACAGGTACGGACAAAAGATCCGCTATCTCGAAGACCCTTACCAAGGAAGAGGAATCGACGCTACGGCGATTGTCACCTATCTTCCCTCGGAAAAGCTCCACCTGGACCTGAGCCTCTCATACTCGGATTTTTCTCGGGAAGCCGGAGGGCCGAAGGAATTTGACTACACCATCTTCCGCGGGCTGACAACCTATCAGGTCAATAAGTACCTGTTTTTCCGCGGGATCGCGGAGTACAACTCCTTTTGGAAGCAGCTGATGACCGATTTCCTGGCCTCGTTCACTTATATCCCGGGAACAGTGATCTACCTCGGCTATGGATCACTTTATGAGAAAATCGAATGGCGGGACGGAGACTACGTCAACGCCGACCGCTTCCTGGAAACAAAGCGCGGTTTCTTCTTCAAGGCCTCCTATCTTTGGAGGCTGTGATCGTCAAACGCAGAATCTCGTAGCGAGGCTCTTCGGCCATCGTTTTCCTTTGAACTCGCCCGTGTCAGATCATTTATCCAGGCAACCGAGATCAGGACGAACGCCTCCTATGCCAAAACTAGAAATGGAGTGAAGGTCGTCACGGGGTTAATCTCTAGACTCGGACCAGGAAGCGGCAGGAAGTCGCCCCGCGCTTGATCGTCTGTAGGACCTCGACCCTCACCCGCGTTCGGGCCGCAGTCTCGAACATCTCAAGGACCCAGCCCTTCGAACAGTGACAGTAAGTGTCAGACAACCTCTCGGGGCCGTCGGCCACGAGCTCGCAGTAGCACTTGTCGTAACTAAGCTGGATCACGTTGCCTTTGATCGAGCAGTTCTTTTCCCCCAGAATCGCAGCCAGAGATTTGACGAGCTTGCCGACATCGCCTTCGCAGGCCTCGGCCATCTTGATCGACCCCCGCCGGGCACAGTCGCGGCCACACGCTTCCATCAGGCCGGACCGTGTTTTTTCGTCGAATCGCCTATCCAGATTTTTCATCAGGGTTGTGACCCAAGCTTCTTTGAATTTTTGACCCTTGTCTTTGGATTCAGAGCCTGATTTTTGAGCCGTGGGCTTGATCATAGCCTTTGTTCCTCCAAGAAGAAGCAAGCTTCCTGAGCCTAACCCCAACCCCATCGTTTTCTTGATGAATTCTTTTCTCTTCAAATTTATATCCTCTCGGGATCATCAAAAAGAGTGCGCGGCAGACTTATTTTTTTTCCCCGGCGCGCTGAGGGCCGCAGCCCGGACTTGTCGATAACCGGCCGCGGGAAATCCCAAGAAAATCTACACCCGGTGAAAAGCGGGCGCAGAGGCCCCATCCTGTCTCAACCCGGCTCCCCTGTTTATTGTTTTTTTCGAAACCTCGATGACCTTGCCGAAGACTCGCATCAGGTTTCCACCCCAGATTTTTTGGATCTCCGGCTCAGAGTAGCCACGCCGCAGGAGCTCTTCGGTGACATGGTGCATTTCGCTCACGTCATTGCAGCCAATGACGCCTCCTCCTCCGTCAAAATCGGTGCCTATGCCGACAGAGTCGATTCCCACGATTTTGACGACGTGGTCGATGTGATCGACCAGGTCTCGGAGGGTGGCCTTGTCTTGGGGAAATTTGTTCCGGATGGACTCATATTCCTGCCAGATTTTTTCGCGGACGGCTTCATCTTTGATGTCACGGACCCGGCCGTATTTGGCTTCGAGGGAAGCCAAGGCCTTGTCCCGTTCGGAGTTCGGCTTGGGTTTTTTCACATAGTTCGAGAGGAAACACATCTGCATGACTCCGCCGTTTCGGGCCAGCGCCTTGAGCATCTCGTCTGTAAGATTCCTCGGGTTGTCGTCGAGCGCCCGGCAACAGGAGTGGGAAGCAATGACCGGAGCCTGGGTCACGGCCAGGACGTCAAAAAATGATTTGTCAGAAGCGTGGGAGATATCGACCATCAGGCCCAGCCGATTGCATTCCCGGACGACTTTCCCGCCGAACTCGCTCAGACCGTGATCCTGAGGATCGTCCCGGTCGGTCGAGGAATCGCAGATATCATTATCACCGGAGTGACAAAGGGTCAGGTAACGAACTCCCTGGTCATAGAAAGCTTTGAGGAGGGTCAGGTCTTGATCGATGGGATACCCGTTTTCCATGCCGATAAAAGCTATCCGTTTGCCTTCTTTTTTTATCCGCTGGGCGTCCTCGGGGCTGAGGGCCAGAGCAATGCGCTCCGCATGAGTCTCGCACATCTTATGGATCGCGTCCAGGACCGTCTGCGCCTGGGTTTTGGCGCGGGCGTATCCTTCGCGCGTCCTCTCTTCCTGTCCGACAAAGACCGCAAAAAACTCTCCGTCCAACCCGCCCTCGACCATCCGGGGCAGGTCAACCTTGCTGCTCTCGCGCTGGCCCTGAACGACGTCATGGCGGACTCCGATGTCCCACCCCTTGCGAAGCAGGTTGCTTGGGGTATCGCAATGGCTGTCGATGGTCAAAATGCGCCGATGGATTTCTTTTGCCCGCGCGCTCAGGTCTTTTTCGCGGCCCTTGGACCCGCTGCCCGCCTGAAAGCCGAAGGCGAGAAGCGCGGCCAGGCCGAGAATTGTTTCTCTCTTCATCCTCAAGTTCATTTGAAATGACCTCGTTTGTTCAAGGCTTCACAAAAAGCCATTTCTTTGCGAGACAGACGAGACGACAAAATTGACGGTTATTTAGTATTTCCCATCCATCTGGAATTCGGCCACATCATACCAGATCCCGTCCTGAGTCAGGGAGTCCAGCTGAGCCTGCAAGAGGTCGTAATGGAAGTGCTCCTCCTCGCAGATCTTATCAAAAATATCCCGGACCCCCGGGTCTTCGGCCTTGTCTCCGGAGGCCCTGAAGAAATCAACAGCCTTCTGTTCGAGCTCCATTCCGATCCGCAGCGCTTCGAGCTCTCCCTTCCCGGCGGCCTTCTTCATCCTGGCGGCGAGATCTTCGATCACCGCCGACTCTTTATCGACATCATCCAGTTTAATCTGCTTTTTCCAATCATCCGAACCGGTCATCTGGGTAAAAATCTGACTGAATGTCTCCAGGTGCTGGACTTCGTCCGCGGAGAGTTTCCGAAACATCTTCTTGCCGAGTTCGTTGTGGGTGACTTCGGCCGCGTGGTTAAAAAACTTCCGGCCGTTGATCTCCAATCTGATCGCCTCTCTGATGAGCTTCATGAGATCCTTGTTTTCCAATTGAGCCTCCCTGAAAACATAAATAAGTCGCCTATGTTAGCACAAAAGACAAATACGGTCTATCTCGTCAAGAACGTCTATCTCGTCATCTCGCCAAGAATAGAAAAAGAAAGAAGCATAGGTGCAATTGCAGTGTATAGTCTTTGACGAGATAGACTATTTCTTTGCTTGTTTCCAGGCTTCGATAAATTTCACGGCTCGATTCACCATCTCTTGAAGGACTTTCTCGCCCTTGGCTGCTGTCGCCGTTTTGGGATCGCTCAGAGACCAGATGCCATTGCTCGAGAGATCCTTGCTCGATCCCCCTTTCTTGGTCTCTTCGGGGACGGCGAGCAGAGAATTCCAGACCGCCAGCAGTTCGGGATTTTTCTTGGCCAGTTCCCTGAGCTCCTCCATTTGAGGAGTAAACTTTATGGCCGGCTTCTGCGCTCTCTCCATCTTGACCAGGCCGGGCTCGAGATAGAGCATGATCGACGTTTCTTCGATGCCGGCATGCCAGTCAAAGAATTCGCCGGCCTCCTCGCCCTGCTGAATAGGGCTGCCGACTCCGATGGCCACAGCGGTCGCCTCGGTTTCATGGTTGATCCTGTGAATGACCATCTCCTGGACGATCGTGTTTCCACCGTGATAGTTAAAAAAGAGAAAACGGCGGAAACCGTACTTGATGAGCATCTGGGCGGTTTCAAAGAGGACCTCGGCCATCGTTTCCGGCTTCAGACTCAGCGTTCCCGGAAAGCCCGAATGGTAAAGGCTGTAGCCGGCCAGAACGACGGGGGCGACCAGGACACCCGTCCTGGCAGAGACGGCCCTGCTGGCGCCAAGGGCCTCGTAGAAGTCTGTGCCCAGGGGAAGCTGAGGTCCGTGCTGTTCCGTGCTCCCCAGGGGGATGATGACCATGTTGCTCCGGGTCAGATAATCGGCGACGTCCATCCAACCCATCTCCTGAAGGACGAGCGGCTTGGCCGCTGCCTGGGGAAAGCCTGCCTGAACGACCAGGACCAATAAGATCGCCATAAGGCAAACTGGGCGTTTATTCGCGATCATGTTCGACCTCCTCGAAGCTATCGTGTTCTTGCTTTTTTTAAGACGTAGAAACTCCTCCGCTCTCGGCCCTTTTCAAGACAAAAATCGATGACGCGGTACCCTTCCCCGAGTAGACTCTGGAAGGCCTGACGCGTTCGGAGTCTCCACTCGAGCGGAATGTTCCGGATTCTTTCATCTTGAACGTCTGTCTCGCGAAGCATCCCGTAAAAATCCTGGGGAACGTCCACGGTTAAAACTTCTGCCGCTTGGTCAAGTCTCAATTCCTCGACGACCTCGAGCCAGATCGTCCCTCTTTTGCCCGAGACTTCAGCCGGGCGCGTAACGATAACCCGACGCTCAGGGGCAGAAGCTGTTTTTTTATCGTATCCGGGCGTCTCGGCTTGTTTTTGCAGATCCCAGGAGACATAAAACCGGTCGCGGGGAACATCGGGCCTGTTGAGAAGACCGGCGAAATCGCTGTAGGCGCTTTCGACGTATTCGAGGACCTTCATGCCAAAGCAGTGAACGTTGCGATAGGCATTGACGCCGGTCAAAGGATCGTAGGTGCAGGTTATCGTCCGGATGCCCATCAGATTCAAGACTTGATCCCGCTGAAACTCTTTGATCAGGACACCCAGGCCCCAGCCCTGAAAATCCTCCCTCACGCCGGTATACTGGGAATAGAATTGGATATTCTTCGGCTTGCGGAAACCGACTTCCTTGTCTCTGACTCCGGCGAAACCGAAACAGAATCCGACTAGGTGGTCAGAGTCTTGGGAAAATCCTCCCCCGCGGGACTCTGCGAAGACACCGATGTACAGGCTGCCTCCGTCGTGAAGATAGTTCTCGCACATCATGTTTCTTCCGCCGGCCAGGCGGTCGTCGGGATCTCCCCAAACCTTGTTCCTCAAGTCGTCATACTTAAGATATTCGGGGGAACTCGCTGAATTCTCCACCTTGAAGAGGAATTTTCTCCCGTGGACGGATCGCACTCTCACTATCCCTTTCATCTCCTGGCACTCGTTCGGATGGTTTTGAGGCTCAGACAAGCATTGATTTTAACCAAAGCGTATCACTCTTGCAAGGAGCGGGATAACCGCACGACGCTTTCTTTCTTTTTTCCCTCAACCCTCGCTCCTTGCCCCTCGTCATGAATTTGAATTTCCCCTTCTTTTGTTGTATGGTAATTACCTTTGCCGGGAACGAACGCGGCCGGGAGATCCCGACCCGAGGAGTGAAAAAATGAAATCCCTCAAGAGCGTGAGCCTTGTTTTTTTGTTTCTTTTTGCTCCTCTCACGCTCCAGGCTGAGATCAGAGTTAAGGTCATCCAGGGCCCGGCAGACCTGCCCGAGCCCTTCTGCGAACTGGCCCAAAAAGGCGATTTCCTGATCGCCGACGGATCTTACGAGTTTCTCGTCGGGGGAACAGCGAGATGGCTCAAAAATATCATTAATTACCCCGATGCCAATGCCATGGGCAGCATTCTGAGCCTCGTCCCCGCCGGGAAGCACCTGAGGGACCGGGTGAATATCGGTTCTCCAATCATCAGGCTTAGGGGCAGGGAGAACGTTCTCTCCTACTCCTCCGTTCAGCAGAGGAAAAACTCCTCTGCGGCCGCTGGAGCGGTGCTGGAGTGCGCGGCCTCTTTCGAAGGACCGGGTCGAGAGAAGCTCCTGGTCAAGACGACTTATGAGTTTTTGCCCGGTCAGGGCAGGATCAACATCAGGTCCACACTGACAAACAGTGGGACCTCGGCCGTCAAAGATCTTTCCTTTTCGCTTTCTGTCAACGCTAATTCGCGGTATTATTTTTCTCCATTCCATAAAGAGCTCCATCCGGGCCTTAACTTTCGGGCTTGCCAGAAGGAAGGCCATGCCCTGGGCTTGCTCAATTCGAATGCGATTCCGACCGATGAAGAACACCCGCTGCCCGGCACGCTCGGACCAAGACAATCCTATCAGATTCAATATGTGCTCTGGACGAACGGTGAAACGGGGACGGTTCTCCAGAAGATCTATGACTACCTCCATCTGAAAACAATGCCCGCGACTCTGCGGTTCAAAGATTTTTCGGGAAAACTGATGGAGGTCGTGGTCCGCGAAGAGGTTTCCTCGTCTATCTTCTTCAAGGCTTTTTTGGAGCAATCCCAGGATCTCCGTGTGCCTCTGCCGGACGGCGTTTACAGTGTCACCGCCAACTTATTTCCCGCAATCGCCACCGCGTCTCTGGCGGTCAAAGAAAAAGGGAAAAACTCATGCCTTATCCAAAGCCCCCCCCTGGGAGGTGTCAGAGTTAAAGTCCAGGATCGCAAGGGAGTCTTCGTCCCGGGCAAGGTCACTTTTGTGGGACTGGCCCCAACGAAGAATCCTTACTTTGCGCCGGACAATCCGGTTCGCACGGGCCGGGGTTGGGTAGGGTTCAAGAACACCTGCTATGCCCAGGAGGAGGGAATCGAGGTCAGCCTGGCCGCCGGGGCTTACTCGATGTGTTGCTCGAGGGGGCCAGAATATACGACCCAGCAAAGAGTCATAGAAGTCTTGAAAGACAAGAGCCAGGAGCTCATCTTTCAAATTGACCGGATTCTGCCCAGGAGCGGCTTCATCTCTTTCGACCCGCATCTCCACACGCAGAATTCGGACGGCGCTGTCGGTATCACGGAACGCCTGAGATCCATCGTCGCTGAGGGAGTGGATGTGGCCTCGGCCACTGACCACAACTTTATTACAGATTACCTTCCGGATCTCAAGAAGAACGGCTTGGACAAATATCTGGCCGTTATGGCAGGCAGCGAGGTGACACCGGCGTCAAATTTTATCCACTTCTGCGTCTATCCCGAAAAAATAAGGCCGGGGGAGGAGAATCACGGCGCGGTCGTCCCCCTGAAGGAGGATGCGGCGACACTCTTTCGGGATAATCGGAGGGCAAACCCTGAGGCGGTCCTGCAGCTCAACCATCCTCGAGAGGGCGACCTGGGATATTTCAACAATTTGCACCTGGACGAGAAGACGGCCGCATCCGCGGACAGGGGATTTGATCTGTCCATCGACGTTTTTGAGGCCATGAACGGCGCTATCTTCGGCGGGAGCAACCAGAAGGCCATCGAAGACTGGTTCCACCTCCTCTGCCGGGGGTATTTTTTCCCGATCGTCGGCTCCTCGGATGCCCATTGGACGGATGGTAATGAACCCGGCTACTCGCGAACCTACGTTTTCTTGGGTCCGACCAAAGAAAAAGAGGTGGATCTGGCGGCGCTCCTGGCGGCCGTCAAAAAGGGAAAGTCATTTATAAGCAACGGCCCGATGGTCGAATTCAAGGTCAACAAAAGGTATACGGCCGGGGATTTTCTGACCGCCCGAAGAGGAAAAATTGTCCTCTGGCTCAAAGTCCAGAGCGCGCCCTGGGTTTCCGTAAGTAAAGCCCGGATCATCCTCAACGGGGAAAGAAAAATGACCCTTCCCATCACCGGACAAGAAAAGGACCCGGTCAAGCTGGAAAAAAGGGTCGAGTTCGTCCTTGACAAGGACACCTTCATCGCCATCGAGGTTCTGGGGACAAAGACCCTCTATCCCGTTGTCCAACAGCGCTCTTACGAGGGACAACCGGACACGGCCGCTTTCCCTTACGCCTTAACCAATCCGGTCTTTGTCGATGTGGACGGCAACGGCCGCTTCGACCCCCCCTGGCACGAGAAGGTGAAGGAGAACCAAAAATGAGCCTTCGTCGCAAACTCTCCCTGGCCAACCGAGGGGCGGTGAATTACCTTAGCAAACGGCCTCTCTGCATCTCCTTTGAGATCACTCATGCCTGCAACGCTCGCTGCAAACACTGCCACCTGGGCGGTCCGGTCAAAGAGGAGAGAGCCAGCCCTCAAAGACTGGGTGAACTCTGCCGGATGCTGAGGCCCGTCGTCGCCCAGCTTTCGGGCGGAGAGCCCATGCTCAGAAGCGACCTCGTTCAAATTATCAAAGAATTCAGACGGTCCAACAAAGCTCCCTATATCGTGATCACGACCAACGGGACTCTCCTGGCTAAATCCAAATACGTTGAACTCCGCACTGCGGGGGTGGATGAGATCTCCCTCTCCCTGGACTATCCCGATGAGCGACACGATCTCTTCCGGGGGGTGCCCGGGCTCTTCGGCAAGATCCAAACGCTCATCCAGGGAATGGCTTCGGACAAATCCAAGGCCATCACTCTTTGTTGCGTCGTTCAGAGTGATAATTTTCGGGACCTGCCCAAAATGGCCGCCCTGGCCCAACGATGGGGTGTTAGACTGAACCTCAGCGCCTATACCCGCCTCCGGACCAACAATTCCGGTTACCTCTTGAGCCCGAACGACCTGGAAGAATTCAAAGAAGTCGTGACCGAGCTCGTCGCTTTCAAAAAGAAATTTCGGACGCTCTACACCTCGGACTACGTCTTCAAACAAATGATCGGCTATTTCGAGAGAGGTTCGGTCCCCGGATGCCGGACCGGAGAGCGATTTTTCAACGTCAACCCCGATGGCACACTCTCTCCCTGCGGTCTCATCATCACCCGGTTCAAGACGCCGGAAGAGCTCCGGGAAAACTTCGCCCGGAAGAATGATTGCAGCTATTGCTATACCAGCATCAGGGCCAACACCGAAAAACCGGCGGGCTATGCGATCAAGGATGGTCTCAGATCCCTGCGATGACGGAAAAAGAAGCCCTGAGAGCTGTGCCGACCATCGAAGAACAGGCTCTCGAGACATTTTCTCGTGAGAGAGCCAAGGTGCTGCCCGGCCGCGTCAAGATCCTTCTTTTCGCGCTCGAGGCCTGTTTTGTCGCCACCCTGATCATCTGGTGGCTCAGCTCCGAGTCCGCCCGCCAGAGCAAAAGCCTCTTGGTTTTTTTCCTGTACAGTTTTCCGTCCGAATTTATCATCGCCACGGTTCCCCATGAACCCGCCATCCTTTATTTCAGCAAATTCTATTCCCCGCTCACGGTGACCTTCGTGGCCATCGCGGGCACGATTTTGGCTGAGCTCATCAACTACACGTTCTTCAGCTTCGTGGCCGACCTCAGGGTGTTCCGGAAAGTGCTTCAGGGCAAATCCGTCCAGAAAACGATCGCTCTTTTCAGGAAGGCCCCTTTTGCGGCTCTCTGGGTTGCGGGATTTACCCCAATTCCCTTTTACCCATTCCGTTTCCTGGTTGTCCTGGCGCGCTATCCTCTCTACCTGTATATCGCCGCCGTGTTCGCCTCGCGCACACCCCGCTTCTTCCTCCTCGCCCTGGCCGGTCATGCCTTCAAGATCCCCGACTCTGCCCTCATCATTTTCTCACTTCTCATGATCTTGATGCCGGTCGTGCCCTTCCTGGGAAGACTCTTCAAGAAGAGGAGAACGCAGTCATCGTCCTAGGACTCGCCGTGTTTTGACAGGAAACCTCTATCATGGTATTGATAAACCGGTCATAAGAAGGCCAAGTCACGATGCATAGATCGATCTCCAGGGCCTGCTCCATCGTCAATCCAAGGGCGGCCAACCGAAAGTGGCAGAGAAGGACGAAGCTCCGGAAATTTTTGACCGAGAATCTGCCCGGCTGCATCTATGACGAGATGGGAAGCAAAGAGAGCATGATCGAGCTGGCTAGAAAGCTCGGCAGGGAGAGTGACCTAATCATCGCCATCGGGGGAGACGGAACGGTCGCCGACGTCATCCAGGGAATTCGCGAGTCCGGACGAGCCAACGAAGTGACCCTCGGGATCATTCCTCTCGGGAGCGGAAACGCCTTTCGAAAAGCTCTCCGGATACCTAGGAACATCAAGAAGGCCATGCAAACTCTCAGCCAGGGCCAGGTCAGGGAGATGGATCTCATCGACGTCGCCGGAAAAACCGCCGGGTTCGTCAGCATCGGCGGCACGGCCAAGATCACCCAGCTAAAATCCGAGCACGACGTCCAGGGTTTGCTGGGCCATCTCCTGGCGGCGAGGATCATGTTCAAGCTGAGGAAGAAAGAGACTGAGGTCGATCTCTATGGCGGAGTGGATGAGCGGGGGAACACGTTTGCTGAGAAAAAGTTGACCCTCAGGTTCCTTGATTGCGTCGTCGCCAAAACCAATTTCTTTGGCTATGGCTGGAGAGTCGCCCCGCTCGCCCGGCTGGATGACGGTTATCTCGACATCACGTTTTTCGAGATCAGCTTGCCCACGTATCTTCTGCTCGCGCCGTTCATCTATTTCGGTGTTTATCAAAAACGGCTGAAGCACTTCAAGGCCAAACGGATGGTCATCCGGGGCGCCCGGCTTCCCGTCCAGTACAACGGCGAGGTTCTGGGAGTGTTGGATGAGATCGAGCTCAAGGTCTTGCCCCGGGCATTCAAAGTCATCGCTCCCAAATCAAAGTGAGCGGTGAGCCCACGGCTCACTTCATTTTTTGCCCGAGGATCTTAGACCGGAGGCGATAGTAAGGGATAAGGATCAGGATCACTCCAAAGAGAGTATAAAAATACACAGGGTCGATTCCCCTCTCCAAGCGATGAGCGAGGAGAATCAGGCTTCTCTGAAGATGGATAAAGATCAGGTTAAAAAAAAGCAGGACGAGGACGACGAACTCTTCTTTCAGCTCACGAAATGCTTTTATTTGGGCAAGTGAAAATGCCCGCAGTTCTTCCTTGAAGACGCGGCGGGAGAGGACGGCACTTCGCGAAAGGAACCAGAAGAGGATGACAAACGCCGTCTGGGAGCCGGGGTAGATAAAAAAGAGGAGTGATCGCCGGGCGAGGAGCACAGACTGTCCCGAAAAATTGAGCCAGAGGGGCATGCTTTCCGGCAAACGCGGATAAGCGACGAAGGCCATCACCCAGCCGATCACCAGCAAAAGCCCATTGGCCGCCAGAAGAAATCGTGTCGACTGAGTGTTCACTCCTGCTTGTTTCATCTCTCTTTCTATCCGAAGGCATCCAGCGGTTCTTTAGCCATTCAGCGAAAATCCATCGCGGACACGGGCGCTTTCATCTTTTATCAAAAAGAAGCCGCCAAGGTCTATAAGAAAAAAAATTTGCGCCCCTTGATCCGCACCCGTGCCTGTCCGCCATGAAGAGTGAGGAATGAGGGATAAGGTGTGCGGGTTCACAGATGAGTCTGGCGGGTGACGAGACAGACGGCGACGAGAGAGACAAGAGAGACTTGTTGGTGTCTTGATTCCAGGCTGGAAAAGTCTATAATCAGCTCATCACAGAGAGATAAGATATCCATGCCGATTCTGATCACGGGGGGGACTGGTTTTATCGGCCGGGCCCTCGTTCAGAGGCTGATCTCCGACGGGGAAGAAATCCGTCTTCTGGTCCGGCCGAGGAGTGACCTTGCGGGGCTCGACAACAAAAGAATCCAATTGTGCCCGGGCGACGTCACCGACAAACAGTCACTCCGGGTCGCCACCGATGGTTGTCGCCGGGTCTTCCATCTGGCGGCCTACGCGCAGGGCTGGGCCAAAGATCCCTCCTGCTATTCTCGGGTGAATATCGAAGGCACCAAGAACCTGCTCGACGCCTGCTTGGAAAAGAAAATCGAGCGGGTCGTTATGGCCTCCACCTCCGCGACACTGGGTTCCTCCTCGGATCAATCGCACGGAGAGAGCGACGAGCGGGACGAGAATTCTTTTGCCACAGAATATGAATGGTCAAAATATCTCGCCGAAAAGACCGCCCTCTCCTATATTTCTCGCGGACTCTCGGTCGTTTTGGTCAACCCGACCAGAGTTTATGGTCCCGGAAAGCTGACCGAGGCCAATTCGGTGACCAAATTGATCGAGATGTGCCTCAGGCGGCGGGCCTGTCTCATCCTCGGACAGGGAAGGGAGATTGGGAATTATGTTCTCGTGGATGATGTCGTCACCGGTATGCTCGCGGCGATGGCCAGGGGCCGGGCCGGCGAACGCTACATCCTGGGGGGCGATAATATCAGCTTAGAAGACTTTTTCGGACTCCTGCACAAGATCAGCCGGAAAAGGGGGGTCCGGCTTGCGATTCCGGTCAGGCTCGCTCTTGTCTTCGGCCGCTTTGAGGAATGGATGGCCAAACGGTTTGGCATCCGACCTCTGATCACCAGGGAATGGATTAATAATTTCACTATCGACTGGGCTTTTTCGAGCGAGAAGGCTAGAGCCGAGCTGGACTATTACCCCAGGAGCCTCGAGGAGGGCCTCGAACTCACTGTATCCTGGCTCAACTCGAATCCGAAGAAACCGCATCAAAAGGAACATCCATGAACGAGAAGAGAGGTTTTCTCACGGGGCTGCTCAAAGAAGCGAAGCTCAAGCCGACTGCGATTCTCCTGGTCACTCCGTTCCTTCTGACAGCCTATATCTGCTTCGGTTCAGCGGGGTTTTTCAACAGTCGGCTGGCCGGTTTTTTTAACCCCCGGGTGTTATCGCCGATGTCTGCCGATTTTTTTAATTTTGGGGCGGCATTCGTCGCTCTGTTCGTCATCCCAGCCCTGCTGATCAAATTTTCCTTCCGGGAAACGCTCCGAGACTACGGGCTCCGCAGGGGAGACCGGAAATACGGGCTTCTCTCCGTGGCCATCCTATTTCCCCTGATCAGCCTGCTTCTCCTGCTCCCCTCGGCAAAGCTCGCCTCCTTCGAGAGAGCGTATCCCCTCTTTCGGCATATGGGAAAAATCTCGCCTCAGTTCTTGTTGTACGCACTGGTTTTTGCACTATATTATCTAGGATTTGAATTCTTTTTTCGGGGCTTTTTGCTCTTCGGCCTCAGGGAGCAATTCGGCGATTTCTACAGCCTTCTCATCCAGGCTATCCCGACCTGCCTCGTCCACATCGGCAAACCCGACGGAGAGATCCTAGCCTCAATCTTCTCTGCCTTCCTGTTCGGGTATATCGCTCTGAGGACGAGATCCATCTGGTATGTCTTCCTCCTCCACTGGCTGATTGGGGTGAGTATGAACCTGTTTATCGGGCTTGCCTGACGCGCTTCGCTTTCCAGCGCTGATTGATTTTCGTCCCGATCCAAACGGCGAGGACAGCGATAAGAATCCCGGCGATGCTGTCCACGGCATGATGATAGCGGGCATAAACCACCGCGACCGCCACTCCCGTCGCGACCAGGAGAAATCCATAGGAGACCTTTCGATTATATTTGAACATCGAGAGGGCGACGACAAACGCCCCGGCGACATGGGAACTGGGGAAGCAGCCTCCTTTGATCGAGCCGGAGATTTCCAGGGAATAATAGAGCCGAGTCAACAATCCTCCAGCCAGCTTCTTGGTTTGGATGTCTTTCATAATGATCCAGGGCCCTTCGGCCGGAAAAAACAAAAATAAAAAATAACAGAAGAAATAGGCGAGGAGGATGTTGAAACCCAGCGCATAAAATTCTTCCCTGCGCTTCTGGGCGTACAGGATTCCCGCCCCCACGGCTCCCATGAAAAAATAAGCCAGGAGAAAGAAAACCATGACCTCGCTCAGCCAGAGGCTGGCCCAGCGCTCAAACCAGATCGTCGGATGCACCCCAAAGATCGCTTTGTCCAGGCCGACCACAAAAGTATTAGCCCAGTAAGGAAAGATAATCGTCACCAGCTTGTTCATTTCCTCAAAGCCGAAAATGACCAGCGGAATAGGATACCAATCTCGGATCAAAATGAGGATCTTGGCCGGTTTTCTTCTTACCCCCCAAACAAGGGCCCATATGGCCAGGATGAGCACGAGGTGACCAAGAATATAAGCGCCCCAGTTACTCAATCCCCGGTGAAAGAAGAGGATGATAAGGCTAAGCAGGCCAAAGTAGACTATCGAAGCGAGATCGAACAGCTGCCATTTCTTGAATTCGTCCATCTTCAATGAGGGAGAAGAATACCAGATTATTTTGAAGAAGGGAAGGGCATAAGGATGGCGCCGCCTGAAAAATCCCCGTAGATTTCTGCTTTTTGATCGAGGTAAAGGAGACCGACAAGGGCTCCGGTGGCGGCGTCGAGTTCGTGGCTGCTGGCCGTTCTTTTCAAACCCCTGAGTCCCAGCCGGCCGAGGCCCCGCCTCAACCGTTCGAGGTCGTGGCGGGCACGGGGCAGCTTCCAGACGTCCTGGGCCCCGCCTGGATAGATCTCGGCAACCGCGAATCCGCGCTTCTCCAGGTCGCGCTTGAGGCTGATCCCCCTTTCTGTCAGCGACCGCATCGGACCGAGAGTGATCGGAAAGAAGGGAATTCTTCGCCGCCTCAATTCGAGATCGCAGGTCCGGTAATGAGAGTTGTTCCGGTCGGCGATGCTCTGTCTCCCCGGGGGGAGCGTCAGGGGAGCATCGATGGCGACGAGTTCGGGTCCCGTCGTTTCAGCGTAGCCCAGGATCTCTCCATCGGAATACAAGAGCAACGTCTCGGCTTTGAGTCCCCGCAGGAGACACACACCACTCGGCCGATGACTGACTCCGGCCAGGTCGACGCCCAGGACGGTGCGGTTCATGGCGTCTGGATCAAGTTGCACAGGATGTCGATCAGGGACCCGCGAAAGGCCCGGTCCGAGAATCTCTCGATATCCTTAAACGAATTGATCTCCTCCCTGCCGAGCCGCGCTTTTCCCTGAGTCTGGAGGCCGTCAAGAATCTCGGCCAGGGCGATGACGCTCGCCCCCGTCGAAATTCCCTCGAGGTTTTTGTCCAAGAGATCCGCCTCTTGGATATAGTGTTTATAATAGGCTAGGAGAATCGGCTCGACCTCCTTCAACAGGGAGGCGGTAGTCTGGAGCAGCACCTGTTCATGAGTGTCTCCCTTGCTCTTCCGGCGGCCCGGCTCCAGACTCATGAAATCTGTGACTTCTCCAAACAAAGGAAGGCTCGACCTGAGCTCGCCGGCCATGGCCAGGAGCGCGGCCGATTTGATGTTTTCGATTTCCCGAGTGGACAGGCCGGCGCGTTTCCCGATCGTCCCGGCCAGGAGCGAGACTCGAAGAGAGCGGGGTTTCTCCTCGTCGGCCATCTCCAGGTACTTGAGCATGATCTCGAGCACGCCAATGTACGCCTGTCGCATTTTGGTCAGCTCTTGTTCTCTCTTCTCGGACAGGCCGCCGATGATCGCACCTGTCAGGATCAGAAATCCACCCCACGTCGTGAGGTCGATGATTCCATCCAAGGACAGTCCGGTCTGAGCGCCGGGTCCCCCTAGGAGGCGGGCAAAAACAAGATACAGAATGACCATCAACACACAAAACGTGCTGAAGAGCACGGCCTCCCTTTTGCCCAGGTAATAGCCGGCCAGAAGCACGGGCAGGAAAAAAAAGTTTAGAAAAGAAAACTTATAGTGGACCAGGAAGGCGGTGGCCAGGACACCGACAATTACGAGGCTGATGATCGAGGCCTGAAAATGAGCCAGAAAAAATATCTTCAGTCTGCGCATCAGGTTGTTCCGGGATAACATCGGGGCGGCGGTCATCTCACCTTTGGGCCCAGGCCGAATTTCAAATGATCTGTGCAATTTATACCATCCGCCTGACCTGAAGTCAACCCGCAAACATGATAGAATAGGATTATGCCTGTCCGGTTTCCAATCATTCCTTTAATTGAGTGAGCACTGAGCCGTGAGCTCTGAGCAGATCAAGAAATAATCCGGGGAGGAAAGGGGAAGCACTATGAAGAAAACTGCCCAAACGATCGTGATTGTCGCGACCCTCTTGTTATTGGGGGCGTGCGCGGCCCACCTACATCTGGACTTTCTGGGAGCCGCGAAAATCGAAGAGGTCACCCTCGTCCCGAGTCCGGCCAAAGAGAAGGTCTTGCTCGTCGATGTCGAAGGCCTGATCACTTCTCTCGCCGTGCCGGGCACTCTCTCGAGAGAGGGAGATATCCTGTCCCAGGTCTACCTCAGGCTGGAAAAGGCTTCCGCCGACCCCATGATCCGGGGCGTCATCCTGCGCCTCGATACTCCCGGCGGAGAGGTCACGGCCAGCGATGTCGTCTATCACGAGCTTGTAAAGTTCAAAGAAAAAACGGGCCGGCCCATCGTGGGCCTGATGATGACCACCGCCGCCTCGGGTGGATATTACATCGCCCAGGCCTGTGACTATTTGGTCGCGCATCCTTCCACGATCACCGGGAGCATCGGAGTCATCTCGCTGTTTCCCGACGCCGCGGCGCTCTTAGACTCGATCGGGCTGCGAATGAATGTGATCAAGTCGGGAAAAATGAAAGACTCCGGTGGCCCATTCCGCGGAATGACCGAGGAGGAGAAGACGGTCTTCCAGGGAATCATCGACGATCTCTACCAGGGCTTTCTCGGAGTCATACTCAAAGGCAGGCCAAAATCATTTTCCCGGGAGGAGCTGGAAAAGATCGCCGACGGCAGGGTGTACACGGCCCAACAAGCATTACGGCTGAAACTCATCGATGAAATCGGCTACTTCGACAACGCCCTTGGCAAGGTCAAGACGATGGCTTCCCTGAAACAGGCCCGGGTCGTCGCCTATACCTATTATCCCAACAGGAAGACCAATCTGTATGCCTCGAGCCTCGCCCCCGGTCCACTTCTGGAGAGCAAAATCCTGGACAAGTATTTCCCCTCGCTCAAAACGGGTTTCTACTACCTCTGGCTGCCCGAGACGCACTAGCTGGGGAACGTCCCTCAGACCGGACCGATCTTGGCTTCTATCTCGAAGACGGGGGGGCGGGCGATATGGAGCTTGACCGTGCACGAGTCTGCGGCTTTGATAACGGCGGCCTTGTATTTTTCCGGGAAGTCGGAGGGTAGGTGGATCTCGATCGAGATTTTCCCAATCAACTTAGAGTCCGGGTTTTTAACCATTTTCATTACCACGTAGGCTTTGTCTGTGGGGATTTTCCTTTGCCTGCAAAAGGCAAGAACATAATAGCCGGCGCAGGTCCCCAGTGAAACGAGAAAAAGGTCAAATGGGGAAAGCGCCGTTCCTTCCCCCCCTTCATGGGTGGGCTGGTCTGTCTTGACGACGAAACCTTTGTAGTCGGCTTCGACCCTTAATTCTCCCGGGAAAGTCACCTTCATCTCTCTTTCTGGCATCGCGCGCTCCTTTGGAGATCGTTTGCAGAATCGGAACATCTATTTTTATTTTACAATAATTCGCGCCTTCCTTGCTGCTTTTTCCTCCTCTCTGCAAACGTATCTAACCATATGATGTTGGAAGAGGGGCTTTGGGAAGGGCTGCAACGACCGTCAGACGGAGGTCAATCTAGACAAATCGTCGGTCCGTCCCCCGTCCTTCGTTCCCTATTCCTTAATCAAGTTTATTGGGAGACGGGGGGCAGGCGTGGGGGCCCCCCACCCTTCCTTGACCGATGACACGTCCATGCTATCCCCCCTATTTTAGGAGGGGGGTAGGGGGATGGAAGATTCCTAATTGAGAGTCCGAATGCGCGTCTTCGGGATATTGTCTCTTTCTGAAGACGCGTTCCCAAAATATTAATTAGTGATATTAACCCACCCTTCCCTCTCTGCAATCAGGGAGGGACCGGAAACCAGATCGCGTCTTCAGGGCAGGCCGGAGCGCCGTCGCGGGGCCCCATCTCCCTCGGGCGTGGTTGGTTTGGAGGCACGGCCCGGGAGAGCCGAGAGAGGCAACACTTTTCGTCATGGAGCCTCTGCTTGTTTGCAGACGGGCCCGAGTTATGATATAGAACATTCCTTGCATTTTTAAAGAAAAACTTTGAGACAAAAATCGTCCGTCTCGTCTTTCGCGCCCCTCGTCTGTTTTGTCGAAAGGACAACTGAGCCGTTTTGTGGCATTTTTATGATTCTGGTAGTTGGAGGAGAGCCCCATGAATCCAAAACGCTATTTTAGGTCCGTTATCCTGATCCTTGGTATCCTGGGCGTTCTGTCCGTCGCTCTGTGGTCAGTGCCCGATACGATCGTGATCAGAGCCAAGAAAATCTACACAGCAGGCCAGGGAACGATCGAGGACGGAATGATCCTTATCGAGAATGGGAAGATCTCCAGAGTAGGAAAGAACATCCCTTTCCCGGCCGGCGCCCGCGAGATCAAGGCCGAGGCTGTCATGCCGGGATTGATCGACATCCACACGCATCTCGGTGTCTACAGCCTTCCCAGAGTCGATGAAAATTCGGACGGAAACGAGATGACCAACCCGTCGACACCCCAGGTCCGGGCTCTGGACTCGTTCAATTTCGAAGATCCGGCCATCAAGGTCGGCCTGGCTGGAGGTGTCACCACCATCGTCTCCAGGCCCGGAAGCGGAAATGTCATCGGAGGGACAAGCGTCGCGGTGAAACTGAAGAATGCTCCTCCCGAACAAATGGTCCTCAAAGAGGTCTGCGATCTCAAGATGGCCATCGAAGGAAATCCTGTCGGCGCCTATGGGTCAAAAAAGCAGCTGCCTTCGAGCCTGATGGGCGTCTATTATGTTGCCAGGAAGGCATTTATCGAGGCCCAGGAATATCAACAAGGCTGGGAGACCTATGAAAAAGATAAGAAGGAGGGAAAGGACGTGCCCCCTCCCAAGAGGGACCTCGGCAAAGAGGCTTTGGTCAGTGCCCTCAAACGCGAAATTCCGGTTCACATCCATTGCGCCACAGCCTCCGAGATCGTGACCTGCATCCGCCTGGCGGATGAATTCCATCTCAGGCTCAGTCTCGGCCATTGTTATTGGGCCTACCTTATCGCTGATGAGCTGGCCAATAGAAAGGACGTTTATTTCAACGTCGGGCCACCGATGTTCTTCAATTATTACGAAAATCCGATGGATTTCAAGAACTGCCCGGCCATCCTGGCCAAGGCCGGACTCAAAGTGTCTCTCCAGACGGATGCTTTGGGAGGAGGGCAACAGAACCTGAGGGAGTTGGCCTCGCTCTGTGTCCGGTTCGGGATGAAGGAGGAAGACGCGATCAAGGCCGTCACGCTCTGGGAAGCCGAAGCCGTTGGCCTTGAGAAGAGAATCGGCAGCATCGAGCCGGGGAAAGACGCGGACCTCGTCCTTTTCGACGGTCCGCCCTTCGAATTCCTGACGTCAGTGGACAAGGTCATCATCGACGGCAAAGTGGAATACCAGAATGAGAAGATGCCAGGAACTAAACCTCTGGCTGCAATGCCTTCTGCTAAGGGCGACCTCATGCTCTCCCCTGAATTAAGAAAGTCAGACCGGTTCGCCCTCCGTGCCGGCATGATTCTGACCATGGCCGGCCCGGCGCTCAAGAACGCCGTCATCCTGGTCAGGGACGGGAAGGTCGAAAAAGTCGGAGCTGACGTCGGCATCCCCCAGGGCTATATGACGATCGACGCCCGCGATTTCGTGGTCATGCCGGGCCTCGTCTCGCCCAGGGCTCACATCGGCATTTCCTCGAACTGGAGGAACCAGAGCTCGACGGATGAAATATCCAAGTCCGTCGTTCCGGAGATGGAGGTCAAGCACGCCATCGAGCCCCAGGCCCCGTTCTTTGCCTTCGCCAGGGACATCGGCATCACCACCGCCATGATCACACCGGGAGACCGGAATGTCATCGGCGGACAGGCCGTGGTGCTCAAAACTCGGGGGGAGGTTGTGGACAAGATGATCACCAAAGACCATGCCGTCATGGTCTTCGGATTGGGTGTCTCGGCCAAGCGCGCAAGCCAGATGCCTTCCACCCGGATGGGGATAGCAGCTCTTCTTCGCGAAACCCTCACCAAGGGCCTCGAATATAAAGAAAAACTCGAGAAATACGAAAAAGACAAAAAGGGAACGGCTCCGCAGCGAGACTTGTCCATGGAAGCTCTTCTCCCCGTCCTGAAGGGGGAAATGCCTGTTCTCCTCCACGCCGAGCGGGAGGATGACCTGCTCACTTCCTTCAGGATCGCCGACGAGTTCAAGCTCAAGCTCATCCTGGACGGAGCGACGGACGCCTACAAGGTCGTGACGGAGATCAAGAAAAGAGAAATTCCGGTCATCATCGAAGATCTCTTGCGAGGCGCGGGTAACATCGAAGACAAGGGATTTAACCCCCAAAATCCCGCCCTCCTGGCCAGGGCGGGTGTTCTGGTCGGATTCAGGCCGGCCGAAGGAGATTGGTTCGCGCCGGGTGTGGGCGAGACCGGCGGGGACCTTCTCGAGATCGCCGCTTTCGCGGTCAAGAACGGTATGCCCGAAGAGGCGGCTCTCCGGGCAGTCACCATCGACGCGGCCAGGATCATCGGGCTGGAGAAGAGGATCGGAAGCCTGGAGCCGGGCAAAGACGCCGATCTCCTCATTTTGCGGGGCCACCCCTTCCAGACGGGTTCGGTCGCCGAAGCGGTCTTTATCGACGGGAAGCTCGTCTCGCAGAAAAAGCCCCGGGATTAAGGCCTTCTGTGAAGAAAACGGAGAAAACGATGGGAAGAATAGAAATCAAAAAACTGGTCTTCCTTTGGCTGCTGATTTGTGGGTTCGGGCTTTGGGCCGGCCTTAAGGGGGGAGAGGAGACAATCGCCCTCAAAGGAGGTCGGGTCTTCACCGCCGCCGGGGTCATCGATGGGGCAACAGTCCTCATCGAGCACGGAAAGATCTCCGCCGTTGCCAAGAATCTGGCTGTGCCCAACGGGGCCAGGATTATCGACGCAACCTCGTATTCCATTTTTCCCGGTTTCATTGATTCATTTACCAACCTCGGCGCGGCTGAAATCGAAACGATCGAGCGGGATTATGATGAGGCCACGTCTCCGCTGACGCCTCAGCTCAGGATCATCGATTCCCTCAATCCCCAGAATGAATTCATAACATCGGCCAGAAAGATGGGCATCACGACGGCGCTCTCAGCTCCGGGGACCGGAAATCTGCTCTCCGGCCAAAGCGCCGTGATCCGCCTCGCCGGAGAAACGGCCACGGAAATGGTCATCCGGTTCCCGGCGGCCGTCCACGCAAGCCTTGGGGAAGAGCCGAAGATGAGGTACGGAAAGCAACAGGCGCAGCCCATGACCAGGATGGGCGAAGCCGCCTTGCTGCGTCAGACCCTGGTGGACGCGCAGGAGTATTTCGGTCAACTTCAGTCTTATGAAAAAAAGGTCAAGGATTTCGAAAAGAAAGATAAGGAAGCGCAGGCAAAGCCGGACGAGAGACCGGTCAGGCCCGAGTCCAATTTCATGCTCCAATCGCTCGTCCCCATCATCCGCGGAGAGCTGCCGCTCATCATCCTGGCGAATCGGCTCGACGACATCCTAACGGCCCTGAGAATCGCCGGAGAGTTCAAGCTCAAGATCATCCTCAACGGAGGCTCGGACGCCTATAAGATCAAGGAAAAATTAGCTGCCCAAAACGTCCCGGTCCTGCTCAGGCCCCAGGCCGCCTACAGATTATCCGTGGAAACAGGAGGCGCGCTCTTCGAGAACGCCGCCCTTCTCCAGAAAGCGGGAGTCAAGATCGCGTTCCAGACCGGTTCGATCAGCCATCTCGGCGACCTCCTGGCCGAGGCGCGCCTTGCGACTGAGTACGGTCTTCCTTGGCAGGAGGCGCTCAAAGCCCTGACCATAAATGCCGCCGAAATCCTCGGCGTGGCAGATCAAACGGGGTCGATCGAAAAGGGGAAATCCGCCGACCTTGTCGTCTTTGATGGCAACGCGCTTGTCTCCGCCGCCAAGGTCAAAGCCGTCATCATCCGGGGTCAGCTCGTCGAAGACCGGCTGAAATAAAGGACCTGTGCTCGCGTACGGTTGAGTTCAAAAGAAAGAAGAGATGTGCCCATGAAGATCAAAGGACTTCCGGTTGTGGCCGTGATCGGTTTAATTTTCCTGACTTTTGTCCCCAGCCCGGCTCAAAACGAGAGAGCCGTCACCGTAGAAAAAGGAGCTCAGGACCCGGCCGTCTCTCCCGACGGGACAAGGATTGCCGTCGGCATCCTGGGTAAGCTTTGGCTTGTTCCGATCGCGGGAGGGGCGGCACGCCAAGTGACATTCGGCCTCGGCTGGGATTCGAATCCGGCCTGGTCGTCCGACGGACAATTTATCGCCTACGGTCACCAGATGCCCGAAGGATCAGACCTGGTCGTGCTCGATCTCGCGACCGGAAGCAGCGGCCCGGTTTATCACATCAACAACTCCAACTTCGGTCAGATCGCCTTTCACCCGAACGATAAGAACATCTATTTTCTCGTTCATCAATCCCAGTATGATTCTCATCTCTGGTCCGTCCCCCAGGAGGGCGGCGAAGCCAAGCAGAGGACTTTTGCCGAAAACTGGCATGAATGGTCCTTCGCTTTTTCCCCGGACGGGGAAAAAGTCCTCCTCGACCAGGGCCGCTATGGCGGATCGGACCTCTATCTCATGGACCTCAAAGACGGAGAAGCGAGCCGCCTGACGGATACGCCGGAGCACGAATTCAATGCCTGCTGGACGACGGACGGAAGAGCTTATGTCTTCTTGAGATCAGACAACGGAGTCGATTCCGTCGTCGTCAAGCCCGTCGAGCACGGCAAGGCCAAGGAGATCTTCTCCAGTCCCTACAGCCAGAAACAGATCTCTCTTTCTCGCGATGGAAAGAACGCGGTCATCTGCTCGGCCAGGGATCTTTGGCGTCTGAACCTCGAGACGGGCCAGACAACGCCGATTCCTTTTAAGGCCCAATTCAACCTTCCTCCCAGGTCCGCACCCGATCTCATCATCACCCACGCGCGCCTGTTTGATGGGACAGGAAGCGGAATCCAGGCCGACATCACGATCGAGGTCAGAAACGGCCGCGTCGCTGCGATCCACAAGGGTCAGGCCCCGGGTCTTCAAGCCGGAAACCTTCCGGTTCTGGACGCCGCGGGAATGACGGTGCTTCCCGGCCTCATGGATAATCACTTTCATTATTGGAGCCCGTTTGACGGAACTTCGCTCATCCGCCATGGGATCACCACGATTCGTGACCCCGGGACGGCCGTCTCGACGATCATGAATTTCAAGAATTCCATCGCCGCAGGCATCTTGGAGGGGCCGGACATCTTCAGCACAGGTCCGCTCATCGACGGCCGGCCAGGCTATCGCCCGGAGGTGGACGTCGAGCTGACCCAGCCGGAGGCGGCCGCGCCCCTTGTCCGGACGCTCAAGGCCCAGGGAGTGGACGCGATCAAAGTTTATTTTATGCTGGCGCCGGAGGTGCTGCGGGCGGCCGTCGCCGAGGCGAGGAAATTGGGTTTGCCGTCGACAGGTCACATCGGCGTCCGCACGAGCTGGGGAGAGGCGGTCGATTTCGGGATCAACGGCTTGGCACATATCCGGGTCTGGCGGGATTTTCTGCCCCTGGAAAGACAACCCAACGGCGATAACGAAAGCCTGGATGGGAGGAAGAACCTCATCGCCCGGATGCAATCAGACTGGACCGGGATCGAGCCTGGATCGCAGGTTGTTGGAGCGCTTCTCGAGAAGATCGTAAAGAATAACGTTGCCCTTGACCCAACGCTGTCCCTCCAGGCTATCGGGGACTCCTATAAAAAGATGATGGGCTTTGACCAATTTGCGGCTGCCAGGGAATCCTACGAAAAGATGAAGCAATTTGTCCGCCGGGCCTTCGAGATGGGCGCCGTCATCCTCGCCGGAACCGACAACGGGAGCCTGTTCGACGAGCTGGAAGCTTATGCCGAGGCCGGGATTCCCACCAGGGCGATCCTGCAGTCGGTGACTTCGAACGGGGCCAAATGGCTCGGGAAAAGCGGCGATTTCGGGACAATCGAGGCCGGAAAAAAGGCCAACTTGATTTTCGTCGAGGGCGACCCGGTCAAGAACATCAAGGATATCAGGAACATCCGCGTCGTCATTAAGGACGGGCGCGTTGTCTTTAGGAAGTAGACCTCGTGGATACGGAAGCATCTCTAATAGTGAGAGTCGATAAGGCAAGGATTTTGCCTGAAGAAGGATGGGGCCCCGCGACGGCGCTCCCCCATCCTTTTCGGGGATCCGAAATTGAGCTTCCGGCCCAAGATTCCAAAAAAGAAAGGCAGAACACATGATCATAAAAAAAGCTCTCGAAGCGACATTCCGAAAGCACGGCTTCAAGGATTTCAAATGGATCGATCCTCAGAAGATTGTGGTCAGCCGGTGGGTACGAATGAAGTGCATGTTCGGCTGCAGCGAATACGGACGCACGGCTACGTGCCCGCCCAATGTACCGACTATGGCCGAGTGCAAAGAGTTTTTCCGGGAATACAAAAATGCCGTCGTTTTTCGTTTTCCCAAAAGCGTTCCCAAACCGGAGGCCCGTCACGCCTGGACACGCAAGCTGAACCTTGCCTTGCTCAAATTGGAGAGGGAAGTCTTCGTGGCCGGCCATGAAAAAGCCTTTCTCCTTTTCCTCGACAGTTGCAACATCTGCTCCGAGTGCATGGGAAAGAAAGAGGCCTGCAAAGAGCCGAGGCTCGCGAGGCCGACTCCTGAAGCCATGGCCATCGACGTTTTTTCAACAGTCAGAGCGGTCGGCTATCCCATCCAAGTCCTGTCGGATTACAGTCAGCCCATGAACCGCTACGCTTTCCTGTTTGTCGATTAGCCCTCAGCTCAAGGTTCATAGCAAGCTAATACAAACGCAATAACTAATGCGACATCTCCGTTCAAGGTGGCGCCGGAGCCCACCCTCTCGCCCCCGGACCCCGAGGAACCAGTCCCGTCGGTTCCCCCGTCGGACAAGCCGAAGGGCCCCCCTCCGCTACGGGGACCCAAGGGTGGGCTCCGGCGCCACCTTGACCATGTCAACTTACTTATCCCATTTTCATTAGGTCACATTAGCTTTTTTTCTTGCCAACGGTGATCAATCAAATTCTTGGTACGGCCACCACGATAAGCCGTGTGCTACGAGCGATGTCCCTTGTGTGCTACAATATTGGCACATTCTATATGATTATGAACAAGAGGCCGAACCATGAAAAGACAGTGGACAGTTTTGATTCTGATTTCATTCCTACTCGCTTTGGGTATCACGGCCCGGAGCCAGGAGATCACCGAACACGAGGGGCGAAAACTCACGCCGCTGGCCAAACAGCGCAACACCCATGTTGACCGGGTGCCCAATGTCAACCTCGCGACCTACCGCCTCAAGATCGGAGGGAAGGTCGGCGAGCCCTTCGATCTCAAATACGAAGAGGCCCTGACCTTTCCCCAGGAATCAAGGGTGATCGATTTTGTCTGCGTCGAGGGCTGGGGATATACTGCGCTCTGGTCGGGACCGCGGGTCATGGACCTCATCGCCAAAGCCAAGCCAGCGGCCAATGTGAAGACCGTGATTTTTTACGCCCTGGGGGGGACTTACTCGAGCTCTCTGCCTCTCGATTTTGTAAAGTCGAAAAATGTCTTCCTGGTCGCAAAAATCAATAACGTCACCCTTCCGCCGGATCGGGGATTTCCATTCGTGGTCGCGGCCGAGGGAAAACTCGGCTACAAGTGGGTCCAGTGGGTCGAGAGGATCGAGCTCTCGGATAAGGATTACGTCGGCTACTGGGAGGAGAGGGGCTACTCAAACAAGGCTGACATCAAGAAAGAATAGCTCATGGTCCATAGAATAAGCCACAACATTTTTGGCATTTGTTGCCATGAGCTATGAGCTGGTTTTTTTAGAGAGGGTTTGCGATGAGGCCGCCAAAGACAGCCCAAGAGCCGTCCTTCTCGCCCTTCTCGTCAAAAAACCGAGAACAAGCATAAGGAAATCGGCTATAGTTTTTTGGTCTTGCCGAGATGGACAGATAGACGATTTTCCTGGTTTTAATACATCCCCGTGCTGCCGAAACCCTTCTCGCCCCGAGACGTGTCATCCAGCTCTTCGACTTCGGTCACAGCGACCGTCTCGACGGGCTGGACGAGAAGCTGGGCGATCTTCATCCCCGCGGAGATGACAAACGACTCCCGACCGAGGTTGGCCATGACCACCTGGACCTCTCCGCGGTAGCCCGCATCGATGACCCCGGCGAGCCTGTGCACTCCCTTGAGCGAGATCCCGCTCTTGTCCCAGACCAGTCCGACATGACCCTCAGGGATCGCGACCTTGATCCCGGTCGAAATAGGCTTCACTTCTCCGGGTCCAAGGACCAGGTCGATGCAGGAAAAAAGGTCCAACCCCGCATCCCCCTTGTGCTGGTAGAGCGGGAGCCTGGCCTGGTTGTTGATCCTTTTGACTCTTAGCTCCATGTCTCACGCACCTTCCACTCGGACCTCGGCAAAATAGCGACGCACCAGACCCGCCATCTCCTCGATCTCTTCTCGGCTGAAGGGGTTGACCTGGAGGAACTGCTTGTCGACTGTGTTCGCGGGGACGAACGGCTGAATCTGGAAGACATCCTCTCCCTCCAGCATCTGGGCGATCTTCAGAAGATCATTTCGCCCCACTAATCCCGGGACGACGGTCGTCCGGAACATGTGTCTTAACCCTGAGCTCCGGACGAGCTTGATCGTCCTCGAGATATCCTCCGGCTTGACCTCCGAGTGCGTCACCTCTTTGTATCTTCCGAGCGGGGCCTTGACATCCATCGCGACATAGTCGACGAGTCCCTCGCGGAAGAGGTCCTCGAGCCTGGCCGGAAGTGACCCGTTGGTGTCCACCTTGACCAGAAGATTGCGCTCCTTCACGACCCGGATCAGATCCTCCAGATCCGTCTCCAGGAGAGGCTCGCCGCCTGAAATGCAGATGGCTTCGAGCCAGTTCTTCCGGGCATCCAGGTAGCACAGGAAATAATCAAGCGGCAGCGTGGGCAAACCCTCCGGCCTGAGCACGAGATCGGCGTTGTGGCAATAAGGGCAACGGAAATTGCAGCCTCCCAGGAAAACGGTCGAGGCGATATAGCCGGGAAAATCCTTGGCCGCGAATTTCTCTAGGCCCTTGATTTCAACCACGTCTCCACTTCCTCCGCCGAATTCAAGACCGCCGCGGCACCCCCCTGCTCACAGGCGACGAGAGTGGGAATGATGATCGCCCCGGAGCCGTCTCGTTTGATCTGACCCAGGAACTCTCTGATCTTGAGCTTGCTCTCCCGCTCGACCAGGTTGTGTTCTTTGAAGGGGAGCGATATCTCCTTGAGGTATATTTTGATTTTCTCGCACTTCAGGCAGCTCGGATAAGTGAAAAGAAAATAGTCCATGGTCTAGTCGATCTTCGTGTAGGGGGTCCTGTCCTCAAATTCTTTCTGTTTCCCGTCATTCCAGGTCCTGACCGGCCTCAGGTAACCGACGATCCGGGAGTAGACCTCGGTTTGGGCTCCGCATTCCGGACACGTCGGATGCTGCCCTTGTAGGTACCCGTGGCTCACGCAGACGCTGAAGGTCGGGGTGATGCTGAAATAGGGGATCTTGGTCTCGGCGATCTTCCTCACGAGCTTCTGGCAGGTGACCGGGTCGATGGACTCGGGGAGAAAGGTGTGGAAGATCGTCCCCCCGGTGTAGAGAGGCTGGATATCTCTCTGATGGCTCAGGGCCTCGAACACGTCGCGAGTGGCGTCGACGTTGAGCTGGGTGGAATTGGTCAGGTAGGGAAATTTTTCCGTACCCGAGGTGACGATGCCCCTGTATTTCTGCGTATCCAACCTGGCCAGCCGGTAGGAGGTGGATTCGGCCGGCGTCGCTTCGAGGTTGTAGAGGTTGCCCGTCTCTTCCTGGAACTCCCGCAGAACGCTCCGCATATAGTTCAGCGTTTCGATGGCAAAGTCTTTGCCTTCAGGAGTGCCGATGCCCTTCTTCAGGAAATTGAGGCAGGCCTCGTGCATGCCGCAGACTCCGATCGTCGAGAAATGATTATCGAAATGCCCGAGATAGACCTGCGTGTAGGGCATGATCCCGCGGGCCAGCATGTTGTTGACCACTTCCCGCTTGGTTTCGAGCGATTCCTTGGCCAGTACCATCATCTCCTTCAGCCGGGCGAAAAAGGCTTCTTTGGAGGTCGCCTCAAACCCAATCCGGTTCATGTTGATGGTAACGACTCCGATCGAGCCCGTCGAATCGCCGGGCCCCCAGATGTTGCCGGGCCGCCTCATGAGCTCTCTCTGGTCCAGGTTGAGCCGGCAGCACATGGCCCTGATATCACCGGGATTGAGGTTCGTCCCGATATAGTTTTGAAAATAGGGAATGCCGTATTTGGCTGTGGCCTCGAAGAGGAGCCTCGCGTTGGGCGAATCCCAATCGAATTCCGGTGTCAGGTTATAGGTCGGGATCGGAAAAGTGAAGACGCGGCCCTGATGATCTCCCTCGATCATGAGTTCCAGGAAGGCGCGGTTGATCATGTCCATCTCTTCCTGGTAACCCCCGTAGGTCGTGGCCAGCTCTTCGCCGCCGACGACGACGGCTTTGTCTTTCATGTCATCGGGAACCGTCCAATCGAAAGTCAGGTTGGAGAAAGGCGTCTGCCAGCCCCAGCGGGAAGGAACATTTAAGCCGAAGATCAGCTTCTGAATGTCCTGCTTGACCCGCTCATAGTCCAGCCGGTCGGACCGGACAAAGGGAGCGAGGAGCGTGTCCACGCTCGAAAAGGCCTGCGCCCCGGCGAACTCACCCTGCATGGTGCCGATGTAGTTCACCATGTGCAGAGTGGCCGTCTCCAGATGCTTGGCCGGAGAGGAATGGACCTGGTTGGGGACGTGGCCGAACCCAATCCGGAGGAGCTTGTCCAGCGACCAGCCGGCGCAATAGCCGACGATCGGATAGGAGAGGTCATGAATATGGAAGCCGCCGTCCTGATGCGCTTTTTTGACTCGTTCTGAATAGAGCTGATTGAGGGCAAAGGTGGACAAGACCTCGCCCGAAACCCGGGCGTTCAGGCCGGAAAAGCTCATCACCCCTTCGTTGCTGTTTTCCCGAATTTTCCAGTCGGCGTCATTGATATAGTCTTTGATCAGGCGTTCGAGGTTGATCCCCGTCGACTTGGCCTCACGGATGGCCTTGTGCTTTTCCCGATAGAGAATATACGCTTTGGCGACTTCGAGATAGCCCTGCTTCATCAGGACCATTTCGACGATGTCCTGGATCTGCTCCACCGAGGGGATGGTATAGCCGGCGAACTTGTCTTCGAGCATGAAGGTCGCGATGTCTGAGGTCGTCTTGGCGAGGTTGCCGTCGGCGAGTCCGCAGGATTCCATGGCTTTGTGGATCGCGATGGTTATTTTTTCTTGGTTGAAATCGACGACAGACCCGTCCCTTTTCTTGATTCTCGAGATCGCCCTCACCATTGAAGCCTCCTTGAACTTGAAATACAAATAAAAAACGTTCCATCTGTCACGATGGAGGTGCTAAAATCCTCTTACTTAACCCGTCAGGAAGAACCAAGCCCTTGAACACGATCAACCATATCTGGTATATGTTCTAGGCAGTAAATACAAAATCTTGTATTTACTGGCTTGAATTTACTCTCAATTTCGGGCCGTGTCAAGTTTTTTTTTAATTTTGTTGGGTGACAAATTCTCCTTCTCTATGCTATGGTTTTGCTTTAGGGGAGAGCATGAAAACTATTGAACTTCAGACTCGTCACAAAGAGGAATTTGTGGATATCACAGCAGAGATCCAGGAGGCGGTGCGCGCCTCAAAAATCGAGAACGGCATCTGCCTCGTCTATGTTCCCCACACCACGGCCGGGCTGACGATCAATGAACACGCCGATCCCGACGTCACGACCGACATCCTGATGGCTTTGAAGAGACTCGTTCCCGATTCCCTAGCTTGGAACCATAGCGAAGGAAATGCCCCGGCTCACGTCAAAGCGAGTCTCTTAGGGTCTTCGGTCCAGGTCATCGTCGAGGGAGGGCGGCTGGCGCTCGGGACCTGGCAGGGGATTTTTTTCTGCGAGTTCGACGGCCCGCGGCGACGAAAAGTCTATCTACAGCTCATAGCCTCATGAATAATTGAATATGTTGAATATGGGGACGTTCCCCAAGGGGACACCCTTAAGATCTCAAGATTATCAAACCATGCAAGCTATGCTGAAGATTCTTGCTTAGAGGCTAAAGGGTGTCTCCTTGGGGAACGTCCCCCAGTTTCAGGCCGAGGGCGGCGAGCTGAGCTTCCAGGTCGGTTTCCGGATCGTAAAGGATGCCTTGAATCCCAACCTTGGCGGCGCCGTCGATATTTTCCGCGAGATCATCTATGAAAACGCTCTCGTCCGCCCTGGTGCCGGCCATCTCGAGTGCGGTAAGGTAGATCGCGGGATCGGGTTTCAGAATTCCGAGCTCAAACGAGAGAACGCGCTGATCAAATATCAAGATCTCGGGAAACCTCTTCTTGATAAAAGCAAAGCGGCAGATATCGGTATTGGAGAGGAGGACGAGGGAATATCTTCCTCTCAGTTTTTTGAGGATTTCGAAAACCGGAGAATTGAGAGAGAAGACATCGCAATAAATCGAATAAAATTCCTCCTCCGAAACCCGCGCTCCGAGCCGGTCCACTGTGCCCTTATAAAATTCGTGGGGAGATATTTTCCCCGAATCAAAAAGGATGACGAGATCAAAGTGGATGTGGGCCAGCTCTCTGATCTTTTCTTCCGAGAGATTACAGTAAGCCGTCATCTTCTTGAAAAAAATGCCGTTGTCAAAATAGAGGATGACGTTTCCCAGATCTGAGATAACGGTCGTAATCATCGAACCGGCTAGACCGGCTTCTTCCGGGCGGCCTCCAGAACGCCCGTCTCGCGGCCGTCGGCCCGCTTGAGAAGGAAAGCAAAGGTCAACCCGAAAAGTCCGAGGCTGGCGAACATGACCGAGCTGGCCGTGTAGCTCTTCGTCACATCGCGGAGCAGGCCGTTGAGAAGCGGGAACAGGCCGAGCCCGAGATTCTGGATCGCGGTCATGAGCCCGAAGGCCGTGCCGACGCGTTCGCTACGGACGATCAGAGGCACCGACGGCCACATGGCGGCGGGGACGAGGACAAACGCCGCGCCGAGGAAGATCATCGGATAAGCGGGATAAATTTTGGTCAGTCCCATGGACAAATGGCAAGGGATCAGAATCAGGGAGCCGATGATCATCAGAGTCGCACGCTTCCCTATTTTGTCTATCAGGCCCCCGGCGAAAGGAGCGAAGATCATCGAGGCGAAGACGATGATGCTGCTGATTCCGCCTGCGGTGCTGAACATGTGCCAGAGATTATTAAAGACCTGGTGGAGGAACCCACCGGCGGCCTGCGCGGTCCGGGAGATCCCCCATTTGTCCACGAAGAAGTCTGTCGAGAGCGCGGTAAAGGGGAAGATCGCCGAATAGAACGTTAAGCACAAAAAAGTCACATACCAGAATGTCGGCCTGAACTCCTTGATATCCTTGAACCGGATTTTTTCCGCGACGCTTTCATTCTTCATCTGGAGGATCCGTTCGCCCCGGCGATCCATGATGATGTAGACGAAGTTTCCGAGCAAGGAAATAACGCAGGCGCCCACGGCCGCGAGCAAAGCGAAACGAAAGCTGCCGAAATAACTGGTGATGAGCTCCCCTGTATTAAAGGCAAACAACGATCCTAAGCGGCTGACGGTGAGGGTCAGGCCGAAAGAAAGGGCCAGCTCCTTATTCTTGAACCAGCGGGCGATCATGGCGCTCTGGGCAACAACCAGAGGCTCGGAGCCGGCTCCAAATACAAACCGGCCGAGAAAAAAGAGGGGGATGGTCTTGGCCCGCCAGACGATCGCCGCGCCAAGCAAAACAAGAAGAGAAAAGAGGATGCTCGCCTTGCGCGTCCCCATTCGGTCTACGAGAATACCGCCGATGAATACGGCCAGGACGGCCGCGACGCTATACATGGTGAAGAACGTCCCGACGGTTCCGCGCGCGGCGTGGAGTTCCTCGACCAGGGTCGGGGCGAGGGCACTGACAATGTCATAGGCAAAATAACTACCGAAGGAGAGGGAGGCGATAAAAAACAGGTTCGTAAAGCGGTAGAGGCCCCTCGAAGGATGAAAAAAACCAACCGGCTGGTCGATTGCAGTCATCAGACCCTTCCTTTCCCGAGTCTCACGGTCGAGGGCAAAATACAACACTCACCGCTCGAGTGTCAAGAAGATTTGCCGAGAGATATCGCCCAGCTGCGATCAGATATTATCTGCTCACAGCTCAGTGCTCACTTCTTTTCGCGGGTCGCCGAGGCGGAGACGCTGCCGACCTGGTCGTTGGAGATTGTCCCCTCCATCTTGTCCTCTTCAACCGTGAAACTCGCCTGCCACTTTTTTTCCAGGCCGTCCGGAGGGCTGGCCACGGTAATTTCGAAGCTGAAGTTTTGACCGTCGAATTCGACACCGGTCAGGGGCGCGTCTTTGAACATTCCGGACTGCTCACTCATCGAACCGGACAACTTTCCGCTTGACTCTGCAATCGTCATGGTCAGATAGTAGTATTGTCCGTTGCCGTTGACCTCGATTTTCCACTCGCCGATGACCCTTCCATTGCTCTTCTTTTCCTGGGCTACCGCCCAGCTCGATAGGAATAGGATCAGAACAGCAAAGATGGCTACCAAAGTATTTCTTTCAAACTTCCTCATGGGTTTCACCTCCAGGGATCCGTTATATATTCCAACGATAGGAGAATTTAATCAAGAAAATATTATCGCCCGCCGCCCGGAAGATCTGGTTTCTTAAAGCGCCAGTATTGCCTTTCCGGAGCAGCTCTGTATTGGACCAATATTTTAAGAAAGAGCCGCTGGTTAATTTTTCTTTAATGGTTACTGCTTACAGCTCACGGCTTACTTCTTTATGCCCTTGACAATGCCGGTCAATCATTTAAAATTAGGCCAGGCGTTACCTAAGACTCTAGTACAAACGCGATAAGTAATTTGACATGGTTAAGGTTGCGCCGGAGGCCACCTCGGGACCCCGTAGCGGAGGGGGGCCCGTCGGTTTGTCCGACGGGGGAACCGACGGGACTGGTTCCTCGGGGTCCGGGGGCCAGAGGTGGCCTCCGGCGCAACCTTGAACGGAGATGTCGCATTAGTTCTTGCGCTTGTATTTGACAAGGACCTTTAAGGCCATGACCGCTCAAATGCCAGGTATGAACAGTTATGGACTCCGCCCCTGGGAGAAAGACATTCGGCTGGCGCTGAGAGATATTTCTAATCAGAATATCATCGGCCGCATTTGGAGAAAGGACTGGACAATCTGGGGAAAAAACCGGGAGGAAATTTCGAACAGGCTTGACTGGCTGTCCGCTCCCGACGAGGCTAAGGGATTACTTCCTGAGATATCCAGGCTGGTTGAGCAGGTCCGTACAGCCGGCTATACCCGAGCTGTTGTTCTGGGCATGGGAGGCTCAGTCCTTCCGGCAGAGGTCTTCAGCCGGGTCTTCAAGACCGTCCCGGGTTATTTGGAAGTCGAATCTCTCGCCACGACAGACCCGCAGGCGATCCTCAATCTTCAGAAAAAATTGAGCCCGCGAAAGACACTCTTCGTCGCCTCGTCCAAATCCGGGACGACGGTCGAAACGAGCTCGCTCCTCAGTTTTTTCTTCGCCTGGGTCCGGGCAAGACTGGGAAATGAAGAATCCGGAGCCCATTTCGTGGCCATCACGGACCCGGGGACACCGCTCTCTAACTTGGCGCTCAAACACGGGTTTCGAGCGGTCCTCACGGCAAACCCTAAGATCGGAGGTCGTTTTTCTGTGTTTTCTCCGTTTGGCCTATTTCCCGCCGCCCTATCAGGGATCTGCCTGGAGGCCATCCTCCGAGGCGCGGAGGAGACGGTGGGTAAATCGCGGAATCCGAGAGCCCGGGATAATCCGGGTGTCTATCTGGGAACAATCCTGGCCGTTCTGGCCCGGGCGGGCCGAAACAAGGCCACTCTGCTGCTCTCCCGTTCTCTACGAGGCTTTGCTCCCTGGTTGGAGCAGCTCCTGGCTGAAAGCACCGGAAAAAATGGTTTGGGCATCGTGCCGGTCATCGAGGACGATTTTGCCACCGTTGAGTGTTACGGGTCGGATCGTTTTTTTATTTTCTTTGACAAGGGGAACGGCAAGTCTCGGAAGGGCGAACTGAAATCAGTCATCGAGGCCCGCTTTCCGGTCCTATCATTTTCGGTTCCTGACTGCCAATCCCTGGGAGGCCAGTTTTTCCTCTGGGCTATGGCCACGGCCGTGGCGGGATTCGAACTCGGGATCAATCCCTTTGACCAGCCGGACGTTGAAGCTTCAAAAATGAGGGCCCGGGAATTCTTAGAATCTCGAGCAGAAAGAAGAAGCCGCTTTAGAGAGATGCCGCGGCTCAAGGCCGCCGCTTCAAAAGACGACCTCCTTGCCTTCCTGAGCTCTGCCAGTCCAGGAGATTACATCGCGATTCTGGCATTTTTGGAGCCGAAACCACAGATTATTGCCCTCCTCCGCCGGCTGCAAAAGAGACTCAGGGACAGGACGCGCTTGGCCGTGACCTGGGGCTTCGGGCCGCAGTTCCTGCACACGACCGGACAGCTCCATAAGGGAGACGGGGGGAAAGGACTATTCATTCAGCTGACCGGCGAAGACATTCGTGATCTTCCTATTCCGAAAGGGCTTGAAGGACCCAGGTCTTGCCTTTCCTTCTCCGACTTGAAAAAGGCACAGGCACGGGGGGATTGGGCAGCATTAAAAGAATCCGGCCGGCGGGTTCTCCGTGTAGATCTGGGAAGGGATCATCTGGGCGGATTGAAAAAAATGATCGGCTTTATCAGGAAATAAGGAATGAGTGAATTTCTAAATGAAAAATGGCATTTAAAAATTCTGATTTTCGTTTTCTATCGGGATACGGAGCGCCGGGAGCGGGAAACGCGATCTACTAGAAGAGTCCGATGAAAAAGACATCGGCGTGAAAGAGCTCGTGGCTCTTGGCCCGGATCTTCTTGTCCACGGTGTCTTTGATATTAAGATAGAACCAAAACTTATCAAAAAGCCTTAATTTCTGAAGAGAGTACTGTGTATAATCAGTGAAACTGTCGACGATGATCTTCCCGATCTCCTTGCCCTTGTCATCCGAGAGCACGACATAGATGACCTCTTTCTGAGCGCCACCTTCTGTGACCGCCGCCTTGAGCAGCTTGCCGAAAATTCTAACCTTGCCTTTTCCTTCCCAGTCCTCCGGTTTGTTGAAATTCGTGATCGCCAGAGCCGCATAGTTATATCTGTCTTTTGTGTCCAGGAAATCATTGAGCACAGGTTCTTCAGTCCTGGTAAAGGCTGTCCTCCACTGCCCGCCTTCTTTGACATCTATGCTGTTTGCAATGTAGATGGAGGCTTTGTCTTTGGACATTTGCCCCTTCACTCTGATCTCTTTTCCGGTGAGGGCCCCGGCGTCTCCGGAACCAACCTTCCCCTGGACGACGATGTCAAGTCCCTGAGCGGTGGGGAGGTAAAGGTACTTTCCCAAGGCGACTTTTACGGTGCCTTCAAATTCATTGGTAGCTGCCGGTCCCGCCGCTTGCTCGCCAGGTTTGGTCGCCTCCGGCGCTTTTTTGCAGGAAATGCCGCCCGCGATGACCACAGCAAAAGATAAAAGGCTCAGCCCTACGATCAATCCCTTGCTTTTCCGAGAAGTCATGGCTCATACCTCCAAAAGTGAACTCATTCCTTAGAATGACCGGCGTTGTGCAATGAGGATAATTTATACCACCGAAAAAAATAAAAGTAAAGAACAAAATCGTCCATATCGTCGTCTGGTCTTCTCGTCAAAACCAACGTGGTGAGGAGTGAGGGGTAAGGAGTGGGTGGTAAAAGAAAGTTCCAAGGTTTGGGGCATAAAGAAAGGGGGCAGGCGGCATCGAGGCGCCGTCCGCCCCCATTTATCTGGAAAATGGAACCTGAATTACTTCTTTCGGACGCTTCCTGAATGAGAGCGGGACGAGGACGATGAGGAGCTTCGGGAAGAGCTCCGGGAGGAGCTCGACGAGGAACGGGACCGGGAGCTGGAGGAGCCGGAGGAATAAGATGGCCGGCTATAAGAAGATGACCCGTAGGACCTTGGTGAAGAATAGGACCGCGGAGATGAATAAGAATAAGAAGGGCTTCTCCAAGAAGAAGAGCCGCCGCGATAGGGATAAGAATAAGAACGAGACGGAGAAGAGTATTGGGGAGAGTAGGAACGGAAACGGTTGCCGGAATTCCCCTGGTCCTGGGGGAAGTAGGCGCTTGAGGTCCGCTTCTTGGTCGAGGAAGAAGGAGACCCGTCGCGACTGGAAACCCTGTTCGAAGAACGATATTCTCGCACGGGGGACGAGCCGACTGCGGAGCCGGAGCGATTAGAGGACCTTGTTTGCGAGGAGATAGAAGAACTGGGGCTGTAAGATCTTATGTTCCCGGAAGAATTGGAAGGATTCGTCCTCGAAGAAGCGCCTGAGAATCTAGAAGAGAAGAACGACGAAAAACTTGGGCGGGAGGGATACGTTTTGATTACGGGGCTGGTTCTGATCCCCCTTGAATCCAGGGACGATCTGGGCACAGAACCCTGAGGCTGTCCGTTCCTGGGAAATTCCCTGACCGTGGAACGATCGCGGACATTTCCCGGAGATACCTGGGGAGCCCGCAGGTTGCTCCGAATGCCGCTCCTGATGGGTGAGGGGCTGAGCTCGGAAGGAGTCAGGGTCCTCCCCACTCCCCGAAGGTTAGACCGGTCAAGGGTCTTTTCGGCCAGGGAGCGATTGAGTCCGACGCGCTCGGTAAGCGGACGGATCGTCGGCTGCTCGTGCCCGAGAGAGACCCGCCCCAGGGCCTGGACTCTATCCCCGGCCAGGGCGTGTCGATAGACGTTTGGGGACTGAAGGTGGTCCCTATGGACGACCCTCAGCGCTCTGGAATGGAGCGGGTAATCGCGGCCATGGAAGCGATCATAGAAGCGATTGTTGAGGATCACGCCCGGAGTGTTGTAGTAGCTGAGAGGAGACCAACCGACGTAGTCATTTCCCCAGCACCAGTCGACCCAGGCAGGCCCCCAGATGGATGTGGGGATCCAGTACCAGCCTAGTCCGAACCTCCAATGCCAACGGCCGTAATGATAAGTGCTCCATCCCCACGGCTCGCTTGAAATCCAGGTCCAGCCAGCCATCGGGTACCAGTCCCAGCGTCCGTAGGAGTAAGGGGCCCAATCGGAATCATACACATTGGGGACCCAGACATTTCCGTACGGCTGTTCGTAGGTCCAGCGGCCGTTGTTGTCAAGCTCTTCTTGATACTGATCCAGCTCGGAAGGGAGATAAGACCGCGTGCTCCTCTTAGCGAAGACGGCATCCCTCGACTCATTGAAACGGCCGAATTCGTCACCTTCCCGGGCGTTGAACCCGGCCGGTCCGGAGACGGCGGTTCCGTTTGAAGCGATCAGCCTCTCCCCGCCCCTGACCAGCTGAGAGCCCTGCTCGAGGGCGGCTTCTGCCGAACCTTCAAAGACGCTGAGTTCCGTTTCCCGGTTTTCCCGGACGTCCAGCCGGTAAAGCCCTTGGTCGAGAATATAATAAGATGCGTCGGGAGTGTGGACCTCGATACCTTTCTCTGAATTGAGCTCATTCAACCTCAGATAGATGCTTCCTGAGAGGAGATGAAACTTGATCAGGTCGGAAGAATCATTGGGGAGAGCGACCATGTCCAATTGGGTGTTACCGTTAATGCGCAGGTAATTCCTGTTACCGAATTGGATCTCGGCCTGGCCGTCTCTGCTTCCCAGCTTATCTCCTTCCGTTATGGCCAGGTTAATCTCACCCTGTTCGTAACCCAGGTTCTGACTCCTCTGGATATAGACATCTCCTTTGACATAACTCATTCTGGCGAAACCAACACCGTTATAGCTTTCTGATCCCGAAAATGCGAAAAGAGGAACGAGGACCAGAAAAGCGATGAAGGTCACAATTGTTCTTCTCATTTTCTTCTCCTTCCAATCTCCCTAAAAGCAAGAACCGTGCCAAACAATCTCCCAGGAAAATAAGTCCAGGCACCACAAATGCGTCCTCTTTTAAGGACACATGACCAATGACTGCTTCTGTCTATCTCGGCCATCTCGTTAAGAGGCAAAGCGAGACTGCGGTGAGGGTGTGGATTAAGGGATTCAAAGTTCAAGAAACGAGGCCCAATTCTGGGTCACGACAAATGAGTATGAAAACTGGGCCCGAGGTGAAAACTCCTTGGCGGGTTAAACAGCCCAGGCCGTCAGCCCTTCCCTAGACAAGGAAATGGGCAGGTTCTTGATGCCCTTTCCCAGGGAGTCGACGTCACGGAGCATCCGGCGCCTGAGGTCATCATCGGCGCTGGCGAGAACGGTCATTGAACCGCCTTGGCCCCCGGCTCCATTGACTTTCCACCCCAGGGAATTGTATTTTCGGGCGATGGCGACGACGGCGTCCGCCGCCTCGGGAATGAGCCCGGGACACAATTCCCTCTGGCATTCGTTATTTTGGGCCATCGCCTCCCCATAGTCTTCCAAATGTCCCTGCAGCAAAAAGGACTTGGCTTTCATCGCGAGATCGCGCATCTTCCGGATCTGCTCGAAGCTGGCGCTCCCAGCTTCGAGATAGTTGATCACCTCTTCATGGATCGGGGATGAGAGGTGGGGTTTCCCGAGATAGATCAAACAGATCCTGCGGTCCAGCTCCCGCCAGGCACTTTCGGAGAGCTTCAATTTTTCGACTTCATAGTCCGGATAATTGTGAATGTGGATGTAGCATGCCCCGCCATAGGCCGCGCAGATCTGATCTTGGATTCCGCTCTGTTGCTTCAATTTTTCAGTCTCCACTCGGTGGGCGATCGAAGCGATCTCATCCGGGGTATGCCGCTGTTCCGTGAGAAGGTCGATCGCTCCGAGGAGGGCGACACAGATCGAAGCGGATGTCCCGGCCGAAATGCCCGCCGGAACCGGGGAATGGATGTTGACTTGGAGTTCCAGGTTTTTGGGAATCGGGAGAGACGAGACTGCAAATTGGAGCAAAGGATGGCGTGCGGAAGAAGGGGCTTCGGGATCGACACGAAAGCTTTCGCCGTAGTTGTTGGCCTGAACCAGAACCCTCTTGCTCCAGTTTTTTTTGTTGGCGAAGACTTTGACCTGAACCTCCACCGAAGGACCGACGGCCAGGTTCAGGACGTTCCCTTCCCGGGCGAACCACGTGTCTGTCCAGCCGCCGATATCGTTGATGCGCAGGGGGGCTCGGGAGTGGAGAAGCCTGAGCGCTTCTTTTTTTGGTCCCCTCTTTTTCATCCAAGTCCTCTAGCTCTCCCGGCGGTGTCGGAGCTGGTCCAGGCTGACGGCAACAACGATGATGAATCCGATGATGATGTCCTGGATATAATTGGGCCAACCCATCATGGTGCAGCCGTTCCTCAAAAAGGACATAATGAACACCCCAATCATCGATCCGAGGATGCTTCCCTCGCCGCCGCTCAGACTCCCTCCGCCAATAACCACCGCGGCGATGATATCCAGCTCGAGTCCCACGGCCACGGTGGGGTCGCCGACCGTCAGCCGGGAAAACTCCATGACTCCGCTCAACCCGCAGAAGAGCCCGGCTAGAGTATAGATCACGATCTTGGCCTGACGGGTCCGGATGCCGCAGAGCCTGGCCGCAGCCTCGCTGGAGCCGATGGCAAAAATGTGCCTGCCGAAGACGGTATAGCGCAGCACGCCCGCCATGACCATTGCCAGCCCGATCATCAGCCAGATCCCGGGGGCCATCAACAGCCAAGACGGGCGGGGGCTCTTGGCCATCAGTTCATTCACCCAGGTCAGAGGAGCGTCGATTTTTTGGTTGCCCGCAGTCCACTTGGCCAAACCTCGGGCAATGCCCATCATCCCGAGGGTGATAATAAACGGAACGACTCGCAGAGAAGTTATCAAGCCGCCGTTGATGAAACCAACCAGCCCGCCCGTCAAGATCCCCAAGCAGATGGCCGGAAGAGGAGGAATTCCGGCGTTAATCGCAAAGGCGGTAATTACGCTCGAGAAAGCTATGTTGGACGCGGCCGAGAGATCGATCCCGCCGCTGATAATGACCAAAGTCATCCCCAGAGCGCCGAGAGCGACGATCACCGACTGGGTGGCGACGCTTTTAAAATTGGCCAGGCGAAGGAACCGGTCCTGGATCTCCGGGATGGAAGCAAAAATGGCGACGACGAGGATGAGCCCGATAAAAGGAGCCAGCCAATTGATCAATAACCGGAGCTGTTTTTTTCCTCTGTTGGCCATGTTCGCCTACTCTCCCTGGGGCGGCTGGCATCTGTCGACAGACCGGCCTGTCGTGGCCGCGGTCATGACGCTCGGGGCATCCCAGGCCGAGGCCTTGCGCAGACCGACTGGATGGCCCCGGTAAAAAACGGCGATCCGGTCGCAGACGCCCAGGAGTTCGGGGAGATAGGAGCTCACAAAAAGAATCGCTTTGCCCTGGCCGGCGAGGCGCCCGATGAGATCGTAGATTTGTGCTTTGCTGACGACATCGATACCGCGCGTAGGTTCATCCAGAAGAAGGATATTGGCCTTCTGGTGGAGGAGACGGGCCAGAGCGACTTTCTGCTGGTTGCCGCCGGATAAGCTCGCCACCGGCTGGACCGGGCCGCGGGCCTTGATCTTGAGCCGTTCCATCCAATCCAAGACAGACTTGTGCTGCTTTTTGACCTGGAGAAATCCCAACCTGAGGTAAGGAGAAAAATCGCTCAGGGTCATATTGTCGGCGATCGATAAGGGCAGAGCCAGTCCTTCACCCTGCCTGTCTTCGCTGAGGAAGCCGAGCCCATCGGAGATCCTTTCCCAGGGAGCTCGCTTGGCAGATCTTCGGCCTGCGACAGCAAGCGACCCCCGCTCCACGGGGTCGAGCCCGAAGACCGTTCGCAGCATCTCGGTGCGCCCGGCGCCGATCAGCCCCGCAATTCCCAGGATCTCTCCTTGGTGCAGATCGAGGCTGACCTCGGCCTGCATTTTTTTCCCCTTGAGGTGGTCAAGAGAGAGGACTATCTTACCGACCTTGTGTTCGACCTGCGGAAACATCTCCCCGAACTTCTGGCCAACCATCATCTGGATCAGATCCTCCAGGGAAGTCTCCACCATCTTGCCGGAGCCGACTTTCCTGCCGTCACGGAGAACGCTGTAGGTATCTGCGACCCTTCGGACCTCCTCCAAAAAATGGCTGATATAAATGATGCTCACTCCCTTGGTCTTGAGACTCCGGATGATGGAGAAGAGCTGTTCGCTATCCTCTTGGGACAGGCAGCTCGTGGGCTCGTCCATGATTAAGATCTTGGCCTTGTGCATGAGCGCCCGGGCGATCTCGACCACCTGCTTGACGCCGACGCTCAGCCTCCTGACCGGTACCTCGAGCGGAATCTCAGGGTGGTGGACAAGCTCCAGAGCCTCTCTGGCCCTTCTTTTTTGCTCCCTGGATCTTAAGATTCCGGCGATCCGGATTTCCTGGCCGAGCAGAATATTCTCTTCCACCGTCAAGTGCGGCGCGAGGGTCAACTCCTGGTAAACAATCGAAACCCCGGCCAGCCGGCCGTCCAGAGGGCCAGCTGGAGCGTAGGGGGTCCCCTCGATCGACATCACCCCGGAATCCGGCTCGATCGCGCCGCTCAGGACCTTGACCATGGTACTTTTGCCGGCGCCGTTCTCGCCGAGCAGGGCATGAACCTCTCCGGATCGAAGCTCAAAATCGACCTGGTCCAGGGCGCGGGTGGCCCCGAAATTTTTGCAGATCCTCTTCATAATGAGGGGAAGAGCTGGGGTTGGGCTGGAAAGCATTAATCTAGGTATTGGGATAACTCGGGTTGGAGCAGAGATTTGACCTCGGGCTCGTCCATGTTTTCCTGGGTGACCAGATAGACGCCGGTGTCAATGCGCCTCTCGATCTTCTCCCCTCTCAGATGTTCGACCATCAGCCTGACCCCGAAATATCCCATCTTTAAGGGATCCTGCAGGACGAGACCGTGGATGTGCCCGTCTCGCAGGCCATTGACCAGTTTAGGGCTGCTGTCGAAGCCTACGAACTTGACTCTTCCGGCCAGGTTAGACTCCTGCAAGGCCCGCAGGGTCCCGAAGGTGCTCGATTCGTTGGGACAAAAGATTCCGTCGACATCGGGAAAGCGGCTGAGGAGATTCTCCGCGAGCTGGTAGGCCGTTTCTGTTGTGGCGCCGGCGTATTGATCCTGGACGAGAAACTTAATCCCAGGGCTGTCCTTGCTGATCGTGTCATAGAAACCTTTTTCCCTGGACATGGTGCTCGCCGAGCCTTCCTGGTAACGGATGAGAAAGATCTTTCCCCGCCCCTGGAGCAGCCGGTCCATCGTCGCAGCCGCGAGGACCCCGCCCCGATAGTTATCCGTGGCCACGAAACTGACGTAGTCCTCTCCCTGCAGGCCGGAGTCAATGATGAGGACGGGAATGCCTTCGCGGGCCGCGTCCTGAACCGGCCGCAACAGGGCCCGGTCGTCAAGAGGCGCGAGGACGATTCCGTCCACGCGGCGGCTGATGAAGTCTTCAACGACCGTGATCTGCTGGGCCCGGTCGTCTTCTTTTTGAGGCCCCTTCCAGAAAATCTCGACACCCAGCTCACGCGAGGCTTTGACCGCCCCGGCGTGGATCGATTTCCAGAATTCGTGCGTTGTGCCCTTTGGGATGACCGCGATCTGCAGCTTTCCTTGTTTCATCGAGGGAGGTGCGGCCTTGTCTTTCTTCCCGCAGCCGAAAAGAACGACCAGAAGACAGAGGGAGAAAAAGACGAAACTTTGCGCTCTCAGGCTCATCCTCGAAGTATATGCAGATGAAAATGAGGAGTCAAAAGAAATAAGGGGTAAAGAGGTCCCTCCCCCTTTGTTTACAGAAATCTATTCTCGGAATTCAAACCCAAAAAAATCAAAAGTGGCTATTTCTTTTTCAGGATCGGCATGCCGGTCTTGGCCGTCTCGATAACCTTGTATCCGGCCGGGACTTCATTAATCGCCCCGGGACGGACGTCTCGTGCGAAAAAGAAGATCCTCTGTTTCCGGCCGCCCTTCAGGTTCACGTCCTTGGAATGGAGAAAGTACTTGACCCCTTTTTTGTTGGTGAATTCGAAAGCCATTGAGTTGTCCTCCTAATGAATTTTATGGTCTAGAATACGTAGCCCAAACTGATACCGATCAGGTTCGCCGATAAAGAGTAGACGCCCTCACCCAGATTCCCATTGCCTGGGATATCATAAATGTGGCGGTTGGGAGACGTCCGGTCGCTGAAGACTTCGTGGTGGATGCAAGCATCGATCACGAAATGACCGAATTTATAGCCAAAGCCTCCTGTGAAGGCCACCCGGTTCGCATCCGGAAGGTTGGGGTCGGAGCTCTCCGCCGGCTGAGGTGTCTGATCCCAGAGGATGCCTGCCCTGAGAGCCAGCTTGTCGGTCAGCTGATACTGAAGTCCGCCGCGGAGAATGACCGAGTCCTTCCAGTTCTCGGTCACGGTCTCTTTTCCAAATCCGGGAACTCCGGTCGCCACTATGTCGTAGCTCTTGTAGGTGCTCCAGAGAATATAATGGAGGTCCGCCGTGACCAGGAATTTCTGGGTCAGGTTGAAAGCCGCACCCACTCCGAGGATGTTCGGGAAGTGGAAGGTCGTGGCAACATCGCCTGAAGCGGGCAGCTGAATTCCTAGAAAGCCCAAGATTGCCTTGACATTGGGGGGCACATTTGACCAATCCAGGGCCAATTTTCCTTTGTAATCGATTTTGAACCCGCTCCGCCAGTTGAAGCCCAAAGAGAAATTCTTTTCTTTGTAGAGAGCTCCGGCGTTGAAACCCACGGCGGAGCCGCTGGCGTCCTCCGCTGAAACAAACACGTCGTATTGTCCCAGCGCTCCAAAATCTTCCCGGCGGACCAGATTCAGGGTCAGGGTCGAGTGAATATACGAAACGCCGAGGCCGACGGCAAATTTGTCGCTGAGCTTAAAAGAAACCGTCGGGTTGATGAAATAGGTCTGCATGTCGGCTTTTGTTCCGATGTAGCGCAGCGGAAAAGTGCTCGGATTCGGCCACTCGGTTCCGAGTCCGTAGGGGAAAAAGACTCCGATTCCGGCCGTCACCATGTTGCTGAATTTGTGAGTCAGATAGAAGTTTGGGATAACGAACGTCTGTTCTGCCTGCTTGATGGGCACGCCGTTATAGGGCGGATACGGCCAGTTGGGGAGCGTCACCGAACCCGTGGGCAAAATGAAGGTGCTCCCTAAAGACAGCTGCGTCCCTTCGAGCCAGGCCAGGCCGGCCGGGTTGTGGAAGATGGCAGAGGGGTCATTGGCCAGCGCCACAAAGGCGCCACCCAGCGCCTGAGCCGCGGCGCCGTGCTCATAGATCAGGAATCCTGATCCCTGCGAAAAAGGAGCGGCCCCGATGATGAGAAGCGAAAGCACACTCACAACGCAAAATTTCTTCACGCGAACCTCCTGCCTTAAATTTCTTGCCGACGCCAGAGTTCTAGCTGGGATTATTTGTCTTCGATTAATTCCCATAAGCTTGACCAAGTATTTATAAAAAAACGCGGCCGATGTCAAGACAAATTTTGTTTTTTGTTCAAGAGCTTCTCGGGGAAAATAGCCGTTCCCGGCCTAGTGGATGAAGCCCACCGACGGCGGCAGATCGGCCGGGATGATCGGTCCAAAATTCTCTTCGTAGTGTTTGACGTTGGCCTCGAGGGCCTCCAGGAATCTCTTCACGTGGGGCGGGCTCAGGATAATGCGGGAAACAAGCTTGCCCATCGGTCCGTCGGGAAAGACGAAGGCAAAATCGAATATGAATTCTTCCTTGGAGTGGCGGATGGCTGCCAAGTTCGAATACTGACCGACGGCGATCGCTTCGTCTACTTTGATATCGATCTTTTTTTCTTCCATGGAACCTCCTGGATTTGCCTGCCTGGGTGGCTCCTATTCTGAGGAAAAAGAAAAGAAATTTCAACCGCCGTCATCGGCCGGACGATGGACCCGCGAATGGATCTCTGAATATTTCGTTTATTTTCAGTTGCTTATCCCTTAGAAAAAAAATTTGATTTTTTTTTAAAAAACACTTTACAAACGACAGTTCTCTGCTATAATGATGTTGGCTTTCTTGAGCGGGCTGGAGAAAGCCCCCACCTTTTTGGTTCCCATCATCAACCCCCCTTTTGCTGACAACAGCCCGCACCCCTCCTCCTCCCCGCCGGAAGGTTTTGTTTCGCACGCTGTGACCAACACAGGCCAGAGACTGCGTGGAAATTGTTAGGCTCCTTAGCGGCGTTCTTTTCGGACCGGTGGAGATTGAGAAAGACTTTGTCAACGGATGGGTTCTCCATCCTGATAGCTATCGATAACTTCGGCCGGAACCTCGAAGACACTGCCCCACCCCCCAAACCGTAGAAGCACTTGGGGACTGGTAATCCCCCGTTTCTTCCGGTTCTGGATCAAATAGACGGAACGGTTGGGGCGGGTGCTCTGTTCGATGACCAGATTGCCCTCAAAGGTCAGGTCGATCATTTCCCCAACCCTCATTTTCTCCAGAGTGTCCCGGGAGACTTCGACCAAGGACGTCCACGGATCCTTCCCCCGCCGGAGATCATAGTTGTAGCGATAAATACTCTCCAGGTTCTTGAAGGGGTGGCGGACATAAACGCCCGCTGCCTTGCGCTCGATCATGTAAACCGTATCGTTGCTGGCTTTGACATATTTTTGATGGAGGTAAGCGAGATTGTCCACAGCGGGCCACTGGGAAAATATATTTTCCATTCGATCCAGGATTCTCCGGCAATCGGCCAGTGCGTAGGGCATGACTCCGGCCCGCCTCATCTCTTCCTCCAGCTCGCGGAACGATCGGGCCAAGTAGACAAAAGCGTTGTAGAGGTTTGTTCTTAAATATCCGGCCCTGAAGTAGCCGGATTGCTCTTGGCTAAGCCTCACGAAAAGCCGGGCCGATGAGGCAAACGACTCGGATTCAAAAAGAACGGACTGCTCCTGATCTGAGATTTCTCCCTCCCGGCCCCGGAAGTGGTCAAAACTGTTCAGGGACAGCTCGGTCGCCAGCTTTTCCAATTCCAGCGCCAGGCCGCCGATCTCGTCCCTCTGACCAGAAGCAGATAAGAAAACGAGCGGAACAAGCAAGGTACCGACGAGCAAAATCATCTTTAAAGCTCCGGGCATTCATTCCTCCTCGTCTAAAGGTTCACTTCGAACATAAAAATTTCGCCCGCGAAAGTCAAGGCCCGGACGCCCCGAGTCGCACCTCTGACTTGAACTCGAGGTCCGGCAAACAAGGGCTGCGCCATCACCTATCCCTATTTAGAATTCTTTTGGGGCGACCGCCGGTGCTCCAAAGCCCTGAGTTGGGACATGAAGTCGCGACCTGCGTCCTTCCATGAGTAATCCGGCTCATCGCGAGCCCGCCAGGCCCGCTCTCTCAATTCGTCCAGTTGGTCGGGATTCCTGATCAGCTCCAAGCACCCCCGAGCCAGGCCGCCGATTGTCGCGTAGAGGCGGCCGTTCTTGCCGGGCCGGACATAAGGTTTAGAGTAGGGGGCCCGGATCGCGATCAAGGGAAGGCCGAAAGCCCTCGCCTCATGGAAGGCAAGGCCATACGTTTCGACGAGAGAAGGGGCGATGAAAAGAGTGCTCTCCTCATAGAGAGACCTCATCTCGCCGGAAGATAAACAGCCCAGATATCGAACGTTTCTTTGAAGCAGCGGTTGGAGCTCAATTTCCCTGAGACAGGCTGCCGAATATTCAGGCTCAATATCGGACCTTCCGGCTATCAGGATGGTAAACCTATCTGTGGGCAGGAGCCTCGCGCCGAGGCAAGCCAGGAACTCGAGGATCCCCTTACGCCGGATGAGGTTCGAGATGATTGCGCCCCGGAACCCTATCGCGCCGGGCTTTCGGCCGGTTGGGGAAACCGCCAGAGCGGGACGGACGGTGATGATCACCCCGGCCCCGGTTCCTCTTTCCCGCAGAACTTGACCGAGATACGGTCCCGTCACGAGAACCCCGGCCGCTTGGCTAAAGATCGACCGCTCCTCTCTCGCGCGTCTCTCCGCTTCGTCGCGGGGAAGCGTCGGGTCCAAACTGAGCAGTTGATGGACAATCAAAAACAAGCGCGGTCCGAAAACGCTTCGACACGCCACTTCTTTGAGGGCATCAAAGTACAAGCTGTCCACCCAATAGCGGGTCCGAAAACCCGGGCCGGCGGAAGACAAAGCCTCACCGAGGGTCATGGTTCGGAAGCGCAATCCTTCCTTTTTTAGGCTCCCGAGCAGGAGCTTGTTATAGAGGTTACCCCCCGAGGGGGACGAGGAGTCAACGGGCAGGACAAAAACGTCTTGGAATTCCTGGTCCCAAGAGCCTTTAGACGACTTCTGCCTCATAGCTTGCTCTGGCCACGGGGGATTCTTGCAGAGTCACCTTCAGCCAGCCCTTAAAAAACGGGGCAATCCGGGCTGAAACCTGATCATGGATGTGCTTGGACAGGAACTCGACCGTCGTCAGCCGGGAGGCAAATTCTTCCAGATCGTCAAGGTTTTTGTAGTTCAAGCCGGCAAGAACATCTCTCAGGACTCCGCTGGCCAAGCCAATATCGAAAACAATATTGTTTTCGTCGATCGTCTCCCGCTTGAACTCCGCTTCCACGATATAAGTCGCGCCGTGCAGGTTTTGGGCGAGTCCGAAGACCTCGCCGGGGAGAGAGTGAGCGATAAAGATATGATCCTTGACGGCGAGGCTATACATCTTCCTTCCTCCTCAATATCTGATCAGGACGCTCAACCCGCGACCGGCGAGATTCTCAAAATCAGCAAAGACAGCGGGCAGTTGGTTGAACGAAAATGAGTGAGTGACATGGCGGTCGAGCTCGGCCTTTTCCAACAGCCGAATCACCAGACCTTTGCGGCGCCTTTTGTCCCACCCCGACCTCATGCGGGAAGAGACCGCCGAAACCTGAGAACTCGTGAGGGCTTTGCGCTGACTGTGGAAGCTCCCGCCCAAAGCCAGGGGAACCAATTCAGTTCCGAACCAGCTCAGAGTGATCACTCTCCCTTCGAACCTCACACTGTCGATGGCCAACTGAAGACCCTCGGGGCTGCCGCCGGCGTCAAAGGCGAGGTCAAAAGAACGTGAAGAAGGCTTTGCCGCCGCAGTTGTCCTGAATCCCATATTCTCGGCGAGAATGCTTTTATCGTCATCTCGCTCGGCGATCTCTATCTCCAGGCCGGGAAAATATTGAAGGAGACGGGCGACCAAAGAACCGATGACTCCGAATCCGACGACCAACGCTCTCTCTCCCATCGATATCTCAGAATCCCAGATCGCATTGACGGCCGTTTCGAGGTTGCTGGCCAACGTGGCCCGTTCGGCCGGGACCGCAGCAGGCAAAAGGGTGGCGTCTTCCCGGCGAACCAGGCAGTAATCCTGGTGGGGATGAAGCACATGGACGATCCGGCCGACCCATTCTGCGGCGCCCGGGCTCTCCACGACCCGGCCGACCAGCGAGTATCCGTACTTCACAGGAAACGGGAATGCTCCCCCCATATAGGGGCATCTCATTTCCTCGGAGAGTTCAACCGGCACCTTTCCTCTCGAGACCAGGCGCTCGGTTCCCGGGCTTATCGCAGAGAATAAGGTTTTGAGAACACACCACCCGGGCAGCGGTGAAGCCAGGGGTTCCTCCAGAATAACTCCCCGGCCTTCGCCCTGAAGCCAGAAGGCTTTCGCTTTTATCAAAGCCGGCTTCCCTCCCGTTCTGCCCCCTCCAGAGTGGCTATAAGCATGACGGCATCATCAACCCTGACAAAATAATGGGATCGAAAATGCACGGACGACGAAATGTCCTGCGCCGGGGGCAGCGAGAATGAACTGACGCCTGACCCGATGATCATGGGCGAGATATGGAGCTGGAGGACGTCAACCATGTTTTCCTCAAGAAATCGCGAGGCGGTCAACCCGCCCCCTTCTATATAAACAGAATAAATTCCCAAATCAAATAAGGCCTTGAGGATCGTCAAAGTGGGGATAAATCCGTTGTCTCGTGGCAGGGGAAGAGTGCGGACGCCTTCGTTCAGCGAACCGTTCTCGGTCCCAATGAGGAGCACGGGGTCCGCTCTTGAAGGGGTCAGGCTCTCGATTCCTTCACCGCTCGACCCAAGGACAATCCTCTTTGGGTTGTCTCCCCGGACATGGCGGACCGTCAGCTGGGGGTGGTCTCTCCGCAGCGTCTTTGAGCCTATAAGAACGCTGTCGCAAAGAGCCCGCATACGGTGAGCATGCAGAAAATTGCCGCGGCTGCCGATCCAGTTGGAATCGCCCGAGAGAGTAGCGATCTTTCCATCCAGGGACTGAGCGAGATGAGTCACGGCAAACGCCCGGCCCCATTTTCGGGCATAGACCGAACCGAAGCAGTAGGGAAGATAACCTTGAATCAATGTTCGGACGCCCAGAGGCAGGCCCGAACCTCGCGCGTAGGAGACTCGGATGAAATCGTCTATGTGGAATCTGGGGGTGTCCGTCGGGGGAAAAAGGCGCCGGTTGTTGCGTCCTAGGGTGAAGGAAACGGTATGACTTCCGGGACGGGGCTGTAGGAAGGAATTTAAGCTGCCCTCATCGCCGTCACCGAACCTGAAACTCCCGAATTCGACGGGTTCAGCACACTGCCGGGCTGCGCCGGCCAGACGGAGGAGAGAGCGCCAACAACTGTCGACCAGCCCCAAACCAAGCCTCTTCGGTGACATCTTGCCAATACTTTTATGATACAGGAAGTCATTCGGGTTCGCAATGTAACCGGTTGTCTTCTTGACGGTCTTTTCCAGGGAATGATAAATTGGAAATGAAGAGGGAGAGATAGGGTCTGCTGGGCGGCCGTTCGCGAGCGAACAACCATCCTCGTGCCCGATGTCCGCCAGTTTCCCGGGCACATTAGCTTGCGACAGCCGCTCAAGATCCGAGGTAGCCGTTCCATTGTCCGGACCTGACGGGAACGTCTGGGCGGTTCTGGACGTCGACAGCCGTCGAGTGGGTGCGCTTTCGGAGGTTGATCGGGAGTGGCTGGAGAAAATCGCGTCGTTTATCTAGAGTTCAACGCTCACTCTTCACTCGTCAGTCTGCGTAATGCCCGATCACCCGGATGACCGCCTGCTCGCAGACTTTGCAGAAAGGCTTGGCGCCCCTCGAGAACATCAGGCAATCGACCATGGGCCGGTAGAGCCCCTTAGAGGCATATCCCGCGCCTTCGAAAGCGCCCACCTTCCCCCAGGATCGACTCTTTTGCAGATAGTCATCCGTCTGCGCGGCGTTCTCTCGTGAGAGTCGTTCGGAATCGTCCTCCGCCTGAGCGATCTCGGCCGGAGGCGCTCCCTCTCTTTTCATCCTGGCGATCTTCTGGTTGATCTCCCGGCGAATCTTCTGATAGGCCAAATCTATTTTTTCGAAGCCCTCCTTCTCCCAGGGTGTGGGAATATCGGTGCCGGAGATGACCAGTCTTTTCCATTTGATGTTCATTGGGTCCAGGAGGGCGGTGATGTTCGGCTCGGTCGGCTCCACGCCTTTGGGATAAAACTCGTTGTAGGCGACATCTGAAGTATAGTATTCGTCGGCGAGCCCGGCGAAGGCATGACCAAATTCATGAAGGAAAAGGTAATCAAACCACTGGTTATCGACCGTGAAAGTGCAATAGAAGTTGTAGATCCCGCCTCCCCCATAGCGCTTGTGGTTGACCATGATGAACAAGGCGTCATAGGGAACCAGGGCAGCGATATCTCGGAGGCTCTTGTTGTCCTCGACCAGAAGGTAGCGCTCGGAGCCCAGAGAATCGAAACTCGAGCTGAGCGCCGTGTTCTTGAAACTGCCGTGGCTCGGTTCGTCGCTCCCACTTTCCTCGGATGGCTTGAAGACGCCATAAAGGTTGAACTTATCCTTATGGGATTTGTAGGGTTCGTGGTTGAAAAAGACGTCACGGAATCGCTCGAGATCCGCCTTGAGCTTCGCTTCTTCCCGAATGGTGTAGCCTTCGGCGATGAAAGCGACGTCCACTTTTTGGTGGGGTGGTCCGCTCTTGTGAAGGTCGAAGACCTTCACGCCGGAAATCGGCTTCTCCCTGATAATCGTCAGCCCTACGGGGTCGATCTCCTGGCTGAAGATGGGATTGAGTGAATTGTCCCGGCCGCGGAGCTCAATCGTGAATTTTATCTTTTTTCTGGGGTAGGGGACCAGAGCGGATTCGTGGTACGTCCGGCGGATTCCCTGGAGCGCCGGTTCCGATGTCCTGTATTCGCCAAAATAGCTATCAAATCCCCTGGAGAAGATGAGCTGTTTCGAGTCCGAATCGTAGACTTTGACAAAATAGTGGCCGGTGTCATAATCATCGATCAGATTCTTGAGATTCCCGGCCCAGACCCCCTGCTCATAGACCTGGTCGAGAGTGATCCATTCTTCCTTTGCGCTCCCGGCGTGGTAATAGTCGATGCGCATCGTCTTATCCACAAAGTAGCGGTCAAACTCCAGCCTGGCCGTTGCCAGGAGAGGGGCGAGTGCCAGGACGAGAAAAACGATTACAAGGATGTGGCGCATCACGCTCCCCCCTTTATGATCTTGCCGGCGACTTCTTTGATGATCTTGAAGGCCGCCACGGCCGTGATCCCGGAGGGGTCTCGCCCAGGGTTGAGCTCGACCACATCGAGGCCCACGATCTTAGCCTTCAAGGTATGGATGATCTCGATCGCCTGTCTGGTGGACAGGCCGCCGGCCTCGCGATTGGACACTCCGGGAGCAAACGCGGGATCGAGGACATCCAGGTCAAAAGAGATATAGAGCGGATGCTTGAATTCCAGATCCAGAGCAGCGGAAATGGATCGCATCTCGATCATGTCGATTTTGTATTTATCGGCATTCGCCCTCTGATGGGCCGTGGCCGCACGGATTCCTACCTGGACGAGACGATCGACCAGGCCCGCCTCCATGATCCTGGCCATCGGACAGGCATGGGAAAGGCGATCGCCGTAGAGCTCATCATAGAGATCCGGGTGGGCATCGAAATGGAGGAGATCAAGCCGTTTGTGCTTACGGGCAAAAGCTTTGAGGACGTGAAACGTGATCGAATGGTCTCCCCCGAGGACAAAAGGCACCGCTTTTTTCGCCAGGATCCGTCCGACGGCTTTTTCGGCGCGCTCAAAAGTCTTGTCGACATCCCCCGATGTGTCCACATCCCCGACGTCCACCATGATCGCATCTTTTTCGAGATCCACACCGAGTTCCGTGCCCGGGTTGTAGCATTTCCCAGTTGAGGCCTGCCGGATCGCTGCCGGCCCGGCCGCGGCTCCTCTGATGTAGGACGATTTTTCATCAAAGGGAACCCCGATCAGGGCGATTTGATAATCAGGAAATTCGTCGAGGGGTTTGATTGCTCCACCAAAGTCAGACATGGCCACTCTCCAGATCGATCGGTTGTTCTCTGTTGGCACGGATTATACACAAAGCGCCGCTTTCTAGCTAATACAAACGCAATAACTGATGCGACATCTCAGTTCAAGGTTGCGCCGGAGGCCGCCCTCTGGCCCCCGGACCCCGAGGAACCAGTCCCGTCGGTTCCCCCGTCGGACAAACCGACGGGCCCCCCTCCGCTACGGGGTCCCAAGGGCGGCCTCCGGCGCAACCTTGACCATGTCAAGTTACTTATCGCGTTTGCATTAGCCTGTCCTATCATACCCTCTGTTCTCCGGGCCGCGTCTGCGGCGTTTATCTCGTTGATCTGAAGGACAGGGCCCCGCTTGCGGCGCACCCCCTCGCTTGCTCCCCGTGCTTCTGTTATTTTGCCAACCGTTACTTGACGAAAGGACAAGACGACGAGATGGACGTTTTTATTTGGTAAAGATGATGCCGGCAAAACTGACGGCTGACTGAGTCTCTTCCTCCTGCCAAAATTCATAGTCCAGGAGATACCCTTTGGCCCCGGGAAGGATTTCGAGGAGGCAGGCGAGGCTGGAAAACCCGCAGACATTGAACCTGTCCCCAACTTTTCTCGATTCTGTCCAGAAGCCTTCGCTGTCTCCGCGCAAACAGGCCCCGATCAAGCGTCGGTCATGATCTTTGGCCTCCAGAAGAAGACCGGACGCTCTCTCCCGGTGGCCGAACTTGGGGCCGATATGAGAGAAGTCCACGCCGACTGCGACAAGGGTCCTTCCCGGCTCCCCTTCCGCATAATCTCCCAAAAGGCTCAACGGTTCGGCCAGGCCGGGAATTTCCAAAGGCCGCCGGGCCTGATTCAGCATCGGCTCGAAAGATCCAAAAAGAACGGGGACAAGGGAAAAGTCGGAGCCAAACAGGTGCTGGAGAAAGATGAGCTGAAACTCCAGGGAATGTTCCAGTCGAAAAGCCAGATCGTGAGGGGCGATTGCGGGTCCTCCGGTCGACTTGAGTTCCCGAACAAAATTCTTATCCGTCCTGACCAGGCCCAGGGGGGTCTCAAAATCCTTTTCGGTCAGGCTCATCAATCCATCTTCCAGGCTGTGACCGGTCCCGAGGAGCAGAACTCTCTGCGGTCTCAGGCCGCTAGCCGCTTGATAAACCTGGCCGTAGATGGCCTTCCCGGTTTCAAGGTCGATGTGCGGTGAAACCAGGGCCCGGATGGAACCATCCAAGGCCGGGAGGGGTCGCGCCTGAGCAGGTTTCAAGATGGAGGAAAGGTACACCTTCAGCGGCGCCGGGTCGGAAGGATAGCTCAGACCGGCATGGCTTGCCTTTTGGACCGGCTCACTCAGATAGGAGACGATAAGCTTCTCCCGTTCCAGGCGATACCTGGGGCCCTCCAAGAGCAAGGCTGCATCCAGCTCGGAGAGGAAGCTCTCGACAAAACCGGCCTCGACCAGGACGCCCCCTCGCAACCGAATGAAGTCGAGCTTGATGTCTGGAATGCTCCTGCGTCCGTCGATGAGACCGATGATGCTCAGGGCTTCACCCTGAAGAACGACTGGGTTCTGAATGATGCCCAGACAATCTCGGACCAGGAGAGCTCTCCGGCCTTGGTGGGTCGTCGGGGTGATCTGGAGGCCTTGGCGAAGCCTGGGGATGAATTCGCGCATGAGTCAGAATAGATATACCTATTTTCGTCCAAAATCAACCAGGCCCGCCATCTCGTCGTCTGGTCTATCTCGTCATCTCGTCAATAAATTCCGTGAGCAGTGAGCACTGAGCTGTGAGGAGTAAAAAGAACAAGTTGGAGCACGGCCCATACGGTGTACGTTTGAAGCCTGGAATTCTCGCTGCCTGGAGCGATCAGCCTTGATCTTTAGGTTGAAACGGTGGAGAATCCGCGGAGGGGTGATGCGGAGGGAACCAGAATGTGAAGAAAAATCACCCCTTATACCCCCCCAAAAGGTGATTGACCGATGATTGGGACAATGCAAAAATTGGTGCAGGTTCGCAGCCTTAACGGCTTTAACCGTACCTCATCCAAGGTAGCCGAGGTTGTGGAAAAGGAAGAGGGAGAGGATTCCTCTCCCTCCCCTCTCATCTCAAGAACCTTCTTCCCCTCCATTTTTTATCTCCGCATTCACGCTTGTCTTAGAACCTCTTACTCTTTACCCCTCACTCCTTACTCTTAGTTGATCGTCTCCTTTTCTTTTCAGGATGGGCCGATTATAATAGACTGAAAATCAGGAGGACAGATGGAAAAGATCACCAAACTTGAAACTGCGGACGACGTCTTCAGGTTGCTCAATTCCGCCCTCGGACACGAGTGGGCGGTGAGCTTTGAATATCTTCTCCATGCCTACTCAATGCCGAAGGGGACATTTTTTTATGCCGACCCGGTGATGAGGCTGAGGGCCGACGCACGGGCTCAGACGATTCAAATCGGGATCGACGAGATGTATCACTCGCTCCAGTTAGCCATCATTATCAAACAAATGGGCGGGATTCCTACTTTCATGACGGATGAGGTTATCCGTTATCCCAAAATCATTGATAATCTCAAGAGAGATAAGATGACCGAGGACGCCGTGACCGATCTCTATCAATCCGCGGAATTCGGGGAGGGAGCCTATCCCAAGGTCCAGAACATGGTCCTCAATATTTCTTATGATGAGGTCCGCCACTCCCTCCAGTTCGAGGCGATGATCGAGATGATGAAGAAGAACGGCTTTGACCAGGCTCTCTGCTTTGAGTCCGATCCGGCTAACGCTCGTAAGGAGGAAGTTCGGCTCCTCCATGAAATCACGCGGCTGGAGAACGAGATCATGCACCGCTATCTCTACTATGTTGTCCTTTTCAGTGACCACCAGGACCTGAGCCAGCGGCTGTTCAAGAACTCGATCAATCACATGCGCCATTGGGACAAGACCGCCGGCCTGCTCGTCAGGCTCGGCGATGTCATCCAGATCGAAAACGCCGGAAGGGACGCGAGCGGCCGCGAAGTGAGTCTCAACCCGATGCCGACCATCTATCCAGGCCCGGACCGATTGAGCGCGTTGGAGACCCTAGTCCCGGCCGAGGAAAGGCTCATCACCGAATATGAAAAAGCCGTCTCCCTCTTCCCGGGTGGAGAAATCAGAGACCAGCTCAATTTTCAACTCGCCCTCTGCCGCGAACACGTCTTCACTCAAGAATGGCTCCTCAAAAACGCCCGGCGGGTCAAGGGGCTGGAATGATCCCCGGGTTGCCTCAAAAAACTATTTGTTCTTTGGCCGCTCTTTTGGTCCTCCTCATTCCGATGAACTCAGGAGATGCGGGAGAGCGGCTTTCCGAGGTTCCCCGATTCAAGATGACGATCGAGAACATCATGCGCGGGGAAGAACTCGTCGGCAGCGAGCCCTCGAGCTTGCTCTGGTCGGTGGACGGAAAAAAGCTCTATTTCTCCTGGAAAAAGCCGGGAGAAAAAAAGGCCGAGTTCTATGCCCTGCTCGAGCACGAGACGACGCCCAGGAAGATCTCCCAGGAAGAGATTCTCAACTCCCCTCCCATCCGCTCCGGCGGCTTCTCTTTCTTCCGCTTCTCCGGCCGCGGGTCCATCGGCGCCGAGGTGAGTTTTGACAGCGCCAAAAGCAGAGCCGTGATCGTCAGGAGCGGAGATCTCTATCTCTTTGATAGCGCGAGCGGAAAGATGGCCCGCCTCACTTCAACGGACGCTGCGGAGTCAGGAGCGTCTTTTTCGTTCGACCAGAAGAAGATCGTCTATGCGGCCGGAGACAATCTGTTCCTTCTTTCCCTGGAGGACCGGAGCCTGGGGCAGATGACCTCCTTCGTCAAGAAGAGCGCTCCTCCCGAACTCAAACCGGACGCACGGGCGAAGTGGTATGAGGACCAGCAGAAAGAGCTCTTCCAGGAGTTTCAAAAAAAGCAGGACAAACCGGAAACTCCTTCCGCCACGGCCAACCAGCCAAAAAGAAAACCGTTCTTTCTCGGCGAAAACGAATCGGTTGTCCGCCTGGAACTCTCTCCCGATGAAAAATTCGTCCTTTTCATGATCTCTGAGAACCTCCTCGATGTCAAAGAAACGATCGTCCCCTTTTACGTCACTCGGTCCGGCTACACCGAAACGAGGGAATCACACCCCAAGGCCGCCTACTATGCCGAAAGGTACAAGGCCGGCGTTATGGATGTCATGACCGGAGAGGTGAAATGGGTTGACTACAGCCAAGGGGAGAGAAAGGTCTTCCCGACCGGTGTCTTCTGGTCCCCGGATGGAAGGGAGTGTGTGATCACGGCCCGCGCTCTCGACAACAAGGACACCTGGCTCCTTCGCCTGGATGTCAAAACCGCCAAAGCAACGCCGCTCGAGCATGTTCACGATGAGGCCTGGGTGGGTGAGCTGAGCCTGACCAACGTCTTCTGGTGGCCCGATAGCCGCCAAATCTCCTACATTTCGGAAAAAGATGGCTTCGCGCATCTTTATCGGATTCCGCTCGATGGCCGGGAGACCCTGCAACTGACCAAGGGAAGATTCGAAGTCTATGACGCGCGGCTCTCCAAGGACGGCCGCAAGATCTACCTGACCTCGAATGAAGAACACCCGGGCGAACGTCATTTTTACGTGATGCCTTCGGCAGGCGGAAAACGGACCAGAATCACTTCGCTGGCCGGCCAGAACGAAGCCGTGCTTTCACCGGACGAATCCAGCCTGGCTATCCTCTATTCTTATGCCAATAAGCCGGCCGAAGTCTTTCTCCAGCCCAACCAGCCAGGAGCCGAAGCGACAAGGATAACCCTCTCCACGACCGAGGAATTCAGGTCGTACCCATGGTATGACCCGGAAGTTCTAACCTTTAAGGCGCGCGACGGATTCGATGTCTATGCCCGTCTCTACAGGCCTAAGAATTGGCATCCCCAAAAGCCGGCGGTGATTTTTATCCATGGAGCCGGCTATCTGCAAAACGCCCACAGAGGCTGGTCGACCTATTTTCACGAGTATATGTTCCATAACTTCCTGATGGAGCAGGGCTATCTCGTATTCGATGTCGACTACCGAGGAAGCGCGGGCTACGGCCGTGACTGCCGGACGGCCATCTATCGCCACATGGGAGGAAAGGACCTAGACGACATCGTCGACGCGGCGAAATTCCTGGTCAACATCTGCGGCGCTCATCCCGAGAGGATCGGCACTTACGGCGGGAGCTATGGAGGATTCTTGACTTTAATGGCCATGTTCAAGACGCCCGAAGTTTTCAAGGCGGGAGCGGCTCTCCGCCCGGTCACCGACTGGGCCCATTATCACCCCTGGTATACTGTTGATATCCTCAACCTTCCCCAGGACGATGCCAAGGCCTATGACCAGAGTTCGCCGATCTATTTCGCCGAAGGATTGAAGGGTGCGCTCCTCATCTGTCACGGGATGGTCGACACCAACGTCCATTTTCAGGATACCGTCCGCCTCGTCCAGCGGCTGATCGAACTCGGCAAGGACAACTGGTCGGTATCTTTTTATCCCGTCGAGGACCACTCCTTCCAGAACTCCTCTTCTTGGGCCGATGAGTACAAACGGATTTTCAAGCTATTTGAAACGAACCTCAAGTAAGAACGTCCCCGGTACCCAAAGGGCTCGGGCTCTCAGACGGCCTTCTTCACCACCCAACCTTTGCCCCTTGATCCGATTTGATTTTGATTTCTTCATCTCTTTTCATATAATAAGAACGAGTTTCATGACACCCGCGCTCAAGATCGAAAACCTTCACAAGACCTTCAGCCTCGGCTTCATTCCCAAGAAAAAGCAGATTCTCAAAGGCATCTCCTTTTCCGTCCAGGAAGGCGAGATCTTCGGCTACCTCGGGCCGAATGGGGCCGGGAAAACGACCACCCTCAAGTGCGTCCTGGGCCTGATCTTTCCCGATCAGGGCGTGATAGAAATTTTTGGCAAACCGCATCTTGCCTCGGCGGCCAAAGAGCGAGTCGGGTTCCTTCCCGAAAACCCATATTTCTACGATTACCTCACCGGCTTCGAGTTCCTGAGCTTTTATGCCGAACTCTTCGGGCTCAGAAGAGAAGAAAAGGAAAACAAGATCAGGACTCTTCTCCAGGCCGTGGGCCTCGAGCGAGGGCACGACCTCCAGCTCCGGAAGTTTTCCCGGGGCATGCTCCAGAGGATCGGGCTGGCCCAGGCTCTGATCAATGATCCCTCCCTCGTTTTCCTCGACGAGCCCTTGGGCGGTCTCGATCCCCTGGGACGAAAGGAAATCCGGGACATCATCGTCGGCCTGAAGCGGGCGGGCAAAACGGTCTTTCTGTGCTCCCACATCCTCCAGGATATCGAAATGATCTGCGACCGGGTGGCCATGGTCGTCAGCGGCCGAATCATCAACCAGGGTGCGCTGAGCGATCTCATCTCAGAAAAGGTCTTGTTCACGGAGGTGATTGTATCGGGCGTTGAAAAAGGTGAATTGGAACGCCTCGGAGAAGCCTTCTCGGTCAGCGGGGGCAGGGTCCTTCTCAAGATCGTTGAGGAAAGGGACGTCGAGCAGACGCTCACTCTCGTCCAGTCGAAAAAGGGCAAGGTTCACTCCCTCATCCCCCGGACTGCGACCCTGGAAGATCTGTTCGTAGGAATGGTGAAACAGCAATGAAGGTCCCGGCCATCGCCCTGAACACGTTCAAAGAAGCCAAGCGCGACCGGATCCTTTACCTCCTGCTCTTCTTTGCCGCGATCAGCATCATCTTTTCACGCCTGCTCGCGGTCCTGACCGTCGGCGACCGGGTCAAGATCATCAAAGACATCGGCCTGGCCTCGCTCTCCTTCTTCGGGGTGCTCATGGCGATCCTGATCGGAACCGGGCTGGTCTACAAGGAGATTGACAAGAAGACGATCTTCACTCTTCTCTCCAAGCCGATCCAGCGCTATCAGTTCCTGCTCGGCAAGTTCTTCGGTTTGGTCCTGACCCTCATGATCATGCTGGCGCTGATGTCGCTCATTTTCCTGGCGCTTATCTATGTTCACAACTCTAAGATTGAATGGGGAATGCTGGCCGCCATCTTTTTCATTTTCTTCGAGCTCGTTTTGATTACGGCAGTGGCCATCCTTTTCTCTTGCTTTTCGACCCCCATCCTTTCCTCTATCTATTCACTCTGCTTCGTTCTGATCGGACACCTCTCCTGGGGCCTCGAGGCGCTGATCAAAAAAATGACGCCGGGCGTGGGGAAGATCCTCGTCCGATTCCTCTACTTGGTCCTGCCGGACCTGGAGAATTTCAACTTCCGGACCGAGGTTGTTTATAACCTGCCGATCCCCATCCAATCCTATCTCTACTCCACGGCTTACGGGATCTTTTACACCATCTTCATCCTCGCCCTGGCCATGCTCGTTTTCAGACGCCGGGATTTTATCTAGGGCGATGAGGAGGAGCTTGAGGGCGAGACGGGGTTCCGGTTTTCCAGTCCTGCTTCTTATCCTTCTCCTCTCCTGCGGATCATTCTCCGGCCTCAAGATCAAAACCGATCAGATCCTTCGGAAAAAAATCCCGGGATCTTCGATCATCTATATCCCGTCCGGAAAGTATCTCAAGGTTGCGACCTTCGGCTACTCTTCGGTCTTCGCCGACCTGATCTATCTCTGGGCCATCCAATATTACAGCGATTACTCCATCCCGGACAGGTTCAAATATCTCGACCATATCTTCTCCATCATCGCCGAGCTCGACCCCCGCTACGTCGACCCTTACGAAATCGGCGCGCTCATCGCCGCGGCGGAAGCCCACGACATCAACCTGGCCTTCAAGATCCTGGACAGCGGTTTGGAGAAGAACCCGAACCAGTGGATCTTTCCGTTCGAAGCCGGAAGCTTCGCTCAGATGGCCAAAAAAGACTTCGAGCTGGCGCGGACTTATTATAAAAAGGCTATGGACATCAAAGGGTCGCCCGACCTCATCAAGAGGCTTTACGCCAATGCCGCATTCAAGACCATGGATTACAAGACCTCGTGGGAAACATGGCTTGAGGTCTATAACAGCGCCAAGGAAGACTGGATCAAGAAGATCGCTTCCAACCATCTCTACCAGGTCAAGGCGGCCGTGGACATCCAGGCGATCGAGCAAGCCCTGGCCAAGTTCAGAGAAAAGTACGGGCACAATCCTTCCGACCTCGACGAGCTCACCAAGACCGGATGGCTTTCCTCGCTTCCCAAAGACATGGACGGAAAAGACTATGTCTATGATCCGGGGACGGGCGAGGTCAGATCGGCGACGATCCCATGGAAAAGGTGATCCTGATCATCTTCTTCGGCCTCGCCTGGGGGAGCTTTCTGAATGTCGTCATCTACCGGCTGCCCCGGGGGCTGAACCTCTCCCATCCTCCCTCGTCCTGTCCATCTTGCCGGAGCAGGATCAGGTTCTATGACAACGTCCCCCTACTTTCTTTTGTCCTGCTGGGCGGCAAATGCCGGGGTTGCGGCGCGAGGATCCCGTTCACCTATCCTCTCGTCGAGATCCTGACGCCGGTGAGTTTCCTGGTCCTTTACAACGAGTATTCATGGGGTCTTTTTTTCCTGGCATCATGCCTCTTCGCGAGCGCTCTCATCGTCCTGGGTTTTATCGATTATTTTCATCAGGTTCTGCCCGACGAAATCACGCTTCCCGGTCTCGTGCTCGCCTTGGTGTATTCGCTCTTCCGCACCGACTTGGCTCTGAGACAGGCCCTGGTGGGCGCAGTTGTCGGCTCGGGTTTTTTGCTTTTTGTTTATGGGGGCTATTTCCTAGTCCGGAAGAAAGAAGGCATGGGGATGGGAGACGTGACCATGATGCTGATGATCGGGGCCTATTTGGGCTGGGTCCAGGCGTTTTTTACTCTCATCCTGGCTTCTTTCGTCGGGGCGCTCATCGGCCTTTTTTTTGTTTTCTTTAAAAAGAAGGACCTTCAGTATTCACTTCCTTTTGGGACTTTTCTCGCTCCTGCGGCTTATGTTTCCCTTGTCTGGGGGCACAGAATCGTCAACGCCTACCTCCAGCATTTTAAGGGGATAAGATAGCGGCAAAACCGTCCATCTCGTCCATTTGGTCCTCTCGTCGTCTTGCCAAGGACAAAGAAACTTAGCCTGACCCCCTCGCAGTTCATAGTTCATAGCTCATAGCTCATGGCAAAAGAAGCTTAGTGGGGCATAGTCCAAACGCCACGACAAGAAGACGATGTGACAAGATGACGAGATAGACTTCTAATTATCTAATTATCTTATAGATTTCTCTCCACGATTTTATGATCAGCGAATTCTGGGGGATCGGCTGAACCAGAACCTGGCTTGGCGGTTCCGTCCGCCCTCCGCCCGCAGGCTGCGTATAACTCTGAATATAGACCTTTCTCACATTGACGTTGGACTGTCCTTGCTGAGACAGCTGCTGATTGCCTCCGATGGTCACGGCCGAGCGGACTTTTTGCGCAGTCTGGAGATACTCGATCGTCGTCCCTCCCGGACCCAACAAGGCCGAGCCGCCGGTCTGGGTCCCCGTGACATTTCGGGCATAAATTTTTCCAACTCCGGTCAGCGTGAGGCAGGGATTGAGGCTTTCGATACTCCCCGTCAGGGTGGCGATATAACAGATGCGATCGGAGATCACGTCGTCCGCCCAGACTTTTTCCCCCTGGGCGAACTGGCCTCTCTTGAGGCTGAGATTGATCCCGAGTTGACTGGCCAGGACGTCAGGCCCCATAAACCAATCGACCGCCGGAATTGCCCCATCTTTGAGAGCAATAAATGAATAATCGGCTGCGCCCGAAGCTTTATCATCTCCTCCTGTCCCGAAGTGAAGATGCACAGAATTGTCCGTCGGATTAAGAAAGACAGCGGGCTTGGTGATGATCGGGTAATGATTGGGGTCGCGATAGATGACCGTCGGCGTCCACACAGGGATTCCCTGGGTCAAGTCGATCTTCCAGAGCCGGCCGAGCAGATCGCCAAAAAACGCGGAATCGACATCGCCGTCCCCGTCCGAATCGACCAGCACAGGGGAGCCGGGCAGCGTATTCTGAATGCTAAAAGGACTCACGGGATCGGGCGTCTCGGCGGCGGGCATGGACTTCAGGATCTGACCGGTCGCGATATCAACGGCATAAAAATAGTTCCCCAGGCCCAGGTGGGGATTGCTGCTGTCGTAACCCGAGCCAAAAAAGGCGACCCACTGGCCGGTGGATTGGATCTTGCCGATGGCCGGCACAGACCAGGTTTCTCCCATGTGGCTGTCTGTGAGCTCCCAGAGAGGCACAGGAGCGTCAGGCACCGTGACGTCCAAGCAGAAATAATACCATTGGTGGTTTTTCCCCCAGCCCGCTCCTTGACCGCAGATGACGATGGTGTGCCATCCACCCCCAAAAAAGACGTCTCGGATGACCGGAGTTGCGTCCACAAAGAATTGATGGGCTAAGAAGACTCCGCAGTCGGGATCGACGACCCTCATAAGTTTCAGCTTATAGAGTAAGTTATTCGGGATGAAACCCCACAATTCGTCCATGGTCACGGGGTCAAAGCAATGGAGCATTCCGTCATTGGCGCCCACCAGGATCGCCCGCCGCCTGTTGACGTTGGACGACTTGAAGGTATCGTAGCCGGTTCCCATAGTCGCAGGGTTTCCGCTCGGAGGTTCGAGCGCTTGAGGAGACGAATGATTGATGTCTCCCAGCTTCCAGCCCTGCCGGAACGCGGTTGGATCCTCTCCCAGCACGAATTGGATGAGCGGTTGGATCTCCGGGCTTCCCTGCCCCAAGCCAAGATAATCGTCCAGGATGGCCATGTTGCTCGCGTTGATGTCAAAATTCACCCGGTCGTTCATGATGCCGTCACCGCCCTGGTCATAGGCGGCATAGACGACCCTCGATTGCCAGGTCCTTGTCGCCAGGATTTGACCGGCATCCTGGACAAAGTTTGCACCCGCGTTGACAATATCTTGAAGTTGAGATTCTTTTGAGTAGCCCAGGTTCAGATTTTCGACATCCCAGGAGCGGAGATGGCCTCGCCACTTGGGAAATTCAAAGGAGGCCGAATAGAGGACTTCCTCATCCCCCGGATTAGCCGGGTTGACGTCCGCCTGGGTGACTGCCTGGGAGGTGCGGGAGTACTCTCGCTTCCCGATGTATTTATAATCGAGTGTGACCCTAAGGAGTTTCGGGGTCGTGTGGATATCCGATGATTCAAAGACCGCCTGCCATCTCAGGAAGTTGCCGGGATTCGCGAAAGTGAACTCGACGTCGGGGGTCACGGGTCCTTCCCAATAAGGAGTTCCATCGGCGTTGTCCGAGTTGGCCAAGTAATAGGTGATATTCGTGCGAGCGGGCTTGTTCTCTTGAACATGGATGGTCGCCGAGACAATAGCATTGTCGGAGGCGGCGAAAGAGCAGGGTAGCATGTTCTTGGAGCTGACCGTGCCGTGATCGACGTACAGGGGAAAAATCTCATTCATGAAAAAATAGACATTTAGAGATTGATTTCCGTCGGCCACAAAGAAATCAACATCCCCATCTCCATCGAAGTCTCCCACGGCTCCTGAATCCAGGTCATTTGATGGGGAAGTCGGCGTCGAGCAAGCTGGGGGATGGGAAAGACAATTCAGAGTGAAATTGCCCGGACTCGATCGATTGTTATCAAACCAGAAGACAAACCCTCCGTGGTTTTGGGGGTTGAGAACGAAGGCATCGGTGCCGAGCACAAAATCGGAAAATCCATCGTTATCGAAATCTCCGGCCCGGAAATATTCGGGAGCGCCGTGGTTCAGCGGCACGGTTCCGACAGGTGTCGAAACCTTGGTGAAATTTCCGAGCCCATCGTTTCTATAAAGATAGACATCCGTGGAGTGGGTCGAGGCAACGATGAAGTCGATGTCGCCGTCGTGATCAAAATCGGCGGCTTCCGCACCGCAGACACCATAGGTCGCGCCCGTGTACGGATTTATAGCCCCGGGTCTTCTGGAAAATGTTCCGCTTCCATTATTGACAAGTAGGACCACCTGTCCGTAGCTCCCCCCGTTGGTGGGAAGACCGATGATCAGATCTTTATCGCCGTCGCGGTCAATATCCACCACGGAAATGGCGCTTGTCTTGCGATGATGCCAATCCCCCATGTTCGTGTTATTAAATTCCCCCTGGCCGTCTCCGACCACATCCATCACCAAGGTCGGGGTCGCATTGAAATCGGGCGCGCCGCCGGGAGCATCATGATGTTCGGCATACATGTTTCTAAACCTATAGAGCTTGCCTGACCAGGCGATGGCCAGGATGTCGTTATCTCCATCGCCATCCACATCGCCTGCGCCCAAAGCGAACATACGATAGGTTCTTATCCCGCCGGATGAATCAGTAGGATTATACAAAACATAATACGGCGAAGGCGCGGGGAAGTAGAACTTGGTCGGATCTCCGGGATCTTTGCCCCGGCTGATAAAGATGGACAGATTGCTGTCATTCCGGTTCGTGTTTCCGAGGTTTGTGTCCGTGTTGTAGTCACATACCTCCCCGCCCTCGGCGAGATCAACCATGCCGTCTCCATTAAAATCCGCGGCGGCCGCAGACATTCGGTGATTCGTGGTGTTGGGATAACCGGCCGAGGATGAAAAATTAGCCCCCAGATAATGAAGTCTCAACAACAACTGCTGGGTATCGTTATCTATGCCTTCCAAGGTGCCGAGATTGAGATAGGTATTGGGATCGCTGCCGACGTATCCGACGAGCTGAGTCCCACTTGTCGTCGTGCATTGCTGCGCCCTTACGTTGAGAAAAACGATTGCCCCCAACGCGACGGCCAGGACCAAAATGCCATAAATATATTTTTTCATGGGTTGCCCCCTTCCTTTTCCTTTTAAATATGCGATTGGATCTGGACGGTGACCTCCAAACGGCTGTACGTGTTGCGTGGTCCCTTCCCAATACAAACCAGGATAGAATCCGTTTGATCGATGGTCATACCAGAGGCTTCATCATTGATCATGAAGCAAGTATAACTGAATCTGGAATCGTCAGGCATCGGCTGAGCCGTGAAATTGAAGTAAAAAGCCGAGATCGTGGGATTGGCGTTATCGGGATGAGCGATCACATCATTCCACAGCTGCTGGTCTGTCAGCTTGCGAAAATAATACGGATTCAGAGGGTCGGGATTGTCGAGCCCGGACATGCCGTTATAGGTTGTCCGGTAGAGCAGAGAGAAATCGACGACCCCCCCAGCCGAGAGGTTGTTGTTGAGGTATCTCCAGGCCGCATCAAAACCCGCCTCAGCGGCATTGAAGGCCTGTTCCTGGAGCCTCATGTTGCCGGCGACGCCCGGGCCCGTGCTTGTTATGGTCATGAGAAAGATGCCGATGGTCAGCATAAAAGCCATGATCAGGATGACGATGATCAGGCTTACGCCGCTATTCTTTTTGGTCCAGAATGCATCTTTGTTCATAGTCCGCCTTTTATCTTTCACCGGTATTGTAAATGCTCAAAGACATATTTCGGACGTTGACCGTCGATTCCAGCAAGAATCGTTTGTGCATGTCATCTTGGGTCGCGGCTGGAGTGTTGGACAGCGCCGGACGCCGGTACAAATAGATGTTGTTCGGCGGAACGCCGGAGACGCTGACCATGCGGTTCGGAGTCGTTCCCAGAATAAGCATCCGCACCTGGCGGATACGGCTGCGCATGATGGGGCCGTTGGTCTGATCTGTGGTCCAATTGGCATTCCAACCCTGGAATGGATCCATAATTCCCTTGGTCGTGAATTCACCCCTGAACTCGAATTGAAGGTTCTCAACGTTCTGGGCCAGCGGCGTGTGCACCCCATTTTCCGTCAGATACAGGATGCCCCCGTGGCCGCCCCCGATATACCCGTTCTGGCCGGCGGTCAACCCAGGATAATTCCCGGTCACGTCCAGCCAATATTCTTTGACATCGGCGAAAACGACGGTGCCGCTTGTGTACTCGGAGGACGGGCAATTCCCTGGAGCGCCCAATCCCGAGGGACCTCCGGGCAGAGTGATGTTGGGGGCCAATCCTCCGATCAAGTTCAGCGATTCATTTGTGACGCCGGTATGGTTCACCCCGGACACGATTCTGACCTGCCCGAGCCGACAGTTTGAAGTGGAGCTGGGAAGGATGAGAATATATTTGTTGGTATAATAAGCATCAAGATAAGGATATTGCTCAAAACTGTAATCATCCAGAGCCAGGGTGTTGGCTGACCCGTCGTACGTTTTTATCTTGAGGAGTAAGGGCTCCTCAATGTTCCCGATCATCCTTAACCTATCCGGAGTGACCGTCGCGCTCTCAGCGTTATCGTTGTCCACGCCTTCAAGAAAATAGCCCATAAATTCTCCAGGCAAGTTCACCCCCGCCATGCGGGTATCCCGGGAGATAAAGTACATCCCGGAGCGGACGTCGTGCTGGACCTGGGCGTATTGCTGCTGATCAACCGATACCTTATTGCTGCGGCCATATATGTACAGCGCCGCCAAGATGGTCACCAGCATGATCGTGCTTCCGATAAGGAGCTCGATCAGGGTAAAACCGCGACTCTGTCCTTTGTGTTCTTTCCGCATCATTGGCCTCACTTCATTCGTAAAAACGCGTCGGCATCATCGGCTGATCATTGTGTTGATCCTGGCCTTGACCCGATGCTGGTCGGGATTGGCGGTCAGCTGAGCCAAGGTCGCCGTCAGCTCGCTCGGAGGAAAAACGAGGACCCGGACGGTGAAATAGGATCCGCCGTTTTGGACCTGTGTGATCCTCCGGAAATCGACCATTCCATCCCCGTTAAGGTCGATTTGCTCATCGGCCGAAGCCGGAAGGACACCGAGCTCCGTCCCCAGCATGGTCCTGAGATAATCGACTTCCTGCTGGGCCAGGAACGTGGCGTTGGTGATCTCACTCGACCGCAGGTTATTCATGACACTCAAGGTGAACAACTCGGCCAGTCCGACCAGGGCGATCGCCATCAGCGTGATCCCCACCAGGACCTCGATCAGTGAAAATCCCCTTCCCTTCCTCGTCCTTTTCTTGACTCTCATGTTCTCACTCATCCCATCCGCTCAGGCTCTCCCCTCAGAGCTTCGAATATTCAATCGAACCCCCGGAGTAGATCGTGATCAACCGCTGGCCCGGCACCCCCAAGCCCACAAGCTTCGGGTAGACCAGCAAGATTGTGTGCTGAGTGTTATTGTAATTGGACACGTATCCCGTCGAAGAGTAGGCCACCGTCGTCAGGTCCGGCAGGTTGACCGTCACCGTGAACTTGGTCGGGATCGTCTTCGGGACATAGTTCGGGAGCATGCTCCAGCTGCCGGCCGCGACTTCCTGTTCCACGCGGAACGACCAGCCTCCCGCCGTATTGATGAACCTCACCCGGTGTTGGATCTTCTTGTTGACCGACTGGAATTTCGCCCCCTGGAGGGTCGTCAGGATATCCCTGGCCGCGCTCTCCAGGCTCCTCTTGTCCAGTGTCTGCTGGACGCTCGGGTAGGCCGCCAACATAAGGATGCCCATGACCCCCACCACGACCAACACTTCAATTAAAGTGAATCCCTTGGTTTTGATCCTCATTTTCCTAATCTTCCCAGCTCAGAACGCTTCTATAAATTTGGTCAGATTTTACCATCTTAGCCTGTTTTCTTCAAGAAAAAATTTTCCACGTTCCGAAGGCCCTCTTATGGCATTGTTATCATCTTATTTCGCTGGCTTTTAAACAATCCCCCCTCAAGATGAATTTTCAGGTGATTTTGGCGTAAGGGGTATCATCCTTTTCGCCCTGGCGCTCACCCCTAAAGGCTAGCCCCTGTTTTTTCCCTCAAGAGGCAGAGACTTTTCCGCTGCCCCTTTCGAAGGGGGGTGAGGAATGTTGATTTCATCCCCGTCCCACATTAATAGCCGCTGAGGAGGGAGGGGCGTCTATCTCGCCATTTAGTCACTGTGGGGCTATCCTTGTTCGGCACGTCCGGATAAATTCAAAACAGCATCATCCCCCGTTTTTTATAGACCCCTTGGCTCCCCACAACCAGATGCTCACCGCTCACTGTTCTTTTGTCAACATGACGAAACGACGAGACGACGGCTTCTGTTGAATTTTGTGCTTGTCTATGCTATTGCTTAGGCGATGATCCAGGAAAGAAAGCTCGTTCTCTCAGTCATCGTTCTCGTCTTCCTCTTTTCCCTGGGCTTCTCCTTGTTCATCAACCTCCCCCCCATCCATGATGGCTTTCTCTTTGCTGACCAGGCGACTTACTTCGCCATGAGCCAGAGCATCGCCTATGACAGTGATCTCGAGTACACGACCAAAGACCTGGCCCGATACTACCGCGATTTCTGGGCCGGGCCCAACGGGATTTTTCTGAAAAAAGCTAAAGATAACAGGCTTTTCTACGCAAAATCTTTTGCCTACCCTCTCTTCGCCGCGCCGTTTGTCCGGGTCTTCGGCTACAACGGATTGCTTGTTTTTCATTCGTTCCTCCTTCTGCTGATCCTGCTGATGGGATTTTCCTATCTCTCCCTGTTCAACAGACCGATTCTCTCTCTGGGCCTGCTCCTGACGTTTCTCTTCGCCTCTGTGGCCGGGGTCTATTTCCTCTGGATTTCGCCCGATTTCTTCAACCTGGCCCTCGTCTTCATCATCCTTTTCCTCTTGATCTACAAGATCAGAAAGAAAGAGGCTCCCCCTCCGGAACCCGATGCCCTCAGGAGAAACAATCGGCTGGAACGATTTCTGCTCTCCGACTGGAGTGATTATCTGGCGGCGTTTCTAACCGGGATTGCCGTTTTTTCCAAGCCGGCCAACGCCGTCCTCATGGGTCCGATCGTTCTCTTGGCCCTGCTTCGGAAACGATGGGGAAAGGCGATTGTCATCGTTTTCTGTTTCGTCCTGAGCGCCGGGATCCTCTTCAGCGCCAACTTCCTCTTGACCTCGGATTGGAATTTTATGGCCGGCGAGCGGAAGAGCTTCATCAAGACTTTTCCCCTGGAGAAGCCGGATAAGACTTTTGATTCCGTTCAAGGCGCGGTTATGACGGCGGAAAACTATTTTGAACGGTTTCTCCTGCCCCCGAAGTTCATAGCTTACAATCTGTTCTATTATTTTTTCGGGCGCTTCACCGGGATTGTCTGGTATTTTTTCCCCTCCGTTCTCCTCCTGCTCTGGTTCGCTTTTTTTGACCGGCCCCGGCGCCGACTTGAGCAGTGGCTCGTCCTGGGCGCCCTCGCGGGCGAGATTCTCATCTATATCATCCTCATGCCCGACAACTACGGCGGAGGCGGGGGATCCCTGGCCAACCGATATTTCCTGAACATCTATCCGCTTTTTTTGTTTCTGCCGCGCCTGAAAATCAGGCCCAGACAACTCGCCCTCTGTTGGGCCGTCGCAGCGATCTTCATCTCCCAAATCCTCGTCAGCCCTTTCCGCTCCTCCGCTCTTCCCGCGACACACGCCAAAAAATTCCCCTTCAAGGCCCTCCCCGTGGAGATGTCCCTGATCAACAATATTCCGACCAACACCAATCCTGCCGGGTTTCGAATCACCTTCGGCACCCCTCCGAACATCGGCTACATGCATTTCCTTGACGATAATTTCTTGCGCAAGCTCGAGCCGACAGGCGTGTGGACGAGGGGAGATGGCACTGCGGAAATGGTCCTCAAGACCTATTATCCGGTCAAGGAGATTGTGGTCCATCTTCTCAACAATCCCCGCCGCGACAATGAGATCAGAGTCGTCGTCGAGGGCCGGGCCCAAAAAGTGACTCTGGAATCAAAGCAGAGGACAACCCTCGTTTTTCCCGTCGGCAACGGATTCCAAATCAAGATGGCCCACCTCTACAAGCTCAAAATCAGGGCCTCTAAAGGATCGATTCCCTATTTCGAGGACAAGGAGAGCGACGAGCGTCGCTACCTCGGCGTCTTTTTCGAGCTGGAGATCATCCCGAGACAATAATGTGCGGCATCTGCGGAATCGTCCGGACCGACGACAGTGAGCCCATTTCCCAATCCCTCCTCGAGGCCATGTGCGGGACGATCGTCCACCGCGGACCCGACGACCAGGGGATCCATCTTGACAGCAAGGCCGGGCTGGGGGCACGCCGGCTGAGCATCATCGACCTCGAGACCGGCCATCAGCCGCTTTCCAACGAAGACGGTTCGGTCTGGGTCGCCTATAACGGCGAGATCTACAATTTCCAAGGCCTCCGGCAGGAGCTCATCTCCCGAGGCCACTCCTTCGCCACCCGGACGGACACCGAAACGATCGTTCACGGCTACGAGGAGTGGGGGGAGGATTTTGTCCGGAGATTCCGAGGCATGTTCGCCTTTGCTCTCTGGGACCTCAAGAAAGAGAAGCTCATTCTGGGACGTGACCGGGTCGGAATCAAGCCCCTCTACTATACGCGGCTCCCGGAAGGGACTCTCGTTTTCGGGTCGGAGCTCAAGGCGGTCATCGCTCATCCGCGGGTCGAGCGGGTGCTCGAACCGAGGGCCCTGGACCTTTTCTTAACCCTGGAATACATCCCTGCCCCTTTTTCTATCTTCAAGAATATCCACAAGCTTCCGGCCGGCCATCTCTTGATCTACCAGCGCGGACAGGCCAAGCTCAGCAAGTACTGGGACGTGCAACCGGAGCCGGAAGTTGAGGCCGAGACTCGGAAACATAGCTTATCCTCGCTGACTGACGAGCTTTACGCGCTGCTCAAAGAGTCGGTCAGGCTTCGGCTGATCAGCGATGTCCCCCTGGGCGCCTTTCTCAGCGGAGGGATCGACTCCTCGACGATCGTCGGCCTGATGAGGGAGTGCGGAGCCTCGCCGCTCAAAACCTTTTCTATCGGCTTCAAAGACCAATCCTACAATGAGATGGAATACGCCCGTCGGATCGTCCGCAAATTCGAGACCCAGCATGAAGAGCTCATCCTGGAGCCTCAGGCCTTAGAGCTCACCGAAAAACTCGTCCGGCATCTGGATGAGCCCTTCGGCGATTTCTCTATTTTTCCGACCTATCTCGTTTCAAAGATGGCCCGGCGGCAGGTCAAAGTCGCCCTCTCCGGGGATGGCGGCGACGAGGTTTTTGGCGGCTATGAACATTACCAGGCTCAGAAAATCTCAGGTTTGCCGGGGGTACCTCCGGTCTCCCGCCTGCTCTCCGGGATAACCAGGAGGATGCGTCCTTCCGCCCAAAAAAAGGGGGCTTGGAATAAGCTCAGGCGCTACGTCGAAGGATTCGGACACGACCCCGGTCTTCGACATTTCCGCTGGATGATGTTTCTAACGGAGGAGGCCAAAAAGGAGCTCTATGCCCCGGGTTTTATCGCCGTCCTCGGAGGCCTGGAGGATATTTCTCAAAGGGAGCCGTTCCGAGAATTTTTCCGAACATCCGGCTCTTTTGACAGCGTCAATTCCGAGCTTTATCTGGACCTCAAGACGTACCTGGCGGATGATATTCTGGTCAAAGTGGACAGGATGAGCATGGCCACTTCGCTCGAGGCCCGGGTGCCGCTCCTCGATCACAAACTCATCGAATTCGCCTTCCGGCTGCCGGGGAAGCTCAAGCTTCACGGGCTCAGTACGAAGTGGGTCTTCAAAAAGACGGTCGAACGCCTCCTGCCCAAAGACAACATCTACCGGCCCAAACAAGGCTTCAGCATTCCCATCAAACACTGGTTGAAAACGGACCTCCGGGACTTGCTCCTGGATTCGTTGGGCGAAAAACGCGTCCGGGAAGAAGGGTTCTTCAACTTCTCCGCGGTCCAGAAGATGATCGAGTCCCATCTGGCAGGCCGGGAAAACTACAGCCACCAGCTCTGGGCGCTTCTGGTCTTTGCAATCTGGAAGGAAAACTATCTATAAAGAGGGTGAGCAGTGAGCTGTGAGCACTGAGCAGCGAAAGAGTCAACCTTAAGCCAGCTCTTATCTCATCGCCTGGCCGTATCTCCAAGAAAAAAGCACTTTGATTTTTTTTTGTTTTTCCCTTATTTTCTCGCGAAAAGATAAGATGACGACGCAGACCAGATGGACGATATTTCCCGTTTTTAACCCCTTACTGGCTCTCCCCTCGCACCCCACTTATCGTAGACGGAGTACGAGTTCGAGAAAACGGCTCAGCGCATCTCGGAGATAAAAACAGACTTTGGATTGTTCTCTTCACTGCTCAGTGCTCACTGCTCACGGCTCACTGGTCGCTTTTTTATTTCGATCAAGAAAATGTCTTTTGTCGATTTTTTGACCTTGAACGCTTCGGCGACGGGACAGCCCGGGACCCAGATGATGTTGTCGCCGGATACAAAGACGGGCCGGGAGGCCCTCTCCGCCTCGGGAATGCCTTTCGCTCTCATGATCTCTTTGAGTTTTTTCCGTCCCGGGGCCCCGAGGGGCCTGTATATGTCGCCGGGCCTTCGGTTGCGGACAAGAAGAGGAAATTCGAGCTTCGCAAAATCCAGGTAGGCGCTCCGGTTGTCGTCGAAAGCAAATGGAGTGGAGTGGCTTCTTTTCATTTTCTTCGCCCGGATTTCGAAGCCTGCTCCAACCAAGCGAAGAGTCTTCCTGCCGTCCCAGCTTCGTTCGAACTCAGCGGCGCGAGGAGCTTTTTTCTTCACAAGAATCTTGTCTTTTTCTCTTTTCAAGGCCAGGCCTTTGGGCAGAGTTTTCTCTTTTTCATTTTTTAGGCCGAGGATGTCCTCGACATCGGCAAAAGAGACGCGCCTCAAGTCGCCTTTGACGGTGAGAAGAAACCTGCGGACGAGGCGCCTGGCAAGAGCCGGCGGCAATGCTGAAAGAATTTGGACATCCAAGGCCGACTGACCGCCTCTTGAGAAAATCGCTCGCCGGGCGTTTTCGTCCGTCACGACTTCCAGGAAACCCTCATCTTCGCGAAGGATTGAGGCCAGCCGGGCGAGGTGAGCCGCTATTCCTCTGGCATAATTTTTTTCAAGCTCGGGAAGGAGATCGAGACGGATGCGATTGCGGAGGAAACGGCGGTCGAAATTGCTTTCGTCGACACGGTAAGAGAGGTCACGCCTGCGGAGGTAATCTTCGATCTCGGAATGTTCTATTTCGATCAAAGGCCGGATGATCAGCCCCTCCAGGCTGGGAGCGATTCCTCCGAGACCCAGCAGTCCGCTTCCCCTGAAGAGCCTCATCAGGACCGTTTCGGCTTGATCGGTCATCGTGTGGCCGGTCGCGATCTTGGTGGCACCGGTTTGGACGGCCGCCTTTTTTAAAAAAGAATAGCGCAGCTCTCTGGCCGCCTCTTCCAGGTTTTGCCGTCGGCGGCGAGCGTAGGGCCGGACGTACCGGCCGAGGACGATGAGGGCCAAGCCGCGCCGGGCCGCTTCTCTCCGGACAAACTCCTCATCCTTATCGGCGCCCGGCCGAAGCCTATGGTTGAAATGGGCCAACACCAGCTCGAGTGAAAGCTCGTGGCGGAGTTCGAGAAGGAGGTCCAGCATGGCCGTCGAGTCGGCCCCGCCCGAACAAGCCACCAGGACTTTATCTCCGTCTTCAAGAAGGCGGTATTTGGCGACTGTGGCCTTGAACTTCTTATAAATCATTTTAGTCTGCAGTAAGGGGTAAAGCGTGAGGGGTAACTGGGAAGGGATCAGGGGCCATGTTCGTTCTGGAAAATATCCGCTTATCTCGCTTTTTGTGTGTCACGTCTAAGGCAAAAAATGGCGGTGGAGGGATTTGAACCCCCGACTCTGCGGATATGAGCCGCATGCTCTGACCAACTGAGCTACACCGCCAGGGGTGGCTCAGATTCTAGCGGATTGCCCCAAGCAAGTCAATTTGACTCGTCCCCCGTGCCCCGTACCGCGTGCCCCGTCCAGATTGTGAGCTAAGCTAAAAAAACAGAAGAATGGGGAGCAGGTGCGGGGGCCCCCGCCCGCCCGCAGCAAAAAATCTCGGAGGGCGCAAAGAAAGATTTTTTGCGAGCACGGACGGGGGTGCACCGTGAGCGGGGCCCTATTCTTCTGTTTTTTCATAAAGAGGACGAAAAGACGAGACGACGAGAGAGACGGCTTTAGTCGCCTGATCCTCTGGGATGACAGGAGTAACAAGCCTGGCTGTTGTAGGAATAGCCGCCGACGTCACTGTGATGCGAGTCCACCGTGCTCTTACTGTGAGTGTGGCAATCGATGCAGGAAAATTGATTATAATTGCTGGTCAGATGGCAATCGGTGCAGCTGAAACCCGCGTGCCTGCCAGATTTGATCGGAAAACTGTGGGAAAAAACAGCCTGTGTCCAGGATGTATGAGTCGCGTAATGACAATTCTCGCAGGTCGTAGAATAACCCGAAGACTTATGGTTGGGGTTGGTCGTGCTATTGTAATTGGCCGCGTGACAGCCATAACAATCTTTCGGCAGGTTATAGCCCTTGCTGTGACAGGTGTTGCAGGTCAAGGTTTTGTGAGCTCCCTGAAGCGGCCAGAACTGGTCGTGGTTGGCGCTTGCCCCAGACCAGCTTTGCGCTCCGTCGCCGTGACAGGTCGCACAATCGGTTGAATAGTTCGCCTGCTTGTGATTTGGATCATTCGTGCCGTTGTAGTCATTCAAGTGGCAGGAAATACAGGTCGGGGGAGTCCCCGCGTATTGTCCGTTCTTGTGGCAGTCCGCGCAGGCGGCGGTCTTGTGCTTTCCCTTCAGGGCGAACTTGCTGTGGACAAAGTTGGCATCACCCCAGCCCTGGGCACCGTCGCCGTGACAGGTCGCACAATCGGTTGAATAGTTCGCCTGCCTGTGATTTGGATCATTCGTGCCGTTGTAGTCATTCAAGTGGCAGGAAATACAGGTGGAGGGAGTCCCCGCGTATTGTCCGTTCTTGTGGCAATCCGCGCAGGCGGCGGTCTTGTGCTTTCCCTTCAGGACGAATTTGGTGTGGTCAAATCCGGCCCCTGTCCAGCCCGCGGCGCCGTCGCCGTGGCAGGCCACGCAGTCCGTGGGGAATCCGGCCTGCGGGTGGTTCGGATCCGTCGTACCGTTGTAGTCATTCAAGTGGCAGGACACACAGGTCGAGGGAGTTCCCGTGTACTGTCCGTTTTTGTGGCAATCGGCGCAGGCGGCGATCTTGTGTTTTCCTTTTAGTGCGAATTTGTTGTGGTCGAACTTGGCGTTTTGCCAACCGGTGGCGCCGTTTCCGTGGCAGACGACGCAATCCGTGGGAAAACCCGCCTGCTTATGGTTCGGATCTCCGGCCCTGTTATAGTCATTCAGATGACAGGAGAGGCAAGCCGTGGGGAGCCCGGCATACTGGCCGCTCTTGTGGCAGTCGGAGCAGAGGGCCAGCTTATGCTTCCCCAAAAGCTGAAACTTGTGGCTGAAGACAGCCCCCTGCCAGGACGCTGTGCTGCGATGGCAGATCTGGCATTGAGTCGGGAACCCGGCCGCGCCGTGGTCGGGGTTCTTGGCCGATCCGAAATTCTCTTGGTGACAGGCATAACACTCGGCCGCCGCTTTCCCGAGTCCATTTTGCCGATGACAGTCGGCGCAGTCGAGTGTCCCGTGCACCCCCTCAAGTCTGAATCCGGTCACATCCGTATGATTCCACTTCGCCGGCGCGACCTCCTTCCAAGACTGAGGTGTATGGCAATCCCCACAGTGGAGGCCGAGCTGGAGCTTGTAGCGGTCATCCTGACGCCGCTCCCAGTGGCAGGCCTCGCAGGCGGTCGGCGTGCCTTCGAAGATCCCCTTGAGATGACACTCGCCGCAAGCCACCGTTTGGTGCTTGCCGACGAGGGGGAAATTTGTCTTGTCATGATTCTGGGCCGTCCACTTGGTTTGCTCCTGCTGGGCGGCGGGGCTTGTGAGCCGGATCAGGAGCCAGAGGCTTAGAAAAAGAATTGCGGCCAACGGGATGACGCGATAGAACTTTCGCTTGGCGATGCTCATCTATTTTATTTGCGCAGCATGAGTCTAACAAAAAATAGATGTTGGTTCAATTTTTCTTGGATATAAAAATTGTACTCCAAAGAAATAGAAATGCGCCGATTCAAATAAAAAAAGACGCTGCTCCCCAGGGTCTTGTAGTTGTTGAAGTGGATGATCTGTGGGGTCTCGGCGCCGGCGACATAGCGAAAGCCGTTATAGGTGTTGGAGAAAGTCGCATACCAGGAGAACCGTCCAAAGTCCTTACTCAGGGAAAGATAATAAGAATTGGATTCAGCCAGGTCGCCCCGGTTGAGTGAGTAATCCCCGTTTAATGTGAAGCCGGTTCTGAGGATGTCCGAGGCCGAGGCTCCGAAGCGCCAGGTGTGGTTTTTGAGATGAAAATCTTTCTGTTCACTCTCCTGGCGGGAGAGATAGACCCGGACATTGTTGACCGGTTTGAAACTCAACCGCAATCCATACTGGCTTGAATAGAAAAAGCGCTGCAGCTCCTGGTCGTTGAAGCTCGGATCCTGCGATTTCTCCAGGAGGTAGCGATGAAAATCAAGTCCCTTCCCGGAACTGAAATAAGCGGTCAGGTCGGCATAACGGGTCATTTCCAATCTGACGTTGATGAAGACGAGGGAGAGGCGGTCTTTGGCGGCCAAGTGGGGACCGAGCTCATACTGGACATTCCCAAAAGCAAAGAGCGTCTTTTTAACGGGTACGAAGGCCTGAGCATAAATGTATGACTGCTCGGTTGTGCCCGAAAAACGAAGGTGGTTGTAACTTAAAGACAGAGAGGTCGCGCCCGAGCCATTGTACCGGGCGAAAAGGCCGTATTTTTGATAATTGGTATCAATCTTGCTGACATAGACTTGCTGCTCGAACCCGCCGTAGGCGCCGAGGAGGAGGTCCTTGTTGATTTTATAGCCGAAAACGCCTCCCAGGAGCTGGCCGATGCCGGCCGTATCATAAAGGTTCATCTGCCCCACCGATATGTAGAACGGCTTGCTCCGGGGGTTGTAGGTGATTCGGGCATCATAGAGAATGAATTGGTTCCGGCTTCCTTCCTGGACGTTGTAGCGGTCACGAATATCGATGAGAACGGCCCAATCCCGGCTCGTGTTCGGTGAGAACTCGAATTTGAGGCGGGTGCTGAGCTGGTTCATAAAAGGGCCTTGCTCGTAGCTGGCTCCGAACCAGTCAAGAGAGAGAGAGCTTCTTAAATAATAGTCGCCCGAGGATGCTCCGGCCGAAAGCCAGAGTCCGGTGATAGCCAAGAAGACAAGAGCGAATTTTTTCATCTCATATCCTTGGTGGCTGAATATCCCACCCGCCAGTTTTCAAACGTGTGGCAGGAAAGGCAATCCTCCTGATGTCCCTGGTGAGGTGAAGTGTGGCAGCCGATGAGCGGCGGCCCAGGCTCCTAGCAGGAAGGCGGCCACTCCCACGGTCCATTTTCCGGAAAAAGGGCAAGACTTCATCACCGGTTTCATCTGATTTCCTACTGTTCCTATAATACCTATATGAATACTCAGTGTCAAGCTCCGGCCGGCCGCTTTGGGAAATTTTTTGTCCGGCTTTGACTTTTTTTGATTTCTTTGTTATAAGGGGGACAAGAAATGTCAGAGTCGGAGAGTGTGTTGGTCCCGGAAAAGCCCCCCGAGGACTTTTATCTCGAAATTGTCAATCGCGTCCACGAAGGAATCTATTTCCTCGATAAGGTCCAGCGGATCACCTTCTGGAACCCCGCGGCCGAACAAATCACGGGCTACAAGAGCTCGGAAGTGCTTGGCAAAATCTGCTCCGAGAATGTCCTCACTCACGTTGATGAGAAAGGGAATATCCTGTGCCTGGACGATTGCCCCTCCAAGCTGACCCTCCGGGACGGCGTCGCCCGGACCTGCGAAGTCTATGTCCATCACAAAGAAGGCCACAGGCTCCCCATCTCCCTGACGAGTCTCCCCAGGCGGAACCCGTCCGGGGAGATCATCGGCACCGCCCAGATTTTCTACAGCCTGTCGCCCCGGCTGCTCATGCCTCAGAAGGCCCAAGAGCTCGACCAGATGATCATGCTCGACCCCCTCACCGGGTTGGGCAATAAACAATATCTGGAGATGCTCGTCCACTCCCGGCTCGACGAATTGAACCGCTATCATTTTTCCTTCGGTGTCATCTTTGTCGACATCGACCATCTCAAAGCGGTCAACGAGCGCTACGGGCTGGAGGTGGGCGACAAGGTTCTCAAAATGGTCTCTCAGACGCTGGCCAATAACGTTCGTTTTTTTGAGGTCGTGGGGCGTTGGGGAGGAGAAGAGTTTCTGTCGGTCATCATCAATATCGACGAGCAAAAACTCGCCCTGGTGGCCAACAAACTCCGCGTGCTCATCGCCAACTCCAATGTCCTCGTCGAGCCCGATCTCATCTCGGTGACGGTGTCCATAGGCGCGACCCTCGCCCTGCGCGTTGACTCGGTGGAGAGCCTGGTGCAACGGGCCGAGCAATTGATGCTCCAGAGCAAGTGGCTCGGCCGCAACCGAGTCAGCACCAAACCTGTCGTAAAATAATAAACAGTGAGCTGTGAGCCGTGAGCCCTGAGCCGTTTGACTTCAAGAAATCAAATATCCTAGCTCGAGTTCTCAACGACTCCATTTTTTTGCCGAATTCCCGCTTTTCTTGAACCCAGAAAAAAGCTAAGCTTGAAATTCTGGCTTTTCACTGCTCAGTGCTCACTCCTCAGCGCTCACTGCATTTGGAGGTAGATATGGACTGGGGTTTAAAGAACCGGCTCTCCCGAATCATCAAACCAGAGACCGGCAAGACCGTGATGCTCGCCGTTGACCACGGCTATTTTCTCGGTCCCACGAGCGGTCTCGAATTCCCCCGCCGAACGATCGAGCCCTTGCTCCCCTATGCCGATTCACTCATGCTGACCAGGGGGCTCTTGAGGACTTCAGTCCCCGCGGAGGCAGATATCCCGATCGTGTTGAGGGTTTCGGGGGGCACGAGCATCCTGGGAGAGCTTTCCAACGAAGGAACGACGACCTGCTTCAAAGAGGCGATCAGGCTCAACGTGGCCGCAGTCGCCCTGTCCATTTTTGTCGGATCGGCCCACGAGAAAGAGACCCTGCTCGGTCTCTCGGAGCTTGTGAACGAAGCCGAAGAATACGGAATCCCGGTCCTGGCCGTGACCGCGGTCGGCAAGGACATGGTCAGGGACGCCCGTTACCTGAGCCTGTGCTGCCGCATCGCCGCCGAGCTCGGGGCCCACATCGTCAAAACGTACTATTGCGAGGATTTTGAAAAAGTCGTCGAGACCTGCCCGGTCCCGGTCGTGATCGCGGGCGGAAAAAAAACGCCCGAGAAAGAAGCGCTCGAGCTCGCTCACAATGCCATCAGCCGGGGCGCCGCGGGAGTGGACATGGGGAGGAATATTTTTCAATCCGACGCGCCGGTCGCCATGATCCAGGCCGTGAGGGCGGTCGTCCATGGAAAGAAATCTGCCGGAGACGCGTATCGGATATTCAATAAGGAAAGAGCAAAATAGAGTAGCGGCTTGAGTGATCGCCTCTCTACGATCGACGGAAGAACCCGGCCGCTAGAAAATACGGAGCAAGCCATGCGCGTGGCGATGTACTATTCAAATCACGACGTCCGGGTCGAGGAAAGGCCCGTTCCCCGGATCGGACCCGATGAACTCCTGCTCAGAGTCGTGGCCAGCGGAATCTGCGGGAGCGATGTCCTGGAGTGGTACCGGATCAAGAAGGCCCCCCGGGTTCTCGGTCACGAGATCGCCGGGGAAATCGTCGAGAAAGGAACGAACGTCGCGAAGTTTATGATTGGGGACAGAGTCTCGGTCACCCATCACGTCCCCTGCAACACCTGCCACTATTGCCTTTCCGGCCATCCCACGGCTTGCGAGACGCTGCATTCCACCAATTTCGACCCCGGTGGGTTCGCTGAGTTCATCCGGGTCCCGCCGATCAACGTGGACCGGGGCACGTTCCGGCTGCCGGATTCCGTCACTTACGAGGAAGGGACCTTCATCGAACCGCTGGCCTGCGCCCTGCGCGGGCAAAAGATCATTCGCCCGAAACCCGGCCAGACGGTCGTCATCCTCGGGAGCGGAATCTCAGGAATTCTTCACCTCAAGCTGGCCAGGATGTTCGGAGCCGGGCGGACGATCGCCACGGACATTCATCCTTATAGGATGGAGTTCGCTCGGAGATGCGGCGCGGACTCCGTCATCGAGGCCCGGACGTTCACGCCCGAAGCTCTGAAGGCGGTGAATGAGGGAAGGCTCGCCGACAGAGTCATCGTCTGCGCCGGGTCGCTGACGGCGGCCGAGCAGGCCCTGAAGTGCGTGGACCGCGGCGGAACGGTTATGTTTTTCGCCGTTCCCCTGCCCGAAGACAAGCTTCCGCTTCCCCTCAACGAATTCTGGCGGGATGACATCACGCTCCTCACTTCCTATGCCGCGGTCGCCGATGACCTCCAGGAGACCGTCGAACTCTTGAGAGCGAAAAGGATCGGGGTCAGCGACATGATCACGCATCGGCTCCCGCTTGCCCGGACCGGAGAGGGCTTCAAAATCATGGAGGCGGCCGGCCGGTCTATGAAAATCATCATCGAGCCGCAAAAATAGGTTGGAGTGAGCAGTGAGCGGTGAGTAGTAAACAAATAACAAAATTTAGGATCAACTTGACTATCAAGATGGCTCGCGCCCGTCTCAAGTCTGTTCACATCGCCTCCTTCCTCTGCCTGTTCGCGCTCCTCGGCCTGCCGCATTTTCTATTAAGCCAGGAAGCGGAACTTTTGGTCTCCCCGGGCAAGCTCAGCCGTGTCCACAGCGAATACTCGGGCCTGAACAATTGCACCAAGTGCCATACGCCCAAAATAAAATCCGTCGATAAAAAGTGCCTCTTTTGTCATGAAGAACTGGCCAAACGGATCGACGCCGGAAGAGGATTCCACGCAGATAAAAAAACCGGCTGTCCCGCCTGCCATCCCGATCACCAGGGGCTCGAATTCCCACTCATCGAATGGAAGCCGAAGGAGTTCGATCATGCCAAATCCGGATATCCTCTGACCGGGAAACACGCCGCAATCCCGGATTGCTTGAAGTGCCACAACGCCCGCAATTCTCCTTTGGGAAAGCCCGGCTCCTACCTCATCAAGAGCGCTCGTTGCGTCGCTTGTCACGAGGACGTCCACCGAGGACAGTTCGCTCAGGAATGCGACAAGTGCCATCCCCTTGACCTCTCTTTCAAAGTGATCAAATACGATCACGGCACGGCCGCCTACGCCCTCAAAGGGGCGCATGAGAAAGTGTCCTGCGAGAAATGCCATCCTCAAAAAAAATGGGCCGGGTTGAAGTTCGCCAACTGCGCCGATTGCCACCGCGATGAGCACGTTCCGTCCCTGGGAAAAGTGTGCACGAGCTGCCACAATGAGACCTCCTGGAGAGGCGGCTCTTATGACCATAACCGGACGAAGTATCCTCTCAAAGGCAAACATATCGGTCTGAAGTGCTCTCAATGCCACCCCGGCGGCAAGCTGGGAAAGGTTCCTTTCGCCAATTGCCAGGACTGCCATAAGAAAGATCCCCATCAGGGGCAGTTCGTGGATGATTGCAGCCGCTGCCACGGCGATTCGGGGTTCAAAATAGCGGCCTTTGATCACCAAAAAACCCGCTACCCCTTGACCGGGAAGCACGCCAAGGTCGGTTGTGATAAGTGCCATTTTGCCAAGGGGGAAAAGACTCCGATCATCTATAAACCAATCAAGACCGGATGCCTGGATTGCCATAAGGACGTTCATCTCGGGCAGTTCAAGAAGGACTGCGATTCGTGCCATCCCACCCAAGGATTTGAAACGGGATTCCTGAGTTTTGACCATCAGAAAGATTCTTCCTACAAACTGGTGGGAACCCACGCCACGGTGAAATGCGAGAACTGTCACAAGAAGGAGAAATCCGATTTCCCGGCCGGGCTCGGCGAAACGGTCCGCTATGGACCGCTTTCCGCAGACTGCGTCTCCTGCCATCCGGATTTCCATGACGGCCAATTGGACAAGGGCTGTCAGAAATGCCACGACGCGGTCCATTTTAAGCCGGCGCCGGGCTTTTCCCACGAGAGGACGAGTTATCCTCTCCAGGGCCTTCACGAAAGAGTAGGCTGCGAAAAGTGTCACCCTCTGCTGAAAGCCACGGTGGCCGGGAAATTGGTCGACACGCCGAGATACAAACCAACGAAAACGAAATGCGGGGACTGCCACGAAAAATTCGACCACTCCAAGACGGACTACCCCTTGACCGACAGACACCTCGGGGTGGATTGCGGGGCGTGTCACAACGCCAAAACGCCGAATGTCAAACGCCTCAGGGGAGCCCAAAAAGAAAAATTCAGCTGCCAGGAGTGTCATTCCTACAGGCATCCTGGAAAACAAGAGAAGTGCGTTGATTGTCACAACATCAAAGGTTGGACGGTTGAAATCTGATTAGTCCCGCTGTGGTCGCCGCGGCAAGGCAGGGCGGTCCGTTGACGCTATTCGGGCTTCGCGCTGCAAACGGCGGCTAGGTCTCCCGCTCCACGATTCGGACTCCGATTTTTTCCAGCAGGGGAAAAGGCAATTCCCCGCCAACCATAACAAACACGTAGTCGTTCTCAATCTCCAGGCTCTTTTCGGGAGTGGAGACGGCGACCGATTTGGGCTTGATCTCCTGGATGGCGCTGTTGAAGAACGCCTGCACGTAATTGCGCTCGATAGCCGTGGCTATTTTTTCCCGGTTCCGTCCCTTGGCCTTGGGAAATCCATCGCCGCGCACGATGAGTGTGATCCGACATTCCTGATTCACAAGCGCGAGGGCCGACTCCAGGGCGGTATCCCCGGCGCCCACGATGGCGACCCGGCCGCCAGCAAACTCCTTGGCATCGATGAGGGAGTAGAAGACCTTGGGCAGTTTTTCGCCCGGCACATTCAATTTCCTGGGTTCCCCCCGAGTCCCGAGTGCCAGGATGATCTTATCGCAAACATATTCTTTGCCGGACGCGCGGACGATGAATCCATCCCCGTCCTGGATGATCGCCTCCAGCTTGACGCCGGTCGTGACCGGGGCGTTGGTCGTCTTCAGAATCTTATCCCAGACCTCGAGCAGTTTCTCCCTCGTCGTCTGTCCGATCCAGAGCGGTCCGAAGAGCGGCATTTCAACGGGCTCGGCCATGACCAGCTTCTTCTTCGGAAAATTCTTGATCGTGTTCGCCGTGTCTTCTTTTTCCAGGCAGGTGGCCGACAGGCCGAATTTCCGGCAGCTCAGGAGCGCCGAGAGACCGGCCGGCCCGGCCCCAATGATCAAGATCCGGGGCAACTTGTCCGGGAAGACATCCTTCATGATGTGATTCAGGACCGAGCGGCCCTGGTTGATCGCTTCCTTGATCAGACCCGCGCCGGACAAGGAACCGATGATGAAAATTCCTTTGATGTTGGTCTCATGATTCTCATCGATTTCGGGAACAAGGACCTTCATCCTTCTCCCGTACTCGATGAGCTGATTCGCGCCCATGGGACAGGCCTTCTCGCAGTCTCCGCAGCAGTCGCAGGCCAGCGGATTGACCAGGACCGATTTCCCATCGATGATAAAAAGCGTTTCCTTTTTCTGGCAGGTCAGGACGCATGTCCCGCAGCCAACGCAGATGGATTTGTTGACCGCGGGGTACATCTTCTTTCCGGTCGGATGGCGGCTCTCGATCCGGCTGATGTCTTTCTCGGTCAGCTTCGAAACGGGGATCACCCGATTGATGAGCTGTTTCGCCTTTTGCTTTTTTTTGATCTCCCGCCTGACGAAAGGAAAGATGACGGTCAGGAAAAGCAGAGCCCCGATCAGGTAGATGAGGAGATGATACGGGATCAGAGTATCCATTTATACCCCATTTTCAAGGTCACGTAGACGTGAACAAGCAAGATCAGAAACATGATGAGAACAAAGGGGATGTGGAGCAGGTGCCAGTAATGCAGGACTTTCATCGACCTGTCCAGGAATTGTTTCCGCTTGAGCAGCTTCTCGCGCTTCATGATCAGCTTCAACAGTTTCCGCCGTTCGCGGGAGCCCAGGACCCGACTGTTCTTGAGAGCAGCGTTCAATTTGTGCCTGAATTTGATTCTTTCTCCAAACCGGGAGATGGATCCTGACTTCAAGATCTCGGCTCGCTTTTTTTCCAACTCCTCGAAGACGGTCCAAAACCGATCCTCGCGGGGGAGCCATTTTCGCAGCTCGAAGGTCTGACTGATCTCCTCGGCTTCCAGTTCAATCGCGCTGAGTTCCATCCCTGACATTGACCTTGGGATCGACTGATAGATATAACGGCCGACGATGCCGCTCGCGACGACGAGCACCATGGACCAGAAGGATATACCAACAAGCCCCGAGAATTTGAGGTCGGCGTGAAAAAAAACGAGGACCGGACCGGCCAGGCCGAGGAAAATGTGGACCTCGAGCCAATCGTTCAGGTTCCCCCAGTTTCTCATGAACCGCAGCCGCTTGCGCAACGAGTAGGCGAGCAACAGGATCATAAAAAGGCCGCCCGCGATCCCAAGAAAGTGGCCCAGGGAGCCGCTCTGACCCAAAACGGGATGCAGCGGGAGGCGGACCTTCTTTGTCGCGGGAGCCAGATAATACGGTCCTCCAAAATACAGGAGGCCGGCGATGATCAAAAAAAAGAGACCGTAGGCGGCTTTTAAATAGATGCTCAATTTCATGTGTCCATATTATAGCACCCGGTTTTTCCCAGCGCCACGATTCCGGGGGAGGGGGGTTGCTTTCCGGCCCCAAAATGATGAGCCGGGCTTTATTTAATCAGCCTGTCCGCTAAAATCTCGGCGGTGTGTTTGACCATGACCGGAAGCCCTTTTTGCTCACAGCCGCCACGGATCTGGAGAAGACATCCGGGACAATCCAGAGCCACGATATCCGCCCCTGAGCTCTCAATCGAAGCCAATTTCTCTTCGAGAAGCGCAAAGGATATTCCGGGCTGTTCGATGGAGAAACTCCCGGCAAAGCCGCAGCATGAATCTGCGCCCTCCATCTCCAGGATATTTTTGCCCCAGGCATCCCTGAGCACCTTTCGCGAAGCGGCCGAGGCCTGCAGGAGGAACTTATGGTGACAGGAATCGTGATAGGTAACTTTTCCCCGGGCCGGCGACACCAGAAAAATCTCCGACAGCCTTTTCCCTTCCCTTTCGTGAACGAATCGGCCGAAAGGAAGGGTTTTTCGGGAGATGCGCTCGGCGGTCTCCGTCGGTAAGAGCCGCGGACCGAGATGGCCGAGCATTGTCGTGCATGTTGGGCACAGCGTGACAACAAAATCCGCCTCGCCCAATTCTTCAAGGACCTCCCGGTAGGCCCGTCGTGAGGATTTCGGGAAGCCGCTGTTGGCCGGTGGGAACCCGCAGCAAAGAGGCCGAATGAGCCGGACGCTATATCCCAGCCGGCGCAGAACCCTCGTGGCGGAAATTCCGATCTCGGGGTAGAAGTTCTCAACCAAGCAGCCGGGGAAGAGGATGATTCTCAATCGTTTCCCTTGAGGTTCCGTTGGGACGTCATCTGCCCCAAACAATTGGCTCAGAGACTTCCTGGCCGGAGCGGGAAACCTCCGCGCCGCGTCCAGTCTGCCCAGCCGCAGGGGAAGCTTCTTCATGAGCCCTTTCCTCCCTTCGAGCACCGGCCGGAATCTTCTCGCCAGCGCGAATCCGGGCTGCTGCAACGCGGGCCGGCTCATGATTCCGTCGAAGGCAATCCGCTTCCAGAGACTCTTCCCCAACTCATTGTTGAGGCGTTCTTTCAGCGCCATGATGAGGTCGGCAATCCGGATCTTGGTGGCACAGACCTCCTCGCAGCGATGGCAGCCGAGGCAGAGCCCGGCTAGTTTTTTGGACTCTTTGAGCCCGTGGATCCAGGCCGTAAGCAAACTTCCGATGCCTCCCATGTAGACGTGTGAGAATTCTTTTCCGCCAAGGGTCTGATAGACCGGACACACGTTGAGACAGGCCGAGCACTTGATGCAGCGCAGGGTCTCACGAAATACCGGGTCAACAGCGAGTTCGGAGCGGCGATTGTCGACCAAAATGATGTACTGCGGTCCCCGGTGAGGACCGGAGATAAAAGAGACGTAGCTCGTGATCATTTGGCCCGTGGCATTTCTCGGGAGGAGTCGAAGGAGCAGAAGCGCGTCCGTCGTCTTGGGAAAGATTTTTTCAAGGCTCGCGAGGATGATCAGAACCGGCGGTATCGTCGAAACCAACCGCCCGTTTCCCTCGTTGGTGACAAGCATCGCGGCTCCGTTTTCGGCGATCAGGGCATTGGCGCCGATCAGACCCACCTGTGTCCCGAAGATCTCCCGGCGAAGCTCTTCTCTAGCGACCCGGACGAGAGGCGGGATTTCGGCAGGAACCGGCCTTTTCACTTTTTTCGCAAAAATCGCCGCGACGTCCTCCCGGGTGAGATGGATGGCGGGCATGACCATGTGGCTGGGCGCCTGATCTTCGAGTTGAAGGATCCACTCTCCCAGGTCGGTTTCCCTGGGCTCGACCCCGTGCTCTCGGAGAAACCCATTAAGCCTCGTCTCCTCGCTGACCATGGATTTGCCCTTGAAGAGCTTCTTCGCCCCGTGGCGTTCGAGGATCTCCAGGATCAGACGGTTGGCTTCCCGGCTGTCCCCGGCCCGAGCGACTTCACTTCCGTGGCGGCGGGCCTGATCTTCAAACTGGGCGAGATATGTCTGGAGATTATCAAGCGTGTGATCCCTGACCTCGGCGAGCCGATTTCTCAACCCTTCAAAATCAAGCCCGTCCAAGGCTCTCCGGCGCTTCTGGCCATAGCTCAGGGAAAAAGTCCGCAGGACTGCCCCAAGGCGGCGATCGATCCTTCTCACCGGGTGTTCGCCTCAACCAGGATGACGATCAGCCGGCCGGGGCCATGGACGCCGATGGATAGGACATTTTCAATATCGGCCGTCCGGCTGGGACCGGTGATCAATGAGACCTGGGGAGAAGGTGCGACGGGATGAGCGAGGTGGCCGGCTATCACCGGGGCGAGCGATTCGATATCAGGGACAATCTTTTGAGTTTCGAGCCAGGCCATGCAGATGGGCGGCAGAGTCCAAATAATCCTCTCCTCATCGCTTGCGTCCAGATGGACAAGGGTGCCCGTCTCGGCGATCCCCCAGTGGGCGAAGACCAGGCCCAACTCCGCCGCTCCGCAAGCTTCGGTCCGGTCAGGCGTTAGAAATGAGAGCCCGAGGTCTTGGGGCACGATCACCGCGGCCTCGCTCGAGGCCATCACTTTTTTGATCTTGTTCTCTTGGATAAAGCGTTTGACAAAACTCCGCGCCTCTTCGAGGGTCCCAGATCTTTCAACCTCGGCTCCGGCAGCAACCGCCCTTTCTGAAAAGCCGTTGACCAAATCGCGCCTCACCATCTCTTCGCCTTTTTGGGTTCCATTCGGCGAAGGTCGAGTCCCCGCTCCAGTGCCCCGATCCGGTATCTTCGCCATCGCCCGCGTGATTTCGTCGAGGAGCCGCCGCGCGATATCTGCGCTTGAAAGTTCAAAAACTCTCACTCTCTCTCGCGGCAGAATATTGAAGAAATCCTCCAGGATGCTTTTTCGAATGACCAGCAGACTGATCGGTCCGGAGCTAAAGAGCACTTGCTCAAGGGCCGGCCAGATCCCCCGCCCCAGGAGCTCGACGGGGCCCACTTCGTCAACGATGAGCAAAGAATCCGTTTCCCGGCGTGCGATGATCTCTCTGGCCCGGGCGAGACCGGAGGGGATGAAAAAAAAAGGACCCGTTCTCTCCCAGCCGTCTTCCCCTTTGTCCCGAAGGAAGGGAGCGGAAGATCGGCTCTCCAGATCATAGAGGTTGTATCCGACGGTCCTTCCCCCTTCCATGACGGCCTCGGATAAAAAGCCGTGATGCCTAAGCGACTGGGCCCTCAATTCCTGAACAAATTGCTTGAGCCAGGTTGTCTTCCCCGCCTGGACGTCTCCGGTCAAAATGAAGATGGCCGGTCGCCTCTTGGAACGCGAGCTCATTTCTTTTAACTTTACAATATCACAACCAAAAAAGAAGTAAATGGTCAGGGGTAAGGGGTAAACGGATTAAGAACTCTTTGATCCGTGCTTTTCCCTTCGAGGTCCAAAACTTGGTGGTGGTTTTTTCCTAGTTGCCCCTCACTGCTTACCACTCACCTCTTACTTTTTTTCGGGGGACGAGAGAGACGTCTTTATCGGATGATCACCTGAGATTCGTTCGTTTCAAACGAGACCATTTTCCCGGTTGGCGCATTGGCGGATACGCTGGAAACGGCCACCGAGCTCTCTCCCTTGGCTATAGACTCGAACACGAGAACGGCCAGGCCCCCCTCGCCTTTGACCCCCCTGTTGGGCAGAGGGCTTGAGAAACCGATCGTACAGTTCCCTCCCGTGTTATCGATGCTTCTCAGGAAGGGGACATTGGCGCCCAGCTGTCTCAGCAACCCGCCCTCCGTCACTTCTTTCAGCTTCAGGATTTGAGGGTTGAAGCTCAAGTTGACAGTCATGTTGGCGACTTCCTGCTCCGTCCGCACGTTGACGCTGATCCGGAATTCCCGGTTTTGGGGGGCCTCAAAGCTTTCAGGATTCAAAAAGACCTGGCTCAATCCCGGCTCTTCTTGAGCCTGCTCCGCGAGCTGCTGCTCCTCCGTGGGCGCCGATTCCGGAATCTCTTCCTCGGGGACGGCCCCCGTCCGTCCCGAAGAAATTCCCTCCAGTTCGACCCAGACGGGCTTGAGATCCTCCTCATTCAGTTCGACCGACCTAATGATATAAGGGGTTACCGTCAAAATGACATCGGTCTGCTCGAGAGAGCGGTCATGGCTCGAAAAGAGTGCGCCGATCCCCGGAAGGTCCTTGAGGCCGGGAATCCCCTTCACGGTTCTTCTCTCTTCGTCCCTCAAGAGCCCCGCGAGCAGATTCGTCTCACCGTTTTTCAGCCGAATCACGTTCTTCACTTCCCGGTTGTTGATAATCGGGATGCCGGCAAAACCGAGCCCGCCGAGGGAGGTGATCTTGATCTCCATCTCCAGCGTGATCTCCTTCTCCATATGGATCCGGGGTTTGAGACTGATCTCGAGACCTACGTCCTGTTGGACATAATTGACCACCGGCTGTTGGCTCACTCCTCCGGCCGCAATCGGGGTGAACGTTGTCTGGGGGATCGGGACTTTTTGTCCGATCTTGGTTTCTATTTTTTCGTCGCCGACGCCGCGAAGCCGGGGCTGAGCGATGATCTTCGTATCCGAATCGGATTCCAGAAACTGCAGCAACGCGGTGGGAAAGCTGACCTGCCAATTCGAGCCTTTAGAAAAATCGATATCATTAAGATTAGTCCAGCCGGAAGTGGTGTCGCTTGAGGTCGAGGTCTGCGCGTAGCGCATTCCGATGGCCGTCCCCGAAAAATCAAGCCCGAGCGTTCGCAGCTTGATCCGCGAGACTTCCATGATCTCGAGGTCGATCACCACCTCGCCCTTGGACTTGTCCCAGTTCTGGAGAAGCCTCTCGGCCAGCCTGATCGTCGTCGGAGTGTCTCGGATGGTGACGGAATTGAGGTTCTTGTCGATGATGATATTGGGCGGCCGGTACTGATTTCGCAACATGGCGTTGAGGCTGTTCAGAACATCCTGGGCGTTCAGGTTGGAGAGATAGAATGTCTTGATGGCATTGACCTCATACTGGAGCCGTTTGACCGGCGTGTCAGGGATGATGATGGCCGTGCGCTCGTCGACGACGCGGTAAAAATTTTTGCTGGAGAGACACAGGAAATTGATGGCTTGTTCGAAATCCTTGTCCTTCAGGTCGATCGTGAAAGAGGCGTCTTTGAACTGTTCATCGAAGATGAAGTTCACGCCAGCCGACTTGCCGAGCGCCTGAAATATCGAGCGCAGCGAGGCAGCCGCAAACTTCAGTTCGCGGATCCTCTCCGTCGATGACTTGAGTTTCACCGGCGGCTCGAGCCTCTCCGCTTTGGGCTTCTCTTTTTTGGGAGCCTCCTCGGCCAGCGCCTTGATTTCGTCGATGATGGTCCGGTTCGTCGGGTCATAAGCCAGGGAGGCTTGATATTCCTTGAGCGCCTCTTCTTTCTTGCCCAGAGAGGCTTGCTTCCTGGCTTCCTGGAGATGCATCATGGTCGCTGAGAACTTCGCCCGGGCCAGGGCCAGGCGATAGATCGGTTCCTTGGGGCTTTCGAGTGAGGCTCTTTCATAATGCTTGACGGCTTCATCGAAATTCTTGTTGATCTCAGCTTCGTATCCAAGCTTGTAGGTGTGGCTCAGAATCATGCATCCCCATAGGGTTAAAGCCATTATCATTAAGAAGATAGTCTTTTTCATCAGTCCTCTCCTTTTCCTCCCTGCAAGGAAAACTTCTGGGTCTTCGAATCCGGCCCGCTGACCTCGATGTCTCGCGGCGTAATCTTGACCAGCTTGAACCCCGGACGGATCATCTCCCCCTCGTTCAAGGCCACCGGTTGTCCGTCCAGAACGACCAGGGCGATTATCGTATTGGCCGACCGAACGAACCCGATGTAGGAAAGATTCAGAGCAGGCTCTTCCGGTTCTTGATTCGGATTGTCATTTTCCTCCGGCTGGAGTCCGGGCGGAGCATCGACCGGTTTTTCTACCGGCGGGGGGACCATCCCAGCGGGCTCCCCGGATGGGGAAAAGATGTTCCGGCGAGGGAGGGGCAGATCGCCTTGCCGGAGCACGAGCAGGTCTTTGCGGATGAGGCTCTTTTCAGAGGAAGGCTTGGTCGTGCCCTCCTTTTTTATTTGTCCCGTCGTCCCCACGGCCTGACCGAGGACAAGGACCGAGGACAAAAGAACAGCCGCGGCTTTTTCACATCTCATAGTATCCAGCCAACACGATGTTCAGATCGAGTGAGTCATCTTCGGTATTGATCTTCAGAAAATCGACCCTTTCCAGGGTTATGAACCTGGGAAATTTCTCTACCAGGTCGATGAACTGCTTTAAGTTCAAATAAGAGCCCGTCAGGTGGAACGCGGCCGAGACCTTCTTGATCGCTTCCTTGGGGAACTGGGAATAGGAGTAATTGATGCCGGTCACACTCACGCCCGCGTCGTCGAAAATATTCTGAAGGTCGAGCCTGAGCTCGTTGATCCCCTGGGCATCATCGTAAAAATATTTGGCCTTGAGCTCGGCCAGGTCCAGGATGGCCTGCCGCCAGCGCTCCCATTCCAGTTTTTTCTGCGTCTGGACCTTTTTGAGCTCGACGCTCTCCCTCACTCTGGCATCGGAAATGTCACGCGTTTGAAAATAGGTCCGCCGCTCTCTCAAGGAGATAAAGACCAGAAAAACAAGCGCCAGGACAAGAGAGAGAGAGAGGGTCCGGAGGACTTGTTTCTCCCTCGGGCTCAGATGCCTAAACACGTTTCTCATAATCGAAGGTGATCTGCGAGATCAGGGGGCTGCCCTCGCTTTTCGTCTCGCTGGAGATGGTGATCCTCTCAAACCCTTGAGCCTTGAGATTCTTGTAAAATTTAAAGAGCTCTTCGATCGAAGGGGAGGCAACCTTGATGCTCAACTGGATTTTGGAATCTCCCGTCAGGGCGGGGTTCAGAGAGAGGATGTAGCTCGATTCGGGAAGAGACTCCTCGAGAAGAGAAAAAACCTCAACCCAAGAGAAAGCTTTTCTGGTGATCAGGGTGTTGACGAGATTGACTTTTGCCTGGTACTTTTTCGCCGCCTCCTGAGTTTCGGTGCCGTACTTGGTTTCCTCCCTTTGGACCAGGCGGATGGAATCATCGAGCTCGGCGAGTGAAGCCTTAAGGGCAGATCCCTTGCTCTTGTAAGTCACAAAAAAGGTCACGGCCAGTACGGTCACCAAGGCGAGCCCGCCCACCAGGGTGCCCAGGAGACACAGATAGAGCCGCCTGTTCCGGCGGGGGGCCGTGGCCAGATTGATGTTAAATCGGTCTGCTCGGTTCATAAATATGGACTCACCAGGGTGGATAGAACCTCCTTCTCCCGGGAAGGCAGATCAAAAGGAACCAGGGATTCCACTGATTCAACCGGGAAGGAAAACCTGGTCTTTAGAACGGAGACCACATCAGCCTCTTTTTCCATCCACCCTCTTCGCACCCAGAGGTGGCCAATTTTTTTCTTCTCTCTGTCCTCGATAAAATGGATCGTGTTCTCAACCTCTTTGACGATGTTGTCTATTTTCTCTTCTCGAGGGTCCAAAACCCGGCCCTCGTGCATGAACGGTTTGACCCGGTAGAGTGAGATCTCCGCGTTGATCACCGCCAGGAGGCTCACAGCGTCGTCCTCTATGTTGACGATGATGGAGTCTTCAGCGTTCCTCTGACTCCGCAAGAACAGGCTGAGCAGGTTTAAGGAGGGAGGCATCACGGATTCGGCTCTCAAACGCTTTCGAGCCAGCAGGTTTTCATACTCCTGAATCACGGAAGACCGGGCCAAGGATGCCAGGATCTTCTCCGAGCTTTGAGACGCAACCACATCATAAGAGAGCCGGGCATCGTCAGGAAGAAGGGGCATCAGCTTTCGGACCCTCCACCAGACCATTTTTTCCATTTCCGTCCGGGAAAGGGACGGAGAGTCTGAGGTGAAGATTGCCACCTTGAAGCATAGCTCAGGAAGGAGGACGGCGACCGATCCCTCCTGCAGCTGGAGAACTTTCTTCGCTTCCTCGAGCCGTTCTTCGAGATGGGGAGGCTCGGCCAGGTTAGTCCGGTCGAATGAGGGGAGAATGGAGCCCCGACTCAGGGGGAGGGCGCAACTTTTTTTGATGGCCCTGTCTTTGGCTGAGAGACGGATCGCGAAAAGGGATTGGGCCGTCAACTGGAGGACGGCATCGGGCTGGGGAAGCTCCAGGAAATATTTCTTGACCTTTCCGACAATGCGTTCCAGCATCCTATTCGACAAAAGTCACCTTGTTCAGATCTTTGAGGCTCGTCGTACCTTTGAGCACCTTTTTGACACCGACTTCCCGGATAAAGATCATGCCCTCTGACTTGGCCCGCTTCTTGACCTCGGAGAGGGGCTTTTTCTCCAGGATCAGCTCCCGGATGGGATCCGAAAGCTCGAGGAGTTCGGCGATGGCCGTCCTTCCTTTGTAGCCTGTAAGATTGCAGTCAACGCAGCCTCTGGGCTCGTAAAAAACCTGCTCTCGGTGGGTCTCCGGGTTAAGCCCTGATTCGAGAAGCTGCCGGTCATTGTAATGGACCGGGGCCTTGCATCTTGGACAGAGAACCCTGACCAGCCGTTGGGCCAAAATGCAGTTGAGGGCAGAAATGAAACTGTAGGGATCGACCTGCATATGGAGAAAGCGGCCGATGACGTCAAAGACATTGTTGGCGTGGACCGTGGTAAAAACCAAGTGTCCGGTCAGGGCGGACTGGATGGCGATCTGGGCCGTTTCCGGATCCCTGATCTCGCCGACCATGATCTTGTCCGGGTCGTGCCGCAGGATCGACCTCAAACCTCGGGCAAAGGTCAGGCCCTTTTTTTCGTTGACCGGGATCTGGGTGATCCCGTCGACCTGGTATTCCACCGGATCCTCGATGGTCACGATCTTATCCTCGGGAGATTTGATTTCGGTGAGAGCCGCGTAGAGAGTTGTCGTTTTCCCGCTCCCCGTCGGGCCCGTGACCAGGACCATTCCGTAGGGCTGGGTAATGTATCTTCTGAACTTCGTCAGGACCGCATCGGAAAAACCCAGCAGGTCGAGCCGCAGCTCGGAGATGGCCTCGGTGATCATCTCCTTGTCCAGGATCCGGATGACAGAGTCTTCACCGTAGATGCTGGGCATGATCGAAACGCGGAAGTCGATGGTCTTGTCCTTGATCTTGAGTCTGAAGCGTCCATCCTGGGGAACACGGCGCTCGGCGATGTCGAGATCCGACATGACCTTGACACGAGAGATGATCGGCGACTGGAATTTCTTATCGATCGGCTCCATGGCCTCTCCCAGGACCCCGTCCACCCTGTACTTGATCCTGACCCCTTCGTCCTTGGATTCGATGTGGATATCGCTGGCTCTTTTCTGCACGGCGGTGAAGATAATCGTGTTGACAAGCTTGACGATCGAGCCGTCCTGGTCGGCCAGCTTCTCGATCGAAATGACCTCCTCTTCTTCGCCGCTCTCCTTCTCCACGACCTGGGTGATGTACCCTTCGGTCGCGTCCTTGAGGACCTGCAGGGCCGTCTCGCTCTTGCGCAGCGCTTCATGGATATCGCGCTTGGGCGCGGCATAAGCCTGGACCTTGCGTCCCAGGAAGGATTCGATCGTGTCGAGAGTGGCGATGTCCGATGGGTCCGCCAAGGCGATCTTGACCACGTCGCCATTGACTTCCAGCGGGATGAAATTTGAACGATACAGAAAATCCACCGGGAAGGATTGGACGAGTTCCCGGTTCAAGGTGTAATTTTGCAGGTCGATGTAGGGGACGTGGTAGCGTTCGGCGAGTTTTCTGGTCTCCCGCTCTTCGGCCCGAACGGCCTGGAGACAATCATCCGCGCTCGTTTTATTGGTTTTATTGTTCATTTAGCTTTCTTCTTCTTTATCTCAATCTAAATTATCTGGCGACTCGGATGATGTTGAAGATCGGCAGATAAACCGACAGCAGCATCCCCGCCACCAGGAGCCCCATGAGGATGATCACCACGGGCTCGATAAGAGAGACAAACGTGTCGATCTTGATCCGGACCTTCTCATCGTAGAAATTGGCGACGTCCGCCAACATCCCTTCCAGATTGGCCGAGGTCTCTCCGATCCGGATCATGTCCAGGGCCAGGGGGGGGAAGAACTCGGCCTTGGCCAGGGATTCCGATAGATTCTCTCCGTTCTTAATATAGTCGGACAATTTGTCCATTTTTTGGACAAGGTACTTGTTGGGGACGGCAAAGCGGGACAGGCCCGAGGACGCCAGGAGGGGAATTCCGGCTTCGAGGAGGAGTCCGAGCGTCCGGCTGAACAGGGAGATGCCCGATTCGACCCAGATCGTCCTTGCATAGGGAATTCTGAGCTTGAGCTTGTCCAGGAAAACAACGTTTTTCTCTTGCTTTTTCATCCGGAGATAGGCCAGGGCTAGGCCGATCAAGAGGACCAGGACAAAGGGGGTATAACGGCGCACCATCAACGAAAGGGACATCACGAAACGGCTGATCCAGGGGAGCCGGGCCTCAAAATTGACGTAGAAATCGTAAAATTTCGGCAGAATGAAGTTAATCAGAACTCCCATCATGACCAAGGCAAACACAAGGAGCAAGGTGGGATAGATCAGGGCGGATTTGATCCGTGCCTTTGTCTGGGATATCACCTTGGCATAATCGATGTAGCGGCCGACCGCTCCAGGAAGATTGCCGCTCCGCTCTCCGGCGAGAAGAGACGCCGTGTAAACCTTTGAAAACTTGTTTTCGAAGGGCAAAAAGGCCTCGGATAACGATTTCCCCTGGCGGATGGAATTCTCGACCTTAACCAAGATTTCTTTGAAAAAGACGTTTTTGACACGGCCCGAGAGGATCTCGATGCCTTTGAGGACGGGATAACCAGACTTGAGGAGAGCGACAAGCTCCTGATTGAACATGATGAAATCCCGGTCCTTGATCCTTTTTTCGAAGGGCAGAACCCGGATCTGGATCTTTTTCCAGTCCTTTTTGATCGAGAGGACGAACAGACCCTCGGATTCAAAGAATTTTTGGCACTCCTCTCGGGTAGAGGCCAATAGAGTCTGGTCAAAAACGCGGCCGTCCTCAGCAGCCAATCGGCAAAGGAAATAGGGCATCGTCCTCGGATATCTTCAACAAAAACAATATCTAAATTTTGATCGTATTCTAGGTCATCTCGGAGGGTTTGTCAAACGACGAGACCCGGTCACGGCTCACAGCTGATGGCCATGAGTTGTGACCTGGCCGGTTTGACAAATACCGAAGAAAGATCTATCTTAAATCCGTGAAATCGAAGGTCTTGGGAAGCTTTTCCCTGCTTTTTTTTCTCACCCTGGCTTTTCCGGCATTCTTCAAGGCTCCCTCGCCGGGCAAGATCTCATCATCCCCCCAAGAGATTCCGGTCAAAAAGCCCAAATATGATTACATGAGCACATTTTTGTCCAGAAGCACAAATCCCTTGGGACTCAAAGAAGATCTGATGCTCAAAAAACTGCTCCAGCAAGCCAGAGTCAAATGGGCTGTGCGTGCAGGTGCCAAACACATTCTAGACTAGGAATTTTTTTTGACTTATGAATTCAATTTTTTGGATTTTCAGGGATGAATAAAAAGACTTACTTGGCCTTCGTCCCGGTTCTTTTCTTGACGGCGCTGGGTTCCCTGAACATATATAAAAAAATCGTTTGGAGGGAGCCTACGGACGGAGTCGTCTGGACCGAAAAGGCGGAGGGGCTGACGGCTCTGAAAGTTGAAGTCAACGGCCCGGCCTACTTCCATGGCGTCAGGAAGGGCGATATCCTCTACAAAGTCAACGATAAACTCATCAAGAATAAGATTGACCTGACCCGGAGTCTCTGGGCGGCCGGGACCGTCGACCAAAAGGTGACCTACGAAATCAACAGCCAGGGAGACCTTCGTCACCCCAGTTTTTTCCTGGGCAAAAAGGGAACAAACCTTGTCTATTTTTATCTCGCTTTGATCGGCCTGACGACGCTGGTCATTAGCATGGTCGTCTTTTTCAATTCAAAAAAACAGCTCTCCGTTCCCTACGTCTATTTTTACCTGCTCTCAGCCGCCTTCTACTGTTTTTATACGTTTTCTCCGACGGGCAAGCTCGACTTTTTGGACATGGTCTTTTTTTGGCTCGATCGGATCGCCTTTTTGGCTTTCCCGCCGCTCCTGCTCCATTATTTTGTGATCTTCCCCCAGCGCAACAGGTTCTTTAAGAACAAGCCTTCCCTGGTCTACTCCCTGTACTTTCCGGGCCTGCTGCTTTTGCTGGCCAACATCGGTTTTTTCCTACCTTTGTTCAAAGGCCTCGACGACCTGACCCTTCTCCGGTTCGAAGAAATTCTGGAAAAGGCGGGGTTGTTTCATTTTGCGGTCTTTGGGCTCGTGACTTGGATAACCATTATCCATAGTGCGGCCAGGTCGCAGACAATCCTGATCAAACAGCAGATGAACTGGATCGTCTACGGTCTGGGCTTCGGGGTCGTTCCTTTTTCAGTGCTCTACGTCATTCCTTTCCTGCTGGGACTCGTTCCCTCCGACATGTCGCAGCTGGCGATTGTGCTCCAGGCTTTGATCCCCTTGACCTTCGCTTATTCGATATCCCGCTACAAGTTGATGGATTTTGAAGTCCTCCTCAAGAAAGCTGCGACTCTCATCTTTTCTTATGTTGTCCTGGCCTGTGTCTATCTTATCGTCAGCTCTCAGACCAAGCTCTTCTCAGAAAACAAGCTCCTCGCCTTGACCTTGGGAATCCTGGCCATCATCCTCGGAGCCACTCTTTTCACCCCCCTCAAGAGGCTTTTCCAGTCCCTGCTCGACCGCGTCATCTACAAAAAGAGCTACAAGTACAGGAAAACGCTGCTCACAATCAGCCAGGAGATCGGGCGTGAGCGAAATCTCCAGAACCTTTCCGACTCGCTTCTCGATCTGATCGCCAACGCCCTCTCGATTGACAGAATCGCGCTTCTCCTTCCTTCCGAAGAAAACAGCCGGACTTTCCGCATCCTCGGCCAGAAGGGGGAGGCTGGATCTGCCGTCCAAGCCCTCAGCTTTGACGAAACTCTTTACCGCCATCTGACCGACAGAAACTACTTGTCCTACTATACCTTTGGAGATAAGAGAGAGCTCCCCAGGAGCTTTGAGGGCTTCGGCGCAATGGGCTTCTATCATTTTCTTCCCCTCAGAGTAGAAGGCAAGATCATCGGCTGCCTGGCGATGGGCAAGAAGTGGGACCAGAGCTATCTCAACAGCGATGACTGGGAGCTCCTGACCACGATCTCTTCTTCGGTGGCTCTGGCCCTCGAAAACGCCTACCTCTACGACCAGGCAAGCGTCAGGACGCTCGAGATGCAGCGCCTGAAAGACTACAGCCAGGATATCATCGAGAGCCTGACGGTCGGCGTCGCCGTGCTTGATCAGCAGGGACGAATCATCGGTTGGAACCGGGTCCTGGAAGACATCTTCTCGCTCAAAAAAGACGCTGTCTTCAACCGAAGCCTCCTCGAGGTCCTCGGCTCCAAGACCTTCTCCGCTCTCTTCCCGACCGAACCTCAGCAGGATTTTCGTCTGCTCAGCGAGATGAGCTTAGAACTGCCCCACGGCAAGGAGAAAATCTTCGACATCGCCAAGACGCCCCTGTTGGACAACCAGATGCAACCCTACGGAACGATCGTCGTATTTGAGGACATCACCGAAAAAATCAACCTCCAACATCAGCTCCTCACCTCCGAGAAGCTGGCCTCCATCGGGCTCCTCTCCGCCGGCGTGGCTCACGAAATCAACACTCCCTTGACCGGCATCTCGAGCTATGTCCAGATGCTTCAAAAAAAGCTGACGGATGCCCACTACTCCCAGATCCTGGAAAAGATAGAGACCCAGACCGACCGCGTTAGCCGGATCATCAAGAATCTGCTCAATTTCGCCAGGAATCCTTCGGACGCGGCCTTTCAGCGGGTCGACCTCAAGGAGAGCCTCCTCGAGATTGTTTCCCTGATTGATTACAAGCTCAAGAATATGAAGATCAAGCTGGAGCTGAAGCTCAGCGACGTCCCGCTCATCCTGGCCCAGGGGGAGCGACTCCAGCAGGTTTTTATCAACATCATCCTCAACGCGATCGATGCCATGCCCCAGGGCGGTGCGCTGACTGTCGAGCTGTCCCGAGCCAGAGAGGAGCTTCTGGTCAAGATCGCCGATACCGGGACCGGCATTGAACCCGAGCACCTTCCTCACATTTTCGATCCCTTCTTCACGACCAAAGGATTCGGCAAGGGAACGGGGCTGGGACTCTCGATCAGCCACGCCATCATCAAAGAACACGAGGGCACGATCGGCGTCGAGAGCGAGGTCGGCCGGGGCACCTGCTTCACTGTTACCCTCCCCAGGGATACGAGCAAAGCCAAAAAAACGGAGTCTCTTCCTCGGTCAAGGAGCCGAACATGAGCAAGAAAGCGATCATCCAGATCATCGATGACGAACCTATCATCCATGAGGTCCTGGGCCAGCTCTTGATTTCGGAGGGCTATGAGGTCGAGCCCTCGTCGAGCGGAGAAGAAGGCCTGGAAAAATTTTCTTCCCGGCCGCCCGACCTCATCCTCCTCGACCTGCTGATGCCGGGGATGGACGGGATCGAGGTCTTGAAAAGGATTAGGAAGATCGACCCGCTGGCGGCGATCATCATCATCACCGCTTATGCCTCGGTTGAATCGGCCATCGAGGCGATGAAAATCGGGGCCTTCGATTATGTCCAAAAACCTTTTAAGAACGACGATCTTCTTCTGACCATCCGACGCGCCCTGGAGCACCGTGTCCTGAAGCAGGAAAACCTGCGGCTCAAAGACGAGCTCAAGAAGAAGTTTAGCTTTGAAAACATCATCGGCAAGAGCAGGCCCATGCTCAATGTGTTCGAGTTCATCAAGGCAGCGGCGCCGACCCGGAGCACCATCTTGATCCAGGGGGAGAGCGGAACGGGAAAGGAGCTGGCCGCCCGGGCCATCCATCAGAACAGCGACCGGTCGAGCGGCCCCTTCGTCATCGTCAACAGCGGCTCCCTTCCTCCGGACCTGCTGGAGAGCCACCTCTTCGGACATGTCAAGGGAGCCTTCACCGGCGCGACGACCCACAAGAAGGGGCTCTTCGAGTCGGCCGATCGAGGGACAATCTTCTTCGATGAGATCTCCTCCGTTGGCCTGGAAACCCAAGCCAAGCTCCTGCGGGTCATGCAGGACCGCGAGTTCATGCAGCTCGGCGGCACCAAAACAATCAGAGTCGATGTCCGGATCATCGCCGCCACGAACGCCGACCTCGAGGAGCTCATCCAACAAAAGGCCTTCCGAAAGGACCTCTTCTACAGGCTCAACGTGATCAAGCTCGAGCTTCCTCCGCTCCGGGACCGGAAGGAGGACATCCCTCTTCTGGTCAAGCATTTTATGCAGATCTACAGCTCGGAAAATAAGAAGGAAATCGAGGGCATCACCGAGGACGTGCTCGAGATCCTGGAAAATCATGACTGGCCGGGAAACATCCGAGAGCTCGAGAATCTCATCGAGCGGGCGATCGTGCTGAGCAAATCCAAGATCATCACCCGCAACAATCTCCCCCCTTTCTTTCTTTCCCATCCGGACGAGGCTGAAAGGCCCGGCTCTCTCCTCCAGGATGACCTGGACCTCAAAGAGCAGACCCAGTATTACCAGAAGAAGGTCATCATCAGAGCCCTCAAACGGAGCAAGGGGATTCAGAAGAAGGCGGCCAAGAGCCTGGGCGTCAAACCAACGACCCTGAACGAGATGATCAAGAGACTGAAAATTGACGTGGATACAATTAGCTAATAGAACTTGCCCGGCACCGCGTTATCGGGATTGACCTCTATACTCTCGGGCTTACCCTTCAGCTTGAATTCAAACTGCTTCGTTTTCGCATCGACGACAACGGTGCGGCTGATCCTCTGCCCGTTCTCCCTCCACTCGAGCCCGAGCGGAAAGACAAATGTATCTTTGAGCTGGTTGACGTTGACCGTCAGGACAAATTGACCGGCCTTTTTTTCAACGCTATGAGTCACTCTGACCTCCGGAAGTTCGGAGCGGTACAACCAGCCCTCGAAGAATCCGGAGAGATCTTTCCCCGAGACCGTCTCCATCGTCCGGGCAAAGTTCTGGGTGCTGGCTGATCTGTACTTATAGTTCCGGAAAAACGCCCTCAGACCGTCAAAGAAGGTCTCTTCCCCCAAGAGCTTGTCCAGCATCTCCATGACCAGGGAGGTCTTGTTGTAGATAATCGCTTGGTAGGCTTCATAGTTGGTGAAACTCAAACGGGAGCCCAGAGTGATGGGTCCCCACCTGGATCTTTTTCGCGTCGACTCGGAGAATTTCTTGAGGATTCCCGGGTAGGCTCGGTCGGGGTATCTGTTCTGGAGATAGAGAGCGGCGGCGAACTGCGCCAGGCCCTCGCTGATCCACTGGTCGTGGTAGGAATCCCAGGTCACCCCCTGGCCCCACCACTGGTGGGCGATCTCGTGAGCCAAGAAGTATTCCTTCCAGCGCGAAAGGTCAACCGGGCTATCTGCATTAACATATCCGCCCTTCTCGCCCATCCAGGGCAGTTCATTCAAGACAATGAACGAGGCCGGACTGTGTCCTCCCGAAGTCGTCCAGACCCTCTGGACGATGCTCAACTTCTCGAAAGGATAGGGACCGAAGCACTTCTCATAAAAGTCCAAGACATTTTTGGCCTCTTCTAGCAGCCCCCGCCTCTGGAATCTGGCGTCGGTGGAAAAGATCACCTGGATGGGAATAGACGCTTTCCCTTCCTGAGATTTGAGGAATTTGCCGACCAGGAAAGAGAGATACTTGACAGGAAACTTCGTCTCGAAAACATAATAAGAATTGCCGACTTTATCTATTTCGGCGACATTCTTTATCCCGTTCAACCGACCCTGTTCGAGAAGCTCGCCGTTGGATATGCAGCCGTAATCGGGAGGAACCATGATCTTCATCCGGGCCTGGAAATACTCGTCTTCGGGAGGCTCCGGGTACCAGAGTGCAGATTGAGAGAAAAGATAAGTATCCAGCCGCGGCGGAACAAAGATGTGGGTAGCGTGGTATTGCGGCACGGCCAGGACATCGACGTTGGGGACCGGCGGAACCATCTCGCCGCGATAAAAGACTTCGATGGTCTGGGGATTGTTTTCCAGGAGCGGGTCAATGAAGTAGACGTAGAGGAGTTTTCTGAAGCGGTCCTGGGTATAGAACAATTCGTGCCCGTCTTGATCAAAGATGCGGAGGATGCTCAGCTCCGGGGAAAACTTGAGTTTGAGAAAATTGAGTTCCCCGACCCTAGAGACGACTTCGATCTTGGCTTTGGCCGAGAGGAAGGACTGCCCGGGCTGGAAATTCAAGTCGATCTGGTAGCGCAGGACATCGAGTTTTTGACTCAGGCTGACGAGCATCCTCTTCTTCTTGTCTTCGCCTTGAGGCGAGTAGATGTTGATGATCCTGTTCTTCGTCCGGTCGTAGAGATTGACCTCTTCCGTCGCGAACGGGTAATAAATATAGGTCAAGGCGCCGGTCCTGCCGGTTTTGAGCTCGAAGACGGCTTCGTCTCCCTGGGGCAAGAAAGAGAACAGTTCGCCCGTCATGGAGTTCTCGATCGTGAAAGAGCGGGAATAGTCTCGGCCAAAGATTTGCGTCGCCCTGGCCATCTCTTCGGCCGAGACAGCGGGACTCGCCGGCGAGGTCTTCCTGTTGATCTTGATATTCTTTTCAAAAAAGGAGTTCGAGCAGCGCACAAAGACATAATCCAGACGATCTTCGATCTTGTCCGCCTTGTAGAGGAGGGAGAGCTGCTGCTTCTCGACCCGGCTGGAGGGTGAAAAGGAGAGGCGCCCTTTTCCCAATACCAGGAGCGCGGTCTCCAGGTCGGGGATATTGTCATAAAATACGAGGGCATCGCGGAACTGCAAATGAATGTCCACGTGCTCGATGTCGATCGACTCGACTCGTTCGGCCCGGCCCGAGGGGATCTGGATCCTGTAGAGATTGGTGATAGAGGAGGAGACACTTTTCTCCCGGATCTGCCAGCGGCCGTCAACCTGGGCCAACCCAAGCCTCCACATCTCGATCATCGCCATGTAGGGGTTCGAGAAAAGGACCTGAAAGATGATCGTGGGCTCGCTCTCGTCGGGCTTGGACTTGCTGGCCAGATGGACAAGAAGATTGTCCATGGCCAGGTCCGTGAAATGGCTCAGGATCCCCGCGCCCTCGCCCTCTCTGATTTCAGGAGAACAGGCAGCCAGGTAGACCGTCAGATCTTTTGCTTCCAGGGCTTTTTCGATTTGAGCAACAAATTCCTCCAGTCCCGGCTGAGGAGACTGGCTCCAGGCAGGAGAAATCAGGACACAGAAAAGTAGGACCGCGATCCGAAGCGTCCTCGAAAAAACCATCTTTCCCTACTTCTGAATTAGTACCGAGTGTATTATAGCAGAAGCGGCTAACTTGGGCCCCCATTCCTTTTCCCGCGCCCGGCCCGTTGAAATAGTGGATTAAGAATGTTTACGGAGCGTAAACTCTGTTTAAACTGGGGGGATCAGGCCGGGCCGGTCACTTTTTGAGGTGGCGGCCGAGAATCTCTTCCACTTCTTCCACCTTGCCGGTTATTCGTTTCTTGGCTTTCTCTCGATCGTCGATGGTGATGGAGGTCAGGACCCGTGACGCGAACTGCCTCATCTTGAAATGACACTCTTTGATCAGCTCAAAAACATCGTTCCACTCACCCTCCACGATCGTGCCCATGGCCGTCAACTGATAGGGCAAGCCGCTCCCGTCCACGATGTCCACGACTTTGGAGACGAGCTCGGCCAGGTTTTCCCCTTTCCCGATCGGAACAATGCTAAACTCGACAATCATCGCTTGGGATCCTTTTTGTATTTATTCTCCTTCTTGATGTCCTCTTCCCAAGTCACAAAACTGTGAAAGAAGACGTTGTCGCCCTCCTCAATTCCCCGCGTGATCTCGGTGATGTGGGAGGTCGTCGCTCCGAAGGCCTCGACGGCATACAGAACGGCTTTTTCGGGGTCGACCTTGCGGCCGCAGGTGTAAATGTCCAGCGCGCCGTAGCCCAGCTCCGGCCAGGTGTGGGTTGAGATATGGGATTCAGAAATCACGACGACACCGCTGACGCCGCTCGGCGGAAACCTGTTGAAGGATATCGCCCAAACCGTTGCCCCGGCGATTTCCGCGGCCCGGACCAGGATCTGTTGGACCTTCTCGACGCTGCCGATCACCTTGGGATCGCAACCGGAGGACTCAACGATATAATGACGGCCGATCGGCTCGTGGATTTTTTTCGGCATCTCTCGGCTCCTTTGCGCGCGAAAATCAAAATTGGATTATGGCACAATTTGCGGCTCTGTCAAGAACGAAAGAATTGTGAGCCGTGAGCTCCGAGCTGGAGATGACGAGATAGAGGGTTTTCAGATGATGACGCGTTTTTCTTCTTTGACCACATTCAAGACTAGATGCGTGACCGTCCGGTCCACATACCGGCCGGCCAGCAGTTTCTTGATGAACTGGTTCAGATCATCGCGGCCTCGAAAGCGGCAGATGACCAGGGAATCCCACTCTCCGGTCACGTCGTAGACGGCGGCCACGCGGGGGTCCCTGGAAACGCGTTCCTGTGTTTCCAGGAGCTTGCCCTGGGAAATTCGGAGGGCGATGATCGCGATCAGGCTGAAGCCGAAATGCTCGGCATTGACGATCGGGATGTAGCCCTCGATCGCTCCATTCTTTTCCAGCTGTTTGATTTTGCGACTGACCGCGGTCACCGAAGAATCCACTTCTCTGGCGATCTCGCGCAGACTCTTCCGGGCATCCTCGTTGAGGGCACGAATGATCCTCTTTTCCAGTTCATCGCTCATCGGGGCCTCCTTCCATTTGTCACCGATTATAACACAATCAGTTACAATTGTATCATTATTTAAAAAAAACATTGACAAAGGTCCCGATCTTTACTAATATTTGTCCTCGATGGCTGACTTGGGCCGGCGGGAATTCGAAGCGCTTTTTATCCCGGCGGCACAGTCCAGATGATCTTCAAAGGAGGTCAACAGATGGAGGCGTCATCCGAGTCCGGACTCAAGAACTTTGGATTCAGGAACGAACGGGAGGTTCTGGGAGTGGCCCTGAATCCGGCGAGCAAGATCGAGTTCATCCGCGTTGTGTTCCCGGACATTCTGGGACGGCCGATGGACTTTTCATTCCCGACGAGCGAGCTGGAAAGAGCGTTTGCCGAGGGGAAAGGGTTCGACGGCTCTTCCGTGGAGGGATTTGTTCGGATCGAAGAAAGCGATCTCGTCATCAAGCCCGACCCCAAGACCTTCCGGGTCCTGCCCTGGGTCTATAAGGGCTTCGACCAAGATATGGCCTGGCGCGAGGCGATCATGTACGGGGAAATCATGACCCCGGAGGGAGCCCACTACGAAGGCGACACCCGCTATGTCCTCAAGAGGGCGCTCGAGACGGCCAAAAAAACGTTTGGTCTGGAGGACATGAAGTGCGGACCCGAGCTGGAGTTCTTCATCTTTCCCAGCGACGGCGAACCCGCTTTCACCGATGTCGGCGGTTATTTCTTTAGCGGAAAGCACGGTGAGATCAGAAAAGAAATCCAGCTCCTGCTCAAAAAAATGGGGATCGAATCCGAGTATGACCATCATGAGGTCGCCCACAGCCAGCACGAGATCGACCTCAAGTACAAGAGCGCTCTGGAGATGGCCGATACGGCTATGCTGTTCCGCTACATGGTCAAGAGGGTCGCCCGGATGCACGGCCTCTATGCGACCTTCATGCCCAAACCCCTCAACGGCCAGAACGGCAGCGGGATGCACGTCCATCAATCCCTGTGGCGGGAAGGGAAAAACGTTTTCTTTGACAACAAGGACCCTTACCATCTTTCCTCAACCGCCCGTTCCTATATGTCCGGACTGATCTTCCACGCCCGGGAGATCTCCGCCGTCTGCAGTCAGTGGATCAACTCTTACAAGCGCCTGATCGAGGGCTACGAGGCGCCGGTCTACATCGCCTGGGGACAAAGAAACAGGTCAGCCTACATCCGTGTCCCCGAATATCAACCGGGGAAAGAACAGGCCACTCGGATCGAGCTCCGCTGCCCCGACCCCTCCTGCAACATCTATCTGGCATTTGCCTGCATGTTCGCGGCCGGTCTGAAGGGCATTCAAAATAAGTATCCCCTGCCGGAACCGGTCGAGGAAAACATCTATCGGATGAGCAATTCCCGTCAGCGGAAATTTGAGATCAAGACCCTTCCCCGGGACCTGGAGGAAGCGATCAAAGTCATGGAGAAGAGCTCCCTCGCAAAGGAGACCCTCGGGGATCACATTTTCTCGAAGTTCCTGGCCAACAAGCGCCAGGAGATCGAAGAATATAGCCGCAATGTCTCCAGGGAATTCGACAAGCAGGTCAGCGATTATGAAGTGAAAAAATACCTGCCGTTCTTGTAAAAAGAGGTCTATCTCGTCATCTCGTCAAGAAGAAATCTTAAACTCCCGACTCCTCACCCCTCGGTCCCAACCGCTTTTGTTTTTTTGCGAGAAGACGCGCCATGAGAAAGACGCGATAGACGCTTTTTCGGTCTTTCGAAAAAGGCCCTTGACAAGGGCAAAATTTGTGTGTTATACGATTCAGTTCTTATTGACGAGATAAAACGTATCCCGGATTTATTTTTTTTAGGTTAAGAAGGAGTCATCCATCCGTCATCAGAACCTTCGCCCAGACCTATGGCTCTCTAATGCCCCGTTAATGACGATCGGGGAAATCTGTGCTATTTTAAGGTTTCAGGAGGAACATCCGTGGAAGCCGACCATCTGAAAATCAAGACATTTATCGCCAGGCACAACAACGAGAAAAAAGCCCTCATATCCATTCTTCAAGATATCCAGGCCGAATACAACTATCTCCCCCAGGATTCTCTCAAGTTCGTGGCCAAGACCCTGGACGTTCCGCTCGTCGATGTCGTCGGCGTCGCCACTTTTTACCGGGCCTTCAGTCTGAAACCGCGAGGAGAACACCTGGTGACTGTCTGTCTCGGAACAGCCTGCCACGTGAGAGGAGGTCCAAGGATCCTGGACGAATTCGAAAAAAAGCTCTCGGTCAAGGCCGGTGAGACAACCCCGGATGGCCGCTTCACCCTGGAGACGGTGGCCTGCCTGGGCTGCTGCGCCATCGGCCCGGTTGTTGTCGTGGACGGCCACTATCACGCCCAGACGACGACCCCCAAGGTCGACTCCATACTAAAAAAATACGCAAAAAAAGAGAAGAGACATGAAACTCACTAAATTCAATAATGCTCAGGATCTCAAAGAGGCGATCAAGACCCAGATGGAGTTGCGGGCGACGGAAAAGCGCACGGTCTTGACCATATCCGCGGGGACGTGCGGCCAGGCCAGGGGCTCACTCAAGGTCATAAAATCCCTGAACAAGGCGTTGAAAACGGAACAGCTGGACGAGGCCGTGAAAATCCGGGTCACCGGCTGCCACGGTTTTTGTGAAGCAGAGCCGAACATCATTGTCTACCCCCAGCAGATTTTTTATCAGAAGGTCGTACCCTCGGATGGCTCGGAAATCATCCTCCAAACCATCCGGAAGAACAAAGTCTTGGACCGGCTCCTCTACACCGATCCCGCCAGCGGAGAGAAGGCGGAGAGGGAGGAAGAGATCTCTTTTTACAAGAAACAGAAAAGGCTCGTCCTGGGCGATAATGCCTTGATCGATCCGACCGAAATCAATGATTACCTTTCCATCGGCGGCTACGCTTCCCTGATCAAGGCATTGACCCAGATGACGCCCCAGGACGTCATCGCGGCTATCAAAGAATCCGGCCTTCGGGGACGAGGCGGAGCCGGATTTCCGACCGGCACAAAATGGGAGCTGGCGCGGCGGTCCAAAGGAGACACCAAGTACATCATCTGCAACGCCGACGAAGGAGACCCCGGCGCTTACATGGACCGGAGCCTTCTGGAAGGGAATCCACATCGAGTTCTTGAAGGCATGATGATCGGCGCCTACGCTATGGGCGCGGAAAACGGCTACATGTACGTAAGGGACGAATACCCGCTCGCCGTTAAGCACATCGTCCGAGCCATCGCGCAGGCGAGGGATCTCGGAATTCTCGGAAAGAACGTCCTGGGGACCGGCGTCAAATTTGATATCCACATCGCCAAGGGAGCGGGCGCGTTCGTCTGCGGTGAAGAAACGGCCATGATCGCTTCCATCGAGGGTCGGGTCGGAGAGCCCCGTCAGCGGCCGCCCTTCCCGGTCGTGCGCGGCCTCTGGGGAAAACCGACCACGATCAATAATGTCGAGACTTGGGGTAACGTCCCCCTGATCATCGATAAAGGAGCCGCCTGGTATGCCGGCATCGGGACCAAGGGCAGCAAAGGGACCAAGATCTTTTCCCTCGTTGGAAAAATCAACAACACGGGCCTGGTCGAGGTCCCCATGGGCATCACCCTGAGGGAGATCATCTATGACATCGGCGGCGGCATCCCGGGCGAAAAGGCCTTCAAGGCCGTCCAGACCGGCGGGCCCTCGGGAGGCTGCCTTCCCAAGGAGAAGCTTGACCTGGCCATTGATTACGAAGGCCTGACCCAGGCCGGGTCGATCATGGGCTCCGGCGGCATGATCGTCATGGACGAACGGACCTGCATGGTCGATGTCGCCAAATATTTTCTCAACTTCCTACGCGACGAATCCTGCGGCAAGTGCCTGTCCTGCCGAGAAGGAACGCAGAGGATGTGGGAGATCGTCAAGGACGTCACCGACGGGAAAGGAAAACCGGGTGACCTCGAATTCCTCGAGGAGTTGGCCCGTTCGGTCAAAGATGCTTCCCTCTGCGGACTCGGGCAGACAGCGGCCAACCCTGTCCTCTCCACCCTTCGCTACTTCCGGGATGAATACGAGAGTCATATCCGGGAAAAGCACTGTCCGGCCATGGTCTGCAAAGAGATCGTCTCCGCGCCCTGCCAGTATACGTGCCCCATCGACCAGGAAGCCTCGGTCTACATCGCTCTCGTGGCCAAAGGAAAATACAAAGAAGCGTATGAAGTAATTTTAAAAGACAATCCCCTGCCCTCGGTCTGCGGCCGGGCCTGCGATCACCCCTGCGAATCGGTTTGCAGGGCTGGAGAAACGGGTGATCCCATCGCCATCCGAGGATTAAAGAGATTTGTCGTGGATTGGGCCCGGACGAACGGCATTCGCGTTCCCGTCAAGCCCTCGGCCGAGGGACGGGAGAAGGTGGCCGTCGTAGGCTCAGGACCGGCCGGCCTCAGCGCCGGATATTTTCTCAGTCAAAAGGGATTCCGGGTCACTCTCTTTGAAGCTCTGCCGGTCGTCGGGGGAATGCTGGCCGTGGGCATTCCCGATCACAGAATGCCGAATGACGTCCTCGGCTACGATGTCGATCGGATCGTAGAATCGGGCGTCACCATCAAGACCAACTCCGCGCTCGGTAGAGACTTCAGCATCGACGATCTATTCGAGCAGGGCTACAAGGCTGTTTTTGTTTCGACGGGCGCCCACAAATCGATGCGCCTGGGGATACCGGGCGAGGACCTCAAGGGCATCACCGAGTCTTTGAAATTCCTGAAGGCGGTCAACACCGGAGAGAAATTCGAGCTCGGCGAATACGTCGGGGTCGTCGGCGGAGGCAACTCAGCCATCGACGCCGCCCGGGCGGCCGTGCGGAATAAGAAGATTAAAAAAGTAACCATCCTTTACCGCCGGACCAAGAAGGAAATGCCGGCCTTCGAGGATGAAGTGGACGCCGCGATGCAGGAAGGCATCGAGATCCAGTTCTTGGTCGCACCCGTGAAAATCCTCTCTGAGGACGGCCGGCTCAGCGGCGTCGAGTGCACGCGGATGAAACTGGGTGACAAAGACGCCAGCGGCAGGCGCAGGCCCGTCCCGATCGAAGGGTCGGAGTTCCGGTTGAAATTCGACACCCTTATCCTGGCCATCGGAGAAAAGCCTGATATTTCCTATCTGAAGTCCTCCGACGGCGTAAGCACAGTCAAGGGCGAGATGATTGAGAGCCATCCGGAAACGTTTCAGACCAGCCGGGCAGGGGTTTTTGCCGGCGGAGACGCTGCCACCGGTCCCGCGACCGTGGTGAACGCCATCGCGGCTGGAAAGATCGCCGCGGGGACGATCGAACAATACATCCAAGGCCAGAGCGTCGCCCGGGAATTCAAGCTCTCGCGCCCCTCCATCTATGTTGAGCCGGTTGAGATCGGCGAGGCGGAGCTAAGGAAAGCCAAACGGGAGAAAATGCCTCACCTGGCGGTATCCAAGAGAAGACGAAACTTTAAAGAGGTGGAGCTCGGGTTCAGCGAAGACCAGGCAATCCGTGAGGCCAGACGCTGCCTCCGCTGTGAACTCGAGACCGCCGACGGGAAGAAAGCCATAGGAAGGGAACAATGATCCAGCTTATCATGAACGGATTAGAGGTACGGGCCGAGGAGGGCTGGACTCTCCTCGACACGGCCAGGTTTTATGGACTTGAGATCCCGACCCTCTGCTATCGCGAAGGTCTGAGCATCTACGGCGGCTGTCGGCTTTGCTTGGTCGAGATCGGCGAGGGCGCCAAAGCCAAGCTCGTCTCGTCCTGCACCTACCCGGCCGAGGAAGGACTCGTCGTCAGGACCGACACCAAGAGGGTCATCGAGGCCCGCCGGATGATGATCGAGCTCATGCTCTCGACGGCGCCGTACTCGAAAAAGATCCAGGACCTCGCCTCCAAGTTCGGAGTGACCAAGCTCAGGTTCAAGCCACGCAATGACGAGTGCGTCTATTGCGGTCTGTGTGTCCGGATGTGCGCCGACCAGATGGACGGACACGCCATCGGATTTCAAAACCGCGGCCACAAGAGAAAAATGTCGACTCCCTTTGACATCAAGTCCGAGGAATGCCGGCTCTGTGGGGGCTGCATTTACGTATGCCCCGCCTGCCAGTTGAGGTGCCAGGGGCCTCAGGCCGACACGGATATCTGCAACGCCTGTCTGACCATGGACCCCACCTGCCTGGAATATTACGATGAGCTTCAGTGCTGGATGTATGACGCCGGGCGGTGCGGAACGTGCGTCAGAGAAAAGGACGAAAAAGATAAAGTGAGACCTTAAGGCAATGACCATTCAAGATAAATGGCCTGGCCAAATCATCATGAGAAGACATTAAGGAGGTAATGATCATGTCTTATACGAAACTCAACCGAAGCGCGGCGACCTTGACCAAGAATAGAACCGAAGGATCCGTCAGTCCGTTCAGCGGCATGTGTGTGACCTGCGTAGACGGCTGCATCGGGATGTGTGAGATCGGCAAATCCGCCTACCGCGGGGCCGAGGTTCTCTACCCTCAACCCTTCGGGATCGTCACGGCGGCCTGCGAAAAAGAGTATCCGGTCGACCTCTCCCATTTCAGCATCATGGGCACCGCCGTGGGAGCCTATGGTGTCGCGGCGGACAGCGACAAGGCGACCTTTGAAAAAGTAAACGTGGAAGGTCGAGTCGGCCGGGACAAAGGCATCAAGCTCCGAGTCCCCTTCATCCTTTCCGGCATGGGCTCGACCAATGTGGCCAAGCAGAACTGGTCTGGGCTGGCCGTCGGAACGGCCCTCTCGGGGACGATTCTCACCATCGGCGAAAACGTCTCGGCCATGGATGAGGAGTCCGAATTCAAAAACGGAAAAATCGTCCGCTCTCCCGACATGGAGAATCGAGTCCGGCTGTTCAAAGACTGGCAGGAGGATGGTTACGGAGCCGTAGTCATTCAGGCCAATGTCGAGGATACCCGGCTGGGAGTCCAGGAATACGTCATCCAGAAGCTCGGCGTCGAAGTGGCCGAGCTCAAGTGGGGACAGGGGGCCAAAGACATCGGAGGCGAAGTCAAGATCAAGACTCTCAAAAAAGCCCAGGAACTGAAGAAGAGGGGCTACATCGTCCTTCCCGACCCCGAGGACACCGAGGTCGTCAAGGCCTTTGAGAAGGGAAGCTTCAAGGAATTCGAACGCCATTCCCGGCTCGGCATGGTCGAAGAAGAGAGCTTCATGAAACGGGTCGAGGAGCTTCGCAGGGCCGGTGCAAAATATGTCTTCCTCAAAACCGGAGCCTACCGGCCCGCCGACCTGGCCCGAGCCGTGAAATTCGCTTCCAAGGCCAAGATCGACCTGCTCACGGTGGACGGAGCTGGCGGAGGAACCGGCATGAGCCCGTGGCGGATGATGAATGAGTGGGGGATCCCCGGTGTCGAGATCTGGTCCCTGACCTACATGTATGCCAGCGAACTGGCCAAGCGGGGCGAATATCTCCCGGATATCGTTTACGGGGGGGGGATCACCTTTGAAGACCAGATCTTCAAAGCCCTGTCCCTCGGCGCGCCTTTTGTCAAGGCCATCGGCATGGCCAGAGGCCCCATGGCCGCGGCTATGGTCGGAAAAACGATCGGCAAACGGATCACGGAGGGGCAGATTCCTGTCTACGTGGAACGGTTCGGCAACAGCGTCGACGAGATTTTTGTTACGACGCCGGAGTTAAAACACAGGCTTGGGAACCGGTTCAAGGATGTCCCGACCGGAGCCATCGGACTCTATACCTACTTCAAGAGATTGAGCCAGGGGCTGCGGCAACTCATGGCCGGGAACCGCAAATTCGCCTTGAGCTACATCTCCAGGGACGACATCGCCTCGCTCACCAAAGATGCGGCCAACGTCAGCGGTATATCCTACGTGCTGGATGTGGACAAGGAAGAGGTCACCAAGATATTGAACAGCTGATCGACCGAATCCGTCGTCTCATCTTCTCGTCGTTTGGTCCGTCTCGTCCGGTCGTCTATATGGAGGTGCCGGCGGCCACCCTCTGGCCCCCGGACCCCGGGGAACCAGTCCCGTCGGTTCCCCCGTCGGACAAGTCGACGGCTCCCCCTCCGCTACGGGGTCCCGAAGGGTGACCCCGGCACCTCCTCGAGCGTGTTGTTTCGTTTTTCGGCATGTTTGGGTTTAGAACCTTGCCTGATCGCAATCCTGCCCCCCGCGAAGTCGGGGGCACCGCAATTTGCCGCGGCGTCTCATGGTTTTAACTGCTCAGTGCTCACAGCTCACCGCCGACTCTTCTTAATGAGATAGACGAGACGACCAGATTGACGAGATGACGAGATGGACGTGATAAGCTGTTTTGCGCTTTACCCATCGGGGCGGATATGTTATAAATACCACTGAATCCGAATGGACATTATTTCGATTGTTATCAGCCTGTTTGTGCTCCTCTTTGCGATCACGGTTCACGAGGCGTCCCATGGCTGGACAGCGAACAAAATGGGCGACCCCACGGCGGCCGGCATGGGCCGAGTGACGCTCAACCCCCTGGCTCATATCGATCCCGTCGGAACGGTCATCCTGCCGATCATCCTTGTCCTCTTGCACTTCCCGGCGTTCGGCTGGGCCAAACCCGTTCCGGTCAACCCTTTCAACCTCAAGAATCCGAGGCGCGACAACCTGTGGATCTCTGCGGCGGGACCCATCTCGAACATGCTGGTCGGCGGCGCAAGCCTCTTCGCAATCATCATCATCAAGCTGATCAACCCCCAGGTCAAATACTTTCTGGCCAATTTTCTGCGGGGCCAGGGCGGCCTTCCGTCCGGGTTTCATCCTCTGGAAGGCCTCACCTTGATCTTGTTCTATGCGGTCCTGATCAACACCTATCTGGCCGTTTTCAACCTCATCCCTGTCCCACCCCTGGACGGTAGCGGCGTCCTGATGGGCCTCCTCTCCTATGAAGCCGCCCAGAAATATGAACGCATCCGGCCCTATGGTTTCATCATTGTCCTCATCTTGATTTATATGGGTTTCCTGAGCATCATCGTCAGGCCGCTCGAGGCGATTATCTATACCATTATCTTTTTTTAACTCGATGACCGAGCAAAACAAGAAAGTCGTTTTCAGCGGAATCAGGCCGACCCGGGCGGCCCATCTCGGGAACTATGTCGGAGCGTTCCGCAATTGGCTCAAGCTCCAGGATGACTACCGGTGCATTTACTCGATCGTGACCTGGCACGCCCTCTTCTCTGAATACATGAATTCCAAGGTGATCAAAGACTACACTTTCGAGGTGGCCGTGGACCTTCTCAGCATCGGATTGGACCCCGAGAAGTGTATTCTGTTTGTCCAGTCGGACGTCAAGGAGCACGCCGAACTCCATCTTCTCCTCTCGGCGATCATCCCGATCCCATGGCTGGAGAGAGTGCCCACCTTCAAAGAAATGCAGAAGGAAATTCCGGACAAAGACATTTACACTTATGGCTTCCTGGGCTATCCGGTCCTTCAGACAGCGGACATCATCATCTACAAAGCCGAGATCGTTCCCGTCGGCGAAGACCAGGCGTTTCACCTCGAGTTGGCGCGGGAGATCACCCGGCGGTTCAATCGCTTTTTTGGCCCGGTTTTTCCCGAACCCCAGATTCTCCTGACCGAAGTCCCGAAGCTCTCCGGGACCGATGGACGGAAGATGAGCAAATCCTACGAAAACGCGATCTATCTCAAGGATTCCCCTCATGTCATCCGGGAGAAGATCTCGACGATGGTGACCGACACCCGGCGCAAGCGCCGCACCGACAAGGGTGAGCCCGCCGATTGCCCGGTCTTCTCGCTTCACAAAGCCTTTGTGCCCAAGGAAAGGCAGGATGAACTCGCCGCGGGCTGCCGGAACGCAAGCGTGGGCTGTCTGGAATGCAAGAAGGTGGTCATTGACAGTCTCATTGAGCTCTTCGACCCCTACCGCGAGAAGAGGCAGTATTACGAGAAAAATCCCCAGCTCGTCTGGGAAATTTTTGAAGAAGGGAGCCGCAGCGCCAGGCGCATCGCCCGACAAACCCTGGAGGACGTCCACGCCGCGATTGGCTTCTAGACCTTCCGATGAATGAACTGAACTCCGCCGATGCCTCCGATACATCCGAAGGCTATCAAGTCCGGCTGGGGATTTTCGAGGGCCCTCTCGACCTGCTGCTCTTCTTGATTCGCAAGAAAAAAATCGACATCCACGACATCCCCATCGCCGTCATCACCAGGGAATATCTAGACTATCTCAACCACAAGGAGCGGATCAACCTGGACCGCGAGGCCGAATTCCTGTTCATCGCCGCACTTCTCATCTACATCAAGTCTCAGCTTCTCCTTCCCCGCGAGAAGGACCTGGCCGAGGGCGAAGACCCCCGCCGCCCCCTGGTCGAGAGGCTGATGGAGTACCAGAAAGTTAAGGTCGCGTGCGAAATCCTCAGGGAAAAAGAGGAGGAGCAGCTCCAGAATTGGAAGAGGGCCTTCCTTCCTCCGCTCTCCCTGGAGGAAGAGCTCGATCTGATGGAGGTCTCTCTTTTCGACCTCGCCGAGGCTTTTTTCTTGCTGATGAAAAAAAAGGAAAGCGAAAACTACCGGCTGGTGCGGGGCAAAGACGTCTCCCTGGATCTAAAAATGAGGGAGATCCTGGAGACGCTCAGGGAAAAGAAGGTCATTGATTTCCTGGAGTACCTCGGACAGCAGGAGACCATGGAGGAAGCGCTCGTCTCCTTCTTCTGTCTCCTCGAACTCATCAAGTCGCGGCTGGTGCTTGCCGTCCAGGAGCGGCTCTTTCAGACGATCAAGGTCTGGCTCCGCAAAAGCCGCTCGGAGAGTGACGCGGATGAATGAAAACCTGAAGAAGACGATCGAGGCCCTGATCTTCGTGTCCCAGGAGCCGTTGACCATGGACAAGATCAAGAGCGTTTTGGAAGGATTTCCGGACGAGGAGATCGAAAAGAGTGTCGAGGAGGTCATCGCCGATTACGCAGCGGCGGAGCGCGGCATCCGCATCATCCAGACGGCCGGGGGCTATCTGTTTACAACCAAGCCGGAAAACGATCCATGGATCCGCCGGCTGCTTCAGATCGAACGCAAGAGCAAGCTATCGTCGGCGGGTCTGGAGACGCTCTCGATCATCGCTTATCACCAGCCCATCACCCAGGCCGAGATTTCGGCCCTGCGGGGTGTCGATTCGACCTATACTCTAAAGACACTGCTGGAAAAAAAGCTCATCAAGATCGTGGGACGTAAGAAAGCTCCAGGCAATCCTCTCGTCTACCGGACCTCGGAGAAATTCCTGGTCTATTTCGGTCTCAACAGCCTCGAAGACCTTCCCTCGGAGGAAGAGATTTCCAAGCTCCTGGAAGAAAAAAACAGCGAGTCTTGAGTTCCCCTCCAGTGATCGCTAAGTTAAGCTTCTACCTATATTTAGAGTTGACAAAGCGAAAGGTGTGAGCTAGTATAATCAATCGTTTTGACCTCGGCCGAGCATGGAAATCATCATCGCCAAGAACAGCGGTTTATGTTACGGAGTCAAGAGGGCTTTGAACATCGCCAAGAAAACGCGCCATCAGAGTGAGGGGAGAGTTTCCACCCTGGGCGCGCTCATCCACAACCCCCAAGTCACGGCCGACCTCGAAGGGCAGGGCATCGACTCCGAAGAGGACATCGCCGACATCAGGACCGGGACGGTCATCATCCGCAGCCACGGGGTCTCCCCGGAAATCTACAACCGGCTCGTTAAAAAAAGGTTGCGCGTCGTGGACGCCACCTGCCCGATCGTCAAGAGAATCCAACGGCTGGTGGTGGCGCTGGCCCGGAAGAACAGGGACATCATCATCGTCGGCAACCGGGAGCATCCCGAGATCAAGGGCCTGATCGGCTACAGTCGCGGCAAAGGTATCATCATCGAAAACGAAAGCCAGGTCAGGAATCTACCTCATCGCAAGAAGAGGGCGGTCCTGGCCCAATCCACCCAGGACCTATTTCTTTTCGAAAAGGTCGTCGCCTCGCTCATCGAACGGACCGATGAGCTGGCCGTCTATAATACGATTTGTCACTCCACCCAGACCCGGCAGAAATCGACCTCGGCCCTGGCTTCTGAGGTGGACACTCTGTTCATCGTCGGTGGCAAGAACAGCTCAAACACAAACAAGCTCTACCAGATCTCGCGACGCATTCTGCCGAACACCTTTTTTGTCGAAAAGGCCGGCCAGATAAGTCCCAGGATGCTTCGCGGAGCCAAAAAGATCGGCATCTCCGGAGGCGCCTCGACACCCCCCGAAGCCATCGAGGAAGCGGTGGCCAAGATCAAAAAAAACACCAAACGGTCCGACCGAAGGGAGAATGTCATCCAATGTCAGAGATAACCAAACACCCCGAAAAAGACGAAAAGATATCTTCTGAAGACTACGAACACCTGCTCGACAAGTACCAATACAGCACCAAGGAAATCACTCAGGGCAAAGTCCTGAAGGGAAAAGTGATCAAGGTCACCGCGAGCCACGTGCTAGTGGACATCGGCTTCAAATCTGAAGGCATGATCCCGGCCGAGGAATTCTCTTCGGAAAAGGAGTTGAAGGAGCTCCTTCCCGGGAGCGAGGTCGAGGCCATCCTGGAAAGGACGGATCTCAAGGATGGCTACCTGGTCCTGTCCAAGAAGAGGGCCGACGCCCTTCGCGCCCTGGACAATCTGGAGAAAGCCTACGCCCACAACGGCTGGGTCATGGGCACGATTGCTCAGAGAATCAAGAGTGGCTATACGGTCGACGTCGGGATCCTGGCTTTTCTCCCTGACTCCCACGCAGACGTCAGGGCGGTCAAAGAACCAGAGAAGATGGTCGGTCAGAGCTTCAAGTTCAAGGTCGTCAAGTTTGACCCGAAGAGCGAGAACGCGATCCTCTCCCGAAAGCTCTTCCTCCAGGACGAACGGGAGAAAAGGAGGCACCGTGTCTTCAGCCACCTCAGCCAGGGTCAGAAGATCAACGGCCAGGTCAAGTCTCTGACCAATTTCGGCGCCTTCGTCGATCTCGGCGGCGTCGAGGGGCTGCTCCACATCTCGGACATGTCCTGGGGAAAAATCAATCATCCAGCGGATCTCTTCCAGGTCGGACAGGAGGTCGAGGTTGTCGTCCTGGACTTCAGCGAGAAGGACGAGAGAATTTCCCTCGGCTACAGGCAGCTCACGCCCGATCCCTGGTCGAACATCGCCGAAAAATACCAGTCCGGCCAGAAAGTCAAGGGCAAGGTCGTCAGCCTGACCGATTTCGGAGCCTTCGTGGAGCTGGAAAAAGGAGTCGATGGTCTGGTCCACATTTCCGACCTGACCTGGTCGAGAAAACTGGTTCACCCCAAGAAGGTCCTCTCCCCGGGGCAGGAGGTCGTGGTCACCGTGCTCGACGTTAACCCCACGACCAAACGGATCTCACTCGGCTTAAAGCAGGTCAGCCCCCACCCGCTGGAGCTCCTCCAGCAGAAATACGGCCCGGGCTCCCGGGTGAAGGGCGTCATCACCAGCGTCACTGATTTCGGGGCCTTCATGGAAGTCGAGAAAGGGATCGAAGGACTGATCCATATCTCCGATATCAGCTGGGAGAAGATCAAACATCCCTCCCAGAAGCTCAAGGTCGGCGAGGAAGTGGAAGCCGTCATCCTCAACATCGACGTGGAAAAGCAGAAAGTTTCTCTCGGCCTCAAGCAGCTTGAGGGTGACATCTGGGAGGATTTCTTCGCCCGGCATAAGATCGGAGATGTGGTCAAAGTGAAAATCGTCCGCACGACTGATTTCGGCGTCTTCGTCGAGCTCCTGCCCGGGATCGAGGGAGTCGTCTTCCTCTCCGAACTCGACGAGAACAAAATCGACAACCCCGCCGAATCCTTTGCCATCGGCGAGGAGCGGAACGCCAAGATCATCAAGCTGAATCCCAAGGCCAAAAAAATATCCCTCAGCTTCCGCCAGGCCGTGCTCGACCAGCAGAAGAAAGAATTCCAGCGCTACATGGACCAGCAGGACCGAGGGCTCACGCTCGGGGACATTATGAAAGATCAGCTGAAGAATTTCAGCGCCCCAAAAAGGAAAGCCCATGAAAAGGAGGATAAAGGTGATTAAGGCCGACCTTATCAACAAAATCTCTAAGGAGATGAGCATCCCCAAACAGGAGGCTGAGAACGGCGTCAATTTCTTCTTCAACACGATCAAAGAAGCATTGCTGAAGGGCGATGAGATAGAGATCAGGGGGTTTGGCAGTTTTCGCTTTAGGAAGAGGACCTCACGATCGGGGCGGAACCCGCGAACCGGCGAGCCGGTCAAGGTCCCGCCCAAAAAAGTCCTCTATTTCAAACCGAGCAAACTCCTGAAAGAGCTGATTAATAAATAATGGAATACATCTCCGCCCCCTGGAGAGAACGCTACGTTCGGAATGTCACCAAGATGAAAGAATGCATTTTTTGCCAGGCCCAGAAACTAGGCAGCGACGGGAAGGCCTTTATTCTATTTCGAGGCGAGCACAATTTTGTCATCCTCAACAAATTCCCATACACCCAAGGCCATCTGATGATCGCACCCTACTCCCATCTGGCGACGATCGAACTGGCGAACAAACAGGTCAGCGACGAATTGACCGACCTGCTCAAGCTCAGCCTCCGGGTCCTCAAAAAAAGGTATTCACCTCATGGCTTCAATGCCGGGATGAACCTGGGCCACAGCGCGGGAGCGGGGGTGGCCGGCCACTACCATCTCCACGTCGTTCCCCGCTGGGTCGGAGATGCCAATTTTATGCCACTGATCGGCCAGACCAGAGTCCTGATCGAAGACCTGAAGACGACCTATGGGCGGCTTCGGCCGCTATTTGAGAAAGAGAAAGCCCGGGGGAAAAACAGATGAATTTTGAACTGACCGAGGAACAGCGATTGCTCCGGGAGATGGTCAAGGATTTCGCCGAGCACGAGATCGCCCCGATCATCAAGGACTTCGATTCTCACCACCTCTACCCTCGGCCGATTCTTAAGAAACTCGCCGGGCTCGGTATCTTGGGGATGAGCGTCCCCCCAGAATTCGGCGGCACCCAGACGGATTCTCTCTCGCTGGCGCTGGCCCTTGAAGAACTGAGCCGCGTCTCGCCGGCCGTGGCGGTCATCGTCAGCGTGCACTGTTCGCTCTTCTGCTATTCCCTCGTGGAATTCGGTACCCCTCAGCAAAAGGCGAAGTACCTCCCCGGGGCCGCCCGTGGTGAAATCCTGGGGGCATTTTCTTTGACCGAACCGGGGGCCGGCTCTGATGCGACCAACCTGAAGACCAAGGCGGAGAAGCAGGGCGATTTCTATGTTCTCAACGGTCGCAAGGCCTGGGTCACGAGCGGAAGCGAGGCAGAGGCCATGGTCATTTTTTGTCAGACCGACATCGAGCCCGGAAAGAAAAAGCTCTCGGCCTTCATTGTCGAAAAGACCTTTCCGGGGTTCAAGGTCGCCAGGCTCGAAGAAAAGATGGGGCTCGAGTGCTCTCTCACGGCCGAGATTGTCCTTGAGAATTGCCTGGTGCCCGCCGAGAATCTGCTCGGGCAGGAAGGCCGGGGGGCGGCGATTGCTTTTCACGGCCTGGATTCTTCCCGCATCGGCGTCGGAGCGCAGGCCGTGGGGCTTTCCCAGAGAGCCCTCGACGAGGCGGTCCGATACGCAAAACAAAGGGAGGCCTTCGGGCAAAAGATCGCCGATTTTGAGGCCATCCAGGTCATGATCGCCGACATGGCCACCCTGGTGGAGGCATCCCGGCTGTTGACCTACAAGGCCTCGGTCCTCCGCGACCTGGGACTGCCCTTCACCAAAGAAGCCTCCATGTCCAAGCTTTTCGCTTCTGAGGCGGCCAACAAAATCGCCTATCTTGCCCTCCAGATCCATGGCGGTTATGGTTATTCCAAGGAATTTGCCGTGGAGCGCCTTTACCGGGACGCCCGCGTTCTCCCCCTCTACGAGGGCACATCCGAGATCCAGCGCCTAGTGATCGCGAGGAACCTGTTGCGTGAATCAGATTGAATTCGAATAGATTGCCGAGATGTCACATGGATTGTGTACGGCCGGAATTAAGGTGAGATCATGCTAAAAACGATGAGAAAGAACATTAAGAGTTTGACTCCGACCCTGTGGATTGTCATCGCTTCGTTCATCGTCGCCATCTTCGCCGTCTGGGGTGGGGCGGGCAGTCTGGGACAGGGTTCAAAAGCCAACTTGCTGGTGTCGGTCGGAAAAGAGAAGATCACCGCCGACGAATACACCCAGGCTTTGAGGTCGAGGCTGGAGGCTTTGAAGAAGGAGTTCAAAGAGCTCAATCAAAATATCATCCAGCAGCTGAGCGTCCCCCAGCAGGTGCTGGAGCAAATGGTCGAGCAGTCCCTCATCCTCCAGATGGCCCGCGAAATGGGCCTGAAGGTGAGCGACGAGGAGCTCAGGGACAGGATCATCGCTTACCCCGTTTTCCAGCACGAAGGGAAATTCATCGGCTTCGACCAGTACCGGAGGATCCTGGAATGGAACCACATCTCGCTTCAGGATTTCGAAGACAGTTTGAAGAGAGAGATCCTGATGGGCAAAGTGGTCCGACTGTTGACCGCCGCGGTTACGGTCTCCGAAGATGAGCTGTGGGAAAACTACCGGAAGGAGCACGAATCGGCCAAGATCCAATACCTGGTCTTGGAGGAGGAAAAGGTCGAACTCGCGGAAAAGCCCGATCCGGCCCAAGCGCGGAGCTATTTCGAGAAGAATAAGGACAAGTACAAGGTTCCCGAAAAAAGGAGCGCCGCCTATATCTTCTTCAAGACCGAGGACTTTAAAAAGGAGGTCAAGCTGACCGACGCCGAAATCGAAAAATACTATAAGGACAACCTGAACCAGTTCAGCGAGCCGGAAAAAGTGAAGGTCAGCCGGATCTTTCTGCCCTTCACCGAGAAAGACAAGCCCATCGTCCAAGCCCAGGCCCAGAGTCTTTTGGGCCGCGTCAATGGAGGCGAGGATTTTGCCGACTTGGCCAGGAAGAACTCCAAAGATTCCAAGGCCAAGGATGGGGGCGATTGGGGCCTCTTTGAATGGAAGTCGTTAGGGGCCAAGGAGACGGCGGAAATCGCCAAACTGGAAAAGGGGAAAGTCTCAGGCGTCGTCGAAGCCGATGGAGGATTCTCCGTCCTGAAAGTCACTGAAAAAGAGGCGCCGCTCACCAAGCCGCTGGCAGAGGTGAAGGCCACGATCAAGAACATCCTTGAAGACCAGAAAGCCAGAGACCTGGCCGGCAAGAAGGCCGGAGAACTCGAAAAAAGCGCCAGGAAAGAAAAAAACCTGGACTTCGCCGTCCAGAAAGCGGGGCTCAAGGTCAAGAAAACGGGCCTGTTGAAAGAAGCCGAGCCCCTTCCGGATGTCGACCCCGCGGGCACGATCAGCCAGGCCCTTTTCAGCCTCAAAGAAAAGGAGATATCGACACCCGTCTTTACCTACAACGGGGTCGGGATCGTTCAGATGGAAAAGATCGAACCCTCCCGCCCGGCCAAATATGAGGAAGTCAAAGACGACGTCGAAAAGGACCTTCTCGGAATTCGGAAGAAGGAGAGAGCGCGGGAGAAACTGCTGGAGATCAGACCCAAGCTCAAAGAGGACAACTGGGAAAAAATCGCCAAGGAAGATAAGCTCGATTACAAAACGGTCAACGAGCACAAACGGGAACAATATCTGGGAGTCATCGGCGAAAACGCCGAGGTGGACAGGCTGGCCTTTTCCCTGTCTCTCAAGGAGGTGAGCGAGCCTGTGGCCTTCTCGAACGGCTACATCCTGATGGAAGCCTTGGAGCGGAAAGAGGCGAGCAAGGCTGATTTCGAGAAGAACAGGGACTCAGAGATGAAGACTCTCCTTGACGGCAAACGCAACAAATTTCTCCAATCCTACATGGCCAAGATGCGGGAGGACAAGGGAGTCAAAATCAGATACGACCTCTATCTAAAGCTGACCTCGGAGCTCACCACGAGATATACGGGAGAATAAACACAAGTTACCAGGGTCTTTTTTCAAAATAGAATTTTGGAAGGAGGGGCCATGGAAACTTCGAGGAGATCTCTTCCCCCGGACGCCTACCACGAGCTTGCGCCAGGCCGGAAATATATCCCTTTTGTTCCCGCCGAATCCGAGCTAAAAGAAATCACGCCGCGTTCCGTCCTGTGGGGACTGTTCATGGCGATTTTCTTCACTTTTTCCATCGCCTATCTCGGGCTGAAGATCGGAACGGTCCCAGAGGCTGCGATCCCAATCGCCATTCTGGCCGTGGGGCTCGGCTACACCTACAAGCGGCGGAACAGCGTGCTCGAGAACGTCATCATCCAGTCCATCGGAGCGGCATCGGGGGCGATCGTGGCCGGGGCCATATTTACCATTCCCGCACTCTTCATCATCGGGCTCCCCGTCGACATCGCCAAGATCTTTCTGTCCTCCTTTCTCGGAGGATGCCTGGGCATTTTCTTCTTGATCCCCCTGCGCCGCTTCTTCTGCCTGGAACAGCACGGCAAGCTTCCTTTTCCCGAGGCGACGGCCACAACGGAGATCCTGGTGACCGGAGAGTCGGGAGGAGAGCAGGCCGGAGCCCTCATCCTGGGGATCGTCATCAGCGCGGCCTATGATTTCCTGGCCATCACCGCGAGGCTCTGGAACGAGCTTCTAACCTTCACCTGGATCAGCCCCCTCCAGAGGGTTGCCGACAAGGCCAAGATGGTCCTCAAAATCGACGCTCTCTCCGCTTACCTCGGACTGGGCTATGTCATCGGCCTGCGGTACAACGCCGTGATCGTGGCCGGAGGGTTTCTCTCCCAGCTCGCGCTCGTCCCCCTGTTTTGGTTCATCGGCCGCAATTTTCCCCAACCGATTTATCCCGGCAGGATTCCCATCGCCGAGATGTCCGAGGTCCAGATTTTCAGCACCTATGTCCGCAACATCGGAATCGGCGCGATCTTCATGGCCGGTGTCCTGGGCATCATCAAGTCCATGCCGGTGATGGTCAAATCGTTGTCGGTAGGATTCAAGGAGATCTTCAGGGGGAAAAAAGGGACGGTCATCGAGCGGATCCGAACCGACCAGGACCTGAACATGTCGACGATCATCATCGGGCTCCTGTGCACGGCGGTCGGCCTGTTTCTCTATTTCCTCTGGATCTCCAACGTCAAGTTCGCCCTGATCGGAGTCGTCATCTGCCTTGTCCTCTCTTTCCTCTTCACGACGGTCGCCGCCTACGCCATCGCCATCGTCGGCACCAATCCCGTTTCAGGGATGACCCTGATCACGATTATTTTGAGCAGCGTCATCTTGATCGGAGCGGGGCTCTCCGGGACACAGGGAATGGGCGTCGCCCTGCTCATCGGGGCGGTCGTGTGCACGGCTCTATCATTGTCGGGGAGTTTCATCACCGACCTCAAGATCGGTTACTGGATTGGCTCGACACCACGGAATCAGGAGCGCTTCAAGTTCAGCGGCGTCCTGGTCTCGGCCCTCGTTGTCGGCATCGCCATCTTCATCCTGGACAGGGCGTTCAGTTTCCAGAGCGGATCCCTGGCCGCGCCCCAGGCCAACTTGATGGCCGCCGTCATCAAGTCCCTGATGTCTCGCGAGCCGGTGACCTGGATCCTCTACGCGATCGGAGCGTTCATCACCCTCGGCGCCGAGCTGGCCGCGGTTCCCGCTTTGGCTTTCGCCCTGGGCATGTACCTGCCTCTTCAGCTCACGACGCCCCTGGTTATCGGGGGCCTTATCGCCCACCTGGTCAAAAAATCGACCAAGGAGAAGGAGCTGGCCGAACGTCGGCACCACCGCGGGACGCTCATCGCCTCGGGTTTTATCGCCGGCGGAGCGCTGATCGGCATCGTCCTGGCCATCCTGAAACTCATCAAGGTGGACCATTTTATTTCCTTCGGCATCCCCATGATCCTCGAACAGGGGAAATGGGTCGACGGGACGCCGACCTCCTGGTATGCCGGCTATGGCGAAATCCTCAGCCTGGTCGCGTTCGTCATCTTGATCTATTTTGTTTATTGGAACGCAAAAAAAGCAAAATAATAAACGGTGAGTTGTGAGCAGTGAGCCGTGAACAGAGAAAACAAAGAGATATATCGGCTATCTTAAGTGCTTCCCACGGCAAGCAACTCGCGGCTTCTTTGATTTTGTCTTGCTTGTTCTTGTTGCTGCTCAGTGCTCACGGCTCACCGCTCACTTCTTATTTGGAGGAAAAGATGAAACCCAATAAGCTCTACGCCGCGGCGGAGAAGGCCATCTGCCAATCCCTCCGGCTGCGCCCAAAAGAAAAGTTTCTCCTGGTCACCGACAGGCAGAAGATGGAGATCGCTGAGGCCTTGGCTCACTGGGCCAAAAAGGCGGGGGCCGAAACCACGACCTACCTGATGACCGAAACGCTCCGGCCGATCACAGCGCCCACCGACCTCTTCAAAGAGATGATCACCCGGGCCACGGCCATCGCCTACCTGCTGGACACCCGGATCGCCGAGAAACCATTTCGGAGTTACATGGTCGGTGTGGGAATGAAGCGCAGCCGGATCTGCATGATGCCCGGCTTGACCCGGGACATGATGGAAAGACTGGTCAACATCGACTTCAAGAAAATGGACCTTTTCACCCGTAAAGTCATCCGGTCCCTGGATGACGCCGAAGATGTCCTCATCGAAAACGCCGCCGGAACCCACATCGAGTTCAGCGTCAAGGGGCGGCGCTGGGATAATGACAACGGGGACATCTCCCACAAAGGGAAGCACGGCAATCTTCCGGCAGGAGAGTGCTACACGGCTCCCGTAGAAGAGACCTTCACCGGCCGGCTGGTCATCAGCCTGATCGATGAGTACCTTGGACGCGGGATCATGGATTTTGAAAAGGGGAAACTCATCAAGTTCAGCGGCAAGGGAATCGAGACGATCGTCAAGAACATCGGAACGGACGAAACCGGCCGCATGATCGGCGAGTTCGGGATCGGCACGAATCGTGGGGCCAGAATCTGCCCGAACATGCTCGAAGCGGAAAAAGCCTTCGGGACGGTCCATTTCGCGATCGGGGATTCCTACGGCATCGGCAAGAACGCAAGCAAGCATCACTATGACGCGCTGGTGGACAAAGTGTCGATCCGGGCCAAGGGCAGATACATCGCCGAGAACGGGAAGTTTTTAATCTAGTGAGACCAGAATGGAGAAATGAGCCAAAAATGAAGTTCAAGAAATCGTGTTTGTCTCTCTGTCTGTTCTTTGTTCTGTCGGCTCTTGTCAGAGCCGCAATCCCTTCGCCCCAGGAATTCCTCGGGTTTAGAGTGGGCGAAGATTTCAAGCTCGCCAACTGGAGCCAGATCCTCAGTTATTTTGACACACTCGCATCATCATCGGATAGGGTCAGGGTGCTGGACCTGGGCCGCTCGACGCTCGGCCGTCGGTTCATCATGACCGTCCTCACTTCCCCCGCTAACATGGTCAAACTCGAAGAGTTCCGGGCGATCCAGAAAAAACTCCACGACCCCCGCTCTCTGAAACAGGGCGAAAAAGAACTGCTGATCCGTCAGGGAAAGGCAATCATCCTCATCTCCTGCTCCATCCATTCCTCCGAGATCGCCGCCTCCCAGATGTCGATGGAACTGGCATTTCGGCTCGCGACCCAGGAGAGCCCGGAAATCCGGGACGTCCTGGACAACACGATCCTGCTTCTTGTCCCCTCCCTCAATCCTGACGGCATCGACCTCGTCAGTGACTGGTACTTCAAGAATTTGGGCACACCCTACGAAGCAAGCCCGATGCCATGGCTTTACCATCACTACACCGGTCACGACAACAATCGGGACTGGTTCATGCTCACCCAAAAGGAAACTCAGCTGGCGACTAAGGTTTTGTATCAGGAATGGTATCCGCTCCTGGTCTACGACGTCCATCAGATGGGTTCCAACGGTCCCCGCCTGTTCATACCTCCCTACCAGGACCCCATCAACCCCAACCTGGATCCTTTGCTGCTGCGTGAGCTCTATGTTCTCGTCGGGAATGCGGGAGTCGATCTGACCAAGGCGGGTAAGACCGGGGTTGCCACCAGCACTATTTTTGATGCCTGGTACAACATGGCCAACCGCGCCGCCCCGCTCCGCCACAACGCCCTGGGAATCCTCTCCGAGGCGGCGAGCGCAAACCTGGCCTCGCCCATTTTTATCCGGAAAAGTGAGATCCGGCTGGACGAGGCGAACCAAGGAGAAGGAGCCAACATCCAGGCCAGCTACCTCGAGCCGTGGCCGGGCGGTTGGTGGCGCCTCAGGGATATCGTCGACTACGAAGAAATCGTCGCTCTCTCTTTCCTCACGACGATCGCCAAGAACAAAGAAAAATATCTTTTGAATTACGCTCTCTTCGCGGAACGCCAGATCGAGAAGGGAAGAAACGAGCCTCCTTCAGCCTATCTCGTTCCCCTTGAGCAGCGAGATCTGCCCTCGGCCTTCAAGCTCGTCCAGGTCCTTCAAGGGGGAGGAGCGGAGGTCTTCGAGGCCCAGAGCGCTTTTGTGGCCGATGAGGTCGGCTATCCCGCGGGGACTTTTATCGTCCCGCTCGACCAGCCATACCGGGCTTTCATCAAAGACCTTTTGGAAAGAAAGTCCTACCCCATTCCGCCGGGCCAGGACGCGATCGGGCATCTTCCCTATGATGAAGCGAGCTGGACCCTGCCGCTGCAAATGGGTGTCAAGGTCGTCCAGGTGACAAGCCCGGTCAAGACGTCGAAGAAACAACTCGGCATGGTCGAGGTTCCGTCCTCTGCGGTCCTGGGAAAGGGTTCCCGGTACGTGCTATTGTCCAATAAAACCAACAACGAATGCATTCTCATCAACCGTCTCCACAAGAAGGGGCGGAAGCTCAGCTATGCCCGGAGCCCCTTCCAGGTTGAAGGCCGAGATTTCCCCCCGGGGGCCGTGGTCGTCGATTGCGGGCAAGGCGGACCAGCCGGCTTTTTTAGCCTCGCCGGTGGCCTGGGGATCAAGATGTTCGCGGCGGACCGGATACAGAAAGCAGATCTTTCGCCGCTCTCTCCGCCAAGGATCGGAATTTATCAGTCCTGGTTGGCCAATGTCGATGAAGGCTGGCTCCGCTGGACGCTCGAGCAATTCGAATTCCCCTTCAAGCTGATCCACAACGCCGAGATGAAGGCCGGGAACCTGGCCGCGACCTACGGCCAGATCATTTTGCCCGATATGCCTCTGAAGGCACTCGTCGAAGGTCGAAAAGAAGGCGAGATTCCGCCTCAATATGCCGGTGGGATCGGGAAAGAGGGAATTTCGGCGCTCGAGGATTTCGTCCGGGGCGGAGGCAGGCTCATCGCCATTGAGAATTCCTCGGAATTTGCCATCAAGTACCTTGGACTCGGGGTCAAGAATATTATCGTGCCGCCTTCTCTTGGAAGGAGGATACCCGAGCAAGAGGATCAGAAAGAGGGAAAAGAAAGAGTCTATTGCCCCGGATCGTTGCTCAAGGTCCAAGTCAACCAATCCCATCCGGCCGCTTATGGACTCGGGAACGAGGCGACCGTCTTCTCCTTTTTCAGCCCTGTCTTTGTCGTGGACAAAGGCACGGCCATCGCGACCTATCCCGGCTATGACCCGTTGCTCAGCGGCATTCTCATCAACGGCGAGAAGATACAAGGGAAGGCCGCTGCTGTTGAATGTGAGCTGGGAAAGGGGAAAGTGCTGCTCCTCGGCTTTAACGTCATCCACCGCGCCCAGGCGCACGGGACGTTCAAGTTCCTCTTCAATTCGCTCATCTACCCGTAGAATCCCAGCCGTGTCCATCAAGGCAAAGTTAACGACCTTCGATACAACGATGATCGTCGTCAGCCTGGTCATCGGGATCGGCGGCTTCCTCTTCAACGCCGTCCAAAACATCCAGGCCAATGTGCCGATCAAGAATGTCGTGGCCGTGTTCGAAGCGCTCAAGGAATTCAATGGCCCAAGATAGCAGCAGAATTTCTTCCCGAGCCTACGTCATTTATGTATCCGTCGTCGCGGCCATAGGAGGTCTGCTCTTCGGTTTCGACACGGCCATCGTCGCGGGAGCGACACGCTACATGAAGGAGCAGTTCTCGCTCAACTCTCTCCAGGAAGGCTGGGCCGTGAGTATCGTTCTTATCGGCTGCATGTTCGGGGCCGGATTTTCCGGAGCGATCAGCGACCGGATCGGACGCCGACGGCTTATGCTCCTCTCCGCGATCCTGTTTTTTATCTCAGGGATCGGCTGTGCGCTCCCTAAGACCATGGCCGAATTCATGATCTTTCGTTTCATCGGCGGGCTGGGCATCGGCTCCGCCTCCATCCTTGCCCCCCTCTACATTGCCGAGATATCGCCGGCACGGATCCGGGGAGCCCTGGTTTCCGTTAATCAGCTGGCCATCGTTACGGGAATTCTGCTGGCCTACTTCGCCAGTTGGGTCTTCGCCGGCGCAGGTCCATCGAACTGGCGGTGGATGTATGCCACGGGCGCTTTTCCAGCACTCATCTTTTTTCTGCTTCTCTTTCGCGTCCCGGAGAGCCCGCGATGGTTGGTAAAGAAAGACAGGGAGAATGAGGCCTTAGGAGTCCTGACCAAGGTCAATGGCGTTCAACACGCGGTCGCCGAGATCCGGAACATCAAGGAAACTCTGGCCCTGGAAACAGGATCACTGGCGGAGCTCTTCAGGCCTGGTTTCAGACGAGCCCTGTCGATCGCCGTGGTCCTGGCCATTCTCCAACAGATTACAGGCATCAATGCCATTCTTTATTACGCCCCCAGGATCTTTGAGAACGCCGGGTTCGCCCGGATGTCGGCCATCGGGCAGTCCGCGATCATCGGCCTGGTCAACATGATGTTCACCTTTGTGGCCATTGCGCTGGCTGATAAGCTAGGCCGCAAGCCCCTTCTTCTCTTGGCTTCGGGAGGTATGGGTTTCTCGCTCCTCCTCCTCGGGGCCGCGTTCCGCTACCATTTTCTCCCGCCCTCAGGGCTTCTCTTCGTGATCATCCTTTATATCGCTTTCTTCGCTTCGGCGATGGGACCACTTGTCTGGGTGGTGATGTCCGAGATTCTCCCGACCCGGGTCCGGGGGAGCGCCATGGCCATCGCTACGGTTGTCCTGTGGCTTTCCGATTTCGCCGTAACCCTGACCTTTCCGGTCATCTCGGACAGGCTCAACGAATCGACGGCCTTCTGGCTATACGCCCTGATGTGCTTTATCGATTTTGTTTTCATCTTGGCCGTTCTGCCTGAGACCAAGGGGAAAACGCTCGAAGAGATCGAGCGCCGCTGGCTCAAAAGAAACTAAAGGAGGACGGAATGAAATCTAGGATCTTTATATTTGCCTCAGTATTAACTACTTGGGTTTTTGTGGGGGGACTAACCGGCCGGGAGATCGATACCAAGGGAAAAATCCTGGAGATGACCTATCCGTACGAAGAAAGCACGATCTACTGGCCGACGGCGAAGCCCTTTCATCTGGAAAAGCTCAACTGGGGGATCTCCCCCGGAGGCTGGTGGTACGCTTCAAACGAATACAGCGCTTCGGAGCATGGGGGAACCCATGCCGATGCCCCGATCCACTTTGCCAAGAACGGCCGGACCATGGATCAGATCCCCATCTCCGAATGGATCGGACCCGCGATCAAGATCGATGTCCGTGCCAAGTGTGAGCAAAACAGAGATTATGAGCTCACAGTCGATGATATTGAAACATGGGAGAAGAAATTCGGCAGGATCCCGGACGGAGCCTGGGTCATCATGTACACAGGAATTGACACGAAATATTATCCGGATAAGAAAATGGTGTTGGGGACGGACAAGCAAGGTGCTGAAGCACTTCCCGAGCTAAGCTTCCCGGGATTCAGCCCCGAAGCCGCCTACTATCTTGTCAAGAACAGGAACATCTCGGGGATCGCCCTCGACACTCCAAGCATCGACGCCGGCAAAAGGGCAGATTTTAAGGTCCATCAGATCATCTGCGGAGCGAACAAGCTGGCCCTGGAAAATATCGCCAACCTGGACAAACTTCCTCCGTCCGGGGCCGTTCTGTATGTCATTCCCATGCTGACCAAGGACGGGACCGGCTCCCCGGCCCGGGTCTTCGCGATTTTGCCATAAAATCCAGTGGGCTGCGAGCACTGAGCCGTGAGCAGAAAACGGCAATTCAATATTATTACAACATTTTTGGAAGAATAATCACGGTCTGGTTCAAGTCTGGAGCCGTTGGAGGATAATAAACCTCCTGGTTATCCGCGCGGACCTTGATGTAGTATTCGATATCAAATTCCTGGGGCTGAAACGTCACGCTATAGACCCCGCGGGCAATGTGGGTGAGCGGCACCGGTTTGAACCTTCCAATGCCCATTTGCTTCCAATAAAAAACCGCGTTTCGGGGTTTTGATCGGGCCAGAATGATAACTTTGAGCTTTAACGGCTCTCTGGGTTCAAGACTCGTCCTCACCGCCGGGACTATAATCCGGAGCGGCCCTTCATAGGCTTTAGAAAGGCCGGCCTCGGGAGGAAGCTCCTTGCCTAGGATCTTGCTGAGTTCCTCCCCCGGTTTTTCTAAGGCCTCCGCCAGATTGTGCTGTTCCCAGTTGGCGATCGTGCCCATCTCACCCGTATTGCTCACTGTCTCCAGGAGATACTGCAGGATTTGCCTGGCTGAATCTGCCATCTTGACCCGGAACGGAAGCGCATCCTCCGCGGCGAGTTTTGTCCGGGCCGTTTTATCTTTCTCTGCTTTGACTTTTTCCATTTCTTGATTGTAGACCGCCCAGAGGCAATTGAAATGGGCCACTTCTCTCATGTACCGAAAATGGTTCAGCCAATAATCAAAACGTTCCCGATAGCCTTTTCCCTTGAGGTTGGGGGAGATCGTCAACAGATCATCGATGAACTGAAACCCTTTCTTGACCTCATCCCAGGGTTTCGGATTTGGCACGATCCCCCCCGGGCCGCTTGTCCAAGCCACGGGAATGGGGAGTTTTCCGTCGACCCAGGTGAAAATCTGGGCGATTTCTTCCGCCGCCACCTTCCCGAACTGGTTCCGGGCCCAATCGCGATAAAAATCGATCACCTGCAGGAAACGCGGCGTCTCCGGCCAATCGGCTTCATAATCGAGGACGGCCGGACCGCCGCAGTTGATCTTCTTTAGAAAGTTCTTCCCCCGGATGATGATTCCGGCGATGGCCGGATAATGAATGCGGTCGGAAAACTCGATCGCTAGGCGGCCGTCGACCACTGCGATGTTCGGAAAACTGAAATCCAAGGCCCGGAATTTTCCGACGCGGTCAAAGATATCCAGGCTCTCGAGGACTTTTTTTCCCTGGATCGAGATATCGAACACGCGGCTGCGTTTCTGGTCGACCTGGCCCTCGCAGAATTTCAGAGTGACACCATAGGTCCCATCGGGTACCGGGATATAGTATGCTAAAATCCGGTCCCGGACATCCTGATAGACCGGGCTTTCTTTGGTCCCGGCGATCGGAGTGTCTTTGAAGGACACATCCTGGCCGGTAATGGGTCCGGTCTCGCGGGAGAGCCGCTTCGGAAGAGTATTCCAGCCCTGATCCCAGCCCGCCCTGGCCAGGGCCAGCACGTTGGGCGAAACCATCCGTGTTCTCCAATGGATGCCCAGGAGTCCGTCACAACCATAGCGCAGGGCATCGGCCGCGTCCCGGCGCATCCTCCCCACCCAGAGTTGGGTCGAGGTGAGTGAGGGGTCGTCTTCGAGCCAGGGGATGGCCCACCGCGAACGGCCTTCAATCCGGGAGAAGCCAGGATCCACGGGGGCCTTTCCCACTTCCCTGTTGATGCAGCTCATGGCCACACTTTTGGGCAGGACCTGATCGAAGAGGGTCCGGTTGGAGGGTGGTCCGAGAACCCACCCGCAGGTCGCCAGGTCGAAGGGGACTTTCGCTTCCTGGTGCGCCACCACCGCCTGATCGAGGTCCGTGGTCACTGCCCTGATCTGCTCAGGACCGGCGTCGTCCCAGGTCCAGCCCTCTGATGTCCAGAGCCAATAATAATCGATCGGATAAGACGCGGCGATCCGGCTGAAAATGCCTTTGTAGATCTCTCGAATGATCTCAGGTTTCTTCGGGTCTTTTCCGAGGGACCGGAGACGGCCAGCGACGAGCTGGGGGATCGTGAGTGGCGTCTCACTGCCTATACACGTCTGGACCCCGAGGCGTCGGGCAAAGCCAAAAGCGTCATGGAAAACGGCAGCAGCGCGGTTAAAGACTTCATCGGAACCGCCTGGGGTCGCCGGCTCCGGGCACATCCCCTCCATGACGTCGTTCCCGTAATCATCGCGCTCAAAAAGCTCGGAGGCCCCCAGATGAAAATCGCCGGTTTTCTTAGCCCGGTAACCCCAGTTGCCTCGCAAGGTATTCTGGTAGCTCGAGGGATAGCTTAACTTGACTCGGCCATCGGGGTCAAAATCCTGAGGGAGGCCGATCCAGACGGTAGGCTCGGCGTTGGGTCCGCCTTCGGGGTATGTATGAAGCCCAAAGAAATTCATTCTGAGCTTGGGGAGTTGACCCAGGATGGCTTTGTAACCCTCCAGGGTCCACCAGTCCGGGCCCTCCGGGAAATCATGGAAGGGCAGGATGCCCCGAACCCGGAAGAGGGGTCTTCCCGTCTCGTCGAGATCGGGAATGCCGAACCTCACCTTCTTTTCGGGAACGACATCTCCCTCGAGATAGAAGCGGACGCCCATTATCTCCAAAAAATAATAAGTCCCATAAAGGATACCGGGACCGTCTCCTCCCGCGATGAGGAGGTGGTATTTTTCGCGCTGCTTGACCGTTTTCAGCCAATAATCCTCGCGGCCAAGTCTGGGAATCTGATCCTCGGAAACTTCTTCGACCGATTGCCTACTTTCTATATCTTCCCTGAGAAGGCGAGCCTGCTGGGAGACGATGATCGCCGGGTTCTTGAGGTCGGCCAGAGAATCCTGCATCAGGACCGGGACCAGCCCACCCGTTAGCAAATAGAGATAGCGGCGAAGCTCCGAAGCGCTCAGTCTTTCCAAGGAGGTCGGGTTCTGCGATATGACGATGACCGGAGCTTTATTGGATCTAGTGCAAGAGATCAGCCCGATGATCATAAATGAAATAAAGAAACCGAAAGCACGGTTTCTTCTTGCCGCCATGCCGAACTCCTTTAGGCTCATTCTAATACAAAAAAAGGGAGAGAAAAAGGCCTTCGTATTTCCAGACTGGGGGACGAGATTGACTGATATCATGCTATAATCGTCGCACCATGAATGCCCGAGAGCGGTTCAACCGGGTCCTGCCTTGGCAAAAGCCCGACCGCGTCCCCAACATGGAATTCGGGTACTGGCTACAGCCGAGGACCTCTCCTCTCGCCCGTCCTCTTCGAAGAGCTGATGTGAGGCAGGAATATGGTCAGGGGATCCTTCTCATCGGCGGAGTGAACAAGTTGAGCCTGATTCGGGGAAAAGAAGCGATTGACCGGGAGTTGGAAAACTTGCACCCCCTGGTCGAGAGAGGCGGGTTCATCCCCTGTGTCGATCACCGGGTCCCGCCGGACGTCAGCTTTGAGAACTCCCTTTATTACCGAAAAAAGAAAAAAGAGCTGCTTTAGTTTTTTAAAACCATCCGACCGATCAAGGACAGCCCGATCGGAGCTTCAAACCAGCGCAGGCCCTAAGTCGATCCAAAGCGCGCCTTCTTAAAGAACTCTGCTCACGGCTCGGTGCGCGGAGCCTACTGTTATTGGACCAGCTTGGCCAGATCGGCCAGATTTATGCTCTCGATGAGTTTCCTCAGCAGGGCGACATCACTTGTCCCGTGACCGGCCACTTTGACCATGAATCGGTTGGCCACAAAGAGGCTGATTTCCGCAGACTTATACTGGCCGTTGTCTACTTTTTCTGTCCCCGAAAAGCCGCCTATTTTGACCGATTTCTCGTAGCCGTTCTCGGTTTGGTTCTCGAATTCGGCCGCTCCCATCATAGATACGCCCATCGAGGCGAAGGGAATTCCGGCCATATCCGTGATGGTGACCTCGATTCGGTCATTTCCGTTGACATAGTGAAGGGTTGCCTCCGAAGTGGACATGCCCATAGCCGATGATGTCTGTCCGCCCGGCTTGCCCTTGGTGAATCCGGGGACATCCGCGGTCGGGAGAAATTTTTGCAGCTCTCTGAAATTAACGGTTTTCTGCTGCGCCTGACCGGTCACGACCAGGGCACAACACATGAAAGCCATCACAATAAGAGCCATGGTTTTACGCATACAGACCTCCTTTTTGCGATGTAATTCCTTGATGCCTCATCAGCAAATTCGGCTCTGCCGAGCAGGCATCCTGATTCCTTTTGAGAAGCCCTAGGATTATTTTCCCATAGAAACTTGGTCATTTTCAACAGCGGGCCCGTTTTTTTTCCGCTCAGAGAATAAAAAAAGGCCGATAAGAAAAGAACTGGATTTTTGCCTCAGACGAGATGACGGGATAGACCAAAGAGACGAAAAAGACGTAATTTGTCTTTTATCTTGCTTTGAGCGCCTGGGCAAAAAGAGTTTTCACTCTGGTTTCCAGGGCACTCCTGAAGTTTTCGATCGTCTCTTCCTCTCCCCCCTTGAGAAAGTCTTTGATTTGCATCGGGGTTCCCACGTTCACAATTACGGTTTTTGGCACGGGGAAAGGAATGTGGGTTCCATAGAGCGCCAGAGGGGTCACCGGGACCGAGATACCATAACGCGTCAGGAGGTTGTAGGCCATGATCGACGAGCCCTTCCTGAACTTCTTGATATAGGGATGAGGATCACGGCCGTGAACGCGGCCGCGCCCCTGGAGGGCGATGATGGCCCGTCCCCCCAGCAGGTATTCCTGACACTGCTCGATGGCCTCCCTTCTGCGCCTGTCCAGATCCACAGGGATGGTCCCTATTTTGGCGATGTTCGAGGAAACGTACTCGACAAAAAGGAATTTGAGGGGCGTCAGCATCAGGTTGACAAAAAGGCCGAGACTCTTCATGTGCCTTTTTAAGTGCTTGCGGAATAGGAAATTGAGCTCCTCACGCTTGAAGATGTTCTTGTTGGCGGTGAAAAAAATAGGCCGGGGCACGATCCGGAACAGCGTCGCCACATCCTTGAAGCTGCCGCTGTGGTTGCCGACGATGATGTTGGGACCTTGCTTGACGAAATTCTCTTCGCCCCAGACCTCGATCTTCTTCCCGATCAGGGCGAAATTGCTCAGCCGCCGGATCATCGGCCGGAATCGTTCGTATTCCTGTTCGAAACTGGGTGCTTGCATGGAGTTGAGGTTCATTTTACCGGAAACGGGGCGAAATATCAAAAGAGGCAACCTTGAAAATGGCAAAAAACCATGGTAATTTAGCAGAGAAAATTCTCCGGCGAGGAGGACCGCCATGCTGACGATCATTAAGGAAGGTAACGTTTTTGCTCCGGATCCTCTCGGTCTCAGGGATATCTTGATCGCTGGGAGCCAGATTATCGACATCGCCACGCCCGGCCGGGTCCAGGTCCATGGCTCGGAGGTCCAGGTTATCGAGGCGAAGGGAAGGACGATCGTTCCGGGCCTGATCGATACCCACGTCCACATCCTGGGTGGCGGCGGCGAAGGCGGGCCTGCGACCCGGGCGCCGGAGATCACGATCGAAGATATCATCCAGAGCGGCGTGACGACCATCATCGGCTGCCTGGGAACGGACGGCATCACCCGCCACATGGAATCCCTGCTCGCCAAGGCCCGCGGTTTGGAGGTCGAGGGCGTCACCACTTTTATTTTTTCGGGGTCCTACGAGATTCCGGTGAAGACACTCACCGGAAGTGTTCGCTCCGACCTGGTCCTGATCGATAAAGTCGTCGGCGCGGGCGAGATCGCCATCTCCGATCACCGCTCTTCTCAGCCGACCTTCCCTGAATTCGCTCGTCTCGCCGCCGAGTGCCGCGTCGGAGGCATGCTCGGCGGAAAGGCGGGAATCCTCCATTGCCATCTCGGAGACGGAACGAGAAGACTCGAACTGCTTTTCCGTCTGCTGCGTGAGACGGAGATCCCGCCCTCCCAGGTCATTCCGACCCACGTCAACCGCAATCGGCCGCTCCTGGAAGAATCCGTGGAATGGGTCCATCGGGGCGGGACGGTTGACCTGACCACCGGGCCGGACCCGGAACCGGAGAGCGGAGAGGTAGGGATCGAAGAGTCCTTCGCTCTTTTTATCAAGAATCAAATCCCGCTGACCAATATTACAGTGAGCTCGGACAGCAACGGGAGCTTTCCCGTTTTCGACGAAAGAGGGAGGCTCATCGGCCTGACGATCGCCACCCAGAAAGACCTTCTCAGAAAATTCCGCGATCTCATCGCCTCAAAAACCTTGAAGGTCGAAGAGGCGGCCCGGGTCTTCTCCACGAATCCCGCGGCATTCTATAAATTCGGCCGAAAGGGAGAAATCAAGGCCGGGAAAGATGCCGATCTCCTGGTGATGGATCAAGACTGCCGCCTGACCCACTGCCTGGCCCTCGGCAGACTGATGATGGCCGAGGGAAATCTCATCGCCCGCGGCACGTTCAGCCCAAAATGACAGACGCGAGAGAACCGAGAAAGATAAGCCTGGGCATTGCCCTTTTTCCTCTCATCGCCATGGGCATTCTCCTGGGCATCGGCTACGGAGTCTATAAGATCAGGCCGCAGGTCCTCCTTGTGGCGGCCGCCTTCCTCACCGCCGGCCTGGGCTTCCTCCTCCGCTTCAGCTGGAAAGAAATGGAGCGGGGCATCGTGGACAGTATCCACAAGGCCATGCCGGCGATCCTGATCATGCTCTCCGTGGGCATTCTGATCGGCTCCTGGATCGCCTGCGGAACCATCCCGATGGTGATCTACTTTGGCTTGAAACTCATCTCGCCCAAGTTCTTCTTGGTCACCGCTTGCTTCGTCTGCAGCCTGACTTCGCTCGCGACGGGAACATCCTGGGGGACGGTGGGGACACTGGGCGTCGCCTTTATTGGGATCGCCATGGGACTCGGGATACCGCTCGGGCCGGCGGCGGGCGCCATTGTCGCTGGGGCCTATTTCGGGGACAAGATGTCCCCGCTCTCAGATATCCCCAATCTCGCTTCGGTCACGGCCGGGGCCAATCTCTTCGACCACATCAAGCACATGTTTTGGTCGGGCGTGCCGGCTTGGCTCATCGGACTTCTGGTCTATTTTTTCGCCGGGCTGAGCTATCGAGGAAAAGTGATTGAGTCCGAGACCATGACCGTGCTCACCGAGGCGCTCAAAAAGAATTTCCATTTCAACATCATCTTGCTCCTGCCCATGGCCATCGTCTTCTATTTCGCCATAAGCAAGAGACCGACCATCCCCGGGATGCTCCTCTCGTCGTTTGTGGCCGCGGCCCTGGCTGTCATCTTCCAGAAAGCGTCGATCCCGGAGATCGCAACGGCCATGAACAGCGGCTATAGGGGTCATACGGGAATCGCTAGCGTCGATAGCCTCATCTCACGGGGCGGGATGATGAGCATGATGGAAACGCAACTCGTAGCCTTTACCGCCTTCAGCTTCGGCGGCATCATGCAGCGGACCGGGCTTCTCGCGGTCATATTGGAGCGGGTGATGAAATTCACCCAAAAAGTCTGGAGCCTGGTCATGGTCACGATCGCCACGGCCATCCTCGCCGCCCTGATCACCGGAAGCTCTTATCTCTCCATGATCATCCCTGCAGAGCTTCTCTCCCCCCTCTACAAGAAAAAGAACCTGGCCGCCAAGAACCTCTCCCGGATCATCGAGGAGAGCGGCGGGATCATGGTTCCCCTCATCCCCTGGAGCATGGCCGGAGTGTACATCACGGGGACGATCGGAGTCCCGACCTTTTCTTACCTTCCCTGGGCGGTCATGAATTATACGGCCGTCATCATCCTGGCCATCTTCGGCCTCACCAAGTTCTCTATGGCTCCACGGATCCGCGAAGACGAAACGCAAATCGGAAGCTAAAGGCGTGTGAGCAGTGAGCTGTCAGCAGTGAGCAGCCATCAAATATAACACCAAAATAATCTATCTTCAGAAGATATCACTTCTCACAGCTCACCGCTCAGTGCTCACTTTGTTTGCTTCACTTTTTCATATGTTTTTGTTAGATTTGGAATATGACCGAGGAATTGAAGAACAAAGACCGCATCATCCGGCTTGTCTGCCCCGGCTGCCGGTTGGTGCTCTGGGTCGACTGCAATACCCAGGAAGTGATCAAGACCGAAAAAGGCAAAAAAGAAAAGAAGTCGCTGGACGACTTGTTGCTCAAGGAAAAAAAGAGGCAGGACGAATTCGGCCGGAAGTTCGAACTCACCGCGGAAATGGAAAAGAAGAAGCTGGAAAAAGCGGAGGAGCTCTTCAAGAAAGGACTTTCCAAGGCCGACCAAGAAGAAGATTAGTTCACAACTCACCGCTCAGTGCTCATGCAGGCTATTCACTAATTTTGTTTTTTAGGTTCTGGACATCGATTCGATGCTTCTTGATCAGCTTGAAAAGGCCCTGCCGGGTCAGGCCGATTTCTTCGGCCGTGCGGCTCCGGCTATAGCCACAGCGAACGAGTGCCTGGCTGACAAACCTCCGCTCAAATTCGGCCTTGGCCCTCAGGAATGTGTGGAGGGCAGGCGGAGAGTTCTCCCGCGCCGGGTTGAGCTTGGCCGAGAGATGGTTCTCTTTGATCAGATTATCGCCGTCCGCATACAGCAGGCATCTTTGGATCTCGTTCTGAAGCTCCCGGACGTTGCCGGGCCAGGCATAGTTGAGAAGCAACTCCAGGGCCAAAGGGGAAAAATGGATTGGCTCCCGTTTCAACTCGGAGCAGAATTTTTTGAGGAAGTAGTTCGCCAGGAGAAAGATATCATCTTTTCTCTCCCGCAGGGGAGGAACTTCGATGGGAAAAATCCGGATACGGTAATAGAGGTCTTCGCGGAAAAGGCCGTGCTCGATCTCTTTCTCGATATTCTTGTTCGTGGCGCTGATGAACCGGGCATCCACGGGCCGGGTCCGGTTCTCGCCGATCCGACGAATTTCCTTTTCCTGGAGCAGCCGGAGCAGTTTCGCCTGGAGAGGGAGCGAAAGGTCGCCCACTTCGTCCAGGAAGAATGTCCCTCGGCTGGCCGCTTCGATCAGGCCGGCTTTATCCCGCAATGCGCCGGTGAACGAACCCTTGGCATGGCCAAAAAGTTCGCTCTCGAGCAGAGGGTCGGGAATGGCGCCGCAATTGACGGCGACGAAAGGCCCCTGCTTTCTCAAGCCCTGATCGTGGATGGCCCTGGCGATGAGCTCCTTTCCAGTCCCGCTTTCGCCGGAAATGAAGACGGGAACATCGGTTGCCCTCACCTTTTTGATCAGAGACTGGATGTCCAAAAAAGCCTTGCTCTCTCCGATGAATTCCATTTTCGCGCCGCGTTGTGGAGCCCTCTTGTCTCAAGATAAATAACGATTCCCCGGCCGGCATTTTCTCAATCGGAGCGGGCTGCCCAGGCGCCAGATGGCCCCTGGCCCGCATGGCGTTCCTTATCCCCCTGGTTTTCCTTGTGTTATACTGTTTTTATGCCCAGCCAGCCCAACCGGCTGATCCAGGAGAAGAGTCCCTACCTCCTCCAGCACGCTTACAATCCGGTGGACTGGTACCCTTGGGGCAAGGAGGCTTTGGCGCGGGCGAAAGAAGACGGAAAGCTCATCTTCCTCTCCATCGGCTATTCCACCTGTCATTGGTGCCACGTTATGGAGAGGGAGTCGTTCGAGGATCTCGAGGTCGCCCGGCTGATGAACGAGGGCTTCGTATCGATCAAGGTCGACCGGGAAGAGCGGCCCGATCTGGATCACTATTTCATGGGAGTTTGCCAGATGCTCACCGGTTCGGGCGGCTGGCCGTTGACAATCGTCCTGACCCCGGATGGTAGGCCATTTTTTGCCGGAACCTATTTCCCGAAAACATCCCGATTCGGCCTACCGGGAATGAAGGAGCTTCTGCCGTCCATCAGAAGCCTGTGGGGAAATCGTGCCGAAGAAGTCATCAAGTCCACTAAAGCGATCCAGGACGTCCTCGCCCAGTCCGCACGTGGCATCCAAAGAAGATCTCTCGACAACGAAATACTCAAAAGCGCTTTCGAGCAGTTCGGGGAATCCTTCGACGGGATCCACGGCGGTTTCAGACCCCCTCCTAAGTTTCCTACGCCGCATAACCTGCTTTTCTTGCTCCGGTACGGGAAGCGCCGGCGACAAGAGAAGGCTGTCCGGATGGTCGAGCAAACGCTCACCGCGATGCGCCTCGGTGGGATCTATGACCAACTCGGGTTCGGCTTTCACCGCTATTCGACGGACGGTCAATGGCTTATCCCCCACTTTGAGAAGATGCTCTACGACCAGGCCCTCCTGGCCTTGGTTTATACGGAGGCTTATCAGGCTACAGGAATAGCACTTTATGAGCAGACGGTCAGGGAGATCCTGAGTTATGTGCTGCGCGATATGACCTCCCCCGACGGCGGATTCTATTCAGCGGAAGACGCCGATGTTGCGGGAGAGGAGGGCCGGTTCTATATTTGGAAAGAAGAAGAAATCAGAAGTATTCTCACCGCCGAGGAGACGCGTCTCGCCCTGGCTGTTTTTAATATTGATCCCGGAGGAAATTTCGAAGGGGAAACCGGCCGCGGCGGCGCCCAGAATATTCTCCACCTCAAGAAAGCTCCACAGGAACTTTCAAAGGATCTGGGCATTCCGGCGGAAGAGTTTGGAGCTGTGCTGGAGAAAATCAGAGGAAAACTGTTCGCGGCAAGAGAGAAGAGGCCGAGGCCGCCCAAAGATAAAAAAATCCTGGCCGACTGGAACGGGCTGATGATCGCCGCTACGGCCAGGGCGGGTCAGGCGCTCGGGGTCAAGGTTTACGAAGCGGCGGCGATCAAGGCGGCGGAGTTTGTTTTGAGCGGGATGGGGGATGGCGAATGCCGTCTCTGGCACCGCTCGATCGATGGCCAAGCCAAAATCAGCGGTTTCTTGGATGATTATGCCTTTTTTATCTGGGGACTTCTTGAACTCTATGAAACCGTCTTCGACGTGCGCTATTTGGAGACGGCACTTCGATTCACCCGCCACACTCTGGATCGTTTCTGGGACGGCAGAAATGGCGGCTTTTACTTTGTCTCGGATGAATCCACCGACCTTCCCAGCCGGCCCAAAGAAATCCACGACGGCGCTCTGCCGTCCGGGAATTCGGTCATGATGAATAACCTTCTTCGGCTGGGGCGGATGACCGGAGACCCCTCTTTTGAGCAGAAAGCCTCCGATATCGCCCAAGCCTTTGCGGAGACGATCTCCCGATCTCCGAGCTCCCATGCTCATCTGATGAGTGGGCTCGATTTCGCCGCCGGACCCACTTTGGAAATCGTCCTGGCCGGAAACCTCGATTCAGCCGATACTCAACAACTTCTCCGGATTCTCCGCAAGACCTATCTCCCCGGCAAGGTCCTCCTCTTCCGGCCTGATGGAGTCCCGAATCCGGAGATCGCGAAGATCTCTCCCTTCATTAAATCCCTGACCTCGGTAGATGGAAAGGCCACGGCCTACGTTTGTTCAAATTTCCGTTGCGAGCTTCCCATCACCGACCCCAAAACGCTTCGAGAATACCTAAGCCAGTCTATTCGTTGAGTAGCTTCCCGTCCGTTTTTCATGAGCAAGTTCAGGAACGCGTCTGAGGAAGGATGGGGCCCCGCGACGGCGCTCCCCCATCCTTCCCAAAGACCTGGTACACACTGATCCCCGGCTTAACTTATGAATTTGCGGGACACGAGGAGCCGGCCGCGCCCAACTCCAGCCCGGATGAGCGTCATCTCCGCAAAGAGTTGAAAAGCCAGCTCCTGGAGTGTCTGACCGGCCTGAGCCGGAAAGAAAAAGAGACCTTTCTTCTCAGGGACATCGAAGAGCTGAGCGTTAGGAACTCACCGGCCTCTTGCGCTATAAGAATTTCACCCTACTGGATACAAGCCTCATCCGGACCGTCGACAGAGTACGGACTTTGCTTGCACTTGGGAAAAAGGCAGAATTTTCCCTGTATTTGCTCCCGAAATGCAGTAAACAGGATCGGGAAGATGTCATGCAGGTGGACGTTATCTTGAAGGCAATGTCCGCGGCAAATCCGAGTTCCACAAGCGCTCAGAATGAAGTCCGAGACCTCATCTCGACAACTTTCACTCTAAAGTCCGGGGACAAGACGGTGGTCGGCGTTTCAAAGATGGATGGTGGAGACATAGGATTGATCCTTATCATCTCCGGAAAAGTCATTAAATAGTGAGCAGTGAGCCCTAAATAATAAGAAGCAAGGAGCAAAAAGTTTCTTTATGCCTTTTTGCCTTTTGCATTTCCCGTTTTACGATGTGCAGAGTGTCCCCTTGGGGAACGTCCCCCAGTCAGCCAGCACTCCTCGAGTCCGGGCCTTTGTCGAGCCGGCCTATTTTCTTGGTCACCTCGCGATAGAAGGGGTCCCAGCGCTGGACATCCAGATAAAGAGGAAGCGCTTTGTCTCCTTCCTTCAATTCGTCATAGAGAGATGCCAGGTCATACTTAAGGGCGAACATCTGAGATGAGCCCTGTCCGGCGATAGCGAGGGCCTTCTCTATCCATTTTGCGGCCTCGCTATATTCCTTCTTTTGCCGGTACAGCCCTCCGATGATGCCGTAACACTCCATCGTCCTCTCTGCGTCGCGGGCCGCGACCTGCAGTTCATCGATAGCCTCATCCAGCAAACCCTGCTCCATAAATGCGACCCCGAGATAATAATGGATCTCATAATCATCCTCGCCGATCTTCTCTCCGACGGCTTTTCGAAACTCCTGGACGATTTCGCCCAGCTCCTTCTCGAAAACGGCGGTGTTCCCCTTCGCCTGGACGCCGAAGAGCTCGCTGATGACCTTGTTCTCTTCATCGATCGGCCCGCGAAGGTCGAAATAGTGACGTTTCCCGGCCGTGATGATGGGGAAAGGCACGATGTCGGCTTCGGCAAAGATGTCGGCCGCGATCACTTTAGGTTCGTCGCCCGAAGCCGGGGCAAAGGCGGAAGCCCGGGGCTGACCTTCCTTGGCCTGCTTTTCCAGCAGCCTGGCCTCCCTGGGGCTGATCCTCTCGATCCGAAGTGCAAGTTCGTCGTCATCGACCTTTGTCTGCATCTCATCCAGCACGGCGATCTTCTCGGCGATCCGGGGCTCATCGATGTAGCGCATCTGCAGGTTTTCCAGGATCCGGCGCGCATTTCTGACCAGGCCCTGTTCGATGTAGAGATCGGCCTGGGACAGGTTCGTCTTGATGATGTTTTCATCATCCTCGGTCAGCCGGAGCATCTCCTCCAGTCTCTGGTCTTCCGTCAATCCGAATTCTTTCCTCAAGGCCTTGTACTCGTTGATAACCTTCTCGTCGTCCGGACAGATGGCCGCGAGCTCCGAGAGGACCGAGAGCATCTTCTCCCGCCTGTTCTGTCGCCTCGCCTCCTCCAGGAGGACGCGGGAAACCACCTCGAAGTTCTTTTTTTGATCTGCGGCCCTGTAAATGGAAGCCAGTTTTTCAAGCGTAGGAAGGTGGACCTTCTTCGAAGCGAGGATCAAACCCAGCAAACCGATCGCCTTCTCTTCCCTCTGCTTTTTGACCAGATTGGCCACGAGCGGCTCGAAAAGCTCGTAGGCCTTGTCCAGCTCCTCATTGTGAATATGGATGCGGCCGAGTTTTATCCGGGCGCGAACGTCCATCGGGCGTTCATCGATGACTCTGGCGAAGGCCCCCTCTGCTTTCTTGAAATCCTTGGCCTCAAAATACAATCCCCCGAGAAGCTCGAGGAGGCGGACGTTATCGGTATCTTTGGTCAGAATCTGTTCGATAAAGGCGATGGCCTCTTTGGCCCTGTCCTTTTTCCGGTAGATCTCGACCAGATTCGTGACCGTCCGCACGTTGAGCTCGTTGAGTTGACTCGCCTGGGTCAGGACTCTCTCGGCCTCCTTGAGGTCATTCTGGGCCAGCCTGAACTCGGCGACGTCGTTGAGCTCATCGACGGCCTGGTCGGTCATCCCTTCGTTTTTGTAGAGGTCGGCCAAAGTCAGCCTCAGGGCCATGTCTTCCCGGTTCAATTTGACCAGCTTTTCATAAACGGGGATGGCCTCTCTGGTCCTTCCTTCTCGCCCGAATTTATCCACGATTTTCAAATAACCGGCCTTGGCTTCCGTCTGAAAGCCCTGGCCGCTATAAAGATCGGCGAGCTTGATGAGGACGTCCGTGTTCTCCGGAACCAGCTTGTTGATCTTCTTGTAGATCGCCAGAGCTTGGGATGACTGCCCTTTCCTCTCGTAATAGCCGGCTACTTTTTGAAAAGAACGGATCGCCTCCTTGTCCTCGCCCAACCGGACCTGCAAGTCACCGATGATGTTGATGATATTGATGTCCTGGACATCACCCTCGAGAAGCTTTTCGTACTCGGCGATGGCCTCGGGGAGCTTTCCGGCCCTGACAAACTTCTGAGCCAGCTCGGTCGTCTTGAGTCGTTCAACCTTAGGAGTCATGTTCAACCCTTAATCTGAGATTGAAAGTCCGCCTGTGGAGAGCGGTCGGGCCCAGCAGTTGGAGCGCCTGATAATGCTCCGCCGTCCCGTATCCCTTGTTTTTGCCCAGGCCGTAACCTCCGTAGAGGTGATTCAGGAAATCCATGATCTCATCCCGGAAAACCTTGGCCACAATCGAGGCCGCGGCGATGCTGATGCACTTTCTATCCCCTCGAGGGACACCGACCTGGTAAAAATCAACGTCACTCAAGACAAATCCGTCGATCAGGAGCGCCTCGGGCGTCAAAGGAAGATTGGCCACGGCCTTCTTCATTGCTTCAAGGGAAGCCCAATAGATATTTTTCTCATCAACCTCCCGGCTGGAGGCATAGCCGATTCCCACGGCCGCGGCATCGCAGCAAATCCGCCGCGCGAGCTTCTTCCTTTTGTCCGGCCGCACGAGTTTGGAATCGTTCACTTCTCGAAGCCATGCTCTCCTGTGTCCGAGAATCAGGGGGTCGGAAAAAATGACCGCGGCGGCAACAACGGGCCCGAAAAGCGCCCCCCGACCGACCTCGTCCACCCCGGCGATGAGCTTCAGCCCTTTTTTCAAGAGGTCGCGCTCGAACCTAAAATCGGCCATTCTCGGACCACTCAGCCCGCGATACAGGCAGAAAAATAGAATTTCATATCTTTAGTCGGAGAATATTCCCTTTATTCTTAATTCCCGGGCTATGACTGTTCCTCTTTGAGTCTGGCCGCTTTCCCTTTCAGACTCCGGAGATAGTACAGCTTAGCCCTCTTCACTTTCCCTTTTCGGACGACTTCCACCTTCTTGATCATTTTGGAATGAAGGGGAAAGACCCTCTCGACTCCAATGCCGAAGGAGATCTTGCGCACGGTGAACGACTCGCGTGACCCCGATCCTTTTTTCGCGATGACATCACCCCGAAAGACCTGGATCCTCTCTTTGTCGCCTTCTTTGATGATCACGTGGACCTTGACCGTGTCCCCGACATGAAAGCTCTCGGCATCTTTCCTGAGCTGTTTTTCTTCAACGACGTTCATTAAATTCATCGCTCTTTCCTTTCTCTCCTGATTTCGTCCAAGATCTCTCTGTCTTCGCGGGTCAATTCCCGTTTCTCGAGGATGTCAGGCCTGAGCCGCCAAGTCTTCTCCAAAGCCTTTTTCCTTCGCCAGGACTCGATTTTCCCGTGGTCCCCAGAAAAAAGGACCTGCGGCACTCGCATCCCGCGGAATTCCCTGGGCCGGGTGAACTGGGGGAAATCGAGCAGGCCGGCGAAAAAAGACTCGTTCCTGACAGATTCAGTCTTCCCTACAACTCCGGGGACCAACCGGGAGACGGCGTCCACAACAACGATGGCTGCAGGTTCGCCTCCCGAGAGGACGAAGTCCCCGATTGAGATTTCGGCGGTCACCAGATCCTCGATCACCCTCTCGTCTACACCTTCATAGCGGCCGCAGATGAGCACGACCTGGGGATTTCGGGCCAGTTCCTCGGCTGTTTTATAATCGAAGGTCTTTCCTTGTGGGGAAAGCAGATAGACCGGCGCGTCTCCGTCTGACCGGACCTTTTCGACGGCCCTGAAAATGGGCTCGGGCTTGAGCACCATGCCCTCGCGGCCTCCGAAGGGCCGGTCATCGACCTGGCGGTGCCGGTCGGTCGTAAAATCCCTCAAGTTGTGCACATGAACCTCAAGCAGGCCTTTGTCCAAGGCTCTTTTGATGATCCCTCCGGAAAAGATGCTGTCCAGCATTTCCGGGAAGATGGTGATTATATCAAATCTCATTCAAGTCTAAAAGCCCGTCTGGAGGCTCGATCACGATCTCCCTGGCGGCCGGGTTTATCTCCAAGCAGATCTCCCTGGTCAGAGGTATCAGCAGCTCCTGCTCCCCCTTCTCAATGACCAAGAGCTCATTTCCCGGGATGGCGAGAACATCCACCACGGTCCCGACGAGCTTCCTCTCGGCTGTGAAAACTGTGCAGCCGATGATCTCAAAGCTATAGAACGTATCCTCTTCGAGAGACTGAAGGTCCTCCTGAGGCACCAAGACCTCCAGGCCCGTCAACTCCCTGGCCGCATCCAGAGAGTCAACGCCCTTGATCTTGATAAGAGGAATGCCCTTGTAGAGCTTGAGATATTCGACTTCGAACTCTTCGATGGCCCCTTTTTTCTTAATAAATATCCGTGAAAAAAAAAGGCTCGGGGGGAGGCCCCAAATATAGCTTGAGTCTCAGCTCGCCCCGGTTCCCTTGACTCCTTTGAATCCTTCCGATGCCGATCAAATTAGCCTTTCTCGATGATCTCGAGGTTGAATCTCCTTTTCAATTTCATTCCTGCGGCGCCAAGGATGATGCGAATGGCTCGAGCTGTTCTTCCCTGCTTTCCGATCACTTTGCCCAGATCTTCGGGAGCGACCTTGAGTTCCAGGATTGTGGTTTGTTCCCCTTCCAGCTGGGATACCTGGACCCTTTCCGGATTGTCAACTAAGGCTTTGGCAATCAATTCCACCAGCTCTTTCACAGTGGCCTCCTTTAAGATTTAGAATCTTGCTTTAGCGGTTTTGCAGTTTTGGAGATTTTATGTAAAAGTGCTTGAACCGTCTGGGAGGGCTGTGCTCCCTTGGACAGCCAGTACGTCGCCTTATCCAGGTCGATCTTGACCTCGATAGGCTCCTTAAGGGGATCGTAATGGCCGAGGGTGTCCAGGGCCTTGCTCTGCCTGGCCCGCTTCGAGTCCATGACCACAATTCGATAGGAGGGCTTCTTCTTGGCGCCAAATCGCATCAGTCGCATCGTAATCATTGTCTTAATCCAATTCCTGAGATACCTCAAGATAATATCCGAATTTGCATCTCAAGTCAACAAAAACTGCCCCAAATGCTTGGCGAAATGCGAGTGGTAGGGAGTCAGGAGCTCAAAAAGGTAAGTCAGTCGCTTCTATCTATATAAAAGAAAGGAAAAATCTGTTCCCAAAAGTGCAAACAAGGGGTCTGGATCCCAGAATTGCCGGAAGTTCAGGAGGCGGAAGTCCGAACGGCCGGCTTAAAGGCCGGTCTGGCCCCGGTACTTTAAGATCCCCTTGCCGATAGCGCCTTCAAGCTGCCTCAGGATTTGGGTGTCCTGCACCCCGGCTCCAAGTATGAGTTTTTCCGAGGGGACCGCGATGACCAGGATCTCGCCACCTTCCTTGACCTGGACGCTGATCAGGGGCATAGCCGTTTCCGCGTCAAAAGTCATCATCAAGTCAGGAAAAGTCGCGATCCGCTTTCCATTCTCCTCGAGGGTCAAGTATTCGTTCCAGAAAGTGAGAAGCAACTCCTTCTTCCCGGCCTTGATCTTGGCTTCGCCGATTTCGAGCTCCCCGGTTCTTCTATAACTGACTTTCCTGACCTGGCCCCTGGTTATGAATTTTCCCCCCAGTTTATCAAGAATTTTGGCGATGGCCTTCTGCGGACCCAGTTTCTTGTGGTATAGCCAGGCGTTCCCGATTCCCAGGGCCATGGCCAGTGCGCCGGGAGCGCCGTGGTCCCTCACAAAGCAGGCCGCCGCCGGATTCCTGGCCACCGCCACCATGCCGCCTGCTCTGGCCGCCGAGTCTCGGACCAACCGAGCTGCGTCGGCGAGAGGTGCTTCATAATAGGCTTCGACCCGGTGTTCCGACTCACGGGATCCCCCGACGGCGGTCTGGGCCGAGACAAAATCATCCACCAGATGAAATCCCATCGACCCCATCACACCCAGCGGATGTGCCCGGCCGTCCGCAGGAGCGTCGACGACAGGGATCTTGAGCGCCGCTGATTGGACCCAGCCGTTGACGATGGCCATCCCACCGATCTCGCTCGAGATGAGGCCGTCTATCTTCATGCCGGCTCTTTCTACGAACAGCTCCACCGACCGGATGTAGTCGTCCGGGCCCAGCGTCGTTTTTCCCGCCGTTGAGGCACCCACGGCCGACACCGTCAGCAACATGGAGTCCCGGGGCAACGATTCGATGGGGACGATCTCGGAGAACCCCTTCTCGAGGGCCAGCAACCCGAGTTCCCGGCCTTCCTCCATCCAACCGCCCCCCCCGCCGCCGAGGATCGCACCTCCCAAGACGAGGGCGTTCAACTTTTTCTTATCGATCTTGATATTTCCAGACATCACTTACCCCTTTCGCGATCAAGGACTTTCATTTGCCCATCTCAAAGCCATCGCCGATCTTGTTCTGTCGTCAATCCAGCGCCCGCACTCAAAGCGGAAGCTCCATAAAAATTTTAATACATCGTGCGGAAAGAAGCAAAGTTTGAAATCCCAGTCGACTTATAATATAGTTCTCGCGAAGTCTTTTTTTGCAGCAACATGGCCGCGTTTTGCTTCAACAAGGGCGGTGAGGTGAACAAGCTATTGTCCTGGCCGAAAGGCTGTGGAATGGGGCTTCCGGGTCCACCCCGAGTTTTGTGAAGAACAGAAGAAGAAAACAAGAAGGGAGCCGCCTGGATGACCGATCAAGCCGCGATCGATGCTTTTCTGGCCGAGAAAAAACTGGCCGTGGTAGGCGTCTCTCATGACAGGAACAAATTCGGCAATATCGTCTACCGGAGGCTCAGAGGTCATGGCTTTGAGGTTTTTGCGGTCAACCCTAAGGTCAACGTCATCGAAGGAGATCCTTGCTTTCCGAATCTGGCCGCCCTTCCCGAGCCAGTCGGCGGCGTGGTGATTGTGGTCCCCCCCGAGGCCACAAAACTGGTGGTCATCGATGCCGCCGCGTCCGGAATCAAGCGGGTCTGGATGCAGCCGGGAGCGGAGTCCGATGAAGCTGTCCGCTTCTGCGAAGAGCACGGCATGGAGGTCATCCATGGACTGTGCATCATGACACTTTCGGGTTCCTGAAAGTTCTCCAGACTAGATCTTCCTGATGACATGGAGGATTAGGCCATTCGCTTGGGCCCGGTTTTCTCCGAGACCCCTTTCTATCAGTCGTCAAAAGGCGTGGACATCTGTAATTATGGAAAATGGCTGGAGGAGGCTCGAAAAAGACCAAACGAGGATGCGACGAGAAAGACGGATGACGCCCTTGGAGCTATCCCATCTTAGATAACATTTTCTGAAACATCGACTTCTTCATCATCTTCTGCATCTCCAGGAACTGTTTGATGAGCTGGTTCACTTCCTGGATGGGCCGGCCACTCCCCCGCGCGATTCGCGAGCGCCGGCTTCCGTTGATGGCCCGGGGATTCTCTCGCTCCTGCTGGGTCATCGAATTGATGATCGCCTCGAAATGGATGATCTTGCTGTCGTCCAAGCTGACTTTGGAGAGGTCCTTGAAGATCCCGGCTTTGGGGAGAAGGTTCATGATCTGGGAGAATGAGCCCATCTTTTTCATCTGGACGATCTGCTTCTTGAAGTCATCGAGGCCGAACTCCTGCTTGCGCAGCTTTCGGGCCATCTCCTCGGCTTCTTCGAGGTCCGCTTCCTGCTCGGCTTTTTCGATAAGGCTCAGGAGGTCGCCCATCCCAAGGATGCGGGAAGCCATCCGGTCCGGATGAAAAACCTCGAGCTTGTCGAATTTCTCCCCCACGCCGATAAACTTGATTGGTTTTTTTGTGACCGAGACGATCGAGAGGGCCGCTCCACCTCTGGCATCTCCGTCAAGCTTGGTCAGGATGACCGAGGTCAGACCAATTTTCTCCTCGAAAACCTGGGCGCTCCGAACAGCGTCCTGTCCGGTCATGGCGTCTCCGACGTAGATCACTTCGACCGGGTTGAGGATGCCGCGGACCATCCGCAGCTCTTCCATGAACTCGTCATCCACGTGGAGCCTGCCGGCGGTATCGACGATAAGAGGTTCATAGCCCCTGTTCTTGGCGAAACTGACCAGCTCCTTGAGGGTCTCCCGGGGCGACGACATCTGCTCTTGGGTCATCTCGTAAAAAGGCAAACTCAGAGACCTGGATATGATCCTGAGCTGATCTTGCGCGGCCAGACGCTTCATATCGAAGGAGACGAGCAACGGATTCTTGTGCAGTGTGAGTGTCCACTTGGCCAGTTTGCCGCAGGTCGTCGTCTTGCCGCTGCCTTGGAGGCCGATGAGCATGAAGATGGAGGGCGGAATGCCGGCAAACTGAAGGGGCGCCACTTCCTCGCCCAGGATCGCGGTCAGCTCGTCCCGGACGATCTTGACCACCTGCTGGGCCGGGGTGAGGCTGGTCAGGACCGCCTCCTTCAGCGCCTTCCCCTTGATCCGCTCCTCGAAGTCCTTGACGACCTTGTAGTTCACATCGGCTTCGAGAAAGGCCAAGCGGATCATGCGCAGGGCCTCCGCCATATTTTTTTCGGTGATCTTGGCCTCTCCACGAATGAATTTGATCACTTTTTGGAGGCGGCCTGACAGTTGGTCAAACAATTCGCGTGTTCCTCACTCTCTCCGTTCTCGTTCAAATCTTAAGTCAACACGGTGGCCAAGTCAAACCGTCGAAGAGCGAGCAGCGAGCTGTGAGAAGCAAAATAATTGAATAACGTGGCAATCTCATTTATGGGACTTTAGTGAGGCGCTCAAATGCGACTCGGGAGGCAAGGACTTGATTTTTTTGCTGAAATGGGGAAATCTAGAAGGGCCGCTGGACTTTCAGATGGTGTCAATGAAAAAACGCTGGCCGGTCGCCCTCGCGCTCATGCTTCTTTTAACGCCCGTCGTCTGGGCACGGAGGGTGAGCGGCCATGAAGCCGAACTCGCAGCCAGGAAGTGGATCGAGATCGAAAATTCGTCGCCCCAGTTCCGCTTGACCAAAGCGGTCTTCCGTCTGAGTCAGCTCAAACCCCTCGCCTACAAAAAGAGTCCGATCGGGTTCGTGGCCCAACTCTCCCCCCAGGGATTCATGATCATTCCAGATATCACAGAGCTGGCCCCTATCAGGTTCATTGCCTTCGAAGGCGCTTTCGAGAAGCTCAAGGAGCATACCCTGCTTCAGGCCGTTTTCGAACAGGCCCTTTTAGCAAAAATCCGGCTGGGCTATTTGAGCGATCAATCGGGCATTTTCACGTTCGGAATGACGGATCCGATCGATTATATCCAGCAATACGCCAACGAAAAGCTTTGGCATGGCCTCCTCTCGGGAACTCAAACGCCCCTGTCCACCCTTGCTGAGGAAGCTGTGACTCCCTTGATGACTTCAAGATGGGATCAGGGCAACCCCTATAACCTCTACACTCCCACCGTAGAAACACGCCATGCGCCAACTGGCTGTTCGGCTACTGCTCAAGCCCAGATTATGTATTATTGGAAATACCCTGCCTGGGGACAGGGAAGCCACGCTTATCCCTGGAAAGACACAACCCTGGGCGCCGACTTTATGCACGAATACTACTGGGGAAGAATGGTCGACATGTGCACGCCCTTTTCGTCACCGTCTGCAAAAGACGCCGTGGCCAGGCTCATGTCGGATGTCGGAATTTCGATGGACATGGATTATGAATCGGACGGGTCCGCGGCTGTTCCCAACGCGAACAACGGACTTGTCGCATTCTTCAAATACAGCCGGGACGCCGAATTTGTCTCCAGGCCGGATTATCCAAACTGGACCGCCTGGTTCCATGTCTTCAAAGAGCAGATGGATAAGCACCGGCCGGCCTGTTTGGCGATCTTTTCATCGACGACCGGCCACAGTGTCGTCATCGACGGATACCGAACATCGGGAGGAAACCAGGTCCATGTCAATATGGGCTGGGGAGGATTCTCGGATAACTATTACACCCTCGACAACATTCTGGATTTCACAGACATATCCCAATACGCTGTCATCAATATTCACCCCGGACACGAGGAGATGCCTGTGATCGTCACTCATCCCCAGAGTCAGACTGTCGCCTACGGGCAGGGTGTCACATTGTTCGTGGTGGCAACAGGCGCTCCTTCCTTGTCGTATCAGTGGTACCAGGGAGAAAGTGGCGATACGTCTCATCCTCTGCCCGGAGCCGTACAGCGTTATTGCTCGTTCTACTCCCTGGCAGACGGCCTTCTGTACTGGGTGCGCGTGTCCAACGACTTCGGATACGCCGACAGCCACCCGGCGACCATTTATCTTCCTGTCTATCCTCCGGCCAATTTTGGGCTTGTGCGGAGCGAGAATGATTTCATTTTCTTCAAAGAATACATCAACCGGTTGAGCTGGCAGTCCAACCCCGAGAACCGGACGGTCATCAGCCGATATCGGCTCTACAAAAAGAAAAAAGGAGAAGGCGATTTCAATTACCGGGTGATCAAAGAGTTCGGACCCGATGTCTTCAGCTGCGAGGAACGGGGACTGCTCGTCCTCGAGCTTTACAGTTACAAAATGACCTCGGTCAACATCCACGAGAAGGAAAGCGATCCTGTTTGGGTCAGCAACTAGGAGGCTCGAACAACCATCGATGTCGCCTAAATTTAAAAAAGCCATCGTTTCCGCCGCCCTGTTGCTGCTCTGGCCGACCGCCCAATATGCGCTGGACCTCGAAGCAGGCTTGTCCTATGGGCGGCGAATGGTCGCGGACCCCAAAATCAGGGAGGTCTATGGCAACGGGACCGTATACGATCCTTTCTTGGCCGTCAGGCTGTGGAAAGGGCTGGCCGTGGGCGTGGACTACGAAGGCGGATATTCCAGAACGGGTAAGATCGGAACGTATCAAGAGCCGACGAGTTTCAAGGTGAGCGGCCCCGAATTCTTCATCCGCTACGCGGCCAGCCTGAAATTCGTATCTCCCTTCGTCAAGATAGGCTATGGATCATGTTCTTATCAGCAGACGATCGAGAGTCCCTATATTGCAGGGCATTTCGTCGACGGGAAGAAAGGCCGCCCCAGCCTCGCGGGCGGGCTCAGGTTTTTCCCCGTGAAGTTCCTGTTCCTGAGCGCCGAGCTCAAATATGTGCCGCTCAAAGTTAAGCCATACGGGGAGGAGATCGACCTCAGCGGGATGAGATACCTCGTGGGGGCTGGATTCAGATTCTCTTTTTGAGTTGTCGCTCTCCTGCTCCCTGCCGTCGAGGATCCTGCCCGCTCAGCCTCTCAGACATCTATTCGAGCGCGATCAAACTCTAAACAGGCCATACTGCCAGAAAAATCCAAATATTTGGATCCCGTCTCATCTTTATCTTGACAACTTTAATTTTTGGGATTAACGTATTAGCAAATTTCAATTGCCACAGATAGTCACTTTTTCCATAATTATAATAGTTCGATGGAATGAATAAAACTAAGCTCCCATCAGACTCCCCCGAGGAGAAAGGAATGAATTCGAAGATCGATTATGATGAGATAAACAGGCTGGTCTCCTTTCTGGAACAGAAAAATCTGTCTCATTTTGAGCTCGAGGTGGAGGGGTTCAAAATCAAGATCAGCCGCAACTCGTCCGGCCCCGCGGCGCCCAGGACGGCCGCTCCTCCTGTCCAGCTGAATGGTGTCCAGACGGCGGCCGCCCCGGCGCAAGAAAAGAGGGAAAACTCCGAGCCTTCCTCCGCCCAGATTGTCCCCGGCGCCGATAATTTTCACGACGTGACTTCCCCCATGGTGGGCACTTTCTACCGGACTCCCGACCCCGCCTCTGCCCCGTTTGTGGAGATTGGGGACGAGGTCAAGAAGGGGCAGACCCTGTGTATCATCGAGGCCATGAAGCTGATGAATGAAATCGAATCGGACGTGGACGGCATCGTCGAGGAAATCTACGCGGAGAATGCCAAGCCGGTGGAGTATGGGCAAAAGCTGTTCTCGATCAAGGTCCGCAGCTAACCTTCTATGATCTCAAAAATCCTGATCGCCAATCGCGGGGAGATCGCGCTCCGGATCATCCGTTCCGCCCGGGAGCTGGATATCAAGACGGTCGCCGTCTATTCCGAAGCGGACAAATATTCACTGCACGCCCTCCTGGCCGACGAACGGATTTGCATCGGCCCGGCCAAAGCCTCGGAGAGCTACCTCAACATCGCCAATATCCTCAGCGCCGCCGAGATCACCAAGGTCGATGCCATCCATCCCGGCTACGGATTTCTGGCGGAAAATCCGCGCTTTGCCGAGATCTGCGAATCCTCGGGAATCATATTCATCGGGCCTCCGGCTTCAATCATCCGGCTCATGGGAGATAAAAACAAAGCGCGCCAGGCGATGAAGAAGGCCGGCCTGCCGGTCATCCCTGGAAGTGAAAAATCCGTCGAGGACGCTGGGGAAGCTAAGAAAATAGCCCAAAAGATCGGCTATCCGGTCATCTTCAAGGCTGTCTCAGGGGGAGGGGGAAAGGGAATGCGCATCGCCCGCAACGCGTCTCAGCTCGAAGAGCAATTCCCGATTGCCCAGAACGAAGCCAGGGCGGCCTTCGGCGATCCATCGATCTACCTGGAAAAGTACCTGCCTGCCTCTCACCATATCGAAATCCAGGTCGTCGGAGACAAAAAGGGGCGCGTTCTGGCCTTCGGGGAGAGGGAGTGCTCGGTCCAACGGAAGTACCAAAAACTCGTTGAAGAAACACCTTCTCCCTTCGTTGACGAGAGGCTGCGCAAGAAGATGATCCATGACGTCAAGGACGCCGCCGAGGACATCGGCTACGAGAGTCTTGGAACTTTTGAGTTTCTGGTTGACGAAAATAAGAGATATTACTTCATGGAGGCCAACACGCGGGTCCAGGTTGAGCATCCCATCACCGAGATGGTCTATGGCATCAACCTGATCAAAATGCAGATCAACCTGGCCGCTGGGATGAAACTGACCTTCCCCTATGAAGAGTTGGAAATCAGGGGGCATGCCATCGAATGCCGGATCAACGCCGAAGACCCTGTGACCTACGTTCCTTCCCCGGGCAAGATCGACTTTCTGGTTCTTCCTGGTGGAGAAGGCATCCGAGTCGACTCCGCGGCCTATGGCGGCTGGCAAATTCCCCCGGACTATGATTCCCTGGTGGCTAAGATCATCGCTTATGCGCCCACCCGTCCGGTGGCCATCAAAAAGATACTGACCGCCCTGGAGATGACCACAATCGTGGGCATCAAAACTAACCTTCCTCTCCACCTGAGCATTCTCTCCAATTCGGATTTCTTGAAGGGAAACTACGATACGCAATTCATGGAAAAATTGCTTCAAAAAAACGGCAATAATAATAAATAGTGAGCTGTGATCACTGAGCAGTCGTCTTCCCTTCGAGAATATGAAAGCAAGCAAAAAAAATGACTGTATTAGAGCTTTGCCCAAACAGACGGGCGGTGAGATGGACCAGAGAGGGGCTTCTATGACCGTTTGATATAAACGAGAACAGTGAACTCTCCCGTATTATCGCCGACCACGTTCTCGTTGACGCCCAGGAATAGACGGCCCGTCATGGGCAGCGAGACATAATTTTCGGGTCCGATATAAAAGTATTCCGCCAGCTCATTCTTGGTCTCTGCCCCGGTTTCCTTGTCTTTGGTCACCGAGAGGACCTGGACTACCTTGCCGATGAGGGAGCCGATGTTTTTGTCTTTGATCGGCTGTTGGACGGTTCTGAGGTTATAGCCCTCCGGCCCGCAGAAGGCCATGGGATTTCCTTTCTGGAGAGAGATCCCTCCGGATGCCTGGAAATAAAAATCGTCACCCCCCCTCACCTCGCGCCCTGTGTCGGTCCAGGCGACGTTGGCCGGGACGGTTATCTTTTGAGCGAGCACATAGCCCTGAACCTGAGGTTCTTGGCCGCTGACCCGAACGGCGCTTCTCGCCAAACAGAGCGGGAAACAGCAAGTCAACAGGATGATCGTCTGTCGCCGGCTGGTCATCTTTTCTCGCTGAGCCCGAGTTTGATCACTTCTTCCATCTCCTGATGTATCAGACCGTTTGTGGCCAGAATCTCCGACTCAAAAGCGCCGAATGCTTTTCCCTGAAAATCGGTCGCCCTGCCCCCCGCTTCCCGAAGGATCAGGGCTCCTGCCGCTACATCCCAGGGTTTGAGCTTCAATTCCCAGAAACCATCAAACCTTCCACAAGCGACATAGCAGAGATCCAGAGCCGCCGAGCCGCAGCGTCTCACCGCCTGGGCCCTCAGGCAGAAGTTGACAAAATGGTCGAGATTATTGATCCGGCTGACCCTGATATCGTAGGGAAAACCGGTGGCCAGGAGGCTCTTCCCCATCTCGCCCGTGGCCGAGACTTTGATCTTTTCCCCGTTGAGGTCTGCGCCGAGCCCCTTGGCCGCCGAGAACAACTCCTCCCGCATCGGGTCATAGACAATTCCGCAAACGACCTCCCCTCGCCTTTCCAGAGCGATGGATACTGAGAAAACAGGAAACCGGTGGGCAAAGTTGGTCGTCCCGTCCAGCGGGTCAAAGATCCAGCGGAATTCGCTTCCCCGGTTACGGCAGAGGCCTTCTTCGCCCAGGAAATCATGCTCGGGAAATGAGGCGGAGAGCCGGGCAAAGATCATCTCCTGAGACTGCCGGTCCGCCTCGGTGACCAGGTCCAAGGTTCCCTTATAATAGATCTCTCTGCTTTCATCGAGACTCTGTTTGAGGAACCGTCCGGCTTCCCGCGCGGCCTCCCAGGCAGCCCTCAGATATGGCTGCAAATCTCCCATAGTTGCCCTATCTTACCAACTCTTTCTCTGAAGCGCAAACTTGATGGGTCATGGCCGATGGCTCATAGCTCACGGCAATTCTCAACTGAGCTCAAACAGATCACAATCGATCGGCCAAATCCCCGCCAGTTGGAACCATGAAGATATTCTTAGCTATGACCAGTGAACCATGAGCCTAAGGCTATATTCTGAACTTTTAGTCTTTTTTCCCGTATATTGTCATGTATAATAGCATTATGCAGATCAAGATCAGAAGGAATACGAGCATGAGCGAGAAGGAAGGATTCTTCCGGCGAAGAAAAAAAGGGCTGATTGTTCTTACGGTCATCGTGGTCATCGGAATCATCATCATCTTCAACCTGAGAACGCAGCGGGAAAAATCGGTCAAGGTGACGATTGAGAGTATCAAGAGACAGGACCTGACCTCGATCGTGTCTGCATCCGGGGAGGTCAAGCCCAAAAAGAATATCAACATCAGCGCCCAGGTGCCGGGTCGAATCATCAAGATCGGGGTCAAGGAGGGGGACGAAGTCAAGGCCGGGGATTTCCTTCTCAAGCTTGATGCTTCCCAGTATGAAGCCAACGCCGAGCGCGACAAGGCGGCCATCCAGTCCTTCAAGGAAGACCTCATCCAGGCCGACGCGAAGTTGAGGCGGGACAAGAGCTCCTACGAGCGGCAGAAGAGACTCTATGACGAAAACCTCATATCCAAAGATCAACTCGAGATGGCCAAGGTTCAATATGACATCTCGACGGCCCAATATAACGCCATCCGGCATCAGATCGAGCAGGCCCAGGCCTCGCTCAAGAGCAGCGTCGACAACTTGAACAAGACAACCTATACTTCCCCGATTGACGGCATCATCACCAGCCTTCGGGTCGAAGAAGGCGAAATCGCCCTCATCGGGACGATGAACAACCCGGGCACGGTCCTGATGACCATCGCCGATCTCTCGGTCATGGAAGTCGAGGTCCAGGTGGACGAAACCGACGTCGTCGGCGTCCAGCTCGGTCAGAGCGCGAACGTCAAAGTCGATGCCTTTCCCGAGACCGTCTTTCAGGGAAAAGTCACTGAGATTGGAAGCTCGGCCATCCAGAAGCTAACGACCTCGACGACGACCGAGGAGGCCAAGGATTTTAAGGTCGTGACAACCCTCGAAAACCCGTCCAAGAAATTGAAGCCGGGACTCTCCGCCTCCGCCGACATTATCACCAATGAGAAAAAAGGCGCCATCGCCGTGCCCATCGCCGCGCTCGTGATCAACGAGGAAGAAGGCAAGGGCAAGAGCTCAGCCCAGAAAAAAGATGTCGAGGGTGTCTACATCGTCGAAAACGGCCGGGCCAAATTCCAACCCGTGACCAAGGGAATCACCGGAGGAATGATGATCGAGATCACCTCCGGCCTGTCAGAAAATCAGGAGATCGTAACCGGCCCCTACTCGTCACTCCGGGAGCTCAAAGATGGAGTCCTGGTCAAGCCGGAAGAAAAGAAGGCTGCTCCTCGATGAGCCTGGAAGATCACCCCGTTATCTCCACCGAGAATCTCACCAAGACCTATGTGCTGGGAAAGCAGGTTGTCGAGGCTCTGCGTGGTGTCACCTTCAACATCATGAGGAACGAATTTGTCGCCATCATGGGCCCTTCGGGGTCCGGAAAATCAACCCTGATGAATCTCCTCGGCTGCCTGGACAGTCCCACCGAGGGCCGCTACGACCTCAACGGAAAGCTGGTCAGTTCGATGAGCGAAAACGAACTGGCCTTCATCCGAAACCGTGAGATCGGGTTCGTCTTCCAGGTTTTCAACCTGCTCTCCCGGGCCACGGCGTTCCGGAACGTGGAGCTTCCCCTCATCTACCGCGGAACCAGGAGAAAGGAGAGGGAGGAGAAGACCAGCAAAGCCTTGAAGATGGTCGAAATGGCCGACCGGATGAATCACCGGCCGGCGGAACTTTCGGGCGGGGAACGTCAAAGGGTCGCCATCGCCAGAGCCCTTGTCAACGAGCCTTCCATCCTGCTGGCCGATGAGCCGACCGGCAACCTGGATTCCAAAACGGGGCAGGAAATCCTCAACCTGTTCCATAAGATCCACTCCCAAGGGAACACCATCATCATAGTCACCCATGACAAGGACGTGGCCTACCAGGCCCAGAGGATCATCTACCTTCGGGACGGAAGAATCGAGAAGGACGTGCGCAAGGGAGGCTAGGATGAACTTGCTCAACCGTTTGCAGGGTGTGTTCTTCAACCCCCAAAAAACGTTCGCAGCCCTCGCAGAAAGACCCGGCTGGCTCGATATTTTCATCGTCGTCTTTGTCGCCATCGGCCTCTTTTCCTACCTGACCGCTCCCTATTTCCAGAAGGATACTCTCCAGATCTGGAAGGACAACGTCAAGATGCAGGAAAAGATCGGAAAAGAGAGATTCCAGCGGCAATTGGACAGGCTGGCCAACCCTTCACCGGCAGGAACGATGGTCAGGGCATTCGTCGTAACGCCATTGACCTTTCTTCTCGGCTTTCTTTTTTCCGGGCTGATCATCCTGGTCCTGAGTCGTCTTGTTTCCCAACAGGGCAGCTATCGGCAGATTTGGGCGGCTCTCCTCCATGCCAACATCGTCGACAAGATCTTCGGCGGCGCGGTCCGACTGGCTCTCATCCTGACCCGGAAATCTTTCATGCAGACCTCCACCGGCCTATCCCTTTTCTTTCCCAAGATGGAGATGGCGACGCCGGGTTATATCATTCTGTCCCAGTTCGATTTTTTCCAGCTCTGGACCTTCGGGGTCCTGGCTTACGGAATCTCGGCGATCTTCAAAATCGAGCTCAAGAAGGCGCTCATCATCTCCTACGGCTTCTGGTTGCTCAAGGCGATTTTTTCATCCGCGCTGGGAATCGTAGGCCTCAGCTTCATGAGGTAAGCTCGGCCAATTTCTGTTTGACTTAGGCATCCATCCTTTATAAATTATTCCTATGGAAGAGACTCCTCTCCGCGGAAATCTCTCTGAGATCCCCATCGCGCCCCTGCTCTTTCTAATCTGGAAGAAAGAGAAGACGGGCAACTTGAAGTTGGAGCGGGAGGAGAGCGAAGTCAGCCTCAATTTCGAAAAAGGCGACCTGACCATCGAGCGAGGCTCCTTCCCCGAAAAGGATTTCCTCAAAGATCTTTTCGAGAATAACGTCCTCGAACTTCAAGACCTCGAGCAGTGCGAGGCCTACTCTCAGAAAAACCGGCTGAGTTCCCTCCGGAGTCTGCTCGAGCTCGGGATCCTCGAACCGTCTCGTCTCTGGCGGCTCGTGGAAGACTTCTGGAAGCAAGTCATCCTTCCCATTTTTGATTGGGAATCCGGCCAGTTCGGTTTCGACCTCATCCAGATTCCGAAGGAGGCACAGCTCGTTCGGGGGATCCTGACTCCGTCCTTCATCCTCTCCGGCGTGCGGCGGATGGGAAACGACGATTATATCCGGGCCCATCTGCCTCCCGAAACAGAGATTCTCCTGCCCTTGCCTCCGGTCCACCTGGAACAGCTCGGACTCGAGCCTCCAGAAAAATACCTTCTTAACCTCATCGACGGATCTCGGAGCTTAAAACAAATCCTGGAATCGAGCGAACTGGGAAAGCAGGCCTCCGCCAAATCCCTTTATGCTTTCTTGACTCTGGGACTCGTCGGCACCTCCCAACCGAAAAACAGAGCCAGGCCCGCGTCTGAAAATTCGTATACCGAGCTAAACAGGATCTACGAGGCCTTCAACGAGAAGTGTTCCTCTATCTATAAGTATATGAGCAAAGAGCTCGGTCCGCTGGCTCAGAATATCCTGGACAAATGCCTGGACGAGATCAGGGTCCGGCTGGACCCGATCTTCCAGAGCAGTGAGTTGAGTTCGGAAGGAAAGATATTGCTCGGCCAGGGGAAAGGGAGTCTCCAACTCGTCGGGGAAGAGGGTCGCAGGAGTTTTTTGCGTAGCCTGGATGAGATCCTGACCGCCGAGGTCCTGGCCGTCAAGAGGACTCTGGGCCCCGATCACGAATCGGCCGTCGTCAAGAATCTGGAAAAAGTCGGGGACCTCAATTGAAGCGGAGACAGATTCTGGCTTTACTCCTTTTTGTCACAATCCTGGCGATTTTCATCTTGATCAAAATTGGAACTTAAAGAAAAAAACCTGGTCATCCTCTGCGGACCCACGGCGGTGGGGAAAAGCGCGACGGCCACGAGACTCGCCCGCTCCCTCGATGGGGAAATCATCAGCTGCGATTCGATGCAGGTTTATCGAGGCTTCGATATCGGGACCGACAAGCCTTCCCGGGAGGAAAGAGCAGGGATCCCCCACCACCTGCTGGATATCGTGACCGCCTCGGAGCAGTTCACAGCGGCCGATTTTGTCGGAGCAGCCTTGGAGGCAGCCGTGGAGATCCTGGCCAGGGAAAAGATCCCCCTCGTCGTTGGCGGAACGGGACTCTATCTGAAGGCTCTCTGCGATGGGCTTTTCCCCGGGCCGGGAGAGGTCCCCGGAGTTCGCACGCGCTTGGAGGAAGAATGCCGGGCCAAGGGACTGGACGCACTCTACCAGAAGCTCCGGGAGGTCGATCCTGATTACGCCAAGAAAATCGGGGCGCACGACAGGATCAGGACGATCCGGGCTCTCGAAGTCTTTTTGACCACCGGGAAGCCCATGTCCGAACACTTCCTGGAGACGAAATCCTTCGTGGCCGGTTTTCATCTGGTTCTGATGGGCTTAAAATTGGAGAGATCTCTCTTGTACAAGAGGATAGAGGAACGCGTCGAGCGGATGTTTGCACGGGGACTCGTTAAGGAAGTCGAAGAACTCCTGGCCCGCGGAATCAGCCCGGACTCGCCTCCCTTCCGGGCACTCGGCTATAAGCATGTCCTTCGCTGCCTCAAACAAGAGATTTCTCCCCAAGAAGCCGTGGCCCTGACCAAAATCGATACGCGCCACTATGCCAAGCGTCAGATGACCTGGTTCCAGAAGATGAAGAACATCAACTGGTTCTCGGCGGACGACTTCCCTTCTATCCTGGCCTTTGCCGAATCGAGCCTCAGGTGAAACATGGAAAAAGCTATCCTGGTCAACCTGGCCATCAACAAGAGAGAAAAAACAGAGTCCGAAGAATCCATGGACGAGCTGAGCGGGCTCGCCCAAGCAGCGGGAGCCCGGGTCGTCAAGAGAATATTCCAAAACCGGCCTTCGATCAGCCCGAGATATTTCATCGGCCAGGGGAAGGTGGAGGAAATCAAACAGATCAAAGAAGCGCTTGAGGCCGACCTCGTCATCTTTGACCATAACCTGAGCCCGATCCAGCAACGAAGCCTCGAGGACGAACTTCAGGTCAAGGTCATTGACCGGACCCAACTCATCCTGGATATCTTCGCCCAGAGGGCGAGGAGCAATGAAGGCAAACTCCAGGTGGAGCTCGCCCAGCTCAGCTACCTTCTGCCGCGCCTCGTGGGCAAGGGTATCACTCTCTCGCGGCTCGGGGCCGGCATCGGAACCCGAGGCCCGGGAGAAAAGAAGCTCGAGGAAGACCGCCGCCGGATCGCCGACCGGATCTCCAGGATCAAAAATGAAATTGAGGCCGTCGGGAAGAGACGGGCCAGCCAGCGGGAGAGCCGGAAAAAGGGTCCGGTCCCAAGCCTATCCCTCGTTGGCTATACCAGCGCCGGCAAAACGACTCTTTTCAACCTCCTTTCCCAGGAAAGGATGTTCACTTCACCACAGCTGTTCGCCACCCTGGACCCGGTCCTTCGACGTGTCACCTTATCCGGTGGAGCCTATTTTTTCCTCAGCGACACGGTTGGCTTCATCAAAAAGCTTCCCGTGGAACTCATCACCTCATTCAAGGCAACTCTGGAAGAAGTGAGAGAAGCCGATTGCATCTGCCACATCATCGACATAACCTCTCCGTACTCTATGAGCCATGAAGAGGCCGTGGTGGCGATCTTGGCCGAGATCGGAGTTCGAGATGTCCCGATCCTCAAGGTCTACAATAAGATCGACCTTCTTGCCGAGAAGAGGGATCTCCTGGCCCGGAACGCCTCCGCGGCCCAGGGTCTCTCCTTCTATATTTCGGCCAAGAGCGGCGAGGGCGTGGACGATCTGAGGGAGAGGCTCCTAGCTATTCTGTTCCGCGATCTCAAGATTTTTTTCCTTCACATCCCCAAGGCCGAGGATGAGGCGGTGAGGTCTCTCTCCAAATGGTCGCTGGTCTTGAAAAAAAGAGAAAATGGTGATTATCTAGATATGAAGATCATGGCCCACGCCCAGGCTATGGCCCATTACGTGGCCTATCTCTCGGAAGGAGAGGAAAATTGGTGAAAAATGCGACTCTGGCCACAGGGGGTTTGTTGGCCGTCATCGGATTCTGGTCCTGCGCCAGCGTGTCTCCACCTCCCCCTTCGCTTTATCTGGAGAGCCTTCCCCCCACGGTCGTGTCCAGCCTATCCTTGGAAGAGCGCATCGCCGTCGAAGAGGCCTGGAGCGCGCTCAGGGAAGGACGGGTCGCCAAAGCGGAAAAGATGTTCATCAAGATCGGCCCCGAGAGTCCGGCTTCCGGCCTCGGCCTGGGCTATGTCTATCTCCTCCTCAATGACCTCCCCTCGGCCGAGACCAGCTTCCGCAGGGCCCTCGAAAAGAATCTTGATTTGACGGCCGCGCATCTCGGCTTGGCCCAGCTCTATCAGAAGTCCGGCGACGACGGAAAAACCTTCATCGAGCTCCGCGAGGTCATCAAGAGTGAGCCGGATCATCCCTGGGCTAAAAAAGAATATGAAAATCTTCGGGCGAAGATAACCGAAGAGCTTTCGGCCGAGGCCGAATCTTACCTCAAGCAGGGGCTGACCGAGAAAAGCAAAGAATCTTTTCTCAAGATGCTTTTCTATGACCCGGAGTCGGTCTCGGCCAACGTCTCCCTGGCCGCCGTCTTCAAAAAGGAAAACAGGCTCCCGGATGCCCTGGTCCACCTCCAGGCGGCCGCATCTCTTGCGCCGAAGAACTGGAAAATCCTCAAGGATTACGCGGAGACTCTTTATGAATCCGGACAAGCAGGAAAGAGTCTGGAAGTTTATCAGCAATTGCTCGACCAGGATCCGGCCAATAAAGAAGCCCAGGGCAGGGTCGAAGAGTTAAAAAACAAGCTGGGCATCTATGAACTCCCGAGCCAGTACAATGATGTCGCCTCGGCCGAGGCCGTCTCCAGAGAGGCCGTCGCCGCCCTGATTGCCGTCAAGCTCAAAGAGGTCATGAGCGAAGCGCCGGCCAAGCCGCCGATCATCGTCGACATCACCACGTCCTGGGCCTCGAGATTTATCCTCAAGATGACGGGGCTCGGAATTTTAGATGTTTACGAAAATCACACCTTCCTGCCCAAGAAGATGGTCACCCGGGCCGAAATGGCTGAGATTTTGATGAGGCTCATCAACTACCTGAAACAGAAAGGTTTCAAGCTCATCCAGCAATTCGACCCGGAGAAGATCCAGATCAGCGATGTCCCTCCGGACAATTATTACTATCAGCCGATCACCCAAGTCATCGCCTACGGAATCATGACTCTTCCCCCTCAAAAAACGTTCCAGCCAGAGGAAGGTCTGAGCGGACAGGACGCTATCAGGATTATGGATATCATCCAGGCTTTGATAAAATGAGGCCGATGACAGACCAGCCGGCCGCGAACGTGTCCGCGAGAATTCGGAATCAGGGATCTGGTTTTTTCAACGTCCCTAATGTCCTTACCTGTTTGCGAGTCCTTCTGATTCCTTTCTTTGTGGCCATGGTGGTCCGAAGGAAACCTTTTGAGGCACTCCTCATCATCCTCGTTGCCGGGGCTACCGACGTTCTCGACGGGTTGGCCGCCCGGGCAACTCGACGACAGACGAAAGTCGGGGCGTTTCTCGACCCTGCGGCCGATAAACTTATGATGACCGCCTGTTTCATTGTTCTCGCCCTGCCCAAGCTGAATACGCCGAACTATATCCCGCTCTGGCTGACCGTGACCGTCATCGGGCGGGACTTGGTCATCGCCCTGGGAACTCTGGTTCTCATCTGGCTCAAGAGAGTCCGGCGGGTCAGCCCGACGATCCTGGGGAAAACGAGCACCGTTTGCCAGGTGGGGACGGTCTGGGCTGTGGTGTTATGCAATTATCTCCAGATCGCATCCGGCCTTATGAATTGGGTCTATTATCTGACCCTTGCTGTCACCGGCCTCTCCGGAATCCAGTACGTCTTCATCGGCGTCCGGAGCCTGAAGTCAAAAAATACAGAAAATAGTAAGGGGTAAATGGTAAGGGGCAAAAAATAAGTCCATAGATTTATTATTAACCCCTAACTCCTCACTTTCTCAGCCGTGTTTGGCACCAAAATCAATCTCGTTGGAGAGCTCGTTGACGTCGGTCTCGGGATTATAGGGGAAATGAGTCGCCAGCATTTTGCCGGCCTCCTCAATGCCAAAGACCAGTCCCTCGGTGAATTCCCTGTTCTTGAATTTTTGCGACATGATCGTCGATAGACATTCCCAGAATTCCTGTCCCACCTTGGCATGGATCCCTTCATCTCCGAGGATGACAAACCGCCGCCTCGAAGGAACGATGAAAAAGAGAATTCCGTTTCTTTCTTTGGTTTGACTCATGCCCATTCGGGCAAAGGCCTTTTCCGCCACCTTCCTGACGTCTCCGCGAAAGTAAGTGGACACCGAAACCCGGACCTCGCCCGAGGTCAGACGTTCGGCGTCCTCAATCGCTTTTTTTATCCTCTCCCGGTCGATTTTCTTTAAAAGTTTCCGACGGCTCAATACCCACATTGGACGACCCCTTACCAGGAACCCGAGGCTCCTCCTCCTCCCGAACGGCCGCCGCCGCCGCTGAAACCTCCTCTCCCGCCTCCCCGTCCAAACCCTCCCCCTCCTCCGCGCATGAGTGAGAACAGCAGCCAGAGGGCCAGGGAAGGATGGGTGATGAAGAGGACAAGAAAGAACAATCCCGCGAGCCCGATCAATATGATCTCAAAGATCGAGATCTGCGGCCGGCCGGGTCGCGATCTGCCGGATGGCGGCGGCTCCTGCTCAGGCTTCCCGGATATTGTTGCCAGGAGGCTCGACATGGCCTCCCTGACGGCTCGATCGGGCTCGCCGCGCTGGATGCCCGGCACCAAAATGTCCCTGATCACTCGCGAGGCGATCGCGTCCGGAACGACACCCTCCAGCCCGTAGCCAACTTCGATCCGGATCTTGCGGTCGCCGGCCAGGATGAAAAGAACCAGGCCGTCATCGATGCCCTTGCGGCCGACACGCCATGCCTCAAAGGTCCTGGCCGCCCACTCTTCGAGAGGCTCCCCTCCAATTGTCTTGTCGATATAAACGAGAACCTGATGGCCTGTCGTATCCTCGTAGGACTTCAGGCTCTCGTCCAGCTCGTCTCGAGTCTCCGGAGAAAGGAAATCAGCTTTGTCGGTCACCCAGCGGGTGGGAACGGAGGGAATGGTCGTTTGGGCCTTGATTGGGGAAAGAACCGGGAATAGGAGAGTGCCGGCAAAAAAAAGAGCGAAAAGACGATTTCTCAGCAAGGCCTAAAATTTCACTTTGGGAGCTGTCTCCGCGCCCGGCTGGGATTTGAAATAGGGCTTTTCTTTGAACCGCTCTCCGAAGATCCCGGCGAAGAGGACGGTGGGAAAGCTCATCCGCTTGGTGTTGAAGGCCTGGGCCGCTTCGTTGAAGCGCATCCGCTCGACAGCGATGCGGTTCTCCGTGCCTTCGAGCTGAGCCTGGAGGTCGCGGAAATTTTGTGTCGCCGTGAGGTCGGGGTATTTCTCCATCACGACCAGAAGGCGCGAAAGGGCCGAGGAGAGGCCGTCCTGGGCCTGCTGAAATTTGGCAAAGGTCTCCGGATTATTGACCACGTTTTGGAGGGCGCCTGCCGTCAGCTGGCCGACCTTGGAGCGCGCCTCCGTCACCGCGGTAAAGGTTTCTTTCTCGAAGTTGGCCGCTCCCTTGACCGTTTCGACCAGGTTCGGAACCAGGTCGGCACGTCTCTGGTAGACGTTTTCGACCTGACCCCATTGGGCCCGGACTTTCTGGTCTAGGCTGACAAGGGAATTGTAGGCTCCGATTCCCGAAAACAAGAAGATCAGCACGACCAGGACCAGGACTCCCAGGCAACCGATGGTGAGACTCTTTTTACCCATGGACATTCATCCTTTTAAAAAATCTAATGGCTAGACATTCCTGTCGATAAAGCCGCGGCGCAGAGTCATCCACAGGATCTTGATATCCAGAGCAAAAGACCAGTTCTGGATGTAATAGAAGTCGAATTCGAGACGCTTTTCGATCGAGGTGTCCTGCCTGAGCCCGTGCACCTGCGCCCACCCGGTCAGTCCCGACTTGACCTTGTGCCGGAGCATGTATTTCGGGATCTTGTCGACAAAGTCCCTGACGAACTCGGGGCGCTCGGGCCGGGGCCCAATCAGGCTCATCTCCCCTTTGAAGATATTGATCAGCTGGGGGACTTCGTCCAAACTGAATTTCCGAAGGAAACGCCCCAGCTTGGTGATCCGAGGATCGTCCGGAGTGCACATCACCGGCCCGGTCTGTTTCTCCGCATCGTAGACCATGGTCCTGAACTTGTGGATGACAAACCTCTTGCCGTCGAGCCCCACCCGCTCCTGGTGATATAAAATGGGACCTCGGGAGGTGAGCTTGACCAAAAGGGCCACGATCCCGATGATCGGCGAGAGGACGACCAGCGCCAGGCCGGAAATCAAGATGTCGGCCATCCTCTTCATGGCCCGCTTCATCCCTTTGAGCGAAACCTCGTCGATCGAGATGACGGGGAAACCGTCGAGGTCCTGGATATTGGCCTTGAGCGTGAGGAGCTGAAAGAGGTCGGGGATGAGACGGACATTGACAGAATACTTGTTCACGATCTGAAAGACCTGGAGAATCTTGGGGTAATTGGACAGATCAAGGGCCACGTAGACCTCGTTGATGTTCTGTTCTTCGATGACCCGGCCCAGGTCCGCAAGTCCGCCCAGCACCCGGGAGCCGCCGTTGACATCGATCTCCTCCCCTGCTTTCCGGTCATCATCCAGGAAGCCCTTGACCACGAACCCGAGGTCCTTGTATTGAAAGAGTTTCTGGGCCACAGACCGGCCCATCTCGCCGGCGCCGATGATGATGACGTTCTGGAGGTTCAGCCCCCTCCGGTAACGCCGCTTCATAAAATAGTAAATCTGGGTCCGGAAGATGGAGATGACAAAGATCACGACCACGAAATAGATGACCAGGAAAGCATGGGAGGGTTTGAAGGTGACATGAAAGAGAGGGGCCTTTCCCTGGCTGTAGGCGTTGAGGTAGCCGACGATGGCGAAAACGGCCAGAATCGTCAGCAGCGCGTTGAGCGAGATGAAAAGAAAATCATCGAATCGTGTCCGCTTGAGCCGACTTTTGTAAAAGCCCTGAAAATAAAAAATGGCCAGATGGATGAGAAGGAAGAGCCAAAAGGCGGCGAAGTAGGATCCCACCGAGGGGATACCCTTGGCCGGGTCCACGGGAATGATATGGGAATAGAAACGGAAAAGATATGAATAGATGTAGGAGAACAGGATAGCCAGGACGTCGCTCAGGACGAACCAACCGATGAGGCGCGCCCGGTGTTTCGCGATCATGATTTTGCCCTAAACTCGTACCATTTCGCTTCGAGGTAAGCGGAGATCTTATCTTTAAAGACCTCCCTGGAAAAATTCAAAGCATTGGCCCGGATGGTGTTTTTATTAAATTCAAAGCTCTCCAATTTGTCAAGTGCGGCTATCAGGCTCGCCTCAGTCGGTTCGGGGAAGAAGAAACCGGTGATCCCGGGAACGACCGTCTCGAGCGCGCCGCCTCGGCCGAAGGCAACGACAGGAAGGCCGCAGGCCTGGGCCTCAAGGGAGGCGATGCCGAAGTCTTCCTCTCCAGGCAGGAGATAAGCCCTGGCCTCTTGGAATCGACGAAGAAGGTCGGGGCCGGAGAGCGGGCCAAGAAATTCGATGTTGGATTTGGCCGATTTTTTGAGCTTGGCATAGTCGGGACCGTCACCAACGATCTTGAGAGGCGTCCCCCGCCGGTTGAAAGCGGCGATGGCCAAGTCTATGCGTTTATACGGAACCAGCGCGGAGACGATCAGACAATAGTCCTCCCGGCCGTTGCCGGAAGACGGCTGGAAAAAACGAGTATCAACCGGGGGGTTGATCACATCGGCCGTACGCCGATAATACTTTTCGATTCTCCTGGCCACATTCCTGGAGTTGGCCACAAAATGGTCGACCCGGCTGGAGGAAGACTCATCCCAGACCCTCAAGCGGTGAATCACAGGGGGGATCAAGAGTCGGCGAAAAAACGAGAGCTGCGCGGGCGAAAAATAAGAAAAATACTGGTTCCAGGCGTATCGGACCGGGCTGTGAATGTAGGAGATGTGCAGGCCCCCGGGAGGAGGGATCACTCCCTTCACGACACAATGCGAAGATGAGATGATCAGGTCAAACTCGCCCAGGTCGAAGAGTTCGGCCGCCAAGGGGAAGAGGGGCAGATACCAGCGATAGTGCTTCCTCAGAGAAGGAAAGTGCTGCAGAAAACTCGTCCGGATCGTCTTTGCCTCGAGGTCTGCGATCTGGCTCCCCTTGAAATGAAACAGGGTGAAAATGGGAGCGGCAGGGAAAATCTCAGCCAGAACTTCCAGGACCTTTTCTCCTCCGCGCTGACCGGTCAGCCAGTCGTGAACGAGAGCAACCTTGATTCTCTCCAGCATTGAAATTGATTATAAGAAGGGGGAGAGGCAAAGTCAATGAACACCGGGCTCTGTGACGAAAAGTGCGCTAAGAACGACGGTGACTTTATCAGGCGCAATCGACCTCTCTCCCATTCAGGTTTTTAACGCCGCTCCGTCGACCCTTTTCTCGGCGGCTGCGGAACTCGCTCCTACAGATCCCTCTGCCTCGAAGATGTCCGAGTCATCCTCCGCCCCCAGGGGACGTTCATCATGTGCCGCTCAAACATCCTCGCCGCCCGCCAAGAAAAAGGTCCCCTCGAAAAGCGCCTCCGGATGGCTAAACCTTCAATGGTCGCTTCGGCCGATTGCGCCCTTTCACGCCTTCGCCCAGCCCGCAACCACACTATTCGTTATAGAGCCTGAACACCGCCAGAAGTGAGCAGTGAGCGGTGAGCAGTGAAAAGAACAGCCAAACGTCAATCTCGTCAGAGGAATCTTACCGATTTGGCCTGTTTTGTGCGGATATACAACTCCTGGATTTCGGAGATCATTCTGGAAAGTTGATACTGGGGAGGGATGATTTCTTTGGCTTTTTCCCCCAATCTCAGGGCCATTTCTTTGTCTTGCAGCAGCCGCATAATCGCCTCTGCCAGCCGCGGCGGATCACCGGCAGGAACGAGCAGCCCCGTCTCTCCGTCCCGGATGACCTCTCTCACACCATCGATGTCCGTGGCCACGACCGGCCTGGCCAAGGCGGCGGCCTCAATGAGGGCGTAGGGAAGGCCCTCCCAGAGCGAGGGCAGGACGAAGATACTAAAGACCGACAGCAGATCAGGGATATCATTGCGTTCGCCAAGCAAAACGACGACGTCCTCGATCCCCAGGCGCTGGGCTTGCCGTGCCAAATAACTTCGCAGAGGCCCGCCACCTGCGATCAACACCTTGATCTGAGGGAATTCTTGCCGGACGAGTTTCGACGCTCGGAGGAGATAGATCAGGCCCTTCTGCAGATGAAGCCGGGCGACGGTTCCGATCACGGGTTGCTTTGTGTCGAGCCCGAGTTCGCGTCTCTTTTTTTCTGACCCCTGGGGAGGCACCAGACTCGAAAAATCCACTCCGTTCTTGATGAGGACTATCTTTGAAGGCGGCGCCAGCCTGTTTCGAAGCGCGGTCTCTCTGTCGGCCTCTGACACAACAATGACCGCATCGGTGAGCTTCGAACAATGGCGCTCCAGAAGAGTGTAAGCCCGGACGAGAAGCGGATTCCGATAATGCAGATAATGAATGCCGTGGAGAGTGTGGATGACGACCGGGATCCCCGCCTTTCGAGCCGCACGACGGCCATAAAATCCGGCCACCCCTCCGTGGGTGTGGAGGATGTCGATTTGGTTGGTTTGGAGAAGAGAGGCGATTCTCCTGAGGCTCTTCCCTCCTAGAGGATTATTGAAGGACGCGGCGATATGGGGTATGCCTGATCTCTTTGCCTCTTCGGTGAGCGGGCCTCCCCCGCCTGAACAGATAGCTACCCTAAACTTCTCCCGATCGAGATTCTTGGCCAAGGCCAGGACGGTCAACTGGCCTCCACCCAGGAAGGGCCGGTCGATCATTTCCAGGACGGCGAGGGGCGACATCTTATTTTAAAGCCTTGAATAACTCGAGATATCCCGATCGAAGGGTCTTGTTCTCCGCGCTCCCGAACGTTCCCCGGGCCGATAATAGCCAGAAATTCAGCCGGAGGTAAAGTCCGAGAAGAATCAAGGAAACGGCTGAACTGTGCTTCCGGTAAAAATAGACCTGGCTCCTCCTGTATTCCAGGCGGCTGCGGGCCCTTTGAGTAGAAGTCGTGCTTGCGCCCTTGTGGAAAACCCGAGCCCGAGGATCATAGACGACCTTCCAGCCAAGGTCTCTGACTCGAAAACAGAGGTCGATGTCCTCAAAAAAGAGAAAAAAATTCTCGTCAAATCCCCCGGCCTCCTCGAGGGGCTTTCTTCTGGCGAGCAGGCAGGCCGCGCTCACCCAGCAAACGCTTTTGCGCCTGGGCCGGTACTTGAGTTCGAATTTTCGAAAAGCATTCCAGAAACACTTTTTCGCCAGTTCTGAGAAGAAATCCACCCGCCTCCCGAAAGAGACCTGATAACGGTTTCCGCCGGTTAGGAGCGCCGGGCCTACGACTCCGATAGAAGAATCATCTTTCAGGTCGAGGAGTAGGAGTTCCGGCGACCCCGGACACATGACCGCATCAGTATTCAAGAACAGGACGAATTGTCCGCGGCTCTCCTTCAGTCCCAGGTTGTTGGCCCGGCCAAAACCTACGTTTTGGGGGTTCCTGATCAGCTTGACCCAGGGAAAATTGCGGGTCACAAATTCCGCGCTCCCGTCGCTTGACGCATTGTCCACGACCACGGCTTCGAAATCCGTCTCCTTGGCTTTCTCCTGGATCGAAGAGAGGCATGCGCCTAGGTTCTTCCGATCATTGTAGTTTACGATGATGACCGACAGTTCAGGCATTGTCCTTAATGAAGGAGGCGAGCTCCCCGGCCGCTCTCTCCCAGGAAAAGTGCTCCCTCCTCCGGGCAAACTCGCCGAGGCACGATTCCCTGAGATTCTTGTCCGTCAGCACCGTTTTGAGGGCCAGCTTGACTTCATCCGGGTCGGCGGACCCGACCATGATTGCCATTCCTTGGAAAACCTCCCTGAGCGAAGATGTCGCCGTAACCACCGGGACGGTCCCGCAGGCCAGGGCTTCCAGCGGCGGAAGTCCAAATCCTTCGTAATCAGAAAGATAAGCAAAGGCATCCAGGGCCGAATAGAAGAGCGGAATCTCCTGCTCGTCTAGGGATTTTTCCCAGCGGATGCAATCCTGGAGCAGAAGGCAGCCTATTCTCTGTGGCGGATAGGTCATATCCCGGCCGATGATTAGCAGAATCGTGCCGGGGAACTCCGTTCTCAGTTTTTCGACCGCCTCGACCAGGGCGGGCAAATTTCTCCGGCGGAAGATCGAACCCAAGAAACCGATGACCCGTCTGTCCTTTAGTCCCCGGCTCTCTCTCCATTTCCGGATCTCCGCATCCGAACTCCTCCTCAATTTATCATCCACTCCGAGACTCACGACCCGGATCTTTTCGGGGGGACAAGCAAGTTTGCCCACGATCTCGCTTTTCGTAAAAGCCGAGGGCACCACGATCAGACTGGCTTTCTTCAGGCTTCTTCGCAGCAGAAACTCTCGTCCTATAGCGACTTTTTTAGGGTACCACTCCGGATGGGTGATCACCGAAATGTCGTGGACAATGAGGATGGATTTCGAATCATACCAAAGGGGAAGTGTGTAATTGGAAGCGATGAAGAGGTCGGGCTTCAACTTATTGAGCTTTCGACGCAAGGGTCCGTTCTGCCAGCGGAAATAGCCGGACTTCTCGGGCAGGACATATTGGCGAGCCCGCGCCTCAGAATACTTCTCACAGTATTCCCGGGTCATAACCAGAAACTCGTCCTCAGGCAGAATTCCGATGAGCCGGGTGAGAAGGTTGTCGATCACCCGCCCGGGACCTTTGATATCAGGCGTGATTTCAAACCCATCGACTGCGATCTTCATCTTAGCCTCCCAAAAGACTCCCGTAGAATGCGAGGGTTTCGGCGGCTGTTCTTGCCCAGGAAAATCCTAAGATTCGTTTCTTTCCTTTGGTGATGAGAACCCGGCGAAGCTCGTTATCGGAGAGGAGACGGATGATGGCTTGAGCCATCTCTTCGGGGCTTTTGGGATCGAAGTACAGAGCCGCCTCACCCCCGACCTCCGGTAGCGAGGAAACGCCGGCGGCGGCAACGGCCAATCCGCTGGCCATCGCTTCGAGAAGAGGAAGCCCGAACCCCTCGCAAAAGGAGGGAAAAACCAAAACCGAGGCCTGGTGATAAAGCGCCCTCAGGAGCCGGCCGGGTACGTGGCCCAAGAATCTGACCCAGGGCTCGAGCCCCGCTTCAGCAACCTGGCGCCGCAGGGCCTGTGTCCCCCGCGGCTGAGGTCCAGCGACCATCAGGGGGATGATATCCAGGCGCTGGTGGATGATCTTCAAGGCATTGAGCAGACCGAGAAGATTCTTCCGCGGCTCGAGCGCCCCCACAAAAAGAATAAAGGCCGAGGGAAGAGAGTAATTCTTCCGGGCCAGCTCCTGCTCCTCGGGCGGAGAGTCCTGCAGGAAAAGCGGGTTTACGCCGAGGTAAATCAGTCTGACCTTCTCTTCCGGGATCTTGAATCTCTCCAGCAGGTCGTTTCTCGTGGCGCTCGAAATGGCTATGACGCCGTCCGCTCTCCCGAGAGAGAGACCGATCCCCTTCTTGAAGTACCGGCGAGCCTCCGGATTGGCCTGGTCCGGATGATCGCAAAAATAAAGATCATGGACGGTCACGACCTTCTTTCCTCTCGTGGGCAGGATCAATGGAGTCGCCGAATGAACGATATCAAGCTTCACCTTGAACAACCGGTCGAGTCCCGGCCAGCCCAGTTCGTTCCAGAAAAAATTCACGGCCCCCACGGGCAAACGCCAGTCCCGGAAGGTCATCCTCTCGAAGGCAGGAATCTTCTCCCTGGGGAATCTCTGCTTGAAAGAAGCCGAAAACAGGAAATATTCGTTGTCGCGGTCGATCCGAGCCAGAGCCCCGAGCAGATTCCTTAGGTAGACTCCTACTCCTGTCTCTTCTTGGAGGAATGGCCTGAGATCATAACCGAAACGCATCTAGGGTAAATGTATTATCGGGTCCTCCAAAAGTCAAGAAAACGCAAAAAGTGAGGAGTAAGGAGTTCGGGGTAAGGGGTATAAACCCTCCAATAGGGACGCTATGTGCGACAGATCCCTGGTTTTCATTTACGCTGGTCCTCTACGATAATCTGCCGCGACCCCCCCTCTCTTTTTCTCGCTCGTTTTTTTGCCTACTCTATCCAGCCGGACCTAGAAAATGAGCCATAAAACGTGAGTCCCAGGGCTTTGCAGAGCAAGAACTTGTTTTGCCGTTTGAACTCCTTACTCCTCACCACTTACCCCTTACTTTTGATTTGTTTTTGTCTTGCTTTCTAGGAAAAACGAGGATACAATTCGCTGAACAGGAGGCACCCCATGAGCTCACCCGCTGCATTCAATAAAGTCGCCAAGCGCATCGATTCCTTTCGCGACGAGATGATCAATCTGCAGATCAAACTGTGCGCGATTCCGGCCATTTCTCCTTCCAGTGGAGGCGAAGGGGAAATCAAAAAAGCCGAGGCCTTGATGGATTTCTTAAACAAGAACGGCTTCATAAATACCAAGATGATCAAGGCCCCCGACCTGGATGCCCCGGCCGGCTTTCGGCCCAACATCCTTTCTTTCTATAAGGGGAAAAGCTCGGCCCGGACAATCTGGATCATGACCCACATGGACATCGTCCCTCCCGGAGAATACTCGCTGTGGAAGGGAGATCCCTACAAGGCGTGGGTCGAAAAAGGCAAGATCTTCGGGCGAGGGGTGGAGGATAACCAGCAGGATATGGTGGCTTCGCTGTTCGCCGTCAAAGCTTTTCGGGCGGAGAAAATTCTGCCCAATTACGACGTGGGCATTGCCCTGGTGGCCGACGAAGAGACGGGAAGCAAAAAAGGAATTCACTTCGTCCTACAGAACACCAAGGCCTTCCGTGAGAAGGACCTGATCATCGTTCCGGACGCCGGAAACGAGAAAGGGACGATGATCGAAGTTGCCGAGAAAAGCATCCTCTGGCTCAAGTTCATGACCATTGGAAAACAGGCTCATGCCTCAACGCCGGAGAAAGGGATCAACAGCTTCAAAGCCGCGAGCTTCCTGATCGCAGAACTTGACAAGCTCCACGAAAGCTTCCCTGAAAAGGACAAATTGTTCGACCCTGCCATCTCGACCTTTGAGCCGACCAAAAAAGAGGCCAACGTTCCGAATGTCAACACGATCCCCGGGGAAGATGTCTTCTATCTGGACAGCCGGGTTCTCCCCAAGTACAAGATCGCCGACATCCAAAAAGCCGTCAAAATATCTGCGTCCAAGATTGAGGCACAATTCGGAGTCAAAATCCACGTCAGCGAGGTCCAGTGCGCCCAGGCCGCCCCTCCCACGTCGGCCAAAGCGCATGTCGTCCAGGCCCTCAAGAACGGGATTCAAGCTGTCTATAAAAAAGAGGCCAGGGCCCTGGGTATCGGCGGCGGCACCGTCGCCGCTTTTTTCCGGCGCGCCGGGTTCAGCGCGGCCTGTTGGTCCAAGGTCGATGAAACGGCTCATCAACCCAATGAATACTGTCACATCGACAACATGCTCGGCGATTCGAAAGTCTTCGCCCACATATTTCTGCAAGAATAAACGCGGTGAATCGTGAGCCGTGAACAGAAACCGCTCATGGCCGACGTCTCAAAGCTGTTGGGCCAGAAAACTACATCGTTATTAGAGATGGCCGATAATTTATGGGCTATGAGCTATGACCTATGAGCGAGGATTCCTATGGCTGATTTTCTCTTGGTTTTGTCGACGGTGCCGGATGAAAAGAGCGGCGCGGACCAAAGCCAGCTTGTTCAAAGAACTCGAGGCCAAGATCAAAGCTCTCCACCCCTATTCCGTCCCGGAAATTGTCGCGCTGCCCATCGGGCCGGGCTCTGAAGACTATCTCAACTGGCTGGATGCGGAGACAAGGGATTAGAGATATTTCCTCCAGGCCCTCACCGCCGTCTTGATCGTGTTGAGATGGATGGTCACGGTATCTCCCACCTCCCGCGCGTAGCCGCCGGCTAGGACGACCGCCAACGGAATGCGAAGCCTGCGCGCTTCCTCGATGATGATCCTGTCGCGCTCTTGAAGCCCTTCGATTGTCAATTTCAGGCTCCCGAGCTGATCTTTTTCGTAGGGATCTGCGCCCGCCAGATAAAAGATCAGGTCAGGCTTGAACTCCGAATAGAGCTTCGGAAAATGAGCCCTGACCTGATCAAGATACTGTAGGTCGCCGTCCCCGGACCAGAGACCGAGATCCATGGAGCCGGAAGGCTTTTGAGCGGGATAGATGTCCATCTGATGGATGGAGAAAGTGAAGGCATAGTCTTTGCCCTCGAAGATTGAGGCGGTTCCGTTTCCCTGGTGAACGTCACAGTCCACGACCATGGCCCGTTCGATATTTTCTTCTTTTTTCATTTTTTCCAGGGCCACGGCCACGTCGTTCAGGGGGCAGAAACCCTCACCGTGGTCCGGAAAGGCATGATGAAACCCGCCGCCGATATGGATAGCCAGCCCCTCTTTGAGGGCCCTCTCGGCGGTCAGGATCGTTCCGCCCACAGTCATCAGGGCAAAACGCGATAGCTCCTGCGAATAGGGAAGCTCGAGGACAGAGATCTCCGCCTCGGAGAAACCTCCGAACTTCAATTTTTTCAGGTACTTCGAGCTGTGGACAAGGAGAACGTCCTCATCGGAAGCAACTTGGGGGGTCAGGAAGTTCTCCTTATTGGCCCCCAGGGCGAGAAGCCCTTCATAGATCAGCCGATATTTTGTGATCGGAAAGACATGCCGGCCGATATCCAGCATCCAATAATCATTGCTATAAATGAACTTGAAAGGGAATCGTCTCCCCAACAGGATTCTGACTAGACGGCCGGTGTAGCTCATAAAGCACAATACATATCATAGATCGCCGTGTTCGCCAAGGCGTGCATCGTGACCGAGATCAAACTGGAGCGATGGGGAGATGGGGAGCAGGCGTGGGGGCCCCCCACCCGGAGGCAAAATTAATGCCCCGAAATTTTGCCGAGGATGGGGGAGCGCCGTCGCGGGGCCCCATCTCCCCACGTAAACCGGGGAAAGAGGACGCCCTTGACGTTTCTTGACCAGCAACCGGTGCTTAGTCGCCTTCGGTTTTCCTGCCCTGCTTCTCTTGGATGACGATCTGGGCCGCGGCCAACCTGGCGATCGGGATCTGGTAGGCGGAGCAACTCACATAATTCAGCCCGAGCTGATGGCAGAAGACGACGGAGCGTGGCTCCCCGCCGTGGACGCCACAGATCCCGACCTTGAGGTTAGGACGCGTCTTTCTTCCCTTCTCGACGGCCATCCTCATCAGCTCCCCCACACCGGGTATATCTATGGTTGAGAATGGATCGTCCTTCCAGATCCCCTTGAGCAGGTAATAGTTGATAAATTTCACCCCGTCATCCCGAGAGATACCATAGGTCGTCTGGGTCAGGTCATTCGTTCCGAAAGAGAAGAACTCGGCTTCTTCGGCGATCTCATCGGCCGTGATGGCCGCCCGCGGGATCTCGATCATCGTCCCAATTGTATACGCGAGCTTGACCTTGTGCTTGGCCAGGACCTCTTCGGCCACACGCTTGATGATCGCTTTCTGGTTTGCCAGTTCGGCGGCCGAGCCAACTAGCGGAACCATGATCTCAGGAAACACCTTGTTCCCTTCTTTGGCAACCTGACAGGCTGCCTCGAAAATCGCCTCCGCCTGCATTTCAATGATCTCGGGATAGGAGATGCCCAGACGGCAGCCGCGGTGCCCGAGCATGGGGTTGAATTCCGAAAGAGCCTTGACCCTCTCGAGGAGTTTCTCCAGCTCTTCGATCTTCTTTTTATCTCTGGTCTTCTTGGCTTTGAGCTCGGTCAACTCAACCAGGAGGTCTTCTCTCTTGGGCAGGAATTCGTGAAGCGGAGGGTCGATCGTCCGGATGGTCACCGGATGACCGTGCATCTCGTTGAAGAATTCGTAAAAATCCTGTCTCTGAAAGGGAAGCAGCCGCGACAGAATCCGGCGCCGGTCCTCCTCTTTTTCGGACAGGATCATCTCCTTGATGATCGGCAGCCTGTCCTTCCCGAAGAACATATGTTCGGTCCGGGCAAGCCCGATCCCTTCCGCGCCGAAGGCATAGGCCACCCTAGCATCGGGGGGAGTGTCGGAATTCGCCCGAACCCTGAGCCTCCTAACCTGGTCGGCCCAAGAGAGGAATTTGGTGAAATATTGGTACATCTTCGAGTCCGCGGCTTTCTTCTCGCCGTTGATCACCTGGAGGATCTCGGAGGGCTGCGTTTTGATGCGGTCGGCCAGGACTTCGCCGGTGGCGCCGTCGATCGATATCCAGTCCCCTTCCTTAAGCGTCCGCCCGCCTACCGTCATGGTCTTCTTCTCTTCGCTGAGAAGGATGTCGCAGCAGCCGACGATGGCCGGCTTGCCCATCTGGCGGCTGACGACCGCCGCGTGCGAGGTCATCCCTCCGGTGCCCGTCAGAATGCCCTGAGCCGCGCTCATGCCGTGGATGTCGTCGGGGGAGGTCTCATCCCTGACCAGAATGACGTCTTTCCCTCCTTTTTTCCAGTCTACGGCGTCATTGGCCGTAAAGACCATCTGACCCGAGGCAGCGCCCGGGGAGGCGGCTAAGCCCTTCGCCAGCAGGGTGTGTTTTTTCTTCTCGTCCTGGTCGAAGATCGGATGAAGGAGTTGGTCTAGGGCCTGGGGCTCGACTTTGAGCAGTGCCTCCTCTTTGCTGATCAGCTTTTCCTCGACCAGGTCAACGGCGATCTTGATGGCCGCCGGGCCAGTTCTCTTTCCGTTCCTGGTCTGAAGCATGTAAAGCTTGCCTTCCTGGATGGTGAATTCGAAATCCTGGACGTCACCGTAGTGCTTTTCCAGGCGGGTCGTCGTCTCCTTGAGCTGTTTGAAGACGCCGGGCATCTCCGCCTCGAGCTTCTTAAGGGGAGAAGGCGTCCTGATTCCGGCTACGACATCTTCCCCCTGAGCATTGAACAGGTACTCGCCATAAATCTCTTTTTTTCCAGTGGCCGGATCGCGGGTGAATCCGACGCCGGTGGCCGAGTTTTCACCGACATTCCCGAAGACCATCATCTGGACGTTGACCGCTGTCCCCAGATCATCAGGAATATGGTATTCGCGGCGGTAAGTGACGGCGCGGGGGTTGTCCCAGGATTCGAAGACAGCGGAGATGGCCCGGCGCAACTGGAACATAACAACCTGGGGGAAATCCTGCCCGGTCTCCTTTTTGATCAGCTTCTTATAGTCCGCTATGATCTTTTCCATCACCGCTTCGGGGATCTCATGGTCGTATTGAAAGCCGAGCTTTTCCTTCCAGCTTTTCAAGATCTCCTCGAATTTCTTCTTGGGGACACCCATGACCACATCGCCAAACATGTGGATCAAACGGCGATAGCAATCGAGGGCAAAGCGCCGGTTTCCGCTCTTCCGGGCCAAGCCCTCGAGCGTTCTGTCATTGAGACCCAGGTTGAGAATGGTATCCATCATTCCCGGCATGGAAAACTTGGCTCCGGACCTTACCGAAACCAGAAGCGGGTTTATCTCGTCACCGAATTCTTGGCCGGAAGCCTTTTCAAGCTTCCGTAGGTTGGTCATGATCTCTTTCTCGACTGCGGCAGGAATTTTGCCTCGGGACTTCGCGAAAAGTGTGCAGACTTCCGTCGATATGGTGAACCCGGGGGGGACGGGCAGGCCGATCCCGGCCATCTCGGCGAGGTTGGCTCCTTTCCCGCCGAGAAGGTCCTTCATTTCTTTATTGCCATCGGCCGTCCCACCCCCAAAATAGTACACATATTTTTTAGCCATGGTTTAACTCCTCAAAAATTGATTCCATAATATACGCGCAACCCCGTGAAAAAACAAGGCCATAGCGAGTGAAAAGTGAGTTGTGAGCACTGAGCAGCGAACAAAAAAAAGATTGTCACCGCTCTCTATTCATATCGATTTTTCTGGATCTCGCCGGGACTGCAGATGGTATCAATGAGGAACAGCTCTTGTGGCTTCTTGGATAGAATTGGCCATCGCTGAAAAACGACGCCCAATTCTGCTTGCCCCTTACAACTCACTCTTTCTTCTTTGCCAGAAGAACGTTCAATGAGAAAAACAAAAAAACAGCGTCCATGGCGATGAGCTTGAAATCCGCTTTGCCGCTCAGACTCCCAAAACAGCCGCAATCGGTGTCGATCCCCCTCAGGACGGCCGTCAGGACCAGGATGATAAATGACCCGAGCAGGGCCGAGGAGATGAGGGCGCTCGAGCGGCGCCAGATGCCAAGGATCAGGAGCGCGCCGCTTGTCACCTCGATCCAAGGGAGGGTGAGGGCCAAGAAGAAATCCAGAAACCGGGGGAAAAGCTTGTAGTTGGCGATGTTCTGGGCGAATCCGAGGGGATCACCGATTTTGAGGACGGCGGCCCAGATGAAGACGCCGCCCACAACGAGCCTAAAGCCGATGAGCATAGAGCGGTTGGCGACCAATCATTTCTCCACGGGAAGCCCGGCCGCTGTCCATTCGGCCCAGCCTCCGCCGTAAATCTTGATCGTTTTGAACCCCGCCGACGAGAGGAGCTTGGCCAGTCCGACGCTCATTTGGCAATCGCCGCCATGGCAATAGACGACGATCATCTTGCCCTCAGGAAGGCCGAGCTCTCCGACAGTCTCCTTAGCTTTCTTCTCCTCAAAGGGGATATTGATCGCCCCCAAGATATGGCCCGCGGAATATTCCTCGCGGGAGCGGCTATCGACAAAAAAGGCTTGCCCACCCACGAACAGATCCTGAGCCTCGGCAAGACCGATGAAAGCTATGCCTGGATAGTTTTCCGGGGCCAAAAAGCTCTGGCGGAATTCTCCCCGGAGATATCGTTTGAGCAAAGGGGAATTCCATCCCAGACCAAGAACGGATGCGCAGGCAGCGATAATCAGCGCGTGGACAAAGACTCTTTTCAAATCGGATCTTAAACCCTAGGAAAAAAGGCTCTGGTATTTCTTCAAACCGACTCTAAAGACTTCCATCGCCCTTTTCAGGTCTTTTTCGTTGAGGATGTAGGCGATCCTGACTTCATCTTTGCCTTTATCGGGCGTCGAATAAAACCCATCGGCGGGGGCGACCATCACCGTCTCCTTGTCCAATTCAAAATCATTCAGCATCCAGGTGACAAAATGCTCCGCGTTCTTCACCGGAAGCCGGACGATGATATAGAAGGCCCCTTGAGGCTTTGGAACGACGATTCCCGGAATATCGGACAGCGCTTTGAAGAGGACGTCCCTGCGGCGCTGGTATTCTGCTCTGACCGTTTGAAAATAGCTCCGGTCCATACGGTAGGCCGCGAGCGCAGCGCGCTGCTCCACGGATGGCGGGCAGAGCCTGGCCATGCCGAATTTCAAAAATGATTGATAGACCTCACGATTGCGGGTTATGACCGCCCCGATCCTGGCTCCGCAGCAGCTAAACCGCTTGGAGATGCTGTCGACCACGATCACCCGGTCTTTGATGTCTACGTACTCCAGCACGCTCTTATGGGTCCCGCCGTCGTAGACGAATTCCTTGTAGACTTCGTCACCGATGAGGAAGAGATTGTGTTTTTTGACCAGCTCGACCACCCGCTCCAGTTCTTCGGGCGTGTATACCGTTCCGGTAGGGTTGTTGGGTGAACAGAGAACGATGCCCCTCGTTTTCGGAGTGATCCGAGCCTCGATCTCCTTTTGGGGAGGTAGACGAAATCCGTTCTCGACACTTAGTGTAAGGGGCACGATCTTAACGCTGGCGAACGAAGCAAAGCCGTTATAATTGGTGTAAAAAGGCTCGGGAATGATAATCTCTTCGCCCGGATCGGCGATGACACTGAACGAAAAGAAGATGGCCTCCGAGCCACCCAGCGTTATCAAAACGTTGTCCGCATCAATCGGAATCCGATAGTACCGGAAGTAGTCGGCGATCGCCTGTCTCAACTCCGGCAATCCCTGGGCCGGGCCGTAGCTCAGGACCTGATCACTAAAATGGTGAAAAACATCGATGACCGGTTGGGGAGTGGGAACGTCCGGGTCGCCTATGTTCAGGAAATAGATACGGATTCCCCTTTCCAGGGCCTTATCCGCAAATGGCTTCAGCCTACGGAGGGGAGAAGCTTGTATTTCCTGGCCTCTTCTGGATACATGCATTTATGATTCCTCCAAGAGTTCCTCTATAAACGGACCGTTGAATCATCTTGATTAATAGCAAATGGGCTCCTGGAAGTCAAAGTTTTTGTTGCCAAAGAAAGGCGATTTTGCTATTTTTGTTCCGGGAATTGCCGCTGGCTATGCTCAAAGACCCCCAAGCCTGGATCACCCATATCGAAAGCTGGAACGATTATTTTCTTTTCTCCATCGATTCGCCTGAGATCGCCAGCGAGGCGCAGCCGGGCCAGTTCCTGATGATCAAGGTCAACGACTCTCCCTATCCCCTGCTCCGGCGGCCCCTCAGCATCCACTCCAGGAGTAAGGGCATTATCGAGATCTTTTTTATGGTCTCGGGTCAGGGGACCTGGCAGCTCGCCCAGAAAAAAAGCAACGAGCCTCTCGATATCTTGGGCCCGCTGGGGAAAGGATTCCGGTTTGATTGCGGCCTCAGAGGCAAAACAGCCTACCTCGTCGGCGGGGGGAGGGGGATTGCCCCTTTGTTTTTTCTGGCCCAGGAATTGCAGAGCCAGGGCACGACCGTGAAAGCCTTTTACGGAGGTCAATGCCTCAAAGACCTTCCCTTGAGGGAAAAGTTCCAAAAAGCGGGTTTAGACCTTTCCTGTTCCTCAGATGACGGCTCCTATGGTTTCAGGGGGTTTGTCTCCGACCTTTTTCTGACCTGCCTGAAAAAGGAGGAGCCAGCGGCGATTTTCGGCTGCGGTCCCGACCCGATGATGGCCAAAGTCGCCGGCCTGGCCCTGGCCAGGAATATCCCCGCTCAGTTTTCCCTCGAATCACACATGGGCTGCGGTTTCGGCGCCTGCTGGGGCTGTGTCAAACGGATCAAAAGAAGTGGGGATGAAAGCTGGGTCAAGATTTGCGAGGAGGGCCCTGTCTTCAAAGCAGAGGAGATTGTCTGGGCCGAGGAAGAACAATGACCGACCTCACCGTCGACCTGGGTTTTCTAAAGCTCAAAAATCCCATTCTTGCGGCCAGCGGGACCTTCGGATACGGCCTCGAATTCTCGCCCTTCATCGACCTAAACAAACTCGGCGGATTTGTGGTCAAAGGATTGTATTACGGACCCCGCGAAGGGAACGCCCCGCCCCGATTGGTGGAAGCTCCGGCCGGACTCATCAACGCGATCGGGCTCCAGGGGATCGGCGTAAAGGCCTTTGCCGACAAGATTCTGCCCCAACTCGCGTCGGTGGATACGGCGGTGTTCGCTAACGTCTGTGGGGAGAGTGATGAGGAGTACATCCGGGTGGTCGAGTTCCTGAACGGGAAAAAAGGCCTCTCCGCCTTCGAGCTCAATATCTCTTGCCCCAACCTCAACCGGGAAGGCGCCTGCCCGGCCATGAGCTCCGAGGCCACCTATTCGCTGGTCAAGGCCGTAAAAAAAGCGAGTTTACTGCCGGTCGTGGCCAAGCTCTCTCCTAATGTCACGAATATTGTCGAAATCGCCCTCGCGGCCCAGGAAGCCGGCGCCGACGGGGTGTCGCTGGTCAACACCTTTCTCGCCATGTCCGTGGACCCCGACACGAGAGCCCCGCGCCTGGCCAACATCATGGGAGGTCTGAGCGGCCCGGCCATCAAGCCTATCGCCCTGCGCATGGTCTATCAGGTTGCGGCGAGGTTGGAAATCCCGGTCATCGGGATGGGAGGGATATCAACCGCCCTGGATGCCCTGGAATTTGTCATCTGTGGGGCCAGAGCGGTCCAGGTGGGCACGGCCAACCTCGTTGATCCCGAAGCGACGGTCAGGATCATCGAGGATCTTGAAGATTATTGTGAAAAGAAAGGCATTGCCAGGGTCGAAGATTTGATAGGGACACTAATCACCAGTCACTAACGCAAACGAGATAAGTAACTTGACATGCCCAAGGTTGCGCCGAAGGCCACCCTCTGGCCCCCGGACCCCGAGGAACCAGTCCCGTCGGTTCCCCCGTCAGACAAACTGACGGGCCCCCCTCCGCTACGGGGTCCCAGGGGTGGCCCTCGGCGCAACCTTGAACGGAGATAATGAGCAACCGGCGACAACTGTCAAGCAAGAGGTTTTCTGATGAACAAAGACGATCTCAAGAAGAGGATCATCATCGCCCTTGATGTGAAGGGCAAAGACGAAGCCTTAGCCCTGGTGAGCCAGCTCAAGGAAGCGGATGTCTTTAAGATAGGGATGGAGCTATTCACGGCTGAAGGTCCCTCCTTATTTAAAAGAATGAGAATTCTGCGCAAGAAGATCTTCCTGGACCTGAAATTCCATGACATTCCCAACACGGTAGAGGGCGCCGTGCGGAGCGGAGTCAGGCACGCCGTGCAGATGATGACGCTCCACGCCTCGGGAGGCCTGGAGATGATGGTCCGGGCGGTCGAAGCGGCTGCCGATGAAGCGGAAAAACAAAAATCGGCCGAGCCGCTGCTTCTGGCCGTGACCGTCCTCACCAGCCTGAAAGCAGAGCAACTTCGGGAGATAGGGACCCCTTCACCCCCCGGTGATCAAGTCTTGCGGCTGGCGCAACTGGCCAAGAAAGCGGGAGTGAGCGGAGTGGTTTGCTCTCCCCAGGAGATCGGGCTGATCAAGAAAGAGTTCGGCTCGGAGCTCATCGTGGTGACGCCAGGCATCAGGCCGAGCTGGGCGGCCGCTCAAGACCAGAAAAGAATTATGACTCCGAGAGAAGCTTTCGAGGCTGGAGCTGATTATATAGTCATAGGAAGACCGATCACAGGAGCAGCCTCCCCCGCAGAAGCCTTTTCGAGAATCGGGGAGGAACTAAATGGGCCGGATGACTCCACCCACCGCAAAGATCGCCCCTAAGATAATGGAGACGATTGCCGTCAGGACGATGGCCACCACGATGCTGACCAGCATATAACCCATGACTTTTTCTTTGGGTGTATCCATCAGCGGAGTATTGAACCCGAGATAGAGAACGTAGAGTCCATAGAGCCCGGCGATCCAGACCAGAAAGCCCAGATAGGGAATAATGAAAAGAATACCCGCGACCCACATCGGGGCCATGCTGTAGACCGCCAGCTTCATGGCGCTGACCATATTGGGCGTAGACGAAAACGACGGCGCCAGTGCGTTGATGATCAGGGCAAGAACATAGACCATGATCAGGGAGAAGATATAATAAAAAACAGCTCTTAAAAAAGACGTGCCGAGCCCCATCCTGAACCAGCCGATGAAGGGAACCCTCTGCCCGATCAGGCCAAAGCCAATAAACTGACCGATGGCCGGAATGGCGGCCAGGACAACTGCGAACGACGTAAAGAGCTCGGCGATCGTCGACGATTCGCCTTTGATCTTCACCCATTCTTCCTTGGGCTTTAAGATGATTGCTTGAACTCTTGATACTAGATCCATCACTTCCTCCTTTTTAGATTTGGGAAAACTATATATTGTTTATTTTTTAATGTCAACAAAAACGTCTGTCTCGTCGGTTGGTCAAAAACAACAATAGAAAAAATAGCCGGTCAAGATTCTCCTTGACTTGATTGGCCAGAGAGACGAGATAGCGGGATGACGAGAAGATGAAATAACGAGATTTATGGATTTGGTGGAGGCGCGGGTCGGACTCGAACCGACGAATCGAGGTTTTGCAGACCTCTCCCTTAGCCACTTGGGTACCGCGCCTTATCCCTCACGATCTCGCGTCTGTCCGGGCGAAACTGGAGCGGGCGATGGGACTTGAACCCACGGCCTTCTGCTTGGCAAGCAGACGTTCTACCACTGAACTACGCCCGCGCGGATTGCAGGGCCGGAAAAACTCCCCGCTTAAGCTAACAAAAAGTCAGTTCCCTGTCAACAACGCTGTACCCCGACCAAAAGGCTGTGAGCACTGAGCTGTGAGCAGTGAGCGGTTCAAGAACTGTGGTCGCTTAGCGTACATGCAGGGCAGCAAAAGGTTATAGGAGAGACCAAGATATTTAATAACAGAGGTGAGGCTGGGACACTAGCCTTAGATTGTCTTTGTCCGCGATTAGATACGCGCCCCAAACCGCCAAGCGCTAGGAATTCGTTATCAAGCCTTGATGCTTATGACTGCTCAGTGCTCACGGCTCACCGTTCACTGTTCGCTTTTTTGACGAGAAAGACGGGCGACGAGATAGACGATTATGACTTGGATTGGACCTCGTAGCCCTCTTCAATGGAATCCCGGCAGGAAAGGACCTTGACTGTGGCCGTCTTCGGCTGGAGGTCAATGACAACGACATTCCCAATCGCCTGCCTGGGCACATCTTTCTTCACCCTCTTGAAGACGCTCAGTTGCTGCCCCAATTTGAGCCCATCATCGCTGCCCAGATCGATGACCGCCCAATAGCCGGAGCCGACGACGATATAATCTCTATCCAAGTATACGACGTGGCCGTTCAAGCCCGTTCCCTCCTCCAACGACATATCATACCCTGCATCTTTGCCGAGAACGGTTTCCTTCTCTTCGTAGGGGACAAGAAAATCGCCCACCAGAACCGGACCGCACGATTTTTCGACCGTCACGATCCCCCGATTTTCTTCGAGCCGAACGATCCGGACTTTCCCCCGTCTGGTCACCAGATAGCCGCAATTCCGGCCGGTCGCCCGGTCGGAAATTCCGGCCCCAACATTCAGGACCAAAAACATCTGGCCCACTTCGAGGCCGTCCTGCCTGCCCCTGTCGATATAGAGAATATCGGCATCGCCCTGGAGGATTTTCTCATCCGTTTTTTCGCCGGCCATGATCCGGATGTCAAATTTCGGCTTTTCGAGTGTGTAGACCGAGCAGTAGAGGTCCGAGTCGCTGATCAGAGGGTATTCTTCCTGATAGATTCTCGCTTTCTCGATCTGGGTTTTCTGAGCTTCCTGGCCAGCCATGGAAGCGGAAAGAATGATCCCCGCCGTGATAAGCAGAGGAATGAACATCCATACGTATGATTTCTTCATTTTGCACCTCTTGGCTGAATTTCGTCCCATTAAGCTTTCGGTCATTATAATGGGCAATTTTTAGCCTGTCAATAGCGAGAATTTGGGGACAGCCCGTCCCTTGACAAACACAGACGATTGCTTCTAACATAATATTAGTCGCTCAGCACAAAGGAAAATTAACAAAAGGAGGCGGTAGATGAACAAAAAAGAGACAATCGCCAGGATCGCCAAAGATGCCGGCCTGACTCTCCTCCAGGCGGAAAAAGCCTTTTCCTCCTTCCTCCAAGGGATCAAAGATTCCCTTAAAAGCGGGAACAGGGTGACCTTTTCGGGGTTCGGCAGTTTCGAGGTCAAATGGAGGATGCCCCGCAAAGGCAGGAACCCGAAGACCGGGGAGGCGATCGAAATCCTCAAGAGAAAGAGGGTTAAATTCAATCCCAGCAAACGCCTCAAAGACCTCCTCTAATACCAGCCGAATAGCTCATAGCTCTTGGCTCATAGTTGATCGCCGGCAACAGAATAATTCCACTCAGCCCAGCCTTGAGTTATAAATTATAAGCTTTGAGCCATGAACCGGCTTTCCGGTTCCGTCTTGAACAAACCATGAGCTTTCCTTTAAAATAGGCGCGCGAGGACTCCAAATGGTCAAAAGAACAAAAGTCGGGCTGCTCTTCGGCGGCCGTTCGGCCGAGCATGAAGTCTCATTGCGTTCGGCGGCGGCAATCTATCAGAATCTCGATCCTCAAAGATTCCGGGTCGAATCCATCTACATCAATAAGCAGGGCGCCTGGAGTGTCGTCCCCTCCCCCCTTTTCCCCATAGAAACCCTTATGAATGCTCCTTCTGCTTCATTCCTGCCCTGGCAAATCTCCGAGCTCCACCAATCGCTGAAATCGGACATTTATTTCCCTGTCCTTCACGGCCCCTATGGGGAGGATGGAACGATCCAGGGGCTGTTGGAGATGGCGGATGTCCCCTATGTCGGCGCGGCCGTGCTCGCCTCCTCCGTGGGCATGGATAAGGCCATCATGAAAATCCTCTTCAGGGAAAGAAATCTTCCCGTGGCCAAACTCATCATCCTCCTGGAGAAGGATTGGAAGACCAGGAAGGCCATCATCCTCAGAGACATCAAAAAAAGATTGCGGCTGCCCCTCTTTGTCAAACCCTCGAACTTGGGATCGAGCGTGGGCATCACCAAGGTGAAAAACTATGCCCAGACGGCCGAGGCGTGTGAAACGGCCTTCGCCTACGACCGCAAGATTCTGGTAGAACAGGGCATATCGGGCCGCGAATTCGAGTGCAGCGTCCTCGGAAACGACGATCCCAGCGCCTCTCTGCCGGGCGAGATCGTCCCCTTCCGCGAATTCTATGACTACGACGATAAATACATCGACGGCAAGACGAGATTCGGGATCCCGGCAGATATCCCCTCACTGACCGTTAAGAAGATCCAACGCCTGGCCATTGAGGCTTTCAAGGCCATCGATGGCTCGGGAATGGCCAGGGTGGATTTTTTGTTTGAGACCAAGACCGGACAGATTTACGTCAACGAGATCAATACGATCCCCGGTTTCACCGAGATCAGCATGTATCCCAAGCTCTGGAAGGCGAGCGGCCTGCCCTTCCCGAAGCTCGTCGAAAGGCTCATCGAGCTGGGCTTTGAACGTCATCAAGCCAAGAAAAGGCTCGTCACGCGAAGGCCCAAATGAGGATACTCGGCCTGGACTACGGAGACAGAAGCATCGGGTTGGCCGTGACCGATGCTCTCCTCCTGACCGCCCAACCGCTCGGAGCATACCGCCTCAAGGTCAGGGACGAAGACAACCAAGATTACTTTCGCGACCTGGTCAAAAGATATGAAATCGGCCACATCGTCGTGGGTCTGCCCTTGAGGATGGACGGGAGCGCCGGAACCCGGGTTCAAAAAACCAGGCAATTCGCGGACTGGCTGGAAAAGGCTGTCGGCGTGCCGATCGTGTTCTGGGATGAACGGCTCACCACTCAGCAGGCCCAGGGAATTCTCCACGGTCAAAAAATCAAACGAAAAAAACAAAAGGCCCTGGAAGACCAGGTCTCGGCGGTGATCATCCTGGCCAGCTATCTGGAGCGGAAGAATTTCGACACCTATGGTCCGGAAAGCCGTTAGAGCCGCGCTCGTCGTCGCCGTCGTCGGGATGGGGATCTTCGCGACCTGGCTTTCCCACGAGATCAACCGCCGGCCGGGGGGAGCGCCAAGGAAACTCCTCTTTGAGATCGAGCGGGGAAAAGGAGTCCGCTGGGTCGCCAGGCTATTGAAACAGCGCCAAGTCCTCGCCAGAGAATGGCCGTTCCTGGTGGAATACCGACTTTTTGTCTCCCCCAAAGGTCTGAGGGCTGGAGAATACGAGCTTTCCCTACCGGTGGGGGTCAAAGATGTTCTCCATGACCTCCTGGATGGGAAAGTATTCCTGCACCCACTGACCATCCCCGAGGGGCTGACCGCGCGGGAAATCGCTCGGCTCGTGCCCAGTCTGGGCTTCGGCCGCGAACAGGAATTTCTCGAAGCCTTTGAAGACCCCGGGGAGGTTAGGTCCCTTGATCCCAACGCCAGGAGCTGCGAAGGATATCTCTTCCCGGAGACGTACCATTTTCCCAAAGGGACGACCGCCCGGCAGATCACCAGAGCCATGCTGACGGAGTTCGAGAGCGTCTTTCAGGATGCCTGGCGCCGGCGAGGGCGGGAGATCGGCCTATCTTCAAGGGAAACCGTCATCCTGGCTTCGCTCATCGAAAAAGAAACCTCCCTTCCCGAAGAAAGAAAGCTCGTCTCAACTGTTTTCCACAATCGCCTCAAAATGGGGATGAAGTTGGACTGCGACCCGACAATCATCTACGCCCTGAAACAAAAGAATGGGTTTGAGGGGCGGCTGTTGCGCAAGGATCTGACCTTGGATTCTCCGTACAATACTTACCTTTATGGCGGTTTGCCTCCGGGTCCCATCTGTAATCCTGGGAAAATCTCCCTTGAGGCCGCCCTCTTCCCGGCCGAAAACAACTATCTCTATTTTGTCTCCCGGAACGACGGGAGCCATGTCTTCAGCAAGACCTTCGGCGAACACCAGGCCAATGTTAGAAAATACCAAAAACATAATAAAAGTAAGGGGTGAATGGTAAGGAGATAGGGGTCTAAAAACAAATGATTCAGCTCCCAAACCCAGGATACAGGGCAATCTTTATGAACCCGGCCACTCGAAGAGCCAGGCCTCTATTTTGTTTTCGCCTTGCCGTTTACCCCTAACCCCTTGCCCCTTACTCTTCACCGCTCACTGCTCACTGATGGTGTTGTGGCCCAAAAAGTTTCGTGCTATATTACTAGCCTGTATTATCGGCGGTGAAAAATTCTGGGATGGTTAAGAAAATAAGCCCAATCTGCAGAAGTTTCCACGGTTCGATCTGAGGAGGCAAAATGAAAAACAAACGATTGGTCGTCTTGGTTCTCTGCCTGGGATTTGTCCTCAGCGTATTTCTCTCCGCAGGCTTCGCCATTCAGAAAGACCAGAAAGACAAGGATAAGAAGGAAGGCAAACCCGAAGAAAGGATATTTATCCCGAAGGAAATCAAAGCCGTCCTGGAACAGGGCCTGGCATCGCGCCAAGCGCGGCCTGACATTCCATTCACGATTTTCAAACAGTATTATCTCCCCGCCCAGAACGCCATCCATATCATCTTTTTCTTCAAGGCAAAGAACGCCGACCTCGGTTTCGCCCCCGCCCCCCAGTCTCCTGCGGCGGCAGAGGCGAAGGCCGAAAAGGAAAAAGAGGCACAGGCAGCCCCTCAAGCACAGGCCCAGCCCGCCGGACTCCAGGCAAGGCTCAATGTTTTTCTTCAATTTCTTCTGGAGGAAAACAACGCGCCGCCGAAAATCTCCAGGGAGGCCTTTGTTCCCGTCGCCCTCCAGGCCGACAACGCCTCTTATGACCCCGAAAAAGAGGAATGGTACTCGGTCGGTTATACCCTTCTTCCGGGCAAGTACATCCTGGCCATGGCCATCACTTCTCTGGACCTCAAAAGGATCGGAACAGCCTATTATGAATTCTCTCTCCCTGATTCCAGGGCCTTCACCCAGAGCCTGGATACGACGCCCATCTTTTTCGTCAGGCAGATCACCAAGCTCGAGGCCCCGGAAGCGAGGGCGCTCGTTCACAACGGATTCTTTACCTACTCCGTGCTCCGGATGGAACCGAATCTCGACAACGTTTTCAAGGCCGGAGATAGCCTCGACATCTTCTTCTACATTTTCGGCGCCAAACCTATCGAGGCGAAACCAGGTGAACAGACCCAGCAACCCCAGTACAATATCGAGGTCAGCTATGAAATCAAGCAGGGGGATAAGGCCGCCGTCCGTTACGAACCGGCCCTTTATAGCTTCCCGCTGATCAGCCACGCCCTGCCGATGAAGCAGACCGTCTTGATCAAAACCGACAAAGAAGAAAAGAGAGAACAGCGCGACCTGCCGGCTGGGAAATACACGCTTTCACTCAAGATCACCGACAAGGTCTCGGGGCTGACGATCGATAGAACGATTGATTTCGAGGTCAAATGAAGTGAGCTGTGAGCGGTGAGCAGCTAGAGCAAAACAATCTCATCGCGTGACTGCATATTTCGTCAGTTCAGGCGATTCCAAGGAAAATCCGAAGACCTATTTTGTTTCGGCGGGACAATTGGGAAATTAAAAAAGAAAGCCTTCGGTGGATTACCGCACTGCTCCCAGCTCAGGGCTCACCGTTTTTCAATTTCTTCGACGATCTTCTTGATCCCCGGTTGTTGCGGGTTCAGCCGGAGCGAGGCCCGGAGAACCTCGAGGGCTTTGCCTTTCAAATCCGTCTTGTAGAAACAAAATCCGAGAGCGTTGAGCAGCCTCGTATCGGAATTGTAAATCTTGTTTCCCTCCAGAAGGCTGTTGATAGCTTCCGCATACTCCCCTTTTCCTAGCTCTGATTTGCCTTTGACGAGATAATAATCAAACCTCAGCTTTTCGACGTCTCGGATGCCTTCGATCAGCTGTCGCGCCTGATCAAATTTATTGACCTTGAGGAGGAAGTTGGCAAAGTCGACCACTTTTTCCTTGTAAGCCGGGTTAAGGGCGTAGGCCTTCTGGTAGAATTCTTCCGCCTTCTCATTTTGATTGAGTTTGTCATACTGGTTGGCCAGCATGTAAAAATAAAGGTACCGGCCGGAGAGTGGAAATCCCTTGGCATTGGCGATCGGATGGGGAACCGCTTTTTCCGAGGAGACAATAAACTTGGCGCTTTTCGAATCCACGGCACCGCCGCCTCTATCGCTCAGAGTAAGTCTGAAATCGTAATAGTCCGGCGGAATTCCCAGAACGGGCAGGGACTGTTCGAAGACCATCAACTTGCGATAGGCTTGATCGGCCAGCTTGATGGAAAAGGACTTATCGAAAGGAGACTTTTCCCTTAGCCCTTTGATCCTGACGTTGACCTCGCCGCCGCTCCACAGCTCCTCCTCGAGGTTGGAGACGGTGAAGGAAAAGAAGATCTGATCGGCGTGGGAATATATAGCTTTGGGATCGATGAGCAGCTTTTTATCCAGGATTTTGTAGGGGATGTGAATTCCGGTTTGGAATTGTTCCGCTTTATAGCCCAGGTAGGGACCGCCGAGCTGGGATCCTCTCTCAACTCCTGAAACGGTGACATCTTTTTCCAGAATGCTGAACTCTTTCCCGATCGGATTCTGAAGGAGGACGGTCAGCCGGTACTTTCCTTCGGCGACGGGAAACGAATCCTCAATCGAGACGCCGTTGGCCCGGACCCGATCGACATCGTCCTTGCTGAAATAAAAAGGCAGTTCACGGTTGTACTGAAAAATGATCGCCTCGCCCAGTCTCAGGCTCACGTCGAGTTTGAAGCTCGAATAAAACTGCTCCTTAGGCTTAAAATAATCGATCGAGATCGATTTGGGGACCATTGAGAAATTGAGGAAGGTAAGTTCGGTTTGGGGATCTTGGATCAAGGAAACGTCGGTCTCGCAATCAACGTAGTTGGTCAAGTATTCGGTGCTGACGATCCCGCGATAATCCAAAAAGTGGGTCGCGTAAGAGGGATTGACATCCTTCTTGGGAGATTCATAGATATCCGCCAAGATCATGGCATTTCGCACCGACGGACTGTAATCCGGGTTGATTTCTCCGGGGACGATGGAGAGAGAGATATCGGCCAGGGTCGGGGCCATTTCCTTGATCCTCCCGTAAAGCGCCTCATAATCGGTGGCGTCTTGGTTTCTCTTGTCCTGGAGAAGGTTGTAGGGACCGTCCACGACCGGATTGTAAAGCCTGTATTCTCCTGCGCCACCCCTCTGATAAAAAAGGAGGTTGAAAAGGCTCGGCAGCTCTTTCTTGGGATCGCCGTAATAGGTCCAGGCCTGGCACGGAACGATGCCGAGGTTGCCTTCAAAACGCTCGATGCTCACGGGCTGCCCCAGGATGATGTAGGTCCGGCCCATATCGGTCATCCAGCCGGGACGACCGGCCCCGCGCCTGTAATGTTCATTGGCATAGGTCCAGCGGCGCATGTGTTCGTCCCGATACTCATTCTCGGGAGTTCCGGGAGTGGGGTCACGCTGGCGCCAGAAGCTCTCGATGAAGAGGCCCCTGTCGCGGTCGTTGGTCAGCCTGAGGAAGACCTCTTTTTCCTGGGGAAGGACAATGTAGGACACTAAAGTGAACCAGTCCCGGGACTTCGGGTCGAGGCTCTTGGCATCCTCCTTGTCCTGCTTGGCCTTTTGTCCCGGGAGAAGCACAGGAACGCAAAGGAGTAGAATGATCCAGGCGATATTCTTCTTCATCTCCCTAAGCCCTTTTTCTTGAGAACGGAGCGATCGGGCCGAGAGTTTCATCCGGCCCGTCCCGCCTTTCCTTTGACCTCAAAGACCTTCCGGGTCTTGACCAGGCCTCCTTTTTCAATGATCTTTATGTCCAGAAAATAGCTGCCGGGCTTGAGCTCGTAGGGAAAAGAAAAAGTGATCTCCTTGAGCGAGGCCAACTCCGCTTCCGCCTTTTCAAAATGTCTGGTCTGTTCAAACCTGTCGACTCTGGTCCCTTTCTTCTCGTAAAGGTAGAAGAAGAATTCCCATTCGGTTTTCAGAACCCCTCCCTCTTCTCTGAAGCTTAAAGATTTCACGGGCAGCAAGATGACGAATTCTTTTTTCTCCCGGTCGTACTTCGAGCTGAAATTGATGAACTTGGCGCCGCCTCCTGATTGGCTGAGCACGCCCAGCTTCGCGCTCTCCATCGCCCCGAACAAGTCTCCCGTATGGTAGCGGAAAGAGTATTGTCCGGTCCCGTTCTTGTCGGCGAATTCGATCCCCAGCCCATAATCGTAGTAGATCCACCAGAGGATCGGACCCCGGACGTCGGGTTCCTGATGGAAGAGGAATTCATCCGTTTTATCTGGGTTTCCCAGGTAGATAAAGAACCTCCCCCGGTCGGTCTTCCAGCCGGGCGTTCCCTCGTTGAAATGCTGATTTGAATATTGGATCCGGCGGTAGAACTCATTCTTGAATTCATTCTCGGGGGTGCCCGGGTCCGGGTCTCGCTTGGCCCAGAACTCGTCGATGAATTCTTTGCGCGACTCCGCATCCGGAAGGTGGTTGAAGACGTCTTTCTCCTGTCCGGTCATGATCAGCCGGGCGGTCTCGTAAAAATCATGGCTCTCGGGATCGAGGGGGATCTTGAGGCGCGACGATCCGCAGCTCCAAAGAGCCACGACCGCCACCAGGAACGGGGCGATCGTCAACGCCGCGGTTTTTCTTATCGTGACCTCCGGCTGCATTCTAAGGCTCCTGACGGCATTTTTCAATGAGGCCATCGAGCTCCATCCTCTCTCCGGGGGAGAGGGAATTGTAATATACTTTCTTGTAGCGGCTGAGATAGGCAAGGGCTTTGCTTTTTTCACCTTGGTCCAGGGAAGTGACTCCGAGGTTGTAGAGAGCGAACCGGTGATTTGGTTCGAATTCCACGGCTTTCTCCCAACAAGAGACGGCGGCCGCCTGGTCGCCCGCCTGACGGTAGGCCGACCCCAAGCCGTTATAAGCCGACGAATAGCGAGGGTCGTATTCGATCGCCTTTTTGAAATAATCCACGGACCGGAAGTAGTCCCGGCGTTCCTGATTTTTCATGAAGAGGGTTAGATACACCGTCCCCAGGTTGTTGAGAACGAGGGTATAATTTTGGTCGAGCGAAAGGGAGTGCTCGTAGGCGGCAAGCGCCTGTTTGATATCTCCTTTGTTCCAATAGGCCACTCCAAGGTAGTTCCAGAGCTCGGGATCGTAATCGACCAGGGCCATCGCTCTGGTCAGTACCTTGATCGATTCATCGTAATTCCCAACGTCCAGCAGGAAGCTGCCGTAATCCAGTGTGATTTTGTAACTGGCCGGGTTATCGGCGGATCCCTTCCTGGTCAGCTCCAGGGCCTCTTCCAGCCGGCCCCGGCTTTTGTAGATGGTCGCGAGATAAGCATAGGCATTATCAAAATCTTTTCTCTCCGCGATGACCTGCTTGAGGAGCTCGACGCAGCGGTCGACCTCTCCTTTTTGATAGATCTCCAGGGCTTCCTCGAACTCTTTGTTATAGGGAAGCAGGGTCTTTAGGTCATCTTGAGGACCAAAATTCTGTTTTCTGATCGGCTGGACCGTCCCAATATACCCCAGGCTCTTCAGCTTTTCCTGCGTCTCGACGCTGATTTTTTGGGCCGGCGGGCTCCCCTGGTAGGATTGTTTTTTGATGAGCTGGGTCAGAGTCGACTTCTCACGGCCCAGGTCGGCCGACGGGGCCAGATTTTTGGTCTCAACAAAGTCACGCTTCAGGTCGTAGAGCTCGGGGATGGGAGAATCGGTGAATTTTCTCCCGCCCTCGATAAATCCTCTTTGGGGCGCCCAGCCGCGCCGGTAGTACGGATAGAGAGATTCAAAATAGATCGGGCGCTCGGGAAGTTCCTTGCCTTCGAGGGCCGGCAGGAGCGACAGACCCTGGAGGAAAGGCGGTTTCTTGATCCCTAGAAGATCACAGACTGTGGGGAAAATATCTATATGAGAGACGTATTGGTTGACTCGGGCAGGCTTGATCCCAGGGGAAGTAACTATCAGCGGCACCCAGAGCGTGGAGTTGTAGGCGAAGTAACCATGGGTCGTCTCGCCATGTTCGCCCAGCGATTGGCCATGGTCTCCGGTCAATATGATGATCGTGCTTCCCACGGCCTCTTTTTCCTTGAGATAAGAAAATAACTTGGCCAAGACCGAATCGACGTAGGCCACTTCGCCGCTGTAAAGGTCATTTTTGTACTGATTCTTGAAGGGTTCAGGCGGCTCATAAGGTTGATGCGGGTCAAAACAATGGATCCAGAGAAACCAGGGCGCCGCCTGCTGTCCCAGCCAGTCGACGGCCCGGTCGATCACAAGCCCGGCTTTCCTTTCTAAGAAAGAGAATTCGTAGGCGGCTTGGGTTCCATAGTTGTCATTGTAAGTATCGAAGCCTTGATCCAGTCCAAACCTCGAATCGAGGGGAAACGCACCGACGAAGGCGCCGGTGGCATAGCCGAACTCTTTTAGAAGCTCCGCCAGGCTTAAAAATTCTCGGCGAACCGTAAAGAGGCCATTGTCGTGGACGCCATGGTGGTTGGGAGTCATGCCGAGGAGAATATTCGCGTGCGAAGGCAGGGTCGTCGGTGTCTGGGCAAACGCGCGGCTGAAGAGAACTCCTCGGCCGGCCAGTCCGTCCACGGCCGGCGTCTGAAGGTATTTCTGACTGTAACAGCTCAGTCTATCCGGCCGCAGGGTGTCGATCGTGATCAGGAGCAAGTTGAGTTTTTTGGCCGGCTCCGCGGACAAACCGAGCGTCAATGATACACCGGATGACAATATCAATGAGAGGCAAACAGCCGCCCTCTTCATCCCATTCCTCGCCATCCATCATAGCACAAAATAAACAAGTGGTGAGCCGTGAGCTCTTGCTTGAACCGCACTCGGTCTAGATCGAGAACCGGACTCCGAATCGAACGACTCTGGGGTTCAGGACTTCGTTGGCGATGAAACTGGTCGCGCTGGGGACGAATTTGTTTTGGGTGATATAGTACTTGCCCGTATTCTTGTCGTACCTTCTGTTCATGATGGCGTTGTTGAAGACGTTGAACGCGTCGGCCATCAGGTAGATCCTGCCGGTATCTCCAATCTTGATCATTTTTTCCAGCCGGGCGTTCAAGTTCCAGAAGGTGGGCAGCCGGAAGGTATCGAAATAATCCAGATAAACGGTTTTGCTTCTCTCCAGTCCCAAGATCCTTGAATCGTTGATAGACATGGAGTGAGGATTGATGTGCCCTTCTCGGGCCGTGAACGTCGCGGAGAGGTTAAAGCCCATCGGAAGTTGATAAAGGCCTTCGAGCTTGACCATCCATCTTGAGAAGACATACTGGCTGATCTTACCGCTGGCCTCACCGAGGGACTGGGAGAACACTCTGTCATTGATGGCCCAGAGTTGGGTCGGGTCGGTGGTGCCCGACTTATCAAAATGCTGCTTCTGGTACTGGTAGGAGAGAGATCCGTCCAGCATCCACTTGCTCGACAACCTCTTGGTGAGTCTGAGGTCGGCGCCATAATATTGCTGGTTGAATCCGGCCCGCGGGCCGTAGTAAATGAAGTCGGTCCCTACAATACTCGGATTCAGAACATACCAGTCCTTCCCGGCCCCGATCCCCATGTCGATCCCGAGGGAAGAGAGGTCGGGCACCTGTCCCGCAATCACATAATCATCGGAATTCCGAATATGGCCCGTATCGGGATAATAGGCTCTTTCCCAGCGGACGTTATTGTATTTTCTCCACGTGAGGTCAAGAGCGACAGCGAAATCGGTCAGGATTTCCCTCTCCAGGGTAACGACGGCTTCCCAGGTATTCTGGGAATTGGTGTTGGGATCAATCGTATAGCGGGATTTGCCGACCTGCTGGGGATTATCGAAATCATAGCCGCCCCACATTAAATACTGCGAAATGTCCAGATTATTACGGATAACGTTCCCCGACGCGTCAAAGGCGGGGATAGCCGCGTAGGTATTCGGATCAAACCAGAAGAGCTCGCCGAGGTCGGCTGTCCCGTCGCCGTCGTCAAACCACCAGAAATCCATCCAGCCGGCTGCCCCTTCGGGGAAGAAATAGTTGGATTCAGCTGTCCCCATAAATTCGCCGTAACCGGAGAAGGAACCCTTGAGGATCGTTTTTCCGTCCCCGGTCAGGTCATAGGTCAAACCCAGTCTCGGAGACAAGATGCTCCAATTGTAGGCCGTAGAATTTCCTGGTATGCTGAGGCCGGGGAATGCTCTGTTGATGGCGTCCTTGGCCGCCGTTGTGAAGTCGTTTTTCCAGACCGGGTTGTCGTTCACAACACTCATTGTGAAGGGACGCAGAAAGGGCTTTTGATAATCATAGCGCAAGCCGAGGATCAGGTTCAGCCGGCCGATTGTGATCGTATCATTGACATAGCCGGCCCAAGCTTCCACTTTGGAGTCGGTATTGAACGATGGTCTCCAGGTGCTGATGTACTTGATCCCAGGAACGATGTCTGGGACTCCGTCAGCGGTGACATCCAGAGTGGGATAATTGATATTGTAATTGTAAAGAGTATTGCCCGGAGTCGAAGAGTCGGTCGTCGTGAACCTTCTTGAATATTCGACCCCGAACTTAATATCGTGGCTCACGCCCATCAGATGGTCATTGAAATAATTCGTGTAGAAGTTGAACTGGAGCATGGGCCTGTTGGTGAGAAGATAATAATAGGAGTCTCCGTAAATCTGGGTGGTTTCATCATAAGACACCCATTTGTCGAGGGTCTCATTGACCATCGGCAGGATGCTAAATCCGGCATGAGAATAAGCAAACTTGAGAGACACCAGCAGGTTATCGCCGAACATATGCTCATCCTGGGCTTTCCATATCGGGGTCCCGAAATGGAACCTCTGGGTCTGATGAAAGCCGCCCGGGAAACTGTAGGTGGCGTCTCTTCCGAATTTCTCTTTGTTCCCGCCGTGGAAAAAGATCTCAAATCTGTTCTCGGGAACAACTTGAATGTTGAGCTTGGCTACATAGTTGGTCAGGAGAGTATCGTCGGCCACACCATAGAGGTTATTGGTCTTGATGTCCTGGACGCCGTAGGAACCCCACAGCCAGATTTTGTCCCTGAGGATCGGACCGCCGAGGTTGAAACCGTAGTCCTTGATGCCTCTGATGATGTTGGTCCTGGCTATCCCTAGGCTCGAAAGCTTGCTCGGGGAGTAGGCAGCCTGAAAAGTGGGGTCGGTGACATAAAATCTGCCGCCCAGATTCACCCGGTTGCCGCCGCGGCGGGTGACAAGGTCCATGGCGACACCGCCGGTCTGGGAAGTGATGTCTCCGCCGCCGGTTGTAACCCTCATCTCTTCAAAGGCATCAAAGTCATAATAGGTCGGCGAAGCTCCGATGGCCGACGGGTCGGTCACGAGGACGCCGTCCACGGACCACATATTCTGGCCGGAAGATCCGCCCTTGGCGACAAAATAGGCCTGCTGGCCGGAGTCCGTGCCGCCGAGGTTCTCTCTGTCAACTGTGACTGAAGGAACCATCTGCAGGACGACCCAAGGGTCTCTGGCCGTCGGCATGGACTGAAGGATATCCTGGGTCACGTTCTGGCCGACCGAAGTCTTCTTGGTGTCGACAACAGGGGACACGGCCGTGACCGTTACCTGTTCCTCCATAACGCCCATTTCCATCTTGATTTCGAGGTTGGTGTCGCCCCCGACCACGACAATAATGTTTTCTTCTGTCCTGGCCTTGAATCCGGTCTGCTCGGCTTTTATTTTGTATTCTTTTGACGGGGGCAAGGACAAGAACCGGAAGGTCCCATCAGCCGTCGCCACGGTCGTCATGGATGCGCCGGCGGGCGGGATCAGGGTCACTGTCGCCCCGGGCACCGGATTTCCTTCTGGATCGACGACTCTGCCAAAGATGTTTCCCGTTCTGGCTTGGGCGGTCAGGAAAACGGCAAAAACAAGTACGTAAAGGGCAATCAAGCTGTTCCGCAATTTGACCTCCTCTTAATCCCCTTCCCTAACCCGTTACTCCTCACTAATAAACGCTCAGTGATCACGGCTCACCGCTCACTATTTGCTTTTTTCAATTTCCGCTATGAGCCCTTTGATGTCCGGCTGGTCGGGGTTGAGGCGAAGCGAAGCATTCAGAACCTCCAGGGCTTCTTTCTTCTGGCCGGTCTTGGAATAGCAAAAGCCGAGGCTGTTAAGAAGCCTGGTGTCGGAGTTATAAATCTTGTTCCCTTCCTGGAGGTTGACGATGGCAGCGGCAAACTGGCCCATCCCCGCCTCGGCCTGCCCCTTGACGAGAAAGTAATCAAAGTGGAGCTTCTCATTGCGCCCGACTCTCTCGATCAAGTCCAGGCTTTGTTGGTATTTTTTCCCACGCAAGAGAAAGTTCGCATATTCGACGATTCCCTCGGCATAGTCCGGTTGGAGCTCCAGAGCTTTGGAAAAATTTGCCTCCGCTTTTCCGGGCAGATCCATCTTGTCGTACTCATAGGCCAGGGAATAGTAGTAAAGAAAGTTGTTCGAAAGCGGAAAGGACTTGGCCAGGGTGACAGGGTGAGGGATCGTTTGCGAGGGAGAAACGATGAAGGGCGATGACGCTTCATCTATCACCTGGCCGTTTCCATCGTTCAAGGTCAAGGTCAACTCATAATAATCCGGGCTGAACTCACGAGCCGGGATGGTTGAAGTGATTCCCATGACTCTCGCATAGGGGTAATCGCTCAGCTTCAAGGAAAAAGTCTTTTGGACCGGATCTTTTTCGCGCGAACCCTTGATTCTGACTCCGACCTGGCCCAGCTTCCAAACATCTTCCTGCATGTTGCTGATATTGAAAAAGATCGAGAGGTCATCCCCGCCTGCAATTGTGTTTGTCGGATCGACCAAGATTTTCTTGTCCAGAACCTTGAAGGGGGCGTGGACCGCGGCCCGCTCATCCTGGAATTTGTAGCCTAGGAGAGGGCCAATGATTTTTGGGGATGTGGTCGCTTCCGGGACGATAACCTCCCTTTCAAAAATGCTGAATTCTTTGCCCACGGAATTTTGAAGAAGGATCGTCAGCCCGTACCGACCCTCGATGACCGGGAAGGAATCCTGGACGGCGACTCCGTTCCCCTGAATATTCCCGACGCTTTCCTGTGGAAAATAGAAAGGAAAGTCCTTGGAATACTGGTAGATGATCTTCTCGCCGCTGCGCAAGCTCACGTTCAGCTTGTAGTCGCAATAGTACTGGTCTTTGGGCTGAAAGTAGTCGATCGACATCTTTTTTGGGGAGATGGAAAAGTGAAGGAAGCGGATGCCAAGGGCAGGATCCTCCACCAGGGCCGTGCAAGCGCTGCTCTCCACGAAGTTGGTCAGATATTCCGTGCTGACCAGGGTCTTATAATCCAGGAAATGGGAGGCGTAGGATGGGTTGATATCTTTTTTGGGAGAATTCATAATATCGGAAAGGATGATGCTGCACTGCGGCGAGGGAATATAACTGTAGGGAATTTGGCCCGGGAGCATCGAGATCGAGACCCCGGCCAGGGTCGGAGCCAACTCTTTGATCTTCTCGTAAAGTCCCTCTGGGTCGGTCAAATCAACGCCTTTCGTGTCGATGAGGAGACTCGCCGGGCCGTCGGACGCCGGATTGTAGAGCCTGAATTCGCCCGAGCCGCCACGTTGGTAGAAGACCAGGGCAAAATAGTTAGGGAGCCGCTTGGCCTGATCTCCATAATAATACCAGACCTGGGCGGGAAAGACGCCCGAGACTCCCTCAAACCGCTCGATACTGACCGGCTCGCCGAGGATAATGTACATCCTGCCCATGTCCGTCATCCAGCCGGGGCGGGTCGCCCCCCTGTGGTAGTAAGAGTCGGCATAATTGAACCGCTTGATATGCTCGTCCTTGTATTCATTCTGTGCAGTCCCCGGAGTCGGGTCTCTGTGCTTCCAGAAGCTTTCAATGAAGATGTCCCTGTCTCTTTCGTTGGCCAGCCTCAGAAAGACATCTTTTTCCTGGGGAAGGATGATGTAGCTTGCGAGATTGAGCCAATCCCTGTATTTCTGGGGGAGGTCTTTCTCGTTGAGTTTGGCGGGAAGAGCGACTTTGGTTTTCTGGCCTCCGATCTGGAAACCGACGCCAAAAACATTCGCTAGACCCAGTAGCAATAAGCCGCCGACAAATAAATATTGTCTTTTTCTGATCCTTGACATTGTCCCCTTACCCCTTACACTTCACCCCTTACTGTTCTTTGCATTTTTGTATCAGCGCCTCGAGCTTCTCCCGTTCCTGAGCGGGAAGGGAGGAAGAGAACCTGTCTTTGTACCTGGTGAAATAATCCAGGGCGCTGGTTTTGTCTCCCTTGGCCAGGAATGCCAGGCCGAGGTTATACATCGCATATCCGAAATCCGGCTTGAGCTCAACCGCCTTTTTCCAGCTCTCGATCGCTCCATCAACGTCGCCGCCCATCTTGAGCGCGGCGCCAAGACCGTTATAGGCTGACGCATAATTGGGGTCGAGTTCGATCGCCCGCTTGAAGTCCTCGACCGCCTTCCCGAAAGCTCGGGCATCCTGCGACTTGAGAAAAACCGAGAGGTTGAGAGAGCCGAGATTGTTGAAGACGATGGGATAATTGCTGTCCAGAGCGCGGGCGCGATCGTAGGCCTTTTGGGCCTCATCATAATTTCCTCTGTTGTAAAAGGCGACTCCCAGATAATTCCAGGCCTCGGGGTCGTAGTCGATGATGGCCAACGCTTTACTCAAAACGCCGATCGCTTCATCGGGCTTGCCTGCCTCGACGAGGCAGATCCCGTAGGCCTCCATGATCCTAAGGTTGGTCGGGTTATTTTCACAGCCCTGACGGAGAATGTCCACGGCCTGGCCGATCTTGTTTTGGGCTTTATAATAATTAGCCAGATGTGTGTAGGCGACATCAAAATCCTTCCGTTCGGAGATAATCTTCTTCATCTCGGAGATCGCCTCTTCCGTCTGCCCGCTCTGATAGAGCGAAGTCGCCTGCTGCCAGCGGCTCTGATAAGGAAGAAGCGTCTTGAGATCATCATCCACCGTGAAGGTCTTCTTAGCCGGGGCGAGCGGCGAAGAGATATAGCCCAGGCTCTGGAGTTTTTCCCTCGTCTCCCGGTCGGGAGCCCGGCGGGCGGCTTGCTCGGCCGCGCCTGATTGAGTCTTCACAAGCTCAGCGAGCGTGCTCCTGGATTCGTCGAGGCTGGTCCCCTGAGCCAGATTGTCGTTTTCAGAAAAGTCTTTTTTCAGATCATAAAGCTCAGGCTGAGGGGAGTCGATGAACTTTTTCTCGCCCTCGATAAACCCCTTGAGCGGCGCCCAACCGCGATTGTAATAGGCCATCAGGGATTCGAAATAGATCGGGCGGGCGGGAAGAGCCTTGCCCTGCAGGACCGGTATAAGAGAGAGCCCTTGGAGAAAGGAGGGCTTTTGGATTCCGACGAGATCGCAGACGGTCGGGAACAAATCGATATGGCAAACCGCCTCCTCGATCCGGCCAGGCTTGAATCCTGGCGCCTTGATGATGAGAGGAACCCAGAGAGTCGCGTTGTATGCGAAGTAGCCATGAGTCATCTCTCCGTGCTCTCCCAAGGACTCGCCATGGTCGGCCGTCAAGATGACGATTGTCTTTTCTTCGAGGTTTCTTTCCTTGAGGTAGGCAAAAAGTCTGCCGAGTTCCTGGTCGACGTAAGCGACCTCGCCCGAATAGCGATCCCGCTTGAAACGTGTCCGGAAAGGCTCCGGCGGATCGTAAGGCTGATGGGGATCGAAACAGTGAACCCAGAGAAACCAGGGCCCTTCCCGATTCTCAAGCCAGCCTAAAGCCCGGGAGACGACGACCCCGGCCCTTCTCTCGGCATAGACAAACTGCTCGGCGCCCTGCGCCCCATAATTGTCATCATAGAGGTCAAATCCCTGGGTTAGGCCGAACCGGGAATCGAGAGGAAAGGCGCCGACGACAGCGCCCGTGGAATATCCGTGGTCCTTGAGCAGTTTCGCCAGATTCGAGAATTCCGGCCTGACAACAAAATTGACGTTGTCGTGGACGCCGTGAGTCGGGGCAGTCACGCCCAGGAGAATGTTCGTATGGGAAGGAAGCGTCTCGGGGTTGTGAGCGTAAGCCCTGGAAAAGAGAGCGCCCGCCGCCGCGAGACCGTCGACCTCCGGCGTCTTGACAAAGCCGCCTCCGTAGCAGCTCAGCCGGTCCGGCCGCAGCGTATCAATGGTGATGAGAAGGACGTTGAGCCGGCTCTGCTTAGCCTTATTGTCGGCTTTGGCAAATCCTCCACAGACCAGGATCGCCAGGACGGCTATGATGAGATTCCGCCGGAACAAGCGGGAATAGTTCATCGCTTCAAATCTATTTTTTCTTCAGGAATTCGAGAAATCCCTTGACCTGACCCGCCCTGGCCGAATCCGCGTCGAACTTGAGATAACTCTCGAAGGTCGCGATGGCCTCGGCGTTGTTGCCCGCCGCGAGGTAAGCAAGCCCCAGCTGGTAGATCGCGTCGGTAAAGTCTTTCTGGAGCTCGATCGCCCGTTTATAGTATTTGATGGCTTCGTCATATTTCGATTGGCCGTAGAAGCCGGAGCCGATGTTGAACAAGACCGTGGGATCCGTGATTTTTTCGAACTCAATCTTGCTGTACCATTCCATGGCCTTGTCTTTCTCTCCCCGGTTGGCGTAAGAGTTCCCGATGAGGAGCATGATCTCGGCGTTTCCCGGGTCTTTGTCCAAGACCTTGCGGTAGTATTCTTCGGCTTTGCCATATTGCTGGAGCTCGAAATAACAGTTGCCGATGTTCTTGTTGATGACGTAAGCCTCAGGATTTTCGTTCAAGAGCTTCTCATAAACGGCGACCGCCTCAGCGTATTTCTTCTCTTCTGAGAGCTTGTTTCCCTCGGTCAAAGCAGCCTTGAGCTCTTCGGTGATGACCAGGCCTTCGATCTTTTGAAGCGTGGTCTGGATGGGAGGGTTCTTGAAGCTCTCCTGGATATTGGTGCTGATCTTCTTTGGCATGTATCCGGCCTTGTCAAAATCGATATTCCAGGTGCCACCTCTCACATAGAGCGCCTTCCATTCACCTTTGGCATCGCTCGTGACTTCAAAGCCTTGTGCGGCCTTGACAGAAAAGAGCTTGACTCTGACGCCCTCGATCGGCTTCCCGCTTTCGTCGGTGACGATGCCCGTCATCCTCCCCTCGCCCCTATAATTCTGTGAAAATGCGAGCACCCAGGCAAAAGAAACGGCGACCATTGCAGTAATCGAGCTTTTTTTCATTATATTCCTCATCGTGATTCCTGCATTATGATACCAAAAAGAGATTCCCGATGCCACTTTTCGGCTCAGAATCTCCCGCAGGAAAATCCGATACTTCATCTCATTTCTTTTTAATCAACGGTTTTGGGCGCTTCAATTCATACCTATATGAGAATGTTCTCTTAATATGAGAAAATTCCGGAAGTCCGAGCGTGTATGTAAGGGGGGGAGATTATCCTTCATATGTACACAGGAGCCGATCATATCGCAAAAAATGAAGCACCGCGGATTTCCCTGGGGAACACACGAATTCGAAGCCGGACTTCAAGTGGACAAAACCGATCTTCAGACCCCACCATTTTTGCTTGGGTGGATTTATGATATGAACGATCAAGTAATATTGCTTTGCGGACATGAGGTTGATTGCGATATCATGGCGAGTCTTCGGGGCAATAATTGTCATTGTGGTTTTGCTAATGTCGCTTTTAAACGTCGCATTTGCCGTGGTGTGTCAAGATACGGGTCCTAGCACCAGCTGCCAAACTCAAGAGCAAGCAGCCTGCAATTCAACTTGCGCTAGTCATGGTGGCTGCAAAAAGATTGCTTGGCATGGCAATTATTGCGATGGTCGATGCTATGAAGCTTGGCTTATTGAGTGCAACAACGGTTATTCTTCAGACCGTAGCTGTCCTCATCCAGGCCCGGGTGCTTGCCCCAAATCAGGTGGAATCTGAGTTACTTACAGCTCCTTTAGTTCCGGCGCTCCAAAGTTTGGTTTTTGTTTCAGGCAAAAAAACGAGGATGTTTAACTGACGTAACGGAAGAGCGGTTTGTTTTTTTCGAAGTTATGCTACTATAATGTAAACAATTGCGTAAGACAGTCTTATGGACATGAAAGCCAAGGAGAAAACTGTGGGTTATGTTTTGGGGCTCTTGATCGCGGGCCTGCCTTTATTCCTGCCCGCCGCCCAGGAGGGTCCTAAGCTCCCGACTGATGATCTTGTCCTGAATGGCGCCTTGGAGAGCGCCGCGCGCTATTGTCAAAAGCTCAAGAATTTCCTGTACAACTTCGTCTGCCATGAAGAAGTCGAGGAAACGATCCGGGGTGTCGTAACGACGCGATGGGCTCGTGCGATCAAGGACCTGGAACCGACTTTTGCGGAAATGGAGGGATCGGCACCTTCAGTTACTGACTCAACCCAAAAAAATACGTATCTCTATGACTATCAAGTGATCCGGAAGAGAGGCATCGACCAGGAGAGCCGGACGCTCCTCGAAAAAAACGGTCAGAAAACCGCGGAAAAGAACGCCCGGCTGGAGGCGATGAAGTTCTATTTCCCCAACATGGCTTTCGGCCCGATCGACCTCTTCGGCGAAAACGGCAGGCGCAAGCATAACTACCGGATCCTCGATACCATTAGGATGGATGGGCAGGAGGTCCTGGTGATCGAGGCCGCGCCGAAGGACGATTCACTGGCCTACAATCCCTCGGGGAAAATCTGGCTTAGAAAGGCGGATGGAGCGATTCTAAAGATCGAATGGGATAAGAGGTCCTTGTTCGGTTTTAAGGATGTCCAAGCCCTGGCGGAGGGACACGGCCTGGTCCCTATACTAACCCTCCTCTCTGAATACGGGGTTGAAAAAGACGGGCTTCGTTTCCCCAGCCGCGTTTATTTTGAAGAAGCCTATTTCCGGAAGAGAGCAAGGAAGACACAGGTGGTATCAAAGGTGACGATCAAATACAAGGATTACAAGTTTCTTCTCGTGGAAGGCGGCCTCCAATTCAAACAATAACCAGATGAGGAGCTCTCCGGCATTTCTTGGGCCTTTTACTTGGCTTGCGGGCGAGGATAGTGGTTAATAAAAGGCGGGTTTCTTCCCCTTATTTTCTTCCGCGGTTGAATCTTAGTCCTTCTCTCCGATATGACATTGATTATTTAGAGAGACCCCTCCATTTATCCTCTAACAAAATAAAAAAGCCCCTTCCGGGCTGACCCGGAAGGGGCTTTGAATTCGTGCGCGCCTTTGAGCTTAGAACATGAACCTGATTCCGAACCTGAAGACTCTGGGGTTGACGATGCGCTGCGTTTGCAAGAAGGTGCTCGATGTGGCCAACCCGGTTCTGACCAGGGTGGTGTTGGAATTCAGAGCGTTGAAGGCATCGGCCGCCACGACCACACTCGAAGTCTCGCCGATCTTGAAGACCTTCTCCAGCCTCAAGTTGAGCTCGGTGAACGTGGGAAGACGAGTATCTCCGAAAATCCCGCCTCCTCCCACGTCTCCATAGAGATTCTTATTCCCGATCCTCGGCATCGCGACTTTGACATAGGTGGGGGTAATATAGCCTTCCCGGGCAATAAAGACAGCACTCAGGTTAATCCCGTAGGGGAACTGATAGAGACCGGCGATTTTCCCCATCCACCGAGAATTGACATAAACGTCTGTAAATCCGGACCCGCTGCTCTGAGGCGCCTGAACTCCTCCATTCCAATAAGAATTGTTGGATGGGTTCTGGTACCCGTCACCGCTCACGATGATAAAGTCACCTCCGCTAAAATACTTCCAGTTTATGTAGGTAGCGGAAGCATCCAGCATCCAATTGTTGGAGAGCCTCTTTTTCAGCACCAACTCCCCGGCCATGTACCGCTGGTAGGCGTTTTTGGAATTTGTCCTCAAGGCTCCGCTGGGAGAGACAAAGCGGCCGTAGTAATCCTTGTCAAGGAGATTGTTATGTCCCGCCACAAAGAAATTGTCCTGCGTTTGGATCGAGCCGTCGGCCATGATCCCTTTATCCCAGAGCAGGTTGTGATACCTCTTGTAGAAAAACTCCACCCGGGCCGCGAAATCGGTGATGATTTCCTTCTCGAACGAAGCTGAGAGTTCATCCAGGATAGGGGACGCGTAGTTCGAATCAACCTTGTTGAACGGGGTTACGCTCAAGGGATTGGCGGGGTCGAAATAGCCGAACCAAGACCATCCGTCCGGGTTATTAGGATCCACGGTCGGCTCGCTCGTATCCCAGTTCGTGCCGAAGAGTTCGCCTTCCTGGACGAAGCCGTCTCCGTTCATATCCACGAATCGGAGGTCGATCTCTCGCCACTGGACGGGGTTAATGAAATTGCCCAGGCTGTAACCGTTCTGAGATCCGTAGCGGGCCAGGTTCAGCTTGAAGACGTTCTTTCCGTCTCCCGTAAAATCATAGATAAGGCTCGCCCTCGGAGAGAAAGTGTTCAACGTCTTGTCAGGTTTCGCCTCCGTCAGGGTCAAGTCTCCCAAATATTGCGTTAGGAAGACGGCAGGGGGCTGGTGCTCATTCTTGGCTCTTGCGTCTTCGATGTCATACCGGAGTCCGATATTCAACGAGAGCTTCCCCCAGGTTATCGTGTCCTGGGCGAAGAATGCATACTTGGCCAGCCACAGATTCAGAAGATAATCCTGGTGGATCCAGGCCTCGACCCAACCTCCTCCATAATCGACAACCTCATAGCCGTTGGGAAAAAGATCAAAGGTCGAAACCGTTGAAGTAAGATAATCGGCGCCGAACTTGATCTCGTGGTTGCCGCCGAGGACGTTCTCAACGAACAAGTTCCCGAAGAGGTTGATGTTCCACGTCGGCCGAACCGTTCCGTAATCGTCGATGTTCCCCGAATGGAATTCGCTCGGGTCATAAGTTCGGAACATGACCGGGTTGGTATTGAGTCCCTCTGCCCTTGCTCCCAGACGAGGTGTAAGATGGAACGTGTTGTGGGTATAAACCAGCTTGGCGTTGAGGAAGAGGTTCCCGAACATCTGCTCGACCTCGCCCTTGACGAGATAAGTCGGCCCGGTCTGGTCGTAGAGAGTTTCGGGTGCCTGAACTGAGGATCCCCAGTTCGTCCTTCCGGTTTTGATCTTGCTATCGTACTCCATAAAGCCGTTCGCCCGGGTGTTCTTGGACAACTGAAAATCCAGCTTCGCATAGCTGGACACGAGCCAGGTGTTATCGGCCGATCCGGAGATCGTGAAGGTGTGGAGATCCTGGATCCCATAGGAACCGAAGAACCAGGCGTGGTCTTTGATAATAGGCCCACCAAAGTTGGCGCCATAAAGATAGATTCGGTCGACTCCCGGCGGTTTAAGACCCAGAGCTGTCAAAGAACTGAGGAAGTTTGAGGACTGCCAATTCTTGTCCTCGGCGTCCAGATAGAAGGTCCCGGAGAAGCTGTTACCGCCCCGTTTGCTGACGAAGTTGAGCTGAACGCCTCCGGTTTGGCTCCTGACGTCGTTGTTGCCGTAGTTAATCTGCAACTCTTCGTAACTCGCCAGGTTGAGGTAGGCGGGCGCGGAACCCAGGGCGGAATAGTCGGTGATGTTGGCGCCATCGACGTTCCAGGTCTGGTCGCCGCTTGCGCTGCCGTGGCCGTAGTAGGCAGACTGCTGGCCGGCCTCGCTTCCGCCGACGTCCTCTCTATCGATCATCATTCCCGGGGCCAAAGCCATCATGACCCAGGGATTCCGTGATGTCGGCAGCGACATGATCTGGTCGGAGGTGATATTCACGCCGACCTGGGTCTTCTTGGTGTCGATGACGGGCGTCTGACCGATGACCGTGATCTCTTCGGCAATCGTCGCAGGCTCCATTTTGATTTCATAGGTGACGTCCCTTCCGTAGGTGACAATCTGCTTTTCACGGAGGACCGTCTTGAAACCCTGGAGCTCGAACTTGACGGTATAGTCGCTGCCCACTGGCAGATTGAGGAATCGGAAGTTGCCCTCCGCGGAAGTGACGACCGTCCGGGGAGCGGTCTTCGCGCCAGTCAAGGTGACCGTTACCCCGGGAAGGGGATTCCCTTCAGGGTCGGTGACGGTCCCTTTGATAGCTCCCTGTTCCTGAGCGAAAGAGAAAGCCCCCACCAAGCAAAACAAAACTAGTAAGGTTAAAGCTTTTTTCAAATAACCCTCCTTTTTTTCACCTCTCGACGAGGTGTGCTTTCCATCCATTCCCAGGAGTGAAAAGAATCACTCCACCCATTCCCTCTAGATATGGCTTAGTCTGTGCACCACCTCCTTTATATAAAACTCGCTTCTCCATTCTAAACATAAACGTAGCAATATTTATGCCAAACGGCGGCAACATTCCCTTGGCCTGTATCATTATTAATTTCAGCAAATTACGAATTACCGCCGTCTGTTTATGCGGATAGAAATTCAATATTTTGGACGTGTTCCAAAAAAATGGACAAAAGACGTCTCTCTCGTCATCTCGTCACAACTTGGTGAGCTGTGAGCACTGAGCAGTAAGAATCAGGCTTTTTTTCTCAGGGACTTTATTAATCCATGCAACAGCTTGCTGATATCCTCCAGCCGAAGAGCTAATTCAGAATAGGTTCTTCCGTCTATCAAATTTATTCTCTGGCAGATCTCCAACTCGGTATCCAATTCACTTAAAGAACCTGCGGAGATTGACAAGAAATGTAAGAGTTCCTTCGTGCTTTTTCTTGCTGCACCCTCTGAAATGTTCGCCGGGATAGAAACCGCAGCTTTTTGGAGCTGAGCGGCAATTCCATATTTTTCTTGGGGAGGAAACGATTTGGTCAATCGATAGATTTCCACGGCAAAATCCATGCTTTTTTGCCAGACTATTAATTTAGCGTGCGGCTTATCACTCATCTCTCAGTTTTTCAATTCCCCAATCAACGTCAAACGAAAGAGAACCGTTTTCTTTCTCACTGCTCAGTGCCCACTTCTTTATTTTTCACTGCTCAGCGCTCACTGCTCACTGCTCACTATATTTTCCTTGCATTGTTCTCATCAAAATTCTAAACTGAAAATCTACCCATTATGCGACTCGTTGCCGACCTTCACATACATTCGAAATTTTCGAGGGCTACGTCGCGGGACATGACCCTCGATACGATGGCCCACTGGGCCAAGGTCAAAGGAATTACCCTCCTCGCGACAGGCGATTTCACCCATCCCGAGTGGCTCTTCCTGATGAAAGAGAAGCTGGAGCCCGTGGGGAACGGATTTTTCCGGCTGAAAAACTTCCTCCTTCCGGAGAACGGCTATCTCCGCGGTATCCCCTTCTCTCCGACCGATGTTCACTTCATCTTGTCGACGGAGATCAGCTTCATCTATTCCAAGAAAGAAAAAGTCCGTAAGATCCATCTCCTCCTGCTCGCCCCCGACTTCGAATCCGTAGACAAGATCAACAACCGTCTCTCGGGCGTCGGGAACCTGCGGTCGGACGGCCGCCCCATCCTGGGGATGGACGCCCGGCATTTCGTCAAGATCGTCGCCGACCTCTGCCCGCGCTGTGTCGTCATCCCCTCCCACATCTGGACGCCCTGGTTTTCGCTCTTCGGGGCCAACTCCGGCTTCGACTCGATCGAGGAATGTTTTGAGGAGATGACGCCGTTCATCTTTGCCCTGGAGACGGGCCTCTCCTCCGACCCGCCGATGAACTGGCGCCTCTCTCGGCTGGACAAGTATGCGCTTGTCTCTAATTCTGACGCCCATTCTCCAGCCAAAATCGGCCGGGAAGCGAATGTCTTTGATATCCAACCGGGCTATAAAGAGCTCGTGGCCGCCATCAAGAGCAAAGACCCGGACAGGTTTCTCTACACGGTCGAGTTTTTCCCGGAAGAGGGCAAATACCATTATGACGGTCACCGCAAGTGCGGCGTGTTATTCTCGCCCCGGGAGAGCCTCCAGAACCGCGACCTCTGCCCCAAGTGCGGGAAAAAGCTGACCATCGGCGTCATGCACCGGGTCGAAGAGCTGGCCGACCGCGAACCCGGAACCCGGCTGCCCTTCAAGGTTCCCTACAGAAACCTCATCCCACTCAACGAAATCATCGCCGAATCGATCCAGAAGACGGCCGAGTGCCAGAGCGTTTGGGACATCTACTTCCGCTTCATCCACGAGTTCGGGAGCGAGCACTACATCCTGACCGAGGCTCCCATCTCCGAACTGGCCCGGCTCCAGCCCGACAGGGTGAGCTCAGGTATCGATCGAATGCGCAAGAGCGCGGTGAAGATCGCTCCCGGGCACGATGGTTTCTATGGAGTCATCAGCCTTTTCGAGGAAGAAGCCGGCCAGCCGGAGAGCGCCGGCCAACTCAGCCTTTTTTAACTATTTTTGTTTCCACATCTTGATCGCCTGTTGGGCCAGCCGGCGCTGGTCGTCGCTCAATTCCCCGGAGTATTGTGATAGGGCGAGCCCCATGTTTCTCGCCGCCTCTTCGAGCTTGTCCTTTTTGGCCAGCACCAGGGCGTAGTTGAAGAGGTATCTCCCTGTCGGCTTAATCTCGACTGCCCGGCTCAGCAACTCCTCCGCCTTATCCGTCGTTCCGTATTTGAAGTTGAAGAGGGCGATTTTGAAGAGGAGCTCCGAGTCCCGCATCACATCCCCGTTTCCGAGAAGCTCATTATAGGCTTCCATCGCGGAAGAATAATCCTTCTCTAGGACAAGCAGACCGGCGAACTTGATCCTCAGAAGGACATTCTGAGGTTCGATCTCCAGGGCCTTGCGGCAATTGGCGATCGCCCCGTTCAGGTCTCCTCTTTTCTGCGATATCTCTGCGAGGATGATGTAAGGTGCGGAAAAAAGAGGGTTGACTCTCAAGAGCTCACTGCAGGTTGCTTCGGCTTCATCGTCCCTGCCCATGCGCTGAGCGTTCAGCGCGAACAAGAGATAAAACCGGTCAACGGCGGGATAATCAGCCTTCGCCCTGCGCAGCACGTTCAAAGCCTCAGGCTTCTGATTCTCCTTCATCCGGATCATATATTCAGTGTCGTAGAGGGCGGGTGTCTTAACGCCGGGATACCGGGCGATCAGGCTCTTGAGATGCGCCTCGGCTTGATGGGTTTTCCCAGCCTCGGCCTCTTCGTAGCAGGCCCTTGTCTCATTTTCCAGAACGATCCCGGACTTGGGGTCGAGGACTTTTGTGGACTTGCCGGAAAACGACGAGACATAGCCCAGGGCCCGGAGGCGCTCGCGGTCTTCCTTCGTCAGTTCCCGCTTGGAACCGCCTCCGGCGGAAGAAAGATCGGTCACCATCTTGGCAAGCTCCCTGTCCATGGTTTTGGCGATGTCGCTGTCTTTCGGAAGTAAGTTATTCTTCTCACCCGGATCATTCTCCAGGTCATAGAGCTCGGGGATGGGCAGTGAGATATATTTGTAGCGGCCGGAGATGAGTCCCGTGAGCGGAGCCCAGTTCATCTCCTCTTTCCCGAACAGGCTCTCGACGTAAAACGATCGCTCGTCCTTTTCCGTTTTTCCCCGAATGAGGCCGGTCAGACTCCGGCCCTGCACGCCGGACGGGATTTCCAGTCCATAGAGTTCGCAGATCGTGGGAAGAATGTCAACCAGATTGACTCTGGTCCGAACCACCCGGGCCTGGCCGAACAGCTTCGGGCTGCAAAAGATGAGCGGTACCTTGAGCGTTTCCTGATAACAAAAAATGCCGTGCTTGAACTCATGGTGCTCGCCAAAAGCCTCCCCGTGATCGCCGCAGATGACGATCAGAGTTTGATCGAGAAGTCCCCTGTCCTCGAGGTTCTTGATCACCCGACCGATCGTAAAATCAACAAAGGCTATTTCCCCGTCGTAGGCTCCCTGAGGATCATGGTCGAACTTGGCGCCGAATTCTTGCGGCGGATTGTAGGGGGCGTGGGGATCATAGAAGTGAAGCCAAGTGAAAAATTTCCGCGGCTCGCTTTTTTTAAACCAGTGGCTGAATTTTTCATAGACTTCGTCGGCGGGTATCTCGGACCTGTAATTGTTAAAGATGCGGTGCGTGTCCAGGGTATCATCATAAAAATCAAAACCCTGGTTAAGGCCGAACTTGGAGAGCAAGACAAAGGCGCCTACGACCGCAGCGGTCTTATAGCCCAGCTCCTTCGTCTTCTCGGCCAGGGTCACCTGGCCGGGGTCCAAAAAATAGCTGCCGTTGTTGCGGGCCCTGTGGCCCAGCGGATACATCCCGGTGAACATGGAGCAGTGCGAGGGCAAAGTGAGAGGGACCGGAGTATAACAGTTCTCGAAGAGGACTCCCTGGCGGGCCAGGCGATCCATCACCGGCGTCTGGGCCGTCCGGCTGCCGTAGGCGCCGATGTGATCCGCACGACAGGTGTCGATCGTGATAAAGAGCAAATTCATATCCTTGGCCGCCGGTTCGCTCCTGGACTTCGAGACGCAGCCCGGGACCAGGCAGGCCCCGACCGCGACCGCAGACAAAAAACTCACCGCTCGCTTGTTCATCTCGTGCGGTCCATTCTCTTGGATTCAACTGTAGCCCAGGGCCTGAAGAACTGTCAAGAGTGAGCAGTGAGCCGTGAGCACTGAGCAGTGAACTAATAATAGTGAATACTGAGCCGCAGTTGCTTTTTTAAGGGGCTGATTCTATATCCTGGGATTTATTGAACTGAAATATCTCCTTGCGGATTATCATCCTTGAACTTACCCAGCGCCTTGCTAAGTTAATCCTCGCGCCTGGCTCTCGCGAAGAAGGAGAAAACTGATTTAAATACTGCTCAGTGCTCACGGCTCACTGCTCACAACTTCTGCTTGGCTTTCTTGACAACTCCTCATCGCGAACCTATATTAGATGTGGGTTTCGAGGAGAAGAGATTATGGAAATCGAAATGAAGATCAAAGGGCTGGTGGTGGATCCCATCTCCAAAATGCCGATCGTCGTTCTGGAGGACCCCGGCAGCGACCGGATTCTTCCAATCTGGATCGGAGTCTTCGAAGCCAACGCCATCGCCCTGACCATCGAAAACATACCCACTCCTCGGCCGATGACCCATGACCTGATCAAAAACTTCATGACCAAGTTCCAGATTGCGGTGGAAAAGGTAGTGGTCAACGACGTTCGGAACAACACCTTTTATGCCATGATCCACTGCCGCTACAACGACAGGGCCATCGTCATCGATTCCCGTCCCTCCGACGCCATCGCCCTGGCCCTCCGGATGAGCTGCCCCATCTTTGTCGAAGACGACGTCGTCAAGAAGGCGCACAGCCTCAAGTACGACGAGACTTTTGAAGATTCGGAGAAGCTGAAGAAGTGGTTGGAAAACCTCAAACCGGAAGACCTGGGAAAATATAAGATGTAGGGACGTCTCTCTCGTCGTCTCGTCATCTTGTTGTCTTGCCATCTTGTCGTCTCGTCGTTTCATTAAAGCCAGCATATTAATTGTTTTTGTCTCCTGAAGAAAAGTCTGTCCTTGTGGTATTTTTAGTTGATTTCTTCTGACCAGATAACCGAGATAACGGGATGGACGTCTTTATGTTCTGAGTCTGAGCGTCAAGTAGAGCCCGGTCAAGCCGAAGACCAGGTTCGGGCCCCAAGCGGCCAGAAACGGGCTGAGGACGTTCACATAGCCGAAGCTCTTGAAGAGACCGACGGCCCCCCAATAGATCATGGCAATGACGATGCTCAACCCGATGCCGACCAGCGTTCCCCTCTTTCCCATCGAAAAGGAGAAGGGAATCCCCAGCAGAGTCATGACCACGGCGACAAAAGGAAAGGAGATTTTGTAGGCGAGGTCGACCTTGAAGCGAGTCGTTTCGAATCCCATCCCCTCGAGGCTCCGGACATGCTCGTTCAGTTCGCCGTAGGTCATCTGGCCCGGCTCTTTCCATTCTTTCATGAAATAGCTCTTGGATTCGGCGATCCTCAGCCTCATCTCCTTGTCCGCTTCGAAGGTCACCGGCCTATCCTTGGAGAAATCGCGCGCCCAATATTTTTTCAGGACGAGCTCGTTTCCCTCAAGCCGGGCTTTCTCAGCCTGGATTCTTCTCTTCAGAGACCAGGACGAGCGGTCGATGGTGAAGATCGAGAGCTGGCTGAAGTCGGATTTCTGCGGGTCAAAATAATCGTAGTGATAGATCCTCTCCCTGTCCTGGCCGAGGACCCAGTGACGGTTGATATAGCTGTAGCTGCGGGGTGGGACGTCATTGATCTTGTTCCAGGTCTCCTCAACTTTCCGGTTCGAAAACGGCAGAACCCATTCCTGGTCATAAAAGGAAAAGAAGCTGGCGACAAGGCCCATCAGGATGACCGGGAGGATCATCCGGTAGACGCTGATACCGCAGGATTTCATGGCCGTCACTTCATTGGACTTAGTCAGCAGGCCCAGAGACAGGAGCGTCGTGGTCAGAGCCGCGACCGGAAGGATGTAGGAGACAAACTCAGGAATCCGGTACCCGATATAGCGGACGAGCAGGAGAAGACTCTTGTTGTGTTCGAAGATATTGTCGATGCCTTCAAAAAAAGTCACGATGGCGGAAATAGACAGGAGGGCGATAAAGACGAGGCTGAAAATGGCCAGGTATTTTCTGATCAGATACCGGTCCAGGATGTTCGGAAATCGCACCGCCGGGCGCGGCCAACTCCGCCCCCGTAACAAATGGGGCCGCTTGGCGGGCGCGCCTTTCATCTTTTTGAGCAAGCGGCCGAAGCTGGAAAAGAGAGCTGTCTCCCTGAGGGACTTGAGGAACAAATAGACGCCGACGAGGAGAAGCAGAAGATTCGGACCCCACATCCCGACAAAAGGAGACAGTTGCCCGTCGAGGGCCAGCTTCTCCCCGCCGGTGATCAGGACGTAATAGACAAGAATGATCCCGATGCTGATCGTGAACCCGCTCGTCCGGCCGCCCTTCTTGGTCGAGATCCCGAGGGGCACTCCGAGGAGGACGAAGATGAAGCAGACAGACGGCAGGGCGAATTTCTTGTGGACTTCGACCCAGTGTCCCTGGAAATCCCTCAACCGCTGCTGGATCTTCCTAGTTTTTAAGGAAGGGGCTACGGCGGGGTCGGCCTTGAGCTTCGCCAGGTCGGCCCTGATCGTCCGGAGCTCGCTCCATAGCTCCCTGATGTCTTTCTCCCGGATGCGTTTTTCGCTCGAGACCGTACCGTAAAGGGACTCCACATTGATATCTTCCTCGTCGTGCTCGAAGACCGTGACGCTGTATTTCTCCGGAGAGGCCTTGGGCGAGGAGTGGAGGAAGCCGTCAAAAAGCTCGAGGGTGGCCCGCTTCTGGGCCGGATAAAAGTTCAGCTGCCCTCTCCGGGCAAGGATCACCCGCGGCTCTTCGGCGTTCGAGGTGGAATAGACAAAGATATTCTGCCAGTTCTTGTCCCTGGAGATATCCTGGATAAAGATGACGGTGTTGGGAATAGCCTCATTGAAGTCCCGAGGGTTGATCTTGAACTGAACCTTGGACAGGACAGACTGGGCGAAGGTCTGGACCCATTTGTAGTTGGCCCGGGGGGCGAGATAGAGAGTCAGGACGGAAGTGACCAGCCATCCGCCGAAAGCAAAAATGAAGACCGGCCATAGAAGCCTTCTGGTGCTGATGCCCAGAGTCTTGACGGCCACAACTTCAGAATCGGAGGACATCCGGCTCAGCCCAGCCAGGATTCCCATCAGGACGGCCATCGGCAGGGCGAAAGCGAGAACCGAGGGAACGAGATAGACGAAGATTTTTACGGTGACGTCAAAAGGAACGCCTTTATCGATGAACAGCTCGGAGAGAAGGAGGATCTGGTTCATCAGGAGTACGAAGGAATAGACCAGCAGCCCGATCAAGAACGGTGGGAAAATCTCCTTCAGGATATAGCGGTCAAAAAGCTTGAACATCGCTTCAGGCTGACATTTATAACATATACGGGAACAGAAAGAAAATCTATAAGAGCTCATGGAAGGATCAGGACAGGCCGTCAGCCATCAGTTATGAAACTAGGGGACGTTCCCCAAGGGGACACCCTTAGATCGCAAAGTTATATAATGGTGCCCGCAATCTGAACACTCTTGCTGAGATAATTAAGGGTGTCCCCTTGGGGAACGTCCCCTAGAAATAAAAAAAGGGCAGGCCCCTTTTGGGGGACTGCCCTTTTTTAAACTGTGAATTCCTTAGTACATGTCGCCTGGGGGTGCGGGGTATTTGGGACCTTTCTCTTCCTCGGGGATGTCAGTGACGAGGCCTTCTGTGGTCAGCATCAGGCCGGCGATGCTGGATGCGTTCTGCAGAGCGATGCGGACGACCTTGGTCGGGTCGAGAATGCCCGCTTTGATCATGTCTTCGTATTTCTCGTTCAGGGCGTTGAAGCCAAAGTCTGGCTTCATCTCTTTGATCTTCTCGACAACGATCGAGCCTTCCCAGCCGGCGTTATTGGCGATCTGACGGCAGGGTTCCTCGAGAGCCCTCTTGATGATGTTGACGCCGATCTGCATGTCGCCTTCCAGCTTGAGCGCCTCCAGAGCCTTCTGGGCTCTGAGCAGGGCGACCCCGCCGCCGGGAACGATGCCTTCCTCGACAGCAGCCTTCGTGGCGTGCATCGCGTCTTCGACTCTGGCCTTCTTTTCCTTGAGCTCGGTTTCTGTGGCCGCGCCCACTTTGATCAGGGCAACGCCCCCGACCAACTTGGCCAGCCGTTCCTGCAGCTTCTCCCGATCGTAATCCGAAGTGGTCTCTTCGATCTGGGTTCTGATCTGCTTGATCCGGGCCTGGACGTCTTTCTCTTTGCCGGCCCCTTCGACGATCGTGGTGTTATCCTTGTCGATGACGACTTTCTTGGCCTCGCCCAGCCAGTCGAGTCCGACGTTTTCGAGTTTCACACCGATGTCTTCGGTGATCACTTTTCCGCCGGTCAGGGTGGCGATGTCTTCGAGCATCGCCTTGCGGCGGTCGCCGAACCCGGGCGCCTTGACGGCGGCGCAGAGGAACGTCCCCTTGAGCTTATTGACCACCAGGGTGGCCAGCGCCTCACCCTCGACCTCTTCCGCAATGACCAATAAGGGCTTTCCCATCTTGGCCACGTTCTCGAGCAGGGGCAGCAACTCTCTCAAGTTGCTGATCTTTTTCTCCTGGAGAAGGATATAGGGATTCTCAAGAACGCATTCCATCCGGTCGGGATCTGTAATGAAATAGGGTGAGAGATAACCCCGGTCGAACTGCATACCTTCAACCGTCTCCATCGTCGTCTCGAGGCCCTTCGCCTCTTCGACCGTGATAACGCCGTCCTTGCCGACTTTGTCCATGGCCTCGGCAATGATCTTGCCGATGGATTGGTCGTTGTTGGCGGAGATGGATCCGACCTGGGCGATCATCTCGCCGCTCACTTCCCGGCTGAGTTTTTTGATCTCTTTGACGACTTCATCGACAGCCCGGTCGATCCCCTTTTTGAGCAAGTTCGGGTTGGCACCGGCGGTGACATACTTCAGTCCTTCGCCGTAGATAGCCTGGGCCAGGACCGTCGCTGTCGTGGTGCCGTCGCCTGCGACATCGGAAGTCTTGGAAGCCACTTCCTTGACCAACTGGGCACCCATGTTCTCCAGGTGGTCCCTGAGCTCGACTTCTTTGGCCACCGTGACTCCGTCCTTGGTGCTGGTGGGAGATCCGAACTTCTTATCCAGGACGACATTCCGTCCCCTGGGTCCCAGTGTTTCTTTTACCAGATTGCTTAAGACATTGACGCCTTTCAAGAGCGCCTGTCTTGCTTCATCGCCTAATACAACTTGTTTAGCCATTGTTTCTCCTTTTCAAATCAGCCGAGTTTAGCCAGGATCTCTTCCTCGCGGAGAATAAGGTGTTCGACACCTTCGATCGTGACTTCCGTTCCGGAGTACTTCCCGATCAAAACCCGATCGCCTTTCTTAACCTCGAGGGGGATGAGCTTCCCATCCTCATTGACTCGGCCTTTCCCCACCTCGATGACTTCGGCTTCCTGGGGCTTTTCTTTGGCCGTGTCCGGGATGATAATCCCGCCTTTCTTGACTTCCTTTTCTTCGAGTCTTTTTAGAAGAACTCTGTCGTGTAAAGGGAAAACCTTCATTTAAACCTCCTAATTTGTTTGATTTTAGCAATTCGAAAGGAACAGTGCTAATTATAGAAAATGCAACACCCTTTGTCAAGAGGAAAAATTTGAAAAACTGGCAGTCTCGTACTGGGAGTGCTAAATTGCTTTTTTTATTTTCAGCTTCTTGGCGATGTTATGGAGGGTATTCCTGTGGACACCCAGCGCTTTGGACATCTTGACCATGTTTCCTTTGTATTTCTTGGCGGCCGTCTCGATGAAGATCTTCTCGAACTCCGAGAGGGCGTCTTTCAAAGTCAGTTCTTTTTCCACCATCTCCTTGATGATGATCTCCATCTTTTGATGAAGGTTTGTCCCCTCAGATTTTTTGTCCACGATCTTGTCCCCTCCCCACCAAATCTTGATACGCCGTCTTGAACTTTATTTTTAGCTCTTCGGGAATAATATACACAAAAGCCTTGGTGATAGCAAAACAATACGGCGCCAGTTGGGAGCGCGTGAGGGCCTCAGGGCTCTTGTTGAATGTCAGCATGGCAAAGACAAGGACGCCGCTGATCAGAATTCCTTTCAGCAGTCCGACCGCGCCCCCCAGAAGATGGTTGACGAGCTTCAGCGGCCCCTTCGCCAACTTGGAGAGGATGAACGACGCGATCGTCCCGATGATCAACACCCCGAAAAAGATGCCCAGGAAGCCCAGGAAATTGGAGATGAGCTCGTTCCCGATGATCTGCTGAATGAAGACCGAGAGTTGTGAATAAAAATGGGCCGCCAGGAGGAGGCCGACGATGACGGCCATGATTCCGATGATCTCCTTGATGAAGCCTTTGATCAGGCCGAGGACCAGTGTCAGGACCAAGATGGCCAACAAAATGATATCCAACCAGTTCATCCTGACCTCCTGTTTCTTAGGGCCTCGACCATCCAGTAGCCGCCGTCTCGAACGAACCCGAACGGAATGTTGGGTTTGATCCGGCCGTGGAAATCGGATCCGGCCGTCGGGACGAGGTCGAGCTCCAGAGCGAGGGAGAGGTAAAATTGCGACTGATCGGGCTGGTGATAAGAAGTATAGACTTCGACACCCTGCAGCCCCTTGCCTTTGAGCAAAACAAGATCCTCTTTGGTTGTCTGTTGAAAATAGGCCCCGGGATGAGAAAGGACCGGGACCCCGCCTGTCTGCGGAGCCAGCTCCAGGATCTCCAGGGCGGGGATATGGCGCTTGGGCACGTACGCTTCCCTGCCTTCGGTGAAATGGTCTTTGTAGAACTCGTAGGGCGCGAACATCAGGTTTCGCGCTTCAAAATATTTCTTGAGGGAAGGGTCATTTTGTTTCCCTTTGCGGGCCGCTTTTTCGAGCAAGATCTGGGCGATTTTAACGCCCAAGGGCGGGATGGATTCGGTCTCCGACTCCACTTCTTTCCAACTTATATCGAACCCGGCCTCCCGGAGCTTGCGGACACGCTCCTGGGCTTCGCGAAGACGAGCCCGAGTCGCGCGGGCAACCAGGTCGCCGATGACCTTGCTTTTCCAATCCATCAAGGGCAGGAGAAGATGGAACTCCCGTCCGTCAAAGAGTGTCGTGAACTCGACGCTCGGAATGATCTCGACGCCTTCTTTCCGGCCTTTCTCGCACGCGGCGGGGTAGGCGGCGACGGTATCATGGTCGGAGATGGATATGGCCCGGAAGCCCTGGTCTTTAGCCAGGCGGATGAGATCGGCCGGCGGATAATCTCCGTCGCAGCTCTTGTTCGAGTGAACATGGAGGTCGACCAGGTCGCTCATCAAAGCTCATTCTTTCCCGTCAGGAGCCTATAGATCTCCACGTACCGCCGGGCCGTCTGCTCGATAATCTGGGGAGGGAGTGGCGGAGGCGGCGATATCTTGTCCCAAGGAGTGCTCAGGAGATAATCCCGCACGAACTGCTTATCCAAACTCGGTTGGCTCTTTCCACGGACATAGGTCTCTTTAGGCCAGAAGCGTGATGAATCGGGCGTGAAAATTTCGTCGACCAGGACGAGGTCCTTCCCTGCCAGACCGAACTCGAACTTGGTGTCGGCGATGATGATGCCCTTGGAGAGAGCGTGGAGCGAGGCCTTTTGGTAAAGCTCGAGGCTTGTCTTTTTAATCTTTTGGGCGAGGGCTGCTCCCACCTGTTTCTGCATGTCTCTGAAGGTGATATTGAGGTCATGCCCCTCTTCGGCTTTGGTGGAGGGAGTGAAGATGGGCTCGGGCAGCTGGTCGGCTTCGATAAGGCCCTTGGGGATCTTGACGCCGCTGATTTTTCCGGCGGCCTGGTATTCCTTCCAGCCGGAGCCGGCCAGATAGCCGCGGACAACGCATTCCACCGGGATGACCTGCGTCTTGCGGGCGAGCATCGACCTCTTTTCAAGAAGGTCCTTGTGGCTCTGGAGGACGGCCGGGAACTCCGAGACCTCGGCCGTGATCATGTGGTTGGGACAGATGAGAGATGTGTAATCGAACCAGAATCTTGAGAGCTGGGTCAGCACCTTGCCCTTGCCGGGGATGAGGGAGGGCAGGACAAAATCGAACGCCGAGATACGGTCCGAGGCGACGATCAGGAGCTTGTCTCCGAGGTCAAAAACATCTCGGACCTTCCCTTTCTTAAAGAGGGGCAGTTCGGGAATCACAATTTCAGCGTATGCTTTTTCCATCGTAGGTAAAGGATAAAGAAAACGGACATAAAAATCAAATCCCAGCAATCGTCCATCTCGTATTTCTCGTCTTTCTAATGCAAACGCGATAAGTAACTTGACATGGTCAAGGTTGTGCCGGAGACCACCCTTGGGACCCCGTAGCGGAGGGGGGCCCGTCGGTTTGTCCGACGGGGGAACCGACGGGACTGGTTCCTCGGGGTCCGGGGGCCAGAGGGTGGTCTCCGGCGCAACCTTGAACGGAGATGTCGCATGAGTTATCGCGTTTGCACTAGTCTATCTCGTCAAAGAGAAGAAATATAAGAATCTAATCTTTTTTCTTGCGCTTGACGAGATGACGAGACGACGAAATGGGCGAGAAAGACTGGCTAAACGTCATTCCGATGAAACTGAGCATCCTGGCTTTACTATTCTTATCTCTTCTATATGAATAGTATCCTTTATCGCAGTGGGTGCAGGCGTCGAGCCGGAAGATGTTGGCCGCGGGGATACCCAGACGCCGCAGCTGCCAAAGATTGGCCTCCCGCAGATCGAGGAGATATTTGTTTCCTCCGGCTTCACGGAATCGAAAGATCTCGGCCGGGAACCCGGCCCCGACGAAGCTCTGCCTCACCTCCGCACCCACTTCATAGCAATCGCCGCTGATGCAGGGGCCGAAACCCGCCAACAAATCCGCGTTCCGGCAGCCATAGCGTTCCATCATCCCCCGGACGGCGCGTTCGAGGACGAATTGGAGAGTCCCGCGCCAGCCGCAGTGGACGGCGGCGATGACCCGGCGGCGTTCATCCACGATGAGGACCGGAAGACAGTCAGCCGTCTTGATGACGAGCAAAAGCCCCGGCCGTTCCGTAACCAGAGCATCGCCCTCGAGCTTTCTCTCGGGAAGACGGTCAATGAACCGGACGATATCAGAATGGATCTGTTTCAAAAAGACCAAACGGAACCCGCCTCCGGCTCCCCATTTCCGGAGGTCCCCCTCTGTCGAGCCCGCCGTTCCAAACCCATGGCGAATAAACGGGATGGCCGAAAAACTCGGGATGGTCAAAAAGGGCTCGATATTTTTCTCGCTCACCAGGGTTCAGGTTATACCTCATCCGGCCGGCGGAATTCAAGCGCCCTCGTCCTCGGTTCCCCATACACCGTGCCCCGTCCCCCCGGCAAGAGAAATCAAAAACTCATTTATCATACCTCGCCATGGCCAAAACAGAACCATTTTCCCATTTATGTCCCTCTCAGTCAGAAAAATATAAGTTGACAAATGATACTAAAATTATTATCTTTGTAAACCGAGGAGGCAAAATGAGCCTGTTAGGAGATCGGTTGCTTAGCGCAAGAAGGGCCCAGGGATGGTCGTTGGCGACTCTGGCCAACGCAGCGGGAGAAATCGTGTCCCGTCAAGCTCTTCATAAATATGAAACCGGGCAGGACATTCCCCGGTCAAATGTCCTTCTCGCGCTGGCGAAGGCCTTCGGGGTGAACGTCGACTTTTTCTTTAGACGGTCAGGAAGCCTTGTCACTCTGAGTGAACTCGCCTGCCGGAAACGCAACGGCCTCGGAAAACGGAAGTTCGCGGCAATCCAGGCCCAGGTCAAAGATCTCATCGAAAGATGGTTGGAGCTCGAATCATTTTTTCCCTCCGGCCGTTTCCCGAAATTTCTTTTTTCTCCTGATAATTTTCTTCCTCTCAAGCGTCTAGAAGATATAGAGGAACTGGCCAAGCATGTCCGCTCACGATTGAACCTGGGCATAACCCCTATCGAAAACATGACCGAGCTTCTGGAGGATGCCGGCGTTAAGATTTTTCACTGGCCAGGGAAAGAAGGGAAATTTGACGGCTTCTCGTGCTGGGCAAACAACGACATTCCCGTAATAGTCATAAATGCTGAGCTTTCGGGCGACCGACAGCGTTCGAGCCTCGCTCACGAACTTGGGCATCTGGTGATGAAACCGGCGGATGATCTTGCCCCTGAAAAAGCAGCGCGCCGCTTTTCCGGCGCCTTTTTAGTTCCCGACGAAGTGGCCGTTCGTGAACTCGGCGCCAAGCGCCACAAATTCGAGCTCTCAGAACTCCTAACTCTTAAACGAAAGTACGGCATGAGCGTTCAACAGTGGATATATCGAGCAAAAGACCTGGGGATTATCACTGAGGGATATGCAGCAAGCCTATTTCGTTTATTCAGGAGCCGGGGCTGGCATATATGTGAACCAGGGGAGGCTGTCCCGAAAGAGAAGTCAAGCCGTCTGAGACGCCTCGCTTTGCAGGCGCTGGCCGAAGACCTGCTATCTCCAGCTCGTGCGGCTGAACTCGCAGGGATCTCGGTCATGGAACTGCGGCAAGATATTCGGTGCTAGCCTGGGGGTGAAACCCGAAGGAATTGCCGACACGTGTTTCTGCATAGATCTCTGGTATGGACAGCTTTTGGAAACTCTCTGCGACCTCGAATTGAGGATCATAATCCCCGATGTTGTGGCGCAAGAATTACGAGATCCCGGAGTAGGGCCGTTTATCGGAGCGGGGGCCGAGATCCAATCTGCGGAACCCGAGGAAGTCCTCTTGGTTGAGGCTCTGACCCAACTTTACAGGAGACCCTCGATCGCCGATCTATTTTCTCTCGCCATGGCCAAGTGCCGCAATGCTATACTCTTAACAAACGACAAACACTTGAGAGCGGCGGCGATGAAGGAAAACGTCAAGGTCAAAGGGATATTGTGGCTGCTCGATTCGCTCGAAGGCCAGTTGGGCACTGACCGCTTGGCCTCGGCTTTGGAAAGCATTCTGGCTCACGGAGCGCGCTTGCCGGCCGAGGAATGCAGAGCACGCCTTGATAAGTGGCGGGCGCAAAAATAACGTCCGCGCTGCAGGTTCGAGTAAAGACCACGACTCGTTAATCGATCCCGGGCCCCGTCTGAGAATACACTCACCGGTTTCGCGTCTTAAGAGAAGGCATAACACATTTTGTCTCTTTGGTCGCGAATCCTATGATCCGGCGTTTTAAATATTCCGTTCCAGCACTGGGCAAAATCATCGAGATGGAACATGGGCAGGCGCGGGTTTTGAGAATTATATCGCATCAAGAGGTCATCGAAGAGTTGAGGGCTTCCGGTTTGCCCGCTTCTCATAATCCGGGGCAGGGCACCTTCTGACGCCCTTCTAGAGCAAAGAAAGGACAAGGAATCGCCTCGAATCACATTCCCTCCGATCCCGGTATGCTATAATTCTCTAGGCAATCTCATATGGACACCTCATCGAAAAGCTTCAAGCCGGTCTATCTGGAGACCTATCGTCGCGGGCTTTTTGAGAAAAAAATCGAGGCCGCTTTCCGTTTGCTGGAGAGCTGTACGCTATGCCCGCGAAGGTGCGGAGTCAATCGTCTCAAAGAAAAAGCGGGCTTTTGCCGGGCCGGCTTCTTGCCCGAAGTCTCTTCCTATGCGCCGCATTTCGGCGAGGAGCGGCCCCTGGTGGGACGAGGGGGATCGGGGACGATCTTTCTCACCCACTGCAACCTGAGGTGTTCCTTCTGTCAGAATTATTCTATCAGCCATTTGGGTGAGGGCAATGAAGTTTCCTTCGAGAGGCTGGGGAGGATGATGCTCGAGTTCGAGCGCATAGGCTGTCACAACATCAATTTTGTGACGCCAAGCCATTATGTCCCCCAGATTCTCAAAGCGCTTGGCCTGGCCATTGAAAAGGGGCTTTCTATTCCGCTTGTTTACAACACGGGGGGGTATGACTCGGTCGAGACTCTCAGACTTCTCGAGGGAGTCTTCGATATCTACATGCCCGATTTTAAATTCTGGAGCGGCGAAGTAGCGCGTGAACTCTGCCGGGCCCCGGACTACCCGGAGAAAGCGCGGAACGCTATTCGGGAAATGCACCGCCAGGTCGGAGACCTGAAGATTGATGGAAGGGGCCTCGCCCGACGCGGGCTCCTGGTCCGGCACCTCGTTCTGCCCCGCAACCTCGCCGGCAGCGGAGAGGTGATGCGTTTTCTGGGCAGGGAAATTTCCCAGGATACCTACGTCAACATCATGGACCAGTACCACCCCTGCGGAGACATCCAGCCCGGGTCTCCGCTGAGCCGGAGGATAACGGTTGACGAAATTAACGTGGCCATAGACGCAGCTAAGAGCGATGGTCTCCACCGCCTCGATAAACGGGAAAAATTCCGCCTCATCTGGGACCTCTAAGTAAATAGCTGATAGCTCATCGCTTGTAGCTCACGGCTCGTAGTTCATGGCAAATCTCAAATAATATTCTTAAATATCCTTAATGAATGCTGGGCCAGCAACTATGAGCTATCAGCTTTGAGCTTGCCTGCTGGTAAAGCTTGCGCTTTGGGAAGCGCGTGGGTATGATAATCGCTGCCTGTTTTTAAAAGGAAATTCGCATGAAACCACTGGTTATGATTTCGCTCGCTTTCGTTTTTCTTGGCATTGCCGCCAGCACTTCCGGACAAAGGCCGCGGCTCCGGGAGCTCGGGATGAAGACCGGTGTCCTCGAGCCCGGACCTCTGAACGCCATCACCGATGTGGCCGGCGTCAAAGTCGGACAGGTGACGGTCATCGAGGGAAAGGACGTTCGTACAGGTGTTACCGCGATCCTTCCTCACGGCGGAAATATCTTCCTGGAAAAAGTCCCGGCGGCCATCTATGTCGCCAACGGCTTCGGGAAACTCACGGGCTATACTCAGGTTGAAGAGTTGGGCAATGTCGAGACTCCGATCATTCTGACAAACACGCTGAGCGTTCCAACGGCTGCCGAAGCGCTCATCGATTACACCCTCGGCCTGCCCGGAAACGAGGGGGTCGAATCGGTCAACCCGATAGTCGGGGAAACCAACGACGGCTGGCTGAACGACATCCGGGGAAGACACATCAAGAAAGAGCACGTTCTCGCGGCGATCAGAAACGCGACCGGAGGTGCGGTCGAAGAAGGCGCGGTGGGAGCCGGCACCGGAACCGTCTGTTTTGATTATAAGGGAGGTATCGGCACTTCGTCTCGAAAACTCCCCGGAGAGAGCGGCGGCTGGACCGTCGGAGTCCTCGTCCAGACGAATCATGGCGGAGTTCTTCGTATCAACGGCCTCCCCCTGGAAGATGAACGCGGGGACTTCGCCCCAAAAAAAGGCCTCGAAGCGCCTTCCGAAGGCTCTTGCTTGATCGTCGTGGCGACGGATGCGCCGCTCGACAGCCGCAACTTGAAGCGCCTGGCCAAGCGTGCCCTCCTCGGGATCGCCCGGACCGGCGGCTTCTATTCCAACGGGAGCGGCGATTACGCCATCGCCTTTTCTTCCTCCTCCGAGCTCAGGATCGCCCATCGATCTTCGAGCCCCACCCAGAAAATGATCGTCCTCAGGAACGAACAAATGTCGCCCCTTTTCCAGGCCGCGGCCGAGGCGGCGGAAGAAGCCATCCTCAACTCCATGTTCAAAGCAGGGCGGATGGAAGGGAAAGATGGGCACGTCGCCGAGGCCCTCCCTCTCGACAAGCTCGACAAGATGAGACGACACGATGAAAGCCGATAAGATCCGCGACACGGAAAGCCCAAGAAAGTGGATGACCCTGGCGGGCCGAAGCGGACCAGCGGGGACGGAGACATGAAGAAAACAATCGGCGTCCTCGGAGGCATGGGCCCCGAGGCCACTGCCTATTTTTTTGGGCTCATTATCAAGAACACCGAGGCCGGCTGTGACCAAGAGCACATCCCGATCATCATCTGGAACAACCCCAAGATCCCGCCCCGGACCTGCGCGATTCTCGGCCGGGGTCCGACTCCCTGGCCGCTCCTGATCGAGGGCGTGGAGATCCTACGGAGGGCGGGGGCCGATTTCGTGGTTATGCCCTGCATTACCGCACACTATTTTTACCCGCAGATCGCGGCCAAATCGAGGCTCCCTGTGATCAGCCTGATCGAAGAAAGCCTGCTCCACGCCAAAAAGAAAATTCCCGGGCTGAAAAAAGCCGGGTTGATCGCCAGCACCGGAACAGTAGAATCGAAGCTCTTTCACCTGAGTTTCGGTCAGCGGGGGATCGAAATCATAGCTCCCGCAAGGCGGGAACAAGAAAACGTGATGGAGGCCGTCTTTGGTGAAAAAGGGATTAAAGCAGGCTTTGCGACCGGGCGGCCGCGGAGGCTCATCCTCGACATCGCACGGAGGCTCATCGCCAGAGGGGCCGAGGCTATCATCGCCGGCTGCACGGAGATCCCGCTCGTTCTCAAAGAATCGGACCTCCCTGTGGCCTTCATCGAGCCGATGAGAATAGCCGCCCTGGCTTGCATAAGAAAGGCCGGATATAAAATAAAGAAGGGAGGTTCTGCATGATCCACTTCAGAAGCCATTCTGCGACGATCGCACCCCTTATCTTGATACTCGCCCTTGCCTTTGCATGCACGACTAAAAAAGCAAAAGAGGAGGCCATGCCGAAGCTTTCCCTTCTTCCCGATATTCAACAGCGCCTGGCCAAATATTCGCCGACCGAAATCGGGTTCGATACGAGCCTTATGGCTGAAGAAGACAAACAAGTCCTCAAGAAATTGGTCTCTTCGGCTCAGAGGATAGACGAGATCTTCTGGAGGCAATCTTACCCTTCGGGGCAGGCCCTCAAAAAGGAACTTGAAAAATCGTCCCGGCTTGAAGACAAAGACGCCCTCCATTTTCTCAGAATCAACTTCGGTCCCTTCGACCGGCAGGATGAAAACAAGCCCTTCATCGGAACCACCCCAAAGCCCGCCGGCGCAGGCTTTTACCCCCCGGACCTGACCAAGGAGGAGTTCGCCGTATGGATCGCCGGACATCCCGATGTCAAGGAGGAATTCGAAAGCCCGTTCACGGTCATCAAGAGAGAAGGCGGCAAGCTCGTCGCCGTCCCCTACAATGTCGAATACCGGGACGACCTGGGTCCCCTGGCCAGGGATCTGGAGGAAGCGGCCGGCCTCACCTCGAATCCTACGCTAAAAAAATACTTGACTGGGCGCGCCGCCGACCTTCTCAATAACGACTATTATCAAAGCGACTGCGACTGGATCGACCTCAAGGACAACCTGGTCGAGATCGTCATCGGGCCGTATGAAGTTTATGAGGACGGCCTCAACGGTCTCAAGGCCTCCTATGAGAGCTATGTTTATATCAACGACCGGGCGGAGATGAAAAAGATCAGAGGCTACCTCGATTATCTCGACGAGATGCAAAAAACCCTTCCCGTCGAGCCTCCTTACAAAGACCAAAAAGTGGCCGGCCTCGCGTCGCCGCTCAACGTCGTCCTCGAGGTTTTCACGGCCGGGGATGCCAAGGCAGGGATCCAGACCTCAGCCTTCGTCCTCCCCAACGACGAGAGGGTCCGGGAAAAGAAAGGGACAAAAAAAGTTTTCCTCAAGAACGTAATGGAAGCCAAGTTCAACAAGAGTCTCGTCCCCATTTCCGAACGCGTTCTCACGGCGGAGGACCGAAGGCTCGTCTCCTTCGCGGCCTACTTCAATGAGACTGTCCTCCACGAAATTTGCCACGCTTTGGGTCCGGGCTCCGCTTCACTGCCCAACGGCACGAGAACGACGGTGAACAGGGCTCTCCGGGACCTTTACTCCCCTATTGAAGAAGCCAAAGCCGATATCGTCGGTCTTTACAATATTCCTCTCCTGATGAAGAAAGGCTGGATACCGACGGACATGGCAAAGGAAGCGTACACGACCTACCTGGCCGGGATTTTCAGGGCCCTGCGCTTCGGAGCCACCGAGGCCCATGGTCTGGGGACCCTCCTTCAGTACAACTTTCTGAGAGAGAAGGGCGCCTTTCTCTACGATCCGCAGATGATGAAATTCCGGGTGAATTTCGAGAGCATCCAGGAGGCGGTCAGAGATCTCGCCCGCGCCTTCCTAATGCTGGAAGGAAACGGCGATTATTCCGAAGTGAAGCAGTTTATCGGCCGCTACGGAAAGATGGACGAGGAAACCCGGCGAGTCATATCCACTCTCCAAGACATTCCGGTTGATATTGAACCCATCTTCACGATCAAGTTCTGATTTTGATCGGACGAATTCGCCTTGACAACCCGGCCGGATTTCGGTATAAAATCAATGACTTCCAGAAGTGAGGAGGTGAATTTTATTGGCTTTTGTAGTCATTGAAGAAGGTGAATCATTAGAGAGCGCGCTCCGTAGGTTCAAGAGAAGAGTCCAGCAGGAAGCCATCATCAAAGAAATCAAAAAGCATTCTGTCTATTTTAAGCCCGGAGAAAAACGCCGGATGAAACAGGCCCAGGCCCGGAAGCGGATGCGCCGCAGGATTAAGAGAGAACGAGAGCTCGAATACTAAGAGCGGCCTCCTCGCTCGAAGGAAGTTTTTTAGTGCCGGCCAAGCCCTCCTGGCTCAAAGTCAGATTGCCCACGCACCAGAATTTTTTTTACGTCTCCGAGCTGGTGAAGAGACACCGCCTCCACACCATCTGTCAGAGCGCGAAGTGTCCGAACGCCGGGGAATGCTGGTCGGAGAAGACAGCAACCTTCTTGATCCTGGGGGATATCTGCACCAGGACATGCGCCTTTTGCGCGGTCAAAAAAGGGAAGCCCCCGGCTCTCTCGAAAGATGAGCCCGACCAGGTCGCCCGGGCCGTTTCGACACTGGGCTTGAAATACGCTGTCATCACCTCGGTCACGAGAGACGACCTTCCCGACGGCGGCGCGTCGGTGTTTGCTTCGACGATTCAGGCCATCAGAAGGCTCGCGGGAGATGTCAAGGTGGAAATCCTGATTCCTGATTTTCAAGGCGATGAGCGAGCCCTGGCCGTCGCCCTCGAAGCCGCCCCGGACGTCCTCAATCACAACCTGGAAGTGCCCGAGGTCCTCTATCCCGAAATCCGACGGCCCGGCTTGAATTACCGGAGGTCGCTGGCTGTCCTGGAAAGGTCCAAGAAGAAGGGAGCGGTCACCAAATCCGGAATCATCGTAGGGCTCGGAGAAGTTCAGACCGATATTCTCCGAACTTTTGGTGACCTGGGCGGCGTCGGTTGCGACCTTTTGACCATCGGACAATACCTCCAGCCGACCCGGGATTCGGCTCCGGTCCGAAAGTATTATGCGCCCCAAGAATTCGAGGAAATCCGCGCCGCCGCCCTGGGCTTCGGTTTCAGGGATGTCGAGGCGGGACCCCTCGTCCGGAGCTCATTCCACGCCCAGAGATTGTACAAGGGTTTCCTAAAAATGGTATAAGAAAGAGAAAATGCGCTATCTCGTTTTTTCGGATATCCACGGGAATCTCGAGGCGCTGCTGGCCGTCCTCAAATTCACGGAGCGGAAAAAGATTGATCACTATCTTTGTCTGGGCGACCTCGTCGGCTACGGGGCTTCGCCCAACGAGATCATCGAGAGAGTTTTCAACCTTAAGCCCATCTCGATCATTCGGGGAAACCACGACAAAGCCGTCTGCAACCTGGATTACATCCAGACCTTTAATCCGGTTGCGGCTGCGGCCATCCACTGGACCCAGCGGAATGTCTCTAAAAAAAACCTTGAATTCCTCTGCCGCTTAAAAAAAAGCCCGCTCGTCGTCCACGAAAGCATGACGATCTGCCACGGCGCGCCGTTTGATGAGGATTACTACATTTTCGGAGAATTCGATGCCGCCGAAGCCTTTAGCCAATTCGAGACCCCACTTTGCTTTTTCGGACATACCCATTTCCCCTACATCTACGCCGAACGGGAACACGCTGTGGAGGGCCTGCTCCTCGAGGGGAATTCGAATGAGCTCAGGCTTGAAAAGGGGGTACGTTATTTGATCAATCCGGGTTCGGTCGGCCAGCCTCGGGATAGGAACAACCGGGCCGCGTTCGCCGTCTATGATTCCGAGGCCCGGACAATTCGGTTCTCCCGCAGGGAATACAATATTTTAGAGGCCCAGAAAAAGATCCGTCAGGAAAAGCTTCCTTTTGCCCTCGCGGAACGTCTCTCGCTGGGAATCTGAAGACGTCTATCTCGTCATATCGTTGTGCTTTTCGGGAGAGACGGGGCCCCGCATACGGCGCATCCCCGTCCGTGCTCGCAAAAATCTACGCTTGGGAGATTCCCCAGATTTTTGCTCCGGGCGGGCAGGGAGCCCTGCGCCTGCCCCCATCTCTTTATTGTGACTTGGGCACCCCCTCTGCGTTCATTTGACGAGATGACAAAATGACGAGACGACGAGAGAGACGTTTTTATATTTTTGGATTTGCGTAGCAGTAGAGGCAGGCGTGAGGACAGCTCTGAGTGTAGCTTCCGATATCGACCGACTCGGTGCAGAGGCACTCCCGGCGCTGGCTCTTGTCTTTGACCTGGGAGGCCGGTTCGTGCCCAGGACGAAGGCTCTGCAAGAGTTTTCCATCAATACAAGCCGATGGCTGCATCCCTTCGACTTGGGACAGGTAACCTTGGCTGCAAGCATAGAGCGTTAACCCGTAGCGCCGTCCGATTTGGGCAAGCCCTTGGGCCGCTTCCATCTTCTCTTCGCTCTGGGGGTCGAGGTACTCAAAGCCGTGCTCCGCGGCCCGCCGGGCGGACTTCCCATACCATTGGGCGAAGCTCATCCGGATATCTTTGATCCCGACAGCCGAAGCTTTTCTGGCCAATTCCCCGAAGAAATCGAAGTTGGTCCTGACCAAGCCTTTCTCTTTCCAATAGACAACAGGGTCAAAGCGGAGGGAAACGCGGCCCGGACGGCCGACGAGGGCGACGAGCGGCTCGATTTGGGAAAAAGCGAGTTCCGGTTCGGGAACGCCCCTTTCGATGGTGCTCCCGCCTAGACCGGTGATCGTGAAATGGCAATAGAGCTGGTCGTACTTTTCGAGAGCGCGGCGAAGGCCGTGGCGATCCTTCAACAGATTGGAAAAGTCCTTTGACCAGAGGACAAAGGTATGGACGGCTCCGGGATCGAGGTCGGTCGTGAAAACGTGCCCCGACGGGGAGACGACGCGGGCCCGGCCCTTGACGGCAGCCTCCGAGAGCCAGCGGGGAAACGATGCGATCAGATCCGTCCGCCGCGAAGCGCTGACGACTTTCTTCATCTTGCCTTGACACTCGGGACAAATGCCCTTAGTATTCTAACCGACGAGGCCCCAGACAAGCAATGTCCCTCCTCCGTGCCATAGACTTGACCAAGAGCTACGACCGCAGGCAGGTCGTTAAGGGGATGAACGTCGAGGTCCGGTCGGGGGAGACAATCGGCCTGCTCGGCCGGAACGGAGCCGGCAAGACGACGACGTTCCAGATGATGGTCGGACTCCTCAGGCCCGACGGCGGAAGAATCCTGCTTGACGAGGAGGACATTTCGCGCTGTCCGACCTATGAGCGGGCCGCCAGGGGAATCACCTACCTCCCGCAGGAGGGCTCGGTTTTTCTTAAAGCCTCGGTCGAGGATAACCTCAGGCTTGTTCTGGAACTCAAGCATCATCCGGGCCCGGAGCGAAAAGCACTCGCCGCCGCGCTTCTGGCTGAACTCGGCCTAACGTCCTTGTCCAGGCAGTCCGCCCACAGCCTCTCCGGCGGTGAGCGGCGGCGCTTGGAGATCTGCCGAGCCTTGAGCATCCATCCCAAATTCCTGCTTCTCGACGAGCCTTTCACCGGGATCGACCCGCTGACGATCATCGAGCTTCAAAAGATTTTAGTGAAGCTCAAGGATAAAGGAATCGGAATCGTCATCTCCGACCACAACGTCCGGGATACATTTAAGATCGCGAGCCGCGCCTATATCATCGACGACGGCGAGCTCCTGATCGAGGGAAGCCCTCAGCAGATCGCCGCGGACGATCGGGCCAAAGCGAAATTTCTAGGGAATAATTTTAAGCTCGGGGAAGAAATCCCGTCCTAATCCCTGGCCGAGAAAAGGCGGTCTCCCAGGGTTTCGCCCAGGAAAAAGAGAAAAAGGAAAAAATAGGCCGCGAGCAGAACCCCATAAAAGATCAGGCTGGGTTTCGCGGCGACAGAAATCAGTTTGAACAGGTTAACCGTCATGGATTGGGCCGCCAGCCAGATGGAGATAAGCCAGATCGCGGTGACAAACAGCAGGTCGAACAGCCTGGCTTTGAGCATCGTCGAAAGGTCGAGGGCCGGCGCAGCCTCATCAGTTTCTTGCGGCGAGGGTTCGATCTCCTCCCTCTCTTCGAGTTCGCCGTCCGGGACCACTTCCTTTTCTTGCCTGGCCGGCGGTCCCTCAAAAAGCAGGGGCGTCTGAGTCAGGGAGCGAGTCACCCCTTCTGGAATGCCGATCCCTGAATCCCCAACCCGCGTCTTCTTCCACTCAACGTCCTCGCCCGGGCCCGAAAGGGCCTTCTCCATCTCCGCGGTCCGCTTCCTCTCGTCCGCTTCGATTTCAAGGATCTCCGAGGGAGGCGAAGGCTCTTTGATCTTATCTGCCCAGGGAGGCAGCCCCTCGTCATCGCCGAGAACCTCTTTTTCCAGGACCCCGGTCAACGAGGGAACGTTCTCCGGCTCTTGAGGGGACCGTTTTTCTTCTTTCGGCGGTGCTTTTTCTTTTTTGAAGGATTCGAGATATCGATCGATTTCTTCTTTGGCCTGCTCGACCGTCGGCCCCATCCGGTCCAGATCTTCCGTGTTGAAAGTCAGCTCTTCTTTGGCAGACCGGTCTTTTTTCTTCTCTGCTTTTTCCTCGATTTCTTCCGATATCTCGGACGTTTCGGTTTTCGTGGGCGCCTCGGAGGCTTCGGCTCTCTCTTCGACTGGCTCGGCTTCTTTCTTTTCCTCTTCTTCCCTTACTTCTTCTTTATCTTCCTCATCCGGCCGTTCTGCCGCTTCCTTTTCCTCGGCCAAGAGCTTATCTTCGTCTTCTTCGCTCAGGGTTCCGCAGGGCTCTTCAGGATCTTCAAGCACTTCCTCTTCGGCCTTTTCCGACTCAACCTCTTCGGCGACATCCGCGTGGGTGATTTTCTCACCCGGGATCTCTTCTTCGCCCTCCTCGTCCTCTGGGAAGAGCAGCTGGGTCCCGCAGTTCTTGCAATACTGGTCATCCTCCTCGATGATCGCCCGGCAGTAAGGACACCTTCGGATGGCCATTAATTTATATATAGTTGGAAAAGTGCGACTTGTCAATCAAAACGAAGAGGGACCGGGAAATTGACTTTCGTCCCGAAATTTGATAAAAATAGGCCCGTGGGCGATTAACTCAGGGGAAGAGTGCTACCTTCACACGGTAGAAGTCACAGGTTCAAATCCTGTATCGCCCATCCTGCAGGAAAAACGCCTACCGGTGTCAGGCCCCTCCTCGTTCTTAGGAGGGGAAGGGGAGGTTAATATTCTAAGATCACAGTCTTGTGGGCGTTTCGGAGTTCTTTGAGAACTTGCGCGATCCCACGGCCTGGCAAAACGACGGGTGTGTCCAAAATTGGGCCCAAATTCGGGCTGGGGAGGTGGTTTACGACCGCCTGCTCCAGAGGTATCCGGGCCGATAAGCCCCGTCTCCATTTCTCAATAACCACCCGAGCTTCGAGTAATGTATCGAAAATCTCGCCGTTGAGGAGTTCGTCCCTCAGCTTTCCATTGAATGACTCCGCATATCCATCTTCCCACGGACTCCCCCGGGTCGATAAACAACGTCCTGACGTTAACGTGCGAAAGCCGTTCCCGGACAACCTTGGCCGTGGACTCCGGACCGTTATACCGTATGTATTCCGGCGTTCCGCGGGCGGCGGGCGGGAGGGGTTTTTGTCGTCAGGCTGATTCCGAATTACGCTCCACGATCCTTTGGGCGGCCAGGGCCGCGGTCGAGAACGCGGCCTGAAGATTGTATCCGCCGGTATCCCCATCGATGTCCAGGACCTCGCCGACGAAGAAGAGGCAGGGAACGAGCCTGGACTCCATCGTCTTCGGATTGATCTCGTCCAGCGATACTCCGCCGCGGGTCACCATCGCCTCATGAATTCCCCCGAGTCGGCCGACCACGAACGGGCATCCGGTCAGGAGATCGATAAGAGCGGAGCGGTCTTTCCTGGAGAGATGGGCCCCGGTCAGATCAAGTTCAATCCCGGCCAGAGTCAGGAGCTTGTTGACGAACCGTTCGGGCAGATCATAAGCCGTCAGGACCGTCCTGACCCGCACCTTTCCGGCGGCGGAAAGGCGCTTCAGCAGGGTCTCTTTCACTTTCTGGCGGTCAATACCCGGGAGGAAAGATATCCTGAGAATATCACCCGGACGGATAAACCGGGAAAAATCGAGAATCCCCGGCCCGGATAAGCCGGAATGGGTTAAGAGCAGATCTCCGGTGCGCTGTTTTATCTTTTGGCCGGCGCGGGTAAGAGAGATGATCACATCCGCAAAAGAATTCCCGGCCAGGTCCGAGAATCGGTAATCCTGAATGGTCACCGCGGCGAGCGCCGGGCTCACTTCCGTCACGCTATGCCCCAGGCTTCGAGCGAAAACATACCCGTCTCCCGTCGAGCCCGTGGCCGGATAGGTGATGCCTCCGGTTGCCATAACCAACTGATCGGCGCGACACGTCCTTTGACCTGTCCGAATCGAAAACCCTTCGTCCCGGACGGAGACTTCCAAGACCGGGTCTCCACATCGAATCTCCACATGGGCGGCCGTACATTCCTTGACCAGAATATCCAAAATCCCGGACGCCTTCCGGGACCGGGGAAACACTTTCCCGTCGGGCTCCGTCATGAGCCGCAGCCCCCGTTCGGTGAAGAACGAAATTAAATCCCGATTTTGGAAATTCATCAGGGCGGGTTTGAGAAACCGGCCGTTGTCTCCATACTGGGAAAGAAATGATCCGATTTCCCCTTCATGGGTGATATTGCACTGCCCCGAACCGGAGAGAAGGAGCTTCCGGCCAGGCAGGGGCTTTTTTTCAACGATCAGAATTTTTCGCCCGTTCCCCGCCGCCCTCAAGGCGCAGAAGAGTCCGGCCGGCCCGCCACCGATCACGACCAGCGAATACTTTTCCATCTTGATCAAGGCCTGTCGAAAGGTGACAAAGGGGTACTCATGGTTCGTCGGATTTAATAATACCATGGATGAGGAAAAACTCTTCCCGGCTGGGAATCTTTTTTCCCTTAAAACCAAAAAACCAGGTTCCCCGGCTCGCCTCCGCACTCTTGAGTCTGTTCACCTCCTTCGAGAATCGAGCTTCCATCTTGGGCAATTAAGAAGAAATGTTCGAGACTTGGCCCGTTTCTTGAGGCCATTCTCCTGCCATGGCGGGAGTCTATCTTCCTCGACATCTGGAGCGGACCGCCCCCTACCGAGTGCTGTTCCATCATTTCGAGCGTTTCCTTGCGGAGGATGGGGGCCGATTCGAACGGCACTCTGCTTGGGCAAGAACAGGAAAAGAGGCCGATCATTCTGCAGTCCTCCTTGAAGAATCCGTGTTTTATTGCGCCTTCAACGCCCTGAACCCCTCGCCCAGCGCTTCGTGGGCCACACCGATGACCATGAAAGCCTCCGGGTCCAGCTCGTGGATAATCGCCTTCAAAGTCGCGACCTCCGCTCGGGAAATCACGCAATACAGGACGGGTCGCGATGTCCCTGAGTACGCGCCTGTCCCCTCCAGGAATGTGACTCCGCGCTCCAGTTCGTCCATCACGCGATGGGAAACCGCCTCAGGTTGTGATGTGACAATCATGGCCGTGCGGGCGGTCCCGCCGCCCTCAAGGACGGTCTCGGACACGAGTCCGCTGACGTACAATGTGATCATCGCGTACAGAGCCTGTTTCCAGCCGAAGATGAATCCCGCAGATAAGATGACGGCGGTGTCCACCGTCAAATAACTTTGGGTCATCGAAATCCCGCGCCACTTGTTCAGGATTCGGGCCAGAATATCCGAGCCGCCGCTCGTTCCTCCGGCCCGGTACACCAATCCATACCCGATGCCGCTGGTGATCGCGCCATAGAGGGAGTTCAAGAATATATCCCCTTTCAAGTCATTGATGAGCATGGTCGCCGCGCCGTGCGGCCCAAACAGGGGCAGCTTAAGTATCAAGTCTGTAAATAGAGAATACGCAATGATCGCCAGCGCCGTCCGCAACCCGAAGTGACGTCCTCCGAGGAAACGCCAGCCGAGCAGGAAAAGCGGGATATTACCGATCAACACCATCAATCCGATGGGCCAGCCCGTGAAGTGATTGATCATCTGCGAAATGCCGCTCACGCCCCCGGAGGCCAATTTCGCCGGGACAAAGAATAGCCGCAGGCTCACCGCTTGAATCAACGCGGCCAGGACTATCAGGGCGTAATCGCGTGTCATAGGCCAATATTTTTTCATTATTCGTCACCTTCTCTGAAAAGAGAAAACAGCCGCAACATTATAACCGAAAGTTAAACTTAATCTGAAATTCATTCCGGACGGGCGCAATCTCTCGTCCAATTTTTTTGCCGTCCTCCCCGATCAAACGATGTATAATACGGTTTCTTGGAAATATCTTAAAGGGGGAGCCCATGACTCAACGAAAAAAAAGCACCTCGCGCGGGATTCTGTGGACATGCCTGGCTATGCTGGCAGCCGCTCTCTTCGCTCGTCCGATCATTCCGGAAAGGACGGTCTTGGATGATTACATCCTGGAAAAAATGAAAGCGGGTCACGCTCCCGGCCTCGCAGCCTGCATTGTCAAAAAAGACAAGCTTGTCTGGGCCCAGGGATACGGCTGGGCGGACATTGAAAAGAAAGTGCCGATGACGGCGGACACGATTCAGAACATCGGCTCGATTTCGAAAACAATAACCGCCACAGCAGTCATGCAGCTCTGGGAAAAGGGCAAGTTCAAGCTGGACGACGATGTGAACGGATATTTGGCCTTCGAGGTCCGGAATCCCCGCTTTCCGGATGACCCCATCACCTTCCGGCAGCTCCTGACTCACACATCTTCCATCAAAGACAGTCGCGCTTATGGGGAGAGCTATGCCTGCGGGGATCCGACGATCTTGCTCCAAGACTGGATAAAGGGGTATTTGACGCCCGAAGGCAAATATTTCAATAAAGAGCAAAATTTTCACGCCTGGAAGCCCGGGACGGAAAAAATTCCGGAGGGGGAAAGGGCTTATACCAACGTGGGCTTCGGGCTGCTGGGTTACCTCGTCGAGGTCATATCCGGCGAGGATTTTGCCCAATATTGTAAAAAAAATATCTTTTCTCCATTGGAGATGAAGCACACGGGATGGTACCTGGCAGATGTGGATATCGCGAATCATGCCGTCCCCTACACCTACCTTCCGGAGAATTTCAAATTGGACGAGGGACAGACCTTCGAAACTCTCCTGCCCAGATATGGGAAAGATAGACAATCCGTAAAGCAGGGAGAACTTTTTGCCCATTGCCTTTATAGTTTCCCAAATTACCCTGATGGATTGATACGCACGAGCGTCCGGGAGCTATCGCAGTTTTTACGGGGCTACATCAACAACGGGCTTTATGAAAATAAAAAGATCCTGCAGAAAGAGACGATCCAGAGCATGCTTTCTGATCAGCACTTCGGACGGGGATTGTGCTGGTTCACTCACAAGCTCAATAACGGTGACCTCACTTGGGGCCACAGTGGTGGAGATCCCGGCATTTCGACCATTATGCTCTTCCGTCCCAAAGACGGCGCGGGAGTGATTATCTTTTTCAATTTTGACAGCCCGAGGAAAGAGGACGGAGAAATTCTTGACCGTCTCTTTGAAGAAGCAGCGAAATCTTAGCGGAGGGCTCCTCTCTTCAGCGGATTTTTCCCCTCGCCGCGACGGCCCAGACGGATTCGATCCGGCCGTTCCGGATCCCGACGACTTCGTCATGAAGATTCATGACGGGACAGACATGGTTGGGGATGATTTCGAGGCGGTCACGGACCTTGAGCCTCCTTCGGAGGGAAGCCATCCTGAGGATGCCGTGTTCTTCGTTGGCTTTGATAAAGCATAGATCCGGCCGGCCTTTGATCAAACCGAAGACGCCGAATTCGGAGGCCTTCTCCGACGTCAGGGACTTTGTTCCCGCGTCTATGACCGCCCGATTCGGAGACGGAACGCTGATGACCGTGGCCGTGATGCTCAATGCGCAATCCCGTTCTTTGGCCGATCCAGCCCTGATCTGCATTTGATCATTGAAAACGTAAGTCCCGCAGCGAAGCTCCGTGATGCCGGGAACGGCGCTCGTGAACCTGGCCGAGCCTGTTGCTCCGACGCTCACGATGTCGACGGGAATGCCGCTCTTGCGCAAGAGTTCGGCGGTCTCGATCAACCGCCGACAGGCCTCAAGCGCCAGCCGGCGCATCTCCCGAGAGGATTTGGCGCTATATACCTGGCCTTCATAAGCGTAAAGCCCTCCGAGCGTCAGCCCCGGCATCTTTTCGATTTTCCGGGCGAGATCAAGAGTGGGTTGGCCCACCGGCACGCCCGTTCTCGAGTAACCCACATCCGTTTCCAGGACGACCGGGATCTTCATTCCCCGTTGCCTGGCGGCGTCTGAAATGGGCTGGGCGACATCAACGCTGTCTGCCCCGACGCTCAATCGCCGCAATTTAGGATTCTCGGCCAATTTCAGCAGGCGACGGATCTTTTCGGAACCCACGATTTGATAGGCGATGAAAATGTCGGTGGCTGAGCTTTTTTCGCACATCACCTCGGCCTCCGCGATTTTCGCGCAGGTGATCCCGATCGCCCCGGCTCTTAGCTGCATGTCGGCGATTTCCGGGGTCTTGTGAGTTTTGATATGGGGCCGGAGGTGAATGTGATTCAGGCGGGCCATCGCGGCATGCCTGGAAATGTTCTTCTCCAGAATGTCCAGATCGATCGCGACCACGGGTGTATCCAGATCATCCTTGGGAATGTTCTTTCTCGTCATCATCTTTGTATCCTTTCTGTTTTCAGATAGTCATTTATCCGGGCGCCCAGCTTAGTTTCGTTATTTCCTCTGCTTCCGCGACCAATAAAAGTAGCCTGGGATTCCGATTGCCAGCCAGAACAAACCCATCACCGAATTGATGATCGGCGTCGCGCCGTTTCTGAAGCTCACGATATCCGAGTACAGGGTGAACACGATGTACACCGAAGCGAAGAGGATGAACACGATCGGTGTGACCGGATATCCCCAGACTTTATAGGGACGCGGAGTGTCCGGCATTTTTTTGCGCAGGGTAAAAACGCTGATTGAGGCCAGGGCGTAAAAGATCCAGCTGACGAAGACCATCGTGTTGGTGAGCTGGTCAAAGGTGCCGGTCAATACCAAGATCGACGTCCAGATACCGAGCACGATGAGGGATTTTCCCGGCGTCCGGTAGCGGGGGTGGACGTCGCCCAGTCTGCGGAAGAAGACTTTCTCCCGGGCCATGGCAAAAGTGATTCGAGCCGGCATCATCGTCGTGCCGTTCACCGCTCCGAACGTCGAGATCATGATGGCGATCGCGATCAACCCGCCACCCCAATCCCCGAGGAAGCGGTTGGCGACGTCCACGGCCACGAGATATCCCTCCGAATAATTCCTGGCCATGGTGGGAACGGGGATGATGTAGATATAGGCCAAGTTCATCGAAACGTAGAGCGCGATGATGATGACGACCGTGATGGCCAAGGCGCGAGGCAGGTTCTTCTGGACGTTCTTGATCTCGCCGGAGAGATAGGTCAACATGATCCAGCCGTCGTAAGCCCAGAACGCGCCGGCCATGGCCATTATGAACAGGAAGAAGACGGAGGAAGATCCGGCCGCGCGGAGAGGAGCCGACTCGGTGAAGTTCGCAAGACTTCCGTGCCCGAAGGCAAAGGCCAGAATGATGATCCCGCCGATGATCGAAATTTTGAGCGCCGAGAAGACCACCCCGATCGCGCTCCCGAATTTGACACCGAGATAATTGACAGTCATCAAGAACAAGATCAGGGCGATGGCGCAGAGCTTCTGGCCGATGAATTTGAAGGGAGTCATGGCGCCGATGAACGGAATGGGAATCGAAAAACTCTCCCAGGCCCCGGAAAGCCTCGGCAGCTTCACGAAGTATCCCAACGAGTCGGCGAAGACAAAGGCGAGGGCCGCGGTCGCGCCGCTCATGATGACGATGAAGACCGCCCAGCCGTAGAGATAACCGATGAATTTATTGAACCCCTTGTTGAAATAGACATACTGACCGCCCGGGTCCTGAAACATGCCGGAGATTTCGGCGATGCTCAGGGCGCCCAGGAGCGTCATGATTCCGGCCACCACCCAGACCAGGATCAAGAGCTCGGCTGAGCCCAATTGGCTGGCCATCAGGGCCGGTTTCTTGAAGATGCCGGAGCCGATGATCGAGGCCACCCCGACGGCAACGGCGGCGAAGAGGCCGAGCTCCCGCCTCAGCTCCGGGCGTGCTGTTCCCTCTTGTCCTTTCATCGTCACCTGTCCGCGACGCCCCCGATTATAGAGACAATTCCCGGACGAAGCAATTGAAAAGCCGAATCGAAAGGCTTTCGCGCCTAAACAATTGACTGCTCTCCCCTCCGGTGGTATCTTCACTTCGACAAGAATAAGAAGTGGGAAAGGAGTCTCTGTGAGAACCAAAAAAGGGGCTTTTATCGGCGTGTTGGTCGGTATCTCCATCGGCTTTTTTATGATATCGAGCGGGTGCCAAAAAACCAGTGATGAATCCTCGAGGAAAGAGTCCAATGTCCTAACTTCCGAAAAAAGAGAGACCGCAAACAGACAGGTTCCGTGTCAAGGTCTTGATGACTTCAAGGAAGATGTCGTTGGATTCGCCGTGAAGAAACCGTCGGGCTGGCTGCTCAGGTATACCACCGGTGTCATCGCCATCATAAGAGACGAAGAGGCGCAGGAGGGTGCGTTGATATACCCGGTAAGGCCGATGGCCGGATTTTCCCTGCAGGAATTTTTTTTGAGCTACCTGAACATCCTGAAAAAATCATCGAGCGCTTCGTCGCGGGTCGATTATTCGGACATAGCCGAGAATCAGGATGGATTTCAGGCAAAAGTTTTGGGAATGATGGGCGGGAAAACGATCGCCGGTGCGGCCTCAGCCTTCCTTTCGGGACCAGATTACATCATGACGCTTTATTGGGCTCCGGCAGAAGAGCTCTCTTCGAAACAAGAAGTATTGAAATGTATCGTCAATAGCTATCAGAAGACTTCCGGCCTGGCCCTCATCCGTTTGAAAGGAACTTATTTTGAGACGATGGCTCCCAAAGGATGGCGGATCCTGGAGGAAACCTCGAATTCGGTCAACTTCAAGAATCCGGCCGGGGACGCCGGAGTGATGTGCGGTTACCTTGATTTCGGGGGTGATGTCCAGCCGATGACCATCCCGCGATTGTTTGAATCTGTGACCAAGCCCTGTCCTCCCGGCCAGCAGCCCTGCTTTAGTATCACCAAGAGCTACAGGAGGTTGGCAGCGGTCGATGCCCCGGACTTTAAAGATAATCTGGGGCGGACCTGGAAAGCCAGGGCCGAGGAGTTTGAGGCGACGTTGGTCGACGCCGAAAGCACGAGAGTGCACGGCGTCTTAACCGGCATGGTCATGGGCGGCCGGCATATCACCGGCTTGTGCGGCTGGATCATCGCCACATCAACGAGAATTTCCCGGCCGGAAACCTGGGAAAGAAACTCGGCTGCAACCGCCATTGTTCAAGAAAATCTTAAAATCATCCGGGCCAGCGAACTGATCACGCAAAGGATTCTGCCCAGAAATAATCCTTATGACTCCTCTACGATCATGGGAAATTGGGAATACAAAAACAGGGTGGACTCGGCGCTTTCGGAAAAACGCCAGGAAACCATCATGGGTTACGAAACGTTTCAAACCCCCACCGGAGAAGAGGTGGATATTCCGCTCAACTCGATTCCCGGGGGAAACAATCCGCTCTACTATGATCCACAGACGGGGCTGATCTGGAATTCCACTCTGGAACCCCCGCCCCAAGGCTACTATTTGCTCAAGCGTTGAGATGTGATATCAGGCTCAGGTATAAAGTAGACTCTCCATGCGCGAGAATCCTTGATTCACGACGTATCGAATCCAGACGATACCGGGCACCCGGGCGGCAAAGCTCTCGATGACGGCGCCGGCTTCCGAAAGGGCTTTCCTTATTCTCTCAATCTCATCCTGATTTGTCTGGTCGAGGTAATAGTCGTATTCCAAGAGGGCCCGCTTGCCGAGGTCGAGCGGCATGATGAAGCCGTAATGGTTGCTGATGTTGTGCTTGTCGGCGATTTGTTTAAATTGGTCGCGCAACCCGGTGATGACCTCTTTTTTGTCCAGCGGGGCATAGACGATGCACGCGACAAAGTGTTTTTCCCGGCCCATTCGAGAACTCAGGAACCGAAACATGTTGAGCCAGACAAGATCCGTCATCTCGGGGCGTTCATACAATCGGGCAAAGAAATCTCTCAGGTCAAGGTCGACGACCGAGGCCAAGGTCGCAGGAGACGGATCGAGCGCGGCTTCAACCAGGGGCTGCATCTCCGGCTGGCAGAGGATCTCAAAGGCGGGTTTGTCCGACTGAAAGTCGTCGAATAATCCCAGCCACTGACCGTCGATGAGATTCGGCAGGCCCAGAAGCAGGGTCCTGAAGAGCCTGTTGTCAATCACTCTGTTGTTGGTGATCTTTTTGACGGCCTCGATCGCATATTTATCGCCGAGCACCAGCACGAGGCTATCGATGCCCAGTTTTTCAGGAAAGATTTTTTTGATTTTGGCGGCCGATTCTTTGGTCGGCGCCATAAATACCGAGATGTACTCTCCTCCCAGCATTCCGATGGCGAGACCGATCCGCCGCCTGTTCAGCTCTTCGCACAGCGCCAGCGCCTCGTCAAAAGTCGAGAACGGAACCAACACTCCCTCTTCATCTTTGGTCATCGGATGGAGCTTGATCCAAGCCCGGGTGCAGATGCCCGGCGTCGGCTGGTCACGTTTCTCGAAACTGAAGAGATTGGGGGCGCTCCTTTGATTGAGGTCAAAGATTTTCCCCTCCCGATCAACAAATTCGGCGTTGACACAATTGTCGGCGCAGGTCCCGTAGCTTGAACAAAACAAAGAGAATATGCCGGAACACATCAGATTTCCGCACACCGTTGCGGCGGGTTCGCCGACATTCGCGCGAAGTCCGTGCTTGACAGCCTCTTGCTGGAGCTCGAAAGAGGTGACTCCCGGCCCGACGATGGCGCACCAGCGGTCTTTGTCAATCACGATGTCCTTCATCCGGATCGTGTCCATGATCAGGCCGCTGCTCATGGCAAATCCCATCGTGCTGGATCCATTGCCCCGGACGATATATTCCAACGCCTGCTCGTTGCAGAGCTTGACGATTTGGACGATCTCGTCCCGCGTCCTGGGGAGGACGACATACTTGGGCATTTTGAAGCCGGCCACGGGAGAGGGATCAGAGGCATAGGTTATCAGATGCGCGGGATCGTTGCTGGCGTATCGTTCGCCGACGATCGCCCTCAATTGCCCGAGTGTGGCATCCGGCTCGATCCGGACGACCTCCTGCCGCTTTTGAAGATGATCGTCTACAAAATCCTTCAGGGCCTTCATAACCCTTTCCGGACGAAGTTGGGTGATGAAGTAACACTGTTTATCGCAGATGCCGCACAAGGTGCAGGTGTTGGCCACATGAATCAAACCCTCGGTTACCGGGATGGCATTATTCGCCAAGGCCCGGTACAGATCCATCCGTCCTTCCGGATAGTAGCTCACGTAGTGATTGGTCTTAGTTGCTGGGCACAGACCTGTCTCCAGATAATCGATTTTGCACATCGCATAATGCCGGCAGTTGGCGGCGATCGCGGCAGCTTCCTTGTCTATCATAAATGCCTCCTTGAGATTGTCCATCTGCTCTTCGGTTGACTTGCCCGGATCTTACTCATGAACATAGAACGCGAACATTATCACCGGTTACAAATGGCTGTCAATGGGTTGAGACAGATGAGACCGGACAGAGGTCGCCGGCTTAACGGCATAACCCATGTACTGGAGGGATAGGTTCCGGACGGCCCGGAAGTGGGCCGCCGCGCCCAGCTCCGCAAGCGAAATTTTGCCACGCTTATACCTCCGCAAAAGAAAGAGCAGCCGGAGGGGGTTGGCTCTCGACTGGAGCCCCACCGTCTCCCGCGGCTCCAGCCCGCATCGCTCGAGCAATCGCCGGAGTTCGTCCGGCTTGATGAACTTCTCCCAGGCGTGGAGACGAGGAGGCAGGAAATTCGACCAATTCCAATCTTGGGCCAGTCTGACTATAAAAAATTTGCTCCGAAGCGTCCGATTGATCGTATCGTAACAGTAGACTCCGCCGGGCTTGAGCACGCGCGCGCTCTCGGCGAGAACCCGGTCAAGGTCCTCGACGTGCTCCAGCACGTCGCAGCAGTAGACGAGATCAAAGGTCAAGTCGGCGAAGGGCAGTCTCTCGGCCGTGCCGACGCTGTAGCCGATGTTCAGGCCCGAAGTCGCCGCGTGCACCCGTGCTGCCTCGATCGAAGGCCCGGAGGGGTCGATCCCCGTCACTTGGAATCCCAGTCTGGCGAATTCCTCGGCCAGCAGCCCGCCGCCGCAGCCCACATCCAGCGCCTGCTTGCCCGGAGGATCGAGAGAGAGCGTCTGAGTGAGCACGCGCCTGAAGTAGCCGAACCGCGATGGGTTGAACACGGTGCCCAGGTGCGAGAGAATCCCCCGCTCATCCCACCAGGTATCGGCCAGGCGGTTGTAGAGATCGTTATCAACCGGCACGATTTGATTCTCGCCGCTTTGGTTTTCGGACAGGATTTAGGTGATTGAGTCTCCAGATAGTTAATACAAACGCAATAACTAACGCGACATCTCCGGTCAAGGTTGCGCCAGAGGCCACCCCTGGGACCCCGTAGCGGAGGGGGGCCCATCGGCTTGTCCGAGGGGGGAACCGACGGGACTGGTTCCTCGGGGCCCGGGGGCCAGAGGGTGGCCTCTGGCGCAACCTTGACCATATCAAGTTACTTATCGCGTTTGCATTACTATGGCCGGTGGAGGGTTCACCATTTTCCATCTTTGAGATAGTCATCGATCGCCTTGGCCGCTTTTTTACCCGCCCCCATGGCCAGGATAACCGTCGCAGCGCCCGTCACAATGTCACCGCCCGCAAAGACTCCTTTTTTGGAAGTCTTGCCAGTTTCAGGGTCTGCGACAATGTTTCCCGTTTTTGTCAGTTCCATCTCCGGCGTTGTTGAGGTCAGCAAGGGATTCGGTCCCTGTCCGATGGCCACGATGACCATATCGACATCGATCACGTGTTCGGAGCCCTCTATCGGAACGGGCCGCCTTCTGCCCGATGAGTCCGGCTCGCCCAACTCCATCTTGATACACTCGATTCCTTTAACCCATCCTTTCTCATTCCCCAGAACGCGAATGGGGTTGGTCAGGAGATGGGGCTGGACTCCTTCCTCGAAGGCATTTTCAATCTCCTCCGCCCGGGCGGGCATCTGTTCCCTGGCCCGGCGGTAGATCAAATAGACATTGTCCGCCCCCAGGCGAAGCGAGGTCCTGGCGGAATCCATGGCCACGTTCCCGCCTCCGACGACGGCGATATTTCTGCCGTAGTGGATCGGCGTGTCGAATTCAGGAAAGAGATAGGCTTTCATCAGGTTCACACGCGTCAGAAACTCGTTGGCGGAATAGACGCCGTTCAGGTTCTCCCCGGGGATTCGCATGAAATAGGGCAGGCCGGCCCCGGTCCCGACGAAGACGGCGTCGTAGCCGTCCTTGAGAAGGTCGTCGATGGTGAAGGACTTTCCGACCACCTGGCTCACCCGCATTTCGGCGCCCAATTTCGCGATGTATTCGCTCTCGCGCTGGACGATCCATTTGGGAAGCCGGAACTCCGGAATCCCGTAGACCAGGACGCCTCCAGGCTTATGGAGGGCTTCAAAAACGGTGACCTTGTGCCCCATCCTCGTGAGTTCGCTCGCCGCGGTCAGGCCCGCGGGGCCGGCTCCGATGACGGCGACTCTCTTCCCCGTCGGGCTGGAGATCTTGGGCAAGCGCACGTCGCCCTGCTGGAATTCGTAATCGGCCACGAATCTTTCTAATCTACCGATGGCAATGGGTTGCCCCTTTTTAGACAGAACACAAGCCGTCTCACACTGCTCTTCCTGCGGGCAGACGCGTCCGCAGATCGCGGGAAGGCTGTTCTTTTCTTTGATCTTGCGAATGGCTCCGATGAAATCCCCCTTCTTGACGAGTTCCACAAAACCGGGAATGTCAATATCGACCGGACAACCCGCGACGCAGGGAGATTTCTTGCAGCTCAGACATCTCGAGGCTTCCCGCAGAGCCCGCTCCTTGGTGTATCCCAGTGCAACCTCATTGAAGTTCTGAACCCTGAGCTTGGGATCCTGCTTGGGCATGGGCTCCCTCTTGTTGGCCTTTTTCAGCTTCTGTTCGGCCTCCATGAGCCTGCACTCGTGGTCCCACATCGCCCGGTGTTCCTCGCGCCGGTACATCTCAGATCTCTTGAGGAGTTCCTGGAAATCGACCTGATGGCCGTCAAACTCCGGACCGTCCACACAGACGAACTTGGTCTCATTTCCCACCGTGATCCGGCAGCCCCCGCACATGCCCGTGCCGTCCACCATCAGGGAGTTAAGGCTGACGATGGTCGGGATGCCGTGCTTTTTCGTCAGTCCGGATACGGCCCTCATCATGACCCCGGGTCCAATCGCCACGACGAAATCGATCTTCACTTTCTCATCGATCAGCCTCTGGAGCTCGTCGGTGACAAAGCCGTGGCGTCCCTCCGTGCCATCATCGGTTGTCAGATAGAGCTCGTCGCTGACCGAGCGCATCTCCTTTTCTAAAATGATCATCTCCTTGGTCCTGGCGCCGATGATGGAGATGATCCGGTTTCCCGCCTCCTTGTAGGCTTTGGTGATGGGATAGACGGGGGCGACGCCGACGCCGCCGCCGATGCAGACCACGGTCCCGTGCTTCTTAATGGCCGTCGGTTTCCCCAGGGGACCGGCGACATCCAGGAAAGCTTCACCCACCTTGAGCCGGTCCATCTTTCGAGTCGAAACCCCGACGACCTGGACGACAAGGGTGATGGATTGCCGATCGGGCCTGCGGTCGACGACCGTGAGGGGAATCCGTTCGGCATAATCGTCGGCCCGGACGACGACGAATTGGCCGGGCCGGACAGAACGGGCGATTCCGGGAGCGTAGACTTCGAAGAGGGTGATGGACGGGGCGAGGCTCTCCTTTTTCAGGATTTCGTTGGGCTGATGTTCGGTCTTGGAGTCATAAGTTTGGGCTGCTCATGTCTATCTCTTTTGTTTCTGGTAGGGTAGATACACGGAGAAAGTGCTGCCTTTTTCCGGTTTGCTTTTCACCTCGATATGACCAAAATGCGAGTCGACGATCTTCTTGGCGATCGCCAGACCCAACCCCGTTCCGCTGACCTTGCTCGTGCTCTTGTTTTCGACCCGGAAGAACTCGTCGAAGATCTGGGGAAGCTGATTCTGGGCAATCCCGATGCCCGTGTCCTGGATGTGAAAACCAATGTAGTTTTCGTCCTTCGTCGCGTCAATCGTGATGGATCCGCTCTCGACGTTGTATTTGATGGCGTTGCTGATCAGGTTGGTGAAGAGCTTCTCCATGTCCTTGACATCGGCTTGAACGGCGGGGGGCTTTTCGGCAAACTCGACTCTGAAAGAAATATTCTTCTTCTTCGCTTCCGGCCTGAAAAAATCGACGATCTTGTTGACAATCTCGTCGACCTGCACTGTCTCCATTTTCTGGGCGACCTTTCCGGCCTCGATCTTGTTGATCTCCAGGAGATCGTTGACGAGCGCCAGAAGGGACCGGGCCCGCTCTCTGGCGCGCTCGAGCCACTCCTTCTTCTGGCGGTCGTCTCCACCGGCCTCCCCCGAAATCACGACCTCCAGCCATCCCTCGATCGCGGCCAGGGGTGAGCGGAGTTCGTGGGCCACCATGGTGACGAACTGGGATTTGATTTTTTCGATTTCTTTGAGCTTGGTGATGTCCCTGAGGACGGTGACGGCGCCCAGGACGTTTCCCTGTTCGTCTCGAATCGGGGCGATCTGGGCCATCAAAACGGAGTCAGGATCGCCCATCTGAATTTCCTGGCTGATCATCGAAAGTCTGGTGTCAGGAAAGGTCAGGATTTTTGGGAGAGACTCGATGACGGATTTGTTCTTTATATAATGAGACAAAGATCTGCCGGGTTCGTCGGTCCCGCTGAGACGGAGCATCTTCACCGCCGACGCGTTCCAGAGCACCAACTGCTGTTCGAGGTTGGTGACCAGGACACCGTCGGCCATGCAGCCGATGATCGTCCTGAGCCGGCTCTTCTCGCTGGCCAGTTCGAGAAGCCTCTGCTCCCGTTCTTGATGGAGTCTCTGGGCCTCGAGCCGGAGCTCCCGTTTCTCCAATCCCCTCTTGACCAGGACCGCCAGGGTCTCGGGGGTGAAGGGTTTGGGCAGATAATCGTAGGCCCCTCTTTTCGTCGCCTCGACGGCTGTTTCGATGGTCGCATACCCGGTGATGACGACCACGATGATTTCGGGATCGATGCTCGTGGACCTTTTTGATCAGATCCAGACCGCCGATTCCGGGCATCATGAGATCCATCAGAATCAGGTCGTACGATTTCTCGGTGACTTTTTGGAGTCCGATCGTCCCGTCCTCGGCCAGATCGACGGCGTAGCCATCCTCCGCGAGAGCACGTTTGCATCCCTCGCGAATTCCCATCTCATCGTCGACGACTAGAATATTGGCCGGGTGATTCAATTTGAGTCTCTCTTTTTATCCAGGAGCTTCTCGACCCTGTCAATGAGGACCTCCGGCATGACCGGTTTGTCCAGAAAGTCGTCGGTTTTCATCCAGTACCCGTCGTCCTGAAACGAAAAATGATAGCCGGTCGTCTCGGCCACGGAGGTCACCATCAGGATCGGGATCTTTTTGAACAGAGGGTCCGTCTTGATCTTATGGCTGAAAGAAAACCCGGCGTCGTGCTTCTCCATGATCAAATCAAGAATGATCAGGTCCGGCATCTCCGTCCGGACCCGTTCCATTCCCTCCTGTCCGTTTGTCGCGGTCAGGACTTCATATCCGTGATTCTTCAGGACGGCCTTGTGCATCTCCAGAAAATCAGTGTCGTCGTCAACCAATAAGATCTTTCCCTTGGATTTCATGTTGCTTTCCTTCGGACGCCTTTTTCAAATCCGTGATCGGGCCGCCGTTTTTCAACCACTCGCTCTCGCTCAAGACAGGTAGACTGGAGGATAAAGGTGGCCCCCTTGCCCAACCTGGCTTTCGGCGTGGATGGATCCCTTGTGCCGGGAAACGATGCCGTAAACCAGGGACAATCCCAGTCCGGTGTCCTTTCTCTTTGGTCGTGAAGAACGGGTCGAAGAGCCGGGGAAGGTGCTCTTCGGGGATGCCCTTGCCCGTGTCCGTGATCCTGATCTCTATCTTTCGACCCCCGTCAGCCGATCGGGTTCTCATGGTCAGAGTCCCCTTTCCGTCCATCGCTTGAGCCCCGTTCAGGATGATGTTGAAAAAGACCTGTTTGAGCAGGTCAGGATCGGCGAACGGTGGTCGGAAGAGACGGATCGGATTGCGATCTTCACCTCGATGTTATGAAAGAGGGACTGCTTGACCAGCAGAGACAAGGGCCTCTTCGATCAGCGTTGTCGATCTTCACCAGGCACCGGTTTGATCTTGGTTTCCCGGGAATAGCTCAGCAGGTCCTTGATGATTTTGGCCGCCCGGTCCGCTTCCTGGACGACGAGGCTGATGTCTTTCTGCCACTGTTCGTTTTGGCACAGTTCTTTCTGCAGAATCCGGCTGAACATCATGATCGCCCCGATGGGGTTGTTCAGCTCGTGAGCCACGCCGGCGGCCAGCTGGCCGAGGGAAGCCATTTTTTCGCTTTGGATGAGCTGTCTCTGAGCCCGCTCCAGCTCCTCGTGAGAGCTCTTCAGTTGCCCATGCGATTTTTCCAGCTTTGAGTACAGGCCCTGCAGCCTTTCCAGAAGATAGTGGGGACACATTTCCATCTCGGCCAGTCCCTGGACCACGGCCTTGGCCTTGTTCCAACAGGAATCGTATCCGCAGGCGCCGCAATCGAAGTTCTGATCGGGGTAGGTTTTCCCGAGTTGGGCCAGGACGGACCTGATCTCCGCATCTTTCGGATCGGGCATGGCGACATCACGCGCGGAAAAAGTTCGCCCTAGGTTCAAATTGAGCAGCTCTTTGATGCTTTCCTTTCCCTCCCGCTGGCTCCTCTCGTCCTGGTCTTTTATAAAATCGACCACGATTTGTTTTCGACTGGGCCCAGAGATGCTCTTGTCGGTGATGGGTCCGTTGATGCAGCCCCGGCAGAACAACAGGTCCAAAAACTTGGACCGAATCTTCCCTTCCTGAAGCTGTTTCACGGCCCGCATGGCCTCGTGGGCCCCGGCCTCGACCACATAGTCCAGGTTCAGGAGGTCCTGATCAAAACCGACGCATTTGCTCATTCCGCCCGAGATGCCCAGGATCCTTCCGCACCTGCTGCGAGGTCCGTCGAACTCGGATGCCTCTTGTTCTTCGCGGTTGATTCCCTTCATTTTGAGCGCGTTGGTGATGTCATGGTAAGTCAAGACATAATCTACATTAGCCTTGCTGTATCGGTTCATGCGTTCCCAGATTCTGGAGATGCAGGACCCGACAAAAACGACTTTCGTGCCGGCCCCGCGGAGATGTTTGACGGCCATTCCGCAGGCGACCATGGGAGAGACGATCGGCACGAGTTGGCCGACCAGCTCAGGCATGAACTTTTCAATATAGTAGACAAGCGATGGACAAAAAGAGGAGATCCAGGATGATTCCTCATACTGGAGAATCCAGGAATGGTAGGCCCTGGTCACGAGTTCCCCCCCGATCGCCGCCTCCCAGACTTCACTGAAGCCGAGCTTTTTCAAGGCGGTCACGAGTTGGCCGGGCGTTCCCTTATCCAAGACTGCTGGAAATGTCGGGTCCAGGCAGACGACCACTTTTTCATCGGACTCCAGAAGCTCCAGGACGTTCTTGATGCCCGTGTGGGGTCTCACCGCGTCGTGAGGACAAGTCTTATAACAATTTCCACAGAGAATGCACCGGCTCCAAATCCGTTTGACCTCACCCTGGTCAATTTTCAAGGCGTTGGTCTGGCACTCCCGGACGCAGCGGTAGCACCGGCGGCACTTGCTATCAGATATGCTCAGGACGTCCATGGATATCGGCCAGCGCTCAGCCCTTCCTCTTGGCGGAGGTGAGTTTTTCGATTTCGTCGGTGAAAACCTTGGGACTGACCGGCTTGTCCAGAAGGATGTCGGCGCCGGTCGCCTTCAAGACTTCTTCGTTGGATGAGAATTCCAGACCTGTCTGGGCTCCGATGGAGGTCAGTAGCATGACCGGGAGGTCGCGGTACTTTCCCTTAATCTTCTTGCTCAACTTGAAGCCCGAATCAAACTGCTCCATCATGACATCCAAAACGACCACGTCCGGCCGATTCTTTGACAATTTGTCCAGGCATTCTCTTGAGCTCTTCGCCGTGGCGACAGCGTATCCCCTGTTCTTCAACACGGCCGAGTGCATCTCCAGGAAATCGACATCATCATCGACGATCAGAACTTTCTTTTCTCTTTTCTGGTCGGGTTTTTTCGACTGTTTCATCACCAGGGAGAGAATGCGACGGAGGCTGTCCTGATCCTCGACGGCCTCTTCAACCTTCTCGACCAGTTTTCCCCCTTCATGGTATTGATACTGGATCTTGGAATCGCACTGAACGTGGCAGCGGAATATCTGCTTCAGGGCCTCTTCCGCATTGGAGAGATCCAGCTTCTGGCCCTTAAAAAAAGGACAATCGGTCCACTCGCCCGGGTTGATCATGGCCATGAGCTCCGGACAATAAACCTGGATGAAAGATGCCTTTTTTTTCTCCATGGTTAGAAACTCCCGAAATGATTCTGAACTTCCAGAGGATCTATAATCCCGGTTTTCAGCAAGAGTGTTTCTCTATGGCCCGCTAATCGCTAATGATCGTAATTGGGTCTTTTTCCTGCCTGGGCTTTTGCGCCTTGGACCATCATATCCGACGTTTGAGTATAGGCCAAAGGTCGATTTTCGTCAACCCTGGTTCCCCTAAGCCTCTCTCCTGAGCCTACCGCAGAGAATTGTTGAAAAAAAAACGCCGCGGGGCTAAAATGAGCCGCCCTTTCTGGATGCACCGGCCCGTCCGCAAAAGCCAAGAAAGATGAAAACAAAAAGACTCTTGCTGTCCTGCTTGATGATATCATTCGTCCTTCCATCTTTCTTCTTTGCGGCCGAGGTCAAGGCGGTCCGAATCAAACAGGGGCCCAAAATAGACGGCCTCCTTTCTGATCCCGTTTGGGAAGCGGCCACCCCATTTTCCAATTTCCGGATGGTCGAGCCTCTACCCAACCAGGATCCCACAGAAAAGACCGAGCTGCGGATCCTCTACGATGATTCGTGCCTCTACATCGGGGCGCTCTGTTTTGATCGCGAGCCGAACCGGATCGCGGCAAATTCCCTGGCCCATGACGGCGGGGGACAACAGGGGGGCATGGGCTATGACCACATGCCCCAGGGCCCGAGCGAAGATATCATCCGCGTCCTCCTTGACCCCTTCCAGAACAAGCGGACCGCCTACATCTTCTTCGTCAACCCCCTGGGCGCGAGGGGTGAGGGGCTGGCAACGGGAGGGCAGCCCAGTCTTAACTGGGACGGCATCTGGGAGGCGGACAGCCGCATCGTCGAAAACGGCTGGAGCGCTGAGCTCAGGATCCCGTTCAAGACCATCTCTTTCAACCCCGGGCTCACGGCCTGGGGAATCAACGTGGAGCGGACAATCGCCCGCAAGCTCGAGACCGTGAGAGTCTCGGGCACGAACAGGGACAGCAATTTCAATAACCCGATGGAGGCGGGCCGGCTGACGGGAATCGAGGATGTCAAACAGGGAAAGGGGATAACCTTCCGACCTTATGGCTTGGCCAGCACCCAGAGAAACCGTTTCCCCTCGGACGGCCTGAACGGCAAGCTGGACGGCGGATTCGACGTCTACAAGAACTTCAGTCCAAGCCTCGTCGGTGTCGTCAGCTACAACATGGATTTCGCCGAGACCGAGGTCGACGAGCGCCGCATCAACCTCACCCGGTTCCCGCTGTTTTATCCGGAGAAAAGGATGTTCTTCCTGGAGGGCTCCGACACTTTCAACTTCAGTTCGAGCATCAGTTTCACTCCCTTTATCAGCCGGTCGATAGGACTCTACCAAGGCAATCAGGTCCCCGTCGTTTACGGGACCAAACTCTACGGCAAGATCGGGCGGACAAATTTATCCATCCTCGACGTCCAGACAGGCCAGTTCGGATCGCTCCCCGGGACGAATTTCCTGGCCGCGCGGATGACCAGGGATATCTTCTCCGAGAGCAAGGTGGGCTGGATCTTCACCAACGGAAGCCCCACAGGCGAGAGAAATTCTCTGGCCGGAGTGGATCTCACCTACTCGACCTCCAAGTTCAGGGGGAACAAGAACCTCATGCTCGCCACTTGGATGGCCTACAATTGGAACGAAAAGAAACAGGGCCGGCATCACGGCTTTGGCTTCAGGGCCAACTATCCTAACGACCTCTGGAACATCGAGAGCACGTATGCTTTCTATGGAGAGTCATTGGACCCGGCCCTCGGCTACATGATGAGGCAGGGCATCCAAACCGCCTACCTCAGGGTTAACTTTCAGCCTAGGCCGACCGGCGGTCTTCTCAAAAAGCTCGTCCGGCAGTTCTTTTTCGAGGGAAGCGGCGACTACTACTGGGATCTCTCGGGCAGGCTTGAGACAAGCCGTCTCTCTTTTTCACCGCTCAGACTCAGGACGGAGAGCGGTGAGCAGATCGGCTTCACGGTCATTTCCAACCGCGACGTCCTGCCCTACGATTTCGAAATCGCCCGGGGTGTCGTCTTGCCCGCGGGGTCCTACGATTTCAGAACCTGTAGTCTTGCTTTCGACACCGCATCTTTTAGGCCGGCGATCTTCGATCTGAACTACAGCTTCGGGGAGTTCTACTCTGGTCATTACGACGATCTAAAAATAGGAGCCACCCTTAAATACAAGGGCTTTGCCAACTTGGCTCTGGACACAGAACTGGTTCGGGGCAGGCTCCCTCAAGGACGCTTCACCGAGAACGTCTATCAGGTCAAGGCTGACATTTTCCTGTCGGCCGATCTCGGTTTTATGAACTACATCCAATACGACGATATCTCCAGGCAGCTGGGCTGGAGCACCCGTATCCGCTGGCAGGTCGCTCCCGGCAATGAGATCTACATCATCTACAACAAGAACTGGGAGAAACGATGGGATCCCACGAGCCGGTTCTTTCCCCTTCAGGAGCGGGGAGTCTTGAAGATATCGCTATCTATAAGACCATAAACGTCCTCCCGTCATTCTCGTGCCCCGTCCATCTCGTCAAGAGAAAAGCAAATCATGAAGCCCTCCCCCCGGCCCTCGACGGATTGCACGCGCTCGCCGAAATGATCAAATTCTTGACTGAGGGGGCCGCTTCCGGTAGAGTCCCAGGTAGGCACGGAGATGCACTGGCAGCAAAGGATTCGACCGAAGGCGCGCGGGGATCGATCAATTCCGGTCCGCCGCGCCTTGAAAAATATCCTTTTTTCCCCCGTCATCCTGATAACCCTGTCCCTGCTACCGCTTCACACGGCGGGGCAAAATCCTCCCGGGCCGAGTGGACCGTCCCAAAAGCAGGATATCCAAAAAGAGCGGGAAGCGGTAAGCTTGAATCAGCGATTCGCGGCTCTCCTCCAAAACATGAAGAACGGCCTTTATGGGACCGTTATAGCAGGCTGCCGAGAGATCATCCGGACGGACAGCTCTTTTCATCAGGCTTATCGTCTGCTCCTCGAAGCTTCAGTGAGCATAGACAGGGCGGCTTCTGCTCGTCCGGCCGTCCAGGAGACTCTCTCTTTCCTAGAAAACTTGCTCCGCAAGGATCCGAAAAGCAGTTATTATTTTTATGGGCTCGGGCTGTATTACAAGAAGGTCAAGAATTATGTGCTGGCCGCAGAAAACCTCGAAAAAAGCATATCCTTGGGTGCCTCTTTCTGGGAAGCCTACGAAGAATTATTGACCTGCTACGAGACCAAAGCCGATATCGGGAGAGAAGACGCTTTTTTAAAAAACCAGATCCGGCTTCATCCGGGCAACCCCCTTCTGCGCCAGGCACAGGGCGTCATCTACTATCTAGGCTCTGAGTATGCGGCAGCCCTAAAGGCCATGGAGATGGCGCTCGCGGCGCATCTTCAGCGCGGGGACAAAAAAGCGGCGGCCCGATGCCTGGCCTGGATGAGCTACGTCGCGGCCTATTCTAACGATTACCCGAGATCACTGGAACTGGTGAAACGAGGCCTCAAGATCTCTCAGGAATCCGGGGACAAAGCTGAAGAGGCCAGCTGCCTCGTCCAGATCAGCTTTATCTGGATTGATCTAGGCAATTATTCGGAGGCCCTAAAGAGCTGCCTCAAGGCTCTGGCGCTCCTGGAGGAATTTCCCGACCGGACAATCGGGAATCTCAGCCGACGGACCCTGGGCATCGTCCAATTAGAGCTGGGCAATACCCTCAAAGCCAGGGAATATCTGGAATCGACTTTGGCCTTCTATGAGGATGACCATGACCTCCGAGGTCAGGATATTTGCCTTTATTGGTTGACGCTCCTTCACAAGGACAGAGGCGATTTCGCCCGGGCGATGGATTGCGCCGAGCGGGCCTTGAAGATCAGCCGGCGAATCGGGTTTAAAACGGGCGAGGCCTTCCACCTCACTTCCATCGGCGACATCTATCTCTCCCTGGGAAACTACGTGAAGGCCCTGGCGTACAACGAGCAGGCCCTTCGAGTAACCGAGAAGTACATCAGCAAATGGAGCCGGGAAGAATGCCTGAGCACAATCGGTTTTGTCTATCTTGAAATGCAGGACTACCCGCGGGCCCTGGAATATTTCGAGAGAGCCTTGAAGTATATCCTGAAAATAGGACACGAAAGAAAAGTCGCCCAGTGTCTATCAAATATCGGCTATGCTTACTTCAAACTGGGGGATCTTGGACGCTCGTCCGAATACTTCCTGAGAAGTTTGGCCTCCGCTCAGGCCAGCGGGAACAAAATGGTCCAGGCTCTGAACTGCGACAGACAGGGTGATCTGTTGAGTTCAAAGGGACAGATTGAAGAAGCGAAAAAATACTACGAAAGGGCTCTCGCCCTCGGCCGCGAGATCGGTCAACCCGAAATCATCTGGGAGGCCTATGCAGGTCTGGGTTCTCTGTTGGCGCGGCAAAAAGACGTCGGACCGGCCATCGCTTTTTACAAGAACGCGGTGGACGTCATCGAAGACGTCAGGAATCAGATCCAGGTGAGGGAATACAGCTCCGGCTTTTTTAAAAGCAAAATCCCGATCTATGAGAATCTCCTCGGTCTGCTTTCAGAGCGGAACAGCCGCGAGGACTCCCCGAGATGCGCCGAGGAGTGCTTTTATTATGCCGAGAGGGCCAGGGCCCGGTCTCTGCTTGATGATCTGCAACAGGCCAAGATTGATCCGGCCTCCCTTCCGGCTCTTAGGGACCGAGAAGCGGAGATCGGCCAGGCTTCGAGGCGCGTCTCGGAGCTCGTGTCCGAACTCAATAATTCGTCTCTCTCCAAAACAGAAAGGGGCGAGCTCCTGCAAAAATTCGAAAAAGCCGAGGACGAATTCCAGGGGCTGATCGATGGCGTCAAAAGAGAAAGGTCCAGCTATCTGCAGGTCTTTGCCCCTCGACCTTTCACGGCCCCAGAGATCCAGGCCAGGCTCCTGAATCAAGACACGGCTCTGATCGAGTATTTTGTCGGAGAAAATAACATATACATTTTTTTATTGACTCGCGACAATCTTGTTGCCCGCCGCCTGCCCACTGAGCTCAGCCGACAGGCCCTGCGCTTGGTGAATGACTATATCAAACTGCTGGCCTCGAAGAACATCGACCTCACGGATTGCAAGGCACCTGGTGAAAGGCTCTATGAAATGCTCCTGATGCCGGTTCTGGCTGCGTTGCCTCAGTCTGTCCACAAGCTCATCATCGTCCCCGACCGTGATCTGAATTATCTTCCCTTCGAGACTCTCTCCCGGACCAAAAGCGGGCATGCGAAGAAACTCACGTTCCTCATAGAAGATTATAGTATTTCCTATGCTCCTTCGGCGGCGACGCTCATCCAGGTCATGGAAAAAAGGCGGAACGACAGAAGTCAAAAAGAACTCCTGGCGATCGGCGATCCTATCATCGGCGGAAACATTGATCATCTCGGGCACAGTACGAAGAGCGAGGATTTCGTCCAGGAATACTACCTGGAAAGAAGATTCGTCCTCTCGGCCCTCCCCTTCGCCTCGAAAGAGATTGAAGCCATCTCCAGGTTTGTCCCCAAGGACGAAAAGCGGATCCTCTGCCGGGAAGAGGCTACCGAGGGAAACGTCAAGAAGGCGGACCTCTCAGGCTACAAGGTCATTCATTTTGCCACCCACGGCCTGGTGGACGAAAGGGTCGCCAGTCGCTCGGCTTTGGTCCTGAATCTGAACAGCGAGCGCTCGGAGGACGGCTTCTTCCAGCTCAGCGAGATCTACCAAACCCAGCTCGACGCCGACTTGGTCGTCCTTTCGGCTTGCCAATCCGCAAGGGGAAAGATGGAAACGGGCGAGGGAGTCCAGGGATTATCCAGGGGCTTTTTCTGCGCCGGAGCGAGGTCAGTTCTCGCCAGCTTGTGGAACGTCAATGACCGGTCAGCGGCAGAATTCATGAAACGATTTTATCAATATCTCAGGCAAGGCAAAACAAAACTGGATGCACTGCGTTTGACCAAGCTCAGGATGCTCCACTCCAGATATGATCGTCCCTACGATTGGGCTCCGTTTATCTTGATTGGGGAGGCCGACGCCCTGATCGCGCTCAGCAAGCCCTCGCTCTTAGACCGGCTCAGTTCTTTTTGATCCTGAACTTCCCAAATTCTGATTCAATCGATTGATGGTCTTCGAGGTGAGCGCTGACTTTCCAGAAATAGACTTCCGATCTCTCCAGGCCTCTGGAGAGGCCTTCGGGAAGCGTGAAATTTCCCTGAGTCAGGGGGACGCTCTGGTAGACGAGATTGAGCAGCTTATCAAAGATCTCTAAAGTATACGACTGGGCCCCCTTGAGGAGGGTCCACTCAAAAACGAGGGAACCCAACCTTGCCTCCCCGCGGGGTTCGAGCAGCAGGACCTGCCACTCCCCGGGAGACCTCTCCCGGTCCTCGGTGCGGGGAGCTCTGACAAGCCAGAGAACTGATATCAAAAGGAGCGCACACGCGGTTGCAACTATGGCCGGGATCCTTAGTATGGGGAGGAAACCGCTTTTCCTGGCCTTCCTCTGGGCCCTCAAAGACTGAAGTTCTGCCCGGGCCTGTCGTTTCAAGGAGCGAACGTCCAGCTTCTCCCAATCCGTATGTTCGAGTTTTTTTAGAATCGCATCTCCCTGCGTGCTCAACTCTTGGGCGGCTCCAAGAAGAGGCAAGCACTCCGCGCAGGCGATGATGTGGGTCAGCAGCTTAGCTTTCTCTTCAACGCTTTTCTTCCCAAAGAACAATTCGATGACCGCCGTTCTCTCGGTGCATCCCTTTTCTTTCTTAAAAGTTCTCATGATTTTCCCAAAGAAGCGGTCACTCATATGGGACCTGTTTGCCTGCGTCAACGAGATTACTCCTTCTCTCCTTGTCCGGCCCGATTTTTTCTCTCAGGTCATCTATTCCCCTGTAAAGCAAATGCCGCACTTTTGTTTTGTCCCAACTCAGGAAATGGCTGATGTCGTCGATGGACATGCCTTTTAGATAGAGCCTGAGAACGTGTTTTCGGTTCTCACCGAGCGATTCTACCGCGTCCTTGACCAGAAGGCTCGATTCTTTATCCTCCAGAAGGATCTCCGGCGATCCCAGCTCCCTCCCTCCATCCTGGGGGAAAACGTCCGAATAGATCCTTTTGAGGTCGGGCAATTCTCGAGACGGGCTCTGTTTCAGCATTTTTCTCAGCTCGTCGATGGTCGTGGTAAAGGCTACCTTCTTTATATAGGACGGCAATTTATCGACTTTTTTGCCTTTTTTTAGAAATTTCCAAATTTTAATTTTGACTTCCTGCTCGATGTCCTCGAGGTCAATTCCGTCTCTTTGAAAGAGGTGGTTGGCGATGATCCGGCGGATAAGGTGCGAGAAACCCTCAATGACCTCGTTTATTTGGGACTCAACATCTTGCATGATTGTGGAGAGTGTATCATAAATTCTGGCACAAATTAAATATCCCGGCCGTCCTATACGGCGGGAATGGAGCTTGTGCTCTGGAAAGACTAAAATCAGAACCTGTTCGCTGGGAGGTCATTTATGTCTGAAAAATTGAACCGGAGGAGCTTTTTCAAGAAGTCGGCCCAGCTTGGCGTATCGGCGGTCGCCGCAAACGGACTTTTCTCGTCCTTCCTAAGGGGGCCGTATCTCCGGACCGCCGGAGGGTCAGCGCCGGATATCGCCGTCATCACGGGCGTGGATTACGCTAAGGGAACGGCCAAAGCAATCGACCTCCTGGGTGGGATCGGGGGGTTCGTGCCCAAGAATTCGCGGGTGGCCCTCGTCCCCAACACCCAGAGTAACCACCCGGGAACCTACACCAAACCGGAGATCCTCAGGACTATGATCAAGCTGTGCAGGGAAGCCGGGGCAAAGGAGATCAACTGCCTGAGCTGGCTGACCCAGAAGCACTGGGATTCGACGGGTTTAGCTGCTGTGGTTGCAGCAGAAGGGGCTGGCCTCAAATTGATTCCGCGGGAGGAAGCTTACTTCCAGGCCGTGTCCGTTCCGAAGGGGAAGATTCTCAAAGAAACGAAGATCCTCAAGGAGCTTTCCAATCACGATGTCTTCATCGATATGCCCATCACCAAGGACCACGCCGGGAACAGGTTTACGGGGACGATGAAAAACCTGATGGGGATAAATTTCCCCGGCGTCAACCGCGGCTTCCACACCGGGGATTTCAAGACCAAGCCGGACGATGTCGAGCACCTCGATCAATGCATCGCCGACCTGAATACGGTGGTCAAGCCGACTCTCCTGGTCGTTGACGCCACCGAGTTTATCACCACGAACGGGCCTTTCGGGCCGGGAGAATTGGCCAAGCCCCAGAAGATCGTCGCCGGCGTGGACAGGATTGCGGTGGACGGCTATTGCGCGACGTTGCTGGGGATGAAGCCGGAAGACGTGATCATGATCAAGCGCGGGTTCGAGCACGGACTGGGCGAGATCGACCTGAAAAAAGTCCGGATCAAGGAAATGAACCTCTAAGAGACTCCACAAAACCCAGCTCAAAGAGCAGAATCGACCCCGGGAGCGCGAGGCGCGGCGGCTGTTCCGGCCGGGGGCTGAGCCGGATCCGTTATCTTTCCCGCTGCCCCTGTCCATAACTGAACTCAAATCGTTCCAGAACCAAAAGACCCGCTGATGCACATTCAGTTTGAAGCTATGAGTTCGTCAACCAATCGTGTCGCCTCGTAGACCTTTCGCAGGGCCTCCACAATCCCCAGAGCGTGGACCTGGACCGAACGGACCTGCTTGTCAGAATAAAGAAACCGGTGAGGAAGAGACTGCCTGTTTCCATCGAACAGAATGCCTACGAATTCTCCCTTTCCGTTGATGACGGGAGAGCCCGAATTCCCGCCGCTTGAATCGCAGGTCGTCACAAAGTTAACCGGTGCGTCCAGGTCGACTTTGGAGCGGGCTCTGAGGTAACTCTGGGGAAGATAGTAAGGCTCTTTGTTCTGAGCTTTGTCCGACCGCTCGTAGAGACCGCCGAAGGTCGTCTGGAAGGGAACAAAAGAACCATCATCCTCATGGTAGCTCTTCACCTGCCCATAGGAGAGTCGAAGGGTGTGGGTGGCATCGGGAGCGATCGTGGTTCCTTTCAACTCAAACAGGATCCGGGAGATCTGAGCCCCGTAGAGATCTTCGACGGATTCGACCTCTTTTTGATAGCGAGCCTGAAGGTCTTTCTTGATAGGCTCGATGAGCCGGGCCAAACGAATGGCCGGATCAACCGAGGAGCGGATATCCTGTGCCTTCTCTTCAGTCAAGCGCTTCAAGAATCCGATATCATTCAATTGAGATTTCATGATGATCTCTCGGGCCCTATCTTCAGGCTTTCCCGGGCCGAGGATTTCTTGGACGAGGGCATGATTGCCAAGCTCACTTTTGAGAAAAAGAAATGACTGAGTCAGGCGGGCGATCTCGAATTCCTTATCGAACGGCCTGGGGGAGAGAACCCGGGCCGCCAGGGAGTTGCGGGCGGCCGGCTCGCTCTCGTCGGCCAAGTGCACAAGGTCCTGGGCCAGCCGGATATAAGTGCTGCGGAATCCCTCGCCCTCAACAAAAAAGAAATAGGGTTTATAGAATGAGGCGAGGCTCTTCCGGGCCTTGGCGATCTCGTCCCAGGCAGCGGCGTAGTTCTTCCTCAAATCAGGGTTTTTGTCCACGGCTTCCCGCATTTCCCTTTCGCTCTTGAGTTTCTCGGACATAATCTCCTTATCGTGGAGTCCGGATAGCATTCCCGTGAAGCACTTGACCTCATTCATGGCGCCCCAGAGATCCCGTCCGGCGAGGCGCGCTTCTTCCTGTCCTTTCCGGCTGAACTCGGTGAAATAATCCCTCTCGGCGATGTACTTTTTCAAAACCATGGGGTACTCGACGTCCCGGAGGAACTCCATCTGGGAATAGGTCAAAAGCCTGTAGGTGAAGGCCGGGTTTCCGGCCGTAAAGACCAGCTCGCCCTCTTTGAGACCGGATGTGTTCCACTTCAGATAATTCGTGGTTTTGAGGGGTTTTCCATTCTCATAGACTCGAAAGAAAGCGATATCCAGGCAGAATCGGGGATATCCGTAGTTATCTGAGTCGCCGCCAAACAAAGGCATAGCGTCCTCCGGAGCAAAGACGAGCCGGACATCAGTATAGATCCTGTATTTATAGAGATGAAACAGCGCTCCCGCGTAAAGCTTAACGACCTCGCAGTTGAGCCCAGGACCGGCCGATGCCTTCCGCTCGATTTCCGCGATGGTTTTCCGCATGGCGCTTCCCGCCTCGGCCGGGGCCATTCCTGCCTTGACGCCGCCTTGAACTTGGGACGTGACATCCTCGATTTCTTCCAGGACTTTGACCTCGAAGCCGGGGCATCTGAGCTCGTCGGCCGGGCTCTTGGCATAGAAGCCATTCTTAATGAGATCGCTGTCTCTGGTGCTCAGGTTTTGAATGGCCCGGGCGCCGACATGATGGTTGGTGATCAGAAGTCCATCCGGCGAGACAAAAGAACTGGATCCCCCCAGAATGGCACAAGAGAGCTGGACATGTTCGATCCATTCGGGCGTCAAGGCGAGCCCATATTTTTCTTTGATAACTTTGATGGGGACCAGGTTAAAGGGCCAGAGTCCCTCATCGGCCAAGAGGGGGGTCAGAAGTGCGGCCAGAGAAAGGATCAGAAAAAGTCGGAAGCGCAGCGTTCTCACGAGAACTCCTCCTTTATTAACGAACCTAGAGGACGGAACCGGAACCAATAATAAGGACGTCGTGCCGAGGATATGTGTGCCCTTGAAGGCACCTCGAGATCCATATGAAGGGACTTGGAAACAAACGTAGCAATGGCACGCTGGAATCAGACGGGTGTGTATTCCCCGCCCGCAAAATCGTCTATCTGACCCATCAAACCTTCTCGCCGGGCCCGGCCTGAACCCAAAACTGCGGCGAACTTGTTTTGAAGGAAGCTCAGGCTTGAATTGCATCGGAGAGGACGGTTGAAGCGGAGATTATGAAAACCCGCCTGGTAGTCAACCTCGCACCAGGCGGATTCTCGGCGTTGGACGAATTCGTCCCGGTCGCTTAAAGGACGGCGATCGCTCCGATGACGGCGAAAACGATGATTATGACGAGGAGGATATCGCCAGTGGAAAGATAGCCTCCCCCGCCGTCGGAAGCCGTGATCACGTCTTGGGCTCCGATCTGCAATTGCTGGACGGTATCTTTTTGCTGGGCCGCCTGAGTCTGGACGGCGGCGGCGTAGGAAGATATCAGCACGATCAACGCCAGCGTGCACAAGATCTTAGCGTTTCTTCTCATTTGGATTCTCCTTGTTTTGAGCAATCTCATGACTGGCCCTCTCGATATAAAGTCCCCGCACCTGCAAATAATGATTCCGGATAAAGTCCTCCCGAGGGGCCAGCCGAAGAGCCTTACCGAGGGAGTTCAAGCCTTGGACGAGTTTTCCCTGCACAGCCCAGGCCAGACCCAGGACGTCATGGGCGTAGGCGCTTTTCCCATCGACTCTGAGGGCCTCCTGGGCATACGATTCAGCCTCGCCGGCGTTGCCCTCTCTCAGGCTGACCATAGCCAGGCTGTACAGTGGATAGGGATCTCCGTTGAGGAGCTCTTTGGCCTTTAGCCACTCTGCTTTGGATTTCTGGAAATCAGACCTTCGATAATGCGCGGTGGCCAGGTTGATGTGGGTCAAGGGGTCGTCCCGCAGCGCCAGAAAAGGGAAAGCCGCACCTTCAGGAACAACGGCCATCATCCAGCGGGACCGGTTCCTGCCCGTCCCCAGCTCCCACAGCTTCGCAAATTCCTCGAAGGTCACGGCCCGAAGTTCTCCAAAAAATGGATCATGGAAAATGACCTGCTGCCTGCCGTCGTCAATCCCGATGACTACGCGGAAGTGTCCCTTGGAGATCTGCTGGATCGGTCTGGTCAGGACAATCACCGGGATGTTTTGGCCGACGACTTCTCTCAGGATCTGCAGATTTCCCTGGAGAGAGAAGCTCTCAAATCCCTTGGTGCGCGGGTAGAGAAGGAGCTCCGAGTTGTAGGTTACCTGGTTTTCGGAATCATAGATTTCGTTCGCAATCATCTGCTGGCTGAAGGATCCCGCTCCTTTCCAGTAGTTGAGGAGCATGGCCAGGCAGGCAGGGCCGCAGCAGTTTCTTTTCAGCCATTTTTCGTAGGGAACGGCCTCGATCAAGTGGCCCTTCTCCGGCTTCGATTTTTCGTACTTGAAAACCGGCGAAGAAAAAACTGGAGAGAAGATGAGCCCAAGGAAGACGAAAGTGCCCGCCGTTCTTAGCCCGATCGCCGTCGAGAACTTGGGGCTGGCGTTTATTCTGCCCGGGACTTGCATGATGGTTGCTGTTGCAAAGAACGTGCCAACATATTGGGAGTTGAAGTGATTAGGGTTTCCTCGGGACGAGCACGTCTATGCCTTGAGAGAAACCCGGGCTGGCAGGCCAGGCTTTTCCTAAAATGAGTCCTGCCTAACAGGATTTCGTCCTCATGACGAGACCGTTAAGCGTCATATCGACGAGGCTGGAAATCGCGGTTCTCTCTTCTCGAAGGTCTTTCCCGGACTTATCCCTGGGTAAAGCCCAAGTCGAGCCCATAAATAGAAGTCCGTGATCGCTAAAACCTAAACCCTGGAATTATCTGGTCCTCACCGCCCTTTTTTTTTCGAAGGTAACAGCGGAACCTTGAGGGCATCGGCCGGGATTTCGCCGGTCAGGGATTCTAAGAAAGAGGTGATCTCGGTGATCTGCAGCTCCAATAATTCCTGCCCCAGTTGGATCTTGCCCATCATCAAGACCGCGTCTTCCAATCTGTCGACGGACCCATCGTGGAAATACGGGGAAGTCTTTTCCACATTCCTCAGGAGGGGAACCTTGAACACGTAACGGTCCGATTCCTTTTTTGTAACGGCGGACCTGCCCTCATCGATCTGTTCGCTCTTGGTATATTGCCAATACGGCTCAAAGATACCGAATTTCCGGTACATCTTCCCCCCGACATAAGGCCCGGAGTGGCAATTGGCACATCCGATTTCAAGGAATATATCGAGGCCTGCCTTCTGCCTCTCTGTCAGCGCGGTATCTTCTCCCTTCAGGAATGAGTCAACGGGGGAGGGGGTAACAAGCGTCCTTTCGAATGCCCCGACGGCGAGGGCAAAATTGACGGCCGTGACCGGCTCTCGATCGCCTGGAAAAGCGATCTTGAAAAGGTCTCTGTATTCTTCGAAACCTTTCAGTCGCGTTTCCACGGAATCGGGGGATGGCATTCCAAAGGAGGCCGGTCCGGTGATCGACTGCCTGGCCTGGTCTTCGACGCTCTCTCTGTTTCCGATCCAATGCTCGGAGATCTGGCCGGCGGCATTGAGGACTGTCGGCACATTTCTTGGGTTAGCCCGGCAATTATTGCCCATCGCTTTCCTTAGTCCGTCTGCGGCAAACTGGCTCATCGGATGACATCTGGCACAAGACACCGTGCCGTCAATGGAGATCCTGGTTTCATAAAAAAGCATCTTCCCGAGCTTGGCTTTTTCGGGCGTTATCGGATTTTGATCCGAGATGATTGCGGCGGGAAGAGGCTCCAGGACGCTTTTGGCCCTGGTCATCAGATCCTCGTCACGGCCGTCTGAGACTGCGGCTTGGATGGCCGCGAGCAGACACCCAAAGAAAACTATGGCGATGAGATAATTTCGTCTTTCAAGCATTGGTCCCACCTCGTTTCCTTATGACCGCCCGCAGCCATCTGGGATTCATAGAATCTCGGCTCTCGCTTCGGCGGCCCGGCTGCCCAGGTTGCCGTAGCGGTGATAGTCGAAACTGACGCTTTGCTCTCTGACATACCACAGCAGCTCGAGACGGCCCTCTCTTTGCACCGGTCGAGCGGCGATATAGATTCCCGATTCTGCGGCGGCTTGCTGGACGACGGGAGGCACGCGGGCCGGGGCGGCGCAGCGGATCCGGTCTATTGTGCGGCTTCGCACGACGGCGGCCAGCTCATCGTCGCTTTCCTCCACAAATTCGATGTCACCTCTCCAAGATCTCGCCAGATCCTGGAGAGACGAGAGTGAAGGAGATGTGTATCCGGGAAGGAATGAGACGCTGACATGACAGCCGACGGCGCGCGCCGCGGAAACCCGGGCGATCGTCTCGAACGCGCTGTCGTCGGGATGGATTCGGATCCGCAGATCTCGCACCGGCAGGTAACGGCGGTGGTTATCCTGACCGACGAGATTGAAGTGGTCATGGCTGCGTCCGAATTCTTGATCGAGGCTTTGACCGTAGCTCGTGACGGCGGCCAGCAATCTTTTCCACTCGGCGGGCGGGATAGGTCCCCCTTTGTCCATCTGCCTGTACAGATCGTTATAGAGACCAGCCATCCGTGAGTCGGCAGGCTTTTCGTCCGGACCGGTCTCAGCCGCGGCATCGGTGAACTTCATAAACTGAGCGACGTAGTTGGGTCCTCCGGCCTTTATGCCAGGCCCAAAAGCGGATTTGCCCATCCCGCCAAACGGCTGGCGAAGCACGACCGCGCCCACCGTCGTCCGGTTTATATAGAGATTGCCGGCACGGATTCCGGCCTTCCATTCCTCCTGCTCGCGGTCGTCAAGGCTCTCAAGCCCCGAGGTGAGGCCGTAGCCTGTCTGGTTGACCAGGTCTATCGCCTCCGCAAGCCTCTCGAAACGCATCACTCCGAGCACAGGGCCGAAAAACTCGACCATGTGCGTGGTGCTGCCCGGCCGGACCCCGTACTTCAGTCCAGGCGACCAGAGGTTGGGGTTGTCTTCGAGTCTTCGCGGAAGGACGGCCCAGGATTCACCCGGCTCCAGCACCTTGAGTGCATTCTCGAGCGGCCCGGCGGGAGGCCGGATGAGAGGCCCGACCTTCGTTTTGAGATCCCAGGCGGATCCGACATGGACGCTTTGGATGGCATCGCAAAGGGAGCGTTTGAATTTGGCATCGTCGTAAACCTCCGCTTCGAGGAGCAGCAGCGATGTCGCTGAGCATTTTTGGCCAGCGTGGCTAAAAGCAGAATGGATCACGTGGACGATGGCCTGGTCGCGATCGGCCATGGCCGTGACAACGGTCGCATTCTTTCCCCCTGTTTCGGCATGGAGGCTCAGGGACGGCTTGTCGCGCAACATTCTGATCGCGGTCTCAGTGCCGCCGGTAAGAATCACGGCATCCACGCCGGGGTGTGTCACCAGCCTGCGGCCTTCTCTCCCACCCGCGCAGGGCACAAACTGCAGTGTTTTCTTGGAGACGCCGGCGCGCCAGAAACATTGCGCTAGCTCCCAGGCCACGAGAACAGCTTCCGAAGACGGCTTGAGGATAACCGAGTTGCCCGCGGCCAGTGCCGCGGCGACGCCGCCGCAGGGGATCGAAATCGGGAAATTGAAAGGTGAGACGACGACAACAACACCCCTGGGCCGAGCAACCAGTGTGGGCATCTCCTGCCACCAGCTGGCGGTGTCACGATAGAACTCCACAAAGTCGACGGCTTCAGAGACCTCGGGGTCCGATTCCGAGATGGTCTTGCCGCCGCTGGCCAGGGCAGCGCCGACGAGGTCGGCGCGGGCGAGACGGATCTCTTCGGCCACCTTGCCCAGCAGCTCGTGCCGACTGCCCGCCGATCTTCTCCGCCAGCCGTCTTCGTCGGCCAAGGCGCACTTGATCGCAGCCTCGATATCGTCCTCAGTGGCTTGCCGGAAGCGTCCGACCACGAACCCCGGCCTGGAGGGATCGGGACAATTGCGGATCGCCCGTCCCGAAGTCCCTGCGGACTTGTCGTGCTCAGCCGTCGGCCTGCCCTCGAAAATATCCTCCCCTCCGAGGACCAGCGGGATTTCGGAGGCCTTCTCGCCGTGCCGAGATTCCCAGTTTGCGATCAACCGTTTCGCCCATTCGCTGTTGTGCGGCAGCGAAAAATCGGTGTCGGGCTCGTTCACGAAATGCTGCCAACCCCGGGCGACGGCGGGCTGGAGTGGTGGCGGGAGCAGTCTGTTCTGCGTTCGACGCGGCGACTCGGACAGCTTCTCGATGGCCGCGAATGCATCTCTGAAGCCTCTTTCCAATCGCTCCCAATCCAGACCGCCGGCCTTGATGCGAAAGGCGTAGCGGAGAAAGTTTTCGGGCCCGGTGTTTTCGTCGAGCCGGCGGATCAAATAGCCGATGGCGCTGATGAAATTCTCTTTGCGGAACACCGGGGCATAGACAAGAATGTTTCCGGCCAGCTCGAAGAGCGCCCGTCTTTCGGGATTGGCCATGCCTTCGAGCATCTCAAATTGAACTTTGTCCTCGAGATCGTTGTCCACGGCCAGGACCAGCGCGTAGGCTAGATCAAACAGGTTGTGGGAGGCCACGCCCAAGCGGACGGCGGAGATGTTCTGGGGTCTAATCGCCTCCTGGATCATACGCTTGAAATTGGCGTCCGTCTCGAGCTTTGTCTTGAAAGGCGCCTGCGGCCAGCCTTTGAGTGACGCCTCCACTCGCTCCATTTCCAGGTTCGCTCCTTTGACAATTCGCAGTGTCACCGGCGCGCCACCAGCCGCCACCCGCCGTCGGGCCCAGGCGTTGAGTTCCTTCTGGGTCCTGAAAGAATCGGGAATGTAGGCCTGCAGGGCGATGCCGGCGCTCACCTTCTCCAGCCCCGGCCGGCTGAGTGCCCGTATGAAAACCTCAGCGGTGAGGCTCATATCGCGATACTCCTCCATGTCAAGATAGATGAACTTGGGCACGGCCGTGCCGTCGAGACGAACAAAGCTGAATCGTGCGGCACTCCGGAAAAAGAGTTCGAGAAGATCGGAGAGGGTGGCGATTGTATGGTCGCGGGCAAGTCCCGAGATCTGCGAATAGAGCGTCGAGATTTTCAATGAGATAACCTCGACCTCGGGGAGCTGGAGTCCGGCCAGGTTCAGGCGAATCCGGTTGGCAACCTCCTCCTCACTGAGCATCGCTTCGCCGAGGAAGTTCACGTTCATGCGAACGCCTTCGGCGCGGCGCTGGCGCAGGAAACGCTGGAGATCCTCAGCCTCGCCGGGAAGGACGATGTCCGAGGTCTCCCTCCGCATCCGGCTTTTGACGAGGGGAGCGGCGATGCCGGGCGCATAGCCTCCGAAGGCCCGAAGTCCCCTCAGGAGGGCCCGGTCTACGGGGCCGAGAAAGCGGGGGATGCCCTGGGAGCGAAGAATGTGATTGAATTGTTCCACGGCGCGGCTCGGCTTATTCGACCGGAAAGCCTGATCGGTCATGAGGACAAGAGTGGCTTTGTCCCGGGGACTGTGGAGCAGGCCATCGAGCCTTGATCTCCGGCGGCGTTCGGAAGTCTTCTGCAGCCGTGAGGATCGCTCCTCAAGGAGGCGGGCGACGAAAAGAGCTTTTTGGATAACGGCCGGGAGCTGTGATTGAGGATCGGGCCTGAACTCGGCAAGCCGGTCTCGGAACCCGGCCCGCCGTGTCGGAACATTCCCCTGAGACATCCCTTTCGCCTGCTTCTTTAAGGAGGGTTGCACCTGCAACCATTTAATAAAAATCTAGAGCGGCTCGAGAATTCCCATCAAGGCGCCGCTCTGAGAGACCTTCCGACGACAAAGGTTGGGCTCGGCCCCCGCAAAGAAATTCGGCGAAAATAACTCCGTTTTCTCCGGTCGGCAATCATCCCAAAATTGAATCGGCGGGGCGGGAACCCGACTGCACAAATACCTGCGTTGGAGAAACCATAGGCGTTTGGGCCTGTGCTCCGCAGGCAAGCTCAAAAAGCAAGAGAAACGAAACTCGTTTTTTTTCTGGCTAATCGCTTAAATTGATGCCTTTATTCCGTCTCGACGATGCTCTCGACCTTGATGATGTCCTTTTCCTTCGTGCCCATGACCGTGATCATCATGTTGTCGGTTTTCGTAGTTTTGTTGAGCAGATCTGCTGCCATCTTGTTCCCGGCCGCGTCGAATTTGAAGAATTCGTATTTGCCCATCGAGTCCTTCATGATGATCCCATAGCCGGAGCTCATACAGCCCGGCATCTTCAAGCAGGCGACGGTGTGTTTTTCGGGGTTCATTTTCATGTCCGTTCCATCACCGGCCTTTCCCGCCGTCCAGCAGGCAACATCAGACAGAATTCCCTTGAATTCCATAGTTTTTGCCTGCACAGGAAGGAGACTGCCGAGATAAAGCACGGCCAGAAAGACAAAAATGCCCACGATAAACTTTTTGTTCATTTAGTACCTCTCTTAGGGTTATGTTAGCGCATCCCGGAGCGACTGTCAATTTCCTACGTACTTTACCCGGGTTGAGGGAGAGGCCCGGGAGATCGGTATAAATGAAAAGAAGGTTTACTTCGAGCCAAGGTCGGGGATGGGAACTTGCTCTGCGGCGCAGGTTGCCGACAACTCTTGCAGCGACCAAGGCTCGTCCTCAGGATAGATCGCCGAGTACGGCTGCTGAAGAAGCTCGACCGCCTCGCTGGTCTGCGCGTCGCACCAGCCGGGAATCTCCTTTTTGATTTCATTCAGCGAAACGCCGCTCAGTTTGAGGGTGATCAAGGTTTTCACGCTTTCGGTGTTGATCAGGATCGTTTTCATTCCTCCCTCAAGGATCTTCTTTTTGGCCCGGGCGATCTTCCCGTCCCCGATTTCGTCGAGGAGATGCATGTATTTCTCAAACAAAATCCATTCGTTGATAAGCACAGCTATTTCCGAAGGAGAAAACGAGGTCCAGAACCGGACGGGTTGCCTCAAACAGATGAACCGGCCGAGCATGAAGGTCCCCGCGGAATAGCCGTATTTCTTTGTCTGGACGCATCTGCGGAGGGCATCCTTGAAAAACCTGATCTTTCTGTCCGGGGTCAAGAGGTTAAACACGGCGTGCTGTTTCAGATGGTCACCCATCTCGCTTCGGAGAACATCCTTGACGTAGATGGTTCGATGGCCGTCGAACCATTTGTTGACAAGTTCTTTGGCCTTTTCCGTTTCCCCCCTGAATTCCAGGATCGCCAGCCGAATAATCTCCCGAAGGCTGGAGATCTGCTCCAGCTTCAGGCTGGCAATGAGTTCGTTGTAGGCCCGGTAAGCGCGGGCCATGGAGGCGAAGGCCGGTTTTTCCGCTTCATCCAGTTCAACGGCCTCGCCCTTCATATAGCGAAGCAGCCGGGCCGACTTGAACTTGGCCTTACCGAGATAGAGCGCCCTTCTGTAGGACGAGACGGTCACCCAATCGCCTTCTCGGATGACCAGGCCGTCCGGATTCACGAGCCTACGGCCGGCCGACCAGGTGATTCCTTTTTTTTCAAGGTTGATCAGGCCCGGCAGACCATAACTCTGACAGATGGTCACGACATGGATAGCCGCCGATGTCAAGCTGAGGATCGCGTCCATCTCGCGCATGACCGCGGTGTCGCTCGGCTCGAATGCCTTTTTGCAGAGGCAGACCTTGTGTCCCATCTTTTTTTGGGCCAGGGCGGCCTCGGGAGTGAAGAAGACCTGGGCGGTCACGGCTGTCCGGGGAAGGAGCGAGACTCCCGAGCTGAAATGGACCAGCTCCTTGAATGACTCTGGATCGATCGTGTCCGACTCGATCTGTTTGATTTGATAGGGCTTGATCAGTTCGGGAACCCTGCGCTGCGGGATGATCCCGCGTTTGTGAAGCTCCATCACGGCGATGAACGCCCCCCGACCGGTCATTTCCGAACGGTTCAGCTGGAGCAGGGCAAAAAACTCCTGCCGATCCGTAAAATCGGTCGCAAATTCAATGGTCACGGGAGACTGAAAATGTCGTTCCAGCCCGGTGAGCGCCGCGCTGAAATGATAAACCGCCGGGAAATCCGCTTTGATCTCGGCCCGCTCGGTGAAGTTCGTTTTCTCAGTTTCCACGGTGCCCGCCATGATCTCTTCGCCAAAAATGTTCGTGGCGTGTTCGATCTGCTTGCATTCGCCCGTCCGGGGATGCCGGCTATAGAGAACCCCCACCTGAGAATTCTTGTTTCGGACCGTGCAGATCATGTTCTGAAGGATCAGAGAGGGAAAGTGGGTCTCGCCCTTAGAAAAGGTGGTCAATAAATCCAGGTTGCTTTCGAAATACTTGTAGGCCTGCCTGACAAAAAAATCCGTCTGGTAATAGGGGTCCTGGAGGAGGTCCGGATCTTTCTTTTTGACCCGATCGAAAAGCTGGCCGAGCAGGGAGTTCAGGTTCTCGGGGGGCGCCTTGGGGCGCAAAAAGAGGGAGGCAAAGCCGCTCTGGTCCACGGCCCGGAGCATGTTCTTGAGGTTGTTCAGAAAGATCCGGGAGGCGGCCTCCTGGCCATAATAGAGGACGAGGGCAGGGAAGGCATTCTCCGTGACGCCGGCGTTGAGGTAGGTGGGCATGATGCCGGGCATGTAGCTGGGCATGGCGCAGCGGATGGCGAATATCATAGGGTAAGTGGCCGAGCCAAGTGTTTGGGCGGTCAGCCTCTCCAAGTCATGCACTGCGGTTTCAATCTTCTTCTGACGCTCCGGCGGCTTCTTCCGATAAACGTTGGCCGTCAAGATGACAAAATCCGGCACCGGATAACCTTGCTGGCTCAGACTCAAGAGAGTCGCACCCTTGTCCCCGGTGATTTTCTTAGAGTAGCGATCGGGACTCGTGCAGGGGACTACGCAATCATCACCCTGCCGAGGGACATTGCGGAAGAAATACCGCCACTCTTGATAATAATCGTTGATCAACCGGCGCATCTTCTGTTGAGACGGAGCGGAGCGATTCCGGGCGGAGAAAATGAGGCGGCAGTAGTCGAGCGCCTTTTTGAAGTCTTTCTGGCAAAGAAAGGGTAGGTCGAGCTCTCTGATCTCTGTCTCGCCGAGAAATCTCCCTCCTCTGCCGTAAAGCTCGAGAACCGGGGGAGAAAAGCCGGTCGGGCGCCGAGCCCGTTCATTCAAGAGACGCTCTTTCATGCTGCTCAGAATGGCCCGCTGGTTGGGGTAATTCCCGCTGACGAAGAACCTCTCGATGGATCGAAGATCTTTGACAATCATCCCCTGTGCCACGGAAGATTCAGTATCATAGGAGATTGGGAAAGTCAAAAGACGTCTCTCTCGTCGTCGCGTCTATCTCGCAGTCGCGTCGGGCTCATTACTCCTGCCCTTTCATCCTCACTTCCATTCTGCATTTACAAAAGCAGATCAAAAACATAAAATACAGCTCCTGGGAAAATTAGAGATGAAAGCGAGACCCGATTCGAATCAGATTTGCGTACTGGATAAAATTCCCCTCAGGCTGGACGCCGACCAAGCCGTGATGGCGCTTCACTGGAACAGCAAGAGGGACCCAGAATCGGAGCTGCGAAAACTCCTCGATCAGGCGAAAATGCTGATTCAGGCAAAAGCCGTCTACCGTGTTTCTGCTGTTGGTTCGGTTTCGGGAGATGAGGTCGCCGTCGGGGGCGTAACATTTTCCAGTCGTGTTTTGAGGATCAACCTGGCGAGAGTCAAATCGGCATTTCCTTATATCATTACGATCGGGAAATCCCTGGAAACTGAGGCTCAGTCATCTGGGGACCTTCTCAAACAATATTATCTTGAAACCCTGGGCGACTTGGCTCTCCATCTGGCAGAGGAATATCTCGCCAAAACGATAAAAAAAGAGTACCGGCTCAAGCATCTTTTCAGCATGAATCCCGGCTCGCTGAAAAACTGGCCTCTAAGCCAGCAAAGACCGCTTTTCGCCCTCTTTGGAAATATAGAAGGACTTCTCGGGGTTAGGCTCTCGGACCAGATGCTCATGATCCCAAGGAAATCGATCTCAGGCATCTTTATCCCGTCGCCTGCAAAATTCTCGAGTTGCAAGCTCTGTCGCAGGAAAAACTGCCAGGGGAGAAAAGCCCCTTATGACGCCCGTCTGAGACAAACTTACCAGCTCGAAGAGGAGTTCGATTCGCCCGGCGAAAGCTGCGAATTCTAGCGCGGACGGCGCGTCGGAAATTCCGCTTTCAGTCTCCCATATTCAGCTGAGGAAGCCCGCTTCTCCGATCTGGTAGCTCTCCACGTCTTGCCCATAATAAAGGCTTGGAATGTAGGGAATCGATCCGGTCCACCAAAAGCGCTTGGGATCGATTTCAATCGTCTGGATCCGCTTCTCCCGTTTCAGCCGGGCCAGAAAGGAAACAATATCCAGATGATCGGTATCCCGGAAGCAGGTCAAGAAGGGGCTCAAAGGCGCAACCGTCTTTATGAGGTCTTGATTTCGCTCGGGCAAAATCATGATAATCTGGGTCTCACGGAGGAATTTCTGGAGTGAGACGATGCTCATAACCTCCTCTTCGTCTGCCGTCAGAAAAACGGCGATGTCCGGGGACGAGAAATTCCCCAGATAGCTGGCCAAGCCCGAGACGGTTCTCATGATCCTAAGCTTTTCGTCGGGAACAGTCTGCTTGATCAGTTCCTGGATTCGATATCCCTCATCCCGAGTTTTAGCCGAAAAAAAGAACAAGCTCATTGTTTCCCTCCGTCTGATGCGTTTTTCTCATTTTTTTTCCGTGACTCTTTTCCCCTGATTCAAGAAATGTGCCAAACTCATAAGACGAATTCTCCCCCCGATTCAAGGGGAATATTTGAAATCCCGGGTCGGGTTGATCCAGTCTGAGTATCGCGATACAGAACAAATCTTCCTTCGCAGGACTCTAAGATAATATTCTGTATGTCGCTGTTTTCGGCCGGAATCGCGGAAAATGGACATATGATTTTATTTGGGCCGGCGGGGGCGAAAAGGAGGTCTCCTCTGGCCCCTCGCGGTCACCGCGGGGGGCCAGAAGGAGATGGCGAAGAGTTTATTTAAAAGGAGGAATTGAGAGTCTTGGATTCTTTGATCCACCTTCTTTTTAACAACCTCACTCGCCCATAATACAAAAAACATGCCAAAGTCAGGACAACTACAGTTTTACTCTATAAGGGGAAAGGACCGGCTCTGCATCTAAGTTCGACACGCGAGGGCTCACTTTATTCTGCAAAACAGGAAAATTTCCTGCCAGGTGGGAATCTTCCCTCTATTTATATAAACTTGGATTCTCGAGTTCTGGACTTCAAGGGTATGGGAAACGGAGGGGGCTTGGCCAGATTCTGGTATGTATCTTGCAGGCAAAATTGAATTGAAGGACGTTTTATGCTCAATAAAAAGGAGGTTCCTTAATGGCCGGCTTCAAGGACTTATTTCAGTCAGCGGATTGGAAGCAGGAAAAACACATCCCAGTCATTGACGCGCCGAAGAAGGTCAAGAAGGGGGAATTCTTCCAGGTCAAAGTGACCATCGGGAAAGAAATCGCCCATCCCAATAAGACCGAGCATCACATCAGTTGGATCGACGTTTACTTCCATCCGGAGGGAGAAAAATTCCCCCACCAAATCGGAAAAGCCGAATTCATGGCCCACGGCGCTTCGACCCAAGGCCCCGATACCAGTACGGTCTATACCCACCACGAAGTCATTTTTAGCTTTAAAACCGACAGGCCAGGCGCTATCTTCGCTTCAAGCCTCTGCAACATCCATGGGCTCTGGCAAAATTCTCAACCCCTAGAAGTCGATTGAGGAGCGGAGAAAGAATTGAGCAGGGACCTGCTGCGGCCGGAAAAGCGCTCTCTTAGATCAAATTGAAAAAATATCTTAGGAGAGAGGTTCTCTAAATTCTTCGGAGACGCTTGGACGTCCCAATCTCTTTTCCAGTATTCGTCTCGGATACTCGCCCGAGTGGCCGAAATAAAGCCAGCTGTCTCCCGCAAAATTTTCCTGGAGCCCGAGCAGGTCATCGAGAGCGATGACCAGGTCGGCCATGTCTCTTTTCCTAATCCATCTTTTTTCCCTGAGGCGGACGATCCAGTCCAGAACCTCGGAGGAAGTATTGCAGGAGGTCAGAGGGATCGTATACAGGCAATCCCCTCCGCCGTTGCAAAATCGGAGCGACAAATTCTCCGCATCCGCCAACCACCTGCCCCATGTTTTTTTCATCGGCCCCTCCTTTGGGATTCAGGCACCCATTCCCTCGAGCCCCGATCTATTTTGATGCGAATCCAACAGGTTTTGTAGCACCGAAAGGGTTCGGCTGTAATTATTCTCCGTGTAGGAAAGATAGGTTGGAAATAGCCTGTGAGCCAGAGAAATCGTCTCCCTATCCTGGTCCTGAAGGATGAGTAAGACCTTCGTCTCCCGGAAAGACTCACGCAGAGGGACGAGGGCCAAGAGCTCTTCCTTTGTCGGCGCAAAGAGAATTGCGACTGACAATGTGTTTTTGGGTTTCAAGAGCCTCTCAGACAAGCTCTGGTACGTTCGGAAGATTTCCAACCCCGCCTTGGGTGCCGCCTGCCGAACGTCCCGGATGAGATGGGTTCCTTCGGCGCTCGTGCTGGCCGCATAAACAAATACATTCATATCCATACTCCCCTCTAGATCTTCTCATTCATTCTCCCAAGCTAAATGCAATCAAGAAACGTGCCAAATCTCCTAGATTTCGGCGTTCTTCAGACAAATTGCTCAACAGCCTAGAGGGGCCTTGAAAATCGGCGGCACCGATTCCGCTCCTTGGAGGCACAGAGTTGACTGAATAATTGAGTCCTTCAGTTTTTGTCCTGCGGGAGTAGACTGACTCCGCAAAAGAGGACAAGCTAATCCGTACACATTACCTCGTGCCTCGTGCCCCGTTCTCAAAGTATTTAAATAAGAAAATACCTTAGCTTCTAAGCTGGCATGGCAGAGCGTCGGCCTTAGAGAACCAATTAAACTCCCGGCCTGCGGTTCGTTCCCGGTTAAGTATTTTATTTATAAAAAAGAATCAGAGTTGGCTTCCAGCGCATGTTCCAGGTGTTCAGCGGGAGGACGGTATCCTGTATCTTTTCAGCAGAGTGTACAGGCGGGACCTCGATAGACCTGAGATCCTGCAGGCCTCTTTTATGTCGCCGCCGGTGCTCTTCATGAGGCTTCTCAGGTAATCTTGCTCGATCTTGGCTAAGCCCGTTTCCCGCACATCCGCCAGGCTCTGGAGCCCGCCGGCCGAATCCGCCGCCGCACCCGATTCCTGGCTCGGCGTCTCCTTCTGACTGAATGATGACCGGGCCATGTGGATGCGGATGTGCTGAGGAAGGTGCTGGGGAAAGAGCGCCGGTCCGTCCAGGGCAACCACGACCGCCTTTTCCAGGGCCTGAATCAATTCCCGGACATTCCCAGGCCAACTATATTCCATAAGGATATCGAAAAATTCGGGGGAAAAACCTTTCATCGGCAGGCCGTACTGCTGGCATAGCTTATCAAGATAATGGAGGACGAGCTCCTTGATGTCTTCGCGGCAGGCTCGTAGTGGCGGCAAATCGATCGTCAGTGTTCGCAGCCTGTAGAGGAGGTCCTCGCGGAAGCTGTTTTTCTTGATCATGGCCTCGAGGTCCCGATTCGTCGCGGCGATAAGGCGGAAATCGCTTTGGACCTCCTGCCCGCCACCCACCGGACGGAACATCCGCTCCTGGAGCACACGCAAAAAGGCTTTCTGAATCGATGGAGAGAGCTCTCCGATCTCGTCCAGAAACAGCGTTCCGCCATCGGCCTGCTTGATCAGTCCATCTCTGGGTTTATCCGCTCCGGTGAATGCTCCTCGGACGTGCCCGAACAGGGTGCTTTCGACAAGGGTCTCGGGGAGAGCGGCGCAATCGACCACGACAAAATTACTTTTGCTCCGGTTGCTGTTCCTGTGAATCGCCCAGGCAAAAAGCTCTTTACCGGTCCCTGTCTCGCCGGTCAGGAGGACATTGGCCTCGCTGCCGGCAGCCTGGGCGAGGCCGTCCAGGCAGGTTCGGAGCGGAGGGCTGTTGCCGATGATGCCCTCACGATGCAACGCGAAAGGCGGGCTAGCCGACTGCTTCTTTTCCCGATACTGGATCGCTCGTTCGACAACGAGTGCGATTTCCTTCGTGGAAACGGGCTTTTCGAGGTAATCCCAGGCCCCCTGCTTGATGGCCAGTTCCGCGCCGTCGGGGTCTCCGAAACCGGTCATGATGACGACTTCGGGCGCACTAGGACTTCTTCTGATCTCAGGCAGTAGGTCCAGCCCCGAACCGTCAGGGAGCCTGACGTCGCAGAGGACAAGATCAAAAGAACCGGACATGATTTTTTGGCGGGCCTCGTTCACGCTGCCGGCCGTTTCGATTTTGTGCCCAAGGCTTTGAATGACCCTGCCCAGGGAATCTAGGACCAGGCGATCGTCATCGATGACGAGAAGACTTGCCATTTCTCTTTGTTTTAGCCAGTGTTCACGGCCCTTCCGAAAGCCCACGACTTTATATCACGAGAAGAAACGCCTGTCAAACTGACGCCCTTCAGGAGTTGAGAGGAGCGAGGTGCAAACAGCATGAGGATCCTAGCTGGACTCCTCCCCCTAACCCCTTATTCCTTACTTTTGGGAGTTTGCGCTTTTATTTGAATCACGGCCTGATGTATTCTAATGGGAGGGACCTAAGAAAGACGAGCCAGAATGAAAACCTACGATGTCGTGGTTGTCGGATCGGGTTCGGGCGAGATTATTGTGGAGGAGGCCCTGGCTCACGGCCTGAAAGTAGCGCTGATCGACCGGGGGGCCCTCGGCGGAACCTGCCTGAATGTCGGCTGCATCCCTTCCAAGTTGCTCATCGTACCAGCGGACAGGATCGTCGACATCCAGGACTCCCGAAAGCTTGGGGTCCGGGCCGAAATCGAGAGGGTTGATTTCACGAGCATCATGGAGCGGACAAGGCGGTCGGTCCGATCATCCGAACATCTGATCAGCCAAAGGATCCGGAAAATCAAAAACCTCGAATTCTACGGACAGAGGGCGAGGTTTGTGAACAAATCCACCTTCCGGGTTGGTGGCCAGGATATCAGCGGAGGAAATATCTTTCTCGCCTCGGGGGCGCGGCCCTCTATTCCTCCCGTCAAAGGGCTGAGAAAAATTCCCTACCTGACCAACGAAACGGTCTTTGCTCTGAACAGGAAACCCCGGAGCCTCATCATCATCGGCGGCGGCTACATCGCGGCCGAATTTGCCCATTTCTTCGCTGCCGTGGGGACCGCCGTCACGGTCCTCCAGAGGGACCACCGTTTGGTCAAAGAAGAAGAGCCGGAGATCTCCGCGCTTTTGAAGAAAAAACTGGGAGAGAGGATGAAGGTTCGCACGGGAATGGAAGCCGTTGAAGCCAGGACAGAGGGAAAGTTCGTCGTGATCTCCGCCCGCGATAGGGACTCCGGCCGGAAGCAAGTATTCAAGGCCGAAGAGGTGCTCGTCGCCGCCGGTCGAAAGTCCAATGCCGATCTGTTGGATGTCGAGAAGGCGGGCATCGAAACCGACGGGAAAAACTACATCAGGGTGAACGAATATCTGGAAACGAGCCAAAAAAACATCTGGGCCTACGGAGACGCCATCGGACAAAAGATGTTCCGGCACGCCGCCAACTATGAAGCCGAGCTAGCTTTTCACAACGCTATTCACGGCGGAAAAAACAAAATGGACTTCCTCCTCGTCCCTCATGCCGTTTTCACATCGCCCCAGATTGCCTCGGTCGGGATGACCGAAGCGGAGGCCCGGTTAAAGCACAAAATCCTAGTGGGAAAGGCCATGTATTCGACGACCGCCATGGGCGAAAGCCTGATGGACACGGACAGTTTTGCCAAGGCTATCGTGGAGAAAGAGACCCTGAAGATCCTGGGTTTTCACCTGATCGGCCCCCAAGCTTCCCTGCTCATCCAGGAGGTCGTCGATGCCATGTCCTCCGACGGCACCATCCTGCCCATCATCAGGGGGATCCACATCCATCCAGCGCTCGCGGAGATCGTCGTCCGGGCTCTTATCAATCTCAAAGAAAAAGATTAAGCCTTTCCGGTCCAGACTGTTCTGAGCCGTGTGAGTTCAACGCCCGACGCCTCGTTGGAAATTTGATGGAGAAAAACAACGGGCGCTTCGCCGGATTGTCTTCCGGCGCGCGAGATGACCCGCTCACCGCTGAAGGCCTCTGCACGGTAAGAGACTTCCACATCCGATGGCAGCATCGAGTTTGAGATGTCTTCGGGGACGGCTTCCAGGGCCCATTGGACATAAACGGCGTTGTTGACGTGCCGGTTAAAATCCAGGTCTTTTCTTAAAACCGGGAATGTCAATTCAACCTCAGGCTGGCGGAGCTGGGGAAAGGGCTTGAAATCGTCGTCCAGAGCTCTCCGCTCCAGGACCATCCGCCCCGGAAAGGACTCGTTGAGCCGGATCGGCTGCTTTTTACCAAGATCGAGGAGGATCCACGAGCTTGTGGCCGCGAGGAAGACCTTCCCTCTCTCGTCGGCCAGCTCGAAATCCCTCAAGGCAAAAACCCCCTGCGTCGCCGACGGCCAGGTCGAAACCGTCACCTTGTCCCCATACGAAGGATAGCACAGGACTTTGACGTGATAGCGGGAGAGGAGCCAGGTCTGATTTTTTTTGAGGAGCTCGGTGATCGAGAAGCCGAGCAGCGCGGCATGATCGCCGGCCGCGTCCTGCAAATAATTGAGCAGCGAGACGAGATGCGCCCGCCCCTCGGAATCCACCTCGTACGCATGGAGATCGAATGTTTTCCTGTAAAGCTTGTGGACCGGGGTCAAGCTTTCGTCGCCCATTCTGAATTTCCTCTCCTTCTATTCTATGAATCTCTCTTTTGTCTGTCCAGCCAATCTCACACCCTGGTGGCAGTACCCCGTGCCCTTAAAAACTGTGACTGGTAAGGAGTAAGGGGTAAAGGGTTAAGAAGCTATCAAAGTCTACTGAATCGTACCGTTAACCGCAACACATCCGGCAGGGAATATTAAAATGTAGGGCGATCGCCAAAGACAGCTTACCCCTTACCATTTACTCTTTACCGTTCACCCCTGCTATTTTGTTTAGAAGGGGGCGATAATAAACACCAAAATATCCCAGATCGTGTGACTCAAGGCGACGAGGACGACGGAGCGATACTGCCGATAGAGCCATCCCCAAAACAGACCGCAGACCGCCGCCGCCAGGACAAGCATCAGGTTTCCGCTTCCGAGATGAACCAGAGAATAGAACCCGCCGGAGACGAGCCAGCCCGGCGTATCTCCCCACCGCCCCATGAACCGGCGCTGCAGAGACCCTCTCCAGAAAACCTCTTCTCCGGGTCCGATCACGAGAATCATGAGCAGAACGATGCGGAACGTGGAGGCCTCTCCTCTAAAGGCGTAGACGCGGCGGATTCCCTCGCCGGCGAAAGGAAGGAGGGTGCTGGAGAGAACCTTTCCGACATAAAAAAAGCCGTAAAGGGCAAAGGCGGAGAGGATCCCCAACAGAATCTTCTTGGCCAACCCGGCGCGAAAGTCCGCTAAAAGAATTCGGCCGAACCGTCTATCGCTAGTAGAGCTTAAGAAGAGAAGCAGGATCAGGTCGAGACTCATCCACCACCAGAAATCGAACGGCCCGATCCGGCGGAAAACAAAGAGGGGGACAAAGAGCACGGCTGCGGACAAAGCTAATAAGAACAAACGGCGCGCGTCGGAAGGGGCCACGGTCCGGCCCTCAGCGCAACCGGAGCAGATACTGAAGCCAGACTGCGGCCGTGCAGAGGATTCCGAAAAGGAGGTTGTAGTTGGCCGTGGCTCCGTCCAGGATGATAAAGTCCATGGGCCGTCGGGGCTCCCGGCGTCTCACCGCCCGGCGCCAGAGCTGGAGCGCCCTCGGCAAAGCCAGCCAAACCAGGAAGAAGGTTAAAGGCATGGGAGTTAGGGAGGGCGATATGACGCGGGGGATCAAGATCAGGCCGAAGATAATGGCCATAGAACCGAAAAGCAGAAAAGCATAATAAAAGAGAGAGCCCCCGTCTCCGAGAACGGAGGCCATTGTCCTGACTTTTCGCTCCCGATCGGTGATTGTATCCCGCCAGTTGTTAGCATGGAGGATGGCGATGACCAGCATGGCCATGGGAACCGTCCAGACGACCGGCAGCCAGGAAAAAGAACGGGTCTGGACGACCCATGCTCCCAGCGAACCGAGCAGCCCGAAGTTCAGGAACACGGCCAGATCCCCGAGGGCGTGATACTTAAGAGCCGAGTAAAAAAGGCCAATAACGATGCCGGCCCCACCGATGATGAGCAGGACAGGGCCAGTAAGCCAAGCCAGGATTAGCCCGATAGCCGTTCCCAAGACGAACAGCGCCGCGGCCCCGCCGGCCACCGACTGAGCGGAGAGCCAGCCGCGGACGATCGCGCCGCTCACGGGTGTGATGTCTTTGTCCAGACCTCGCCTGTGGTCGAAGACATCGCTGAGCATGTTCGCGGCCGAATGAAGGATCATCATGCCGGCCAGGGCGAGCAAAAAATGGAACGGCCGGAAGCGCGCTCCAGCCATCACGATAGCCAGGGACGTGCCGAAGATGACCGGCATGGTCGAGGCTGGAAAGGACCACGGCCGGGCGGCGACGATCCATTTTTTTAGAAGTGGGGTGTGAACGGCGTTTTCGACCATGAAATTGTTCCTTGAGGTTTCCGCGCAATGTCCTCGCTGCGGAAACCTCAGAAAAATCAAATGAAGTCGTTTTTTATACCATACCCGGACCCCGCGGTCAAACGAGAGCTGCCCCAACCGGCTGGATTTCCGGGCCGGCGCCGCCCGCCTCTGTCCTCAGCACCTTTATTTTTTAGGACATTTAGCGACCCAGGGGCAGTTCTCGCAATGGGAGTAGGCAAGGCTTTGATGAAAAGTCTCATTATGGAGAATCGAGCCGTCTTTGCTTTTCTCCATGATGTGAATTTCGCTGACCACAAAAGCCACAGCGTTTTTTACTCCCGATCGAATTGTCGTCCCCTCTGGAGGACCGCTCACGTAGACGGAGACCAATTTGAAGCTCAGTGTCTTCCCCTCGGCCCGCGTCTTCTTCCAAAATGCCGAGCTGTCTTGCCCGTAGATGATTTCAAAATTCTCTGTCGAAAGGACACCGAGACGCTCGACATAGAGATCGATCATCGCCTGGAAATTCCCGGCCTGGAAACTGGAGCTGAGGAGCGCGTTATCTATCTCGATTTGCTTCGCTAGTGACTCCAGTGCTTCCGGCTTGATGGCCTGTGCCGCCTTACCGATGAGGCACAGCAGGTCTTTGAGCACTTGCCCGGGCGCGGCAGTCTGTTTCTGGGTCGAAACAGCGGGCAATGAAAAAAAGAAAAGCAAAATGACTCCCAGGACCCAACCTTTTGATTTCATAGATCCCTCCTTTTTGATGTTGATCTATCTTGATCTGTCCAACCCCCCTTGCGTCACCGGAGAAAGGACAGTTGATTCCCCCCTCTCTCAAGAGGCCGAGCTATAAATCACCGTATTTTTTCAATCGTTCTTCATGGGCCTTCTTTTGCTTTTTGAGGATTTCGATGAATCGAGGGTCAGCTCTTAAGGGATCATAGAAGAAACAGTTCAATAAGTGAGGATAGGGATAGAGATACTCAAAGATTCTTTTGAAACCCACTTCCGTCCCGTTGCGAATGAACTCAAGAGCCTCATCCTTGAAACCCAAGATCGCGTAGTTTTGGGCCAGAAAATAGGTAAACCGAAAGGGATCTTCCTTTTTCGCCTTTTCTAAGATGGGCGCAGCCTTGGTTCTATCCCCTCTAACGGAATAAACAAAAGCTCGCGTGTAGAGAATATATTCGCTGCCCGGATTGGACTTCTCGGCAACGGCGATTTCTTTCTCAGCCTCATCCGTCTTTTTCGTCGCGATCAGAGCGCGGGCGAGAAAAAGCCGATTAGAAAGATTACCGGGCTCCATCTCGATCATTTTTTTCACGTGGGCAAGTTCCTCCTCGTACCTGCCAAGAAACATCGCGCAGCGGGCCAGAAAATTATAGGGTTTAAGGGTCGAGTCGCCGAACCTGATAGCCTCGTGATAATGCCTCATTGCCTGATCGAACAAACCCACGCTCCTGAGGAAGGAACCCACATGGAGGTGGATGAAGGAGTTTTCGGGTTCCAATCTTAGAGCGGTCTTGAAATATCCATAAGCCTTGTCCAGGTCCTCCTTAAAAAAATAGGCCCAGCCAAGCCCGGCATTGGCTCCGGCCAGATGTGGCTCTAATTCGTAAGCCCGTTCATAATATTTCTGCATCAGCTCATAATCTTCCGGCTCTTCTATGGCGACATACCTGCTCTGATAAACATCTCCTAAGCCCCAATAGGCCATGGCAAAACGAGGATCTTCCCGGATCGCCGTTTCGAGTTTTCCGAGAGCCTGATGGAACAACGAATCCTTCTCCCTCGGATCGTCACTCAAGTATTCTTTCGTCTCCAGGTCTCTCGCTTCGAGATAACACTTCCAGGCCAAGGAAGAGCTCGTGGGGATTGGAGCCTCGGCTCCTTCGCTAGGGACCCTGAGATTCTCCAGGACATTCCTGGTTAGTGCAGGTACCATTTTATCGAAAGCGTCCTCCCCGGCTCCGTCTTCTTGGCCGGAGCCTATAGTCATTCCCGTCGCCGCTTCTTTGAGGTCGTAGATCAGCTTCAAACCACGGCCCGCTTTGAAAAAGTAACCGGTCATGATATGGGAGATATTACCCATGCCCCGGATTTTGCGCAGGTCCGTCAACGAATAGGCGTTGGCTTTCTCTAGTCCCAGCGCGTTCAAGATATACAAAATGCTTTCCGGATTGAGAACCGTGACCTGCCGGGTGGACTGGCGAATGTCATAAATAAAAAAATGACAGAGGCTTGTCTTCCAGTTGTCCAACCTCTGATCCCCGGTGTTGTTCGAAAAATAGAGGACCGCCAGCGAAGGCTTCCCCGGTGGAGAAGAGACCCCCGGTTTCCGCGGCCAGAATCGTGAGGTCGCCATAATGACAAGCAATATAATCAGTATTCCGGCGGCGCTGAGCGCTTTTTTTCTCTTAATCTGCTCCGTGATGCCTCCGAGGAAACCTGCCTTCTGTTTGAGCGACACTCGTTCCGTCGTCGGGAGTCCTTCCTCTATGTGCTTCAATTCGGCCAGGACTTCTGAGGCGCTCTGAAACCTCTTCTCTCTGCTTTTCTCCAGGCATTTGGAGATGAGTCCAGCCAGGGATTCGGGAAGTTGGGGATTGATTTTTCGGGGATCTGGAGGTGTTTCGGTTTTGTGTTTGAGGGCAACGCTCAGAGGATTGTCACCTTCAAATGGAACTCGCCCACAGACCATTTCATAGAGGATGATCCCCAGGGAATAGATGTCGGACCTTGGATCCCCACGCTCCCCGCCGGCTTGCTCGGGAGATGAGTATTCCGGAGTTCCGATCATGATCCTTGGACCGGTCGAGGCTTTTTCCTGGACGGAGTGGGCGATCCCGAAATCCATGATCTTGGCGTTTCCGTCCCTATCGACCATGATATTCTTTGGCTTCAGATCCTGATGGACGATCCCCAGCCGGTGGGCTTCCGTCAGACCCGCGCAGACCTGCCTGGCGATCGAAATCGCCTGTCCGGCGCTCAATGGGCCCATCATCCGGATCATGCTCTTGAGGTCTTCGCCGGGCACGTATTCCATGGTGATAAACGGGATCCCTTCGGCCTCGCCCAGGTCGTACATCCGGCAGACATTCTTGTGGGTGATCTTCCGGGCAAGCCTCAGCTCTTCCTGAAAACGTTCGTTGATTCGGCTGCGGTCAGCCAGTTCCGGCTTGATGAGCTTGAGCGCCACGATCTCTTTGATCTTGTGATCAAAGACTTTGTAGACCTCGCCCATTCCGCCCCGGCCCAATTCCTCAATGACTTCGTATCTTCCGGCAAAGAGGCTTCCTCGATCGAGCCCGGAGACGGGCGTCAAAAGGGTGCTTGTTTCTGCGGGGGAGCCTGCCTTTGAACCGGGCACAAGGGCGCCGCAGTTCCCGCAAAACCGGGTGGTGCCGGGGTTCTCAAAGTGACAACGAGGGCATTTCATCAACGCCGTCCCTTTTTTGCTGTGCTTGCCTCAAATAAAGATAAGCTTGAGCCGACCAAATGTCAAATTCCGCAATTCAAGTGAGGAGTTGGATTTGCTGCTCAGTGCTTACTCCTCAATCGTCTATCTGGTCTATCTCGTCCCTCGTCCTTCTCGTCAAGAGAAAGAACGCATTTGGTTCTTTCTTTTCGTAATTTTTTGTTGGGACAGACTAGATGACGAGAAAGACGAGAGAGACGTCCTTTGGTTTGAGATTCATTTTGGTCTGTGATATAAGCAATATCTTTATGTGATCTCAGGGTCCTTTTGAAGGAGGTCCTTGATGGCTAAATTTGAAGGGGTCAAATGGGCCTCCCGTCAGATGCGCTACAGTCTGGCCGAGAGGGAATTCGAGCTTTTGCCGGCCGACGCCCAGGTGTACGCGGTCTCTCGCTCCATCCACTATGCATTGTTCCTGGCCTTCGAGGGGATCAGGTTCTTCTGCAAGAAAAACGAGCGGGGCAGGACGGTGGCCATCTTTTTAAATTGGCACAAGAACCTGGAACGGTTCCAAAAAGGGATCGCCTTTAACCTGGGCCGCGACCAGCAGTCTTTGGTTCCATCGGCAGAGGAGATGGAACAGGTCTTCATCCAACGTTATTTCGGCCACCCTTCGATGCTGAGTTTTTTCGAAGAAATGGCCGGGATGGAGGCGCAGGGTTATCTCAGGCCGTTTACGATCGACGAAGAGCAATCTACCGGCGTCACCTTCCCGGGAAAGCCGGCCATCCGGGCCACCGCCTACCGTTATGACCGCTACTTGGGAGAGCCCTTCTGCGGGGTTGTCATGCCCGGGATGGTCCGGGCCATCGGCATCAACAAAACGGGCTGTCTGAAGCTGGGCACGAATTATGTCATCAGCATCAAGGCCATCGATGCCGCCAGGGAGATTTGCCCCGATTCGGCCTCGGCGCTCTTTCTCGATGACCAGCCGCACGCCAAACTCGAGGACCGCCGGATAACGGAATGGGATTCGTCCTGCTGTCTGTTCGGATTCAGGGACGGCACCGTCCTCAAGATCCCGGAGCACGAGCTGATCCTGCCTTCCGTGACCATCCTGGGGATCGTGGCCATTCTCAAAGAGGCGGGGGTGTCGGTCGAAGAGAGGCACCTGAAATATGGGGAACTTTTGGAAAGGGCAAAAAGCGGCGAACTTGTCGTGGCCTGTAGCGTTGGCACGGCAGGCATCTTGAACAGGTGCCAGAAGCTCGTCCTCACCGGCGAAAAAAACCAAATCATCGATACCCATCATCCGGACGAGAATCACCCGCTTTACCATAAGCTCGCTGAAGCCCGGGCGCGCTATTGGAGCATATTTAAAGAGAGAGCTTCGGCCCCACCTAACTGCAAGCTCTTCAAGTATGAGCTATAATTCCGTCTCCGTGCCCCGTAAAGACAAGTGAGAAGTGAAGAACAAGAGTCGGGTTTCAGTCACTGCTTATCGCCCCAGGAGAAACTCATAGGCGGGTTCCCTCGCCCGAATCCGGAACCGCGCTCCACGAAATTAAAGCATTTTTGTTCTGACTGATAGCTTTAATGTTCTTTGTATTTGACTGCCCAGTGTTCATGGCTCACAGCTCACCATTTATGTTGATTAAATGAGGTTTTCTGTCTAAAATGATCCTAAACTTTCCCAGAGGAGGTCTCTGATGAAATTATTCCCGGAATTGTCGCGCCCCAGAGTTTTCTTTCTGTGGTTGTGCGCGTTCATTTTGAGCACGGCGGGTTTTTCGGAGCAGGCGAGGAAACCGCAGATCGTCCAATCGACCGACCCCCAGCTTAGAATCAGCGGCTTCGAGCAGCATCTGGCCATGAAGCAGAGTTCCAAGTTTAAAGACCTGAAGTGGCAGTTCCTAGGCCCTAAGAATGTGAGCGGCCGCTGCACGAGCATCGCCGCAGTCACGCCCAAAGGCAAGAATTATGTCGTCTATGTGGCCAGCGCCTCCGGCGGACTCTGGAAAACCGAGAACGAGGGCACGACCTGGAATCCCGTTTTCGAGCAGTTCCCGTCGACCGCATTCGGCGCTGTGGCCGTTTCCCCTTCGAATCAACAGATCGTCTGGGCGGGGACGGGAGAAGCCAATATTTTCCGCAGCTCCCAGTCGGGAATTGGCGTTTACAAGTCAATCGACGGGGGGAAGAGCTGGCAGCACATGGGACTCACTGGAACCTATACGATCCCCAGGATCGTCGTCCATCCCTCCAATCCCGAAGTCGTCTACGTAGCCGCTTCGGGCCACGAATGGACATTCAATCCGGACAGGGGAGTTTTCAAGACGACCGACGGCGGCAAAACCTGGACCAAAGTCCTCTATGTCAACGAGAAGACCGGGGCCATTGACCTGATCATGGACCCATCCAACCCCGACACGCTTTACGCGGCCACGTGGCAAAGGATCCGTTTCAAATGGAACGACCCCAGGAATTCTCCCGATTACACTGGGTCGGGCATTTATAAAACTGCAGACGGCGGAAATAGCTGGAAGGCTATTAACAGCGGCCTGCCGGAAGCGAAGTTCAGAGGCCGCATCGGGATCGACCTCTGCCGGGCCAACCCCAATGTCGTCTACGCTTTCATCGATGACTATGAGCTCGCCCGCCCATCCACGGAAGAAGAATCCGATTCCTACGGCCGGCCCTCGGGCGGAATCATTAAGGGAGCCACTCTCTATCGCTCGGATGACAAGGGCGAGAGCTGGAAGCTTGTCTGCCCCACGACCCCGGAGATGACAACGTACATGGAGAGGCACTCCGGGACCTACGGCTGGGTGTTCGGCCAGATGCGGGTCGACCCCAATGACGAGAACACGGTTTACACGATGGGGCTCGGGCTCAGCGTTTCAACGGACGGCGGTAAGACGCTCAAGGAAATCGGCGACATGCACGGCGACCACCACGGTCTGTGGATCGACCCCGACAACTCCAATTACATGGTCGACGTCAACGACGGAGGGGTCGTTTTCTCCTACGACAAGGGAAAGACCTGGCGGAAGTTCCAGGACAATCTCCCCGTCACCCAGTTCTTCAATATCAACTACGACATGGGCACCCCATTCCGGGTTTACGGATCGGTCCAAGACTGGGGGAGCTTTCGCGGGGTCGTAGACCTCAGCCGGGGGCGGGACAAGATCCGGACGCAGGACTTCGAGAATGCGCCCGGCGGGGAGGGCAGCCATCATGCCATCGACCCCGATGAAGCAAACACCGTTTACTCGGCCGGTTTTTACGGAACGATCGAGAGAACCGATTACACCTCCGGAAAGTCCTGGTATCAAGCCACGAAAATGCTGCTTCCCAAGACCTATCCCGATGAGCCGCGCCTCAGGGGTCAATGGCTGGCCCCGTTCATCCTCTCGCCTCACAATCCCAAGATCATCTACCACGGAATGCAGTACCTCTTCCGCTCCCTAGACCGCGGAGACACGTGGGAAAGAATCAGCCCGGACCTGACCTACAACACCAAGACGGAGATGGGAGATATCCCCTACCACACCCTCTTCGCCATCTCGGAATCTCCTCTCAAATACGGGTTGATCTACGCCGGCAGCGATGACGGCAGGGTCTGGGTGACCAAGGACGGCGGAAGGAGCTGGGAGGAAATTAACGCCGGGCTTCCCTATCAAAAGTGGGTCTCCAGGCTCGCAGCTTCGGCCTACGACATGGGGACGGTCTATATGACCCAGAACGGAAAGCGCGACGATGACTTCACGCCTTATGTCTGGAAATCCATGGACTTCGGCAAAACCTGGGTCAACATCTCCAAGGGCATCCCTTTGGGGCCGGTCAACGTCATCCGCGAAGACCCAGTGGATAAGAATATCCTCTACGTCGCGACCGATTGCGGTGTTTACGTGACGACAGACGGCGCCAAGACTTGGAATGTCCTCGGCGCTAACCTGCCCTCGGCCTACGTCCATGACCTGATCATCCACCCGCGGGATAACATCATCGTCATCGCCACCCATGGCCGAGGCACCTGGGCCCTCGACGCCAACGGGGTCAACAACAAAGACAAGAGACGACCCCGTTTCTATTTTGACGAAGATTAGGATCGTGAGCACTGAGCGGTGAGCTGTAAGCAGCTAAATTCCGGGGGCTGATGCAATCGAACTTTTCTTGGAGAAAAGGGACTTTGGAAAGGGCTTTGCTCCCGAAGCTTCGGTCGGCGGCCTGAGAGCCCCGTCTTTCTCGGCTCTTCCGGGCCAAAGCGCCGAATCAACCACGCCCCAGGGAGATGGGGCCCCGCGACGGCGCTCCCCCACGCCTGCCCCCCCATCTCCAAACAAATTTGATCTAGAACGGGGGACGGGGGACGGGCCGACGATTTGTTTGGTCTGATCTCCGCCTCATGGTCGCCGCAGCCCTTCCCAGAATCCCTGCTCGACGATCACGAGATTGGATAAGGTCACATCTTTTGTCTGGCTCTTGTGAATTTTCTTAAAACGCACTAAAATCTAATCTTCTATTTCTTAAACCGTCGATGGAGGTTTATTTGAGCAAAGCCAATAATAATCACGAGCACGAGATCGAGATGCCGAGCCGCCGAGATTTTTTTAAGAAGTCAGGAGCGGCTCTCCTCTTCCTGAATTCCCCGTTCCGGCATCTCGCGGGCGACGATTTTGAGCCGTTTTCGACGGCCCAAACCCAGCCGCCATCGGCGGCTCCCGGCATCTTCATCATGGAAGGCCCGCCGGGACCCGAAACAATCATCAGCGGCAAGCGATATGTTTACTTTGGGGGAACGGGTTACTTTGCCCTCCAAGGCCATCCTGATGTGATCGAGGCCGGGATCGCAGCCTTCAGAAAGTACGGCGTTCACCCGGCCACCTCTCGGACCGGCTTTGGAAACTGCCCCATCCAGCTCGACCTGGAGCGGAAGATCGCCGAGTACTTCGGCACGGAAGATTCCCTCCATTTTGTCTCCGGCTACCTCGACAACCTCTTCCAGGTCCAGGCTCACAAAGAAGAGATCGATGTCGTCTTTATCGATGAGACGGCGCATTTCAGCATCAAGGACGCGGTCTATTCGGCGCTGAAGCCGGTCATCATGTTTCGCCACCGCGATCCCGAGGACCTGAGCAAAAAACTCAAAGAGACGCTTAAGCCCGGGCAGGTCCCCCTCCTGATGACAGATGGCATTTTCCCGACCATGGGCGTCATCGCCCCCGTGCCTGATTATCTAAAAATCATCGAGCCCTATAATGGCTTCATTTGCCTGGATGATTCTCACTCGGTCGGAGTGCTCGGCCCGAACGGCCGCGGCACCTACGATCACTTTGGCCTCAAGTCCGATCGCCTCTACTACGCGGGAACAATGAGCAAGGCTTTCGGCGGACACGGCGGCTTTATCCCGGGGACCAAGAAGTACATCCAGTACATCAAGGATCATTGCGGCGCTTTCGCCGGAGCCACCCCGAGCCCGACGGCGGCGATGGCCGCTTCGGCCAAAGGCTTGGAGATCGTCAAAAACCATCCCGAGATGAGGGATCGCCTGAGGAAGAACGTGGCCATGGTCAAATCCGGAATGAAGAAACTCGGCTTCGAGATGAACGACAACCCGGTGCCGATCGTGACCTGGACGATGAAGTCCGGAGATGATATGAAGAAGATCCAGCTGGAATTGATGAGCCGGGGCGTGGCCGTGGCCTATACAAAATATGTCGGCGCGCCTCCCAGCGGGGCTTTGAGGGCTTCCATTTTCTCCGAGCACAAACCCGAGCACATCAGCAAGCTGCTTGAAGAAGTAGGCAAGCTCGCCTAGATCGCCCACGGCCAACAGCTCGTGGCCGATAGAGATCATAATCGTGATATATGAAAAGGGACGGCCTTTGAGCTGGTTTTGCAGGAAAGGAGTCAAACATGAGGGTCTTCAGGTTTCTTTTTTTAAGCCTCTTCTTGATCGGGTCAACAACCGTTTTTGGTCCGCTGGCCTCAGGGATTAACGGGCCGTCCTCCTCGGCTGCTCTCGATACGAAGACGATTGATGCATTCGTGGCCGATCAGGTCAAAACCAAAGGGTTGGTTGGGCTCTCGGTAGCCATTCTAAAAGACGGCCGGCCCGAGCTTGTCAGGGGCTATGGAGTGAGTTCCCTAGCGAACAGGCAGTCCGTCACCGAGGACACGATGTTTGCGATCGGGTCCATCACCAAACAGTTCACCTCGGCATGCGTCCTTCTCCTGGCCGAGGACGGCAAGCTCACCGTCGGCGATAAGGTGGCCAAGTACTATCCCAACCTGACGAGAGCGAATGACATCAGCCTCCTCGACCTGATGAACCATGTCTCGGGCTATCCTGACTATTATCCTCTCGACTTCGTCGACCGCCGGATGCAGAAACCGGCCACCGTTGATGAAGTCATCCGCCAATACGGCACGACCAACCTCGACTTCGAGCCGGGCACGAAATGGTCTTACTCCAACACCGGTTTCTTGATCCTCGGCCGGGTGGTCGAGAAGGTCAGCGGGGAGCCGTTCGGTCAGTTCTTGACACGTCGCATTCTGAAGCCCGTCGGCATGGACCACACCGCCTATGAGCCCGACACCAAGAAACCCGGCTTCGCGCAGGGGCACAGCTCATTTTTCCTCAGCCCGCCGGAAACGCCCGTTTCGGAGCAAAAGGGCTGGATCGCAGCCGCAGGGGCAAATTATTCCACAGCTTCCGACCTGGCCAAGTGGGATCTTGCGTTGATCGAGGGAAAGGTCTTGAAGCCAGAATCGTACAAGCTCATGACCACCGCGCGCAAACTGGCCGATGGCCGACCGACGGGTTACGGCTGCGGCCTGTCGGTGGGCGAACGAAGCGGGATCACCGTGCTCTCGCACAATGGAGCCGTGGCGGGCTTCTACGCGCTCAATACGATGATCCCCTCCTCCAAGTCAGCTGCCATCCTGTTATCAAATTTCGACGATTACAACGAAGTGAACACTGTCTACACGAAAATTGTCCGCTCCGTGCTGCCCCAGCCGTCGGACCCCAACCTTCCGAAGGTCGCCGGCCTGCCGGCGGCAGAGGAGGCCATGGCCTTCTTCCATCGGCTCCAGGCTGCCTCGGTGGACCGTTCGGAGCTGGGCGATGAGTACAGCTATTTCCTGACCGACGCCAAGATCAAAGCCGCCGCGGAGCATCTCAAGCCTTACGGCGAACCCACGGCAGCGGATGTCGAGGGCTTGCACGAACGGGGCGGCATGGAGGTCTCCACGGTGCGTTTGACCTTCAAGTGCGGCATCCTCAAGGCATCGATGTACCGCTCACCCGACGGAAAGATCCAGCAGTACCTTATCCAAAAGGACTAATACAAACGCAATAACTCATGCGACATCTCCGTTCAATGTTGCGCCGGAGGCCACCCTTGGGACCCCGTAGCAGAGGGGGGCCCGTCGGCTTATCCGACGGGGGAACCGTGGGGACTGGTTCCTCGGGGGCCGGGGGCCAGAGGGTGGCCTCCGGCGCAACATTGGACATTTCAAGTTGCTTATCGCGTCTGCATTGGTCCGAGCCCTTCATTTGTTTTCGGAGGAACACATGACGAGAGTCTTAGAAGGAAAAATCGCGATTGTGACGGGCGCCGGTTCGGCGGGGGAGGGTATCGGAAACGGCAAAGCCACAGCCATCGTTTTCGCTCGTGAAGGCGCCAAGGTCATGCTCGTCGATCAAAAGCTGGACGCCGCCGAAGAGACCCGAGGGATCATTGAAAAGGAAGGCGGTGTGAGTTTCGCCTTCAAGGCGGATGTGAGCCGCCCCGATGATTGCCGGAAGATTGTTGACGCCTGTCTCCGGGCCTACGGTCGGGTCGATATCCTTCACAACAATGTCGGGATCGAACTCGCCGGCGGACTTGAAGAAACGACCGAAAAGGACTGGGACCGGACCCTGGCGGTCAACCTGACGAGCATGTTCCTGTTGAGCAAGTATGCCGTGCCTCACATGCTGGCCCAAGGCGGAGGAGTCATCATCAACATTTCCTCGATCAATGCTATCAGGACCTTGCCCGCCTTGTCGCTCGCCTATGGCGTTTCTAAGGCGGGTGTCATCTCACTCACCCGCGAGATCGCGGTGCAGTATGCCGCAAAAGGGATACGGGTCAATGCGATCCTTCCGGGGATGATGAATACGCCTTTCGTCCGCGTCTCACTGACCAAGGCCTACGGGGGAGATATCGAAAAAATGACCAGGTTCCGGGATTCCCTCTGCCCGACCGGAAAACAGGGGGAGCCCTGGGACGTCGCCAACCTGGCTCTCTTCCTGGCGTCAGACCAATCAAAATACATCACCGGCCAGGCCATCATCGTGGACGGCGCCCAGACCTGCAAAATTTGATGATCATGGAAACCAGGCGCATTTTTTCAACGATCGATACGCACACCGCGGGTGGGCCGACGCGGATCCTGACATCGGGAGTTCCTTTCCTCTCCGGAGCGACCGTTGCCGAGAAATTTGATCATTTCCAGGCCAATTTCGACCCCATCCGCAAATTGCTGCTGACCGAGCCTCGCGGCCATAAGGATATGTACGGGGCCGTCGTGACCGAAAGCCGACTCGACGACGCCGACCTCGGGGTTTTCTTCATGACCGCCGCCGGATATCTCCCGACTTGCGTGCACAGCGCCATGGGAGTCGCCGCGGCCATGCTTCAGACCGGCGCTCTAACCCTCGAACCCCCCAAAGTCGAATTGGCCTTTGAGACCCCCAGCGGACTCATCTCCCTGGAACCCCATTTTCGGTCGGGCAAGATCCATTCGATCAGCCTGCAGACCAAGCCCGCCTACGTTCAAGAAATCGGAGCGACTCTCGGGGCGGGTGGGAAAGACCTGCGCGTCGACCTCGTGTTTTCCGGCGTTTTCTTCGTACTGGTTGATGCGGGCACGAACGCGCTGGAAATAAGACCGAGAAATCTTCCGGATATCGTCGCCCTGGGACAGCAGGTTTTGGCCGAGGCTAATCGGCGTTTCGAAACTCGCCATCCAGAGCTTCCCCAGGTCAAAGGATTCGCGCTGGCCCTTTTTTACGAGCGAATCGACAAGAACCACTTCAAAGATGTCGTGATCGGCCGGACCGGCGGTGTCGACCGCTCTCCCTGCGGGGCAGGCTCGGGCGCGCTGGCCGTTCTCCAAGCCGTCGGGGGGGAAATCGCTTCAACTGAGGAAATCGACATCGAGGGCGTCATCGGCACTCATTTCGCAGCTCGGTTGGTCAGACAGCTCAAAGTGGGCGCCTATTCCGGCGGGACACCACGGATCAGCGGCAGCGCCTACGTGACCGGATTCCATCAGTTCATCCTGGACGCGGACGACCCCCTCCAAGAAGGTTTCGTCCTGGGATAAAATCGTCTTTCCCCGCGAGTACGGAATAAAACCTCGCCTGGTGTTGTATTATGTTTATCGAGGAGGACGAACGATGATCAGCCAATCGCTACGGAATATTATTGCGGCGGTTTTGTTCGCCGCTCTGCTCATCACCGCGGGAAGCGTGGTCAAAGGCAGGCAGGCTGGGCCGATGCAAGAGAAAACGACGCAGGAGCTCTGGAAAAAGGTCGCAGAAGCTGAAAAGAGCGGGCTTCCGAAAACGGCCGCTGATTATCTCAAGCAGATCGCGGCGATGGCCCTCCGGCAAAAACGATATGGGGAATCACTCCGCGCCCTCACCAGGCAGATCATTCTGGAATCAGTCATCAAGGGGAACAAGCCGGAGGTTCGAGTCGCCCGGCTGCAGGAGGAAATGGAGAAAGCGCCGGCGGAAATGAAGCCCATGATGAAGCTCATCCAAGCCCAGTGGTATTGGCATTACTATTCGCGAAATAAATGGAGGTTCATGAACCGCACCGCGACAGAGGGGTTCGATGAAAAGGACTTCACCACCTGGGACCTGCCCAAGCTGTTCCGGGCGATCGACTTCCTCTACCGAGAGATCCTGAAAGATGAAGCGGATCTCAAGAAGGAGGCGCTCTCCTCTTGGAAAAACCTTCTGATCGAAGGGAATCGGCCTCCAGCGCTTCGCCCGACCGTTTTCGATTTCGCAGTCTTCGAAGCCCTGGACTTTTACACCTCGGGAGAGCAATCCGCACTCCCGGAAGACGCATTTTTCATCCAGGCTGATTCCGACGCCCTCGCCCCGGCCGGCCAGTTTCTCAAATACGTGCCGGAGACGACCGATCTGGATTCCCCCAAGCTCCAGGCCCTTAGGCTTTTCCAAAAGGTGATGTCTTTTCACCTCGAAGACGGAAACAGGGACGTCTTTCTGGATGCGGACCTCCAGCGCCTGGGTTTCGTCAAAAACGTAGCCGCGGGTGAGGGTGCCTCCGACCGGTACCTGGCACGGCTGAAAGAGATTGCTGAGGCCTCCCCCTCCTCCGAGCTTTCGAGCTTGGCTCTGTACCACATGGCCCAGGAATTGTACGATCGAGAACAACCGGTCGAGGCGTACGCACTCGCCGACCGCGCTCAGAAATCGCATCCCTCTTCTCTGGGCGCCTCCAACAGCAGGGCTCTGTTGGCTAGGATTACGGCCAAGGAATTTGAGCTGCGCTGCGAAGCCGTTCTCCGGCCCGGCTCTCCGGGGAAGCTGGGGCTCGAATATCGAAATATCTCCTCCCTTCATCTCCGGGTCATCCAAGACGATATCTCGGCGCTCCTGGCCAGAAAAGACGGAGAGAGTCTTCTCTGGCCTTCGAATGAATTCGTCCGGGGACTTGTCCGACGAGCTCCGGCCGCCCGTTGGACCGCGAGCCTCAAACCCACTCCAGACTATAAAAAGAAAACCGCCTTCCTTGAAATTCCTCCTTTAAAGCCCGGATTCTACTGGATCTTCGCCAGCTTCCGGGAAAGCTTTTCCTGGGAGGAGAACAAGGTCCAGGTGGCCTCATTCTGGGTCAGCGACCTGGGTCTGGTCACGCGAGGCGTGGCCGGCGGCCTGCAGGGATACGTTGTCCGCAACCAAGCAGGGACACCCGTGGAATCCGCCGAGGTCACACTCTATAATTGGAATTACAACAGCTCGGCCTTCCAAAAAGTGGGCAGTGCACGGACCGACAACCTGGGTTCTTTTTCCCTGAGCCTGCCCGATTCCTACTCCAATCGTATCGTCCTCGTCCGGGAGGCGCAGGGGGCCGAGCTCGCCGAGGTCGAGGTGCCCTCCCCATCCTCCCGAACCGAAAACCCAACCGCGATCTGTGTATTCTTCACCGACAGGTCGATGTATCGTCCCGGACAGATGATCTTCTTCAAAGGCATTTGCCTCAGTGTGGACAAAGCGCAAAACGATTACAGGCTCCTGCCGAAGCAAAGAGCAAGAGTCGCTTTCCGCGATGTGAACCATCAGGAGATCGCCAATCTCGACCTGGTCAGCAACGAGTTCGGCTCATTGAGCGGAACTTTTATCGCCCCCGCGGACCGATTGACCGGTCAGATGACGATCTCGACTGAATCGCCCCGTGGCTCTTGTTCAGTCAGGGTCGAGGAATACAAGCGTCCCAAGTTCGAGGTGAAGCTAAACGTCCCAGCGCAAGAATTCAGGCTGAACGATCAGATTGCCCTCCCCGGCGAGGCCATGGCCTACACGGGCGCGCCGGTGGACGGCGCGTTGGTTAAGTATCGGGTCGTCCGTGAAGTCCAGTACCCCTGGTGGTGGTTCTACTGGTCCGGTTGGTCGGCGAGAAGCCAGAGCCAGGAAATTGCCCACGGTATCATGAGAACCGACGAAACGGGTAAGTTCAGCGTTGGCTTCCAGGCCAAGCCGGATCCTTCAGTTCCGGCTTCCAGCGGCCCGACTTTCCAATACAAGGCGTACGTGGATGTCACCGACAGTGCCGGCGAAACACGCAGTGCGCAAGGCGGCGTGCGGTTGGGATATGCCTCGCTCGAGGCGGGCATGGGCTGCCGGGATTGGCAGGAGACGGGAAAGCCGGTCATCCTATCCGTCACGACCACGACGCTGAATTATAAGAAAGTGGCGGCGAGGGGAACGATCGAGGTGTTCAACCTGAACGGGCCGGAAAAGCCGGTGCCCGCAGATTTGATCGGCGAGGTGGCTTTCCGTGAACAGGAAGTGTCGAGAGGGAAGACGTTTCAAGGGCTCAGCGACACGGCCGATTGGAAGAAGTGGCCCGAAGGCCGGATGGCCGCCACAAAAGAATTTATCACTTCCGAAAAAGACGATGTCCCGTGCACTCTTCCGTTCGACCTCAAGAAAGGCGCCTACAAGGCGAAGCTCAAGACTCAAGATAAATACGGTACGGCTGTCGAGAGCTATCTTTATTTCATCGTCCTCGATCCTGCCGAAAATAAGTTCCCACTCAAGATCCCCTTCTTCAACTCGTCGAAGGGCTCAACCGCCGAAGTGGGCCAGACGTATGAAACACTTTGGGGGACGGGACATGAAAAAGGTCCGGTTCTGGTCGAGGTCTTCCAGAACAACGCCTGGCGGCAACGGTCTTGGATGCCACCTCAACAAACCCAAGGCGTCCTCCGGGTGGCCGTGGATGAAAGCCTGAGGGGCGGCTTTACGGTCGCCATCTCTATGGTCAAAGAAAACCGATTTTATCGAAGCGAACAACGCGTCAATGTTCCCTGGTCAAACAAAGTCCTCGACCTCCGCTGGCTGACCTTCCGTTCCAAGCTCAGACCGGGACAAGCGGAGACCTGGTCGGTGCAGATCAAAGGCCCTCAGATGGCGCTCAGAGCCGCCGAGATGGTGGCCACGTTGTACGACGCATCCCTCGATCAATTCTATCGTCACGGCTTTCCGGGGATGATCGGAGTCTTCCGGACGGATTGGACCTACGTGGCCTCGAATTTTGCGAACAGACGGCACGACCTCCAGACTTTCGTTGATCTTCTGAACTCATACCCGAGTTTCATATCGATCATCTACGTCCACTTTCCGCCCGACATCGAAGAGGATGCTTACGGATACGCCTACCCGCGCGCAGCCAGGGAACAATTGGCAGCGAGCCCTGCGGCCGCCGAAAAAAACAAGGATTTGGAAGGAAAAGTTCTCGGCGGAGTGGTCGGGGGCGTCTTGGGCGGTGTTGTCGGGGAAGCGGAAGCCAAAAAGGCCGCGGAAATAGACCTCACCAGTGTGCAGGCTCGGAAAAACCTGAACGAAACGGCCTTTTTCTATCCCCATCTTCTGACCGACAAAAAGGGCGTCGTAACTCTGGAGTTCAAGATACCCGAAGCGCTCACCCAGTGGCGCTTCCTCGGGTTCGCCCACACCAAAGACCTGGAAAGCGGATCTCTAGAGGCGACCGCCGTCACCCAGAAAGAGCTGATGGTCCAACCCAACCCGCCTCGGTTTCTGCGGGAGGGAGACAACCTCGAGTTCACTGTCAAGGTGACCAACATGGCCGAAAAAGAGGCCGAGGGCGCGGTCGAGCTCGCCTTTTTTGACCCGAGAACCGAGAAGCCGCTTGATGCCGCGCTGGGCAATCGCACAAAAAAGCTTGCTTTTACGATTCCGGCCAAACAATCGCGGTCATTTTCCTGGCCGGTGGCCGTGCCAGACGGCCTGGATCTCGTGAGCTATAAAGCCGTCGCAGCCACGCCCGGCTTTTCAGACGGCGAAGAGGGCGTGCTTCCCATTCTGAGCCGCCGGCTTCTCGTCCGCGAATCCGTCCCCCTCTGGATCAGCGACCAGGGCGAAAAGAAATTCACTTTCGAAAAGCTGGTGGCGTCCGCCGGATCCAAGACCCTCCGGAACATCGGGCTGGTCGTCCAGATGGCTTCCAACCCGGCTTGGTACGCCGTCCAGGCCCTCCCCTTCCTCATGGAATTTCCTTATGAGTGTTCCGAGCAAGTTTTCAACCGGCTTTACGCTAACAGCCTGGCTCAAAAGATAGCCAACTCCAACCCCAAAATCCGGAGAATTTTCGACCTCTGGAAAGGGACCGAGGCGCTCAAATCCAACCTCGAAAAGAACGAGGACTTGAAAAGTGTCCTTCTCCAGGAAACTCCCTGGGTGCTTGAATCCAAGGCCGAGACCCAAGCCAAGCACAACATCGGCCTCCTCTTCGATGAAAACCGGATGGGCCTCGAGATCAAGCAGGCCCTCGGGAAACTCGCCAACATGCAGCTCTCCGACGGCTCCTGGCCCTGGTTCCCCGGCGGCCGCGGGAACAGCTACATCACGCTCTACATTCTGACCGGGTTCGGCAGGCTGAAACATCTGGAGGTCTCCTCTGTCTCCCAGGCAACAGCCGAAAAAGCACTCGGCCACCTGGACGGCTGGATTCGGGAGATTTACGAGGACATCATGCGCTCCGGAAACCAGGACCAAAACCACCTCAGCCCGGTCGCGGCGCTGTACCTTTACGGCCGGAGTTTTTATCTGACCACAAGGCCGATTCCCGAGGCCAGCCGAAAGGCCGTCGATTACTTCCTCAAACAAGGGGAAAGGTATTGGCTGCAACTCGACTGCCGCATGAGCCAGGCGCATTTGGCTCTCGCCCTGAAGAGATTTGGGGACGAGCCGACCGCTCAAAAAATCATGCATTCCATGAAAGAGCGCAGCCAGCTGGACCAAGAAATGGGCCGGTTCTGGAGCGAGCTCGAGTATTCCTGGTGGTGGTATCGCGCCCCGATCGAAACTCAGTCGGTCATGATCGAGGCGTTCGACGAGATTATGAACGACCAGAAGGCGGTTGAGGAATGCAGGGTTTGGCTCCTTAAGCAAAAACAGACCCAGGATTGGAAGACGACCAAGGCCACGGCCGACGCCGTGTACGGCCTCGTCCTGAGGGGAACGGATCTTCTAGCCTCTGACAGTATTGTCGAGGTCAGCCTGGCAGGCAAAAATATCGAGCCGGAGAAAGTCGAGCCCGGCACGGGATTCTATGAGAAAAGGTTCGAACCGGGAGTGATCGTGCCCGCCATGGGAAACATCCTGGTGAAGAAAGCTGACAAGGGCATCGCCTGGGGCGGCGTCCACTGGCAATACATGGAGGATGTTTCCAAGATCACACCGCACAGCCAGAACCCGCTCCGGCTGAAAAAATCCGTTTTCGCCCAGAGGCTGACCAAGAAAGGCCCGGTCATCGAACCCGCGCAGGCGCCTCTTCATGTCGGCGACACGCTGATCATCCGCATTGAGCTGCGCACGGACAGAGACATGGAGTACATTCACCTGAAAGATCACCGCGGCAGCGGCCTTGAACCGGTTAATGTGCTTTCCCAATATAAATATCAGGGGGGACTCCTCTATTATGAATCGACCAAGGACACGGCCACCCATTTCTTCATCGACTATCTGCCCAAGGGGACCTATGTCTTCGAATATCCGCTCCGGGTTGTCCACCGCGGCGCTTATCAGAACGGCCTGGCTCATATCGAGTGCATGTATGCTCCGGAATTCAACAGCCACTCTGAGAGCCTGGAGCTGGAGGTCAAGTAGGGGCGGATCGAACATCCCTTCAATGATCAGCCTGTCGGTTTGTCCGACGGGGGAACCGAGGGGACTGTTTCCTGGGGGTGCGGGGGCAAAGGGGTGGCCTCCGGCGCAAACTTGAACTGAGATGTCGCAGGTGGTTATTTAGCTGGTATTAGCTGCTTTTTTTGTTCTTCGCCAAAAAATAATCGTAGGCGGACCGGGCGATAACTCCCATTTTGTGTTTGATTTCGTAGTGGATCTCTTTGAGGTCGTTCCCCCAGAGGCAGATGATGAGGTGGCCGGCCTTTTCTGGGAGCCAGATCACCGCTGAATCAAGCAAGGCCGTGTTATCGCCGGACTTGACTAAACTGCCTCCCTTCCGGGCGATCTCGGTGAGGTAGGGAAGATAACGCAGGATCAGCTCGGCTCCGGTGTGATTCTTCATCGTCTCAAGAATCTGATCGCTTGTCGTCCGGTCCACGATCTCTCCCTTCACGCATTTCTCCAGGAGCAAACTGATCTCTAAAGGAGTCGACGTGTTGTGCAGGGAAGATTCAAAGGCCTTCTGCTTGTCAAGGCATTCTCTGCTCGTCCAATAGGATTCAGGAACTTGCGCCAGCTCGGCGATGGTCAGGCGTTTCGAAGGGTCTAGCCCGAGAAAAGCCAAGATGACCTGGCGGGTGTCATAATCGATCGTTGTGTTTTTCAATCCGAGCTCGCTCATGTAATCCGAAATCGCTTGCGCAGTGACCAGCTGAAATAGGATATCGGTGGCCGTATTGTCGGATCGCGCCATCATCAGGAGCTGCAGGTCCTGGACGGAGATATTGAGACCGGGTTTCATGGAAACCATGAGCCCGCCGCCGTACGTCTTCATCCGCTCTTCAAAGTTGATCCGGTCGTCGAGAGATATCTTGCCGAGATGAATTTGCCTGTAAAGCGTGAGCAGGACGGGAATCTTAAAAACGCTGGCCAGCTGGAAGCGGCGGTTCTCATTGAACCCTAGGGATTCGCCCGATTGGACGTGTTTGATATAGACGCCCATCGTTCCTTGGATCTTATCGATCTGGTCCTTGACCACCTGTTCCAGCTCGGCTTTGGTCTTTGGAGCCTTGAACTGAAAATCCTGGGGCGAGGCAATAACCAGCCCCCCGCAAAAGCCTACTAAAACGAAAAAAATAATCAATCTTTCGGACATCAGGCCCTCCTTTCAGCTAAGTAACCGGGGACGTTTCCCACGCCGACAGCCTCGAATCTTCAAGCACGGTTCTCATGGCAGCCAAACTGGAAACCTAATGAATGGAAACCAAAGAGTGTCCCCCTGGGGAACGTCCCTCAGTTTTTGATATTATATTTTGGGTGCTGGGACTTGACAACACAAAAAATATCCTATAAAAGGTGGACGAGGGGGAGGTTATGAACGAACGGGCAAACAACCCATTTGAAGTCCCGGCAACGATCAGCGAGACAATCTACAAGTACCTCAAGAAGGCCATCATCGAGGGCGAGTTCAAGCCTAATCAAAGAGTCCAAGAGAAAGAAATCGCGGGGCTTTTCAACGTGAGCACGACGCCGGTCCGCGAATCCTTCCGCAGGCTCGCGGCCGAAAAGTTCCTGACGATCGACGCCCGGCGCGGTATCGTTGTCATTTCAACCAGCCTGGACGAGATCAAAGACCTCTTTGAAGTCGTCACCATCCTCGATGTCTTCGCTACGAAGAGGGCGATGATGAGTCTGCCTCGCGAGGCCATAAACCAGTTGAAGGAGATGACCCGCGAGCTTGGAGAACCATACCGCGAAAAACAGATCCTCTCCTATGTCAAAAAGAACTTCGAGATTCATTTCAAGATCTGGGAGTACTGCGGAAACGAGTTCCTGAGACGGGCCCTCACGGATTACGGAGAAAAAATCGTCTTCCATATGAACCAATTCTTCCTGCTTCTTCCCGAGCAGGCGTCCTATTTTGATAGGTCCTACAGAGACCATCTGGATCTTCTCGGGGCCGTAGAAAACAAGGATGAGGTTCAGGTTGAGAGGATCCTTCTTTCCCATTGGGGAAAAAACTTTTTTGGGGAGACGGATTCAAAAAGTGAGTGAGCAAGCAGCCATCCCCCTTTCTGGCGAACTTAAAGATTGACCTGGCTTTTGTTCTGGGTTAAAAAGAATCCGTGAAAAGACATTTGGCTCCCATCCTTGGTTTCATTTTTGTCCTTGTCTTTGCGTCCTTTGATGCTCCAGGAAGTGCATCGCAGACGGAAAGAAAGGGAGAGCCTCTGAGTGAAGCATCGAAGCAGTGGCTGGACGAGGCCGTCCCCTACATCGTCACGACCAAGGAAAAAGAGGTTTTCCTCAGCCTTCCCACAGAAGCCGATCGCGGACGGTTCATCGAGATGTTCTGGAAGAAAAGAGACCCCAACCCCCAGACCCCCGAGAATGAGTACAAAATCGAGTTTTACAAGCGTATCGCCGCGGCCAATAAGCTTTTCGGGACAGGGGGCCTCACCGGCTGGAGAACGGACAGAGGGAAGATCTATATTCTCCTCGGCCCGCCCAAGGAAATACAACGAGACTCGAATCCTCAGCCCCAAGGGGCCACTCTGGTCTCCGTTTTCCAAGGGCCCAAAGAAACCTGGCAGTATTGGGGGCTTCCCAATCCCAACCTTCCCTACAATATGGAATTTGTCTTTGTTGATAAATTTGGCACCGGAAATTACATGCTGGAAAACACCTTCCAGGTCGAAACCGGACGGAACAGACCCTTTGATTCCAGCGACCTGACCTACCAATTCGACTACCAGGAATTGTTGGCCGAGGCCCAAAAGAACCCGTTCGAGGGCTTCGACAAGCTCAAGGAGATCATCACCACCCAGGTCAGCTACACGAACATCCCCTTCAGGTCGGAGGTCTTCTATCTCAAAGGAGCCGAGAAAAAGACACTCATTCCCCTGACGCTTGAAATCTCGACGGCCGCTCTCGCCTCCAAAAAAATCGAGGCCCGGGAATTCTTTTCGCTGAGCCTGGTCCTCAACGTCAGCAACCCGCTCGGCCAACTGGTTTTCGAAAAGAGCCGCGACCTGAATTTCCGGAAGGCCGACGGGGAGGCGGGTTCGGCACAAAACAAAGCTTTCGAAGTCGAGACGGCACTAGAACTGGAGCCCGGCCGGTACAAGCTCCATCTTCTCCTCCTTGATAACTTCAGCGGCAAAGTCGGAACAGTCCACGAAGACCTGAGTGTGCCTTCGTTCGGAGGCCAAGAACTCGCCCTGAGCTCAGTCCTCCTCTCGTCTGGGGCTGCCGAGAGTGTCCGGAACAGGGAGGAAGATCGGCCCCAAGAAAAAACCGAGATGCGGACCGGCCGTGTGTTCCATAGCGGCGAGGAGCTCAACGTCTACTTTGAGGTTTATAACCTCTCGTTGGACCAGACGACGGGCCTCAACAAGTTCAGGGCTGATTATTCCTTTCTTCAGGGAGGGGCGCCTCTGATCCAGGTGCCTCCGTCGGCAACAAAACCCAGCCCGGAGAAGGATTGCCGAGTCCGGGTTTCCTTCCGGCTGAAGAATTTCAAGCCGGGAGAATACAATTTCAGGGTCAGAGTGATCGATGAGCCGTCGGGGAAATCGGTGATCCGCGAGACCTCACTCCTTATCTTGGATTAGCCATTTGTTCAAAAGATTCGGGGCGGAGGTTCAAACGAAAAACAAGTTTTTGAGACCGAGCTAGATAGAAAATTCCTGACCCTCGGAGGAAAGGCCGAAACCCAAGTCGATCAGTCTTCGATGGGCCGTGCCCTCTGGCGGAAGGGCGAGGTTCGAGTGGTTGAGGTGGGTGAAAAAAACCTCAGTCCCATTCCTCGTTCTCGGCCTCTCAAGAATCTCCATTGTATGAGTCATCAAGGGGTGCCCGATCTTGCTCAGATCGCGGCCGGGCAGCTCCTACGCCGAGTAAAAGGTGCCGTCGAGAAGCGCGATGTCGACTCGAACGATCAGATTCCGGATGGACTCATCCCAAGCTTCCCAGCTCTGAATATCCGGAATATAAAGCAGTTTTCTTTTCCTCCCTGAGAAGATGAACCCGAGCGTATCCGTGTATTCGTCCCGGTGCGGCACAGAAAAGGGAAGGACCGTGAGGTTCGAGGTCAGCATCATGGCCTTCCCGGAGAAAAGGGGCCGGACGGATATGTTTCCCAGCCGGACGAGCTGGCTCCAGGGACCGTTTGCGGCCAAGAATCTGCGCATGGATTCGGTCCCGTAAACGGGCACTCCCTGGGCCGATATGGATTCATAGCCATAGAACATCAGACCGGTATAATGGCCGATGTGGGCGTGGCTCAAGATAACGGCGTCGGGCAATCTTGTCCGGGTTGATTTTTCAAGGTCCCAGCCCAGGCGCTCGTGAAGGAGAGACGCCTGGGCCCTGATATCGGGTGTCGCATCTACCAGAAAGAATTTTCTCTCTTCGAAATCGATTAAGGCCAGGGAGGAAATCAGCCTGGCAAACTGGGGATCCTCCCGGGCCCGGCGGCAGTTCGGGCAATAGCATCCGATTTCTGGAAGGCCGCCGTCCTGCGCCGTTCCCAGGACCTTGACCAGGATCCCGGATTCCGTGAAGGCCTTTTTTTCTTGGGGTCCAGGGCGAAGAAAGAGATCTCTTTTTGGGTTTGAGAATCCCGGGGTCATCAGGATCCCAGAAAGAGCAGAAAAGAATTGCCTCCGTCTCATCGGAGCCCGGCCGACCGCCTAATCTTTTCTCAGACTTTTTTCAGCTTCTTGAGATAGGCCGGGTCGATGTCCACACCCAGACCCGGTTTCTCGGGGAGTGTGATCATGCCACCCTTGACCTTCATCCCGTCGACCACCGGGTCAATCGTATGGGAGAAATAGCCATCCAGGTCGGCGTAATAGATGTTCCGGCAGGCGCCGTGCACGTGGGCAGCCGCGGTCAGGGCGATCCGGGATTCGTTCATGCAGCCCAGCATGCAGCGCATGTTGGCCGCTTCGGCGACATGGGCGATCTTGAGCGAGGTGGTCATCCCGGCTGATTTCATCAGTTTGATGTTGAAAAAATCGCACGAATCGGCTCTGATGAGTTCCATCGCGTTGGCCAGACTGAAGAGGGCCTCGTCGGCCATAATCGGGATCGGATTTTCTTCGCGGACCTGCTTCATGCCGTTGATATCAGAAGCAAGGACCGGCTGCTCGCAGTACTGGATCTTGAATTTCTCCATTTTACGCAAGGCATAGATGGCCTGGGGAACCGTGTAGCCCTGGTTCGCGTCGATTCGGATTGAATAATCGTAGCCGATGGCGTCGCGAATCGCCTGCAACCTGGCCACATCCATATCTGGATCCTGACCAATCTTGACCTTGAGGGTTTTGAAGCCGGCCGCGATGTGGTCTTTGGCATTCTTGACCATGTTCTCCGGCGTATCGATGCCCGTGGTGACATCGGTCTCAAAAGTCGTCTTGTCGCCGCCGAGGAGACGGAAGACGGGGAGTCCGGCCGTTTTGCCGAGGATATCGTAAAGGGCCATGTCAAAAGCGGCGATGATGCTGGGGCTGGAATGGACGAAGGCCCCAAAGAGCTTATTGGCGCTGTCGATGGCCAAGGGGTCCTTACCTTTCAGCATTTCCCTGAGACTCTTGGCGACAGAGACATTGCTGTCCTGGGTTTCGCCGGTGATCGGCTGGAAGGGCGACGACTCGCCGATGCCGGTGATGCCGGAATCGGTCAAGATCCGGATCAGGACACCGTTGCTGCTATAAACGGTTCCGAGGGAGATCGTGAACGGCTCGGTGAGGGCGATCTCATAATAATAAATTTCAACGTCTGTGATTTTGAGCATTTTGGCCGTGGCCTTCGCTTCCTCCATCTTCTGCGAGGAAAAGCCCCAGCTCGCCGGCACAGTGGAGCCCAGGGCTCCGAAGCCCAGCATTTTTAAGAATTGTTTTCTAGAAAACGTCATGATGATTCCTCCATTTCAAAGCGTTGGTCCTTCCATTTTATTTAAATCGCGCCTCAATGACAAGATCATTTTTGGGTCTCCGCCGAAAAAGCGAGGCAAGAGCGGTGAGTTTTTGAAAAGGCGCAACCGGCCTCTCTCCCTGACCCCTTACCCTTCACTTTTTTATTATCGGAAGGACGATGGCTGAGGGGTGCTTGGCGTCGTGGTAGATCGTCTGGCGGGCGATCCTGCGCTCGATGTCGGTCCCGATATCATTCCCGGTGTTCGTGTTCGGGAGAAACGTCGGAAAATAGCTACTCGAAACTTCGACACGGATGCGATGCCCCTTCAAAAATTGGTGCCCGGTCGCCCAGAGATCGATCTCGAACTCGTAGACCTTCCCGGTTTCGATATGCGTCGGCTTCTCGTAAGAATCACGATAGCGGGCCCTGACAATCCCGTAGGTCATCATCTGGGCCATGTCGTTGGGGTGGACATCGACGAGCACGCCCGTAAAATCAGTGTCCACGGCCGAGGAAGCGGCGTAAAGGGTCATCTTGACGGGCCCGACAACCAGCAAGTCCTCCTGGAGCGGTTCCGAGGTGAAGACGAGGACGTCGTCCCGCCTCTCGATCGGGCGCTGGTCGAGCGAGTCGCCGAGGCGGTCGGAGTCCGAGCCCGTGGGCACGGGATTCGATGGATCGTAGGTGAAATGGTCCTGCGGCTCCGTCGAAGGGGCCACAGGGCTGAGCGCCCCGTCTCCGATGAGGCTGTTGGCCCGGCCGCCGCCGTGGAGATAGTAGGGGACGAACTTGCTTTCCGGGAGAGGCCAATCGGTCGCGGTGATCCAGTCATTCATTCCGGTAAGGAAGATCTTGATCGGCGGCGAGCTCATGATGCCCGTGTCGATCCCTTTGAGCCAGTAGTCGTACCAGCGGAGATGAAGCTCGTTGAAGCAGACTTTGGCCTTCTCGCCGAAATCGACCTCCCCGACCTTGGTCGAAGAACTGCAATGGCTCCAGGGGCCGATGAAGAGCTTTTGGCTCCTCCGGCCCTCTTCCGTCCGCCCTTTCTTGGCGACGCCCAGGTAATTCCTGATCGTCCCCATGATGTCGCTCTGGCTGTACCAGCCTCCGATATTGAGGGCCGGCACATCGATCTCCTGGAACTTATTGTGCACGCTCGTCCGCTTCCAGTACTCGTCGTAGGTCGGATGCTTGAAATAGTCCTTCCACCACGGAATGTTGAATCCGAAGTACTCGTCGGCTTTATCGAGGGGAAGGGTCATGAGGGCCCTCCTCAAGTCGGCGGACCTCAGGTTCCGCGAGGTCCGGCCCGCATCGCCCAGGGCCCAGTTGAGCCAACCCTGGTAGACTCCATCACGCATGAAACCTCCATCAAAATATGGATCGGAGGTCGCGTCGCGGGGGACCATGCACTTGAGGTAGGGATTCCGCAGGTGGGCGGAATACCACTGGATGCAGCCGCTGTAGGAACAGCCGAAGGTCCCGATCTTGCCGTTCGACCAGGGTCGGGTGCCGCACCAATTCATCGTGTCGAAACCGTCTTCGGCGTCATAGATCTCGATGTAGAAGTCGCCCTCGGAATCCCAGCGTCCCCGGCAATCCTGGACGACAACCGCATAGCCGCGTGTGACTAAGTACCGGATAAATCCCGCATCATCCTGATGAAAGATGTCCTGAGTGCTTTTCCCGTAATAGGTTCGGGTGAGAAGGACGGGGAATTTTCCCTCGGCCTCCGGCCGGTAAACGTCAGCCGAGAGCTTGACCCCATCCCTCATCGGAATCGTCACATTGAATTCGCACTTGACCTTGAATTGAGGCTGGGAAAGGTTTGCCGTCGGCTTCGTCTCGGCGGCGAAAGTCTTCGCTGCGCAGATGAACGAAACGACAACCGCCAGGCCAAAGACCACGACTTTTTTCTTCATGCGCCGACCCTCCTCATTTTCGATTCTTGTCCAGAACTCGTTAAGGGAATTATCATAGGTTATTCCCCCCGTGTCAACGCCGTTGCCAAAATAAAAGGTGAGGAGTCAGGGGTAAGGGGGCCAATCCAAAGCATCGTTAGACTTCTTGCTTTTGACGTTGTCCGTCAGACCGTTTGCTGCGCGGGGGGTGAGGCAGATTCTTAACGAGTGCTTTCAATCCGAGGCTAAATAAATTAGAATATCATTCCAGGAAAGGAGGCACGATGTTCAAAAGCGTTTCTCCCTCAAGATTGTTGTTGGGTTTGGTTCTTGTTCTCTTTCTCGGCTCGCTTCTTTCGGCCGATGAGACGACGGACAAGGTCGATAAAATCTTCGCCCAGTGGGATAAGACGACCTCGCCCGGCGCGGCCCTGGCCGTGATCAGGGACGGACAGATCATCTACGAGCGCGGCTACGGCATGGCCAAGCTCGAGGACGGGATCGTCATGACGCCCAAGAAAATCTTCGACATCGGCTCGACCTCCAAGCAATTCACCGCCACCTGCATTGCCATTCTCGCCCGGGAAGGAAAGATCTCGCTCGATGACGACATCCGGAAATATTTCCCCGAGATGAGAAGCTACGAAAAACCGATCACGGTCAAGCATCTCATCTATCACACCAGCGGGCTTCGCGATTACAACGGACTTCTGGAACTCGCCGGGTTCCGGGCCGAGTCCGATTGCCCGAATGTCGATGAGGCGCTGGACGTCATCTTCAGGCAAAAGAAGCTCAACTACACCCCCGGCCAGGAGTTCTCCTACACCAACACAGGCTATTTTCTTTTGGGTCAAATCGTCGAGAGGGTGAGCGGCAAATCGCTGAACGAGTTCGCCCAGGAGCACATCTTCAAGCCACTGGGGATGACCCATACCCTCTTTCAGGAGGACCACAGGCAGGTCATAAAAAACCGGGCCACCGGCTACGACCCGGCGGAGAACGGCTACAAAATCAACATGAGCAATTGGGACGAGACCGGAGACGGGAACGTTTATACTTCGGTCGAAGACCTCTACCTCTGGGATCAGGCCTTCTACAACTTCAAGCTGGGCAAGGACCTCATGGACATGCTCCAGACGACCGGATTCCTCAATGACGGGAAGAAGCTCGACTACGCCTTCGGGCTCTTCATCCATGATTACAAGGGACTCAAGGTCGTCGAGCACGGCGGAGCCTGGGCGGGTTTTCGTGCCGGCTTCGTCCGTTTCCCCGAACAACAATTCTCGGTCATCTGCCTGACCAACCTCGGCACCCAGAATCCTGATTCTCTCTGGCGCAAGGTCGCGGACATCTACCTGGCCGACAAGATCAAGGAACCCGCCAAGGAAGAAGCCAAACAAGAGAAAAAGAAGGCGGAGACGATCACTCTCCCCAAACAGGAGCTCGAAGAAAAAGTGGGCAATTACCAGGACCGGAAGTTCGGGGGGTGGATGACCGTCTCCATAAAGGACGAAAAACTCACGCTCTCCGCCATGGGGATGGATCTGGAGATCGCGCCGATCAGCAAAACCACTTTTAAGGCTGTGAACACCCCGGCCGAGATGGCCGAGATCACGGTGGAGTTTCAGCTCGACGCCAAGGGGAAGACGATGGGGGCCAGTGCCAGCATCGGCGGGATCGAGCGCTTCAGCATGATCAGATCCGCTCCCCTCGCCCCGCTCACACCCGCCCAACTCAAAGAATACGCCGGGGACTATGTCAGTGAGGAGCTGCTCAACGCCAAATACAGATTCGTCGTGGAAAAGGACGGCCTCGTCCTGAAGTTCAGGAGCGCCCCGCCGGGAGCCTTTAAGCCGATGGCGCCGGACAAGTTCACCCAAGGCATGATCAACGTCGATTTTGTTCGCGCCGGCAACAAGATCACCGGGTTCAAGCTCAACATCGGGCGCGTCTCCGGCATCGAATTCGTGAAAAGATAGCGCAGGCGCCGCGAAAAACTCTCTCCGCGGACGGGAGAGTGAAGGATGATTTCTCGGAGGAGGAAGTTATATTGAAGCGTTTTGCATGGGGCATTGTTTTTCTTGGTTTCGCAGCGTTTCTAGCCGCATCCGGCTCGGCGCCGGAGACAGCGGGATATGACATCATCATCAAGGGGGCCAAGATCGTCGACGGGACAGGAAACCCCTGGTTTTACGCGGATATCGCAATCCAGGGCGATTCTATCGCCGAAATAGGGGACCTCAGCGGAGTGAGCGCCAAGGCGGTGATCGATGCCAAGGGTCTGGTGGTTGCGCCCGGCTTTATCGACATGCACACTCATTGCGATTTCAACATCGGGAACCCGGAGTGCAAGGCCAATCTCAACTACCTTTCTCAGGGTGTCACGACCGTTGTGACCGGGAACTGCGGCGGCGGACCCTTGCCTGTGGGAGAGACGGCGGCTCTCTGGGAAAAGCAGGGCATCGGAACGAACGCGGTCATCCTGATGGGGTTCGGGACCGTGAGACGGGCCGTCATCAAAAACGAGCCTCGAGCCCCGACTCCCGAAGAGCTCGAGAAAATGAAAGCGATTCTTCGTCAAGGTCTGAAGGAAGGGGCGTGGGGGATGAGCACCGGCCTGGAATACATACCGGACAGATACTCGAAGACGGAAGAAGTCATCGCCATGACAAAAGTTGTCGAAGAATTTGGTGGAATCTACACCAGCCACATGCGCGACGAATCCGCCGTCATTTGCGATGCCGTGAAGGAGACGATCCGGATCGGCGAGGAAACGGGCGTCAGGGTCAACATCGCCCACTTCAAAGTTTGCGGGAAAAACAACTGGGGATTGATGAAGCAGGCGATCCATCTTGTTCAGGAAGCGAGGGCCCGCGGAATCTACGTCTCTGCCGACCAGTATCCCTATACCAAGTCCGCGCCCTTCGGCCCCGTCTGGGAAATCCCCGTCATCCCCGACAAAATGGAGCCGCTGACAGCCATCCACAAGAAAGGAAGAGAACTCTACCGTAAGCACGCCTCCGAAGCAGAGCTCAACAAGCTGAAAGAAGAATATGTATCGGAGCTGATCAAGGCCCTCGGGAATAAATCCAAGCGGGAGGAGATCAAGAAGATGACCCTCGAGGGGACGGCCAACGACCCCAGCCCGATTGCCATGTGGGGCTGGCACAATTATACAATCCTCATCTCCAGGAAAAACCCGCAGCTCAACGAAAAAAACATGAGCGACCTGATCCAGGAACAGAAGAGAGACGGGTTCGAGATTCTGGCCGATCTGATTATGGAGGAGCCCGATGCGTTCTATTCCGGAGGCGCCATGTCGGAAGACGAAGTCAGGGAGGCGATGAATCAGGACTGGGTCATGATCTCGAGCGATGGAGAGGCCGCGCCGATCGTCAAAGAGACGGATGCGCCCCAGGCGGGACATCCGCGATTGTTCGGAAGCCAATCCAAGATTCTGCGTGAGTATGTGCGCGAGGACAAAGTCCTCACTCTCGAAAACGCCGTCCGGAAGATGACCTCCCTTCCGGCCTCCTTCCTCCGAATGAAAGATCGCGGCCTTCTCCTGCGCGGTTATAAGGCCGACCTGGTTATTTTTAATCCGGAGACGATCAAAGACAACGCGACCTTTATCGATTCCCAGAAATATTGTAGCGGCGTTGAATTTGTCATTCTGAACGGACGTATGAGTATCGAGAAAGGAAAATTCAACGATTCCCTGAACGGGAAGGTCTTGCTTCGCCAGGACTCGGAATAGTAAATGGTAAGTGGCAAGGCGTCAGGGGTAAGACACAAAGATCAAGGAACAAGGTTAATTTTCAGTGGCTTACTCCTCACTTTCTTTGTGTTGACTTCGAGTGAGTCTGTTTTTACAATACTTGACATAGACACATGATCGGCTGGACATCCTCTCAAAAGCAGCGCCTAAGAGAATTGAATGCCGACCCCGGCCTGCAGGAGAAAAACTTTTTGAGCTCTCGGGAACGAGACAAGGCCTTCCCTCTAGCCGAACGGCCACTCTGCCAAAGGAGCCTTCGGAAGCTACAGAAAATAAGGGAGAGCCGCAAACGGCCCAAGATCTGCAGATTGGAATCCAGGCTCATCCGCGCTCTCGTACGGGAAGGGTTCGTTCAGGTGACAACACCCATTCTGATCTCCCGGGGATCTCTGGAAAAAATGTCTATCGGAGAAAGCCACGAGCTGGCCAAGCAGGTCTTCTGGGTCGACGAGAACCGCTGCCTGCGGCCTATGCTGGCCCCTAACCTCTATTTTCTCCTGCGAGAGCTTGTCAAAGTCTGGGAGAAACCCGTTCGAATCTTCGAGGTGGGACCTTGTTTTCGCCGGGACAGCGCGGGGAAACACCACCTCAATGAATTCACGATGCTGAATCTGGTTGAACTCGGCCTCCCGGAAAAAACCAAGACGGAGAGGTTCGAGGAGCTGGCCGCTCTGGTCATGAAGACCGCCGGGATTCAGAATCATAAGTTTACCAGGCACCAGAGCGAGGTCTACGGCGAGACAATCGACATCGATTCTACGATCGAGCTTGCTTCGGGGGTGATCGGCCCGAATCCGTTGGATTCCCGGTGGGAGGTCGTTGACAACTGGGTGGGCATCGGAGTCGGACTGGAGAGGCTGATCATGGTCAGCGAAAAGTATCAGAATATTCAGCGGGCTGGCCGGGCGCTTGTTTATCTGGACGGGATTCGGCTCAACATCTGAAAAGGACAAGGCCGCCCATTCATCAAGGAGGTTGCCAATGGCTAAAGAAGAGATTCTCAAGGAAGCCGCAGAATCCATCATCAATCATGATAAGGCCAAGGCCGAAGAGGTTGCCAACCGCGCTTTGGCCCAGGGGCTGGACCCGCTCGAAGTCATAACGAGGGGATTCCGGGAGGGCATCATCCAGGTCGGAGATCTCTTCGGGCGAGGTGAAATCTTCATGCCGGAGCTCCTGGACGCCGCTGAGGCGATGAAAACTGCCAACACCATTCTCACGGCCGCACTGCCCGAAGGGGCGCAGCAAAAAAAGGGAAAAGTGGTTGTCGGGACGGTTCAGGGCGACATCCATGACATCGGAAAACTCCTGGTTGTTTCTCTTCTCCAGGTCAACGGATTTGACGTTTTTGACCTCGGGCATGACGTCGAAATCGGGAAATTTATCGAAAAAGCCCTGGAAGTCGATGCCGATATCATCGGCACCAGCGCTCTCTTGACGACGACCATGACCGGCCAAAAGACGCTCGAAGAGGAGCTGAGAAAGGGGGGCCTCAAGCCCCGCTTCAAGACGATGGTCGGAGGAGCCCCGGTGACACAGCGCTGGGCAGACCGGATCGGAGCCGATGCTTATGGAGAGGACGCGTCCGAGGCAGTCAAAAAGGCCCTCGAATTGATGGAGAAAAAGTAGCTCCATAATCTCATGCTTGATCAGCCCGTGTTCTCTTTAAAATTAGAAGACGTTCTGGGGAAGGCCCTGAGCCTGAGGGGCCTGACGGGTCCGGAAATCGTTTTCCTGCTGGGTCTCAAAGCAGAAGACGAGATCTGCCTCCTCTTTCAAACAGCCCAAGAGTTGAGGGAACGCTTTTTTGGCCCCAAGGTCTTCGCCTACGGATTCGTCTACTTTTCGACCTATTGCCGCAACAATTGTCGGTTCTGTTCTTCGCGCATCTCCAATAAACAAAAATCACGATACCGGAAGACCGAATTCGAGATCAGGGAAGCGGCCTCGGGCCTGGCTGAATCGGGGGTCCACCTGATCGACCTGACCATGGGGGAAGATCCTCGTTATTACGGCCGCAGAGAAGAGTTCGAGGGCCTGGCCGAATTGGCCGCTGTCGTGAAACGCGAAACGGGCTTGCCGCTGATGATCTCTCCGGGCGCGGTCTCCGGGAAGACGCTCGGAGATTTCGCCCAAGCCGGAGTGGATTGGTACGCTTGCTACCAAGAAACGCACAACCGTCGGCTTTTCGATGAGTTGCGCCCCGGCCAGAGTTATGAGCGCCGCATGCTGAAGAAATACCGGGCCAGAGATTTGGGGATGCTGATCGAGGAGGGGATCATGGCCGGAGTCGGCGAGACCAGCCTGGATATCGCAGATTCCATCTCGGCCATGCGCGGGATGGGCGCCCATCAGACCCGGGTCATGAGTTTCATCCCCCAGGACGGAACGCCCATGGTCGATAGACACTCTCCTCTGCGCCTCCGCGAACTTCTCATCATCGCCGTTCTTCGTCTTGCCTTTCCGGACCGGTTGATACCGGCCTCTCTGGATATCGACGGCCTGGCCTACCTGAAAGAGAGGCTCGAAGCCGGAGCCAATGTCGTCACTTCACTCATCCCACCGTCGATGGGGTTGTCCGGTGTTTCCCAGGCCAGTCTGGACATCAACGAAGGAAACAGAACGATCCAGGGAATTATCCCGGTCCTGGACGAGACCGGATTGGAGCTGGCCGACGCGGAGGACTACGGGAATTGGGTCGGAGAGGAAAGAAGGAAGCTTCGACGACAAAATCTCAACTGCGAGGCCGAGATTTGAAAATCGCTGTGGTCGGGGGAAAGCTGCAGGGCACCGAGGCGACCTATCTTTCACACAAAGCGGGCTGGGAGGTCGTCCTGATCGACAGGAGACCTACCGTGCCGGCGATGGGATTGGCCGACGAATTCCATCAAATCGACGTCGTCGACCAGGCCTCGAAGCTGCCTTCGATCCTGAAGAAAGCCGACCTTGTCATCCCGGCCGTCGAAGACGCGCTGGCGCTGCTGTCTTTAAGACTGGTGACCGAGCAAGAAAACATCCCCCTTGCCTATGACGAAGCCTCGTATCGCGTGTCCTCATCGAAGATAAAATCCGACCGACTCTTCAAAGACCTCGACCTCGCCGCCCCTCGAGTCTGGCCTCGTTGCGACCCACCCTTTCTGGTCAAGCCATCCAGCGCGAGCGGAAGCCACGGCGTCCGCAAGATCAAAAACAGAGAGGACCTCGCTCCTTTTATTGCCGCAAGAGATACGCAGGGGGAGAGTTGGGTCGTCCAGGAATTCCTGGAGGGCCCTTCCTATTCTCTCGAAGTCTTGGGCTGTCGAAGAAAATTCGTCGACCTTCAGACGACGACAATCGAGGTGGACACCCTCTATGATTGCAAGAGAGTCCTGGCACCGGCGGATCTTCCGCCGGTGTTGAAGGCCAATTTCGGCGACCTCGCCCGGAAGATCGCCGCCGATCTGGATCTTCGGGGGATCATGGACATCGAAGTCATCCTCCACCAGGGTCAGCTCAAGATCCTGGAGATCGATGCCCGCCTGCCGAGCCAGACCCCGACCGCAGTATATTGCTCAACGGGCATCAACATGATCGAGCTCCTCGTCGATATTTTTGCGCGGGGCTCGCTTCCCGATTCTCTCACCATCGATCAAGAAAAAGCGGTGATCTACGAGCACATCAAGGTCACGCCAGAGACGATCGAGGTCGCCGGCGAACACATCATGGCCGGGGCCGAACCTCTCAGAGTCCGGAAGGGCTTTTTTGGCGCGGACGAGGCCATCACAGATTTCAAACCGGGAAAAGCTGAGTGGGTGGCCACCTTGATCTTTGTCGGAAAAAGCCCTCAGAAGGTTCAGGCGCGGAGGGAAGCGACGATTAACGAACTCAAAAAATACTTTGGCTTAAACGTCTATAGGGACACGGTCCCCGGGAAAGATTGATGCGTTCCTTCAATGATCTTAAACGCCGGGTTGGGTAGGAAATGACGCGCCTGACGACGGAATTTGTCCGTTCCATTCCAGACGATCTCCGTCTCTATGACCAGGGATTGCTCGAGAAGACCGGCCACAGCCTCCGACAGATTGCCTGCCGGGCCTCCCGAATCGAAGAATCGGAGATGGGCATGCTTCTTGGCTCAACACTCGTCGGGATCGTACCGGTGACCTCGGGAGAAGGTAAGATCGAGGGCTTCTGTCAGGCTGTTCAGGGCATTACGAACCACCTCGGCGCCCCTTCGTTCGTGACGCGTCATCCGGACGTGGCCGGCTTGGCCGAAGCCGTCGAACGAAGAGCCGAGGTCATCTTCCTCGCCGATGATGGCAGATTCATCGCCCTGAACATGGTGTCCAGGACGGCCGTCGACAATTCCGAAGCCACCGCCCGGGGATATCTCGCGGCCCTCGATTTCCTTGCGAAGGGGCTGAGGGGGAGGCCCGTCCTGGTCATAGGCGCAGGCCGGGTTGGGGGAGAAGCGCTTTCCGTCCTTCAAGAGTACGGAGCACGGCCGGGAGTCTATGATCCCGACGACAGGAAAACCCGGCCCCTCGAATCGGGAAGCATGATCATCATCGAAAGAGATCTGGAGAAGGCTCTGGAAAAATATTCTCTCCTTCTCGAAGCCTCTCCGGCCTCAGCGATCATTCAGGAGAGACACATAAAGCCTGATACTATGATTGCCGCTTGCGGCATCCCGCTGGGGTTGAGCCCCGCGGCCGCGGTCCTCGTCCGGGAGCGTTTGATCCATGATCCCTTGCAGATCGGTGTGGCCGCCATGTTGACGATGGCGCTCACGAGGCGGAGGAATAAAGTGTGGGGGGTAGATCGGAAAGATCCCATAGACCCTAAATCTATGTAGCCGGGTGAAACTCCCGGACTCCCCGCCACAACGATATAGATAGCGCAGTCGGCGAAACCAAAGGTTTCGCGACCGAGGCCGAGACGATGACCGAGAAGATCAAGGAAAAATACTATCGAAAGCAGACCGACTTCTTTTTGCTGCTCGACAAGATCAAGCTTTGGCCGTCCCGAAAAGGTCTTCTTCACGGTGTCAAAGTCCTCGAGATCAAAGGATCTCTGGCTGAGGTCACCACTCATTGCGACCGGACGTTCCGAGTTCGCTACTCACGGCACAGCCGGGCCGCCCGGTGGCTGCGCAACAAATGGCACAAGGGCCCCTGCCGGGAGTGCCAGATTCCCGACTGGAAACTCGAAAAATACGAGAAGACATATTTTGACCAACATCGAGGGTCAACCCTGAGAGGCAAGGACTGATGAATCCAGAAAAAAAGGAGGTGAAAAAGACATGTCGAAAATCAGAACCAGAATGGGAGATGCGTCTGTTGTCGAGGTCACCGAGGGCCGGCTCCGGGCCGACTTAGAGGAGGGAACGAAAGATGCGGCTCAACGGGGGAAAATTCCGCCGTTGTCGCAGGATGAGCTGAACCATCTGTATGATATCTACAGCGCGCCTTCAAGAGTGGTCGGCGTGGAGCCGGGCAACGAGGTCGTCTTCACCTATGACTCCACGGTGGGCGAAATCCAGCGCACCCTTATCCCTGTGAACAGAATCCAGTCACTGCAGATGTTCGAGCGGATGTTGGGCGCGGACACAGTCGAACTGGCTCATAATGATTACAGCTTCAAAGCCGTAAAGCCCATCATCAGCGATGAACGCACCGCCCTGGAGCAAGCCCTTTTGGTGACGACGGTGCCCGTGCTCTACGGCGCCATGCCTAACCTCGGGCTCTATAATAAGCCCGAAGGCCCAGTTCCGAATTCCTCAAAACTGATGTCCGAAGGAAAAATCAAGGAAGCCAGAGCGTCCATGGAAGAGGCCATCGAATTTGCGATCCGGGATATGGTCTATGTGGCCAGCGAACTTTACGAATCCGGCGTCGACGCGATCGATTTTGACACCACGGGCTCGGCCGGTGATCCCGATTTTTTGGCCACGCTGAAAGCCGTCGAAATCCTGAAGAAAAAGTATCCTGATATCTGCGTCGAAATGGGAATGTCCGGAGAGTTTATCCTGGGAATGCACGGCGGACTGACTTATGACGGGACCAGGTTGGCCGGGCTCTACCCGCACCAGCAGGTGAAGCTGGCCGAGAAAGCGGGCGTCACAATCTTCGGCCCGGTCGTCAACACGAACACGAGCAAAACCTGCGCCTGGAACGCGGCCCGAGTCATCACCTTCCTGAAGACCTGTGTAGAACAATCCAACATTCCCGTGCACGCGAATATGGGGATGGGTGTGGGCGGACTTCCTGTGACCCCCTTCGTGCCTATTGACGCGGTTTCGAGGGCATCGAAGGCCGTTGTCGAGTTGACGAGACTGGACGGGTTGTAGGTGGGCGTAGGCGATGTTCTCGGCATGGCCGCGACTCATGCGATCGCTTCGGGCATGGGCGGGATGCGCACTGCCGGAGATCTGGTGGCGCGCATGCAAATGTCCCGGGGCCTGAGAATCCGACAAGCCAAAGAGTACGTGGCCGGCAAACTGAAAATTAGCCCCATCGATCTGGCCGATCCGTTGATCATGTCAGAAATCAGAGAGGACTTGAAGCTGGGCCTGATCAATCCTCCTCCCAACTACGCGGTTGGGATCGAGGCCAAGTTCCATGTCGCCGCGCTTTTGGGAATCGAAATCCGGAGCCTCAAACGCTTCAAGGAAAAGGCGGGCCTTTGAGAGCTGCTCCCCAAAGGGAGCTGGCTTAAAAAGACTTATTAAACGGGCAGGGGAAAAGGATGGGGACGTTCCCCAAGGGGACACCCTTGGGGAACGTGAGTCTTGGATGAAATTCCGCATTGCTGTATAGTTTTGCTCGAAGGCCGAAGGGTGTCCCCGTGGGGAACGTCCCTCAGTTTATTCAGATAGACCAGGAAGGAGACACAGAATGAGAGTTCGCGCCCTGATATTCATGGTTATGGTTACTTTGCTTTCGATGCTCACGCCGCTCGCCGGCCAACAGCAACTCACCCGTGATGATTATGCTCGGGCGGAGCGCTTTCTCATGTGGAACATCAACAAGCTGGTCTTCAAATTGAAGGTCACTCCCCACTACGTCGGAAAAACAGACCGATTCTGGTACAAGAACGAGACCCGCGAGGGGAAGGAATTTGTCCTCGTCGACCCGGTGCTCAACACGCGGCAGCCCGCCTTTGACCAGGCCAGGCTTGCCGCGGGTCTCTCCACGGCCTCGGGGAAGGCCTATGAACCGATGAAACTTCCTTTTGAGATATTCGAATATGCGAGAGATGGGAAAGCCATCCAGTTCGATATCGAAAAAACGCGCTGGACTTGCGATCTCGGGACCTACGCCTGCACAAAAAGCGATGCGTCCAAAGCCATAGACGAGGGAGAGAGTCTCTCCCCGGACGGCCGCTGGGCGGCTTTCGTCAAAGACCACAATCTTTATGCCAGACCCACGGCGGGCGGGGCGGAGGTCCAGCTCACGACCGATGGTGAGGCCTATTACGATTACGGCACCGAAACCGAGCAGAGCACATCCGCCGTGACCGTCCGGCTGAGCGGCAAAAAACAGCCTCCGGTTCTTCTCTGGTCCCCCGATTCCAAGAAGATTCTCACCCACAAGCTCGACCAGAGAAAAGTCGAGCCGCTCTACCTTCTCCAATCTGCACCGCCTCAAGGCTTTGGAAGGCCCGCTCTCCACACCTATCGTTTCGCCATGGTCGGTGATAAGAACCTTCCGCTCGCGGAGATGGTCATCATCGATGTCGAGCAGAAAAAACTATCGCCCTTTAAGGGCAAGCCGTTCGTGCTAAACTTCATGTCACCCGTCACGATGCAGCAGGTTTGGTGGGGCGAGGACAGCCGGAACGTTTATGCCATCGAGGAAGAGCGCGCCTATAAGGCGGTCCGTCTCTGGTCCGCCGATGCGGTCTCGGGAGAGACCCGACTCCTCGTCGAGGAAAAGGGCTCGACCTTCGTCGATCTCAACCTCATGGAATTCCGGCCGAATGTCCGGATCCTGGGAATCGGGTCAGAGATCATCTGGTTCTCCGAGCGCGACGGCTGGGCCCATCTCTATCTTTATGACGGCAAAACCGGGGCCCTCAAGAACCAGATCACCAGGGGGCCATGGGTTGTCCGCGACATCCTTCTCGTCGACGAAACAAATCGGTGGGTTTACTTTACAGGGGGCGGCCGGGAAAAGGGCCGTGATCCGTATTTTCAGCATCTTTACAGGGTGAAGCTGGATGGCTCCATGACTCAGCTATTGACCCCAGAAGACGCCGAACACTCGCTCTCAACCATGCCGACGAATCCGGGCTCTCTGGAAATGCAGAGCACATTTTCACCATCGGGTCGCTATTTTGTGGATTCCTACTCCCGCCTCGACATGGCTCCTGTATCAGTGGTCCGGGACTCGGAGGGCCGGCTCGTCCGGGATCTCGAAAAGGGGGATGTCGATCTTCTGCTCGCCACCGGATGGAAATGGCCGGAGAGATTTTCGGTCAAGGCAAGGGACGGAGTCACGGATCTCTACGGCACCATCTATAAACCCACGAACTTTGACCCTGCGAAGAAATATCCGGTCATTGACGGAATCTATCCCGGCCCTCAGGTCATCCGGACTCCGAAAGCCTTCGGCTCCGACCTCTTCTCTATCTACGAGCTCAGCGAGGACGTTTCTCTGGGGGAGCTGGGGTTTATCGTGGTCAACATCGATGGGCTGGGCACTCCCCTTCGCTCGAAAGCGTTTCATGATTTCTGCTATGGAAAGATGGAAGACGCCGGAGGGCTTGAAGACCACATCACCGGACTCAGGCAGCTGGCGGCTTCCAGGCCGTATATGGACCTCAGCCGGGTCGGTATTTACGGCCACTCGGGCGGAGGGTTCGCCTCGACGCATGCCATTCTGGCCTACCCTGACTTCTATAAGGTGGCCGTCTCCTCGGCCGGGAACCATGACCAAAGAGGATACCTGGCCGGCTGGGGCGAAAAATACCAGGGATTGCTCGAAGGGGACAATTACAAAGCCCAAGCAAACTTGGGCCTGGCCGCCAACCTCAAGGGAAAACTGCTTTTGGCCCACGGCGACATGGACGACAACGTCCATCCCTCGCTGACCATGCAGGTCGTCGACGCTCTTATCAAAGCCAACAAGGACTTCGACCTTCTCATCTTGCCCAACCGGAACCATGGCTTTTCTGTGGATCCTTACTTCACCCGGCGCAAGTGGGATTATTTTGTCCGGCACCTTTTGGGTGCCGAGCCTCCCCAGGGCTATGAGATCAAAATGGGCAAATTGAATTTTTGACCAAATGGTGAGTCGTGGGCACTGAGCAGTGAGAAGAAAGGGAGCGGGAACAAGAGGACAGCGATCCGGCTTGAATTCTTTGCTCCTCACCCCTGACCCCTTACCCCTCACTGTCCCTGTGCGAGAGACGATACCTTGAGAAGGAGGATGCTGATGGCAAACTTCACAAAGAAGCTTGGTATTCTTGGGATCATAGTGTTGCTCTTGACCGGTTTCTTGGCCTTTGCTCAGGAAAAGGCCCAGGACAAGCGGAAAGCCCTCGACCCGAAAACACCGACAACCGATGACCCCCGGCGGATTCCCGTGCCGCCGGGTCCACGCGGGCCGGAGGGTGTTCTCGTCCTCCGGGGGGGGCGCATCTTTGACGGCACGGGCGCTCCGGTGCGGCCCGGGACTCTTGTCATCCGGCGAAACAAAATTGACAAAGTCCTCCCGGCCGGGTCCGCCGACTGGCCGAAAGAGGCGCGGGTCATTGATCTTGCGGGGAAAACGGTCCTGCCGGGGCTGATCGACGCCCACACCCATATCGACTACGCCGAGCCCGGAGCCTCATTCCTGATGGAGATCAGCGAGGCCGACGCCATGCTCCGGGCCGTCGAAAAGGCGCGGTTCTTTTTGGAGTGCGGCATCACCAGTATCCGGGACGTCGGCTCGTTGCACAACGTCCCCTTCCGGCTCAAGGAGTGGGTTTCACAGAACCGTGTCCCCGGCCCGCGCATCTTTGCCGCCGGAGCATTCATCACCTCGACCGGCGGCCACGGCGCAGAGGGAATCGACCCGGACATCCTCGTGCCCAAGAGCACCCGGATCGCCGAGGGCCCGGACGAGTGGAGGCAGGCCGTCCGGGAGCAGTTCAACCGCGGCGCCGACCTCATCAAGACAGGTAGTCATTTCAGCCGCGAGGAGATCGGAGCCGCCGTAGAAGAAGCACACGCCCTGGGACTCAAAGTGGCCTGCGACGCCGAGACTTTTTACATCCGCTGGGCGGCCGAGGCCGGAGTCGACGTCATCGAGCATCCATTGCCCCGGACCGATGAGACGATCCAGCTTATGGCCCAAAAAGGCACCCAATCTGTGCCCACGCTCGTCCCCTACACCTATATCTTTGACCAGTCCGGCGGATACTTTTTCTCAACTTCACGCCGATTCACTTTCTCCAAGGAGGCCAACCTCGAAGTCCTCCGCCGCATGAAAAAAGCCGGAATCAAAATGGGAATCGGCACCGACCTGGTGACAGATTGGTTCCGCTACCTCCCGATCCCCTACATCAGCGAGCTCAAATATTTTGTCCAGGCCGGGTACACGATGGGCGAGGCCCTCGTGGCCGGGACCAAAACCAACGCCGAGATCCTGGATATGGATGATAAGCTCGGGACGCTGGAATCGGGAAAGCTTGCCGACGTCACTGTCATCGATGGAAAGCCGGACGAGAATCTGGACGACCTCGCCAAAGTGGACCTGGTCATCCGGGACGGGTTTCTCGTCGTCAAGGGAGGCGAAGTCGTTATACCGCGACACGTTCCCATCATACCGCCCCAGCCCAAAACCAAATAAGAATTAAAGATTACGCGGGGAAAAGGGGCGGCTCGCTCGTCCACCCGGACTCAAACATCTTTCTGTCAGCTAATCGTAGCCCTTAAACTCTTCTTCGAGTTTCAGGTGGAGAGTGGCCGTATAGCAGGTGAGGCAGGTCATGGTGACGTACATCTGCCAACTCTCATCGGCGCTTGTCAGAAGAACCCCGTTGTTGGAAACGGCACCGTTTATCCAGTCCGTTACGATTCCCGTGAGATTGACGACCATGTCGACCTGATCGTTCGGCAGGTTCGCCCAAAAGGTCTTCAGCGTGTTCCAGCAATCAAACCCCTGCAGCAAAGGACCGTCCAGCCTGTGCACTTTGCCGGCGCAGGAAAACAGGCTCTGGTTGGCGGAGTATGTGCCTTCCCTTTTGAGAAGCAGCATGGCTTCCAGAACGTGCGGCTTCTTCGCCTGGAATTGTTCTATCGGGAATTTCAGTTGGGCACGATGGATAAAGCCGTGCCATTGTGAGGTTCCTGTCGAATCCGTGTAGTAGAAGAAATCAAAACCCACGTGAGCCTTGGAAATCCCCTGCTCACAACGGGGTCGGACCGGAAACGGATTCAGAAAATTGCTATTATGCACACACATCGCATTCGTGATCGAAGCCTGCAGTGTATATTCGTGGACTTTCATGGGCCAGGTGAGGTGGAACCTGCCGCTCCAGGCGGTGAGGTTCTTCCCATAGCTGTAGAGGCGGAGTTTGTACCAGCCGGGGGCCATGATATCGCCAAAAGGGATGGTCCAGATGTAGAAATATTCATTGGGATGCGCAGGGCCTTCGGGTATAACGCCCGAGCCGGCCCCGTAGCCCCCCGAGTAAACCTCTATAATCTTATTCGAGCCGGTTTCGTTATAGAGCTCGATATCGAGGCCGTCATTAGGCAAAGTAACAGCCTGGAACACTATGTTCATTTTATCGCCGTTGTGCCAGGAGCTTTCCGGATTGGGTTGCACGACCTTGAGGAAAGGACTTATCTGCACCGCTACCTTCACGGGCACTTTTGTCATGGGGGTTTTTGGAGATGGTTGCCCGGACACCAGGTTAAAAATGCCGCTGTCGCCATGAACATCCGCCCCTTTGACCTTGACCCTGATGCGGTAGCTTCCGTCCGGGATGTCATTCGGAATCGCCCATTGATAGGATCCGCTGTTCGGAACCCCGTCCGCTAACTCCCTGATGGTGGCGGTTGAGCTCTGGTTCCTCAACATGATCTTTACTGTATCGGGCATGTTCCCTGATTTTATCCAGGTGATGAGGTAAGTTTTGTTTTTTTCCCAGTTGTCCCCGGCCGCCGGTTTTGTCACCGTAATCGCGGGTGCGGAGTAAACCAGGCCCGCAAGCAGGCTCATGAAGAGAAAAAATGGCAGGATTTTTTTCATGGTGTGATCCTCCCTATCGGATGTTCCCATTTCCCTTGCGGCCAATTTATAAAAAGGCGGGAAAAATGTCAACCCTCCTTTGTCCCAAAATCCGGGGACGACGATCGGGCCGCACGAACGCTGCTCGCCGCTCACCGGCTCACTTCTTTTTTGACATCTTCCGCGACTTCCTCTATCTTTATGGGTGATGTTATCGCTACGTTTTGGACAATTGCCTTTTCAAATTCGTGCTCATGGCTGAAAGAGACAGCGCTCCCGCCCGGGAAACGGGTGAGCCGTTCATTCTGGCGAGGTCCGGGCACCCGATCTCAAGGCGCGACATCGACCCGGACGCCCTCAAGATCCTCTATCGCCTCTGCCGGCTGGGCTTCACCGCCTACCTCTGCGGCGGGGCGGTCCGGGACCTGTTCCTGGGAAAGCCGCCTAAGGACTTTGACATCGTGACCGATGCCCGCCCCGGGCAGATCAAGAGATGCTTCCACAATGTTTATATCATCGGGAGGCGATTCCGCCTGGCCCACATCCACTTCCAAGGAGGGAAGACGATCGAGGTGGCGACCTTCCGGAGGAACCCCGATGTCTGCGACGAGAACTCGCCCGATGCCAAGATCGATCCCAAAAACGCCTACGGGACCCCGCGCGAGGACGCTTTCCGCCGCGACATCACGATCAACGCCCTGTTCTATGATATCGCTACGGCCTCAGTCATTGATTATACTGGGGGCATCGAGGATCTGGCCTGCCGCCTGGTCCGGGTTATAGGCGATCCCGCTGAACGCTTCACGGAGGATCCCGTCCGCATCTGGCGTGTCGTGAGACACGCCGCTCGGCTGCAATTCGGGATCGAGGAGGCGACCGAGCGCGCGATTCCTCAGCTCAGACATCTGCTGGCGGAATGTTCCGGAGCGCGACTATACGAGGAGCTGAACAAGGACCTCGCCTACGAAAAGACACGTCCCGTCATTGAAGCCATGCGTCGATACCATCTTATGAGGTTTGTCCTCGGCCAGCCCGGCGAGGACTACGAGACTCATCCGGACCTCTTCTCCAGGGTTTGTTCGCTACTTGAGATCCAAGATAAGGCAAAAGCGTCGGGATACGTCCCCTCCCCGGTCGAAATGTATGCCGTGGTCTTCTGGCCTTGGATGGAACCGCTCTTCACCGGAGCGCGCGGTGATATGCACGTGACCCTGAAGAACGCTCTGGCGACGGCAGGGACAAAAGCGACCCTGCCCCGGAACCTACGAGCCGATGTCATCCAGACCATGATCATCGCCGGAAGAATGATCCAGGCCCTTCGCTCCGGCCAGATGCGCTGGTCCTTGAAGCAGCGTCCTCATTACGCCCCAGCCTCCCGGCTGCTTTTCCTGATCGAGAAGGGACGGCCGCAGGAAGCCGGGGAGTCTTTTGAGAGCCTTTTCCGGCAGGCCTTCCCTTCGGCTCCGACCAGGCGACCGAGACGGCGAAGGCGGCACCGGCGCTTCCGGAATGCTCCGACGGGGCCGGCCGCCCCTTAAGAAAAGTTCGGGGGGGAAGTCGGTGGTTTCGTTGACCCTGTCTTTTTCTTGTGTTATAAGCGAGGAAGATAGCGCGAAAAAGAGAGGAACAAACCCATGAAAGAAAAAAATAAGATTTCCCGCCGGACATTCCTGGGGACTTCCGCGACTGCGGCAGCCGCATTCATGGTCGTCCCCCGCCATGTGATCGGCGCCATCGGAGACAAGAAGGCGCCCAGCGATACCCTGAACATCGGTTGCGTTGGTGTCGGCGGCAAAGGATTTTCGGACACCCAGAGCGTCAGCACCGAAAACATCGTGGCTTTGTGCGACGTCGATGACATCATGATGGCTGATTTCCTGAAGTCGGATGAGCATCCCCCCGAGAAAAAAGTAAAGTACGAGAAGGCCAATAAATATCGTGATTTTCGGCTGATGCTGGATAAAGAAAAGAGCCTCGACGCGATCACGGTGAGTGTGCCGGACCATAATCACGCCGCGATTGCCATGGCGGCCATCAAACTGGGCAAACATGTCTTTGTCCAGAAACCCTTGACCCATACGGTGAAAGAAGCTCGGCTATTGCTGCAGGCGGCGAGGCAGGCCAACGTCGTCACTCAGATGGGGAATCAGGGGCACGCCAAGGAAGGAGCGCGTCTTATCAACGAGTGGATCTGGGCGGGCGCGATCGGCAGTGTCGGCGAAGTCCACGCCTGGACCGACCGGCCGATCTGGCCACAAGGCGGAATCGATGCCCCCCCCGAGGTCCCCTCTGTGCCATCCACTCTCGATTGGGACGTTTGGATCGGCCCGGCGCCATTCCGTCCTTACCATCCCCTTATTCACCCTTTCAAATGGCGCGGTCTTTGGGATTTCGGCACCGGCTCACTCGGCGACATGGGCGCTCACATTCTTGACCAGCCTTTTTGGGCCCTGAAGTTAGGCTATCCGACGAGCGTGCAGGCCAGCTCTTCCGTTTTCAGCAAAGACTATTATCCTCTGGCGGAAATCGTGACTTACGAATTCCCCGCCAGGGGCCCAATGGGGCCGGTCAAGCTGACGTGGTACGACGGAGGATTGATGCCACCCAGGCCGCCGGAACTCGAAGACGGCAGGATGATGGGTGATGAAGGCGGCGGCGTTCTTTTCCTCGGCGACAAAGGCGCCCTGATGTGCAGTGTCTATGGAGAGAACCCGCGTTTGATCCCCGAGTCCAGGATGCAGGAATACAAGAGGCCGGAGAAGACCATCCCCCGATCCCCAGGGATCCATGAGGAATGGATTGAGGCGATTAAGAAAGGGACAAAATCAACGACCGACTTCGAGTACTCCGCGCCCCTGACAGAGGCCATGCTCCTGGCCAATATCGCCGTCCGAATGAAAGAGTCGAACACGAAACTCCTCTGGAATGGAGAGAAGTTGGAGTTCACCAACCTCCCCGAGGCTAATAAGTATCTCCACTGTGAATATCGTCCTGGCTGGAGTTTGTGAGGGGGAAGAAAACGAAGCAGGTCCTGGTCATGGCTATCTTATCTTCGACCATCGCATTGGTGGTTTCGGCCGAGAAGCAATGGCAGGTCCACGATCCTAGCAGGCCCCTCCCCCCGGTCGTTAATCCAGGTCCCGCCGGCCCTTCGATCCAGCCGCCGTCAGATGCCGCCATCCTCTTCGACGGCCGGGATCTTTCCCAGTGGACGGACGCCAAAGGCCATCCGGCAAAATGGAAGGTTGAGAACGGTTATGCGGAGGTCGTGGACAAAACGGGGAGCATCCGCACGATCAAAGGATTCGGAGACTGTCAGCTCCATGTCGAATGGAGGGCGCCTCTCCCGGCCATCGGCGAAGGACAGGATAGAGGCAACAGTGGCGTTTTTTTGATGGACACTTACGAGATCCAGGTTCTGGATTGTCACAACAATAAGACCTATGCCGATGGAATGGCGGCAGCCGTCTATGGCCAATATCCGCCCCTGGTGAATGCCTGCCGGCCGCCCGGAGAATGGCAGACCTATGATATCGTGTTCCACCGGCCACGTTTTGACCAGGAAGGGAAACTCCTGAAGCCTGCCCGGATGACCGTCTTCCACAATTGCGTTCTGGTTCAGGACGATGTTGCACTCACCGGGCCGACGGCCCACAAAGCCCGGCCGCCTTACAAAGCCCATCCTGACAAGATGCCGCTTTCCCTTCAGGATCACGGCCACCCCGTCCGCTACCGGAACATCTGGATTCGTGAGCTGGGGGACGTTCCCCAAGGGGACACCCTTTAGTCCATAAAGGAAGAACAGCGGGGTGGTAAGCCTCATAATACGACATTCAGGGATCAAGGGTGTCGCCTAGGGGAACGTCCCCCAGTGAGCGCGGCATGCTCCGGGCCGCCCATTCTCCGGAATGATAGCTGTCTTACACCAAAACTCGGACTGAGACTAACCTCAGCAACCCGAATTCTTATTTATGGCACGGTCGATCGTTTCCGCGATTTCTTGGATCGAGAATGGTTTCATCAAAAATGCCTTGACCCCGGCGGCCTTCGCCTGGGCGGCGTCCACCGTCTCGCTGTACCCCGTGCAGAGGATGATGGGGATGTCGGGCCTGAGCAGGAGCATTTCTTCCGACAGCCTGATGCCTGAGAGTTTGGGCATGATTTGGTCTGTGATCACAAGGTCGAAGGCGGCGGGATTTTTTCGGAAAAGGGCCAGCGCTTCCGAGCTGTCGGCCTTCACGTTGACTTCATAGCCCAATCTCTCTAAGACGTTTTGATAGCTTTCGAGCTGCATCTTTTCATCATCCACGACTAGGATCCGGCCCTTCCCCCGAGTGATCTTCCCCCTCCCGGGTTCAGGGGCGGGCGCCAGTCCTTTCACAAGGGGCAAGTAAACGGAAAACTCGGTCCCCTTCCCGAGTTCGCTCTGTGCCGTGACGCCGCCTCCGAGCATTCTGACGATGCCCAAAACGACCGAAAGGCCCATCCCGGAACCTTCGCCAGGTTTCTTGGTGGTGAAAAAAGGATCAAAAACTCGTTCCAGGACCTCGCGCTTTATCCCCGGGCCCGTATCGGACACGGTCAGCTTGAGATACGGGCCGGGCTTCAAATCCTGAAGGGCGGGCGGGAGGTTTGGCCCGACTTCCTCCTGAGCGAGTTTCACCTCGAGGACCCCTCCCTTTTCTCTCATCGCCTGCGAGGCATTATTACAGAGGTTCATGACAATCTGGTGAATCTGGCTGGGGTCGCCCAGGATCAAGTCGTTCCCGTCCTGAATCTGCTGCCGGATTTCGATCGTTTCGGGGAAAGAAGACCGGATTAGCTTCATCGTCTCCTTGATGAGCGGGCCTAAGCGAAGCGGCTGCCGTCCCTGCTCTTTCTGGCGGCTGAAGGTGATGATCTGCTTAACCAGCTGCTTTCCCCTCGAGGCGGCGGAAAGAGCCAGCTCGAGCATATTCCTCGTTGGATTGCCCTCGGGGAGGCCGCGCAGGGCCATCTCTGTATTGATGATGATAGGCATCAAGATGTTGTTGAAGTCATGGGCGATCCCGCCGGCCAGAGTGCCCAAGGCTTCGAGCTTCTGGCCTTGCCGAACGAGCTGGTCGAGCTTTAGCTGCTGGGTCACGTCGCGCTCGACCGCGAGATAGTTGATCACTTTTCCGAACTGGTCACGGATGGGTGAATAGGTGACTTCCAGCTCCTGCTCCACTCCTGAGGCGTTCTTCCGGCTCACCTGGGTATTCAGGGAGTCCCCACAGCGGAATGCTCCCTCCAAATTCTTTTTGAGGACGGCATTTTCTGCCCCGCCGGTCAAGACATTAAGGTATTTCTTTCCCAGCAGGTCGGCTCCGGAGCATCCGGCGAGCTCCTCGAAAGCGGGATTGACATAGCTGATGATTCCCTCGGGCGAGGTGATGGCGATCCCTTCGCTGCCTTGCTCAACGGCCGCCGCGAGGCGCAGGCGCTCTTCCTCGCTTCGTTTTTTCTCAGTAATATCCGCAAAAGAGCCCACCCAGCCGAGGACCCCGCCCTCGGGGTCTTTGAGAACAGACAGGTTGACCAGGGCATCAGAGAGTTCATTATTTTTTCGGCGCAACCGCAACTCGAACGTCCTCCCTCCTTTTTCCGCGCCTCGGACCTCCTCGAAAGCCCGCGAGATCGCCGCGACCTCTTTTTTCGGCCAATAGGGCTGCGGCGACTCGGAACCCACGAGTTCTTTTTCGCCCCAGCCAAATAATCGGCAGAAAGTCCGATTGACATAAGTTTGTCTTCCCTCCAGGTCCCAGGCCGCGAGGCCGATCAGGACGGAATTGTCGATGGCCTGGCGGTAGGCAAAGGCCCAACGGGCTTCCATCTCTTTCTCTTTGCGGGCGCTGATATCGCTGACAGCGCATTGCATTCCCGTGACCGTCCCCGGCCAGACCTTGAGGCCGGAGCACGAAAATGCCACCCAGAAACTGGTCCCGTCTGCCTTCCTCAATATGAGCTCGAAGCTTTCCTTGGCGCCGGTTTCAAAAACCCTGCTCTTACATTCCAAATATGCATCCCGCCACTCGGGCGCCACGAATTGGGAAAAAATGAGACCTCTGAGGGATGGCCGCGCCATTCCCAGCAGATCGGCCGCGGTTAGATTGGCTTCAACGACCACCCCCCTCTTGTTGAGTGTGAAATAGCCGACCGGCGAAAAATCATAGAGATCGACGAACCGGCTCCTGGATTCTTCTATCTCCCCCTGGGCCCGCCGCAGCTCTTCATTTTGCATCTCCAGCTCGATCTGGTGGACACTGAGCTCATGGATAAGCTTCCTCGTGTCATCGAAAGCGAGTTCGTCAGAACCCTTGTTTTTTTTGGCCAGGCGTCGCTCCGCCTCGCGGCGCAGGGCTTCGAGCCCGGCTTTTTGAGGAGTCTTTTTCTTTGCTGCGGCCATGGAAATGCCTCCCCCTACAAGGTCATTAAGTTTTTTTCCCCGGCCTCTCGAGTTCATGAAGAAAAACGGATAATCCCCCTTGGCAGGGAAAAACTCGAAAAATCATTCGACTGTTCATCCCCGGCGCAAAGTCTTCAAATTCTGCCGTCGTGCTTTTGTCCATGGCGAGTTTGAGTTGCTTGCTGAGGTTGTCCGATTTCGATGCCAGATTCCAGATCGATTTCCCCATTAATTCCTGCCGACTCACGGCAAAGTATTTTTCTGCTCCGTCATTCAGATAGACAAAGCGGCCCTGCGGATCCAAAATGAAAAGGCCGTCGCAGGCGCTCTCCAGCACATCGGCGAGTCTCTGCCCGGATTGGATGAGTTCGTTTTTGCTCACCCGGAGAGGGGTGATATTGGTAAACGTGGCCACCACTCCGTCGACAATATTTTCCTCCGTTCGCGATGGTGTGATCCGCATCAGATACCAAGATGAATCTCTGGCTTCGATTTCTCTCTCAAGGGGTGCCAACGTTTCGATGACTCTCTGCGCGTCGGCTAAGATCTCGTCGTACCTTAGGTTCGACCGGATATCGCCGATCGAACGCCCGATATCGGTAGGTATCAGGTTGAAGACCTTCGCGGCCGTCGAAGTGAAGCGCTTGATCCTGAATTCAGTATTCAAAAAGAGCGTCCCGATGTTGATGCTGTCGAGGAGCGCTTTCATATCGTTCTCGGTTCTGGATTGCTGCTCGATTTTCGCCTGGAGCTCAGAATTCACAGTCACCAACTCTTCGTTGACGGATTGCAGCTCCTCCTTTGAGGTCTCGAGTTCCTCGTTCGTACTCTGGAGCTCTTCGTTGGTGGATTGAAATTCCTCGTTCGTCGAGCGCAGCTCTTCGTTGGCCGCTTGGAGCTCTTCGATCGTCGCCCTGAGATTCTCTTTCGTAAAGTTCAGTTCCTGTTCAATCTCCCGAACTCTGAGCTCGCGCTCATCGGCCTGCTTGACTCTTGCCGCGGAGGCTTTCGGCTCGGGAATTGGCGAAGCGTCTTCAAATACGGCCAAAAACATTCCTTCCTGTTCGGGTCCGGCAAGGGGCTTGACCCTCAAATTGAGAGTCTGATATTCATCGTTGATCCTGACTTTGAGCGAGCTGTATCTCATCTCCTTCTTTTTTGTGATGGCGCCATGCAACGCCGATCGGAGCTCGACCCTCAGGCCCTCGCGGGCCATGTCCAGGATGTTCATGCTGGGCTGCCCTTGAGGGGGCTCCAGGTATTTTCCTGTTTGCCCGTAGATATAGAGAATCTCCCCTTTTTCATTTGTAATAACCGAAGGCGGAACAAAGGTCTCCATTAAAATTCTCTTCGTCATCTCGTCAATCGAGGACCTCTGGGCTCTCTTGGTCTCCGCCCCTCCTTGTCTAGGGGCTGTCTCATAGCTCCACGGGCCCGTGAGCACCTCCGCTTGGGTCACAGTCGCGCCCTTTGTCTGGAAGATCTTCCATTTTTTTTCAAGGACCGAGTAAAGGTCGGCAAATTTGGTGATACTCTCGGCCGTTCCCAGGAAGAGTATTGCCCCCGGTTTCAGGCTGTAATGGAAAAGCGGGAGGAGCCGGTTTTGCAGCTCGGGTTCGAGATAGATCAGAAGGTTGCGGCAGCTGACGAGGTCCAACTTGGTGAAAGGAGCGTCTTTGACGACATTCTGGACGGCAAATACGATCGTTTCTCTGAGGTCCTTCTTGATCCGGAAGCCACCTTCTTCTTTGAAAAAAAAGTGGCGGATGCGGTCCGGGGAAACGTCAATCGCGATGTTATCAAGGTAGAAGCCCGCACGGGCCAGGTTGATGGCCTCCTCGTCTATATCGGTGCCGAAGACCTGGAGTCTGATGTCGCGGTTTTCGCTCTCGATGTACTCGAGACAGATCATGGCCAGTGAATAGGCCTCTTCCCCGCTGGAACAGCCCGGCACCCAAATCCGCAATTGATATCCCTCCGGTTTATCTTTGAGCAGGAGCGGCAGAACTTTCTTCTTCAAAATCTCGAAGGCCTCGGGATCGCGGAAGAAGCTGGTCACCCCGATCAAGAGTTCTTTGAACAGCGATTGGACTTCCTCCGGGTGCTCCTGGAGAAAGCGTGCATAATGAGGCAGATCTTCGATGTTGTGGACGTCCAACCTCTTCTCAACACGACGGTAGATCGTGCTCTTCTTGTAATAGGAAAAATCATTGCCGGTCTGCGAACGCAGGATGAGGAGCACTTTCTGAAGGGCGGTGGGAGATTTGTCAGAGGTTGAGATGGCGGTCGGTTTCTTGGCTGAGATTTTCTTTACGTAAGCCAGAAGCTGCTCAGGCATCTTCCCCACGGGGAGGACGAAGTCAACGAGCCCCGTATTGAGAGCGCTCCTGGGCATGCCCTCGTAACTGGCGGTTTCCGCTTCTTGGACCATGGTTATTCCGCCGGCTCCATGGATGGCCCTTAATCCCATCGACCCATCTGACCCCGTCCCCGAGAGGATGATGCAGATCGCCTTGTCTCCCTGATCTTCCGCCAGGGAGCGCAGGAAGAAATCAATAGGCATCCTAAGGCCCCTGGCTTTCTGGGGTACGGTCAATTGGAGATTCCCGTGATAGATGGCCATATCCTTATTGGGCGGGATGACGTAAGCGTGGTTGGGGAGGATGATCATACCATCTTCGGCTTCCAGCACTCTCATCCGGGTGAACCGCTTCAGGAGGTCGGGCATCATGCTCGCATGGGCGGGGTCGAGGTGAGGGATCAAGACAAAGGCCATCTCACTATCGGGAGGCATGTTTTTAAAAAACTGTTCGAAAGCTTCCAGCCCTCCGGCTGAAGCCCCGATTCCAACGATCGGAAACGAGTGGCCCTGAGGAACGACTTCTTTTGGAATTGGCTTGGGTTTTGGCTTGGCCGGGACCTTGGGGGCTGAAGATTCCTTGTTTCCCTTTCTCAATGCAGACTCCTCCACGGAGGCGGCAATCAGACCACAGAGGGATGCAGCTTTCCGCCTCTTGTTTCTCTTTCCCTGAGATTATTATAGCAACTTCTGCGGGCAAAGATAATCCTCCCTCCAAAAGGGTGTCATCTTCACCTAAATGCCAAAAGAAAGCCTAATCGGCCGTCGGCCGATTCGGAGGACCGGGCCGCGCGCTTCAAGGCTGACTCCGACCCGGAAAAACGTCCTTTGGTCCACTGTCCTATGGAATGGACGAAAGTTGCTATTTGAGGACGACTTCGACTTCTCCCATGAGTTGGGGGTTGTTTTTATCTCTAACCCTGATGGTAATTTTGTCCCCTTTCTTGAAGCCAGGATTCTTGAAATAGCATTTGGTCATGAACCCGGTATAGCCGTACATGGAGCCCTCATCCACCGCCAGCGGGGCGCGCGGGCTGAGGGGCGGGAAGAAATCTGTCCTCGGGGTGAACTTATAGAACCTCACCCAGGCAGAGTAAATGCCTTCCTTGCCCAGGTGCCGGTAAAAATCGACGTCGTGGATTTGACCCCCATAGTTCTTCCGGAGTTCCTCGACAGAGGGCATCTTGTACTCCTGACCAAGATAAACCATGACCACGTCCTTCCGGTTGACGGTGACGTTCTGGTTTTCGCTCTTGGCCGCCAGGTAGAGGACGAACATGACATAGGGATTATCCATCTCCCGGACGGCCAGGCTGGCATCGGCAGCGAGCATGATGTCGCCCTGGTCATTAGAAAAGGCTGCCAGGCCCAGGTCCTGGGTCTGCGGGTAGGCCGCTACGCTCAGGATAAGAAGAAGGAAAACGGACTTAAATATTCTCATCTTTGCCTCCTCGTCTTAACGGTGATGCAAGCTCCATGCCAAATTGCGGACGATTTGAGTTTCCCGGCCAGCTTGAGACTTAATCTTAGAGGCTGAAGGGCCGGACGGGTCCCGCCTCAATGACGGAGTGGCCTTTGCCAGTGGCGGAAGTTTTCGCCCACGATTGGATGGAGAAACGGAGATGAGCAAGGAGTTGAACGTAGCCTGGGGAGTCGACGTCCGCTTGGGACGGATCTTCAGCGCTCGATCGTCCGGAAAAGAGATATGCTATCCCTGTCTACGGTCACATCAAACAAGCTCTTCAAAACCGGCAAATATGGACTCTCCGGCGATGGCTGATCGTTGATCGTTTCGACGACCAGCCGTCGGACTCCCTCGAACTCACGGACCAGAAGGTGCTGCAGAACTCCCAGGTAATCAGGGAGGTGCATGTCATCCGGCGGCGCCTGGATGGTCAGCATCCGGCCTTTCCGCCTGGAGATGAGGACCAGCCGATTCCCATGAAACACCAGGTGGGTGCCGTCCACCCGCTTCGGAAGGATGCCTCGGAGTCCCTCTACCTGGACCCCGCACAAAGACGCCGGGTCCAGGGCGCTCATCCAAAACAGGGCGTCCTCCGCCTCCTGTTGAAAAGTCCGAAGGGCGGCCGGCGACATGAACTGCGGACCGGGGATTCCCTTGAAGAAGTACCCGGCCATGACCTCGCCGGAAAGCTCCATAAGGCGAAGCGTGCGGAAGACATCCCGCCAACGGAAGGGAGGCTGTTCCCGGAGAAGGAGCTCCCGGAAAAGGAGGCCGTAGCGATCGAGCAGAATTCGGACTCGGTCCTTGCGCCGCTCTTCCTGCTCGACCAGATCTCTTTCCTCCCCGGTCGAAACGTGAGGCAGGAGAAACCAGCTTCCGGGATAAGCGTCCGCTTCCCGCCAGGTCGAAAGGTGAAGACCCAAGCCGCGCGGCGCATACTTGAGACTCCGGTTCTGGCCGGCAATTGCATCCCTGACCCTGAACCCTGTCTGCAAGCCGCGCCTGAGAGCACTCCAGGTATCATTCGTCAGCCGCCCCGCCCAGACCTCGCCCCAAAGCTTGTCCTCCAGCGCTCCGATATCGTCCCCCATCCGCCTGAGGAGAGAAGCGAAATCATAGCGAGCCGAGGGATCTTCGAAAAGTTCGGCCACGGCAGACGGGGTCTCACCTCGGCCACGCCCTTCGGGGCCTAATTCCATGTCGTCGTTCTCAGGCTCGAGGAGCTCCTGGTCGCGTTCAAATAAAAACCTGACCTGTTTTTCCGAATCTCCCTGCCAGCGCAGGTCCGACTGGCGAAGGGCGAAATCGAGCAGCGCGGCGGAGTAGTTCACGACCCGGGCGGGAAGAATGTCCGCCTCCCAAAGCCGGGCGGGAACACGATAGCCGACAAGCTGTTCGATGGCCTGGAAGACGCGGACCTCGCCTGTTTGTTCGCGAACTTGTGGAGAGGGAACAAGGCCCTGGATCCTGGCAAGGAATAAAGGCAACTCGCCGCTGCTTCGGGCCTCGATACGCGGGGCGAGAGCAGACCGTTCCAGCCGCAGGAGGATCTCGTAATTCTCGGCGTCGCAAACGCGATCCTCATCATTCCCCTTGATCAATTTTCCTGTGATCAGGACGTCACTGTCCCGCAGGTCCTCGAGCGCAAGTTCGAGACGGCCGGGCTCGACTGAGAGGCGGCTGGCAATTTCTTCCAGCCGCAGAGGGCCATAAAACCGGAGCCACTCGCCCAGGAGAGAAGTGAACTGCTCATCCCTTTCCTCTCCCGACGCCTGCGACAAAGCGGCCGATGCAGCGTGAGACTTTGCATCCAGCGGGCCGCCGTTTATCCCTTCAACGCACGCTTCCCTCCCCCATCCAAAAGCGAAGAGAATCCGGGAGAGACTTTCTAGTGAGCAAACCAGCGGATACTGTCCTTGGGGGAGTGTCAGACGAACCAGCTTGCCCGCGATCTGAGCCGATAACGCGGCGTCCGCCTTCAAACCCGCGAGCTCTTCACTTCCCATCTTCGCTTCTTCCTCGTCGGCATGGTCTCGGCGCACCGCTTCCAGGAGGCTTTCCCATTCGGGCCATGGAATAAGCACTCTCTCTTTCACCCAATCCACGGTCTCCCTATCCGGAGTCGGTGCGTACCCGGGGCTCAATCGATGACGCTTGACCTCAAATTGCCGGACGACCTCGACCGAAACGGCGGGCCTCAATCCGGGCGTGAAGACGACTTCGCGGAGCAGTTCGCCCCTCAATTGGGACCGCTTCGCCGAGGCCAGCTCATCTCCCGCATACATGTATTGGTTCACCTGGCTCCAAGCCATGCTTCGGGCGAGCGGGCTCGGGCCGGACGTCGTGCTCTCCGCGATCCTGGTTTGTCCGGATGCAATCGCTGAGAGTTTACGTTTCAGAGCATCCAGGTCGAAATCGTCTCTCAGGCAGGTGCGCCAGGTCTCGAGGAGGATCGGAAAATCGGCCATCCCCATGACCGCGTGGAGGAGCCTTTGGGAGCGGAGCCTGCTCATCCACAGGGGCATGCGCTCTCCCAAACGACGGCGGGTAAGCAGAAGGGCGCGGCCTGCATTTTCCCGGAAGCGGGCGCCGAAGTAGCCCGAGCTCTCCAGCCGTTTGCCGAGGAGGGACTCGAGGTTAGCTTCGTTCACAAGAGAAAAAATTTCAGCCGCGGGAATGGGATTGGGGAGCTGGAGTACGATCGAGTTATCGCCGGAGAATATTTCCAGCCGAAAGCCGAACCGTTCCTCCCAGGCGGCCCCAAGGGCAAGGGCGAAGGGGCGGTTAACCCGTCCTCCCCACATGGTGTGAAGAATCACCTGGTTTCCGGGGTAGCCTCCCGGCCCGGTCTGTACCTTTTCCACGAGGAGATGGTTGATATGCGGCAGAGAACTCCCCGTCTCCTTCTTCTGACGGCCCAGATAATCGAGGAGCCGTTCGGACGCCGCCTTGTCAAGACCGTAGCTTTTCCGAAGCTCTGAGCGCCAGGAAGAGTCTGCCAGCCTGCGGTCCGCTTCCTCCATGAAGGCTGCGATTCTGTCAGAGAAATGGGCGTTCCGGTTGAATACCTCTCCTTTCCAGAACGGCGCCTCCGACTCCCTGGCTTTGGCCGGAAGGACGAAGACCTCGTTGTGGGTGATCCGCCGAATCGTCCAGTTCTGGCTTCCAAAGGTGAAGGTCTGGCCCGGGGAGGCTTCCCAGACAAACTCTTCGTCCAGGTCGCCGATGAGCGCGCCTGTCTCTTCGTGACGAAGGTGATAGGATCCTCGATCGGGAATCGTCCCTCCGGAAATGAAAAGGCTGAGGAGTGCTCCACGGCGGGCGACCACAGTGTTGTCGAGCTTGTCGATCGAGACCCGAGGCCGAAGCTCGCGGATGCGTGTGAGGGAGTATCGGCCGGCGAGCATCTCCAGGACTAGGTCGAACTGCTTTCGGCCGAGGTTGCGGTACGGCCAGCTCGTCCGAATCCGGTCATAAAGTTCATCGATCCTCCAGATCTCGATCCCCGCCATGGAAAGCAGGACTTGGGCCAGGACGTCCAGCGCATTCTCGACCGGCCGCACCGCTTCGATGTCCCCTTCCCGAAGGGCGCGGGCGATGACTGCGGATTCCACGAAGTCCTGGTCGTGGGTCGGGAAAAAAGTTCCCCGGCTGGTCGCGCCAACCTGATGCCCGGCCCGGCCCACTCTCTGGACGGCAGCAGCGATCGACGGCGGAGACTGGACAAGAACAACTTCGTCCAATGCGCCGATGTCGATCCCCAACTCCAGGGAATTGGTGGCCACGATGGCTCTCAGGTCGCCGGCTTTGAGTTTGGACTCGACTTCGAGCCGGAGCTCTTTGGCCAATGAACCGTGGTGGGAATAGGCCAGGGGATGCTCCTCCCCTTCATTGATCCGCAGGGTAAGATATTCACACATTCGCCGGCTTCTTGTAAAAAATAGCGAAGAACGGTTCCGCGCGATGATCCGCCGAAACTCACCGATGAGGCGAGGCCAGAAAGTATCGTCAAATGCAACCTTCCCTCCGTTCTCAGGATGAACAACCTTCAGGTCATAGGATTTGTGCTCGCCGCCGCGGATGATCGTGAGTGGCCGTGGGATGAAACGGGGACCGCGAGGTCCCGGTTCGAGCTTGAATCCGCCGACAAATTCAGCTACGACGTCTAAGGGTTTGACGGTGGCCGAAAGGGCTATCCGCTGGAACTCGCCACTCAGGGGAACAAGGCGGTCCACGGCCGTGATCAGGTGCACTCCGCGCTTGTTTTCCACCAGAGAATGGATTTCGTCCAGGATGACCGTAGAAAGGGAAGTCAGAATCGTCCGCCCCGATTTCGAGCTCAGCAGAAGGTTGAGACTCTCCGGCGTTGTGATCAGGACTTCGGGCGGCCGGCGGAGCATCCGGCGCCTCTCGGCCTGGGGAGTGTCGCCGCTTCGAGTCTCCACCTGGACCTGCGGGAACGGCTCTCCAGAAGCCTTGAAGACATCCTCAAGTTCGGTTAGAGGTTGGAGCAAGTTGCGGCGGAGGTCGGTATTGAGGGCTTTCAAGGGGGAAACGTAGAGAACACTCGTCCGCCCGGAGGGCCAGACGCCTCTTGTCAGCTGGTCGATCGCCCAGAGGAAGGCGGTGAGGGTTTTTCCACTTCCAGTGGGAGCTGTGATAAGGACATGTTCGCCCCGGGCGATGGCGGGCCAGGCTTCAGTCTGGGTTTCGGTCGGAGTGCCGACTCGCTCCCGGAACCATCTCGCAATGAGAGGATGGAAGTTGGACAAGGACTCGCTCGTTTCGCTCATGCCTCGAACTCACAGCGTTCATTATACATCCGGGGAGGTAAGCCCTCAAGGCAGCTTGAAAGGCAGGAATGGACAAGTCCGGACTTGCACTATCCCTGGCCGCTCTCCTTTTTAAGCGCCTTGCGAATAAGCCGTGTGATCTCCTGGAGCGTGAAGGGTTTCATCACGAACTCGCGGATCCCGTTCCGCCCGATAATCCCGCCGTTGACCTTCTCGCTGAAGCCGGTGCAGAGGATGATGGGGATGTCCGGCCGGACCTTCACCAGCGCCGCCGCCAGCTCCAGCCCCGACATGCGCGGCATGGACTGATCGGTGATAACGAGGTCGAAGGCCCTTGGGTCTTTCCGGAAGGCCGTCAGCGCGGAGTGGCCCGCCGCCCGCACGGTGACCCTGTAGCCAAGCCGCGTGAGGCTCTGTGCCAGGCTCGTGCGCTGGGTCACTTCGTCTTCGACAAGAAGGATTCGCTCCTGGCCCCTGACCGGCTGGAGCGGCTGTGCGGTTCCCGCCGCCAGCGTTTCTGCATCGAGCCGTGGGATGTAGACACTGAAGACGCTGCCCTTGCCGAGCTCGCTATAAACGGTGATGGCCCCGCTGTAGCTCTTGACGATGCCGTGGACGACCGCCAGCCCAAGGCCGCTTCCTCCGCCCGGTCCCCGAGTTGTGAAAAATGGCTCGAAAATCCGCTCCATGAGCTCCTTCGTCATCCCGCAGCCTGTATCCGTGACCGTAAGGCGGACATGCTGGCCCGGCTTGAGGTCGGGGTGCCGAACGATCATGCCCTCGTCGACCTCCACCCTTTCGAGCTTGACCACCAAGTCGCCTCCATTATCGAGCATGGCTAAGGCGGCGTTTTGGCAGAGGTTGACAATGATCTGATGGACCTGGGAGGGGTCTCCCAGGACGGCCCCGGAATCAGGGGCGATCATCTCTTGGATAACCACGTCCTTGGGAAGGGTCGAGCGGAGGAACTTCATTGTCTCCTGGACGACCGGGGCAACCTCGAGGGGCTTTCTCTCCCATTCTCTCTGGCGGCTGAAGGTGATAATCTGTTTGACCAGTTCCTTGCCCCGGTTGGCCGCCTGGAGAACGGTGGGCAGCGGCCTTCGGGCGGGGTGAGACGAGCTCCAGGTCGAGGAGAGCCATCTCGGTGTTGATGATGATTGCGCCGAGGATATTGTTGAAATCGTGGGTGATCCCGCCGGCCAGAGTCCCCAGGGCTTCCATCTTCTGGGCCTGACGGACCTGGCGCTGAAGAGCGTTCTCTTGAGTAACGTCCTTTTCGGTGACCAATCCTCCAATGACCTTACCCGAGGGATCGGTGGCCGGAGAGATCGTCACCTCGAGCTCGACAGGCCGCCCGCCGGAGACCGGCCGGGTCAATTTCCCGTGCCAGGCATGCCCCTTGGCGACGGACTCTCGGATCGCGGCGGCCGCCGGGTCTTCACCAAGGAGGTGGAAGTAGGAGCGCCCCACGGCTTCGTCCCGGGGCATCCGGTTGATGGAAACGAAGGCTGCGTTGACATATCGGATCGTGCCGTCGAGGTCGAGCATGATGACCGATTCCGAGGCCTGTTCGACAGCCGCCCCCAGCTTGAGCCGCTCTTGCTCCGCCAGCGCCTGGCGCAGAGCTTCCGTCTTCTTGCGCTCCGTTATATCCAGGTGATACCATAACCGGCCGTGCGATTTCCCGTCAATGGTTAGGGGAATGAAATCCCTTAAGCAAGTCTGTCCACCCTGCATCGCGATTTCTTCGCCTTTGACATGTTGTCCTCGACGGACTATTTCCGTGATTCTGGCGACTTCCTTATCAGGATGTAGATAACCATTCTTGATTTTCTCTATCATCCCAGCTGAATCGAGCCTCGTGAGGGCCGCGGGTGGTTCCTTCAAATCGAAAAGGTCGCAGAAGGCCTGATTGGCGAACTCAATGCGGCCATCATCCGCAACTAGCAAGATGCTGGCATACATGCTTGAAAGGACAGTGTAGAAGCGTTGGAGCCCCGCTCGCAGCGCTTCCTCGGCCCGCTTCCGCTCGGTGATATCAGAAAAGACCGTCGCAAACTTCCCTTTTCCGGGCGAGAAAACCGAGATCGCGAAGTGCTTCTGCATGGGGAGGAAGTAGGTCTCGAAAGCCTCCGGCGGTCCTCCCCCAGCCACTCTCGCATACACATCCAGATACGGCGCGCTTCCCGTACCGTAGAACTCCGTCGCCTTCCTGCCGACGGCTGCCTCGCGCGAGATGCCGATGATTCTCTCAAACGCGGGATTCACGTCCGTGATGACATAGTCCACGGCCTTTCCGTCGGCATAGACAACCTCGTGACTGACCAAACCCTCGGTCATGGACGCGTAGAGAGCTCTAAGCTGCTCTTCGCTCTCGCGTAGCGCCTCCTCTGCCCGCTTGCTCTCGGTTATGTCGCGAACCGTGCCATCCCGGTAGAGAGGCCGGCCGGCTGTATCCCGGGTGATGTGCATGTTCGTGGAGAGCCAACGGTAATCGCCTGCCTTGTTAAGCCAACGGCACTCCACACGGCCTTTCCCCGCTCCGGAGATACGGGCAAGTGCCGCCTCGAGCGCGCTACGATCCACGGGATGCACGCGCTCCACGCTCTCACCTGGGTCCAGGGCCATCATCTCCCCAGGTGAGAATCCATAGACGGCCGAGCTCGCGGGGCTGAAGTACTCGTAGCGGCCGGTTTGCAGGTTCAGCCGGTAGACGACGTCGAGAGAATTGTCCAACACGGACCTGAAACGCGCCTCGCTCTCGCGGAGGGCCCGCTGGGCCTGCCTTTTGGCGGTGACATCGTGGAAGACAAGGACCACTCCCTCCAAACCGCCGTCAGCGCCAAGGATGGGCGCGGCGCTGTCCTCGATCGGCACCACGCGGCCGTCTCTGGCGAGCACGGCGGTGTTGTTGGCCATGGCCACGGCGCGTTGCTCGGTGAGGACTCGGGCGAATATGTCCTCGGCCGGCTGTCCCGTCAATTCGTTGATGATCCGAAAAACCTCCCGGACCGGACGGCCGAGGGCCTCTTCGGAGGGCCAGCCGGTTAAAGCAGAGGCCACGGGATTGAGGAATGAGATTCTCTTTTCGGCGTCGGTCGCAATCACCGCGTCACCAATGCTCGTCAGGGTGACCCTCAGCCATTCCCGGCCCCTCCGGGCGGCCTCCTCTGCCGCCTTCCGCTCGGTGATGTCCCGGGCGTACAGGTTGATATATGACTCTCCCGCCGGGCGGACGGCGGCGAACCAATAGACTCTTCCGCGGTCGCACGTAATCTCAGCCTCGACGGCGCCCTCCCTCCCCTCCGCTTCGCTGGCGATGGCCAGGAAGTCTGGCGGGACCGGCATCTTCTCCTTCCAGCCCATCCTCTCGAGCAGGTCCCGGGCGGGGCCGTTGGCGTACATCACATCGCCTCCGGGGGTGACGCGGAGAATGGGATTCGGGTTTTCCGCGGGGAACTGGGCCAGCCGTTTCAGGTCCTCCCGGGCCCGCTTTCGTTCCGCGTTCTCGACGAGCTCCCAGCGCCCCTCCCTCCGGACGAGGGCGAAACGGTGGTTGCGGATGACATCGAGGATCTCGTTGAATCCGCAGCGGTCGATGGAGTAGGTGCAGACGGCGAGCATCCTGTACCTGCCGATGACACCGTCCACGGCCGCTTCGTAATCGGTGAAAGCCCGCCAGTCTTTTTGCTCGAGCCAGAAGGTGTTGCCCGTAAGGCGCAGTCCCTCATAGCCGGCGGCCAGGGCTTCGTCGAGCTTCCTCACCCAATCATTGAGGACGCGCTCGGGGTCGAATGTCCCGCCCTTGAGATACCAGTCCGTGTACGGGACGATCTCGATCTGCCCCCGGCGGAGGTAGTTTTCGAAATCGGGCAGGGCCGCCGCCATCGCCCGCCGGGCGGCTTCTGCACCCAAGGGCTCCGAAGTGATCCACATACAGAACTCATTATTCTTCAGCCCTTCGGTGAAATAGGGGACCAGGATATCGAGAAGATCTTGATCGGTTTGATAGAACTGGCAGAAATGCGTTCCCCAGGGAACGTCGCCGACGATCTCGAGACCGGTCTTCCTGAGTTCTTGGCTCATGTGTATCGCTCCTCGGCTGACGCGGTGCCCGAGCCGGTCCGCTGCCTCATGTCAATCACCTGACTCACACATCATAAGGATGATACCACAAGGCGAAACCCACGCCTAGCTTTCCGGGCGAAGAGTCAAGAGCTTCCCTTTGCATCAAGGCTAGGGGCCTCTCGGCCACACACGTCGGCTTAAAGCAATGGAGCAAGGCCCAGGCAGAGGACGGTCCTCTCCTTCGGGTTTGGCTTTGAGCGGATTAAAATGGCCGTACTTATGAGTGAAGTATGCTACCATAAAGTGTGAGGTGAGATGATGGCTGATGAGTCCGGAAGATACCTGACGATTAGAATCCTGTATCCAAAACCCGAGCACAACGACGATGTTCTTGCGGCTGTTAAGAGAGTGTCGGATGCAGCTCGCAAATTTGAAGGGCTCGTTGAGATCGGGGCCTGGCTGGATAAAGGACACAATCGAATAGTGAATTTATCTCTATGGGAATCGAAAGAGCAAGCCTTGAAAGCGACGGCGGAAATGCATCCGATGTTCGCTGGCCTTCCCTGGAGCGAGTGGGAACGTAAGCCGGCCGAGAATTTCCTGGATCTTTTTCGTGTTATTTAGAGGATCAAAGTGGCAGGGCCAAATTAGAATTGGGGTTGATGTCGAGTTAGAGAATACGTTAGAGGAGGCGCCATTTTACATGGCCTTCTAATTGCTATTTATATGGCGGGACCAATCTAGCCGGCCGTCGCAAGACCGACTGTCCTACTTTGCGACGCCGCTAATCTTGATGCTCTTGACGGAGAAGGTCGGGCTGCCCAGCGACTGGAACCAGGTCAGGTCATTGCCGATCTTGTCCACCGACTTCAGGAACTCGAACAGATTTCCGCCGATGCTGATGCCGCGCACCGGGAAGGTTTGTTTCCCTTTTTCGATCATGAACCCGGCCGCAGGGATGGAAAAATCGCCGGAAACCGAATTGATGCCGGCGAAAAGCCCGATCACCTCGGTCAGGTAGAACCCACGGTCGATCCCCCCCATGATTTCCCCTGGCGAGACATTTCCAGGCTGCAGATAGAGGTTCGTCGGGCCGATACCGCCGGGCGACCCATAGCTTCCACGGGAACGATTGCCGGTGGATTTTGTCTTTCCTTTCTTAGCCGCATAGCTATCAAAGAGGTAGTTCTTGAGCACCCCATTGGCCATCAAAGAAGTTGTCTGCGTGGGCACGCCCTCTCCATCTACCGGTGACGTGGATAGGCCTCCCTTTAATCGGCCGTCATCGACAAGGTTAAAGAGACCGGCCGCCACCTGGGTGCCGAGCTTCCCAGCAAAGAGCGATCTTCCCTTCTGGACGTCATCTGCCGAAAGCATGCCGGCAATAAAAGAAAAGAGTTGGGTCCCCATCTCAGGCGAGACGATCATAGGAATCTCGGTCGACGCGATGGGTTTTGCCCCGAGCATTTTGACGGCGTTTTCCCCGGCCTTCCGGCCGATCTCTTCAGGGCTAAAATCGGAGTACCGGGCGCAGGCCTTGTTAAAAGAGCCTGATTGATGGTCATCCCCCTCGCCGGCCGAGACCATGGTCACACCCGCACAAACTGACCCCGGAAACCAGCCGGAAATCCCGTTCGAGTTTACAATGTAAGTGTAGTTCGTCGCGTCCTGGTAGATCGTCATCATTGAGCCTGTGACTTTCGGGCTGAATCCGAGAGCAGATTCCTCAAGCTGGATCGCCTTCTTGATCTTTTCCTTGACAGGAATATCGGCGATCTGAGGATCATAGGTGATAAGGTCTTCCTCGGCGGACCAAGGGCCTTCGAGCGCTCTTGTCTCTTCCCCGGTAATGACGTTGAACTCGTCCGGAGAATGAAACGGAACTTTCTTCACCAGATCCTCGACAAGACTCTTGACGGCGCTCCTGGACAGTTCATTGGTGGAACCAAAGGCCAGCTTTTGGTCCTTAAGCAGCCTCAACCCGATGCCGGCCTCGCGGACCGCGTTTACGGTTTCGACCTGGCGGTTGCTGACATTGATCTGGAGGGACTGGGTGTCCGTGATAAAGGCTTCAGCCGCATCCGCCCCCGCCTTTTTTGCGGCGTTTACGGCATTCTCCGCCAAATCCATGAATTCTTTCTTCTCTTTCATCCGCGTCCTCCCCTATCCCTTATCTTCCCAGGCCGGGCCGTTGCCGCCCACCAGGATGCTGCGAACCCGAACTGTAGGCATGCCCATCCCTACCGGGGCGGTCTGCAGCTTGCCGCAGCGGCCTGCGGCCGGGAACAGCTTCAGGTCGTTTCCGATCATGTCGATCGATTTCAAGGCTTGAATGCCCATCCCGGAGAGTGTCGCTCCCTTGATCGGACGGGTGATTTTTCCATTTTCAATCAAATAGCCTTCGCCAACGCCCATCATGAAATTTCCCGTGATGACATCGACTTGGCCTCCGCCGCCAACATCGACCACATAAATCCCCTTCTTGGTCGAGGAGATGATGTCATCGGAGGAGAGCGAACCGTTATCGATGAACGTGTTCCTCATCCGAGGGATGGGCGGGAAGCGGAAGGATTGCCTCCTCCCGCTGCCGGTTGAACGGAGGCCTAGTTTCTTACCCCAGACGAGGTCGCAAAGATAATTCTTCTGGATCCCGTCCTCGATCAGAATCGTGCGCTCGGACTGTGTTGCCTCGTCATCAAAGGCGTACGATCCGGGAAACAGAGGGATTGTCCCGTCGTCGATGAGCGTGACACCTTTGGCCGCCGTCTGCTTGCCGATCTGGTCTCTAAAATTCGATCCCTTGAAGACGAGGTCGGCTTCCATCCCATGGCCGCAGGACTCATGAAACAGAACACCATTCATCCCCGGGGCGAGGACCACCGGAAAGACGCCGCGTGGAGAATCGACCGCCTCCAGAAGCTTTTTTGCCTTGACCACGGCATTATCCACAATACGCTCAAAGGAGTTCTCACCGCTAAAGAAATCCCGTCCGGCGTATGCGCCGCGCATATCATTGGCTGTTTGCAGGTTGCCGGTCTGATCCTGCACATAGACCTGGACCATAAACTCGGTCAGGCCCAGGGTTTGGTTGACGATCTTCTCGGAGGAGGTTGCGATGTTGACCTGCCGGATGATTTCGCGCATCAACTGCACGACCTGGACGATCCGGGGATCTGCCGACCAGGCGCGGTCGGTCAGAGCCTTGAAAAGCTCAACCTTTTTCCCGACAGCCACTTCGGAGGGAAGAGGCTTGATCGGAAAAGAAAGGGTCGAAGTCTGAGGGGCAAGGTCGATCACTGCACCTTCTGGAACGCCTCCTCCTTGGGCGGCGGCGTCCGCTACGTACTTGGCCGACGCATAGATTTTTTCCGGCTCGAAGCTGTCGGTGTAAGCATAAAATGTCTTTCCATCTTTAACGGCTCGGAGCCCGACGCCCTTCTCGATGGTCGTGAAAGTGTTAATCTTTTTGTCATCACTCATAATCGCGTCGGTCGCCGCGCGCTCAACGTAGACGTCTCCAAAATCGGCACCTTTGGCCACCAGATGCCCAACGGCTTTCTTAAGAACGTCATCCGGGATCATGAGCCCGGAAAGACCTTGTTTGACGCTCGACTTGCAGCCGGTGCTCTGGAGAAGCATGTTCACAAGCGTGCTTGAAAACGCCAGAGAAGAAATGCCTGCTGCGCTTGTCCCGAGAAAACCCCGCCGGGAAATCTCCCGGCCTCTCTTTCCATCCAGCATCTTGGCCTCCTTTCTAGAATCCGGCTAGCGGATGTGGGAGTAAGATATAGCATACGGAAAAAATGAAGTAAAGGTTTGCCCTGCCGGCGGATTATGCGAACTCGAATGGATATTTAGATTATAATAGATATTGAAGGGACCGGGCTTCCGCACGACCGGAGGCGGGCATGATCGAAATCTGCGACAGCTCGGGAAACCCGCCCCTCGATGATGGGATCGGAAATCATGAAGATTTGTGCCCTGCTGATTGTGGTTCTTGGCCTGGCTGCTTTTCCGCCTGCTCTATCGGGCGGCCCGCCCTTCTTCACGGATGATCCGGCTCCGCTCGCGTTTCGCCAGTGGGAGTTCTATATCGCCTCCCAGGATGTCAGGACCAAGACAGGGCTTTCGGGCACGGCCCCTCACTTTGAGCTCAATTATGGAGCCTCATCGAATTTGATGCTGCATATTATTACGCCCCTGAACTACTCGAAGCCCCGAGACGCAGGGGCGCAATATGGTTTGGGAGATATCGAGCTGGGGTTCAAATATCGATTCGTTAAAGAAAAGGGGGCCATGCCCGAAGTGGGTACATTTCCGCATATGCAGGTGCCTACGGGCAGCCGCAGACGCGGCTTGGGCAACGGACGTCCCCAAGTTTTTATCCCGATCTGGGTGCTCAAGAGCTTTGGCCCATGGGTCACCTACGGAGGCGCGGGCCTTTGGACCAACCCGGGCCCCGGTAACAGAAACTATTGGGCTTATGGCTGGGAAGTCCAGCGCGATCTCTCCAAGGTTGTGACGATCGGAGCTGAGATATTCGGGAACACAGAGAGCGCTCGGGGAGAGGGCAGTCGGGCCGGTTTCAACTTAGGAGCTATCCTGACGCCGTGCCGGGGGCACTCGATTTTGCTCTCGGCGGGCCGGGACATTCATGGCCCTAATCGCTTTTTTATCTACATCGCCTACTATCGCACCTTCGGGCCGGAAGATTGACGCTTATTTCTTCCTGTGCAAAAAACTTTCCCAGAGTTCTTTTTTTATCTGGACGGAGAGCAGCACGTCCGGCCTGAGTCCGTAGTGTTCGCTTACGTAGCCGTCGGCCAATAGGGGCGATAACCTCCCGGTTTGATCCAGGGAAGAGATGATGACGTCGGCATCTCTGACTTCCCCTGCGGCGGCCGCATCCGTCCAGTACCCTACGCGGCCGAATTTCCTCAAGTACCAGGGCAGCGGCCACGTTTCATCCGGCGGGGCAATGATTTTGATCAGCATCTGCCTATGTTCCGGATGAACGCCTGCCAACTCGTCCATCCTCCGGACGAGGTTCATAAAGTCCGGAGAGGTCTGAGCGTAGACGTACGGGTTCCGCGGATCGGAGGCAAAAACAAAATTGGCCCGGTAGCTTTGGACTCCCAAATTCATGATCCCCGGGGCGAGAACGAAGAGGGCAAGAACCTTGGTGATCCGGAATCGCCCGGCCTTCCAGATGAGGGCGCCTCCGTTCCCGGCGAGGAGGAGAATTCCCAGGTAAAACGGCAGGACGTTCCAGGGGGTTTTGTAGGGAATCGCCGAATAGATGGCCATAGTCAGGAGCGTGAAAAACAAAATGAACCTGATAAACCGCGAGTCCCCTCCCTTCCCGGGATCGACACCGAAAGCGGAGAAACTCCCGACAAGGGCCAGAGCCAGGATGAAGGTTTCGCCCCAGACAGGGCTATTTTGGGGATGGGAATAAACCAGCAGTTTCAGATAGTAATACCAGGGATGGGCATGAAACCCGGCTGCGCCGGCCCGGTCGAAGTAAGTGCGAAAAGCCAGAAACGAGTCGCCTATTCCTCCCGGAAATTTGAAGAAGGATGAGAACAAAAGCACGATGGGAATGCCTGCCGCCGCCAGGAAGACAAGCAAATGCCCGACCTGGGCAGGCTTGAATTCGACGATCTTGCCGGTTCGTTTTTTCGCGGGGAGTATCCGGATCAAGACAGCCGCGCCCAATAGACATCCTAAGAGGATGACGCTTGTCTCCTTGGTGGTATACATCAGGCCGCTGAAGAGGCCGGCCGCAACCGCCCACCACAGCGAAAGGGTCTTCCCGTATCTCCAAAAAGAAGCAATAGCCCCCGCAAGAAAAAAGACCAGGAGCATCTCTTGAATATAGAAACGGCTGAAATAGACCACCACCGGCGAGATGGCGGTGAAAAGCGCGGCAAATATGAGCGCTTCCCGGGATAGCCGGCCCTGCAGAAGAAGGAGGAAAAGCAGGATGCCTACCCCGAAAAGCGCGGGCATGAGGCGGAGAGTCGTTTCGCTCAGGGACGCATAGGATGCGCCCGAGGCGATCCAGGCAACAGGAAGCGAGAGGTAGTAGAGGCTCGGGCCGTGGTGGTCAATCGGGTCGTAGCGATATTCACCTTTTTCCAGGAGTTTTCCCAACTTGGCGGCCTGATTGGCTTCATCATGGTGCATCGGCCTCAGGCCGAGCCGGGAGATACGAAAAAGAAGCGCGACAACAAGAAAAAACCAGAACAGCCCCTTGAAGGACCCGGTCTTCATTTTGCCGGCGTGCCGTAAACCTCCACTTCAATATAATGGTTCATATCGTTCGCGGTGTTTCCGTTGCTGGACAAGCGGACGTACCTGGCCTTGACGCCTTGGGGGTCAATCAGCCGGCCCTCATTGGTCTCTATGTACTCTTTGTCTTTTCCAATCCCCAACCCGGATGTGTTGTCGTGATCGTTGTTGAAAAGCGTTGTTACGCCGCTTACGAAATCCGGGTCGTCAGAAACCTGGACGATGACATCCCGGTACACACGCGGCTGGGAGTGGTAGTGCCAGATCAGGATCGCGAACAGATTTCCAGATTTTCCGAGGTCGATCTGGACCCACTGGATCTTGGGCCCCAACTCCACATAATAGCCGTCTTCGCCCGACTTCTGGCCGTCGGTCAAAAATAACAATTCACCGATAACCGGTTCCTTATCGCTGGACGTGACCGGTCTGTGCGAAGAGAGAAGCACGGTTCCTTTGGGAACCGTGAACGGGCCGCGAGCCCGTCCCGTGACGACCTCCAGGTTGCTGGTGCGGATATTCCTGGGAGTGCCGATGAACATGGGTTTGGGCAGTTGCAGCTTCAAAACCTCTTTTTCTTTGTTTGTCTCCTGGCCCGATGCCCAGGATATGACGGAGCACATCAGCAGTATCAGCAGGCCCAAGTTACTTGCAGAAATCTTGCTGGTCATCGCAACTCCTTTGGGGCCCTATTTCCGTGGGCCGATTGGCAGGATCGGGGGCAGACGTGGGGGCTCCATCCTTCCGTAGATGCATTCGTATTTTAATCCCGGAAAAGTGCAAGCGAGTCCCCTAGATGATTGCCTTTCGGTTGAAGACCCTACAGCTCTCTGGATCGATAACGACCAGCGCCCAGACGTCGGGATGGACTTTGCAGAAGGCTTCGACTTCGGCCGCGTCCATGACCATGAACGCAGTGGACAGCGCGTCGGCGACGGCGGCCGAAGGATGCGCGGCCCAAGCGGCCAGGTGCCCGGCGGCCGGACGTCCGGTTCTCGGGTCAGAGATGTGCTCGCCCTTGACTTCCGTTCCCGAGCCGCTCATCGCCCCATTTCTAAGATAATATTTCCTGGGTATTTTTCGGCACTCCCAGCCGGAGGCGATCCCGATCGGCCAGCCGGGCCTCCGCGCCTTGCGCTCAGGCGGGGATCCGATGGCCAGAGCCGTGCTGGTCCCGCTGTGGATTAAGGCGTCTTCGACGCTCCAATCCTCCAGAATATCCAGGAGTTTGTCCAAGGCATATCCCTTGGCGATTCCCCCAAGGTCTAGGTCAAGAGGCACTCGTTTTTCTCCGCGTTTGCTTGTCCTGACTCGAACGGAGTAGCCTCCGTGAGTTTTGGACAATTCAACCCATTTTACCATATTCCATTTCATTTTTCCGAACCCGGCGGGTGCGCCATTCTTCCGTTTGAGAAGCGCTTTGTAGTTGATATCAAAAGCGCCTTCAGTCTGGATTTTTATCCGGGCGGCTGTCTTCAGGCACTCGAAAACTTCGACTCCAATCCTCAGGGATTCTCCCGGTCTGAGACGGTTGATCTGGCTGACTTCGCTCGATGGATCGAACCGGCTCAAGAGCCTCTCGAGTCTATCGATTTCGGAAAAAACAGCGGCCGAAACCTGGCGGCTGTAGGCCTCCGCTTTTCCGGCGATCAGGAGCTCGAAAGAAGTCCCCATTGCCTCGTGGGCAAACCGGAAAACTTCTTCGCCCCCGTCCTTCATGGGCTCTTTTGATCGACGACGATGAGGTAAGAGAAATAGACGGCAATGAGCAATGATCCGAGGGAGCTGTAGCGATGCACCTCGACCATCGTTTTCTGGGCCTCGTAATGGAGGAGGGGGACCATAGGACTGAGCGCCGAGAGAATCAAAAGAAAGCCTCCCAAGACGAATGCCCAAAAAAGAATTTTCTGGACCGCCGAGGAAGCCAAAGAAAGATCCCTTAACCGGGAAAAATCGATTTCTGGAGATAAAATCTCTGGCTCCAGTGAAAACCGTTTGGCTCTCAAGATAACGACCAGGCAAAGGCTTACGGCGTATAGCCCACCGGCGAAAACATGGAGGAGGAGGGGATATCCGTGAAGGCCGTGCCGGCCGAAAAAGGCATAACCAAAACCGCTCAGGACGAGAAAAGCGAAGCTCCCGATGAAACAAAATAGGAGCCATCTTTCGGCGGCCGAAAAGCGCCAGAGGTTGAGCGCTTTGATCCGGACGTACCTCCGCCCCGAAAAAGGATCTTTAAAAAACCGGACGATGTGCTTCCACAGCCAGTCGAGATAAGCGGACTGTTCACGTATTTGTCGGTGGCGGTGAAAGGCACACGCCAGGACGAGTGCGATGAGTGAGGCGAGAGTGACGACAGTAAGCATGCTTTCCGCTACTTCTTTCCGATGAGGCCGGATAACCTTCCGAGGACCAGCAAGAAGACGATGAGTAGCAAAGACCCGATGACCACGGCCGCGGCGAAAAGGACTGCCTTAAAAACCGGCCGGACAGTAAAGGAAAGTCCGAAGAGTGTCTGGAAGGGCCTGTCCAGGCCCATAAAAGAATGGCCCGAACGTTTCTCAACATTCTGAGTGAGGAGGGGGCCGGAGCCTTTGACTTCGGCGAAAAAAAACGCCGAACCGGACCTATGGCAATCCGTGCAGCCTTGCCTTCCGAGCGATTGCTGGGCCGGCCGGATGTCGTGGGCAAATGGCCAGACCACAGGTTCGGCCGCCTTGTGCCGGGAGGAAGAAAGCTTCCTATCTTTGTCCAGCCGGAACATCTTCCCCCCCGATACATAAACGTATTCTTCATGGCTCGACCCGGTCTTCTTGACCGCTGTCCGGGCGAGCGCCTCGAGGACCAATTCCACCTGCTCTTCAGATAGGGACTCCTCTTTTCCTGCTGTGGCCGCCGCGGTCCTGATATCAAAATCAGAAGCGAGCGGCAAAAACTTCCCTTCGCCGGCCCATCCGACCAGCAATTTCCCGGTCAGCTCTTTGGGCGCTTCGGCCGTTTCCAGATTCCCGTCGGTCAGGCGGTAAAGCGTTTTCTTGACGATGAGCGCCGGCTGACCAGGTGTTCCGGTCATGGTCGCGAGGGCTTCGAGAAGCCTCTGGATGCGTGGTTCTAGATCGGGGTCCTTGTTTTCGGCCTCTGGGTCAAAATCGGAAATCAATGGAGAAATGTGCCCTCCCTTCTTAAGCCCCCACGGAGATTCGAAACCCAACTTCTCTGCGGTTGTCGGGACGGGATTCAACCCCCCGTCCGGGTTGAGCTCAAAAGTATTTCCGTGGATGATAAGGACCGGAACCTCCTCGTTCTGGGCAAAATAAGAGAGCGCGAGCAGGACCTCTCCGATCCGTTTTTCCGAATCAAAGAACTCTCCGGCGGCAGACTTGGCTTCAGACGGCTGGAGAGGCGCAATTTCATTGTCCTTCAATCTCCCCCAAAAAGCCGGCCAGGAAATCCGGTTTGGCGTGATCGCTCCCCTCTCGTCCTTTATATAGACCGGCTCATCGATTTTGGGCGAATCCGTGGACCATTGGGCGATCCCGTAGATGCCTAGCCGGTTGGCCCTGGACGTCCGAACCTGGGTAAGAATCTTGGCCGGAGCCGGTCCGGCATGGCAGACGGTGCAGGAAAGATATTTGAAGTGGACAACCGGTATGCCTTTGTGCTTTGGGTAAGGGGCGCCCATGCGTCCCGGGGTGACGCTTTTTCTTCCCGAGGAGTCCTCTCCAAGGTGACAGCCTCGGCATGTGAAAGAGAGGGCGGCGCTCCGAGCTTGCTGAGCGTTTTCGCCATCATAGCCCCTGAGCATGGCGTGTCCGAGGTCGTTCCGGTGGCACTCCACGCATTTGATGCCGGCCTTGCTGTGAACGTCTGCGTCCGAATCCGATTTCGTCGCCGACACCGCCGAAACCGAGTGGCAGGCCAGACAACGGGCATCGCCGGGTTTATGGACGACATCAAAAAAATAGCGATGCTTGCTGTCGAAATCGGCCGGTTTATACTTGACATAGGGCGCCACCGCCCACTCCTGGTCGTCGGGATTAGGGCCTTCATAAATATCCCAGGTCCCTTTGAGACGGGAGGCCATTCCCCCCACTTCGCCCAGCCCAGACGCAGCCGTAGCCGCCCAGCGAAAATTCTGGCGAAGGACCTGCTTGGCCCATTCGCTGAGATCCTGTTTGAAAGAGGCGTTGTGACAGGACAGGCAATCGATCTCGATTTTCCCGGAAACGTTCCAGCGGTCGTCAGGAGTTTCATCGCTCTCTTCCGGCTCTCCCGTCCCCCCGCCGGGCATGTGCCGGCCGAAAAGCAGAGTAAAATCCCAAAGGCTGAGGCCGATCGTCCGGGGATCCCAGCTCCCTTTCCATTTATGGAAGGAGAGCGGAAGCCAGGTTCCCGTTCCCCGATCAACCCAGATCCAGGGCTCTCCGGGGCGCCCGGAGTTTGAGGATGCGAGAGTGTTGAAATGGAGACCGGTTCGAACCGTCCCGTAATCGTGGCAAGGTCCACACGTGTATTTGGCCGAATAAGGCATTGGGTTTGGCTCAGTCGCAATAATGGGCTGATCGAACTCGTCTCTCAGAGGGATGACGTGGACCGGCGTTGTTCTATTCCCGTCCCACGCCTTCTGCTTCTGGCCGACCGTCCAGGCATTCAGCCCGAGCAGGCATAAACCGGCCGCAATCGCGCGGCAAAGTCTTGATATTTTCATGCTCTGAACTGCTCGGGGCGGAATTCGATCAGCCGCCGGGTACCGACCGCTTCGTTCGCTTTCAACACGGCCACCGCGGATTCGTAGGCAAGCTCTGCCGGGCAGTTCAGTGGCGTCCCATAGAGAATGGCGCTGAAGAAATTTTCGAGATGGGGCTGATGGGCCGGCTTGGCAAGTTCCACCGGCAAAGGCCAGCGGCCGGCTTCGACTGTGACCCGGACATCGACAAAGACATTCTTGGTCTCGATTTTTTGAATGGGCTTGGTCTCGGAACTCAGCAGCCCCTGCTTGGCCAATGAATCCCACTCAGGCGCGTGCGGCTCTCTCATGGCCCAATTGCCGCGCTGCGGAATTTCGGAGAGGACCAGGGATCCGTTTTCACCCATAAAGGTCTCGTAGAATCCGCCGTGCTGTGTCGTCGTCTGGACCTGGTAGAAAGCCCGCGCTTTGCCTTGTTTGGTTTCGAATTCGTAGATGGTCATGACGTTGTCGTACCACTGCCAGTCCTTGTAGAAATCGAGACCGCCGCTGGCCAGCAGCGATTTCGGGTTGGCACCGAAGACCCAGCTGAAAAGGTCGATCTGATGGGAGCCGAGGTCCACCATGGGACCGCCGCTGTACTTCTTGTAGAGCCGCCAGTTCCTGAACTCGGTCATGGATCCATAGCCGTATTTATCCAGCGTCGCCTGGTCGATAGCGTACTTTTCTGGCCAGCCGAGGAGGTCGCTCTTGGCTCGGTTCCATTGGGCATAGGCTGCGGTCACCCGGCCGAGCAGGTTTCTCTCTCGGATAAGCCTATCGATGGCATGAATGTAGCGGGGATTGCTGCGCCGCTGGTGGCCGATCTGGAGGAGCTTGCCCGTCTCCCGCGCCGTCCGGACCATGGACCTGGCGTTTTCCAGCGAATTGGACATCTCTTTTTCGCAGTAGACATGGAGACCGGATTTGAGGCAGGCGTTGGCATGCTCGGCGTGCATCCAATCCGGCGTCGCCACCAGGATGGCTTGGAGGCCTTTTTCCTTGGCCAGGAGGTCACGGTAGTCCTCATAAACATTGACCACGTGTCCGTACTTTTTGAGATAGCCCTTGGCGTACTGACGGCTGTATTCCCAGATGTCGCAGACGGCCCGGACACGGATTCCCGGGATACGCAGGGATGATTCGATGAGGACCCTGCCCTGGGCTCCGGCGCCGATGACGGCGATATTCATTTCCGCGGAATCTTTCTTGGCGGTGACTTTTTCCGAGGCCTGCTGGCCGGCGAGAGCCGTCCCGCCGATCGCCATCCCCAGCCCTGCCGCAGCCGAGGATCTCAGAAAGTTACGCCGGGAGATTGATTTCGGATCGTCATTCCCCCTGTGCTCGCTCATCTTAACCTTCTTTTATTTATTTTCGGCACAAGTCCCAAGTCTTCATTTTTAGCACACAATCAGGCGCGCTTCAACAGAATCTCATACCCCGTCTGCAGTTCAAAGGGTGTCCCCTTGGGGAACGTCCCTCAGTTTCGTATTTTGTGCTAAAATAGCGGCGATGATTAGACACCTCATAGTCAAGCCCGGGAGCATTCTCTTCCTCCTTTTTCTATCCCTGAACTCTGGTGGCGCGGACAAGGCGAAAACCGATCCCTGGAAGACCTGGCTCGAGGAAGTCCGGCCGATCATGACCAGGGCCGAGATATCCGTCTCCAAGAGCCTCCAGACCGAAGAGGACCGGCGGAATTTTCAGAACCTCTTCTGGCGGGCCCGAGACCCGGACCCCAAGACCCCGGCCAATGAATTCCAAGTCGAATATTATAAACGTCGCCAGTACGCTGAAAAGAACCTGGAGGGCGTGGATTCCGACAGGGGCCGGCTCTATCTTTTGCTTGGAAAGCCCAACGAAAAGTACGATTTTTCAGGCTCGGAAGTCGTCGTCGAATGCGAACTGTGGGTTTACCAGAGCACCGGACTCCCCGGCCTTCCGCCGTTGATGGACTTTATCTTTTTCCGGCGGGGCAACGTCGGGGACCTCAAGCTTTATTATCCGGGCATGAACTCGCCACTGGAAATCCTCTCTTCGAGCTATATGCCCCGCAGTGTCTCCAAGGCTCAAGCCCAAAAGATCATCAGCCAGAGTTTCCCGGAGCTGGGCCGGGCGACGCTTTCGATCATCCCCGATGAGGCGACACCGGGAATGCCGTCTCTTGGATCGGGAACGACTATCTCCCAGATCTTCACTCTTCCCGAACGGCAGGCGGACAGGAACTATCTCAAGAAGTTCAGCTCCGCCGAAGGGGTGGTCGATGTCGCCGTCTCAACCAAAGAGATCGCGGGCAAATCGGCGCTGGCTCTGAGCAGCGACCGGGGCTTCCTGTTCCTGAATTACGCCATTTTCCCCGACGTCATCCACACCGTCAAATCCGGCTCCAGTCCGGAGAGGGCCCAGATCAGCCTCAACCTGAGGATTGAAGACCTCCAGGGCAACACCATCCACCAGCAGGAAAGGCCGCTCGACCTGAAATTTGATGAGAAGCAAAGGAGGGTGATGCTCGAAGCGAAGAAGCTCGTCTTCAGGGACTTCACCCCGATCATCGAGGGCGAGTTCAACGTCAACCTGACCTTTATGAATAAGACGACCGACGAATTTTTCGTCCACAAAACGAGGTTATCGATCCCGCCCGGGACCGTGCCGGTCATGGTGGGCTACAAGGTCAAGGAGGCCGGCTCGGACGACTTCCTTCCTTTCCGAAACGGAGCCTTCAAAGTTTCCCTCGATCCCCGCTCGCTCTTCACCACCGAGGATGCCATCGAGGGCGTCGTCGCCAGCCCGACGCGGCCGGAGATTTCACTCGACTCCCGGGACGACCTAAAGTATATAATTTCGATTGAGTCGATAGAAAAAATAGAGAATGGCTTCATCTTCCGCCGGCCGCTCGTCGATGTCCGGCCGGGAAACTACGACCTCCGGGTCCGGATCGAGGGCCGGGAGGTCTCGAGCCAGGTCGTCACCGTTCTTTCATTCAAGGTCGAAAAGCCGCTCGATTTCGAGCGGTCGGAACCGGCCTCTTCCTCGGTCAACTTCGGCTTCATGATCGCACAGGAGTATCTCAACCAGGGCGAGGTCGACAAAGCCCTGGAGAATTTCCAGAAGCTCCCGCCGCAGTTCTGGAATGCGGCGACCCTCCCGACGATCGCCCGGGCCTACTATCTGAAGAAAAACTATGCGAAGACGATCGAGCTCTTAGAAAATGAGGCTGTCATCAAAACCTACACCGTCCTCCTGATGCTTGGCAATTCCTGTCTCGAGACCAAGGCCCTGCGCAAGGCCGCGGAGTACTTCGAAGGGGTCCGCAAGTACGGTGACACGGCCGCGAACAACCGCACCCTCGGCGCCATCTATTACTCGCTCGGAGAACGCGACAAGGCCCAGACCTACTGGGAACGGGCGAGCGCTCTGGAGAAAAAACCGGTTGAAAAGAAACCCGCTACCATAAAGGAGTCATCTGATGAAAAACGCGCTTAAACTTTTTGTGCTGGCGTGCCTAGCAATCCTGGTTTCTGTTCGGGCTCCGCTCCGGGGAGCGATCACCGGCGCCGTCGAGGGAATCGTTAAAGACGCGACGACCGGCCAGGTGCTCGAGGGCGTCAAAGTCACGATCGCCTCAACCAAGACCGAAAGCATGCGTTATGAGGCTTTCACCGATAAAAAAGGACACTTCTACAGAGGGGGGCTCGTCACCGGACTCTACAAAGTCACCATGGAAAAGGAAGGGTACCTTCCCCAGGAAGGCACGATCCGGGTCAACATTGACCAGACGGCCCAGCTCAATGTCCCGCTGAGCCCGGCCCAGGGTGCCGCGCCGATGGTTCCCGCGACGGTCAAGAGCCTCAGCGCGGGCAGCGACCTCCTGTCCGCCGGCAAATACGAAGAGGCGATCGCCAAATTCAGCGAGGTGATCGGCCTCGCGCCAACGAATCCGGTGGCCTTTTTCTACCGGGCCGCCGTGTACGAGAAAACGGGCAATAACGATAAGGCACTCGAAGACTACGCAAAAGCCATCGAGCTCAAGCCGGACTTTGTGCTGAGCTATGCCCGGTCCGGCATCATCCTGGCCAAGAAGGGGGAGTTCGAAAAAGCGATCGGTTTTTATAAGAAGGCGGTCGAGCTCGGCGACAACGACCCCTCCACTCACTACAACTATGGTGTCTGCCTGGTCAATGTGGGCAAGAGCGAGGAAGCCAAGGCCGTCTTTGAAAAGGTCTTGACCCTGGATCCCAACTATTCCGACGCCTATTACCAACTGGGCATCATCTCCGTCGGAGCCGGTGATAGCGCCAAAGCCAAGGAATATCTGGAGAAATTCATCGCCCTGGATCCGGAAAACAAAAACGTTGCCCTGGCCAAAGAAATCTTAAAAAGTCTGAACTAAAACCCGTCTATCTAATGCAAATGCGATAAGTCACTTGACATGGTCAAGGCAGCGGCGGAGGCCACCCTCTAGCCCCCGGCCCCCCAAGGAACCAGTCCCGTCGGTTCCCCCGTCGGAAAAGCCGACGGGCCCCCTTCCGCTACGGGGTCCCGAGGGTGGCCTCCGCCGCTGCCTTGAACGGAGATATCGCATTAGTTATTGCGTTTGGTTGAGTCTCTTTCGTCGCGGGTTTAGCTCGTCGAAAGAAAAGCGTGAGGCAAGGAGCGAGGAGTTTAAGAACCACTGCGTTCACTTTTTGCTGCTCCCAGCTCAGTGCTCAAGCCCACTTTTTTTTGACGAGATGACGAAAGAAACGAGAAAGGCGATTACGTTTTTGTCTTTTTGAGCTTTGCTTCGAGAGCCTTGCCTTTCCCAACCTCGGCGGAATATTCGGACGTGCGGCCGAGGCGATTATAGATGTCCGCCAGGACATAGTGACCGAGGGGAGCGGATTCTGCTTCCGGTTCAAGGTCCAACCCTTGCCGGGCGACCTTGATCGCCTCGTCGAAGTTCTCGTTCAGATCCAGGTAAGCCTTGGCCAGAAAGAGATAACCCCTGGCGAATTTTTTGTTGGAGTTGACCGTTTCCTTGAGCTCGCTGACCGCTTCCTGCAGCCGTCCCAATTTAGAATAAACGAGGGCCAGGTTGAAGTGAGCCGGGTAGGCGGCGGGATGGATCTCGATCTCCTTTTTGTATTCTTCGATCGCACGCTGGATGTCCCCTTTCTCCTCGAAGAGAAGTCCGAGGTTGTAGTGGGCGTCCGGAATGCGGGCGCGCATCTTCAGGGAGAGCGAGATCTCTTTCTCGGCCGGTTCCAGCATTTTCTTTTCCAGATAGGCTGATCCCAAGAGGTTATGGGACATGGCGCTGTGCTCCGGGTCGATCGAAATCGCTTTCTCCAAATTGACTATGGCCTTATCGAATTCCTTGGTATCGCAGTAAATCTCGCCCAGGTTGGCAAAAGATTTGGGGTCCCTTGGATCGAGCTGCATGATGCGCGTGTATCCGGCGATCGCCTCACTATATTTTTTGAGCTTCTTATAGGCCTGGGCCATAGTGAAGATCGCCGCCTCGTATTCCTCATCGACCTTGAGAGCCTCCTTGCATTCGGCGACGGCGTCGTCCGGATGGTCGAGCTCGAGATAGATGTTTGCCCGGACCTGTCGTGCCTCCATGATCCCCGGGTCGTCGGCGATCACCTCGCCCAGGAGTTTCAGGGCGTCGTCAAATTCTTTGTTGGCTGAGGCGCCTTCGGCCTGTTTGATCTTGTTGTAGAGCATGATCTTGTCTTTGGGGTCGCCGAGGTTTCCGGACTTGGCCAGCTTTGCGGCTGAAGTGAAGCCTCCGATGTATCCCAGGGCCATCAGCTTTTCCCGGGCGTCGTTATCCAGTTTCTGGGGTCCTTTCTGGTCGATGTCCTTGGCCGACATCTTTTCCTGAAGAGACTTGAGCTCCCTCTCGAGATGCTTGGCGACGGTGGAGCTCGGAGTGAAGATGTTGGTCTGTTCGCTCGGATCCTGAGCTAAGTCGTAGAGCTCCGGCCGCGGAGCCTGGATCAATTTGTACTTGGTGCTGCGGAGGCTCTTGAGCTCGCTCCAGCCGTAGTGATAGCGAGGGTAATAGGTTTCGCTGTAGGCAAGACGCTCAGCAGACGAGCTCCCGCCGGCGATCAGCGGGATGAAACTGTGTCCCTGGACCTGCTTGGGAACCGGAATCCTGAGGAGCTCCAGCAGGCTGGGCATGATGTCCACGTTCTCGACCTGTTCCCCGATCGTCTTGCCCTGAATCCTGGACGACGGGATCCGGACGATGAGAGGGACCGCAGTCGTCGCGTCGTAGATAAAAAAACCGTGATTGCTTTCGTGGTGTTCGCCCAGGCTCTCACCGTGGTCTCCGACGATGACGATGATGGTTTTATCCAGGACGCCCTTCTTCTTTAGCTCCTCCTCGACGCGGCCAACCAGAGTGTCCGCATAGGCGATTTCGCCGTCGTAGAGTCCCCAGGGCCGGTTTCCGTACTTGGTCTTGTACGGTTCGGGAGGTTCGTAGGGCGAATGGGGATCGTAAAAGTGGAGCCAGCTGAAAAACTTCTTCTGGCTGTTGGTCTCGAACCAGTCGAGAAAGGCCTTGACCACTTCCCCGCCTTCGCGCTGGACGGAATCGAGAGAGATGGTCTTGTATTTCGCGAAATCAAAATTGTCGTAGTAATAATCAAAGCCCTGGTTCAGGCCCCAGCGGGAATCCAGCACAAAGGCTCCGACAAAGGCGCTTGTCGCCCAGCCGGCCTGCTTGAGGATCGTGGCCAGGGTGATCTTGTCGGGCTCGAGATAGAAGCCTCCGTTATCCCTGACGCTGTGATAAAGAGGATATGTGCCCGTGAATATTGAAGAATGCGACGGCAAGGTCAAGGGAGCCTGGGATGTGGCGTTTTTGAACAGAAAGCCTTCGGCGGCCAGACGGTCAATGTTGGGCGTTTCGACGCGCGGGTAACCGTAGCAGCCGATGTGGTCGGCCCGGGTCGTGTCGAGCGTAAAGAGAAGGATGTTCATGCCCCTCGCATCCAGGGTTCCGAGCAGATTCTTGAGCTGGGCCGTAGAACGCCGCCCCTTCAAAGGAAACCCGCCTGAAAGGACGAAATAGAGGACCAGCGCGATGACAGCAACCGCAGCAAGGATGAAAGGCAGACCGGGCCTTTTCCGGCGAGCCCCAGACTTCCGGGACGACTTCATATTTTTATTTGGTTTCTTATCAGGCATGGCCTTTCAATATTCGTTCGCAGCGACGTTTTATTCTAAGGGATGGAGATAAACCTGTCAACCAAACCCGTGCTCCGTTCCCCTAGCCGCTCTTGTCGGCAGGACTCGGGTAAGTCCCTCCGTCCTGCCACCTCTCGCACGGCGATGGTTGCTTATTGGAGAAGTCACCCTGAGAGGCTGGACGCGGAAACGCCAGCTATTATCTTATTTATCATCTTGCTCCGCCGTAAGCTATTCCTAACCAGGCTTTTTTAGAGGATGGGGGAGCGCCGTCGCGGGGCCCCATCCCTCTTTCTTGCTTGAGCTGGAGCCTTGTCCCAGAAGAGCAGAGAAAGTTGGTCTCTCGTGCCGCCGACCGGAGCAGGGAGCAAAGCCCTTATCAGCCGTCAAATCATCGGATTCATCCTGTGATTGTCGTGTAGTTGCTATGATTCCTGAATTTACTTATAATCGGTCGCAGCCAGAAAGAAGGAGATGTCATGATCAGAAAACGGATGGTCTTTTGCTTCATTCTGATTCTTTTGTTTGCTCTCTCTGCTTTGAGCTTTTCTCAGACTCCGGCCCCGCAGCCGGCCAAGAAACTGAAAGTCTTCATCTCTGTAGATATGGAAGGGATCAGCGGAGTCGTGGCCTGGGAGGATACGGGAGACAAAGGCACGGACTATGGGCTTTTCCGGCGCTTGATGACCGAGGAAACCAATGCCGCTGTTGAAGGGGCTCTCGAGGCCGGAGCGGCGGAGATCGTCGTTCGCGACGCCCACGGCAGCGCCCGCAACATCCTGCCCGACCTTCTCAACCCCGAGGCCAAACTCATCCGCGAATGGTCCGGAGGGCCGCTGGACATGATGGAGGGGATCGACAAGACTTTCGACGCCGCTATCATGATCGGCTACCACGCTAAGGCCGGGACACCGGACGCCATCTTGAAGCACACCATCAGCGGAACCATTTTTGATTTGAAGCTCAACGGCAAGGCCGTTCCTGAAGCCGGGCTCAATGCGGCAATCGCCGCCTATTTTGGCGTGCCTGTTGTCCTTCTCAGCGGCGATCTCGCCGCGACCGTGCAGGCCAAAGAGCTCATGCCCGAGATCTCGACAGTGGCCGTCAAAGAGGGGATCGGCAAGGCGGGAAGGATGCTCCATCCCACCAAATCTCACGCGCTCATCAAGGCCGCGACCATCGAGGCGCTCAAGAACCTGGGACGGTACAAACCTTATAAGCTCACTCCCCCCATCACCATGGAGATTACCTTCACCCGGGAAGACCTCGTGGTCAAACCGGCCTTGTATCCGGGGGCGAAAAGGACGGGCGACCGGTCGGTCGCTTTCACCAGCAACGATTTTATGGAAGTCCTGAAATTCTATTTGGTCGCCGCGGGATAATCGCCTACTTTTTCTTGAGCTGTTCGAGAATGGTCTTCACTTGGGCGGCCTGGGGCGCATTCGGTTCCTGCTGCAGGAAGAGTTCGAAATGCTTGATCGCGTCTTCCTTCATGCCTTTTTTGTTGTAGGCATAGCCGAGCAGATAGTTCGTGTAAGAGTAGTCCGGCCGATAGTTCAAGGACTGCTTCAGTTTTTCCAGGGCCTCGTCGACCTTGTCGTTTTGAAGAAGACTCTTGGACTGCTCAAAATAGATGTTGCCCAGGATCTCTTTGGCTTTAGGTTCGTCCGGCTTCAGTTCGAGAGACTTTAAGATCGCTTTTTCCGCTTCCTCATCCCTCATTTTCTGGAAGAGGAGAATCCCGGCGTTCAAGTAGGCCTCAACAAAATCCGGCTTCAACTCGATCGCCTTCTGATATTCCAGAATGGCCTCGTCGACCTTGTTTTCTTTGAACAGCTCCCCGGCCTTCTGAAAAGCGGCGATCGCCTCATTCGACTTCCTCTGTTCCTCGCTCAGCGCTTTGGCCAGGGTCACCTCGAGCCTCTGGCCCGATGACTCTTTGAGGTCCACCTGACCCGTGTAGGGCACGAAGCCCTCTTTTTGAATGGTCACTTCGTATTTTCCGGGAAAGAGCCGCCGGAAAATGAATTCGCCCTTTTTGCTGGTCTTGATGGAGGTCGTTGCTCCCATCCCTACGTTCTTAATCAGGATTTCGGCGTTTTCGATGGGCTTCTTCTCGACGTCCAGGACCTTGCCCTCGAGCCGAGCGGTTTCTTGTTCCTCCTGCTGCGCCCCGAGGACGCACGGCGCCGTGAAAACAAGAAGAGTTAAAACGGCCCCCAGGAGGTTTGTTGCACGATGATTTTTCATCTTCCTCTCTCCAAATCGGATTATAACGAGGAGCCAGTTTAGCATAGAAGGCAATCGATGGGAATAGTGTTTTTGGGCTCCATGGAAGCCCGATGGCAAATCCAATTTATTGGATAAAGATCCAATTAAGTGGAATAAAGCAGATTCGACAGTTTGCTTGAATCTTGTAAGCCGCTGATATATAGATAATTAATACTATTTAAAGAATGGCATGGAAATTGCATATTTTTTTTAGGATGTTTAGAGGTTTATTCACAGCCATTACACGAAGGAGGTGAGACATAGGGACAAGTTTTTAAACAACAAAAAAAAAGTGAAGGGAATTTTAGGCAAGACAAAGACAGGTCTTGCTCAAGAACGAAGGAGGTTATTGGTGAAAACAATTTTTAAACGCTATGTGGCCTTCCTTTTTGCCCTTGTTATGCTGGCAGGGCTGGCTTATTCCCAGAGCGGAATAACAGGTGCAATCGAAGGCAAAATCACAGACGAAGAGGGCAACGCCCTGCCCGGAGCCCAGGTCAAGCTATCGTCGCCAGACATGATCGGTGGCGTTCAGACCAAAATCACGAACGCAGAAGGGAAATTCAGGTTCGTCGCACTTCCTCGCGGAACATATATCGTTGAAGCGTCTTTGACGGGCTTCACGACCGCGAAAAAAGAGGATGTCAGGGTCTTCGTCGGGCAGACGATTACGATCGACCTGAGCCTCAAGATCGGAAAGCTCGAAGAAGAGGTCGTCGTAAAAGCGATTTCTCCGGTCGTGGACGTTAAGGACTCCCAAGTCAACGCCACGAACCTGGACAAGCAGATGCTCCAGACCGTCGGCTCCGAGCAGCGCTGGAAGAACTCGACCAGCCTGATCAACCTGGCCCCCGGAATCAAAGACGACAGCGCCATGGGCGCCGCGTCCCGAGTGAGCAACCAATGGCAGCTCGACGGCCAGAGTCTCTTGACCTTTGTCGGATCCGGAGCGGACTGGCAGTACCCGGACATCGACATCATCGAGGAAGCCCAGGTTTCCGGATCGGGCACCAATGCCGAGTACGGAAATTTTACGGGGGCGGTGCTGAACCTGGTGACGAAGAGCGGCGGGAATAGCTTCGAAGGCTTGATCTCGACCGAGTATTCTCCTCTGAACTGGAATCAGAAGAATATCGATACCACCAAGCCCATATTTTCGCTCTTCCAAACGCCTCCCCGAGTCCTCTACTTTGACGCCCATCTCGGCATCGGAGGGCCTATCATCAAGGACAAGCTCTGGTTCTATGTTTCAGGTGGGTTTATCCAAGGAGATACGGAGTATACAAAGGGAGGAATAAGAGAGTCGGAACAGGTTCCCAAAGGCTTCGGCAAGTTGACCTTCCAGGCCGGCAAGAGCGATAGGCTGTCCCTCTTTGTGGAATACGAAAAATTCCAGGTCTTCAATAGAGGCTTTTCTGTCTACCGGCCGATTGAGTTCACCTATTTCGATGTCGGCCCCGGAATCCCGGGGGCCTTCAACTGGCTCCATACTTTTTCCGAAAATACCTTCGCCGAATTCAAAGTCGGTTATTATTACAGCCTGTACGACCAAAGGCCGAAGCAGGGAAGAGATGTCCCCCAGCACTATGATTGGGTGACCGGATACTATACCGGGAACTACGGCTATTGGGGCGAATCGCAGTCCGACCATTTCACGGGCAACGTGACCCTTTCCCATCACGCGGATAACTTCCTAATGGGATCCCATGACTTCAAAGTCGGGGTCGAATACCTCCGTGGGTTCAACAACGCGGCGATGGGGTATCCGGGCGGCTTCAATTATTCGGACAACGTCTACAGCTACTATGACTACAAGTATCACAACTATGCCTACAGTTATTCCTATAATCATAAGTCCAATGGCTGGAGACTTTCTGGTTTCGCCCAGGATTCCTGGAGAATCGGCGACCGCCTGACCATCAACCCCGGCGTCCGCTGGCAGATGCAGAGGGGCTATCTCCCGAACGTCCAGAGCGGCGCCATCTTCAAGCCCAAGAGTCCTTTCGAATTCAGGCTCGGCTTGACCTTCGATGTCTTCGGCGACCACACAACTGCCCTCAAAGCCCACTATGGAAGGTTCCATGAATCGTTCAAGACCTATTACTTTGACAGCGGCGACCATACAAATGACTATGTGCAGTACGATGTGCTGCCGAACGGACAGAAGGTTGAAGTCTACCGGATCGCTTATTCTACGCCATACCAGATCGATCCCAATGTCGGAATTCCTTATTCAGACCAGTTCACCGTTGGATTCGAGCGGACGCTGATGAAAGATGCATCCTTCGGCGTCACTGTGACCTACCGCGAATACAAGGATTTCATCGCCCGGGTCAATGTCGGCGCGAATTGGGTGCCGGCAGTTTACACATTTAGGGATGAGAACAACCAGTCGCAGACAATCAATGGCTTCAAGAAGGGTCCGGGTTCAGTGGACAGTTACCTGATCACCAACGCTCGAGCCGGGATGGCGTCTTCGGTCATCCTCACTCCGAAAAATAGATACACCGGGATCACTCTCTCGTTCAACAAGAGGTACTCAGACGGTTGGATGTTCCACATCGACTACACCTACAGCCGGACCAAAGGGAACTTTACAAACACAACGACCGCATCGTGGGGCGGGAGCTACTTCGAGAATCCCAACAACCAGCTCAACACCGCAGGCCTCATGCCCTATGACGCGCCACACGCCCTCGTCGTCTATGGGACGGCCTCTTTGCCTCTCGGCTTTGTCCTGACTCCGAGGTTTTCGGTTCAGAGCGGCTACAACTGGACGAGAACCGTCAATATGAGCAGCAGCTTCGGCTCCCCGACCGTGTTCATCGAAGAGAGGGGAAGCCAGAGACTTCCGACGATGGTCAGCCTCGACCTGAGGTTGGAGAAGCAGTTCAAGTTCACGGAGAGGTACAAAGTCGGCCTCATTTTGGACGCTTTCAACATTATTAACCAGGGTGTCCAGACTGCGGTCACGGCTAGAGTCACGTCCGCTAACTTCGGAAAAGCCACAGGTATCACAGACCCGAGGTATTTTCGAGTCGGCTTAAGAGTCTACTTCTAATCGCTGATGCAGTTCGGGGGAGGCTCCGGCCTCCCCCTTTTTCTTTCTTTTGTCCGAAAGAGCTCTTTTAATCACATTCATCCTCACCAGGAGGCTCCATGCCTAGATTTTCTTCAAAATCCAAATGGTTCTTGATTTTCCTGACCCTTGTTTTTCTGGGCCGGTTTCTGGCCGCCGACGAGACGACCGATAAGGTCGATAAGATCTTCGCCCAGTGGGACACGACCACGACACCCGGCGCGGCCCTGGCGGTCATCAAGGACGGCCAGATCATTTACAAGCGCGGCTACGGGATGGCCAAGATTGAAGACGGCATCGTCATGACCCCCTCCAAGATCTTCGATATCGGCTCCTGCTCCAAGCAATTCACGGCCGCGTGCCTTGCCTTCCTCATCCGGGACGGGAAGGTTTCGCCCTCCGACGATATCCGCAAGTTTTTTCCCGAGATGCCCAAATACGAGAAGCCCATCACGGTCGACCATCTCATCCACCATACGAGCGGGATTCGCGATTATAACGGGCTCCTCTCTCTGGCCGGATTCAGGGCCGACTCGGATTGCCCCAACATTGATGAGGCCCTTGAGGTCATCTTTAAGCAAAAAAGGCTGAATTATCCCCCCGGTGAAGAATATTCTTACACCAACTCGGGATTTTTTCTGATGGGCCAGATCGTCGAGCGGGTGAGCGGGAAATCTCTGAACGAATTCGCCCAGGAGCACATCTTCAGGCCCTTAGGCATGAGGCACACGATTTTTCAGGACGATCATCTTCAGATCATCAAGAACCGGGCCACCGGCTACGATCCCGATGACAAGGGTGGCTACTCGCTCGACATGTCGAACTGGGACGAAACCGGAGACGGAAATATCTACACGTCGGTCGAGGATCTGTACTATTGGGACCAGGCCTTCTACAATTTCAAGCTGGGGAAGGACCTGATGGACATGCTTCACACGGTCGGCGTCCTCAACAACGGCAAGAAAATCGATTATGCCTTCGGCCTCGTGATCGGAGAATATAAGGGATTGAAAACCGTGAGTCACGGCGGCGCCTGGGCCGGGTTCAGGGCTGGAATCGTCCGTTTCCCCGATCAGAAATTCTCGGCCATCTGTCTGACCAACCTTGCCACCCAGAATCCATCGGCCCTCTGCTACAAAGTGGCCGATATCTACCTGGCCGACCTGCTCAAGGAAAAGCCCAAAGAGGAAAAAAAGAAAGTCGAGACGATCACCCTCTCCAAGCAGGAACTCGAGGACAAGGCCGGAAACTATCAAGATGAAAAGTTCGGGATGTGGATCACGTTCTCCCTCAAGGATGATAAGCTCCAGGTCTCACTCGGCCGGAGGGCATTTCCTCTGGGAGCCACCAGCAAAACGACGTTCGTCTTTCTCGAAGGGCCTCCCATCACCGTCGAATTCGTGCCGGACGCCAAGAGAAAGACCAACCGGGTCATCGTCAAGCGGCCGGAGGAAGACCTCTATGACGCAATCAAGGCCGCACCCGTCGGCCCTCTGACTCCGGCCAAGCTGCAGGAGTACGCCGGAGATTACGTGAGCGTGGAATTGCTCGACGCCAGATACCGGGTCGTCCTGGATAAAGACAATCTCTTTATTAGGTTCAGAAGCGCCTCCAAGGATCCGTTGAAGGCCATGGCTCTGGACAAATTTGTTTTGGGGGGGCAGAGCATCGAATTCGTCCGGTCCGGCGGAAAGAAGATCACCGGTTTCAGATTGAGTGTCGGCCGCGCCGGCGGGATCGAATTCGTAAAAAAATAGAGAGAAGGTCGCCGCTTCCCTTGACTTACTTTTTGACCGGCGACCTAATTTTGATCTCTTTGATAAAGAGGAGAAGGCCGGTTTTCTCGGAAATGTCGTAAACGGCGAGATACACACTCTTGGCTTCTGAATCCGGATTATAGACCGAGGATTCGAAAGGTCTTTTCTCGTCGGGCTTGAGTTCCTTAATGATCCTCTGGTCGATCAGCTTTTCCCCCAGGAAAACTCGCAACAGAAGATGGGGAATCAAGCTGCTGCTTTGATTGATGACGGCGCCCTGCAAAAGAAGATATTCTCCTGCCGGTGCCTCCAGGGAGTCCGCCAGGACAGGGATTTCGGTGCGGTCCAAACGAGTGGCGCCGCTGAGAATGAGAGCGACAAGGGGCCTCCCCCCTCTTTCGACGCTCACGAAATACCTGATCGCCGGGACGGCGAATTCCACTCGAGGCTCCAGGATGTCGAGCCTGACTTCATGGATCCCCGGGATGAGGGTCGGAAGGCCGGGGATGTGACCGGTATCAATGACCGTCTGCTGGGCGAAGGGCAGCGATTGCGAAACGAGCCGGTAGGGCATTCCGTCGACTGTCCACTGGGCATAGAGGATGCCGGTTCCCTCATACTTCAAGTCCGCATAAGCGACCAATGGCCCGGAATCGAGGGGAACGACTCGATAATTGTTGCCGTCATCAAATCGGAGTTGGAGGTAAGAAATCGAAAACAGAGCCCGGGGCCCTTGAGCCGGATTGACGACAAGGGGCACCGACTCGGGAACGGGGATAGCTCCCCTGAAATCAGAAGCGACAACCGTGTAGGCTGCCTCCTGCTGATAAGCGTGACTGATTCTTTGACCCGCTTGAGCGGGCGGCGTCCCGTCTCCGAAATCCCAGACGATTGCGGCCGAAAGAAAATTCACAGCCTGGAAGGAAACGCTCTCCCCCACGCGCGGACTCTGAGGAGAAAAGATGATCAGCCTTTCCGGCCAAACCTGGATAAAAATCACGGCCGTAGGGGCGGTCCCCCCTCCATCGTACGCTCTGACCGTATAGGCTCCAGGATTGGCAAAAGCATGAACGATCGAAGGGGGAGAGGGATCATTCTCGATCGATCCGTCTCCGAAGTCCCAGCGGATCAAAGTCGCAGAATCGAAATAGTGGGCGATCAACGTCACCGGCTCAGCCGGCCTCGGGTCACCGGGAGAAAAGGAAATGGACGGCGGCGGAGCAACGACGATCGTCCGTGAGGCGGAGACGACCGGGCTTCCATTATCGTAAGCACGGACAAGGTAAGTTCCCGGCTGGCCATAGATATGGGTGATCGAGGGAGGTGTCGTATCGCCCACGATGACTCCGTCGCCGAAATCCCAGCGGATGAGGGTTCTGGAAACGAAGTCTACGGCCGTAAACTCGACCGGAGTCCCAGCCTTGGGGCTTAGGGGCCTGTAAACGATCTGAGGGTTGGTTTTTCCGACGTTCAAGGACACGGTGACGGGAGAAGTCGATTTCCCGCCCAGGTCGATCGCCCTCACCGTGTAGGTCCCTGGGCTGGAATAAGCGTGCGCGGCCGCCGGACTGCCCAGAAAGCTCGTGCCGTCTCCAAAATTCCAATAGACCGAAGCGCTCAGAAAATTCCGAGCGTTGAACGCGATCTCTTCCGTCGGCCGAGGGGAGAGAGGAGTGAATTCAATAAATCTTCTTTCGACGATGGTGACTGAACCCGATTCTCTGACACCCGGATAGGTGGCGACGACGGCGAACGTTCCCACTCTCTTATAGGCATGATTGACCGTCGAACCTCCGGTGAGCGTGTCTCCGTCACCGAAGGTCCAAAACACGCTGGCCGTAGGAGCGGGAACCAGCGTGAAACGGACAGTCTGTTCAACATTCGGGCTTGAGGGGCTGTGGCTGATTGCGGCCATGGCCAGACGGCCGAAAAGGAAGAAAAAAGTCATGATGACAGTGACCAGAAAGAGGGGCCGTACACTCCGATCGAATCTCTTATTAAGCATCTGCCGCATTATTCTCTCTCAAAACGAAAAATCGGCCTGGAAAATCGCCGTGAAGAAGGAATCCGAGAAGCCCGGCATCTTGGCCTTAGTGTAGTTTCCCTTGAGGGAAAAAACCAAGGTCCCGATCTTGATCAATTTGTTCAGATACAGGTTCAGGTTGGCGCCGGAGTTAAGATTATCGGAATTCCCCTGGACGGAGCTTTCCGTCCTCATGAAGGAACCGGTGAAAGAGACGGTGAAGGCCTGGGGCCAGACGACGACTTCCCCGGTCACAAAGGAATTGTAGTTGAGCATCTCTTCGTGAGTGAATTTGTTCCTGACCCGGCCATACCCGAGCGTCGGCGCCAGGGTCAGCCTCTCGCCACCTCGAAAGGCTCCGCCGAGGTTGAAAGTGAAATTCGAGTTCGAAGCCTGCGGAAAGTTCTGGCTCGAGAGGTCGGAATTCGAGAGCTGGAGGCTCAGGTTCGCCGACTGCCCCAAATTCAAGTTGAACGAGCCGGAAATTTGATCGGTCAGGCTGTCACGAAGAAAAGGGGACACTCCTTGTCTGAGAGATGTCCCCTGCTTGTTTCTGCTATAACCCAAGCCGAGGGAGATCTTGTTGGAGACGTTCAGCATCAGGTTCACATTCCCGTTCTGATTCGATGTCGTCTCTTTGGCCGGGTCGTCCCTGACGTTGTCGCTCGAAACGATGTAGGAGCTCATGATGCTGAACCGTCCCAGGTTGAGCCCGAAATTGCTCTCCAGGCCCTCCCGGTCATTGGCAAAAAATGGGAACCCGATCGAATTAAAATCTCTCCCGATTTGGCGGTAGACGGCAGCAGCGGTAACGACTCTGTAGGCAACATTCCCCCCGATTTTCCAGGCATAATCGGACGTGGGCCCCTTCCGGTCCTGGACATCGCCGTCAAATTCACTCCGCGCGACCTCGGTCGTCAGGGTAACCTGGTTCTGGAAGAGGTTGGTCACTTCGGCCAGAGACACGACATTCCCTTTCCTGGGGTGGACGAAGGAGGAGAAGCCGACGTTTGTCCCCTGGTTCGGATCATCCTTCCCCGTGAGATAGGTGACCTTGAGAGTGATCATCTCCTTGAGGAATTTATACCCCAACGCTCCTCCCAAAATGTTGGACCCGGACTTTGGGAAGCCGAAGCCTCTGAACCCCCTGAGCTGTTGCGAGCCGACATCAAAAACATGAAGAGAGGCCCGATGATTATCAAAGGCATAATCGAGGCCACGCCGTCCGAGCCCCAATACAGTGAACTCGGTTTCGTTGACGATGAAGTCTCCGATTTTCAGGGAATGGTTTCCTTTCGAAACCGATACCATCATGTTCGCCAGGTTAAAGGAGTTCTCCCCATGGAGAGGCACACTCGAATAGCTGAAATTCGAGTCCAGTCCGGCGCTGAGATCGTCTCTCGTATAGTTAGTGAAAACGCGCAGGTTTCCGGCGCTTGAACTTTCCTGAGAGCCTGAGGCAACTTTATGCTCTTTCAGCTTCGCCTGAAGGCTGCCGTTGAGTGAAACCGGCAAACGGAACTTCCTGGTTTCCGCCTGGGGGGATGGAACCTCCGCGGGCATTTGAGGCAGAGCCTCCTTGCTTGTCCCCGTCACCTGGTATGTTTTTCTGGGAGCGTCGGGCGGCGAGTGCTCGGCTCCCTCCTGAGTCTTGGCCTCCAAGTAGTACTCAAATTGAAGCCCCGGAAATCCGGAGCTATCGAGCTCATAGAAATAAGTCCCATCTTCTTTTTTCTCCAGGTCTCTGACTTGAAAATCCTGGAGACCCTCATACCGGTAGTAAATCCTGAGCCATTCGGCCGGGGTCAGGACCCGGGCTTCTAGGGCGATCTTATCTCCATATATGAACGAGATGATAGGGCTGTGTTCGATCTGGCCGGGGGTTCCTCCGGATTGGGCAGGGGTTCTTGCCGGCAGAAAGAAAAGAAGAGCCATCAGAACTGAGATGATGGTTGCAGCTCCCCGGATTGTCTTCTTCTCAGACCCAGCTGGCACTCGACCCCGCGGATTCATCAAAACCGCACTCTGTTCTTTTAGTCGCCTGAGGCTCTCCCTCGAGCCTCAACAAAATAAGCACTCGGGAGAGGAGAGGATGATCGAAGTCGCGTTGCCGCCGAAACCGGCTGCATTGACCATCACTTTCCTGATCGCCCTCGGCTTGTTGCGAACCAGGTTCGGGTAAGGAAAATCGAGCTTGAGCTGATGTTGGATCGCCAGGATGGCCAGCTCCATCGAAAGAGGCGCTGAGGCGGCGTAGGTATGTCCGATCTTCCATTTGTTGGAAAAGAGGTTCGGAAGATCGCGTCCGAAAACCTTGGAGACCGCTCGAAGTTCGGCGCTATCCCCCATGACCGTCCCGGGCGCGTGCATCAACACTAGGTCAACGGCCGAGCCGGTTTGCTGATTCTGGAGGGCCATTTGCATGGACTTCTGAAGGGCGTTCGCTTCTTCCGAGATTCCTGTCGGAGAGCTGATTTTTTCGAAAGCGCAGCCCACCGATTCAATCACCGCCGCCACTTTTCCCTGAGCGGCCTCAGCTTTCGTCGCCTTTTCCAGCGCGAAAACGGCTGCGCCCTCGCCCAGGATCATCTTATCTTCCGGTTTATCGGTCCGGGTCAGCGGCCTGCAGGGATAAGGATCGTTGACGTCGTGGGAGCAGATTCCCAGCGCCTCGAGCTGGGCCAGGGTGAAGCTCGTCAGGGGCGCTTCGGATCCGCCGGCCAAAAACTTGTCCGCCATCCCGGCCCGCAGCCAGGCGACCGCATTGATCACGGCTTGAGCTCCCGTCGTGCAGGTCATGGAATGGCTGATCGTCGGACCCTTGAGGTCCAAAAAATGAGCCACTGAGCTTGAGATATTCCCCAGAGTTGTCAGGGGGGACGTCAAGAGGGCCGTCCTGTTCTCGGGAGATTTCAGGTAATCGGCATGAAAGCGCTCGAACAGGCCCGTCGCCCCCCGCGACGAGCCGAGGTTGACTCCGATGGACCGTGGGCCCTTTTCGGCCGCCCAGCCCGAGGATTCAAAGGCGAGGCTGGCCGAGGCGACGGCCATCAGGACACTCCTGTCCAGCCTTCTCAAGAACTTGACGTCCCGCTTTATGAATCCGGCCAGGAAGCTCTCGGACTCCTCCGCAAGTGCGGCGACCGGATAGAGGATTCTATTGAAGGCTCTGGAGACCAGGAAAGCGCGGTCACTCCGGTAGTTTCGGAGGATTCTCCCTTTCTCAAAACCCAGGGCGGAGACGGAACCATAGGCCTTGACGGTTATCAATTCGTGAGTCCTCATCGCCCGGTCACTCTTGTTCAGAGAAGTGAATGTGGTTTATACCACAGGGAAAAAGCGAAATCAATTCCACCCGGCCCTTCGGCGAGATGAGGAGAAAGACGATTCTTGCTCAGTCGGTGGCCCGCATTTCGCCGCCGCCGACGAACGAGTCGTCAAAAATTGTTTCGTCGTGAGAGATGTGGGCCGCCTTGCCATCAAAATCCAACCGGCCCGACATGACCAGCTTCTCCCGGCGGGCGACAAACGACCCAGGTTTAAGAAGCCTCATGAGAGGAGGGCCAAGCCGGAGGCTCTTGCGCTTGGCCTCGTATTCGATGTTGAGGCGCCGGAGATCGCGGTCAAAGCTCAGGAGAAGACTCTTGAGGGAGGATTCAGGGATCGGGCCATCTGGTTCCGCGATCAAAACATAATAAGGGGTCGCAGCCTTTCTGATGGCGCAGGCGAAGCCCGCCAGTTTGACTCCGGCAGCGGCCGACGCCGCCCCGGCGGCTTCAACGATTTGCCATTCGGTGACTTTCTCTCCCGTGATCGAGAGCACATTCTCGCCTTTGCTGACAAAGACGACCCTGGGAGTCCTCAAGTAATATCCGGTGCACTCGATCAGATCATTGATATCATAACGATACAAACCGTGCGAGCCGGTGACAATGACATAATAGCGGCCGCCGGGTTCGAGCTTCTCCATCGAAACCGCCTCTTCTCCGCCCCGATCCCTTTCTGATTCCGGAACAAACTCAAGGTAGTGGCCGTGAGGGATGAGCGCGCCGTCAGATGTGTCGGCAGGTAAGGGGACGCTAAAATTGCCTTCGGTTGCCAAATAACCTAAATCCATGACCTCGAGGCGGTCAAAGTACTCGGAAAAGCGCCCCAGGTAAAACGAGGCGGGGCCGCCCCTCCAGGTGGCCACGAGACGAAGCGAATTCCAGATTTCCCTCGGCTTGACAACTCCGTGGCGGGAAAGGCTCGCGAGCAACTTTTCAGCGATCGCGGGTCGAGGCCTCAGCCCACGGGTCAATTTCGAGACTGAGGGCAGGGCGAGGCCGAAGTCCTGAGATATCGTCCCCCGGCGGAGGTCCTCGGCGAGAACAGATGCGTACTCGGTCAATTTCTGGCAGAACAAAACGATTGTCGAGGGGTTGACGGCGCTGATCATCGAGATCGGAGACTCCAGAGCAAAGCGCAGGATAAGGTAGTATTTGGCCTTGAAGTCATCCAATCCCAAAATCTCCCGGGGGATCGCCGGAAGCCCTTGAGTGATCCGGACGCCATGGTTGATCGAAATAAGAAAGGAGCTTATAGAGCCAGACGGAATTCCCGAGGGAGTCGTCGTTTCGAAGAAAGGAGAATGAAGCATCAGGGCCCTTCCCCGAATGATTTCGGGAAATTCGGAAATCAGCTGCCGAACCCAGAGCTTTCTCCCCCGAAGATATTCTTCAAGAAAGGACTTAGTCACTGGGATATATTTGGGAGTGCCCGTCGTGCCGGACGTCCGGGCAAAATAGACGATCTTTTCTGAGGTCAATACGTTTGTCTCTCCGTGAACCTGGCGCATCATCTGAGGCTCGAATTCTGTCCAGGGACGGACCGGAACAGCCTTCTGATAATCTTCGGGACCCTTGATCGAGCGAAACCGGTGCTGCTTGCCGAATTCCGTGTCTTCATTCCTCACAAGGATCGTGAGAAGACGTTTTTTCTGGAAAGAAGCCGGGTCTTTCGCCGCCTCCTGGAAATCCGCCCAGGCTCCGGCCAACCAGAGCCGGCCGAGGGAGGCCATCGTCCGGGCAGAGACGCGAGGCAAGAGGGTGTTGCGCAGGAAACTCGCGGCGGCCTTCTTTATCATTTTTGCGGCTGGCCTTCCCCTCTTCCGAACTTCCGGAGTGCACCGGAGCTCAGATTCATGACTCTTCGAATAAGGGCTCTGTGAGTATAGCAAAAAACCCACGTCCGCAATACCCCGCTTGAGAAGCCCAGTTTGTGCCTCCTATTTTTACATGCTATAATGAAAAAACTTTTTTAAGGTAAACGAGCCGCAGGAAGATCAAGAGCCAATGAGGGACGCCGGAAGAGACGTTTGGATCGCCGGAGTCGGCTCCTGCTCACCTGGCGAACCCGTCCCCTTCGACCGGATCGAGGAGGTCCTGGGGAGGATCACGGAAGCTCCTCCACAACTCCTGAATTGGATCGAGCGCGTCCGACCGATTTTCAAAGGATTGCTCGGGATCAACTCCTATTATTATGCGCTGGATCCTATCACCAGGAAGCCGACCGAAGACAACCTGACCCTTTCGGTTAAATCCGCGGAGCAGGCGCTGGCCATGGCCGGAATCCGGGCCCAGGAGATCGACCTTATCATCTACGCCGGAATCTTGATGGAAAAAGTTTGTCCCCCCACGAGTGTCCTCATCCAGGAGGAGCTCAAGATCCCCATTTGCGCCGATTTCTCGATCCACTCCAACTGCACCTCGGTCTATAAAGCGCTCCAGCTGGCTTCCGACCTTCTGGCCAACGGCCGCTACAGCAATGCTCTGATCGTCACTTCGCAGCTCTCTTCCGCCTTCCTGAGGTCCGAATTCTTCAACCAGAAGCTCCTCCAAAAAAAGCAGGTCATTCTCCGCTGGTTCCTCTGCGACGGCGCCGGCTCGTTGGTCGTTACCTCGCAGAAGAACCAAGGCCGGAAGAAACTGCGGGTCATCGATACGTACGTCGAATCCGCGGGGCTGGGACTTGGGCCCGACATGTCCTGTGAAATGGGCGGGTACCGCTGCCAGCCGTTGGAGGTCTATGAAAAAGGCTGGCATCATGTCGAACAGAACTTCGAGAGGATCGGGAGGATCGCTCCCGTGCTCCTGCGCCAGGCCCGCCAGAGGATGATGGCCAAGTCGGGAGTGAAGCTTGAAGACGTGAAGTACTTTCTGGCCAACATTCCAACCAGGCACCTCAGTGACCTCCTCATCGAAACATTGAAGAAGGACCTCAACCTGCCTCATTTGAGCTTTTATACAAGGATGGCGGAAAGGGGATATCCCGGGCCGAGCGCCATCCTCATCGCGCTCGAAGAATTCTTAAAAGAAATGGCCCCGGAACGGGGCGACTTGGTGATGAGTATGGTCACCGAATCAAGCAAATGGATGCACGGCGGCTTTGTTCTCGAATATGTCGGGGAGTGAGCTGATGGAAGGCCCAGTCGAGCATCAACTCCTGATCAAACGAGAGGGCGGTCTTTTGACGCTGACTCTGGACAACCCTCCCCAAAACAAGCTGACCGACGACCTCTTGAGATTCCTCGACTCCACGCTCGACGGCCCCGCCAAAGGCTGTAACCTCATTATTTTCACGGGGAAAGGCAAGTCTTTTTCGCACGGTTTTGACCTCGCGCCCTTCCGTTCGTGCACGGATCCCCGGCTCCGCCGACAGAAGGTGGAGCGGGCCAACCGTGTCATCAACAGAATCTCTGAATCGGGAACGCCGGCCCTGGCCGCGATCAATGGTCCTTGTTTTGGCGGGGGCCTCGAACTCGCCCTGGCCTGCCATTTTCGCGTCTGCGCGGACAAGGCACGCCTGGGTTTGCCGGAGGTCTCAAAAGGTTTGCTTCCCGGCCTGGGGGGGATCCATCGCCTGGCCCGGATCGTCGGAAACGCCAAGGCCCTGGAGATGGTCGCCCTGGGAGATTTGATCCCTGCCGACGAGGCCCTTCGGTTAAACTTGGTGAGCAGAGTCTACCCGCGTGATGACTTCATGTCCCATGTCCGGAGTCTTGCCAGAACCCTGCTCATGGTCGAGCCGAGCTTGATGAGCGAGGTTCTCGATCTGCTCAGGCGCGCTCCGGAGCGGACGAACCAAGAGAATACCCGCGCGGCTGTAAAGAGCTTTGTGAGATTTTCCAGCCGGGTGAAGAAATGAACCAAAGCCCCGGCAGCGGCACATTCCCGGAGTTCGACACAACTCTCCGGCTGCAACATGAAACGCTCGCGGGAATAATTCGCCTCGGCGAGTTTGACGGACTGAAGGACCTGGAGCAAACGTTTTTGACGCCCGGCGAACGATCGCTCTGCTTGACTCTGCGGCACCCGATGAGGAGGCGAGAATGGGTGGGGGCCAGGGCCGCCCTCAAAATCCTCCTCCTTCGGGAAGGCATCATCCGCGAACTCTACGCTTGCGAAATCAGAAAGGGCCTGGACGGCCGCCCCTCCCTCTACTTTCCGGCGGGCCAAGAAACCGGGAGACCCGTGGATTGTTCCCTCTCTCATAAAGACCGATACGCCATGGCCGCCTTCACGACAGCTAAAGGTGTCAGGCTGGGAGCGGATCTCGAAGAGATCTCTCCTCGGCTGGTGCGGCTGCGGTCCCACTTTATCAATGAACAGGATTCGCTCCTGGCCTCCCCACGTGAGGAGGTCGGTTCCGCAATTCTCTGGGCCATGAAAGAGGCCGCCTCCAAGGTCTCAGGACAGGGATTGAGAACTGGATTATGGAATCTCGTCTGCCTCGAAAAGAGAGACAAAACCTGCCGGATCATTGCGCCTCAGGGACCTCCTCTCGAGGCGACATATTTTTTTCTGGAGGATCATGTGGCCGCCGTGGCTTGGGCAGCCGGGGACGAAAAGAGTCTCGACCACTTCATGGAGAAAAGATGAATAGACAACTCAGCGCCGAAGATAAGAAGAACATCTACGACCACATCCGGGAGTTCCTCTCGGAAGAATTGGGCGTGCCGATCGACGAAATCAAGCCGGAAACAAGGATCATCGACGACCTCGGCGGAGACTCCATTATCTACCTGGAGCTCATCGAGGAATTTAAGAAAAAATATCGGGTCTCGATCGAAGTCCGGGTCATCGGCAAATATTTTCAGAAGCATCCGATCTACACGGTCGACGAGACGGCGCGAGCCGTCTGTGACATCATCGAACGCGGCGAGAACCTTCTCGGAAGCGAGGACTAGTGGTCGCCGTGACCGGGATCGGCATGGTCACCAGCCTGGGGACGGGCACTTCCAGATGCTGGGAGCAGATGGTCAAAGGCCGCTCGGGAATAACCCGCATCGGCCGCTTTGACACGACCGGCTTGTTGACCAGGATCGGCGGTGAACTGCCCCCCGATTATTATGAAATGGAGAGCACGGAGTTTCCCCGTCGCCTTCGGAATCAGACGATCCCCACCACGCGCCTCGGTCTCCTCTGCGCCAAGGAAGCCATCGCCGACAGCGCCCTGATGTCCGCCGGGTTGGACCCACATCGCATCGCCGCCGTGAGCGGCTGCAGTCAGTCCATTTTCCAGGAGGGGCTGGAACGGCAGGACCCGGGCGGCCAAAAATATCTGGTTGTCAAAGAGATGGTCAATGCCATGGCCGCTTGGATTTGCATCAAGTACGGTTTCAAGGGGCCCTCCTACAACATCGCCTCCGCCTGCGCGTCCGGCGCCTTTGCCGTGGCGTCCGCCTTTGATCATATCCGCGCCGGGCGATGTGATGCGGCCGTGGCCGTTGGGGTCGACATGATGCTCACCAGACAGAGCATCATCGGCTTCAACGAGTTGCTGGCGCTCTCTGAGAACAACGATTCGCCCGAAACGGCCAGCTGTCCCTTTGACAACCGCCGCAGCGGATTCGTCCTCTCGAACGGCGGCTGCGCGCTCGTCCTCGAATCCCGGGAATTTGCCCGAAGGCGGGGAGCCAGGATCTATGCGCTCGTCAGCGGAGCCTCCATCGTCTCCGAAGCCTACAACATCGTCGCGCCGGAACCTAGCGGCCGGGAGATCGCCAGAACCATGGAGCTGGCGATCGCGGATGCGAACTTGCCTCGGACAAAGATCGGTTATGTCAACGCCCACGGCACTTCGACCAGGCAGAATGACCTGAGCGAAACCGTGGCCATCAAGCAAGTCTTCGGGAGCCGGGCCTATGAGCTGGCCGTGAGCTCCCAGAAATCGATGATCGGCCACACCATCGGCGCCGCCGGCGCGATCGAATGCGCGGTGACCGCTCTCACTCTTCACCACGGCCTGATCACGCCGACGATCAATTATCAAGAGCGCGATCCGGATTGCGACCTCGATTACGTACCGAACGAATCACGGGAGGCCAAAACACTGGAGGCGGCCATCAGCAATTCCTTCGGGTTCGGAGGCCACAACTGCTCGATCGTCCTGGAGAAACTGAGGTGAACTCGAGGGCCGGCCTTCTCAAAGAGATCATCGACGGCCGGCGCAGCATCAGGCATTTTTCGGATCGGCCCGTGCCCGCCGACCTCATCGGCCAGATTATCGAGGCGGGCCGGATGGCGCCCTCTCCGACGAACACGCAGCCCTGGTACTTCCTGGTTATCTCGGGGGGAGACAAAGAAAAGGTGGCCAGGCTTGTGGCCGCAGATGCCAGGACGATCCAGGTCGAGGGATTTAAGAAAATCTGCTTGGAAGGGGTGAGGATCATCAATGAAGCCCCGCACGTCATCACGGTTTGGAACATGAAACGTCTGTCCGGGAGGCTTAAGAAAATAAGCGGCCTCATCGGTCCGAGATATTACAAGAATTATGAACGGGCCGAACGGGATTCCATAGCCTGCGCCATCGAGAATATGTGGCTCATGGCCCACGCGCTCGGTCTGGGAATGGTCTGGATCATGGCCGGGCTCGGGGGAAAAGATCGGTTCAGAAGAACGTTCGGCATCCAGGGTGAGATAGCAGCCCATCTGGCCCTGGGCTACCCCTCCCCCGGCAGCAAGAAGGAACCTGTCAACCGAAAACCGCTCCAGGAAATCTCCGGGTTCTTCACGAAGACCTGACGCGGTCAAATATCGATGAAGATAGGGCTTGTCGGCCACGGCAAAATGGGATCGAGCATTTTCCATCTGCTCAGTTCCGCCGGCCTCGAAGTCACTGTGCTTGTCAGAACCCGGGACCAGGCCGAGAAGAATAACTTCCGGCAAAAAGCTCGGCTGCAACGGGGGCTTCGCCAAGGGCTTCTGGATGAGGCCGAGTTCGCAAAACGCCTCTCCGGCCAAAAATTCACTTCCCGCATTCAGGATCTCGAGGACCGTGAGCTCGTGATCGAATCCATCTCCGAAGACATGGAATCCAAGTCCCGCCTTTTCCGCGATCTCGAAAAAAACGTCCGGCCACACTCCATCATCGTTTCCAACACGTCTTCCCTCTCCATCAATGGATTGGGCCGGAATTTCGACCACCGGGAGCGGTTTTGCGGCCTTCATTTTTTCCATCCCATTCCCCTGACCTCAGTCGTCGAGATCATCGAAGGCGAGGACACTTCTCCGCAGACCGTTGATTTTATCCTCCGCTTGAGCCGTTCCCTGGGCCGGATTCCGCTCGTCGTCAGAGATGCGCCAGGATCCGTGCTCAATGCCATCCTGGCCTGTGATTGCTGCGAAGCTTTATATATTTTGGAAGAAGGCCTGGCGTCTCCTTCGGAAATAGACCGTGTCGCCGGACGCTTCTACCGGATCGGCCCCTGCGAGTCGCTCGATGTGATCGGCCTTGAATTCTTTGCCCGGCTTTTTGAGCGGACGTTGATCGTCCGGCCCGAGAATTTCAGGGCTCCGTCGCTCTTGTTCAGGCTCGTCGCCGACGGACGCAAAGGCAGGGATTCGGGAAAGGGAGTTTTCCTTTACCAAAACCAGCGGGCCGAGGATGACGCTCCGGGCTATTATCTTGGGCCCAACGAGTGCCGTTCGTTCGCGGTTGGCGGCCCGATTCCTGAGTTCATCGGCAAGCGGCTTCTGTTTTCACTTTTCCTCGGAGCCCTGTACGTCGTCGGACGCAAGCTTGCTTCGGCCGAAGTCGTCGATCTTGGGATCCGGGACATTCTGGGCATGAAGGCCGGCCCTTTCACCCTGATGAAAGCCATGGGAAAAGAAAAGCTTAAGGCGGAACTTGAGGCGCTAGCCCTGACTCTTGGCCCCAGGTTCGACCCTTCGCTCTCCGACCTCTTATGAGCCCCGAAATGAAAGAATTGCGCTGCCCCTCCTGTCGCCGGGGGGGGACAATTTCAATGCGCATTCTTCCGGGCGACCAGGCGAGCCGAGGCCTGTCTTGCGCCAACTGCGGCCATCAAATTCCGGCGATCGAGGGTGTCCCGAATTTCGCCGAACATCTTCTTTGGAGAGATCCAGGCTTGGGCCGGGCCCAGAAAGCCATGAATTCCCGTTTTTTTGCCCGTCTGTATGAGACGCCTTTCTGGCGTCCCTTCCACACAAGGATCGGATCGGGTATCTCGCTGAAAAGAGAAATCGAACTCGTGCTCGATATGGCCGGAACCGGTCGGCCGGAGGCGGTGGCCGACCTGGCCTGCGGGACAGGGTTCTATGCACGCGCCCTGGCCCGACAATTTCCCTCAGCGTGCCACTACGGCCTGGATCTCTCGATCAGTATGTTGAAGGAGGGACAGAGATTAGCCCGCCGCGGCGGGTCAGGGTCGATCTTCTTCTTGCGGGGAGACCTGAATCGGCTGCCGTTCGAGGATACCAGTCTCGACAGGGTGAATTGCGGAGGGGCCCTCCATCTTTTTTCACATCTATTTCCTATCTGGAGAGAGATCACCAGGGTCTTGAAGCCGGGCGGAGTCTTTACGGCTATGACGCTGACCTTGGGCAAAGGCCCTGTCCGGCGTCTCCAGGGCAGGATCATGCGTAAGGGCCTGGGGACGTTTTTCGAGCCCGAGGCATTGTCCAAAGACCTCGATGCCGTCGGCCTCTCATTATTTCGGTGCCAGAAACACAGACTCTCGTTTCTTTTTGCGGCCGTGAAGAAGTAAAGGAGAGAATACGCCCATTTGCAATGGAGGAGCGATGAAGATGCGCGAAAAAAGCGCGGTCTTGGTGACCGGGGCAGCGGGTGGACTGGGCCGGGCCTGCGCCCTGCGCCTTGGCCGGGAGGGGTATCACGTCTTTGCCGCGGTGCGTGATCTCCACGCAGCCGAGGGGTTGAGAAAAGAGATTGGCCCTCGCCTGACGGCAATCCTGCTGGATATTACGGTCGCTGAACAAGTGAAAGCCGCCGCAGAACTCGTTGGAGACTCTCTCGGACAGCAGGCCGGACTCGTCGGTTTGATCAACAGCGCGGGCATCGCTCTCTCCGGTCCGCTCGAATTCCTCCCCCTCGAATCCCTCCGCCGGATCTTCGAGGTCAATGTTGTTGGACAGATCTCGGTCATCCAGGCGTTCCTGCCCCTTCTCCGCCGATCTCAGGGCCGGATTGTAAACGTCGGCTCAGGTTCGGGTATCTTGGCGCTCCCCTTCATGGGCGGCTACTCGGCTTCAAAATTTGCCTTGAGAGCTCTGAACGACAGCCTTCGACGGGAGCTTCGGCCTTGGCGGATACCCGTGATTCTCGTCGACCTCGGTTTTATCGAGACAGGTCTCAAAGAGAAAGGCCTCGCCGAGGCCAAGAGCAGCCTGGAGGGTTTCCCCCCGGATGCAATAGATCTTTATGCTCGGCCTTTCTCAGCCGGAATCAAGCTTATGACACGAGCCTTCGAAGAAGCCACGCCGGCCGAAAGCGCGGCTGAGCTCATCTTCAAGGCCCTCCGGGTAAAACGGCCTAAATCCCGTTACGAAATTGGAGCTCATATTCGCAAGGCGAGCCTGGCCAAATTCATGCCCGCAGGTTGGACTGATCGCGTCGTCTGGAGATTTTTGGGCCGATATTTTTAAAGGTATCCGTACCGAGCAAGATTCTCGTGACAGATTTTCTCAATCGTCTCGAAATCCTTATATCTGTTGCTGTCACGCCGTGATCCGACCTCATGGACTTTCTCCCAGAAAGCCGAACAAGCAGAATCGACCTCGGGAAGCTCGCAGAAGCGGAGAAGTCGGGAAATCTGCTCCCGGGGACTGGCTAGGATATCCTCGTAGCGAACCTCGATAAAAAAGGGAAGTTTGTCTTTCACTTCGTTTACGAAGGAGACGGCATCATTCCACACGTTAGCCGTCGTCCTGATGTCGTCAACACCATAAATCTTCGCGTATTCGACGAGCCCAGGCAAGCGCGGGTAGGGGACAAACGCCTGTCTCTTGCGGCCGGCTCCTTGACTTAAGCCTTTTGTTCGGTCCTGTTGATGGGAGAGGAGCCTACAGATTTTTAGCATGGAATTGGCCGTCGGCCGGGCGTCCCTGACAATGTGAATGATCCTCGCGTCGGGAAAAATCTTTTTAATCAGGGGAAGATGAGGAAGCGCGCCGAGCAGTTTCGAGAAGAACCGCTTCTCCGCGCCTCCGAAGCACCAGATGACTCTGCGGATGACCCGGTGGATTTGCTCCAGGTCGGCCGGCGCAAAATCCGTTTCACTGAGCGCTTTATATTCGAGCGAAAACGCATCATCTTTGAACCATTTTCCCCAGAACCAGGTCGCGTCGCTGGGAGAGCCGGCGGAGATCGAAACCCCATCTCTCAGAAAACGCTCCGTCTCAAAGTCCAGACCAAACCGCTGGCGAAGGTCCTCTGCCGCGCAAAGAAAAGGCAGATGCCTATTCATTGTGTTCGTAATGAAGGCGACATCAGGGTGAGAACAAAGGATATCCTGGAGCATCGTCGTTCCCGACCTGGGAAGTCCGACCAAAAAGACCGGCCGGTCTACCCGGATTTGGCTGATATCGATCGTCAGCCGGCGCCTTTCGTACCAGGACAGAAACATTTCGGCGAGACGGGAGGGCCGCCCGGGGAAAAAAGGTTGTGTCCTGGCAAGACGGCCCAACAGGATTCTGGATCGGAAATTTGGGAACTTGACTTCGATTTTCATGGCCTATGTGCCTCTGGCCCGCGCCAAAGGCGGCCTGGCGATTTATGTGGCGGTTTGAAAACGAACTAGAGCTTCACTCCGACAAAAAAGACGATGGCGTTGGCTTTGATGTAATCGCCGCCCTGGGGATTCTTGATCTGGTTGGCCAGACCCAGCAGGTATCTGGCCTCAAAAATGAGGGCCAGACTGGACACTTCCAACTCGTAGCCTCCGCCAAACTCGAGGCCATAGTAGGTGCGGTTGATGTCCTTGGAGATATCCTGTTCAGTGCTGGTTCCGTTCACGTCGGCAATCGCTTTCTGGGAGAGAATATATCCGACGTCAGCCCCCCCCAGAACATAGGGCGAGGAGCCGGGCAGAAAACGAATCTTGGCCACGATGCCGGCTCCGAGGCCATAGCCGGACATCGTCAATTTGACTTTGTTTGTCCCCTCTTCTCCCTCGAAGATGGCTCCCCCGGGGAGGATCGAGGCATCCAGTTCGATGCGCAACATGGACGATCCAAATTCATATCCGATGGCGCCACCGAAGCCCGTCCTGGAACTCTTGGTAACTCCTGTGGGAATAGCTTCCGATAAAGAGAGGTTGCTCATGGCCAGGTTGCCCTTCAAGATAAACCTGCCTCCCGACCGCGGGGCATAGGTGGGCTGCCTGGTCTGTTCCCTCTCGATGACCGGCTCCGGGCGCTGCACGGGTCTCGCCGGTTCTTCTTTCTTTTCTTCAGCCCCACCGATGACATCAACGACACTGGCATGGATGTATCCGGAAACGCTCTTCCCGTCTTTGTCCGTAACTGTGATCTCGTAGAACGAATCGACCTTGCCCATGGATTCCAAAAGCGCGCCCAGCTTGACCTGCGTGATCACGCTGGCCGAGGGGTCAGGCTCGGACCGGACATTGGCCAACTGTACCTTAACCTTAAGGACGACGCTCTTATCGGACGCCCAACCGGACATGACAACGAGAAGAACCAAGGCCCAAATCCAGATTGTTTTTTTCACATGACCTCCTTTTTTCTTTGCTTCTTGAAAAGGAAATCCGGGCTCTTGCCCCGATCTCTGGAACTTTTAACACAAGAGCTCCCTTCTGTCAATTCTAATATTAAGCCTGGAGATAAGCCTTTTTCTTCCCTCTCGCCAGGGAAGCGAAGACCCCGGCGAAACAGAGACAGGCGAAAATGATGAAGGCCGTTTTGACGCTCTTTAAGAACAGGGGATAGTTTTGGGGACTGATCTGGACGCGGCCGATGTGAAAGGCGAAGATCATCATGGCCAGGCCGATGCTCAGCATCTGGCCCGTGAGTCGCATGGTCGATAGAGTCGCCGAGGCGACGCCATAATATTTCCTCTCCACGGAGCCCATGATCGCATTGGTGTTTGGTGAAGAAAAAAGCGCAAATCCAAACCCGAGCAAAACGAGGCAGGCGACGATAAAAATCAGACTCGAGGTTGAGCTCAAGAAAATGAGGAGAAAAAGCGCCGCCGCGGTCAGGGCCATTCCGGTCGAGGCGACAACTTGTGGTTCCCGGCGATCCGAAACGCGGCCGGCCAGCGGAGAAAAGATCGCCATCATGATGGGTTGCGCGACCAAGACCAGCCCGGCGCTCTGAGGGTTGAGGCCCTTGACGTACTGCAGGTAGAGGCTCAAAAGAAAGCCCGTCCCGGCGGTGGCGCTGTAATTGATCAGGGCGGCAAGGTTGGAAAAGGCAAAAACCCGGTTGCTCTGGAAGAGACGAATTTCGAGGACAGGATGCTCGGTGCGCTTTTCCCGATAAGCGAATGATGCCAGGCCCAGGAAGCTGCCCAAGATGAGCCAGACGCCGGCCGTCCGGGGGAGAAGGGAGAAGCCGTACATCAGGGCGATCAGGCTCAGACTGAAAATCAGGGCCCCGGCTCCGTCGAACTTTTCGCCCCTCGCTTCCGCCCATTCGCCTTTGAATTTCCAGAAAGTGAGGGCCAGAATCAACAAGCCGAGGGGGACGTTGGCCAAAAAAATGCTCCGCCAGCCCAAGTGCTGGGTCAACAGACCGCCCAGGAACGGACCAATGGAGAGCCCGATATAGACGGCGGCTATGTTGATCCCGATGGCTTTGCCCCGCTCTCTGGCGGGATAGATGGAAGTCAGGATGGCGACACCGGTGCTGAAGGTCATGGACCCGCCGCATCCTTGAAGAACGCGGGTAGCGATAAGAATGAGAGGAGAGGGGGAGAGAGCGGCCAGGAACGAGGCCAGGGTATAGATCGCGATCCCGTAGGTGAAGAACTTTTTCTGGCCGTGGAGATCAGCCAGACGGCCGAAAGGGACAAGAAAGATGGCCGCCGCGAGGAGAAAAGAAGTCGCCACCCAGCCCACGCCGACGGCCGACAGGGAAAACTCGCGTCCGATCGACGGCAGGGCGATGTTGATCGCCGAGCTCATGAACGGCGTCAGAAAGGATCCGAGGGTCGTGACCACGAGGGCGATCGGTCGTTGATTTTTTTCGTCAGCTATCACGGATCTCTCGGGTTTCGGAGAATATAGCGCAGAACGAACCTCTTTTCAAGCTCGCGAGAAATGGAAAAGGGGAATCTCTACGGGCGAAAATATTTTCTTTGGAAAAAGAGCGCCACGTTGACCAGCCCAATCATGACCGGCACTTCGATGAGCGGACCGATGACCGCGGCAAAGGCCTCGCCCGAGTTGATGCCGAACACGGCCACGGCCACGGCGATGGCCAGTTCGAAGTTGTTGCTCGCCGCAGTGAAGGACAGCGTCGCCGTTTTTGAATAGTCGGCTCCCACCTTCCGGCCCATATAGAAGGATACGAGAAACATGACGACAAAATAAATGCCCAGGGGAACGGCGATGCGCAAGACATCCAGCGGTATCTTCACGATCGTCTCGCCCTTGAGAGAGAACATGACGATGATGGTGAAGAGGAGCGCGATGAGTGTGATGGGGCTTATGCGGGGGATGAACTTTTGTTCATACCAGGCTTTTCCCTTGAGTTTGAGCATAGTAAAACGCGTGGCGACACCGGCAATGAAGGGAATCCCCAGATAGATGAAGACGCTTTTCGCGATCTGACCGATGGTCACGCTGACAGTCGTGCCTTTGAGGCCCAGCCAGGTGGGGAAAACCGTGATAAAAATATAGGCGTAAACCGAAAAGAACAAAACCTGGAAGATGGAGTTGAAAGCCACCAGGCCGGCGGCATATTCCGTATCGCCCTTGGCCAACTCGTTCCAGACGATGACCATGGCGATGCACCGGGCAAGCCCGATCATGATCACCCCATACATGTAATGGGGATAGCCGCGAAGGAAGACGACGGCCAGGGCAAACATCAGGATGGGACCGATAACCCAGTTCTGGATGAGAGAGAGCGACAGCACCTTAACGTTTCGGAAGACGTCGCCCAGCTCCTCATATTTCACCTTGGCTAGTGGCGGATACATCATCAGAATCAAGCCGATGGCGATCGGAATCGAGGTCGTCCCCACCTGAAATTTATTAATGAATGTGACGATACTGGGAACCAAGTATCCCAAGCCTACTCCCACGGCCATCGCTAAAAATATCCACAAAGTCAGAAATCTGTCGAGAAAGGAAAGCCTTGGAACAGTTGGTTCAACCATTATTCACTTCTCCTCTCCTGTTTTCATCTCCAAAACAAAAAATAAAGGCCGATAAGGATGATGAGAATGCCGGCGATTTTTTGGAGGATTCGGTTGGCCCTCTTCAATCCTTTTGATTCAAGGAGCTTTTTTGCCGCGCCCATGGAAGTGCCCGCGACCAAAACAAGGAAAGAGTGCCCCAGCGCATAAATGAAGAGCAAGAATCCCCCATAAAGAGCATTGCCTTTGTTCGCCACAAAGGCCAGCAATACTGCCAGGATAGGAACGGCACAGGGTGTCGAAACGACTCCAAACAGCAATCCCAGAAGAAAGGCGCCAAAGTTGCCTTTTTCCCCTATGTTGAAATACGAAGGGACACGAAAATTCAATTTGAATATCCCGAGTAGATGAATTCCCATGAATAAGCAGACAGCGACCACTAGATATTTCCAGATGCTCCCCACATCACCGAACAGCCTGCCCATCAAACCCGAAATAAGACCCAATGCGGTAAAAGTAATGGATAATCCTAAGACAAAAAAAAGCGCAAAGATAAAAGTTCGTTTAAGGCTCGGGGACTCTTTGAAACCAGCCACCATGCTCATCATCAGAGGGATCATGGCCAAAACGCAGGGATTGGATGCCGTCAAGAGCCCGCCAACAAAAACGGCTACGGGCGCCAGCCAGGGGCTGGTCTGGAGGATTTGGGAAATATCTCCGAAGAGTTGGTTCATTTCAGCACTCTGGTATTACTCGACGCCTTTTTTCTTCAGCACTTTCAGGATTTCTTCTTTGGGGAAAAAGCCGACATGTCTGGAGAATTCCTTACCATCCTTGTCAAGGAAGACTTGCGTGGGGATGAGTCGAACCCCATATTTTCGGGCCGGGGAGGGATCTTTCCAAACGTCGTAAAAAACCACTTGGACATTATCGGGAAACTGTTCGGCAATTTCCTTGATGATCGGCTGCATCTTCCGGCAGGGAATGCAGGCATTGGCGCCAATCTCAAGAAAAGTCACTTTGAATTTGGAAAATTCCAATTCCCGGTTATCCGTAATGACGACCCCTTTCGGCGCCGTCTGCTGACCCGAATGCTGAGCCCCCCTGCTCTTTCCTGTTCCCTCCTGACACGCGCCGGAAAACAAGAAAACTAAGATTACGAAGACAAGATCACATCTTCTCAATTTGATAACTCCTTCCTAAAATCATAGAGAGAATCCAGCTGATGGCCAGGATGCTGGGGATAGTTAAAACTAACCGTAGGCCGGCAAAGCCCGCTCCTAGGAACGTTATTTCAAAGAGTATCATCGGGATCTTAATAGAAGCCCAGACACAAAGAAAAATACCAACGTTAAATAAGCTTGCTCCCTTCTTCAAAAGGGATAAGCCAATCGGAAAACCTGCATACAAAGGCCCCATGCCCGCAGTGCCGAAAACGAGTGAGGCAAGTATTCCTTTTAAGCCGGATCCTCGACCCATTATTCTTTCAATCACATTTTTCGGCACCCAGACTTCAAAAAGGCCGAGAAGGATGAGGATCGGCGGCAGGATAGAGAGCATCTCCAGAAGATAATTTCTTGAAGTCGAGACAATTTTTAGAGCTGTTGCCGGGTTTAAGAAATAAACGAACATATTCCCCAGCAAGAGCATAAAGAGAAAAAAGAGAACATATTTATTCTTTCTCACCTGAGGATTCCTCCCATGATAAAAGCGATGATCAGGGCAAAAACAAAACCCAAGGAATTCCTCCAGAGGGTAAATTTGTTTCCGAAAAACTTCGCCTCCAAGGGCGCGGTCACGACCCCAACCATGACAAGTGTCGTAACAAAAGCGGCGATCGCGCTGAAATTGGCTCCCTGGCGGAGAAACGAACCCGCCAATGGAAAAGCAATAAATGCTGGAATCAAGGTGATTGACCCGAAAAGGGCGGCTAGAAGGACGCCCTTAAACCCGCCTTCCGTGCCGATCGTCCCGGAGATGACTCGGGGGGGAAGAAACGCCAAAAGGTAACCGATGACCCAGATAGTCACTAAAACGAGCAGGGCCATTGCCTGGAAAGACTTGAAAGCATGACGTAGAGAGGCTCGTGTCTTCTCTTCGCCCTTTAAATAAGAAAAAGCGAGGCAAAATGCGGCCCAAATCCAGAGGATTAAACTAAAACCCAATTTTTCACCTGACTTGAATCGCTAAGACGGTCATTCGAGTATCGGCTTTCAGAGAGCGCGTCTCTTTTTTTTTCGGAACGAAAACCCAGGAAAATTTTTTTAAAGATTCCTCTTGTCCATCAACAAGAATCTTCCCGTCTCCTTCAAGGATGAGAAAGACGACGTCCGCGTCCATCTTGAAGGGAGGGATTTGTTGCCCTGCCTCCAAGCCGATCACTTGGGCTTTTATTTTCTCTGTCTCGAAAAACACTTTTTTTGTATGGGTTTTGGGAGAAAATTTCACATATTTCTCAAAAGGATAGATATTCACATCTTGCTTATTTTTTAAGCCAAATTTCCCAAGTGTTTTTAGGGCATATGTCATAGTCTCATTCTTTTTCAGCCTCCTCCGCTGATATTTTCAATTTCCCTTCCTCTTTTAATTGCCTTTTAACTTTGGACCATACCCCATGTTTCCTGTAGATCTGCCGAACTTCCTGCAAATCAGGGAAGCTAATGGCATTCCCCAAACAGAGATTCGCACAAGTTGAACATCCGACAATACAATTATTGGGCCTAATAACTCTTGCGCCATCTTTTGTCCAGGCATACACATTTCGACCACAATTCATGCACATTCCACATTTAGTGCATTTGTGTGGATCGATAGTCGGAAACCAACAAATTTTTTCTCTCGGATAACCTGTTAACCAAGCCATTAATATGCCTCCTTTGTCACGCTCATTGCGTTTCCGGGACACTTCTCATGTTCTCTGCGAAAGCCGACCTGCTTGGTTACTCCGGCTTTCTTATCCTTCACGCAATTCTTGGATTATTTTTTGAATTTCTTCGTACTTCGGAAACGAGATTGCCCCGGACTTGCATAACTGTTCACACTGGTTGCAGCCCACGACACAACCATAGGGACTGGTAACTTTCGCACGGTGTGTCTCTTTGTCCGATTCATAAACGCTCTTTGGACAAAAACTGATGCAATCTCCGCACCCGTCACACTTTTCAGTATCAACAGTAGGATACCAGGGAATTTTTTCTCGATGAACTTTCTTTGAGGCCATAAGATTCTCCTTCGCAATCTAAAATTCATTCCCCATCTTTGTGAGTTTGCATTTCCTCTCGAATCCAGCGCTTCATTTCATCTTGGGAAGGGATTCGGCCGACGCATTTGACTTTGCCGTCGATCACCAGGGCGGGAGTAGCAAATACTCCGAACGAGGCAATTTGTTTAAAATCGGTTATTTTTTGGACATCAGCGCCAACATTCAGCTCGGCCAACACGTTTATCGTCCGTTTTTCGACCTCATGGCACCGCGGGCAGCCAGGCCCTAGAATCCTGATCTCCATACGTCACCTCCTTGCACTAATTACTTCGAAACAAACACGCTCGGGACATCATAGCCCGAGGCTTTTAACACCTGCAAAAGCTCAGTTCGTTTTTCAGAATACTCTGCCAAAAACAATTCTGCGCATTTCATGATACTCACTTCCTCTCCGGAGAGATGCACAGCAAAAGCCAGGCACGTCAATTCGCCGCATCTTCCGCAGTTTGTTCCGGGGAGAAGTTTAAAAATATCCAGGGCCGTGAGCTTTGCACGTCTTTCGTAGCTTGGGGCCAAAGAGTCTTTCTTATCGTAACAATCATTCATGCATTCCTTGAGCCACTCGATGATCTGCCAGGCATCTTTCTCATCGATGACTTTCCCCGCCGCTATCCGATCAGGATGCAGGGTAATAAGCCGACCTTCTTTCTTCAAAGTTAAGGTCCTGGCATTGTGATTATAAATGGCTCCCTTTAAGATAGTATTCAAATAGGGAAAAACCTCGGAGACATCTTTTTCAACCCGGGCGATGAACCGGATCTTCTCCGGATCGGCCAGACAGGGCATTGTCTGGGTGATCTCGATCTTTTCGATAAACATCTCTGACCTGCTTCTGATCCTTCGAGCGTCCTTCTCAAAGATATGAATGCTTTTTCCGGACTTCTTCCCTCAGGCAGACTTTGAGATTGGCCCTATCCTGCTTCGTCAGGTCGGATTCTTTCAATTTCCCGCTCAGCCCCTCTCCGAGCAAGCCCGCGAGGTCCCTCTTTATGGCCGCGGGAATCCGGTAAATGATCCACCGGCTATCTCTTAGATCCTCCACCAGATCCGCATCCTTCAAGATTCTTAGTTGGTGGGAGAGCCGGGATTGCTCCATCTTCAAGATGAACATCAGTTCGCAGACGCAGAGGTTTCGCCTCAAGAGAAGAAGCAGAATCCGAAGCCGGGTGGGGTCGGAAAGAGCTTTGAATACTTTAATCGCCTCTTTCATTTTGGGATCTCATGCTACGATCTGTCTTGTTGAATTGCGATCTTGGGATAAACCCTGATTTCAGACTTAAGGGACTGGCAGATCGTTGAATATTTGAGCGCCATGTCGAGGGCGCGGTGGATCGTCTCTTGCGGCTTATTCTTCACCACTAGCTTGGGACGAAGGATCACGGTCTTGAACCAAGAGGTTCGATCAAGGAAGTTCTCGACTTCCCCTTCAGCTTCGCACTCGAAGGAGAAGAGCTCCATTTGGAACCTTTTTGCGGCCCAGATGACCATCAGGAAATAGCAGGTGTTGGCTGCGGCAACAAAGGCGTCTTCCGGAGTGAGAACATTAGGCATTCCATGAAGATCCGGCGGAGCGGAAAAACCCATGTCCACTCCATTTTGACACCACGTATGGCCCAGGTGTCCGCCGCGCCATTCCACTTTATTCTTATAAATGGGCATGCTTTCTCCTCGGCCTATTCCTCTTCCAGAATCTCGTCGACGGCATCGGCAATTTCCTTAGCCACCGCCTGAACGACGGCGTCCTCTTCGGGCCCGAAGTCATGTCGTTTGGCCGGAGTTGCCAGGCCTCGCTTCTTGAGAATTTCGGGAATGAGCAGCGATCTGCTGGGTTTCCCGGAGAGCATCTCCGTGCCCTTGGCGGCGCAGAGTTTCTCGCACCCATCCACTGTGATTGTCTGGTGATCAGCTGCAAAGGCTCGCTCTTCTTCGCCTCCGGCGATAAAGAGCGGAAGGCAGATCGTCACGGTCTTATGAGGTTTGAGATCATCAAGCACTTTGCGGCAAGCAAGGCGGCACACGGTGCCCCCGGGTATTTCCTCCCCGCTGCAGGAAATGAGTCCCACTTTTTTGTTCGGGGTCTCCATCACTTCTCCTTCCTCGTCAGGTCATCCACCGCCAGGGCCAGTTCATCGGCCGCGACCATGGCCAGCTTTCGGCCGGCATCGTTCAACTTGGCGATGCCCTGGGGTTTGAGATCCTTGTGAGCCGTGTAAAAACTGATAACCTGAATCGGCCTGTCGACGTCTTTCCCCAGGGCCTCAACACTCTTCCTGGCGCATTCCCGGGGACAGCCATCGATCGTCATTACCGGATTTTCGATAACCAGGCACCTGGCTTCCGGATCGTTGATGACCAGCAGAGGCAGGCAGGTCAACGAGGTCACTCCGGGCCGCACCCGCTCCACCAGTTGATAGGCTGTTTCCCTGGCCAGGGCTCCGTAGGTTTTGCCGATGCCGCTGCAGGCCAGGATCACAACTTGTTTCTTTTTTTTAGTCATTGAGTTTCTTCGCTTCCTGAGCGATCATCTGCTTCATCAGCTCAAAATATCCCAGAGCCGGCAGGAGCTGGCGTTTATCGTCTTCCGCGTCGGAGAGTTCGATCCGGCAGATCCAACCGGCGTTATAAGGATCCTGGTTGATAAGGTGCGGTTGATCCTCTAATTGGAGGTTAACCTCTGCCACCCTGCCGCTGGCCGGAGAAATAATGCCGAAGGCAGCCTTGATCGTCTCAATCGTGCCGATCTCACCTCCCTGTTTCACAGTGTTTCCCGGCTCCACCGTCTTCAAATAAGTGATGTCGCCGCTGGTCTTCTGCAGAAAATCAGTGACCCCAATAATCGCCCAGGAACCTTGAAATGAAGCCCAGAATCCCTCGCGATTGTAAAGATAGCCGTCCTTGACGCGGAAAATAAACTTGTCAAATGTCGCTTCCAGATATTCGGGCATGGCGGCCTCCCTATGCTAGCTTAGAAGTCCCGGATTTTCTTGAGCTCTTTTCGGATGGTTCGATTTATTCATATATGAACATATATTCATATATCAAGCGGGTAAGATTGTCAAGTGGACAGGATGACTCAGAGTGTTGAGGCTTTCCCTCCGAACGTCTTTTCAATCCAGCTTTTTATCTCGTCCCGGCTGTGCCTGAAGCAGGCTAGAATTTCTTCCTCGCTTCCCTGGCAGGCCGTGAGGAATCCCTCGGCCATCTGAGACTGGGCGGAGTTGTGAGTACAGATAAAAAGGACTTTCGTCTTTGGCATCATCATCCATCGTAGCAGAAAAACGGCTTGGTTTCATCCACCGGCTTTATCGACTTTTTGGAGCGATCTCTCGGAAAACATATTTTTTTGTCTTTTCTTTTCTTCGAACGTGCGCGGCACCGGGATTGGCTCCCCTGTCGAAGGATCTTTCCCCGTGTAATACATGCAGGTCGAGCGGGTCATGGGCGTTGGAGTGAAGATCTGGACGCCTTCGACGGGCTTCTCCCCTTCCGCTTCGAGCTTCCGGATGGCCCAAGCCAGGTCTCGCGATTCCTTTTCGGTCGTTCCCGGATGGGCAACCAAAAAATAGTATTTGAGATGTTGTTTGCGGTCTTTGTTCAGCTTGTAGAAAAGTCGCCGGAATTCTTCGAGCCGCGGGATGCCTTTGTTCATCAGACGCAGCACGCGGGGAGAGACGTGCTCGGGAGCGATCTTGAGAAGCCCTGATATGTGATGGTCCGATAATTCCTTGATGTACTCCGGGCTGGCCAGGGCCAAATCATGGCGGATCCCGCTCCGGACAAAAACCTTCTTTACGCCGGGAATCGCACGGGCCTGCCTCATCAGCCGGATGAGCCGTTGATGGCTGCGGTCGAGCTTGGGACATTCAAGGCATTCCGCCTCGCACTTCTGGCGGCAATCCATGCCGTACATGTTGGCCGTCGGCCCTCCCAGGTCATCGATATAGCCCTTGAAATCCGGATGCTTTGTCAGGCCTCCGATCTCGGCCAGGATCGAGGCTTCACTTCGCGAGACGACCATGTCTCCCTGGTGAAGGGAAAGGGAGCAGAACGAGCAGCGGCCCACGCATCCCCTATGGGTGACGACGGAAAAGCGGGCCATGCCGAACTCCGGGAAGTCCTTGGGGATCTCGCGCTCGTAGGGAAGCCCGTAGATCCAATCGAGGTCCTTAGTCGTGTATTCGGGCATGGGATATTGAAGGACGAAGCGCCCGGCGGAGGCTTGGGCAAGTGAGCGTCGGTTGGAAAAAAGATTTTGAGCCCGACAAAACTGATCGGGATCGGCGCTCACTTCCTCAAAGGACGGCAGGAGGGTGAATTCCGGGGGGAGATTCGATCGGACGATGCATGTTCCGAGGATGCCGTCTAGGCTCTCTCCGGACGCGAGTCGCCCGGCGATCTCGATCACCTGGAGCTCGCCCGGACCATAGACCAAGATATCCGCCCTGGAGTCAAACAAGATACTCCGGCGGACCCGGTTTTCCCAATAGTCAAAGTGGGCAAAACGGCGAAGGGAAGCCTCGATCCCACCGATGACAATCGGAACGCCGGGATAAAGCTGCTTAACCTTGTTGCAATAGACAAGGAGGGCCCGGTCCGGAATTTGGGAACTGTGGGGAGCGTGAGGATCGCGGCTCCGCGGCCGCTTCAGTGGTGTGTAATTGACCAAAAGACTGTCGATCGAGCCCGAGGTCAGGCCAAAAAAAAGGCGCGGCCGGCCGAGTTTCGTGAAGTCACGGTCCTTGGCCCAATCGGGCTGGCTGACGACCCCGACCTTGTAGCCTTGAGCGTCCAGGACCCGGGCGATGACGCCGACGCCGGAGAGAGGATGGTCGGCATAGGGCTCCCCGCTGATAAGGATCACGTCGAACCCGGAGCCCTTGGTCGATATCATCCTAATACTTTTCCCGCTTGAAGACGAAATACGCAAACCCTGAATTCATGACCAGCAAACCGCCGGCGATGAGGAAAGGGTACTGCAAGCCGATATTATACCCCAGTGGCGAGAAAACCAGGCTCCCGACCATGTTGCCGAGGGTCTGGATGGCCAAGAGCAGGCCGGAGCTTCCGCCTATCGTTCTCTGAGCGAAGAGCCTGGAGATGAAGAGGACGACCAGCGCGCTCAGCATCCCGTCGCCGACCTCGTGAACCGCCCGGAAAAAGAAGGAGAGGTAGACGTTTGCGGTCGCCATGAGGGCGAGGCCGAGTCCCGAAAGGAGCATCGAAATGATAAAAACGCGTTTGTTGACCGCAGGATGAGTTTTTAAGAGGCCCACGAAGAAGGCGGAGCATGCCATGGCCAAGAGAGCCAGTGACATAAAGAGAGCCAGCTGCAGATTATTCAACCCGAAATTCTGTCTCAAGAAGGGACTGTAGACCGTCCCCTCAACGCCCCAATGGAGAGCCAGGATGAAGATCAAAAGCGAAAAAAGGAGGGTCTTCCTGCGGAGGAGATTCGATCTGTACTCGCTGAGAGTCACCAGCCCGAACCTCTCGTCGCCGAGCCGACCGGTTATTGACAGAACGGCCAACAGGATGGCGGCGTAGGCATAAAAAAGGGCTTGAAAACTGGCCAGGTAAATCAGGAGTCCGCCGACCAAGGTCCCGCAGGCGGTTCCGAGCGCCAGCCAGAAGGCCAAGCGGCTGTACTTTTTGTTCTGGTCCAGCGCCGTTTCGTCCTTGTAATACAAACTGTTCGTCGAAACATCCAGGGCATTATTGGCCACCCCGATAAGCAGAAACAGCAGGGCCGTGAGTACAAAACTATGGCTGCGCCCAACCGCCACAAGCAGGAGGCTGAGCAGAACAAGAGCTCCCTGGATGACCTTTTTAATCGACAAGCGGTCGTTGATCCACCCGGCGGGAAAGGAAGAGAGCAGCGGAGCGAAGGCGTAGAGGGATATGATCACCCCGATCTGCCAGCCGGCCAACCCTATCTTAAGAAAATAGAGGGGCGTGAGGAAAAAAACGGAGTTCACGGCGAACTTCCGGAAGAAGTTGATGATATGGATTCTCGTCACCGCGCTCATCCAGCGAATTATACATATTTCGGGACAGGGATCCCAGGGCTGATGGGGCGTTGACAGAGCCCTCCTCTCGTGTTATCGTTATAACCACCAGAGGTGGTTATATAACCACTTATGGTGGTTACTTGCCTGGCAAGACAATAGGAGACGAAAAATGCTGGAAGCGCTGTTTGCATCCGGGATCAAAGAAAAAGTTCTTTTTTATCTCTTCAGAAACGGGGAATCCTATCCGAGCGAAGTTGCCAGGACATTTGGTTTCAATCTGAGCGCCGTTCAAAAACATCTGTTGAACCTGGAGGCAGGGGGAGTTCTTTACAGCAAGCTCAAAGGAAGAGTTAGGCTATTTGGGATGAGTCCCAGGTATCCGTTTAAAAAAGAGCTTGAGGCGCTCTTGAATAAAGCACTCGAATTCATCCCCGAAGAGGAGAAACAACGGCATTATCTGAAGAGACTGAGACCACGGCGTACCCGAAAACCGTTATAATCAAAGATGATGATCTCGAAGCTCGGGATTAGAGAATTGGCCCTATATGTTTCCAGCCACTTGACCAAAAACGGAATCGACACGGTCCTCTCCGGAGGCGCCTGCGTTTCTATCTATACTGAAAACAAGTATGTTTCCTCAGACCTGGATTTCGTGTTGCAGTCTTATGAAGATCAAAAGAGGCTCAGGCAGATCTTGGGAAAAATCGACTTTTATTTTGAAGATGGACATTTCAAACATAGAGAAACGGAATTTTTTGTTGAGTTTCTCCCCCCACCCGCTTCTATCGGAGACGAACCCATCATAGAAGTGGCAAAAATAAAGAAAGGGAAAATGACCCTGAAACTCCTGTCTGCAACGGATTGTGTTAAAGACCGCCTGGCTTCCTTTTACCATTGGAACGACAGGCAAGCCCTCGACCAGGCCGTTCTGGTCGCGAAATATAATCCTGTAGACCCTGGGGAGATTGAACGTTGGTCAAAAAGAGAAGGGATGAGCGAAAGATACAAAATCTTCAGAAAACAGCTCCGACGCGTCCGCTTATGAATGACGATAAAACGAGGTCAGGTCTGCACATCTGGCAATCTCTCCCATCTCAACGTCTTTAGGATTGTGGGGCCGCTGGGCACTTCAAAAAAAGGGAGAAACGAGAAAATGCTGCCAAAGTTGCATACCTGAACCGGCTGTCTGACCTCTTATTTAATAGATTTTTCGCCACTTGTCGGTGTCTAAATTAAAAACCCATACCCTGCCTCTCATGAAGTCCGTGATCAGAATATCTCGGCCCTCGGATTGGACCGGAAAGGCTCCATTGACTCCCCGGGAGTTCGGGATTCTGACCGACCTTTCCTCTTCAAGATTCCGGCCCAGAATCTTCAGGTAAGATCCTTCTGGCTCTGAATCGGTAAGGACGATTTTCGTTTCATTATCAATCCATTCAAATGATGGATAGGAAGACCGCAGATTCACGGCTTTAACATTGATGACCTTGCCCTCGGGCAGAGAATAGACACCCAGCTTGTTTTTATCGGCGACAAAGACAATTTGTTCCCCGCTCGAACTCCAATGAAAAGCATCAATGGAGCGGGCCCTAAAGATCTCTTTTTTGCCCGAGGTCGCCATATCGCAGAGGGTCAAAATTTCCTTCGAAGTTTCATCGTCAGATTGGGTAAAAGCCAGGGCGCTTCCTTTTGGAGATAAAATCCCGCCGGCATGGATGCTTCTTAACCTCCCCTCGGCCATTGTTGTCCAGGTGCCGTCCTCAACGAAGAATTTCAGGATTTTTCTCTCGGATTCGGGTCCTTTTCTCTTGGGGAGGGAAACAACGATCAGCGATCGATTGGAGTCCGTCCACCCGGCCACGAAATATTCGACCTTGGGGAGACTCAGCGGAAAGATTCTCAGCCCGGTTCCGTCGGAATTGATGACGCCAAGACACTTCGTTCCTTCCTTCCAAGGAGTTGTGGCAAAAGCGACCCTCCTTCCGTCTGAGGAGAGATGACAGTCCCATAAATACTCGTCTTTGAAAAGAATCTTCTTTTTGTCGGCGTCAAGGAGACATTTCTGGTTCGAGCCGTCGATGTCCATGATCCACAGTTCCTGGCCGAATGCGCGCTCATCGTCTTTTCTCAATACCCCATATATCTCCCTGAGAAAGGCGATCTTTCCGCCGCCCAAGTCGAAATCCGGGAACACAGATTTTTGCCCAATTCTCTGGAGCTTGTCTTGTTTCAAATCGAACCTGAAGATCGAATTCACCGTCGCAAAATAAGCCGATCCCGCGTAAGTCTGGACATTGGACAGATATTGGCGATTCTTTATGCCCAGAAACCGGCCCCCGAAAATCCAGGCGGAGGTGATGACGAATGACAGAGCCAAGAAGAACAGGCAGAACTTTAAGAAGGTCATGACTTTCTTCCGGGCCTGGGAAAAATCAGTTTTAAGGAAAGTCAGGATGGAGGCGGCGATAAAACTCAGGGGCCATAAAACTAAAAGGCCAAGCGGTCTGCTCAGGTAAGGATTCGTCGCCTCGAGGAAGGTCTGGTACCTGGCAAAAGAAACGGCCTCGACGACGCCTATCAGAATAGCGATGAGAAGAATGGTGAATTGTCGTTCCGAGAGAAAAGAAATCGAAAAGGCCACGGTGAAGGCTGAAACTGAAAAGAGGAAGATGAATAAGAGAAGAGAATACCTCCCCGGATAGCCCCACAGCGAGTAGCTTTGAAGCGTTGCTTTGAGACCAGGGAGGACAGTAAAAAGCAGCAGAAAGAAGGCAACGATCAGAAACAAAAGGAAAAGAAGGGCGACATACTTGGTCAGCCAAATAGCCCATTTTTTGATCGGCCTCGAAAGGAGATAAGCCCAGGCGTCATCTCTGAACTCTGTATAAAATCCGCTGGATCCTAGCAGCAATCCGAAGATCGGGAGAAACACGAGGATGATGGCTTCCGAGAAGAGGAGCGTGACGCCTTTTTCTTCTGAGTATTTCAAACAAAAAACGGCAAAGATGAGGAGAAGGACCACGGCAAAAACAAGGAGGTTCAGCTTTTCCCTGATTTCTTTGAGGAATAGCTTCGCGTACATCAGTTCCTCCCTCGATTTCTTTTTTCATTCGGCGCGGCCGAAGAAATAAAGCTCACGAAGATCTCCTCGAGCGCCAGGGACTCTTTTTCTAAGGTCGCAGGACCGAGCGCTCTCAATCGTTTCTCTTTGTCTTCATCCCAAGGATACACGGTCAGCTCGCATCGATGGGGACCCGGTTTCTGCTGTAAAATTCCATCAAAGCCCCATTTCTCCGGCAGAGGGCCCTCAAATGTCAGCCGGATTCTTTGGGTCAGGCTCTTCACCATTTGATAATCTTCGTCGAGGATGAGACTCCCCCGTTCGAGGATAGCCAGCCGCTCCACGATCCGTTCCAACTCGTGAACAAGATGGCTGGAGAAGAGGATGGTTGTGCCCGCATCCGAGAGTTCGGCGATGATATCTTTTAAGAAATCCTGCCGGGTGGGGACATCGATGCCCGAGGTCGGGTCGTCCAGGATGAGAAGCTCAGGTTTGGCCGCCAGAGCCACGGCCAACCCCAGCTTGAGTTTCATGCCGCGAGAAAGTTGGCCGATTTTTGCCGCCCCGGGAAGCGAGAACCTCGCTAGATAATCCTCCGCCTTCTTCACGTTCCAGGCAGGATAAAAACCAGAATTGAAGGCGAAGAGTTCACTGACCCTCATCCATCTGAAGAAGAACGCTTCCTCCGGGATGTATCCGATCTCTTTTTTGTAACTCGAGTCATTGAATTTGATTTTCTGTCCCTTGTAGAACATTTCGCCCGAGTCGGAAGGGATGATGCCCATGATGATGCGGATGAGTGTGGTCTTGCCTTCTCCGTTCTTTCCCAACAATCCGTAGACCTTGCCTTTCTCCAAGGTCAGGTTGAAATTTTGAAGCACGTTATTCCGGCCGAAGGCCTTGGATAGATTATGAATCCTTAGGATTTCATTCATTTCTGCCCCCGCTTGTTCTGGCCCCGGAAGTCCTTCGGAGCCTTTCCTCAAACAAGGCGAAGATTTCCTGGCCACTCAAGTTATACCTTTCGGCCTCCTTGATCGCCTGATCAAAGATCCCGATCAGGACAGTCCGGCGCTCTTTCTCGATCAGGGAGCTTGAGTGATCGGTCACGTAACACCCTTTGCCTTTTCGGGTGTAAATGAAACCTTCCATTTCCAACTCCCGGTAGGCCCGGGCGACCGTGTTCGGGTTGATGATAAGGTCTGTGGCCAGGTCTCGCACGGAGGGGAGAGCTTCCAGCGCCTTGAGCTTGCCATGCGTGATCTGGCCCTTAATCTCTTTTTTGATCTGCTCGTAGATCGGGATGAAGCTTGTTGGATCGACTTTGATCACTTTCGCCGCCTCCGTATGACTGTACTAATAATACAGTACACTTTCCCGTTTTGTCAAGCTTTTTTTAAAACTGATGCAAACGCGATGAGTCACTTGACATAGTCAAGGTTGCCCGGAGGCCACCCTTGGACCCCGTAGCGGAGGGGGGGGGCCCGTCGGCTTGTCCGACGGGGGAACCGTCGGGACTGGTTCCTCGGGGTCCGGAGGCCAGAGGGTGGTCTCCGGCGTAACCTTGAACGGAGATATCGCATTTGCTATTGGGTTTGTATTGGTCAAGTGTGGACTGAGGCCGAAATAAAACCGGGCCCCTTCCCATGACGAGAAGGAGTCCGGCTCCTAGAAGTCCTTGATTGCGCTATCAGCGCTTTTTCAGTTCGACGTCGCCGCTGAAAGTGGTGAGCTTGATCGAGGCTCCTCCCTTGTTGACGACGCCGTGGATCTCTTTGCGGCTCAGCTTGCCCGAGACTTCGATCGGAAAATCGCTTTGGATATTCCCGCTGAAGCTCGAGGCTTCGAATTCAAATGCCGATTCGGCCGGAATGGTCATGACCACGTCGCCGCTGTGGGAATTGAGGCTGTACCGGCCCTGAGGATTGATCCTGCCTTGGAAGGTCAGGTTCCCGCTCAGAACCTTCGCTTTGACGACCATCGCATCCGAGACCTCGCTCAGGTCGATATCCCCGCTCACCGTCTCCGCTTCGATCGACCCCTTGATCCTCGTCGCCGTGATCGTGCCCGAAACCGTCTTCAAGTTCACGTCGCCCACGATATCGGCCAGCCTCAGCTCTCCGCTGACGGCATCGCAATCGGCCCCCATCGCCGCTTTCCGGACGTCCACATCCCCGCTCACGGATTTGGCGATCAACGCTCCGCCGACGCCTTCGACGATGATGTCGCCGCTCACATCCTTGAGTTCGGCCGAAGCCTTATCCGGAATCCAGAGGACATAGTTGACAGAGACTCTGAGCGACTTATGGAACAAACCACCCAGGCGTTCCGGGTATTTCGTTTCGATGCGCAGGACATTCCCGACTTTGCTCACCTCGATCGTGACTTGGGCCGCATCCTCTTTCGCCTTCTCGGCGCTGGACGCCTCAGTCACCTTGGTGGCGTCGATCTTGACCTGTTCCTGAGGCCAGGTCTTGACATCGATATCCCCCGAGACGTTGCTCAGGTAGACCTTTCCGTCCTTGGCCAGGGCCTCTGTTCTCTCAAACTTCTCCTTGAACTCTTCCTTTTCTCCGGCCTGGCAACGGAGCGGCAGATAGGCTCCCACCAAGAACAAACTGATCAGCAAGACGCCCGCTTTTCTTATTTGGTTTGTCGGCATGATTTTCCTCCTTCGCCTCGTGTTCGAGATTTATAGGCTCGTCTTTGATTCTTTGCTCAGAGAGGGCTTCTTCCTCATTTCCATAAGGTCGTTTAAAAAATTGACCTTTTCGCCATACGCGGCCAGGAGATAAGTCCTCGCTCCCAGGTCGTTGGGATCCTGACGGACCGCCTGCTCACAGGCCGCAATCGTCGCATTGATCACCTGGAGGTTCCGGCTGAGGACCCTGGCGAGCTCTGGATCGACACCGTCCTTTTGAGAGGCCAGGGCCTCGTCAAGCGCCTTGATCGCCAACTGGTAGTGGTGTTCGGCCTCCTTCAGCTTGGCCAGGGGATCGCTCCTCCCCCAAGGCCGCGTGCCCAGAAAAATCCCGCCGGCGATAACGGCAACGCCACGGTCAAGGCATAGCGAACCGCGGGCCGGAAGCTAAAAAACCCCCGCCCCGGCTTCTGAGACGCAGCTGCCTGGCTGACGTCCCGTCTCCCCTCATCCAGTCTCGCCTTTATCTTCGACCAGACGGCATCCGAGGGAGCAGGCGCCGAAAGATGCCCGGCTTCCTTGACCACAGCCGAAAAATCCGCCAGGATCTCCCGGCAGTCCGCGCAGGCCGCACAGTGCGCCTGGAGCGACCATTCCCGGCGGGAATCAAGCTCTCCGTCCAGAAATTCGCTGATCAACCTCCTGGCTTTCGAGCATCTCATGATCTATCTCCTAAGAAAATGCCTTTCTTTTTGAGGTATTGCCTCACCTTGAGGCGTGCTTTGAACAGTTGCGACTTGGATGTTCCAACAGAGCAGCCCAGCGTCCCCGCGATCTCCCTGTGTTTGAACCCCTGGACATCGTGGAGCACAAAAACGCTTCTCAATTTGACGGGCAGGGCCTTGATCGCTTCCTCGAGAGGCTTCCGGATATTCCGTTCGTGGCCATCATAAGAGGCTTCCTCGAGCTTGCCTTCAATTTCGGCCATGGGGATCGTTTTCTGAGATCGGCTCTTCTTCTCCCGCAGGAAGCTATAGCATTCATTGAGGGCAATCCGGTAAATCCAGGCCGAAAAAGTTCCCGAGTCCTTCACGTCGCCCAGGTGGGTGAAGATCTTGATGAAAATATCCTGCAACAGGTCTTCGGCTGTCGCCCGGTCAGAGCTGTAACGGTAGGCCAGATTGAAAATGGGCTGTTTGAACTGCTGGTAAATGGTCTCCATGGCCACCACGTCCCCTGCCGCGGCGCGCCGAACGAGGGCTTCCTGAGAATCAGAACGATCCATGTTGTTCTTCATCGCCAGGACCGCCGGGTCCCGGGTTTTGGCGTAAACCTGGGCTGTATTATCGCTCATTTGCCCTTCAAGCACCAGCGTCGCAGCCGAGGGGTCCATCTTGGTGATTCCTCAACGGATTAAGATGAAAAAGAAGGGCAAAAGGTTGCCAAAGACGTCTTTCTCGTCGTCTCGTCGATTCCGTCATCTCGTCAGATATCATTAAATGAGGTCTTTGGCCCCGGTCACTCCCTAAAGAAAACAAAAAACGAGAGAGTTATAGCGCATTTTCTTGATGAGAAGACTAAAAAGACGAGATGGACGAGATAGACGGCGCTGGCGCTTTACGCTAGCGCAGCCAGGCGTAGCCGATCTTTACGAAGAAGGTCCGGTCGGTTTGGGTTAGATCCAGGCGTTGCATTCCGAGATAGTTATCGGAATATCCGAGGAAAAGCACGGTCTGGGGGTTGAGCTTGTAAGAGAACAAGAATTGGCTGAAGAAAGTTTTGGTCTTTGCGGCAACAGGAAAGGAGTAGAGGGCAGGATTGCGACTCACGTCTTGATACTGGAAAATCGCCCTGACGAACGTCCGAACATTGAAATTATAGACCAGGCGGGCCTGGCTCAAATTGGCTGTGTAGATCTCGTTTCCCATCAGGCCGAGCCGCTCATAGACATGGCTAAAGTTGAGGTTGATATGCCGGCCGACATTGTATTCCAGGCCCGGCATCAAACTCACGACCGAGGCCAAACGTGAATTGCTGTAATCGACGCTGTCGCCGACATTGCTGGAAAACTGAACCCAGACGCCGGAGGCCGGCTTGAGCTCGCCGCCGAGCGAGAAATAAATACGGTCATAAATTCTGGAATTGTAGAATTCTTTTAGCCGGCTGAGCGTCACCCTGATCCTTGACTGCAGCGGACCCATATACGCCCCATTGACGGATAGGGCCTGATCGGTCAACCGGCCGTGCATACTTTCTCCCCTCGAACCTTGGATGCCGAACTGGATCTGGGTAAACCAGCCTCCCTGGGTCCCCCAGACCTGCCGCGTCAGGCCACCCTCTAGGCGACGATAATCGACCTGAGGGATGAAGCCGGAGTCGGCCCGGAAGTTCGAGGACAGGGCGCCCCCACCCGCCCAATAAATCCACTCACGGCCCACGTGCTGGAAATTGGCCGTGAGTCCGTCACCGCCGAACGCCCTTATTGGCTGGCGGAATTGAGCGGCGATCTCCTGCGGATACTCGGATTCCGAATGGAGGTACTGGAAACGGAGTGATTTGGTCCTGGAGAGCCAGAGGAAACTATCAAACCCAAGGACATGGTTGTAGTAATTCGTCCCGACTCGACCGGCATAGAGAACGCCGATAGTCGAAGCCCGGCCCAGATCTCGCCTGTAACGAAAAACGCCGCTCGTAACCCCCTCCTCAAGGGACGTGGAAGTCGACCCCTGGTTGGAGGGGAAGATCAGGTTGTTGATCCGGTCGTAGGCGCCGAAGAAGCCGATCGCGTTTTCCCCCACTTTTCCTGTCAGCTTGATCCCTCCTGCCGGATCGGCTACCGTGCGGGTAAAAACGGCCTGGAGAGGGGTCAGGAAAAAATCGGCGCCTTCAAGAAAGAAGGGCCTCTTCTCGGGATAAAAAAGGGCGAATCGGGTGTTTACGGCCAACTGGGCCACATCGGCCTCAACCTGGGAAAAATCAGGGTTGGCCGTGGCATTGAAAATCAGATTCGGCGTGATACCCCAGCGGGCCGTGATGCCGGGTTCCGCATCGATCTTCCCAGCTTTGATCGGCCCAGCAGGGAAATCCTGGCGCAAATCGGTGCGCTTGGAAGTCACAGTGGGATCAATTTCGATGTTCGAGCCGGGGCTAATGCCGCGAATTCCCGAAATCTTATTAACCTGGCAAAGCAGGCAGAGGACATTTCTGTCCCTGGGATGGGTTTCCATCCTGTGCCTGACGTTTCGAGGCCAAGAGCGCTCCGCGCTGAATCCCCAGGTCTGTTCCTCTTGGGTCCTCGGGAAGCGGAGCTGGTTGAAAGGGATGGCCATCTCGATCGTATATCCCCAATCGGTGATTTTTCCTGCCGAGTCCCAGATCGCATCCCAGGAAAAATCTTCGTAACCTTCCTGCTGACTGAAATTGGCGTCAGCCTGGACGCCAAGCGGGTTCACCCGGAATTCAAACCCGCGCCGCTCGTCGTTGAAGGCGTCGATAAGGACATTGATGTGGTCGTCTTGGATAAACGTGTCGCTTGCATCCCTGTCCATGAGATGGGCGCGAATCTGCCCGGGATCAGGATCATAGCAGCGGAAAGCGATATAAAACCGGTCGTGATCGTAGGTGACCAGACAGTCGGTATCGACCGGCGGAGCGGCGTTATCCCCCGGCATCCATTCATAGGGAAGCTTCATGACTGTAGCCTTGGACCAGGCGTCTTCATCCAAGATGCCGTCGACTTTTATTTTTGAAGCGGCAGGACTGATCTTGTATGAAGCCGCGACAAGAGGCTTGGGCAATTCCTCGGACCGAGCATACGCCCCCACGCCCGGCCTAGCGATAAGCACAACCGCGACGAGTGCCGCCGGGCATAAGATACTCTGGAACTTCATGGACTCCTTCTTCCAAACGAGAGCTCAACGTATATTATACGGGCCGAACATGATTTTTGTTGCCCGTGGCTTCGAAATAGATGATCGGCTCCAAACCCTGAGTCCGTCTTGACCGCTCTGGGCTTCCTGCTCAGTGCCTAGATTTTTGTGGGATCCGGGGTACGTAACGTATTGAACGGGGCACGAGGAACGGGGTACGTGAAACGAGACAGACGCCCGAATTTAGTATTTCTCTGCTCACCGCTCACTGCTCAGCGCTCACTTCTTAATGTGTTTTGCCTTGACAATTGAAACAAAAAGAAAAAAAATGTCATTTAGAGAACGGCTCGAGATTGGGACGCAAGACGCCAAAGGAGCGAACATGAAAAAGCCCGCCCAGGTCCTGTTGGTTTTCGGACACATCTTCCTCTCTTTGGCCGTCGTCTCCTGTCAGTCTAAATCGGGCGCTTCGGGCGTCATCGAAGTTTCCGGCTTGATCGAGGCTATCAAAACGGATATCAAGGCCCAGACCCAGGGTGAAGTGAAGGAGATCTTTGTCCGGGAGGGGCAGCAGGTCAGAAAGGGAGACCCTCTTTGTCGCCTGGACGATGAGAAACTCACTCTCCAACTCAAACAGGTCCAGGCAGCGATCGGGGGAGCCGGAGCCGCCGTCCGTCTCGCCAAGAAGGGGACAAAACAGGAGCTCATCAAAATCGCCAAGAATCAACTCGATATCGCCGCCAAAGAGTTGGACCAAGCTCAATTGGACCAGGACAGAATGACCAGGCTCCTGAGCGAAGGAGCGGTGTCGCAATCGCAAAAAGAGAAGGCCGACCTGAGGTCCACGGCGGCCAAGGAGAGTTATAAGAGCGCGGATGAAAATTACCGGATGGCTCTCCGCGGAAAAGAGAAAGAAGAAATCGAAATGGCCGAAGCCCAGCTTAATAGCCTCGAATCCCAGCGACAGCTCTTGCAGAGGTCGATTCAGGATGCCCATATCGTTTCCCCGGTGGATGGGTTTATCGAGGTCAAGCACATCGAGCTCGGCGAGCTCGCCTCTCCAGGCACGATCCTTTTCAGCGTCATCGATTTCGGCCAGACTTTTGTCAAAGCCTACGTCCCGGAGAAGGAGGTAGGCCGGATCAAAATCGGCGATCGGGTCGAAGTCAGGACAGATGCCTACGGTCAAAAGATATATCCGGGCAAGGTCGATTATATTTCCCAGGAAGCCGAGTTCGCTCCGAAGAACGTCCAAACCAAAGAGGAGCGTTTGAAGTTGGTCTATATGGTCAAGGCCTACCTCGAAAACTCCTCAGGCGAGCTCAAACCCGGAATGCCCGTCGATGTCAAAATCATAAATAGTAAGGGGTGAGGTGTAAGCGGTGGCATGTAACCAATGCAAACGCGAGAATCAGCCAGTGATAGTGAAGGAGGAGCAGGAGGCCACCCTTGGGACCCCGTAGCGGAGGGGGGCCCGTCGGCTCATGCGACGGGGGAACCGACGGGACTGGTTCCTCGAGGCCCGGGGGGCCAGAGGGTGGCCTCCTGTTCCTCTCTGAACGGGGAAGATGCCCTTATTTTCGTGTTTGTTAAATCATGTGGTAGCGTGCAGGTGTCATGTTGGCCATAAAGGTCGAAAAGCTCACGAAGCGGTTTCATGAAATTGCGGCCATCGATTCTCTGAGCCTGGAAATCGAACGGGGCCAGATCGTCGGCATGATCGGGCCGGACGGGGCTGGAAAAACGACCCTTCTCCGCCTCCTCACCGGGCTCTACAAGCCGACTTCGGGTTCGATCCGGATTGAGGGGCTCGATGTCGTCACCGACGCCCAGAAGATCAAAGACCATATCGGATACATGCCCCAGCACTTCAGCCTGTACGGGGACCTCACGGTGGCTGAAAACCTCAAATTCTTTTCTGACCTCTATGGCGTCACCTCCGAACGCTTCGACACCCGAAGGCAAGAACTGCTGCGCTTTTCCGGCCTCGGTCCGTTCCAGGACCGCCTGGCCAGGAACCTTTCCGGCGGAATGCAGAAGAAACTGGCCCTGGCCTGCAATCTCTTTCATACCCCGGACCTTCTCTTTCTTGATGAACCCACGACGGGAGTCGACCCTGTTTCCCGGCGCGAGCTCTGGCAGCTCCTTTTTGAACTCAACGCCCAGGGCGTCACTCTCATCTTGACAACGCCCTACATGGATGAGGCTTCAAAGTGCCACAACGTCGCGCTCCTCTACGAGGGCGCCCTCTTGACTTACAAGCCGCCCCAGGCCTTGATCCAAGAGATGAAGGACGAGATCTTTGAGCTTCTCGCCGACCGCGAGCAGGCCCGGGCGGCCCTGCGGACTCTCCCCGGGCTCAAGAGCGTCAACCCCTTTGGCGACGCACTCCATCTGGTCTTTGAAGCCGGACACTTAAGGACTCAAGACATTACCCGGTCCCTGCAAGAGAATGGAGTCGCCCTGAGATCGCTCCGGCGGATCTCCCCTTCGATCGAGGACGTCTTCCTATCGCTTGTCCAGGAAAAACGGCGAACTCCAAAAGAAAACCGTGCTTAGCATCGAAGTCAGTGACCTGACCAAAAGATTCGGCGCCTTTACCGCGGTGGATCACATCACTTTTGGGGTTAACGAGGGAGAGATCTTCGGGTTTCTCGGCCCTAACGGCGCGGGAAAGTCGACAACCATCCGGATGTTGTGCGGCATTATCCGCCCCAGCTCGGGTCGGGGAAGGGTCGGAGGGTTTGACATCGCCTCCCAGCCCGAAGAAGTGAAAAAAATTATCGGCTACATGCCCCAGCGGTTTACTCTCTATGGCGATCTTACGGTCAAAGAGAACCTGGACTTTTTCGCCGGGATCCATCATCTCGCTCCGGAGCGCGAAGCGGAAAGGAAGGCCTGGGTGCTCAAGATGGCCGGCCTGGAAGGCCGGGAGAATTCTCTGACCAGGGAGCTCTCGGGAGGCTGGAGGCAGCGGCTCTCGCTCGGCTGTGCGATTCTTCACGAGCCAGACATTCTCTTCTTGGACGAACCGACGGCGAGCGTCGATCCAATCTCCAGGCGCGATTTCTGGGACCTCATCTACGAACTGGCCGGCGGGGGGACATCGATCCTGGTCACCTCCCACTACATGGACGAGGTCGAGCGCTGCCAGCGCATCGCGATAATTTTTTCCGGCAAGATCATCGGCCTCGGCTCGCCCAAGGAGTTGAAGCGGACCTTCACCGCGCGCGAAGACTCCTCCCTCGAGGATGTATTTCTTTCGGCCATTGCCAGGGCGGCTCAACCATGAGCACCAGGATCGCCCCCATCCTGAGAAAGGAGATCATCCATCTCCGGAGAGATCCGCGGAGTCTGTTCTTAGCCCTGGGGATGCCGATTGTACTCCTCCTTCTTTTTGGCTTCGCCGTTAAGATCGACATCAGCCACGTCTCACTGGGCATCGTAGACCAGGATAATACCTCGCTCAGCCGAGAACTGCGCGCACGGATAAAGGCAACAGAATATTTTGATTTTCACTACCTTCTCCCCAGCTACGCAGGGTCCGAGCAACTCTTGGACGAGGGAAAGGTCAAGATTGTGGCCGTCATCCCGGCCAATTTCGCCAGGGACCTGGGCCAGGGTCAAAACGTCAGGCTTCAGCTCCTGGTGGACGGGAGCAACAACAATACCGCCCTCATCGCCCTCGGCTACATGAGCCGGCTTATCCAAAAGTTCTCAACCGACATCCTTCTCGAGATGCTCAATTCCCGCGGCGGCGCGGCGGCCTCCGGCATTCCCTCGGTCAACCCCGAGTTCCGCATCTGGTACAACCCGGAACTTCGAAGCACGAACTTCATCGTCCCCGGGCTGATTGCGGTGGTGATGATGATTGTGACCGCGATGCTGACCTCTCTCACCGTCGCCCGCGAATGGGAAATGGGGACGATGGAACAGCTCATCAGCACCCCGGCCCGCCCCCTCGAGATCATCATCGGAAAGCTTGTCCCCTATTTTCTACTCGGGATCGTCCAGATCAGTATCGTCGTGCTCATCGGGATCTTTGTCTTCGGCGTCCCCCTCAGGGGCAGCCTCCTCTTTCTGTTTGTCGTCTCTTCCGTCTTCCTTTTGAACGGCCTGGGGATGGGGCTTTTCATCTCGACCATTACAAAATCCCAGCAACTGGCATTCCAGCTCAGTTTGCTGTTGACGCTCCTGCCTTCCTATATTCTCTCCGGCTTCATTTTCCCGATCTCCAGCATGCCCCCGATCATCCAGTACGCAACCTATCTCATTCCGGCCCGTTATTTCCTTATCATCATCCGGGGGATCTTCCTCAAGGGGGTTGGCCTGAACATCCTCTGGCCGCAATTTTTGACCTTGATCTTTTTTGCGGTCGCGATCCTGCTGGTCTGCGCCAGAAGGCTGCGATTGAGCCTGGAATAACCATGTTGCGAACGATTCTCCACCTCCTCCGCAAAGAGTTCATCCAGACCTTCCGCGACAGGCGAATGTTGATGCCTATCTTTGTCGCTCCGGTCATTCAATTGATCCTCTTCGGCTACGGAGTGAATATGGACATCAACCACATTCCCCTGGCCGTCCTGGACTACGACCACACTCAGGAGAGCCGGAGCCTGATCGCGGCCTTCATTCCGACCGAGTCCTTTAAGCTCAAGGGAGTACTTTCGAGTTCCAGGGAGATCGATCGACTCCTCGAGACCAGAAAAATCCAGGCCGCTCTCGTCATCCCCTGGCATTTTGGAAAAGACCTCAAAAACAGAAAAGGAGTTTCTCTTCAGGTCATCATCGACGGCACGGATCCAAATTCGGCCACGATCATCCAGAACTACGTCTCCCTGATCGCGTCGAACTATTCAGCCGGGATCGTGATCGAGGTCCTGGGCCGGAAACCCGAAGGCCTCGTCGTCCCGGAGCCCCGGATCTGGTTCAATCCCGAACTCAAGAGCTCGGTCTACTTTGTGCCGGGCATCATCTGCCTCATCCTCTTGCTCACGACTCTCACCCTGACCTCGATGGCCATCACCCGGGAGAGGGAAATGGGCACCCTGGAACAGCTCATCGTCTCTCCGATCAGGGTCCTGGAGCTTGTCCTCGGGAAAACGATCCCCTTTGTCATTATCGGATTCTTCGATGTCATCCTGGTCCTGACCGCAGGGAAGTTGATCTTCAGCGTGCCCATCCGCGGCAGCCTCCCATTTCTTTTCGGGGTTTGCTTCCTCTTTGTTCTCACAACGCTCAACCTCGGGCTTCTCATCTCGACAATCTCCCGGACTCAGCAGCAGGCGATGATGACAGCCTTTTTCTTCATGATGCCGGCCATGCTCCTCTCGGGCATTTTCACCTCGATCGAATCGATGCCCAAGCCGATCCAGTACATCACCTACCTCAACCCTCTTCGCTATTTCAGCAAAGCGGTGAGGGCGATCCTGCTCAAGGGGAATGGGATATCCGTTCTCTGGCCTGAAGTCCTGGCCCTTTTCGGCATGGGCCTCATGGCCATGACGATAAGTTCGCTGAGATTCAGGAAGTACTTGGAATAAAGTGAAGAGTCAGGGGCCAGGGGTAAGGGGTAATTATCTTATCTTATGTCGACGCGCTCGAGGATCCAGCCGGAGATGAAGTCAAGGAAGCCGGGAACGAACTGTTTGGGGAGAGCGGTGTATTCGCTTGGGCTTCCGGTTTTTGCCTCCTGATAGAGATGGTTGGCTTTGGGGAAGATTTTCGCTTTGACGTCCTTGTTGCCTCCCCTTTCGAGGGCCTTGACCATGGCGTCGCGGCTCCATTCCGCGGGAACCTGAAGGTCGAGCTCTCCGAAAACGAGGAGGACCGGGCATTTCACCCTTTCGAGGATGGGAGCTGGATCGTGCTTCAGAAAGGACTGGAACCATCGGCCGGCTAACTGCTTGTACATATTATCCACCATGTCCTTCGTGAAGGCTGACAGGTCCTTGATACTCTTCTTTTGCTCATCCGGCATCCCCGAGATTTGAGTCTCGGCTAGCTCCCGGATCTTCTCTTTGAGCTCTTCTTCGCTCCGTCCTTCCTCGTTCATGGAGATGATCGTCTTCATGGCGTCCACGTCCTTCTGGACTTTCTCCGGCGCGGCGCCGTTGGCCCGGGCGATCAACTCCACCTGTCTAAGTATCACATCCTTTCCTGGGTGGCCCGGCCCGGAGAGGCAAATGATGAAGGCCGGAGCTTTTGATTTCGCGGCGGCGAGGGGGGCGACGATTCCTCCCTCGCTGTGGCCGCACAGGCCGATTTGATCGGGATTGATGTCGCTCCGGGATTGGAGATACTTCAGAGCGGCCAGAGCGTCCATGGCGAAGTCTTCCGAGGTCGCGTCAAAAACGTTGCCTCCCGAGCCTCCCACGCCGCGGTCGTCGTAAAGAAGCACGGCGATGCCCTTTCTTGTCAAGTGGTCGGCGATGCCCTGGAAGATCTTCCAGCCGAAGAGTTCCTCATAGCGATTCTGCGGACCGCTCCCGGTAATCATGACGACGGCGGGGTGCCTTCCCGCTCTCTTGGGCAGGGTCAAGGTGCCGGTGAACTTGATGCCGCCGTTATGAAAGACGACCTCTTCTTCGATATACGGGAGGGACTCCTTGGGTTTCGCCGGCTCCTCTTTTGTTTTCTCCTCCGAACGGGTCAGGGTGAAAGCCCCCGCCACCCCCGCTTGCTCAAATTGCCCCGAGATCTTATTTTCTTCGATGACGCCCGTAAAATCGGCGACTCCTTGCGGCGATTCCAGCTTGAAGGATATCTTCGGGCCGTCAAGACGCACATCTCTAAGGGGCAATCCGGTCGCGCCCTGAGGGGGCACGTCCACGGTGCCCTGAACGACCCCTTGATCCGTCTTGAAATGAACGATGATCTCGAGCTTTTCGCCCATGATCTCGATAGCGCCGCTCCATGTGCCGTCCACCCCGCCTGAGTCGATGACCGAGGCCAGGGCGAAGGCGCCAAAGAGGAAAACGGACAAGAAGAGGATGCGTGCTATTTTCATTCGAGCCTCCTAAACAAGCGTTCTTACATGCGTATACGAGCCGACGGCCAAAAAGTTTCCCCGATAAAGGGGCTGGCCATTCTATCAGAGTCGGCCGCGAAAGGGCGAAACCGCGCATCGAAAACCGCCTCTTGAGCTCGTTTTTCGGCTCCTCATCAGATCTAAAATTCCAGCATAATCAATCCGAGGGTTGGTCCGACCCCGCCAACCCCCCCAGGGGGTCAGGGGACATCAATTTTGGATCTAAGATGGTTACCACCTCACTCCTGACCCCTTACCTCTTACTTCTATTTTATCTTGGTCCGAAGTGGGAGAGGACGGCGGGAATGAGCGCGAGGACGCTCAACGCCACCCAGGCGATGAGGAGCGGGATGAGCCACTTGGCCCACTTCTCCCAGCGCAACCGGGCCAGGCCCATCACTCCCATGGTCACCCCTGAGGTGGGGAGCACGGGATTGATATACTCGCACAATTGGTAAGCCAGGACCGAAGTCTGGCGGGTGATTCCGACCAAGTCTCCCAACGGAGCCATGATCGGCATGGTCAGCGCCGCCTGTCCCGTGCCCAGAGAATTCTTTCGTTCCGGATCATCCAAGGCTGGATTCTTCCGCCGGATCGACTCACTCTCCGCTCAGGACTTAAAAAGCGGTACTGTTAATAATTCGCTTAAGGTTCCCCGCGTACCCCGTCAGCTCGATATAACCTTCGGATGCGATCCTGCCTCCCCTCGAATTTCCCTCTCCGGTCACCGCTCCTTCCCAGTAAATGAGATCCGGCAGGCTCCCGGCGACAAGCTCCTGGCCGGCCAGGAGCGGTGCGACCACGATATCAATCTCCGCCGCCGAAATTCGAATCCGCCACCGGCTCGGGTAATTTCCTCCGCTCCGCGGGCTGCGCCATCGCTCAAGAACCTCCACAGAGATATCCGAGAGTTCGAGATGGCGTGCCTTTCCGTTGGGCTCTACGAGTGTTCCCGCCGACGCTGCCTCTATGGATCCATCCGTGCGGCGCAACAAGTAGATCATGAGGTTTCGCTCATCCGAAAGACGCAGGCTGAACCAGTCCCATCCGACCTGGTCTTTGGCCAGAATATTTGAGCTGAATTCGTGGTCGAACCAGCTCTTGCCGTTGACCGGCACCTTCGGCCCGCTTTTCGCAAGGGAGATCGTTCCTTTTGTCTCCAAATCGGTGAACGAAGCATAATAAGACGCCTCTCCTTCTTCCGGTCCTTTCCGGCTGAGGCCGTCACGGCCGTGGATGACGATGGGCTTTTTGGGAACGAGTTCAAGCTGAAGTTTCATCCCGTTCTTGCGGGCATTGAGGCTGATCACGCCGTCTTTCATTCCGGCCGACCAATCCAGGAGCCAAACATCCAGTTTGTCTGTCCGCGCCCCCGCGAGACCCGGTCCCGCCCGCGACAAGAGATCTTCCATCCTGAACAGACCTCGCGATCCGTCCGTCATCGTGAAGTGGGCCAGAAAAAGATCCCGGACGGACCACGGATTCTCGGGGTTCAAGGGCGCGAAGCGCACGCCTTGGCGGAAGAAGGTCAGCTCATAGCCGTACTTCGCCCCGGCCGCGTCGGAAAGATTGCCGGTGAAATACCACCATTCGGTCCTGAACGCGGGGTGCGAGCCATGATCTTCCGGAAACTTCCAGACTCGGGGCTGAACAGCCCGTTGCCAATCCTCCCCGGGCTTCGCCAAAAGTAAGGCGCCGGCGGTCAGGCAAAAAACAAAGACCCGAAAGCATTGAAGCCTCGGTCGCTTCCTCCATTGATTTCGCATCATCGCATATGAGTCCATTTGAGCCCTATTCCTCGCGCATCTGCATTTGAGGATATGTCCGCCAGGCCTTGAAGATGGGATAGAGCGAGCCTCCCACGCTAGACAGGAGCGCCGTCGCCGCGGCCAACAAATAAGGAGTCCATGAGGGATAGAAAAATATCGTCCAGTTGAAGCTTCGAAGATTGATGACCTTGATCAGGATACCGGCCATAGCCGTCCCTGCTCCCAGGCTCAACAGGAGGCTCAGCATTCCCATGGCCAGCCCTTCCATCAGAGTGATTCCCGCGACTTGAAGCGTGGAAAATCCGAGAGCGCGGTAAATTCCGAATTCGCGCTGGCGCTCGATGAACAACGTCAGGATCGCGCCCGCGACTCCGAAAAAGGCGACGATGATGGCGAGAATTCGCATGGACAGAGTGACGGCAAATGTGGAATCGAAGACTTTGAGGGCGCTGGCGTGAAGTTGGTCGCGGGTCAAAACAGGCAGCCCGTAATCTCCCGCTCTCCGGCTGACTTCGGCCAAAATTTGCTGCCGCCGCGGATGGCGGGGATCGACGAAGATGCCGACGCTGGTGATGGTGGGATCCTCAAAGAGGCGGAGGTAATGGGTGCGGTCCATCATGACGACGCCTTGTTCGCTCGTATAGTCATAAAAGACCGCCGCGACGACAAGCTTCGCCGGACCACGGACGGCATCCAAGGTCAGGACGTCCCCCGCCTTCACGCCGAAACGCCGGGAGAAGCTCTCGGAGATAATGACCTCGCCGGCCTTGACTCTGTCCCAGTTCCCGCGGCCTCCATTGAGCCAAGCGAAATCCGTGAATTTCTGAAGGACCGAAGCATCGACGGAAGAGACAAAGGCCGACGTCCCCCGGTAATAAATCAGAGTGTTGCGGTAGGAATCCACTCCTTCGAGTTCTTTCATCGCCCGGAGTTCATCGTAGAACGAGACCGGCACATCCATCTCGTCCATGGAGGAAATATAAAGATCGCCGGGGATCTGCCTTTCCAGCCACCGCTCCACCGAACGGCGAAAACTCCCGATCATGGTGCTGAGACCGATCGACATGGAAAGCGCGACCATGAACGCCGCTACCGCGACCGACGTCCGGCCCAGGTTGAGACGGATATTTCCCGCCGCGACTTTTCCAGGAAGCCCTCCCAGCCGGTCGAGCGTCCTTTTGATCAATGGATAGAGAATGACGAGGGCCGGTCCGGCGAGAAGGCTTGCTCCGATCAAGAACCCGAACGCCCCGGCAAATCCGGCATAAACGCTGGCGGAGGAAATGACTAAAAGGATGAGGCTCAAAACGATCAGTCCTATCCCGGCCGCAGCCAGCCTGAGAGCATGGGCTCCGCCCCTCCTGTCCGCCGTTCTCCCGCTGAGCGCCTGAACCGGATCAAGACGTATCAATTCTCGCAGCGGCCAAAGGCTTCCCAAGACGGCGGCCGTGCCGCCCAGCAGCGTTCCGAGGACGACAATCCACGGAGACCAACGCGGAGGGGCGGGCTGCAGGAAAAAGTAAAGATTGCTGATCGTGCCGCCGACTTCCCCGGCCAGAACGTGGCTCAATAAGTATCCGAGAATGCCTCCGAGCATCCCGCCGACCGAGCCGAGAAGAGCGATCTCGGCCAAAAATGCGGCGATGATTTCGGAACGATGGGCCCCCAAACTGCGCAATATTCCTGCATCCTTCTTCCGGCTGACCACGGCGAACATGGCGGTGTTGTAGATGAGAAAGATTCCGACGAAAAGGGCGAGCAGGGAAAGGGCCTCGAGATTCAGGCGGAAGGCCCGGAGCATATGGGCGAGCGTCTCCCGGCGTTTCAGACTTGTTTGGACTTGATATTCGTTTTCCCAGCGCGAAAGAAAGCCGGAGGGGTCGTTCAAAATCAAATCCACGCGGTCCAGCCGTCCGCCCAAGCCGAAGAGAGCTTGGGCGTGGCCGATATCCATCAGGATGAGTGGCTCGCCGGATGGATTGGGGAAGACTCCGATGACCTCGAAGCTGCCTTTGGCCGATTTAACCGTGCCGCCGGGAGTCACCCCGAGCCTTTGGGCCAAATTTGATTCCACGAGAACCGCGTTCCTTTTAAAGATAAAAGAACTCCTATCTTTCGTGCCCTCGCCCGGGCCCGTGGGGAAATCGCCATAAGCAAGCTCCGGCCGCAGGCTTTTATCGAGAATGGGATCGATACCAAGAAGCAGCGCCGTTTCGCCACCGGCCAGGCGCAGGTTGCGTTCGATGACCGGCGAAAAGGCGTCGACGGCCGGGTCATGCATCAGACGGGCCAGCACACTCTCGTCCATGGGGCCCGCCGGACGCTCGAGGGAGTGAGTGGCTTTTCCTTTGAGAAATTCGATCGCTTGCGAAAAGCTCGCCAGGGCCGCTTGCGCGGAGAGAACGATCCCGACAGTCGCGGCCACCCCGAAGGCGATCCCGAGGACTTGGAGAACCGTGAGCCCGCGGCGCCTGAACATGTAGCGAAGAAAGGAACGGGTGACAATTTTCAAGGCTCGAAATCCGTTGCCGGCGTTTCCTCGACGATAGTCCCATCGACGATGTGGAGAATGCGGTCCGCCGAGGGGCGGGACAGAGCGGCGTGGGAGGCCATAATCATCGTGGTCGATCGTCGGCGGCACTCACCGACCAGAAGGTCGAGCACCATCTTTCCGGTCGGGCTGTCCAGGTTGCCCGTCGGCTCGTCGGCCAGGATGAGGAGGGGCTGTTTGACGATGGCCCGGGCGATGGCAACCCGCTGCTGCTCACCTCCGGAAAGTTCGTTCGGGTAGCGATGTCCTTTGCCTTCCAAGCCTACGTCCCGAAGCGCGTCCAGAGCCAGTTGCGGATCCCGCCGGTTGGCGAGCTCAAGGGAGAGAAAGACATTTTCGAAGGCCGTCAGAGTCGGGAGAAGATTGAAGAACTGAAATACGAAGCCGAGACGCAAACGGCGCCACTGGGTTCTCCCCTTTTCGCCCAAGGCTTCGAGATTACGGCCCTCGATTTCGATCCGACCTTTCGTCGGGCAATCGATCCCGGCTATAAGATTCAACAGCGTCGTCTTGCCGGAGCCGCTTTTTCCAAGAAGGGCCACGATCTCGCCGGGCCGCACTTCCAGTCCGGCCCCCCGGAGGGCGCTCGTTCCCTTTTCTCCGTCGTGCGGATATTCTTTCCAGAGATCAATCACGCGAACGAGAGGATCCATAGATCACATCCCGAGCCTCGCCGCCTGCGGGGGAAGACGATTTTCGGTGGGGACCGGACAAGATCTCTTCCGATTATCAGCAGGTTGGCTCTAAAGAAAGCGTATTATAGCAGAAACGGGCATGATGCAACCCTGATGTGTCTTATCTTGGTCCGAAGTGGGAGAGGACGGCGGGAATGAGCGCGAGGACGCTCAACGCCACCCAGGCGATGAGAAGCGGGATGAGCCACTTGGCCCACTTCTCCCAGCGCAACCGAGCCAGGCCCATCACTCCCATGGTCACCCCTGAGGTGGGGAGTACGGGATTGATATACTCGCACAATTGGTAAGCCAGGACCGAAGTCTGGCGGGTGATTCCGACCAAGTCTCCCAAGGGAGCCATGATCGGCATGGTCAGCGCCGCCTGTCCCGTGCCTGAGTGGACAAAAAAGTTGATCACACACTGGGAAGCGAACATCAGCTCCGAGGAAATGACCGGATGGAAGCGGGAGATCATCTTGGCCATGTAGAAGAGTGTCGTATCCAGGATCCGGCCGTCGGTCGCCACGACCAACATCCCCCGGGCGCAACCGATGATCAGGGCCGCGTTCATCATGTCCTTGGCCCCTTCGACAAAAGACCGGCCCATCTCCTCCGAGCCCAAGCGGCCGGCGATCCCGGAAAAAATCCCCAGCGCCAGGAAAAGTCCCGCGATCTCGTACATGTACCACTTATATTTCAGGATGCCAAAGACGAGGAGGAACATGGTGATGAGGAAAACGTAAAGCACACGCTTATGATATTTCGTAACCTCGATCTTTTCGTGGCTGTTGAAATCAATGGACAGCGTCTTTCGACGTTCCTCGTCTTCCTCAAAGGTCGGACTCAACCTCGGGTTTTTTCTGACCTTAGCGGCATAGCGGGTGACGAAGAAAATGGCGATCGCCGTCCCCACGACCCAGACGATCATCCGGTATCCCAGCCCCGAATAGAGCGGGAGTCCGGCGATTCCCTGGGCGATCCCGACGGTGAAAGGATTAAAAAAGGCCCCGGCAAAACCGGAGGCGGCGCCGAGAAAAGGCATGGCCACGCCGACAATCGTATCATAGCCGAGGGAAAGCGAGAGCGGGACAAAAACAAGGATAAACGGCATCGTCTCCTCACACATCCCCCAGATGGCCCCTCCAAGCGAAAAGAGAATCATCACCACCGGGATGAGGAGGACCTGGAGCGATTTACTCCGCCCGAATTTCAGCGAGAGATTATGGATGAAGGCCGAAACCGCCCCGGTTTTCTGGATGATCCCGAACACGCCGCCGGAGATAAAACAAAAAACGATGATCAATGAGGCGTCAACAAAACCCCTTAAGGGCGAAATGAACAGGGCGCCGATCCCTTGCGGATGACGCTCGGTCAAATGGAAGGAATTGGGCACCGGAACGAGCCTGGCCGTCTTTCTCCACCTTCTGATATTCTCCGCCGGGCACGACCCAGGTGGCGATGACGGTCAGGACGACCATGATGTAGATGAGGATCAGCGTGTGGGGCAGCTTGACTTTTTTGAGGTTCATGGACGGACAACCTTTCGTGTCAGGAGGTTGAATCTCTGACCGGGCAGCAGGACGTGCATGAGGATTCCTTCCAGGCCGATAGACTGATTGGGTAAGATCTTGATCTTCGCCCGCGCGAGATCGTAAACAATCACATCCTTCTCGCCGATCACCTCAAAAGTCTGGTCGGGCCTGACCAGGATCGCCGTGGCCTCGTCGATGCCCACGCCAAGGAGGGCGGGCTTTTCAGCCAGGACGCTGACCAGGCGGTTGTGCCTCTTGCGCGTCGCAAAATGTTGATCGATGACGGCGACCTTGACCAGCCCGAATCCCCGGGTGGTGACGACGTTCTTAGCCTGGAGGGTTTCGAATTCATGGCCTTCTTCGACCTTGCGCGTTTCATCGCCGGTGATCATGACTTCACTCATCACGGCCGCGCCCGCGCTCGTCCCACCGATGACACACCCCTGTTGGTATAACTGGACGAGTCTTCTGTGGATCGGGGTGTCCAACAGGACGTCCATCAGGCGCTGTTGGACTCCGCCTGAAAAAAAGACCCCGCCCACCCTGTCCAGGACCCGGGCACTGTCTTCTTTGAGGGCTTCGTCCCGGGTCAGTTTTCGGACCTCGACATCCGTTGCCCCGAGTTTCTTGAATTCGGCGGCTTCTTCCGGACCGACCTCGTCGGGCACCGAGCTGGCCATCGGAAAGATGACGATCTTCCCGTTCCCGAACTTTCTGGTTAGCTCGATGAAGCGCTTCATCATGCTCTCGGGACGGTCCCCGCCGCCGATGATGAACAGATAACCCTTAATGGCTGGCGCGGCACCCAAGGAGAGGGCCAAAGAAAGGGCTGATAGGAGGACAAGCATTTTATTGTTTCTCTTACCGCTCATGCTTCCCTTCTCCAAAATGAGCCACAGATTATAATACTTCGATCCGCGCCAGTCCACAGTTCATCGTACCCCGCGCCCCGAGCACTAACTGGGGGACGTCCCCCAGTTCCAGTTTCCGGCTCAGTGTTCACCTTCTGTCCCGAAAAAGTGCGCTCGGTCAAAGTCGTTACAAACAAGATTCCCGCCGATCTTTCTCATCAAGGCCAGCGGTCCACGGTAGAGATAGATCTTGATCGGGAAAGCCGCTTCACGTCCGGCCGGAAGATCGAGGGCCCAGGACTGGCATTCCAACTCGCCGAAGGCGAGCGCGCCCGCCTCGCGATGACTATAAAGCTGTATGGCATCTCCGTTGGTTTCTTGCTCTCCCTCGGGCCTGTCGCTGTACCTGGCCTGGGGCTTGACGGGAAAAGTCACGACCACGAGCGAATAGTCGCCCTCGCTTATTTTGGCCAAATAGGCAATCGCCCCTTGGGCACTCTCGGGCCGGATGCCGACTTTGTAGCGCCGGCTCCCGTCGATATAGAAAGAGAAGGAAGCCGGGTTAGCCTTGACATAATCCTGCGGGATTATCTCAAAATAGGTTGCCCGCCAGGCGTCTCTTTTGACATCACTCACGGGGACGACCATTGTCCCCCTGGGCGGAACCTGGATGAGGGACCAGAGAGCCAGGATTTTGTCGAGCCCGGCCCGGGAGTTATTTTTGAGCTTGTGGATGAAATCAATCCCCAAGAATTGGTAGTTGGTTTCTTTGAAATTCGGGTCCTGTTTGAGAGGATCATCCTCAAGCCTCATCTCCCGCGTCAAGGTCAGGTCGTAGTTCTCCTTGGCGTCGTTCGAGGCCGTTTTAAAAGTGTTGGCCAGGACCAGTTCTTCGTTATCCTTGAACGAGACGACTTTATAACTTCCGGGGTCAAGCATCGAAAAATCCCGATTTTCTTTCCAGTCGAGGCGGATAATGAAGCCCTTGGCTCCGCCCTGCGGAGAGACCCAGGAGCGCTGGCCCCCCTGGCCTTTGAGAACCTCGGGATGAACCCAGAAGAGGTTCTCCCCGCCGACGGAAACGGCCAAGATCCGCCCGCCGAACTTCGGGACGGCCAGGAATTGATTGTCCTGGCTGTTGTGGAAAAGGAAATACTCGATCTTCTGAGCTCTGAGTGCATCGACCGCGGATTTCAGGTTTTCCTTTTGCCCTGCTTGGAGAGACATGAAAGCTCCCAAGGCAGTGACCATGAAGATGGCCGATGCACAATGCTTTTTCATTCTTTCCTCCGTCCTCGTTGGCGAGAGTAGGCTTGAGGCTGTGGCGACCCACGTTCATGGCGCCAGGAAAATGCCATGTCGTCCTCTCGTTTTTTATGAGCTATGAGCCATGAGCATGCTTGGGCTTTTCCAGGATTTCTTCGATTCTATCCTTCATGTCTTTATAGTGGGTCCCCTGCCAATAAACCCTGCCGCAGCGGGGACAAAGCGAAAAACGGGGTGCGTGTTCACAGACGAAAGGGGGGACAAGATTCTTGGCGGTTTCTCGGGAGATCACGCGGAGAGGGACGTTGCATTCGAGACAACGAGTGTAGGCCGAAACTTCGCCCCAGAGATGATATTTGTCCAGGACCTCGTGGACCTGCTCTTTCCACTTCTCGCTGGAGACGATAAGACTCCTCACGCCCTTCGCTCTTTGGGCCAAGGCCGTGTCGCGAGTAAGCAGCGTGCGGTTTTCTTTTTGCGCGATGGCCAAAAGCTCATGATCCTCAACGCGTGAAAAAAAGAGAACATCAAATCCCAGGACCTTGAGCCATCTGGCCAACTTCCCGAGCATGCAATCGACGATGAATTTCATAAGCCGTCAGCCATGAGCTTTGAGCTATGAACGATTATAATCCGAGGAATTGAATGCTGATGCCCGAAATAAAGATCATGGCCCCGGCCAGGGCGTGGGAGTATTTCTCCAGCCGGCCGAGGCGGACAAAGCTTATCCCCCAGGACGAGACGGCGATGATGGTCAACATGGTGAGAATGGTCGCAAGGCCAAAGGCCGCGGTGACGATGGCCACGCCTGCCAGGTTGTGCTGGGCTGCCGGGTACATGACCAGTGGGATCAGCGGCTCGCAGGGGCCGAAGATAAAAATGGTGAAAAGGATCCAGGGAGTGATGTTGGCCTTCTCTCGTTTTCGCTGATGAATATGGAAATGCTCATCTTCATGAACATGGGGATGGTCGTGCTCTTCCGCGGTTGAATGCTGATGGGGATGACAGTGGGGCTTGTTTCTCCAGGCTCGACGCAAACCCCAGAGAAAATAGGCCAACCCGAATCCGATGAGGAGCCAGGAGGCGAGGCTGCCTCGGAACGTCTCCACTCCTTTGAGCTTCGTGACGGCGATTCCCAGGGCGATGCCGAGGAAACCGAGCAGGACCGAGCTCAGGACATGGCCGAGCCCGCAGAGAAAGGAGATGGAAAGGGTCTTGGAAAGAGGCCAGCGCCTGGCCCGGCTCATGACGATAAACGGCAGATAGTGGTCCGGCCCGATCACCGTATGGATAAAGCCGATGGAGGCGGCCGTCGCGGCCAATATGAGAATCGAGCTATTCATCTTTTCCTCGAAGTCACAGTTCTTTCTACGTCGCCTCCGGCTCAAACATGGTGGACGGTAGGGGATTCGAACCCCCGACCTCGGCGTTGCGAACGCCGCGCTCTCCCAGCTGAGCTAACCGCCCACGCCGTCCTAGAAAATACCATTTTAGCAGATTTTTTTCTACAAACAACCAAACCTTTCTTATTTTGCGGTCAATTTGCTAACTAATAGGATCAGTTTGGTCGATCAGTGATCAGTTTTCGTGGTGCGGTTTGGAGTCGGGCCTTCCTAACTAATTGACAGTTAATAAATTAGCTGGATTATAGGAGGCAAAAATGGCCTTGAAGGCAATTCTGGCCTGCAGAATTTTGCCGTTAAGATCGTTAAGATACTTGGGGAGGGTGTCTTAAATTCATGTTTTTGCCGTCAAGAAGGTAGATTTTAGGACAGATGCGGTAAGAAGTTTATTCCTATTTGCAATGAAATGAACTAGATAGGTCGGTCCGACCCCAAACATGGCCGAACGAAGATGGAAAGATCTTTGCCCTCGACCTAGGGCCAGACGCTCAGCGTAATTTTCAAAACGCCGCGCTCGCCCAGGGACACGAAACGACTCAGTGGATCCCAGCGCCTTTCCCAGTTCTTCGTATAGACAAGATGGATCTCATTCCCCGGCGAAAGCTGCCAGCGAAGCCTGACATTCGTGCCCAGTGTTTTCGAAACGTCATCGTATTGAATATAGTTCATCAGGCCCAGGTTGGGTGAGAAGAAAAAGTCGGCCTTTATCTGAATAACATTCTCCTTGAAGTTGCCCTGCCGCAGGCGGCCGCGCACGATCTCTGTGTTGAGGGCTAGGTTGACATATCCCTTGAATTTGTAACCGAGCCCGATCGAGGTGTCGTCGTAACGGCCTGAATAGAATTGGCCGAATCGCCAGCTCAGGTCCACGGTCCAGGGCCGGAACGTCGCCGAGTTGAATTCGGCCCGGTAGCTCAGGTAATTGTAGGGACCCTTCGGAATAACCACGCCCTGAGCGATCTCGAAATCATAGGGAAGCACATCTCGATTAGGAATGATATTAAATTCGATGTGTTCGCCAGACTCTGTCCTGAGATTGAGGGGAGCCGTAAATATCTGGCTCGTTTGGAGCTTCCCCTTGAGGTCCCAGTAGAATTCACTTTGAAGCTCGAAAAAGAACTGCCTGACAAGATTCCCGACAAGGCTCCCTTTTTCCGGACGCGGCTGGTAGTCGAGTCCCAGGTAGAACGACTGCACGGCTCCCCGCGCCAAAAAACCTGCTCCCGGATCGAGGGCATCCCCATAATAAGAATAACCGGCATTGATATCCCAGAGGTCGTTCGGATAGTCCAGCCTGAGGCCGTAGGCCCGGTGCTTTCCCGTTTTGTTTTCGTTCCAGTTATAGACATACCAGCCGCCGACCAGGAAGTTCTGATTGCCCATGAACCGGGATGTTTTGTACGTCAGATCGAATCCGGCCAAAGTGTTTTTCTCGCCCGTGGGGCTGCCGCTCGTGAAGATGACGCCAACTTTGCTTTCGGCGAGGACGTTCTGATACACGCGGCCGGCGACGTAATTTTGGGAAGGGAGGCTGAGGGAGAGGCTTTTATCGTCAAACGCCCGTGTATTCATATCAAGGAACGACAGGTTCGTATTTCCCAGCTTGCCGAAGAATTTCACTCCGAAGGCGACGGGGATTTGGCTTTCTCCGAACAGGCCGATGCGTCGGCTGAAAAAGGGATAGAAGTTTTCTCCGCCTCCTCCGAAGTTGAAAATCTCGGAGCCTTCTAAGAAGAACGTCCTTTTCTCTGGGAAATAGAGCGGAAAGCGGGTCAGGTTGATGCGGCGATCGTCGACTTCCGTTTCGGCAAAATCCGTATTGTAGCTAAAGGCGCCGGTGAAATTGGGAGTGAAATTCTTGTAGAGGTCGAACCCGCTTTCGGCCTTCCAGCCAGGAGCCGCGGCCACTGAGTTCTCCTTATTGCCGCTAAGAATACCGTAGGGACGGAAAGTGATGCCCAGGCCTTGTTGAACTCCCCCGATCCCTTCCAGGGCGGCCGCCTCCATTGGGTTATAGAAGAAACTGTTTCTGGTCGTGCCCGAAAGTCGATCTGTTTCCTGTTTCCTGGCGATATAACGTTCGATATTGATCCCCCAAGAAGTCAGGCTCGGTTTGAAGGAGATTGTCTTGAATGGGATCTTCATTTCACAGCTCCAGCCGTCGGGCTGGATCCGGCTCCCGGAATCCCAGATGCCGTCCCAACTGAGGTCGACACTCTCGCCCCTTGCCAGCCCCTCACTCCTGGCGCCGCAGGCGTTAACGATAAAAACGTAGGCGGTGCGCTTGTCATGAAATGGGTCGAGAAGCAGACGGACAACGTCATCAGCCTTGCCTTCGCCAACACCATCGTGGATCATCGAGTTTCGACAAATTTTCCTCGGCACCCTGTCGTAGCAATAGACGCCGATGTAGAGGTTCGCTTCGTCAAAAACGATCCGGAGTTCGGTCCTTTCGGTCGGCTCGTTTCCTGGAATCGGGAAGATCATCTTGAACCCGATGAAAGGCGTCGGCCGACTCCAGACTTCGTCAAGCAGGTTCCCGTCCACAGACGGACCCTTTTCCACGCGTACGGCTTTCAGGGTGACAATTTGGGCGTTGATGAGAGGCGTGTAAAAAAGCACCAAAATCCCGATTGTGAGTAGCTTCGTCTTCACGAGGCGCGTCTTTCTAAACGTTTAATAGTATATACCAGAACCAAACGAATTGGGGTCGGGCCTGCCTAACCAATTGACAGCTAACGGATTAGTTTGATTTTGGGAGGCAAAAATGGCCTTAAAGGCAATTCCGGGGGACAGAATCTTCGCGTTAAGATATTTTCGGGTTATCCTAGGCGCGAGCTTTCTTCGTTTGGGCCTTTTTGTAACTGTATTCAAGAAGGGCGGCCAGGCTTTCCGGGGGAAGATCGATGAACTCGATTCCCATCTCAAAGAGCTCTCCATCCTCAACGCTCCTGACCCACCGCACCTCTCCCTTTGTTTTGATCACCTTTTTGACCTTTGACAAAGGAAGCTCAACGCTCAGGAGCGTCGCCGCCGGGAACGAACGGCTGGACAAAACTCTGCATCCCCCCGGCGAAATGTCTTCGGTCAACACGCAATAGGGTTGGCTTTCTTCCCTAACGTCGGAGCCGCCGACGGGCTCGAGAATAACCCTATTCTCCGCGGACACCCGATCTTCCCTCCTTCTGTCTTTGAGAGATTTTGGGTCCTCTTGTTTCACTTTGTTCCGCCGTCCTGGGTTTGGATAAAAAGGGCTATTTTTTGTAGGTAAATTCTATAAGGTCCAGCAAGTTCTCCGAGGAGGGGTCGATGAACTCCACTCCTAACTCGAACGCTTTTCCTTCTTCAAGGCTCCAAACCCACTTCACCCTGCCCCGCAAATCGAGGGGTTTGTCCTTTTCCGGCAAAGAAAACTCGACATCGACAACGGCATCCGGTGGAATCGCCTCCCCGATCACGAGCTTCATCCCACCGGGTGAAGTATTTTTCACGATCCCGGGCAGGATTTTGGCGCATTCGGGGCCGGATTCGGGGGGGACGTACTTCAAGATGATCTTAGACTCCCTGCCCCTTCGAGCGTCTTTTCTTCTTTCTTTCATTGTCATCATCTCACCGGATAAATATGGCGCTAGACCTTCATCTTTCATAACTTCTCTTATCAATTTGGTCGGCACCAGTTTGATTTTGTTGAAAAGTTTCAATTTCCGCTCCCTGCTGGGAAAGAAATTAGCACAGGGGCTCGGGGATGTCAATTCGGGAAGAAAACCGATCCAGCCCCGCTAAACTTTCGGGAGCGCTTCTTTAATCCTGGCCGGAGTCATCGGGAGCTGGAAGAGCCGTGCCCCCGTGGCATCAAAGATCGCATTGGCCAAAGCCGCTCCCATGCAGACGATCGCCGGCTCGCCTCCGCCCGAGGGGGGCAGGTCTCCGGTTTTTACTAGCACGGCGTCGATCCTGGGAAGCCAGGAGAATCGGGGGAGCTCATAGGTGTCAAAATTGAGATCGGCAATCCGGCCGTCTTTAAAATGAATCTCCTCGCTCAGGGCATACCCTAGGCCCATCATGGCGCACCCTTCGATCTGGATTTTTGCCCCTTCGGGATTGACCACCAGACCCATGTCCTGGGCTGTCACGACGCGCAAGACCTGGACATGGCCCGTGGCCGCATCCACCTGCACCTGAGCCATCGTGGCCACATACGTCCCCATATAGTCAGCGCAGGCGAGTCCCTGGCCGAGGCCGCTGGGCGACTTAGACGCCCTCCAGCCGAACGTGTTGGCCGCAGCATTGATCACCGCTTTCATCCTGTCATTGCTCAGATTCTTGAGCCGGAACTCAAGCGGATCCAACCCCGCCTTGGAAGCCATGATATCCATCTGGGATTCTCTGGCGAAAGTGTTGGTGTTGACGGCGGGAGCGCGCCACGCTCCAACTCCGAAAGGATGTGCGCTCGACGCGCCCCGCATCCACTCGCCGCGGACAGTTGTCCGGTGATTGGGGATGGAATAGAAATGCTGCGCGCCTCGCTCGCCGGCGTAAAAGACCGTGTAATCCCAAAACGCTATTTCGCCCGTATCTTTGATTCCCGACTGGATCTTCACCACCGCCGCAGGCCGGAACGTATCCTCAAAGAATTCGTCGGCCCGGCTCCAGGTAACGTTGACCGGCTTCCCCACGATTTTGGAAAGGCGGGCTGCTTCAACGGCCTGTTTGTTTCGAGTCTTCCCGCCGAAGCCTCCTCCGACAAATGGCGCGATGACGTGGACATTCTCGGGGGGAACCCCCAGGGTCTGGGCAATTTCATCTCGGGCCATGAACGGCGCCTGGCTCGAGGGCCAGACCGTGGCCTTGTTTCCTTCGACTGAAACGAGGGCGGTGTGAGTTTCCATGGCCGCGTGGGCGACATAGCTGTTGTAATAAGTCTGGTCAAAGGTCTTCGCCGCCGCTGATCTTCCTTCCTCAAGGTTCCCGGCCTGGGCAGTCGGTTGCGCCTCGGGCGCAACAGCAAGGAGATGGTCAAAGATCGTTTTATCGTCCGGGCCGGGGCCCGGCATTTCCCATTCGGCCTTCAGCTTGCCGAGGGCTTTCTGGGCCTCGTCAGGAAGCGCATGGAGAGCGGCGATCAAGTCCCCGTCCCGGATGATTTTGGCCCCGGGGTGGCTCTCGGCGGCAGAGGTGTCGACAGATTTCAGCTTGGCACCGTGGGCCGGCGGCCTGAGGATTCTCGCGTAGAGCATCTCAGGAAGCCTCATATCTCCGGCGTATTTTGCTTTGCCGGTAACCTTATCGGTGGAGTCGCGCCTCAAAGCGGGCCTTCCCATGACTTTGAACTGAGATGTCGCTTTGAGCATCGCTTTGCCCTCGAGGTGCCGCTCGATTGTTTTTCCCTTGGCGAGCTCCGAGTAGGCCACTTTGACGTTGGAGTTCGAACGATCCGAGACGATTCCGTCTTTGACCTCCAGCCGGTCGAGGGGCAGGGAGAGCTTTTCGGATGCGAGCTGGAGGAGAACGGCCCTAGCTTCGGCAGCCGCCGCCCGCAGCGCCTGTCCGAAATTCCTGGTCGTCTGAGACCCAAAGGTCCCCATGTCCCAGGGGCAGAGCGCGGTGTCGCCCATGACCATGTCCACCGAATTCAGGGCAACATCCAGCTCGTCTGCGAGTTCCATGCCCAGTGAAGTGACAGGCCCCTGGCCCATCTCGATCTTCCCGGTGAAGAGCGTCACCCGCCCATCCTCGCCCACCCTGAGAAAGGCGTTGAAATCGGTCGGGAGCCCCTGCCCCATTCCCCTGCGTCTAGCTTCTTCCTGAAAAGCTTCAAGGTCTCCGAAATTAAAGAAGACAAAGACCCCGCCACCCAACCCGCCCATGAGCTTGATGAATTCCCGCCTGTCCATCTGGAACCCCTGTTTGCTCATCTCACTCCCCCTCTCAACCCGTAAACGACTTCCACAACAGCCTGGACGATCCTCTGGTGAGCACCGCAGCGGCAGAGGTTACTATCCAACCCCTGGATGATCTCATCCCGAGTGGGATGCGCCTTTTTGTGAAGGATACTGTAAGCTTTCAAGATCATCCCCGAGGTGCAGTAGCCGCATTGAAATGCGTCGGTCCGGGCGAAGGCTTCCTGAAGCGGATGCAGCCTGTCCTTTCCGGCCAAGCCTTCGATCGTGAGGACGGTCTTGCCCTTGATATTCTTGATCGGAAGCTGGCAGGACTTGACGGCCGCATCGTTGACGAGCACCGTGCACGCTCCACAGAATCCTTCTCCGCAGCCGAACTTCGTCCCGGTCAGCCCCAGGTCCGCGCGAAGAACCCAGAGCAACATACGTTCCCCATCGACGCTGAGATTGACGGGTTTGCCGTTAAGCTTAAACGAGATGGTCTCGATCATGTGGACCTCCCCGGAATGAAAAGGATTGTTTTGATTATAACATATGCGCAGACGTTCCCCAAGAACGTATCAAGGAGCGAAGGAGGTTACGAAGGCTAATTTCGCGTAAATATTATGAAGCCGTTTTTTTTTGCCCACCGCTCACTGCTCACGCCTCACTTCATGATGCGATTTGACCTCTGGGCGGCAAGCTGTTAAATAGGAAACATGAAGATTTTCGGAAAGGAGCCGGCGTCGAGAAAATGCAGCCTCGACCTGGGGCGAGCGGCAGTGAAATATTCCATCGAACGATTCAGGTCGGGCTACAGGATGACCGGGACGATCCAGGGGCGGCCGGGAAAAATCGAAATCTTGCGGGCCGACGCTCCTCCCAGCTTCCTGATGAACAATTGGCAATCCTGGGGTCCGATGCAGAAGGTCACCGCACGGTCGAGGTTTCTCGAGCTGGAGGACATCTTCTTGGATAAGGGGGCCTTCGTGTTCACCCCCCTGCCGGGGATCTCCCGCCGGAGCCTGGTGAGCGATTATTTTGTCGCCTGGGAAAAAAGGCTTCTGGGGTTTCTCACGTCGAGAATCGGTCATCCTTTCTTCGTGGTCGAAGGAAGTGAACTCGTCGGCTACGTCGATTTTTTTGATTCGATTTTTAACGATCCCGTCAGGATGGAGCCGCTCGTCGTCCTCGGCGGAGAGCTTGTCGAAGACCTATTGGAAAGGTATGCCTTGCTTATCAATGCCGCTCACCGGATCAGGATCAACCCCTGGAATCCCATCGGCTGGTGCAGCTGGTATCACTATTTTGGAAAGCTCGAATGGGGCGACGTCGCCAAGAACCTGGAGATCGCCGAGAAGGATGCAGGACTCCCGTTCGAGGTCTTTCAGGTCGATGACGGTTACGAGTCGGATATCGGAGACTGGCTGACCGCCAAGCCCGGCTATCCCCCGCTCGAGGGGCTGGCCGGAGCCATCAAGAAGAGGGGCTTCAAAGCCGGGATATGGACAGCGCCTTTCAGTATCGCCGAGACATCGCAACTTTATCGTGAACACCCCGGCTGGTTAGTCAGCGAAGGGGGCGTCCCCAAAGTCTGTTATAAGGGATGGGGAAAGAAGATTTACGCATTGGACACTTCGAATCCTGAGGCCAAGAGCTGGCTCCTCGAGACCTTCCGGAGACTCAAAAAAGCCGGGTTTGCTTATTTCAAAATCGATTTCTTGTTCGCGGCGGCGATGCCGGGGACGAGAGCAACGCGCATCTCTCCGATACAGGCTTACCGTGAGGGACTGGCCGTCATCCGGAAAGCGGTGGGGAACAGCTTTGTTTTGGGTTGCGGGGCACCCTTGCTGCCCTCGGCGGGGTTGGTGGATGGGATGAGGGTGGGGGAAGATACCGCGCCCTTCTGGAAGACCAGGTCTTCGCCATTTCAGGGCCCGAGTGCTTATTTTGCCCTGAAGAATGCGCTCATGCGCCAATTCATGCACAAGAGACTGTGGCTCAACGACCCTGACTGTCTGCTGCTCCGGCCTAAAGAGGTTGAGCTGACGGAGAAAGAAAGAACGCTTTACGCCCTAGCCGCAGGCGCCCTAGATAATATGCTCATCGACAGCGATAATCTGGAATTGGTCGGCCGGAAGGAAAAAGAGTTGCTCACCACGGCCACAAGCCTGCGGGGAGGCGAAGCGAGAGTCTATGGTCTCCTGGATGATGATTTCTATCTGATCGAATCCCGCGGCGGACCCTCCGGCAATATCATGCTCGCCGCGAATCTCTCGGAAGGAAACAAGATTTACACAGGAATATCCATTCCGGCCAGAAGCGCTCAACTCATCCGGCCTTAGAATGGCTCCTGGGCTCGAGGAACCTTGACTTCCCCCTTTATGCTGGCTTAAAACGCCACCTTTTTGGTTCCCGAGACCGGACCGCACCTTTCAGGCTCCCCACGGCAATCTCTGAAAATATCCATTTGGATCCGGTTGTCAAGGGGTTTGGAGCGAATGTCACATGATGTCATTTTTTGTCACTTATTTTGGCTAAAATTGTTCCGAAAAAGGCCTCTCTATTGACTTGAATATTTGAAATTATCTAAAATGAGATATATCTACTTTATCAATTAACCTACTTCCATGGTCGGGGATCGAGAAAAGGACGGTCATCTTGGCTCCTGGAAAGAGATCGCCTCCTACCTCGGGGTGGATAAACGCACCTGCTATCGATGGGAACAGAAACTGGGATTGCCAGTCCACAGGATTGAAGGCTCCCCAAAGTCAAGGGTTTTTGCCTATAAGAATGAGCTCGATCGCTGGCGGGAAGAGCGGCCCGGGGACAGGACCAGGCTTCGGCCCGTATCCCCGCCCCGCTTGGGGCAGCAAAAAAGCTATTATCTGGCCGCGGCGATTGTCGTTATCGTCGTCATCTTTTATCTGGAACTGAGGCCGAGCAGAGGCGAGGAGCCTCTGGATTTCAGGATCGCCGGCCCGGCACTCATCATCCTCAACGACCGGGGGGTGGAGCTCTGGCGTTTTGACACGGGCCTGGAAAACCTTCTTGAAGAAAACAGCTATCGCCAGCATTTCCAGATGAAGAGGAAGGACGCCGGCGATGTCTCCCTCCATCCCTATTTGATGATCAAAGACATCAACCAGGACGGAAAAAACGAGGTCCTCTTCAGCACCCAAACTCAGGACGAATTCAACGAGGGGTCCCTTTTCTGCTTCAGCGACAAAGGGAAGATCCTGTGGACGTTCAGTGCCGGCAAGGTCATGAAATACGGCCCCCAGGTTTATACGTCTGACTACAGGATTATGGGCTTTGAGGTACCCGATCTGGACAACGACGGCCGGAGAGAAATCCTCATCTTTTCCACGCAGAGGCATTTTTTCCCCTGCCAATTATCTATCCTCGACGCCACGGGCAAGCGGCGGGGTGAATACTGGAATGCCGGGCACATCTCAGATCTTGTTTGGGCTGACACGAACGGCGACGGGAGGAAAGAAATCCTGGCGGTCGGTCAGAATAACGAACATGATCAAGGCTGCCTTGTCGTCTTCGATCCTGCCGAGGTGGGCGGGGGCTCACCCCAAAAAGTCAAAAAATACATCTGCTCGGAGCTCGCGCCCGGAACAGAGAAAGAATACATCCTCTTTCCGCGGACAGATGCAGACATCAAGGAGGCAGTCAACGAAGCTGTGGATGAAATCGCGATACTCAAAGATAACCAGATTCTTGTCCGAGCCCAGATCTCCAGACTATTCTTCGACTTTGACTACGGGCTTAACCTCCAGGAGGTCCGGAGCAGCCATAACTTCGAAGAGCTCCACCGAAAACTCTATGAAGAAGGAAAAATAAAATCCGTCCTCGACGAGGCCTACTTCAAGAGGCTGGGGCACTCTCTCCTCTATTGGGACGGCCGGGACTGGACGACCACCCCCTCTCTCTCCAACCCCTGGACTAGCAGGTCACGACGTTGAGGGCGCAGCGGCCTCGCCTCATTCGTTCCTGGCAATCTCGAACCTCAGCTTGGCTTCGAGATCCTGGGGATGCATTCGGCAGTGATGCTCGATCTCGCTCGCGCCCCGGTGGGCCTTGTGATAGGGCCAGCCCCGGGCCATGAGATAGCGCTCATGAAGCTCATGGAGGAGGACGAATTTGCGTTCCCTTGGGCTCAGGTCGTCGTCGAGCCAAACCTCCTGTTTCGGGATCCAGGGATAGACCTCGTGATGCCCGCCTTCGGTAAAATCAATAAAATAGATGTCCCGGACGGCCTCGCCGTTGATAATCCAGACTTGAACCTTGCCGCTGCAGGACTTAAGCAACCTCTCGTGGAGCCTATCGCCCCGATGCTTTTTCACTCGCTGATAATAGGCCGATCTCTTGCGCTCTTTCTGTTCTCGCCGGTCAGCGATGCCCAGGGCTCTGTCATAGCTCAATCCGGACGCCATGCCACGGTATTCCACCAACAGATGGTCGATAAAAAAATCTTCTTCGCCGTGGCCCCATTCATGGTCGATCCAGAATTCGTTTTTGGGTATGAACGCGGAACCTGAAGTGCTGGCCGAAATTTGTGAATTCCTCGTCGATATGCTCCCTAATGTAGCGGCCGTCGACGATCCAAACGGCGAACCCGGCGACAATGCCGTATTTCTTGAGGTAAGGTTTTTTCACAGTCTCGCTCCCCTTGGTTCGCTCTTTTCAATTGAGAACACTAACACAGGGGATGCAAGCTGTCAAAATGCAGGATAGAGTGAGCACTGAGCTGTGAGCAGTGATTCCATAAGAAATGGAGAGCACGATGAGAGAGGGCGAGGGGGGGGTGAAGAAAGCCGTGCGAGACGCTAAGCGGCAAGTCCCGTCCCGAAGATTTCGCCTCCGAGCTCTACTTTTCCTTGACAATTTCGACGAGCGTCTCAAGAGCGCGCGGATCTTGGCTCTCTCCGAGCCAGAAGATGGCCTTCTTTCGGATGCGGGGATCGGGATGGGTCTTGGCGATCTTGATGAGCTCGCTCACCCCCGCCTCTCCCGGAAGCTCGGAAAGCGCAAAGACGGCCTGTTCCTGGATCTCGGAGCTGCTATCTTTGTAGGCAAAGTCGCGAAGCGCGGCCTCGGCTTTTTTTGAAGCCTGCTCACCCAGCCAGAAGATCGCTTCGCGACGGATCTTCCCCTCGCCGGAATTCCGGGCCATCTCGATCAGGGCGTCGACCGCCGAATCGAGCTCGAGCTGACTGATGCCAAAGACCGCTTCCTTGCGCACCTCCTGCTCACGGTCCGTCCGCGCGGCCGCGAGCAGGAGCCGGAGCGCGGTTTCGTCTTTCTGCTGACTCAACCAGAAGACCGCGTTTTTCCTCAGGTGGACGGGCTCGTCACTCTTTACTATTGTTTCGAGGAAAGGAATGACCAGAGTCGGAGTGCCATGGACTCCGGCCGCGGCTATCAAATCCTCCCTGGCCTTCTGCAATTTCTCTTTTCCATAAAGCCCACGAAGCACCGCCAAGCTCTGCTCTTCCGCCGCTTCTCCCAGCCAGAAAAAGGAAAGGCCTTCCAGGTCAAAGGCGAGGCTGAGATTGCTCATGTCGACTCTTTGAAGTCCCCCGACCTGACCGGGCCCGCATCTAAGAAGGATGGCAACCTCTTTCCAGACCTGCTTTTCCTGTTTCGAAGACTCAGCCGCATTATCCAAGTCGTCGAGGGCGGACCGCGCGGCCTGTCTGACCTGCTCACGGTTCGAAAGCTGCGGAAAGGCCAATTTTTTCCCGCATATGATTTCTGCTAGGGTTATTTCTGAGACCTGTTGCGGGCAGGAAAAAGAGCCGATGATAGACCTCTCTCCCATCAGCCGTTTGATCGAATAGCCGATCCAGCAACTTTCTTTAAGGCCCCTCTTTCCGACCTCGCCCAGTGCCCAGCCCAGCCTTTGGCTCAGGGGCCCGGCGAGGTCGGGGCAAAGGACGACCTCGCGGGGCGGCCGTCCTCCGGCCAGGGCACACGCCAAAAGGAGCGGGCCCAGGACAAGGGCAAGCCTATTTCTCTTCATTTTCATTGTTGTCCCTTTTTTCCAGGATCTCCATTAAGGCCGCCTTGGCCTTGGGCGTTCCGATCTCCCCCAGGGCCATGACCGCGGCCGTGGCCATCTTGCTATCCTTTTCATTCTTAGCGATTGCCAGGAGGATCGGGACGGCTTCATCGCTTTTCGTTTGACCCAGTCCCCAGATCGCCGTCTTGCGGATCTCCGGGTCCTTTTCCTCCTTCAAAACCTGGGCGAGAAGTCCGACGCTCGCCGGGCCCTCTTCGTCCGTCAGAGTCGTCAGCACGGCTTTCTTGACGGAAGCGAATTTTGACTTCCGCATCAGGTCGAGCAGCGGCTCACGTCCTTTGTCCTTGAAGACTTCTTGGAGAGCGTAGACGGCTTCTTCAGCCAGCTTTTCATCTTGGCCGTTCGCGGCCACGTCCATGAGAATGGCCTTCGCCTCCTCCCCGCCGCGATCGGCGACGGCAAAGAGTGCCGCCTTCTGGAGCTCGGGCTCTTTGCTCGTAGTGATGACGTCCTTCAGGGCGTCGAGGGCTCCCTTCTCCTTGATGTCGGCCAAAACATAGAGCGCCGCCCGGGCCAACTCGCGATCCACATCCGCTGAAATGATCTCCCGCAGAACGGGCAGCGATGCGGCTTCACCTTTATCGCCGATCATATAAAGGGCGGCCTTGCGGACCTCGGCGTCTTTGGCGCCTCTGAGAATCTTGATGAGAGCGTCCATGACTCCCTTCGAGTCCCATTCCTCCAGGGCATAGACCGCCGTTTTGGCCACGGTGGCGTTGGTCTCCGTAAGAGCGATCTCGGTGAGGAAAGCGGTCTCTTCCGGTTCTTCGATATTTCCTAGCGCATAGAGGGCTGAGACGCGAATCTTTTCGTCGACCTTTGACTTGATGACCTCCTTGAGCACTGCGGCCGATTCCGCGCCGCCTTTGTCTCCGATGGCCGTCAGGGCACTCTGCTGGACCTCAGGGTTAGGGTCTTTGAGTGCGATCTCTTTCAGTTTGTTGAAAGCCACGGGAGACTCGAAGTCTTGGAGGACATACACGATCCGGCTGCGGAGCTTGGGGCTCTGGGTTCGATCATAAAGGTCGATGATCGTCTGGAGTCCCTTCTCCTCGCCCATATTTTGTAGGGCATAGAGCGCCGCCAGTTTGACTTCTTCATCCCCCGACCCCTCCATCGATTTGATGATCGTTTCGTATTCGGGCTGGCCGGCTTTGGCCAGTTGATGGCCGATCCTGATCAGGTTGCCCTTGGCGTCGTTCAGCCATTCGCTCTGGGGGTAGACCTTGATGAAGTCCTGGTAGCAGCGGAAGACGTCCTCCATCGCCTCGCGGAGCTTTTCTTTGGTATAACACTGCCAATAGTGAGCATCATCTATCCAGGCGCTTTTCGGAAACTTGAGAGCGAACTCTTCGAGGGCTTTCTTGGCGCTTTCCCATTTTTCACCCAGAACCAGTCCGTAGGCCTGCTGATAGGCCTTGGCATCTTCCTCCTGCGGCTCGACGGCCGCCAGGAGCACGCCGGAGAACGGCAATAGGATTAATAGAATTCCGATGATCATTGTCAAACGTACCAACTTCTGATTCATGGTAGACTCCTTTTTAAATTTTTGATTTTTGAAATTTATCCCTGGCCTTGGACAAACCCTCGGCCTCTTTGTTCCTCTGGGAGTCCCGCGCGATCTCGCTCAGGTTGATCTTGAACAGGATGCCGCGTTCGTCGACCCCCCGCTTGACCAACTCCACGGCGGCCAGGCCCTGTTGCTGTTCGAGGTTGGCGATCTGGAGAAGAATCACCTCCAGGTCGGTGACGAGCTCCCGCAGACGTTTCTGGGAGGGGTCCGAGAATTGAATTTTGAGGTAGCCGGCTTCCTGGACGAGCTCCCGGGAAACTTTCTTCTGCTCGGGAAAATTGAGTCCGTAGGGGTCTTTCGCTTTGGGATCGAAATTGACCAGGGCCAAGAGCACGACCTTGGACCGCTCGAAGTAGTTCTGGGCTCGGAGGACATTCTCCGCCTCTTTTCCGGCAACCTGTTGGATCCTCGGGCTCGGCGAGTTGAAAAACGCTCTTCCCAGGAAAATCCCCAGGACGACGAGGACGACCGCGGCTGCCGCCTGATAGGTCCATTTCGGGAAAAGGACCAGGGGACTTGTCCGGCGCTTCCTCTGCTCCTCTTCTTGAAGTTTGGAGGCGAGCTTGGTCCAGTAGCCGTCCCAGAATTGTTGACCCGGCTCGCGACGCAGTCTCTGGTCCATAATCTTCAGGGTGGATTTCATTTTCTCGAATTCGGCGGCGCATGATGGACAATCCTTGAGGTGACCCTCAAAGCGAACCCGGGCGTCTTCTTCCAATTCCTGGTAAAGCGCTTCCGGGAAAAAGCTTCGGCATTTCCGGCAGCTATTCATTTCTCACCTCCAGCCCCGGCCCGGTTTCGGCCGCGGCCAGCTCTTCCTGGAGCTTTTTCAGGCCCCGGAAGAGGTAGCTCTTGACCGACCCAAGAGAGATCTTCATGACGGCGGATATTTCTTTTAGGGAGAGGTCGTGGTAATGGCGCAACACGAAAACCGAACGTTCCTGGTTGGAGATCTTCTGGAGGGCCTTGTCGATCTGGACTTGCATCATTTGACCCTCCGCTTTTCGGGCTGGGTCGGACCCCGGATCATGGCTAGGAAGCGCGAGCGCGGCGACATCCCCGTGGAGGAAGTCCCGCCGATCCCAATCCGGCATGGCCGATTTCCGGCGCAGGTGGTCGATCGAGGCATTGACAGCGACCCGGTGAAGCCATGAGCCGATCTTGGCGCCCCGCCTGAAAGTCTTAAAGGAACGAAACACTTTCAAAAAAACCTCCTGGGAGATGTCCTCGGCATCGGCATGATTTCCGGCGATGTCCAGAGCGATGTAATAGACTCTCTGTTTTTGCTGCTCGACCAACTCCTGGAAAGCTCCGAGATCGCCTCGGGATAGCCGGTCGACAAGCTCTTTTTCATCGTTCACCTGTCAACTCCAGTTTTAGATACTTTAGACGAGCCAAACCACAATCGGGTTGGCAACCACATTTTACCCCGTCTTCCTTGGTGAGAAAACGTATCGAGGTCCTGAATTCCGATGGAACCGAGGGAAGATGACGGTGCCGGGCCCTAGGTTAAGATCGTTTCCTTTGGACCGCGCACAATTTCCCCAATGGCCCAAGCCTTTTGGCCCAGCGACTCGAACGCTTTGACGGCCCGCGCCGCGTCCAACGGTCCGACAACGACGACCATCCCGACACCCATGTTGAATGTCCTGAACATCTCTCGTTCCTCGACCCGGCCTCGTTCCTGGATTCGATGGAAGATGGACGGCACGGGCCAGGAGCCCCGGCGTATCCTGACGCCCAGGCCATCGGGGATGACGCGGGGGATATTGTCATAAAAGCCCCCGCCTGTGATATGGGCGATGGCCTTGAGCTTGAATTTCTTAAGCACGGCGAGAAGCGGCCGGGTGTAGATTCTGGTCGGCTTGAGGGCCTCACGGCCTAACTTTCCCTTGAGTTCTTTTTCAGCAAAAACTCTGCGGACCAGGGAGAAGCCGTTGCTGTGCAGCCCGCTTGAGGCAAGCCCGATGACCGTATCGCCGGGACGGCACCATCGGCCGTCGATAATTTTTTCGCGGCTGACGAGCCCGACGCAAAAACCGGCCAGGTCCCACTTGCCTCCGGTGTACATCCCCGGGAGTTCGGCCGTCTCTCCGCCCACGAGGGCGCATCCGGCTTCGCGACAGCCTCTGACGATCCCTCTCATGACATCGACCAGCTGGGCTGTATCCAGGCGGCCGCAGGCGATGTAATCAAGAAAAAACAGGGGTTCGGCGCCGGTCACAACGACATCGTCGACCGACATAGCCACCAGGTCGATCCCAACGGTATCGTATTTTCTTTGGAGATCGGCGATGAGGAGTTTTGTTCCGACGCCGTCGGTCGAGGAGACCAAGACCGGGTCCTTCAGATCCTTGAGCCTGGGGGCAAACAGTCCGCTGAAACCGCCGATTCCGCCCAAGACCTCGGGACGTTCTGTCGTCCTGACCAGGGGTTTGATCTTGTTGATAAAAAGCTCCGCCGCGTCGATGTTCACACCGGCTTTTTTATAGGTCAAAGAGGCCATGGTCGTCTCCTCGTTTTTATCTTGCGATCTAACAAAGTATCATCGCTCACTGAGCAAGTCAAACGGCTTAAGCGTCCGTCTCGTCATCTCGTCTTTCTCGTCCAGGAACAGTGAACAGTGAGCGGTGAGCACTGAGCAGTTAAAATCCGAAACAAGTCCTTAATTCTGGCCGATCCCTTGGACCCTGTCCAGTTTCGCCTCATGGCCCAAGGTCATAGCAAAAACAAAAGCAAATGCAAGCAGAAGATTCCGTTCATTATTTTCGCTCCTCATTCGCTGCTCACCGCTCACTGCTCAGTGCTCACTCCTTGGCACCAGGCAGCTTTAAAATTTGTGATGTTTCGTGTAACCTTTTCGTAAAGGGTGAGTCTTATATCTGAGGAGAAGAAGAGAACTCTTATGGCTCCCAGCGATAATCAACTGATGGAGGAAGTCAGGGACGGCAAGGTCGAAAGGCTGGCCATCCTCTTCGAGCGGCACCAGGTCATGCTCTTCAACTTCTTCATCCGTTTGACCGGGAACCGGAGCGCCAGCGAAGACCTGGTCCAGGACGTCTTCATTCGCATTCTCAAGTACAGGCACGGTTATCAGAGCCAGAGCAAATTTGCCGTCTGGATGTACCAAATCGCCCGGAACGCCCATATCGACCACTTGCGCAAGAAAAAAGGCGAAATCTCCCTGGACGGACAATGGGCAGAGGCCCCCAGCCTCGAGCCTGAGCCGGAGAAACAGCTGGAAGTCAACCAGGAGGCCGACTTGATGCGCCGAGCGTTGGGCAGGCTCCCGGCCAATAAACGGGAGATCCTGATGCTAAGCCGGTTCCAGAACCTCAAACTCCGGGAGATCGCCGACCTCCTGGGCTGCCAGGTAGGAACGGTCAAAGCCCAGATGCACCGGGCTCTCAAGGACCTGGGCAAAATCTATTTCGAACTTTCGGGGGGGAAAACCTCATGAACTGCACAATCATAAAAGAAAGAATTGCCGATTATTTGACGGGGGACGTCGACGAAGCCACCCAGAAAGAAATCCAGTCGCACATTGCGGACTGCCCGGGCTGCCGGGAAGAGCTGGAAAGCCTGAGCGCTGTCTGGGCCAAACTCGGAGTCGTGCCCCAGGAACAGCCCAGCCCAGAGTTGCGGGGACGGTTTTACACGATGCTCCAAGAATACAAGCGGGACCACGAGAGGAATAGCGTTCGAACCCCGGAATCGAAAGCCGGTTCCCGGCGGGCGTTGCGATTCGGCCTCAGAAGGCCAGCATTCTCTTTCGGCTTTTCGCTCCTCCTTCTCGTCCTGGGTCTTGCCGCCGGGTATTACCTCACGACGGGCCGACAAAACGGAGGGCAGATCTCCCGGCTCAACCAGGAGGTTCAGGATATGCGTCAGATGGTCGCGATCTCGCTTCTCAGCCAGCCCTCGACGACCGCCAGGCTCGAAGGCGTAAGCTGGAGCTCCCAGGTCCAGAACCCTGATCAGAAAACCCTTCAGGCCCTCTTCGAGACTTTGAACTCCGACCCCAACACCAACGTCCGCCTCGCCGCAGTGGACGCCCTGTATCTTTTCCGGGCGCGGCCCCAGGTAATGGACAATCTGATCCAGTCTCTGTCCAGGCAGACCTCTCCCCTCGTCCAGGTCGCTCTGATCGACCTGCTGGTCGAGATTCGAGAGCGCCGCGCCGCCGACGCCCTGCGCCTCCTGATCCAGAACAAAAAACTCAATCCCTCAGTCAAAGAGCACGCCGAGCTGGGCCTGAAACAGCTCATCTGAAGGGAGAGGAAAAGATGAAAAAAATCGTTTTGCTCGTGACGGTGTTGATCTTCTCGGAGTTCATTCTCTTGGCCCACGAATATCCGGTCGAGAAAAAAGAAGAGATCCAGAAGACGCTCAAATTCGCCGACCCGGCCAAAGCCAAAGAAGTCCTGGTCGATAACATCTTTGGCTCGATCAGAGTCCAGGGTTACAACGGGGACGAAGTCCTCCTTGTGGCCCACAAGACGATCAAGGCCATGAATCAGGACAAGCTCCTGAAGGCCCTCGAAGAGGTGAAGCTCGATCTGGTCGAGAAGGGGAACTCCGTGGATATCTTCGTCGACGGACCGTTCCGCTGTCATGACCGCCGGGGCCACTCGGAATGGAGGGACCCGGGTTACGAGGTCCAGTACGATTTTGAGCTCAGGGTCCCCTTCAAGACAAACCTGGACATCTCGACCGTTAACGAGGGCGATATCGAGGTGGGCAAGGTCGAGGGAGAATTCGAGGTCAGCAATGTCAACGGGAAGATCCGGATGAGCGAGGTCGCCGGTTCGGGACAGGCTGAGACGGTCAACGGGGCGGTCCAGGTCATCTTCACGCGCACGCCCGGGGGGAACTGCGAGTTCAAGACAGTCAACGGCGAGGTGGACCTCAGCTTCCCCGGAGATCTCTCGGCCGATTTCCGGATGAAAACTTTTAACGGCGAAATCTACTCCGACTTTCCCGTCACCTATCTTACCGCTGCGCCGGCGAAGAAGGAAAAGGAGAAAGGCAAGTTTGTCTATAAGAGTGACCGGTTCTTCGGCGTCCGCACAGGAAAGGGCGGGCCGGAGATTAAATTGGATACTTTGAACGGCGATATCTATATCAGAAAAAGAACGGCATAAAATCATGGAGGAAAAAATGAAAGCCAAACAACTCAAACTCCTGGGATTGATGGTCCTGGGTATCGTGGCCATCCTGGCGTTTGCCCAGGAACAGCGGGTCGACAGGGTCGTTGTGCCGCTGAGCATCCCCGGCAAATCTGTGTTGGTTGAAGCTGAGTTGATGCGAGGAAGCATAACGGTCAAAGGGTATGAGGGAAAGGATGTCATCGTCGAAGCGAAGGTCAGGGAAAAGTCCCTGTCCGGAAAATCGGCCGAACAAGAAGCAGAGGAAGGGGAAGAGGAAGCGGAGGAGAACGCAGCTGTGCTTGCGGGAAAGGCGGTCCAGAAAAAGAGCGCCGAGAAAGCCGCGGGAATGAAGCGCATATCGGGGGCCGCGTCGACAGGGTTGGAAGTTGAAGAGGAAGATAATGTCGTTACCATTGAAACGGGGTCGTGGAAGAACGCTGTTGACCTGACTATCCAAGTCCCCTCCTCCGCCAACCTCAAGCTCGGCTCCAACAACGAAGGCGACATCACCGTCGAGAATGTGAGCGGTGAGATCGAGGTCAACAATCTCAACGGCTCGACGCACCTCAAGAATGTCTCGGGCACGGTTATCGCCGATACCCTGAATGGAGAAGTGGAGGTCGTGTTGACCAAGGTCACCCCCGACAAACCGATGTCCTTCAGCACCATGAACGGTGACATCGACGTGACTTTCCCGGCCGATATCAAGGCCAACGTCAAGATGAAAACCGAGCGGGGTGACGTCTACAGCGATTTTGACATCGTCCTCAAGCCGGGTCTCCAGAAGGTCGAAGAAGGAAAGAGAGAGGGCGGAAAATTCCGGATCAGTTTCGAGAAATCAATCCTCGGATCGATCAACGGAGGCGGACCGGAGTTCAAGTTCAACACCTTCAACGGCGATATCTACATCCGGAAGGGGAAATAACCCGAAGAGCGAACAAAAAGGGGCGGCTCTGAAGCGGCCCCTTTTTTTATCTCAGCAGCTGCTTGACGAGAGCGGCCTATCCATTATAAATTCTCCCCTTAAATACAAATGGACGGGACTCTATTCACTGAATGAGGACCTTTGAGAAGATCGGGAACGTGTCCTCTCCCGGCGTTCGTTGGATATCTTTTGAAGATATGATCGTGACAACCTGAGCAACGAGAACAAGATTAGAACAAAACCCATCCTTTTGACCTGCGTCGTCTTGGCCGGTTTGGCCGGCCTCTCAAGTGCCGCGGCCGTTTTAAAGGCCCAGGATCTCCCGCCAAAATACAGGACTTGGCTTTCCGAAGAAGTTGTCTACATCATCACCCAAAAAGAGAAGAGCGCATTCCTCCAACTGGAATCAGACCGCGAGAGAGACCTCTTTATCGAGGCTTTCTGGAAGCAGAGAGATTCTATTCCCGAGACTCCGGAGAATGAGTTCAGGGAAGAGCACTACCGGCGAATCCACTACGCCAATGAGGCTTATGGAAAGGGGAGTTCAAAGCCGGGCTGGAAAACAGACCGGGGAAGAATTTCCATCATCCTGGGTAAGCCGAGGGATGTCACCTCCTATGGCGCCGAGAGCTCGAACCTGGTTCCGATAGAGGTCTGGTTTTATCAAGGAGATTATGGGGGCGGGCTTCCGTCGACCTTTTATCTGGTCTTCTTTCAGGAGGAAGGGATCGGAGACTATATCCTTTACAGCCCACTCCGACACGGGCCCAAGAAGCTGCTCGAGTCGTATGACGGGGACCCCAATCAGGCGGTCAATGTGTTGTTGCGGATCGATCGGGAGCTCGCCGGGGTGGCCCGTTCCCTCATCCCCGGACAGACGTCCATCTATGACACCAAGCCGGCCCTCAATTCCGAGATGATGCTGAACAAGATCGAGGTCCTCCCCCAGAAGAAAGTCAACGACCTTTACGCGGATAAGCTTCTGAAATACAAGTCCCTTGTTGAAGTCGACAGTTCGGTCAATTATGTCAGCAACGAGGCCCTGCTCAAGGTGATTCAAGAAAAAAACGGCCGCTATTTTGTCCATTACGCCGTCGAGCCCAACAGGCTCTCGATCGGCTCCTCGGGGGAAAAGTACTTTGTTCACCTCGAGATCTTCGGGAAGATCTCCGATGCCCAGAACAGGACCGTTTTCCAATTTGAAAAGAAAGCTTCCCTGAATTTCAGCCCGGACCAAGTCGGGGAGATGAAAGCCAAACGATTATCTTTTCAAGACGCTTTCCCGCTGATCGAGGGAAAATTCAAATTCGACCTGCTCATCAAAAACACCGTCTCCAAAGAATTCACTTCGTTCGAGAGCGAGATCGTCGTTCCGGAGGCTTCTTCCCGGCCGGGATTAGGTCCGCTCCTGTTATCTTCACGGTTCAATCGGGAGCCTTCCCCGCGCTCGGACTTTCGGCCCTTCAAGTTGGGAGATGTCCAAACTTATCCCGTCGCCACCAGGGCGTTCGCCAAGAGCGACCGCCTGCACATCGCCCTGGGAATCGAGGGACTTCCTCAAGGCTTAAGGGAAACGGGAAGTCTGGTATTCTCTCTTTTCAGGGAGGACAAGAAGGTCCATTCTCTGAACAAGGCCCTCAAGGATCTGGGTTCCTCGGAATACTGTTGGGAAGAAATGGCTTTGACCGATTTTGATCCCGGCATGTACAGGCTGGTGGTTTCACTCCTGGATCAGGACAAAAAGGAAGTCAGCTCTTCGAAAGAAGATTTTAGTATCAGCGCCCAACGCTCGGTTCCGGCCGTGTGGAGCCTCTCGGAGATTATCCCGCCGTTGGATGATCCTTATTATTCTTATGCGTTGGGGATCGAGCTATTGAACTGCGGCAAGACCGAGGAGGCGCGGGTTCTTCTGGAGGAGGCCTATCAGAAGAGGCCCCTTTCGCTCGAATTCGCCTTAGGACTGGGCCAGGCTCTTTTCCAGTCAGGCGATTGCCAAAAAGTCCAGTCCCTCTTGATCCGGTTCTTGGAGAAAGCCAACCAGCAGTCCCAGATCTACGATCTCCTGGGCAGGTGCTCTTTTTCGCTGAAGAATTTTGGCCAGGCGATCTATTATTTCAAGAAATATATTTCCCATTTCGGAACCAACCTGGAGATCCTCAACCTGCTAGCGGAGAGTTTTTACGAAACCGGAGAGCTCGACGAGGCCAGGGCCGCCTGGAAAAAATCTTTGGAAATCGAGCCTCGGCAGGAACAGATCAAAAAGAAACTGGAATCGGTCGAAAAAAAAATAGCCCGGACGAACATGTCTCAGACGGAGGTTCGAACATGATCAAGCGAACGGGCCGTCTTGCCCTTGTCCTGCTTTTCTTGGGGTATTCTTTCTCCTTTTCCCAGACTTCGGCCCGCCGGGTCCAGGTAGACATCCGAGCCGCGTCCCAGACGCCGATCGAAAAAGTCAAGATCACCATTTCCAGCGTGGAGAAAAGCGATCTCAAGAAAGAGTACTTTACCAACAAGAAAGGCCAGGCGGCGTTTCTTCTGCCCATGGAAATCAAGGTGGTTGATTTCGTTCTCGAGAAAGAAGGCTACCAGAGACATCAGGAATCCATCGAGCTCTCAAAGGCCAGGAAATCCCAGGAGGAGATGTCTTACCAAATCTCCTTTGTCCTTTATAAGGCCAACGAACTGACGCCCGCTCAGCGGCTTCAAAAGCAGGACGTCGATCAAAAGGCGCTGGGTTTTTTTGAGCGAGGGATTGAACTTTTCAACGCGGGGAAGTTTCCGGAAGCCATCGTCCAGTTCGAGAAGTCGGTGGAGGCCAAACCCGATTTTCTGGAGGCCTCTCAGAACTTGGCCTCCTCTTATTTTCGCGCCGAGCAGTATGAGAAGGCGATCGGGGCGGCTCAAAGGGCGTTGGAGATTGAGCCAAAATCGGCCCAGATGATCAAGTTGCTGACCGTGGCCTATTCGAAACTCGGAAACGAAATCAAGGCCCAAGAATATCAGGAAAAACTCAAGGACTTTCCGGATACCGAGTTTTCCGCCGAGGAGCTCTACAACCTGGGAGTCGTAGAAGCCAATAAGGGAAATGACGGCGAGGCGACCAAGTATTTTGAAAAGACCGTTCTGGCTAAACCCGATTTCGGGCTCGCTCATTATCAATTGGGTCTTTGCTACTTTCGCCTGAACAATCTGGAGGGGGCCAAAAAAGAGTTGGAAAGATACCTCTCCCTGGAACCGGAGGGAGAAAAAGCCAACACGGCCAAAGCTCTCTTGGCCAATATCAAATAATCGAGGTTTCGGGTGAGCTTGGAGTGTGGCTGATGGAACGGAAAAGGAGGAAAGAGAGATGAATTATAAGGAACTCAAAAAAGAAAATCCTGTGCCCGAAAAAGACCTCCGCGAGCTCCAAGAGAGGGTTAGGGCAATCCTGGAACGAGTGAAGCGGGAGGGCGACACGGCCTTGCGCGATTATGAGAAGACGTTTGACAAGTTCGAACCCGCTTCTTTCCTCGTCACCGCTGCGGAGGCTGCCAAGGCAAAGGCCCAACTTCCGGCCGAGGTCGTCGAGGAGCTCGATTTTGCCATAGAACAAGTGGGCGCTTTTGCCCGGGCCCAAAAGGAGAGCATGGCCGAATTTGAAAAGGAGATCGGGCGCGGGATCAGACTCGGGCAGAGGATTATCCCCGTTGATTCCTGCGGGTGCTACGTGCCGGCGGGACGCTACCCGTGTCTGACCTCTGCCGTGATGTCGGTCATGCCGGCCAAGGTCGCGGGAGTCAAGCGTATCGTGGCCTGCTGTCCGCCCGGTCGGGACAAAGGGATCAGCCCCGGCATTCTCTATACCATGTCCAAGATGGAGGTCGACGAGATTTACTGCCTGGGCGGGGCTCAGGCGATAGCCGCCCTCGCCTATGGAACCGAGACGATCCGGCCAGTCGACCTGGTCGTCGGCCCAGGAAATCAGTACGTGATGGAGGCCAAGCGGCAGGTCTTCGGGACAGTCGGAATCGACTTTCTGGCCGGACCGAGTGAATGCCTGGTCATCGCCGACGAGACGGCCCGGGCCGACTTCATCGCTGCCGACCTGCTCGCCCAGTGTGAACACGACCCCAATGCCCGGGGGGCGCTGGTGACAACTTCGGAAACCCTGGCCAGGGAAACGATCGAGGAGGTCGAACGTCAACTCAAAGAGCGCACCACGGAGGAAGTGGCCCGGCCCTCCTGGGTGAATAAAGGATCTGTCGTCGTCGTCAAGGACCTTGAAGATGCCGCCCGGTACGCAAATGAATACGCGCCGGAGCATCTCGAGGTCCACACCAAGAACCCGGGTCAAGTCTTGAAACTCCTCAAAAATTACGGGTCTCTGTTCCTGGGAGAAAATACGGCCGAGGTCTATGCGGACAAGGTCGCGGGCCCCAACCACATCTTGCCCACGGGGAGGACAGCCAGATACACGGGCGGACTCTGGGTCGGGATGTTCTTGAAGGTCACGACGCACATGAAAACAGATCTTCGGGCATCATTGAAGTTGGCCAAATACGCCGAGACCCAGGCTACCTATGAGAAGATGGACGCCCATCGCTATGCGGCCGCGATTCGCCTGGAAAAGCTTAGAAAGTAGCCTGGCCCCAAGAGAGGAGAATTCAAATTGGAAGAAATAAGAGTCGTTGTCTACGGAGTCGGCGCCATGGGAAGCAACATGGTCAGGCTTCTTCAGACCAAGCCTGACGTTCGGGTCGTGGGAGCGATCGACTGGGACGAAAAGAAAATCGGTCGTGACCTCGGAGAACTGACCGGGCTGGGGAAAGAACTCGGGGTGAAGGTTTCATATCCACCCGAAAGAGTATTGGGAAAAGTCAAAGCCGATCTTGTTCTCCAGGCGACAACCGCCTTCCTGGACGAGGCTTTTGAGCAAATCATGAAAGCCCTCGAGCAGAGAATTAACATCGTGACCATCTGCCAGGAGCTGTTTTTCCCCTTGCTGAATAATATCCCTCGAGCCGAGGAGATTGATGGGAAGGCCCGGGAAATGGGAGTGCGGGTGACGGCAGTGGGAATCAACCCCGGGTTCATCATGGATATCGTCCCCATTCTCTGTTCAACGCCCTGCTGGCAAATCGAGAGCGTTTTTGTCCGCCGGGTGGTGGATTTCGCTCCCTATGGACCCGATGAGATGAGGCACATTGGCGCCAATCTCAGCACTCGGGAGTTTTTGGAAGGAGTGAAGCAGGGAACGATCGGCCATATCGGCCTCCTCGAAACCGCGGCCATGGTCGGCCACTGTCTCGGGTTCGAGATCGACGAACTCAGGCAAACCAAAGAGCCGATTGTGACCCAAAAGGGGAGACGGAGCCGCTTCATTGAAATTGCCCCGGGGAGAATCTGCGGCTTCAGACAAAACGTCGCCGGATATTCGAGCGGGGCTAGGGTGCTGGACTTCCAGATGGTGGGAATCGTCTCCCCAAACAAGGAAGAGGACGGCGTAGAGATGGGAGATTATGCCCGGATCAACGGAACCCCAAGCCTGGACATCGTTATCAAGGAGGAGATCTCCCAAAGAGGAGGGCTGGGAACCGCAGGCGTAGCCGTCAACTGCATTCCAAGGCTTATGAGCGCAACGCCGGGTTTCCACACCATGAATGGGCTCGTTTTGCCCCATATCTGGAGCACAAGCAGGGCTCCAAAAGCCGTGGGAAGAATCATCTATTCTTGAGCTAATGACAAACGGAGACGTCGCGAATTGCGAAGGAACCGATAAGGGGATTTTGGGGGAAGAGATCGAGATGAGTGCTTAACATGGAAGATTTGTCTTGGGTTAAGCTTGATCTGGCCAAAGAAGAGGAAGGCATGCTCCGGGGAAAACGCGGTCGGGTCCTTCAAAAGGTCATGCGGACGGTCGTCCTTTACGGCCAGGCCTGCGGCGCGAAAAAACTGGTTCCCATCGAAGGCCCCGCCCACTTCGTCATCTCTATGGCCTTCACGGGTCTCGGCCCCAGATTGGAGATGATTGATGAACTCGTCGGGGCCGGACTCAAAACGAGAGATCCTTTTACGGTTGATCCGAGGGCCGTCGATTGGGACAATTTGAGATGCAATCCCCGGCAAGAGAGGGTCTTCAGAGAATGGGGAAAAAACCAGGCCCGCTATGAGCGTCAGCTCAAGAAACTGGGACTCCGGGATGATAGAGCCTTTACCTGCACCTGCTATCTGCCGGAAGTTGGGAACAGACCGCGCAAGGGAACCATCTTAGCATGGTCCGAATCGTCCGCTGTCGTATTCGCTAATTCCATCCTGGGGGCGAGGACCAACAGGAACGGGGCCATTCTGGACCTGCTCTGCAATCTTGCCGGAAGAGCCCCCCTGTTCGGCCTCCTGACCGACGAAGGACGTCGGGCCGGATGGAACGTCGAGATCGCCACATCCCGTCTGCCGGATCCGCAATTGCTGGGAGGCGCCATCGGGAAAAAGGTGCAGGAGGGGGTCCCGTACATCATCGGCCTCGATAGGTTTCTGGGTCCTGGGCTGAGCGAGAAAACGGAGGATTTCTTAAAGGATATGGGTGCCGCCTGCGCGGCCATCGGAGCCTGCGGGCTGTATCACGCCGAGAACATCACGCCCGAGGCGTTGGATCGAAAACGCAATCTATTGATTAAAGACTTCAGGACCTATGTCATCGATGATCGTGAGCTCAAAGAAACAAGGTCCTCTTATCCGGTGCTGTGGAGAGAGAAGGCCGCGAAACCGAAGAGATGTCTGATCGGCTGTCCCCATTTGAGCCTCGGCCAGTTGTCCTGGTGGGTCAAGAAAATCCACGAGGCCCGGAGTGTTCATGGGGGGCGAAAAGCGGACATCGAAATCGTGTTATTCGCCGCTCCCGATGTCCTCGAAAAGTTTAAGAAAGACAGGCAGCTCTATGACCTGGCCGGAGCGAGCGGGGTCAAGCTCAGCGCCATATGTATCGAATCGTTCATGAAAAATCCGTTAGTGGCCAGAGAGCCTGTGCTAACGAACTCGAACAAACTCAGGGCTTACACGACGGCCAGGTTCCTCCTGGATCAAGAAATACTGGATGTCATAGCCGGCGGCGAATTAACGGAAGGGGGGATCGGATGAGGACGATTTTCAAGGGAAGAGTCGTCTTCGCCCTGAAAACGAAAGGCAAGGCCCTGGTCACACATCAAGGATTCAATACCCTGGCCTCTTTTTATGAGAGCCTGGTGAATAAAAGCAAGCGGGCTGTTTGTTCGGATCAAGACAATCCTGATCTCTACAAGAAGAATTTGACGAACAAGATCATCTGTCTTCCGAAATCCATAGGTTCCACCTCGGCCGGGGCGACTTGGGAAGCCGTCGCGGAGAGAAAAATCGCTCCCATGGCGCTTTTGTTCTCGGAACAGATTGATTCTCTCGCCGCCGGAGGCATCATCCTGGCCGCTTTGTGGATCGGACGCCCTATCGTCGCCGTAGACCAACTGGGGCCAGAATTTCTTGCCTCAGTCCGGGATGGCCAGGAGATTGAAATTGACGAAAATGGGACGGTCGCGGTTCTCGAGTTGGGGCCTCGAACCTGAGATGTCCGGCTGACCAAAAAAGGGCCGGTTCAGAATTCTGGAGGTGTCGTGAACAAGATCATCCTCAAAAAAGCAATTCTGGGTTTTGTCCTCCTGGGGTCCCTGACGATTTCCGTCTCCGGGGGAATAGAGACCAAAGGCCAAGTTCCCGCGCCGAAATACGGAGTCCATCTCGAGAGGAGTGTCATGGTGCCGACGCGCGACGGAGTGAAGCTCTCGACGGATCTCTATTTCCCGGAGGGGGCCGGTGAAAAACTCCCCGTCATCCTCATGAGGACGCCTTACAATAAAAATTACTATCGCGAAAGAAGATCCGAGGCGAATGAACCCTCGACCTATTTTTTCGCCGGGCAGGGCTTTATCGTAGCGGTCCAGGATTGCCGCGGCAGGTTTGAATCGGAGGGAGAATACGTCGTCTCCAAGGCCGATACCGAAGACGGCTATGACGCGGTCACCTGGGCGGCCACGCAGTCTTGGTCAAACGGCAACGTCGGAACGTTTGGCTGTTCCTACTTGGGAGAAAACCAGGTCGAATCGGCTAAGCTGAGAAATCCCCACCTCAAAGCCATGATCCCCCAGGCAGCGGGAGGGGCGATCGGCACCGCCGGCAACCACTACAGCTATTTCGGAGCTTTCAAGGGAGGTGTCATCGAGCTGGTGGCCAACTTCGGCTGGTTTTTTCAGTATGGAAGCAAGATCTTTTATCGCCCTCCCTCGGGCATCACCCGGGCCGACTTCTTGCAGTCGGCGAAATTGTTCGATCCCGCCCCAAAGCTCCCGGCGGTCAATTTCCAGGCCATCTGGAAGACCCTGCCGGCGATTGACATGATCAAGAGAGCGGGCGGCCCTCCCTCGGACTATGAGGATTTTCTTTCCCATGATCCGGCCGATTCCTGGTGGGATCAATTCGGTTACGTCAAAGACACGGACCGGTTCGATGTCCCCGCGCTCCATGTCAACTCCTGGTATGATTTCGGCGTCGCCGACACGCTCTACACTTTTAATCTCTTCCAGAGAAACGCAGAAAGCGACCTGGCGAAGAACAGCCAATTCGCCGTGATCTCGCCCACCGCACATTGCCTTTCAGAGCTGGCAACGGAGAAAACGATCGTCGGAGAGCGTGACGCGGGGGACGCGCGGTTCGACTATGCCAACCTCTATCTGCGCTGGTTCGAGCACTGGCTGAAGGGAATTGAAAACGGCGTCACAGAAATGCCGAAGGTTCAGATTTATATTTTAGGAAAAAACATCTGGCGCGGGGAGAATGAATGGCCTCTCGCCCGCACCCAATTCCAGAACTATTATTTCCACAGTGACGGCCGGGCGAACAGCCGCTTCGGCTCGGGGGCTCTGGGCCCCGACAAACCGGGAAACGAACCCCCCGACGTCTATTCCTATGATCCCAAGAACCCCGTTCCCTCTCACGGAGGTCCGGTCTGTTGCACCGGGACGCCGGATGCGCCCGAGGGCTCCTTTGACCAATCGGAAACGGAGATGCGTGAGGATGTCCTCGTCTACTCGACGCCGGTCCTAGAACACGGGTTGGAGGTGACCGGCCCGGTCAAGGCAGTCCTCTACGTCTCCTCTTCGGCCAAAGACACCGACTTCACGGCCAAATTGGTGGATGTCTATCCCGACGGGACGGCCTTCAATGTCCAGGAAGGCATCCTGCGGGCCCGGTATCGCAGCGGATTTGAAAGAAAGGTCTGGATGAAAGCCGGAGAGGTTTATGAGCTGACGGTCGACCTCCAGGCGACGAGCAACTTTTTCGGGCCCGGCCATAGGATTAGGCTGGAGGTTTCGAGCAGCAACTTCCCCCGCTTCGAGCGCAACTTGAACACGGGCGGAAACAACTACGATGAGACGCGGTGGGAGGTGGCGAAGAACAGGGTCCTCCACAGCGCGAAATATCCTTCCCACCTGGTGTTGCCTCTAGTAAGGTAGCCCCGCTGGCAGGGGGTGACAAAACGGGATGAGCTTCGAAGGGCCGGCCTCGATTCACAAGATCGAATGGAAAAAAGAAGGGCTCCTTCGGTTTAGGAAGGAGCCCTTCTTTCGATAAGACCGAGGACTCAGAATCTAAAAGAGGCCTGCAGCTGGATCCAACGCGGATACTGCCGGCCCCAAACCTGCCGGAACAAAGGTGTTCCTTCGCCGCTCCCGTAAGAGATCGGCCTCTGCGAATTGAAAACGTTCGTAATATTCAGCCTGAGGCCGAAAATCGTTCCCGCCACGAGTCTAAAGTCTTTTTCGATCGAGAGGTCGAGATAAGTGTGCGTCGGAACCGTCTCCGTCCCGCGGCCATGGGGGAAAGTGAGATACACTCCGTATCCCGGCTGGAATCCCCAGATCGACCAGTGATAGCCCGCGTAGAGCTCAAAATTCGCGCTGATCATGAATCCATAGGGGGCGAGATAAGTTCCAAGCAGCTTGACCACGTTATCGCAGCTGTAGGGAAGGTATCCATACCAGCCCTCATCTCCGTAAGCCATGCCGCCCATGCCGACCGTCAGAGGGCCCCAATCAGCAAAGGCCGAATCCGCGGGGCCGGAAAAATGGTCTCCGAAACAGCCTACGGTATTATAGACATAGCCTGCGTAGTTTCCATAAGTTTCGTAGTCGCCGGCGGTTGATCCCTTCGACGCGGACCGGACATAGGAGCCGTTCAGGAAGAACTTCTCACTGAGTCTTCCGTTAACCTCAAGCTCAAAGCCCCAGTAATTTCTTTTTTTCAACTCCCAGTTCATGATTTCATACCAGGCGTGGGTGGCGTCAAAAAAGCCCAAGTCCTCGATCATATCGGAACGCCTGGAAAAGACTCCCCGGAATTTGACGGCCCAATGGGGTCCAATCTTGCGGTCGTATTCGGCGACGGCCTTGGTCATTCGGTCGGGTTTTGTCCCTGATCTGACCGGCGGGTAGGTGACAGCGTCTTCAGGACTGCCCTGCTGCCAGCTGTAAGCCCAATTGTTTGGATCCTTGAGGGCCGCTTCGTCTGTGGGATAGGTAGGAATCGGGCCGACCCAATCATAGACGATAAATTTGGATCCTCCTCCCTTGGTGAAGAAGCCCAGGAGGTCAAAGAGCATCGTGTCCGTGAAACGGCCCAGCCCGAACTTGAACACATTCACACCGTCCCCGGTCGCATCCCAAGCCAAAGAGACCCGCGGGGAGATAAAGTCTTTCAGCCCCCAATTGAAAATGACCTGGTCCTGGTCGTCATAGAGCCTCTGCGTTTCCGATCGCAGTCCGAGCATAAAAGTGAAACGGCCGAAGGAGATCTTGTCTTTGAGGTAGACCCCGACTCCGCGGCCGGAGTTGAAGTATTTCTGATTTCTGGATTGATCCCAGAGTAACGGAACGCCCGGTTCGAGGAAGGTGATCGACATTCCTCCGTTAAAGTAAGCATCCGGAAAAAGCCAGGCACTGCCGGTAAATTTCGTGGTATTCTGTCGGTAGATATAATAGTATTGGAATCCGGCCCCGATTTCGTGATTGCCAAATTTCTCTGTATTCAAATATTGAGTAAATCGGGAAGTAAAATCCGTTCTCTGGTCAAGGGTCGCGCTGCTTCCCCAAGTGTTGTTTGTCGACTGGCCGATATCGGTATAAGAAACCTGGGGCGTATCATAATTCGCCGCTCAGGGGTTCACGTGCTGACGTCCCGGCTCGATCTTCCGATCGCAGCCTCTAAAAGAGTGTTAGCGCCGAAGATACCTTTGTAGTTGAACCGGTAGGCATAATCCTTGTAGTTTTCTTTGGTATACAATTCGGGAAGGCCGAATCCTCCGGACTGAGACAGAAATGAGTCATAGGTGCCGCTGAAGGAAATGGTGTGATTTTGCGCCAGCGAATAGGTCAGCTTGCCGAAGACGTTATTGGTGTTGACCCGTCTGGTTCCGGGTGGGATCTGAAGCCAGCCGATAGAGCTCGATTCCATGTCATCGGCCGTGCGCCAGAGGTTATCCGAGAAGAAAAACCACAACTTGTCCTTGACGATCGGACCCCCGACATTACCGAAAAAATCATATTGCGATTTGACTGGTTCAACGGCAACGGCAAGCTGTGACTGCCTCGAAGCCCTGAGGTTATGATCCCAGACGAGTGTCCCTAGCTCTCCATGAAAATTGTTCCCGCCGGATTTCGTAACAATATTGATAATCCCGCCATAGGTGCTTCCCAGTTCGGGAGAAAACCCGTCGGAGATGATCTGGACTTCATCCCAGGCATCATAGTTGACCTTTACGCCGGAGCTGTTGTCGTCAGACCCTCTCTTGGACAGCCCGTCGACGAGAAAGTTGTTTCCCGAGGCCCCTTCCCCTCTAAAACTCCCGCTGCCGTAGTCCGTGCCCCCACCGCCGGTTCCCCAGTTGGTGTTGTGTCTTACCCCTGTCACGCCGGGAGTATAATTCATGATCTCGTTGATCGTCCTGCCCTGGATAGGAACCTCGGCCAATTCTTTTGAGCTCAGATTAAAGCTCGTGTCTGCTTTTGTTTTGTCAATCAGGGGAGCTTCGGCAACCACGGTCAGTTGCTCTTGGACAGTCGCCGGCTTCAACGTCGTCTTGAAACTTGTCACCTGGCCCAATTTCACGCCCACGTTTTCTTGGGCCACGGTGGCAAAGCCCTGAAGCTCGAAGGTGAGCTTATACGTCCCCATCGGGAGCAACGACAACCGGAACGCGCCGCTGTTGTCGGTGAGGGCGGTTCTTTTCCCCTGGAGACTTGGACTTGTCGCCGTGATAGCGACTCCCGGGAGCCCGACTCCTTCGTCATCGGTCACCTTGCCCTGGATTTCGCCCGTTTCCTGGGCCAGGAGCGTTCCGCTAAGAAGAAGCAGGACCGAGAACACAAGAATCATCCTGATTTGCTTAGCCATTCATTTCCTCCTTCTTATCCTTGATAAGATCCCTCGAAATCATAAGACGATGATATGACCACACTTCTGAGTTGCGTTTTCTTTTTCCTCAGCTTCACCTCCCTTCTCGAATTTTTCATGTTGCGTCTTTTCCCCTTTGATATTCAATCCATCTGTCTTCCGGGGGAACCAATCGAAGCCAGGCGCCCAGATCGATATCCTGGATCTCTTTCAAATTCTTGGCCTTGAGAGCGTCGAGAAGGAGCTCGAATTTTTCCATCGTGAAATCTATCAGGTTAGATGTGCGGAAAAGGAAAAAACGCAGCGGTTTATACCTGCCGAGTTGGGCGTTGATCATTTGACGGATCTGATACAGGAATTGGTTTCCGCTCAGCTCGCAGATTCTCAAGTACAATTTTTCATTGACATCGAGCCAATCTTCCACGGAATCGCCGGGGGCGAGCTTTCTGAGCTTGACCAGATATGCCTCCACATCCTTGGTCACAACATCCACGGCCCGAGAAAACGCCAATCTCGCCGCCATGCCGTCGATGCAGACAATGGCCTCGTAGATGTCCATCAATTCCTTATAGGATAACTCGGCGACGATGGCTTCTTTGTGGCTGCTCGTTTTGATCAGACCTTCGCCGGCCAGTCGCTTGATGGCCTCTCTGACCGGAGTTGTGCTCACGTTGAAATAGGAGGCGATTTCTTTTTCTTGGATCTTCTGATTTGATTTCAGGCTGGCGCTGGTGATGGCCTCTTTGAGATAGTTGTAGATGATCTCCGATAATGTTCTCGGATAATCCCTCCCCTGAGACTTCACCCCAATTCTCCGTCCTTCAGCTAATCATATATAAGCTATAATTTATAAGTCAAGGGCTTTTTTAAATTAACATAAGCATTTCCAATCATATGATGGTGGAGGAGGGGCTTTGGGAAGGGCGGTAGCGACCATGAAGCGAAAATTAAGCGCGAACAAACCGTTTGCCCGTTTTACGTCCCTCGTTCCGCGTTCTAAATCAAATTTGTTTGGAGATGGGGGGCAGGCGTGGGGGCCCCTACCCTACCACGACCGAAGATGCGTCCATGCCATCCCCCCTATTTTAGAAGGGGGGTAGGGGGATGGAAGATTGCTAATTGAGAGTCTGAATGCGCGTCTTCGGGATATTGTCTCTTTCTGAAGACGCGTCCCCGGGAATACTAACTAGCGTTATTGACCTACCCTTCCCTCCCTGGAATCAGGGAGGGGCCCGAAACCAGCTCGCGTCTTCAGGGCAGGCCGGAGCTTTGGTAGCAAGGCCCGTTCCAAATCCCCTTGATTACAACCCCGCGGTTTCATGCCTCAGAACTTTTCCGGGTCTAAGGCCGGTATGGGCTTTTTTCTGGTAAACAATCTTGCCATTGACAAGAACATACTCAATCCCGTCCGGCCGTTGGTCAGGCTTCAAGTAATCGCCCGTCATCCTTATTGTTTCGAAGTTGAAGACCAGAACGTCGGCCCAGGCGCCGGGACTCAGGCTGCCCCTGTCCTTCAAGCCGATCCTCTGGGCGGGCATAGAGGTCGCTTTCCTGACCGCCTCCTCCAAGCTGAGGATGCGCTTTTCCTTCACATAGGTGCTCAGATAATATGGATAACATCCCCAGGTCGTGGGCGATTGGATCATTCTGAAGTCCGCAGGCATTTGGGCCGGAGCTGCAAAGTCATCCGTGCATGGTTCGCAGAGAGGATATTTCAAAAGCACGGAGACCGCCGCCTGGTTATATCTCCTGTCCAGAAAGGCCACCCAGATTGCCTCCGGGTCCTCAACCAGGATGTCAAAAACCGCCTCCAGCGCATCTGTGTTCCTAAGATTTGCGACTTCCGTGACGGTCTTCCCCTCGTAGAGACTATTTTTGCACCTCAAGATCTTGAAGCAATCCATCCAATACGGATCCACTTTTGTATGGGTCATGCAGAATTTGAGCCGGCCCGCATCATAGATTTTCCTGATGCGCGACCTGAATTCTCCCGCCTTGAGCTTCTCGGCGAGGTCTTCTTTTTTTAGTTTTGTCAGCCAGTCCGGATAATCATATTGAGGGTCCAGGAATTCATCGATCATAAACTTTACGGTTTGCCCGCGCGGAGGGAGGATGACATCGCAGGTGACTTGGAGGCCCTCCTGCCTGGCTTTGTCCACGATTTCGAGGGTCGCTCTCGCAGCCGCCTCTTCTAGATAGTCCGGATGCGGAAGGGGCAATAAATAAGCCTGAGGAATGTGGGCGATATGAAGCCGAATCTTGCTCTTTCTCGCGACCTCAATGGCTTCGAGCAACCCTCGATATCTGCCGACCCACGCATCTTCCGGCGGTCCATAGTACAGTACGTAGGAGAATTTCTCCAAGTCGTCTGTGGGCCATTGGTTTCGTTCGTGCCTGGTGTGAGGAGAATAGAATCCTCCATACTTGTTGACAACCTTGGCCAGTTCTACTTTTTCCTCCATGGAGGCAAAATAGCCTTCCCAAGGTGGATCTTCGCCGGCCGAGATTCCGAAAGCACCGCTCTTCATGGCCTCCTCGAGATGTGCTTTCATCGCGCCAAGCTCACCCTCGGTTGCCTCCCTCTTGAAGTCCAATCCCATGACCAGGCTTCTGATCGTGCTGTGGCCGACAAGCGGAACCATATTGACAGCGGTTCCCTCCGTTTCCACCTTCGAGAGCCATCCCCCGAAAGTGAGGTCTTTGAGCGGGGCTTGCGACATCCCGCAGTTACCTCCCACGAAAGTCGTTATGCCCTGCATGATAAGGTTCTCGGCGAGAGGGTATTGCATAATCGTAAAATCGGCATGGGAGTGGGGGTCAATGAATCCGGGACAGGTTACGAGCCCTGAACCGTCTATGATCGTCGCCGCTTCTCCCTTGATTTTGCCCACGGCAACGATCTTCTCTCCTTTCACGGCGATATCACCTCTGAAAGCCGCTTTCCCGGTGCCATCAACAATCTTGGTATTCTTGATGAGCACGTCGTAGCGCTCGGGAGCCGACAGGAGCCCTTGGCTCAGAAAACAGAGACACAGCCCAAAAAAATATAATCTTTTCCAATGACTCTTAGGATTCATCTCTCCTCCTCGTAAATGCTGGCTTCATTGTGTGTATTCAATACCCAGGACAGAGAGATTTGTCAAGAAGAAACTGCCCCAGCCACGCCCCCGAAATCGCCGATAGACCGTTATCGCACTCCTAAGATGGATCCCGACGGGTGGCGAGGTTAGGGGGCCCCCCGACGACCGGAGTGTTTGAGGCCACGGCCATTCGCGCTATTAAATCAGCAAGATCGTCCATGAGGACGGCGGGGGAGAACCGAAGCAGGACCCGTCGGGGTTTTCTGTCGGCAATTTCGGGTCATCGAAGCTCCTTGACAAGGCGCCTTAACAAAGCTAAAAGAGGGGAATTCGAGGCACAGGGCGAATGACCCCAAGGGAGGTATCTCATGCACAAACGTCTCGTCTTGATCCTGGCATTTTTATTAATCGTCTATAGCTTTGCCGCCCATCCTACCTCGGATCAGAATCCGGTCAAGCCCTTCACCGCCAATGATCTGTTCAATTATGAGTACGTCTCTGATCCTCAAATCTCGCCCGACGGGAAGACCGTCGTCTACGTCCGGAATTTCGCGGACATCATGACCGACAAGTGGTATTCGAATCTCTGGATCGTCCATTTTGATGGGACCGGCCATCGCCCCCTGACGAGCGGCCTTTCGAGCGACTATTCTCCCCGCTGGTCTCCAGACGGAAGCAGGCTGATCTATATCTCTGACAAGAACGGAAAATCCCAGATTTATAAATATTGGATGGACACGGGACAGGCCATCGTCCTCACGAACCTGCAGTCCTCGCCTGGGGAAATCTCTTGGGCGCCGGACGGGAAGACGATCGCCTTCAGTTCTATTGTCCCGTCGAGGCCCAAGAGCATCGCCGTTTTGCCCACTCCCCCACCGGGTGCCCAATGGGCTCCGCCGGCGAAAGTCATTGACAGACTTCACTATCGGTCTGATGGGAGCGGCTACGCTCAGGGTTATGCGCACATCTTTCTCATGTCCGCTGAAGGGGGCACTCCTCGACAACTGACCAGCGGCGACTTTGATTATCCCGATATGAACGGCGGGGAAATCGCCTGGTCTCACGATGAGAAGAGCCTCCTTGTTTCTGCCAATCGAAAAGAAAACTCCGAGCTCGACCCCCTGGATACGGAAATCTACGCGGTCTCTCTCATCGACGGCACCATGAGCCCCTTGACAAACAGGAAAGGGCCGGATGACTCGCCCGTTGTTTCGCCCGACGGGAGGCTGGTTGCCTATCTCGGATTCGATGACAGGTACCAAGGACATCAGGAAACTCACCTTTGCCTGATGAATAGGGACGGAAGCAACCCCCAAGATCTCATGAAAAATTTTGACCGCAGCCCATCCCAGATCCAATGGGCATCCGATAACAAGGGGCTTTTCTTTCTTTATGACGACAAAGGAAGCACCAAACTCGCATATGCCTCGCTGGATGGCCGGATCAAAGAGCTCGCCGCTGACCTTGGCAACGGAATGACTGCCTATGAGGGCGGAACTTATTCCATCGCCCCCGGCGGAAATTTCGCTCTCACTTACACCCGGACCAACCATCCGAGCGACGTGGCCGTGGGAACGGCGGTCGACCCAAAGCTCAGACTGATTACCGGCGTTAATGATGACCTCCTGGTCGGAAAAAAACTGGCGGCCGCGGAAGAGATCTGGTTCCCCTCCTCCCTGGACAGTCGAAAGATCCAGGGATGGATTCTCAAGCCTCCCGACTTCGACCCGGCGAAGAAGTATCCCTTAATCCTTGAGATTCATGGAGGGCCGTTCGCCAACTATGGAGATCGCTTCGACATCGAAAAACAATTGATGGCCGCGAGCGGATACGTCGTTCTTTATGTCAACCCGAGGGGAAGCACGAGCTATGGCGAAGAGTTCGGCAACCTGATCCACCACCGCTACCCCGGAGACGATTTCTACGATCTGAATTCCGGCGTCGATGCCGTGCTCCAGAAAGGGTATATCGATCCGGACAACCTGTTCGTGACCGGTGGAAGCGGCGGCGGAGTCCTGACCTGCTGGATGATCGGAAAAACGAAGAGGTTTCGGGCCGCGGCGACGGTCTATCCGGTTATCAATTGGTATAGCTGGCTGCTAACGACAGATATGTCGGCCGAGGGACTCAAATACTGGTTCCCGGGCTTTCCGTGGGACAACGCGGACCATTACGAGAAACGCTCCCTACTATCGGTCGTCAAGAATGTGACGACGCCGACCATGGTCCTCTGCGGCGAACAGGATTACAGATGTCCTATCTCCGAATCGGAGCAGTACTATGCCGCACTCAAGCTGCTGGGTGTTGAAGCGGTCTTGGTAAGGATACCGGACGAACCGCACGGCATTCGGGTCCGTCCCAGTCATCACTTGTCCAAGGTCATGCACGTCCTCGGTTGGTTCGATCAGCACAAAAGATAACGGCGCTTCTCAAATCTGAAACTATTCCGCCTTTGACCCAGCCGGGCACAAAATTCTTTCCTCTTTGAGCAGCCCTGGTTTCCCGGTGCCTGTCATGGCTAAGGCCTTTAAATAGGTTTTGCATTTTTTGGAAATTGAATTAATATAGAACCGCCTCAAATCGGGAATGAGGAGTAACGCAAAAGCAAACAGGAAAACTCGACACGAGGAGGATAGTGATGAAAAGAAGGACTTTTTTGAGGGACAGCGCTTTGGTGACATCCGGTTTGGCCATCGCCCCATGGTCTCTGGCCGCAAGCCAAGGCGAGTCCCGGCCTAGGACGAATCCACCGCCGTCTGGTGAAGGAAAGATCGAGGTCGTTACCCTAACTGGCTCCCCTCTGGAGCGGGGACGGATCCACGGGGAAACGCTCAAGCCGCAGATAACCGAACTCATCAAGATCTGGAAAACCGAGCTGCGCAAGGCTTATGACCTGGACCCGGACAAATATATTGAAGAATTTGTGGAAAAGACCCGCTTCCCTGAGGCCATAAAAAAATGGACTCCCCATCTGATGGAGGAAGTCCAAGGCATTTCTCAAGGCTCAGGAATCGATTTCCGGACCGTTTTTGCATTCCAACTGCCCGATGAAGAGTGGTGGTATGGCCGCAACAGGAAGCTCGGAATTTCCCTGGGCGCGTCCAAAAACTGCAGCGCCCTGGGCGTTTATAATCAGACAGGTCTTCCTCCCTTGCTCGCACAGAACCTGGACCTTCCTTCCTACTTTGACGGGTTCCAGGCGCTTCTCCGCATCAAAGACCAGAATTCCTCTCTCGAATCCTTTATCCTCACGACCGCGGGATTCATTGCCGCCTGCGGCATGAACAACAAGTCGGTCGGTATCTGCTGCAACACTCTGCTTCAATTGAACCAGAGAGCCGACGGGCTTCCGGTCGCCTTCATCGTGAGGGGAGTTCTAGAACAGAGCCAATTTGACGAGGCCACGAAATTCATCCATGAGATCAGACACGCGTCCGGTCAGAATTACACGATCGGAGGACCCGAGCAAATCGGCGTCTTCGAATGCTCGGCCAACAAGGTCAGCCGATTCATCCCTTATAAAGGGGCGACCCGGGCTTATCATACCAACCATCCGCTCGTGAACGATGATCAAGGCATCTACCAAGAGATATTAAAAAAGCTTCCCCCAGAGGATAGACCGAAATCGCCCGGAAATTCGGAGATCCGCTTTGCCTCCCTAGAGAAGCGCCTCAAGGATCCGTCCCAAAGGATCACCGTGGAGACGATCAAATCAATCCTCGGCTCGCGTGACGACCCGCAGAATCCCGTTTGCCGGCAAAAACCAGCGGACGGCGGCGGAGCTTGCACCTTCGGCTGCATCATTATGGAGCTCTCCGCTTCACCCCAAATGAGTCTGGCTCCGGGGCCGCCCTGTTCGTCAGAATTTAGAGTGTACAAGTTCTAGCCCGGGTTGTTCACTGTTGGGGAGGCCTTGGCCCCCGATCGGGGGATGGTCTCTCGAAGAGACGAAGTCGACCGATAAGAGCCGCTATGATTCGTGTTGTATCCCCGTGCGGGGTGGCGCCGGAGGCCACCCCGCACGATGCTTAGCGCCTTCGCGTCAGCCTCGCCCGATGAGGTACCGGTGCGGGTCAACCTTTTCCCTTAAGACGCGGAGCTCTTCCACTGCCGGGGACGGCGTTTCAGTGATCGCGGACATTTCCAAAAGCTCGAAGCCGGTATTCCCTTTGACCTCTTCGATCGTGATCCCGGGATGGATAGATTCCAACCTCATCCTGCATGTCTCTTCATCAAAGCCGAGAACGGCCAAGTCGGTGATGATCTTGTAAGGACCGCAATGAGCCGGGAGACCGGCCCTCTCTCGGGCGCCTTTTCCGGTCAGATACCCGGGCGTCGTCAGAAAATCGACCTTCTTGACAAAGCGCCTTTTGTCTTGCGGGGTAATGACCAGAGTCCGCCAGGCGTAGGAGGCAAAATCATTGGCTCCTCCCGAACCGGGAAGCCGAGCTTTCGGATGATTGTAGTCATCGCCGATGATGGTCGAATTCAGGTTGCCGAACACATCGATCTGAGCCCCGCCCAGAAAACAATAGTCGATAAATCCCCGCGCCCCCGAAGCCATGACCTCCATCATGTTGGCGGCCATCAGCCCCTTGTAGAACGTCCGTGAATCACCCACGGAGATCGGCATGGTGGGGAGGAGCGGAGCGAAACCGCCCGCCTCGAAGAAAAGCATGAGCTGGGGCGCGTGAAGCTCCTGAGCGACCATGGCGGCGGCGCAGGGCGCCCCTGTCCCCACGGCCACGAGCTTCCCGTCTTCAAGAAACCTGGAGGCGACGCAGATCATGAGCTCCATCTTGTTGTATTCACCCACGGCGCCCTCCCTCCCGGTTTCCTTCGACCGTGGAATTTGTCTGGTCGGGAATATTGAGTTCTGTCCAGCGCAATTTCTGCATTTTCCTGAGCGCGCCGCACAATTCCAGATATTCAAAAAAGTCGCGGGTTCCGAAGATATATTTCTCCAGGAATTTGGTGAGCGTCTCGCTGTCCTTCTCGGCCTGGAGCCAATCCCGAAGATGGTCTTCATCGGAAAAATATTCGTAGGGCATGTTTCCCGGGTAGCTTCCATAGGGGACTTCCATGACCGCGTCAACGAGATAATAGGGGATCTGGGTGTGGGTCGGCGACATCCGGATTTCATCGTTGTGGATGACCCGCTCGGTCGTGAGAAGGACCCTCTTGGAGGCCCGGGCAAGGACATGGTCGGCAATGTCGATTCCCCTGATCCGGGCATTCCCATAGATATCCGCCTCGTGGACGTGGATCAGGGCGACATCGGGGTAGAGCGCCGGGAAAAGGGCAACAGGTTTTCCCGTGTAGGGATCTTCAATGACCTTCGCCGCCGAGTATTTAAGGGTATCAGAGCCGAGCATCGTGCGGGCGACGATGAATGGGGCGTTGAGGGAGGCGGCCAAGTACCGCCAATAGAGGCCCGCGTTGCTCCATTCGCACGTTTTGACCTTTCCGCTTTCGAAGAATTTCCGGGCGTTGGGGCTCAGCCCCCTGGCTTCAAGGCCGATGACGTAGGCCACATCACACCGGTCGAAGCATTCCCCGGCTGCCAGAATCTGGCAGTCATGGGTGGCCGTGTGTCCTGAAAATCCCAAGTTTTTTCGTCCCTGCCGGACGATCTCGTGAAGAAGAGCGGTGGCGATTCTATTGGCGCCAAAGCCGCCGCTGGCGACGTAGCAGCCGTCGCTAATGAATTTCGCGACGGACTCTTTGACCGTCATGCGCTTATCAACCAAGGCATGATTTTTCGCCCGGAAGAACTCTCGCGCTTTATCCGGATCGGGATCCATGAAGAGAGGAGATTGACCTTGTTGCAGGATGTTCATTGATTTCTCCAAAAACCAATCGCCGCTCTCACAAAGGCAAAGATTGGCGCGCTATCCATATTCAATCTGGCACCTATTTCGAATCGCCCATCGGATTCGCACGAGACACGATCTTACGGTCTGGGCGGGCTGACTTGGGCTCAGCTTAATATTTGTGTGGAGTCTCAGAGATCCCGAGCATCTTCCGCGCCTGCTTGGGGGTGGCCACTTCCCGATTCAGCTCGTGGGCGATCCGCACGGCCCTTTCTACGACCTGGCGGTTGCTCTTTATTTTCTCGCCGCGCTTGTAATATATATTGTCCTCGAGTCCGACGCGCACGTGCCCGCCCAGAAGGGTCGCCAGTGTCGTCATGGGAAGCTGAAAGGGTCCGATTCCAGAGCAGAGCCAGAGGGTTCCCTCGGGAAAATCTCGCAACAAATGGATGACGTGGTCAACGGTCGGAAAGCTGGCCGTCTGGTAGCCCATCACCGTCTGGACCCAATAGGGCTTCTGGACAAGTCCCTGCTCGATCAAGTATTGGATGACGTGCGCCCCTCCCGGGTGGTAGGTCTCGAGCTCGGCTTTGATCCCGCGCTTTTTCATTTCCGTGGCGAACCAGGTCACCTGCTTAAAAGAAATCGGCCAACAGGCGTCATAATCGTAGCCGGAATGCGGATGCATCAGAGGGGCCGGCCGCGGCTTCATCTTGAATTTGCTCATATCAGGCGTCAAGTTGAGGGATGCGACATCCGGCATGGCATCCAAACAGGCCACCCGATCCTCGTCCTTCAGATCCAGGCTCCCCCCCGTCGTGCAGTTGATGACGATATCGGGACAGCATTCCCGGACTTTCTTGTTGACCTCGAGCCAGTCTTCCTTGGTTCGGGCACCTTCATAGATCTTCTTCGGATCCCGGGCATGAATGTGGACCATCGAGGCGCCGGCTTTATAGGCTTCATGGACAGAAGCGGCGATTTCTTCCGGCGTCTCGGGGATGTTTTCGTTGTATTCTTTGCCTTGCATTCCTCCGTTGCAGGCGACCACGATGATCAAGGGAGGCATCCCCTGCCGCACCTTCTCCATGAAAGCGTAGGCGTTCGCATAGTCCCAGAGATAATCAAATTCTTTGGTCATCAGTTGCTCCTTTCAAAAAAACATTATATCTGTTCCTATAAGAAAATATCTATTCATTTTCTCCAGTGTCACCGGCCGCGGCGCCATCAAGTCCCGCGCCCACCCAATGCAAAAAACTTCAGGGCTCTTTCGACGTTAGGATAAATTGGAATGCGGAGCCTGCGGATCTTCGCGGTCTCCTTTTTTTGGATCTTTCCGCCTCCCGAAAAGGCGATCACGATCGGCTTTTCGGAATTTCTTTGAAACGTCCGGACCGCCGCCGCGGCATCGAGGATTGGATCCGCGAAAAGGATCAAGAGAGCGTCATAATGATCGAGGATTCTGGCTTCGGCGACTTTGCTGAATTGGCTCCCGAACTGTGTTCCAAGGTCGATCGGATTTTGAGGTTTCAGGAAGGGGGGGAGGATCTGTCTCATTTTGTTTTTGCTCTCTTCATCCAAATCGGGCAATTCCAGGCCGGCCCTCTCGGCGATGTCTGAAGCCAAGGTGCCGATCCCGCCCGAAGATTCGACAATCATCAATCGTCTTCCGAGGGGAGGCCTGAGAAGGCTGAGCGCTTTGGCGAGGTCGAAAAGATCGTCAGTCGTTTCGGCCCGGTGGACGTGGAATTGCCTGAAAATGCCGTCCACGATCCTATCATTTCCGGCGAGAGCCGCCGTGTGGGAACGGGCCGCTCTCTGTCCCGCCTTTGTTCTTCCTGATTTCAGAATGACCAGCGGTTTTTTGAGACCCTGAACTGTCTCTAGAAAGAGGGACCCCGCCTTTATATCTTCGAGGTAGCCGGCCATGACGGATACGTTCGGGTCGTTATCCAAAAAGCGAATGATATCCGCTTCATGGACGTCGAGTTTGTTTCCTAGATTGACCCAGAATGAGAACCCCAGTTTCTCATCGAGCGTCCTTTGGACAATGTCTATTCCCACGGAACCGCTCTGGCTGATGATCGCCATGCCCCCTTTTTTCGCGGCGAGGGAATGGCTCTCTATGCCGAGGGCGGCATAGAGGTGACCGTGGGTGTTCACTAGCCCCTGACAATTCGGTCCGATGGCTCTCATCTCGTATCTATCAAGAAGTTCTTTGACTTCCCCTGCAATCCGAATCCCTTCGGAGCCGATTTCTTGAAAACCCGAGGAGATGATGAGGACATTCTTGATGCCCTTTTTCCCGAATTCTGCGACGGCCTGGGGGATCGATCCGGCGGCGATGACGACAACCGCCAAGTCAATTTTCCCCTCAACATCGAGAACACTTTTGTTTGCCGGAAGGCCGAGAATTTCCAGAGCATTGGGATTGATGGGATAAACGGTCCCCCTGAATCCGCCGTCGAGGATGTTTTTTAAAAGACGATAACCGTCTTTATCGGGATTGGCCGAGGCCCCGACGACAGCGAGGCTCTCCGGATAGAAAAAAGACCTCAGGATGTCAGGCCTCGCCTTGGCACCCGTCAGGCCGAAATCGGCCTCTGGTTTCTTGAGCAGCAATTTGGCGTCGACGACCGAGAGGCCGTGGCCCTTAACGATCACCGGATTCAGGTCAAGTTGGTCGATTCGGCCGCGATAATCGCTTGCCAATTGAGACACCTTCAAGAGCAGGTCCACGATCGCGTCCCGGTCGATCTTCAGGTTCCTGAAGCCTTCAAAGATGAGATGGGCTTTCAGCTCCTTGAGCATCGCCTCGGCATCTGAACGATTGATCGGGATGGCCCTGAAGGAGACGTCCTCCAGGATCTCGGTGAAGACTCCTCCCAGGCCGAACATGAGGCAGAGGCCAAAGGTGTCATCGTTGAGGACCCCGACAATAATCTCGAGGCCCTTTTCCTCCATCTCTTCGACAAGAAACCTCTCCTCCGGGAATTTCTTTTTCATCTCGTCGAGTTCTTCAGCCAGGCTTTTTTTGTTTTGAACCCCGAGCACGACCCCTCCGACCTCTGTCTTGTGGAGGATGCGTGACGAACAAACCTTGAGTGCGACGGGGAATTTAAGATCCAAAGGCGGGATCTCTTGGGCACTCTCCATGAGACGATATTTCGGCGTGGCAATGCCGTATAGCTTGAGGAGATCTTTAACTTTGTCTTCCGTCATTACCGTATCTGTCTTCATCGGACTCTTTCTCGCTACTGAAAATCCTCTATCTGTTTTTCTCCTGCGAACCTGCAGGCTTCGGTCTGGGACTCGACCAAAAACCTAAAACCTGAATGTTTGAAACTCAGTATCGCAGGGCGGCCCAGGAGAAATGTGCAGGACCGGATGGGGCGATAATTCCATGATCAGGCAGCCGAAGGTCATGCCGCCGGCGCCGGGTGTATTCCGAAAACAGATCGGAACTTCATCGGAGCCCAGGATGGATTTGATCATTTCGACATTGACTGTTTTCGAGGGGTCAGCGAGCTTCTTGGCCAGGAAATCGAACCGGACCTCGGATTCTGACGGCCCGGGGTTTTTCTCTTGCGGCGGAGACTTTCTCATGATTTCTTGGTAGACGCTCTGGTCATCGTTCGCCAGAGGGTGATTGGTGTGATAGACTCTTGTTGATCCCTTGAGAGGAATGAACTGGCTCACCTTGTTCGCCGAACCCTCAAACGCGGCGACTCCCTGCGCATCCCCGATCGTGTAGTTCTGGCCGGAGGCGTGCTGGATTGCATACAGAAAATCCCTGGCCTCTTTCATATTCGATTTTTCCAGAACCGCCCTGACGATATAAGCCACCGGAAGTCCGTGGGGAGAATAATTCAATTGGAGCAAGGTATTGCAGCAGATCCCCAGGGGCCGGTTATTCAAACCGGTTAAGGCCAGATACCCGGCGATTGTAAAGACCAGGGATTCAAGAGGGGACCCGGGATGCTTGATGTGCAGGAGAGTTTGAGTTCCGTCAAAATAGCTCTCGATATCCATGTTCTGGGCCAGAAGTGGGGAACGCTCCCCCTCTGCGGCTACTCCCATGGCGCTGCATCCCGCCGCGGGAGAGAGGGGCACGCCAAGCCTCTTGTTCCTGATATACCAATAGTGTTCATCTCCGAGTTGGTACGCATACATCATGTCAAAATCGATCCCCGAGCCTTCGGCCAGGCCTTCCACTTCCTCTAGAAGTTCCGGAGTCCACTTTTTGATGGCCGGCAAAAAATCCGTCTCCTTCATGAATTGAGCAAGGTAGGCATCGGGTTTCATCCCGGTCGATTTATGGATGGATTCCTTCCAGAGGCCAATGTTTTTCTGGATCTTGGCCCGCAAGCCTTCTCCGTGGCTCCGCCCCCTCTTTTTAGGCGGACCTTCGAGGATCAGGACTTCCAGGCTTCCCTTTTTTAAGGGAGGAACATCCACGCGATTTCCGGATACGAAGCCGCGCCCGGAGAGGCCGATCCCATAAGGAACGGCCATGATACCGGAGGCCATCCAGGCGCCCTGCTTTATAAAAGTTCTCCGTTTCATTCCTTTCCTCCTCGTGGTTCCAGAGAGACAATTTTTCGTGTCTCGTAGCTCTCATATGCAGCCAGGATGATTCGGAGGGCCTTGAGTCCGACCGCGCCCGTTATCTCGGGCTCGGTATCGTTCAGGATGCTGTTGGCGAAGGATTCAATCTGCAGGCCGAAGTGCTGAGGATGGGGCTTGTCGACAACCCGGATCTCTTCTTTTCGATCCTCCGAAAAATAGAACATTTTGTTGGGGTAAAGGAAAAGCCGGAGAGCGCCTTTGGTGCCGTGGATCCGATAATTCACCGGGCTCGCGTCCCAGATCGATACCCCCTTGGATGTATACCCTCCCCAGCTGAAGATGCCTTCGGTCGGCATGTCGGAAGGAAAAGTTGATTCGTTATAGACGAGTTGTCCGATGGCCCCGTTTTTGAGTTTCATGGTCAAGAATTCCGTCGTCGGAGGCTGCCCGGCCCGGATGCCCCGTCCGAACACCCACTCAATCTCGCTTCCCGTGAGCCAGGCGAAAGCGTCCACCGAATGGATGCCATGGTCTGTGAGCCCGCTTCCTCCCGCTCCCGGAGCTCCGAGAGGATAAATCTGGTAGAGCTGAAACTTGTCGGCCCCCTGGCCCCCGGCGCCCGTCTCCAGGAGAAGCATGACCTCTCCGAGAAGCCCGTCCTTGATCATATCCTTGGCTTTTCGGATCGTGGGCATAAACCTGTATGTCTCGCCATAGAAGAGCTTTACGTCTGCCTTTTGGCAAGCTTCGATCATGGTCTCGGCATCCTCGAGGGTCAAAGCCATCGGTTTTTCAACCAGGACGTTGATCCCGAATTCGGCCGCTTTTTCGGTGATACCGCGGGAGAGCTTCGGGCCTGCCAGAACGCAGACAATATCGAGCTTTTCTCTCTCGAACATCTCCCGATAATCGTCGTAGCCCTTGAACCCGTACTCGGCGCTGACCCTTTTGAGAAGACCTTCCTGGATATCGGCCCCAGCTACAACATCGATATTCTTAATATTTTTGTAACCGGGCAGATGGCAGACTTGGGCCACATGTCCCAAGCCAACTAAGCCTACCCGACATTTCTTCATCCGCTCTTCTTCCTCCTTTCTCAGGAACCAGGCGTCCCAAGGCGGTTTGAGGCGGTCATTCCCCATTCCATTTTGAGTCTATGAATGCCGCAGGACTTTTCCTGACGTTTCGCCGGTGTGCTTCATGCCTTGATAAACAACCCGGCCGTTCACGAGTACACATTCGATTCCTTCCGGTGCTTGCGTTGGATCCAGGTAGGTGGCTCTCGGTTTGATTCTGTCGAAATCAAAGATCAGAATGTCGGCGAAGGCACCGGGTCTGAGGACGCCGCGGTCCTTGATCCCAAACCAGCCGGCCGGAAAAGAGGTCGCCTTTCTAACAGCCTCTTCGAGACTCAGAGCTCTTCTTTTCTCTGACATAGTTTCCAAAGTAGTTTGGAAAGACGCTGTAGGAGATCGGGGCGACAGTCTCGGGTTTTTCGGGTTTGGCGGGCATGGCCGCGATATCTGTAGAAGGCATGGCCACGGGGGACTTCATAAAGATGCAATTGGCCGGATCCGTGCCCCTCCTATCCAAAAATTGAATCCAGACTGTTTTGGGGTCTTCGACCAGGAGATCGAATATGGTTTCAAGAGGATCGGAATTCTTAAGGGCGGCGATCTCTCCGATTGTCTTCCCCTCGTAATTTGAATTCTGGCACTTCACAATCTTGAAACAGTCAAACCAAAAGGGGTCCACTTTGGTGTGAACCATGCCGAACTTGAGCCGGCATGAATCATAGACCTTTCTCAACCGATCCCTCAACTCTCGTGTTCTTAATCTTTGGACAAATTCTTCTTTTCCGATTTCCCGCACCCAGCTCAATCCGCCAACCCGCTCCGAATAGAAAGCATCGACCAAATTCTCAGGGGCCGATATGCTGCCCGCATAAACAATAACGTCGAAGGTGACATCGATGCCCTCTTTGACAGCTTTGTCGAAGATTTCGAGGGTGGCTTTTGCGGCGGCTTCTTCAAGATAATCAGGATGCGGTTGGTGAATCCGATAGGCGAGGCTGAGATGGGCGATGTGGAGGGGAATATGAGCTCTTCGGCTGACCTCCAAGGCTTCGAGATACCCGAGGTACGTTCCAACTGTTATGTATTCAGGGGGACCCAGGTAGAGCTCATAGGCAACCAACTCGGGATCATTGGTCGGCCATTGAGACTGAATGCCTCTCGTATGGGGAACATAGAAGCCGCCGTATTTTTGGGCGACCTTGGCGAGCTCGACCAATTCATCGACGCTGGCGAAGTGGCTGGGAGAGGGATCGCCGAAACTCGAAAACCCGAAGGCGCCGCTCCTCATGGCCTCATCGACGTATTTTTTCATCTCTTCGATTTCAGCGCTGGTCGCCTTTCGTTTAAAATCATGCCCCATCACGAGCTCCCTGATCTGGTTGTGGCCGACGAGCGGCACATAGTTCAGGGAGAAACCTTTCTTTTCTATGTTCGATAGCCACTGGCCGAAAGTCAGGTCCTTGAGAGGAGCCGGAGAGATGGCGCAGTTGCCCCCGATGAACGTCGTGATCCCCTGCATGATGAGATTCTCGGCCTGAGGACACTCCATGAACGTCAGGTCGGCATGGGAATGGGAATCTATGATCCCCGGGCACGCAATGAGCCCTTTGGCATCGATCACCGCTGCCGCATCCCCGGAGACATTCCCCACGGCCACGATTTTTTCCCCCTTGATGGCGACGTTTCCCTTGAACGCGGCTTTGCCGGTCCCATCGACGATCTTCGCGTTCTTGATGAGAATGTCAAATCGTTCGGCCGCGGATGACCATTGAGGGAATGCCCAAAAAATCAGTGTGGCTCCGAAGCAAACCAGCTTCATGGAACGCCTTGGAAAAACCATGTTCTCTCTCCTCATGATCCCAGCCCAAAGAATAAGAATATCTCAATTTGATTTTTTATTTTCTCTTCCATGACCGTGCTTGTCAAGAGAGTAAGAAAGTTATGGGTTGGACTGTCCAATGAATGTTCCGGCGTTCGCGGCAACGAAAAAGATCAGCCAGGTGGCGGCCGAGGCCGGGGAGAATGTCTTCCGGGAGGTTGATCCGCAAGACCGTGTCAAGATTCTCTGGGAGGAGGATTACGGCTTCCGTGATAACGTTTATCTGGCGCCAGTCGGCCTTTTTATACGAATCCTGGCCTCTCCTCGAGATTTGATAGAGAATGCATCTTGCGCATGAAGATTTGTAGCATATAATACATTCGGCAATCATCACAAATCATACGGAGTGGCATGCTGAGAAGGAGCTCAGGCAAGCATGAATAAGGAACGATTGGGGAAGGCGCTCATACCCATAATCGTTTGGATCGTGCTTCTTTTCATCCCTGTTCCGCGGGATTTGCAGCCCAATGCATGGCATTATTTCGGCTTGTTTGCCGCGGTTATTGTAGGTCTGATCCTGGAACCTTTGCCTGGAGCCGCATTAGGTGTCATCGGTGTTACGGTAGCTGTTTTTTTACAGCTCATTTCCACCAAGCCGGCCGAGGGCATCAGGTGGGCGCTCTCTGGATTTTCAAACAGCACGGTCTGGCTGATCTTTGTCGCTTACATGTTCGCGCTGGGCTATGAGAAAAGCGGGCTCGGGCGACGAATGGCCCTGTTTTTAGTGAAGGCGCTGGGAAAAAAGACATTGGGACTCGGATATGCCATAGCCCTATCGGACCTGGTTTTGGCTCCTTTTATTCCTTCAAATACGGCCCGGAGTGGCGGGACGATTTATCCCATTATAAAAAATATTCCTGGGCTGTACGGGTCATTCCCGGATGAAACAGCCCGCAAGATCGGTTCTTATATTATGTGGACGGCTTTGGCCACAACTTGTGTCACAAGTTCGATGTTTCTGACGGCTCTTGCCCCTAACCTTCTAGCTTTAGACCTCGTGAACAAGACGGTTAACGTCACTTTCACCTGGCGTGAATGGTTTTTGGGATTTCTTCCTGTGGGCGGGCTGCTAATTATGGTCCTTCCCTTTCTCGTTTTTAAGATATACCCGCCGGAGATAAGATCCAGCAAGAATGTCCAAGGATGGGCCCGCGATGAGCTGTCCAAGTTGGGCGCGGTTTCACGTCAGGAATTGATCATGGCCTGTTTGGCAGTTGTGGCGCTGGTTTTGTGGATTTTCGGAGGCAAGTGGCTCGACGCCACAACCGTAGCACTGATTTGTCTGTCCCTGATGATCGTCACCGGCATTTTCAGATGGAATGATTTATTAAATCACAAGCAGGCCTGGAATGTCCTCGTCTGGTTTGCGACGCTTGTCACTCTGGCTGATGGCCTAAGACTCGTAGGATTTTTCTCTTGGTTCGCCACACACGCTGCGGCATTAATGAAGGGGATGCCGGTCAACTGGGCAGTGGTTCTGCTCGTCGCCATATTTTTTCTCGTCCATTACATGTTTGCCAGTCTCGCAGCCCACACCACTGCGTTGCTTCCCGTTTTTCTTGTTGCTGGAGCGGCCGTGCCTGGCATGCCCATAAAGCTGCTTTCTCTGTTGTTCTGTTACTCAATTGGGATGATGGGCATTCTGACCCCTTACGCAACAGGGCCAGGTCCTATTTATTACGGCAGCGGGTATGTGAAACGCAGAGATTTCTGGGTGTTGGGGCTTATCTTTGGGGTCATCTTCTTAGCCGTCTTTCTGCTCATAGGGCTCCCCTATTTAGGAAGCTTCATTTCTTAAAGAATTATACGAATCTCCCCCCTTCGTCCAGGCCACAGGCGAGGAGAGATGGGGCCAATTCGATATGAGGAAAATAACGATTTCGGCGATCTTCCCTGTCCCCCCTTGAGCGAGCCTGGGAATGCAAAAGAGGGATCGTGACATTTGAGGATAATCTAAGCCCGTCTATCTTTTCTTGCTCTTCCAGAAAAAGTAGGCGGGGAGGCCGGCGAGAATGATCAGCGCTCCGATTCCGGCGGCCCGGGGCTTCTGCAGAAACATGTTGATAAATATCCAGGCATTGACACCGATGAAGATCAAGGGAGTCACGGGATAGCCGATCGTCCGATACGCTCGTTCCTGGTCCGGATATTTTTTGCGCAACACAAAAATCGCCGCTCCGGTGAGACAGGCGAAGAGCAGAATGCCAAAGACGACAAACTCATAAAGGTCACGATATTTTCCAGTCAGACAGAGAAGACTCGACCAGATGCCCTGGGCAATAATGGCCTGGCCCGGCGAATGGTATTTCGGATGGACTTTCGCCAATCCCTTGAAAAAGAGTCCGTCTTTGGCCATGGCATAATACACCCGCGGTCCGGAAATGATACATGAGTTCAGGCAGCCGAATGCGGAAATCACGATCACGGCGGAAAGAAGGGGCGCGCCCAGAGGACCGAACAAAGAGCCGGAGGCGACCTCTCCGATGCGGGTGACGCCTGCGATTTTATTGAGAGGCAGAGCGTATAAAAAAACGAAATTGACCATAACGTAGATGACGATCACAGCGGATATGGCCAGAATCATGCTCCGCGCCAGGTTCTTCTTAGCATTCTTCACTTCGCTGGCCATTGAAGCCGCGCTATACCATCCATCGTAGGTCCAAACCGCGGCGATCAGGGCAACACCGAAGGCGCCAATCCCGCTCAGATGGAGGGCTTCTTTGGAGAATAAAACTTGAGCACTCAAATGCCCCCCGCGGCCAATGGCAAAACCAAGAATGATAAAGAAGGCGAACAGAATGATTTTGAGGCTGGTGAGAAAATTCTGGACGGGTTTTCCATATTTCAGGCCGAAATAATTGACAAAAGTGAATCCCGAAACGGCCAGTGCGGCAGTCATCTGCCCGTAGCTTACGGACAGGGGAAAACCCAGAAGGGAGATGCGAAAGAGAGAATGCTTGAAAGAGAGGGAAGGGAAAAAATAGCTCAGGTATTCCGTGAAACCGGTGGCGACAGCCGCGTTGGACCCATTCCAGATGATCAGAAAAAATGTCCAGCCGTAAAGAAACCCGGCCAGCGAGCCAAAGGCTTCCTTCAAGTAGACATATTGTCCCCCGGCTCTGGGGAAAAGGCAGGCCATTTCCCCGTAGGTCAAGGCGCCGGCCAGCGCGACCAGACCCGCCCCGACCCACACCGCTATCAGCCAGAATCCGGAGGGAATGGCCTGGACCATGTCACCCGACGTCAAAAAGATGGCCGAACCGACGATCGTTCCGATCCCCAGAAGGACGGCGTCAAACAGGCTCAGTCCTTTGACCAGCCCGGAATTTGACGGCTGATCTGTGTTTGCAGCTTCGACGGCCACTTTGTTCTCTTTTGAATTCTGACTAGGAATACCCAAATAGGCCGGTGATGTCAAGCCTTCATCGGCCCTTTTCGCGGCGGCCATGGAAACTGGCCGGCCCCGTTTTCTGGTCCTTGCTTCCGGCGATGAGGAGTCCTATAATTCATCGGAGCGCCTTGAGGACAGCCCAGTTTATGCACGCAAAGCAGGAAAAATCGGCAATCTCCTCGGATCTTACTCTAAGGGAGACCTCATGTCAGAAGAGATGACGAGATATGAGAGGCTCGAGGCGGCCTGGAACCTCGTAGAGGGGGACAGGGTTCCAGCCGCGCCGCTGAACTGCTACATCATCCCCTATCGCGGCGGGATCACGATTAAAGAAATGTTTTTCGAACCCGAGAAAATCATCCAGGCTTCGATCAAATGCCTGGACATCATCGGCGATAACATCGACCCTAACATCACGACCCTGGATCATCTCTCCTTCCTGGGAAAATCGGGTTGGGATCAGGCCACTCTGGACTGGAGAATCTGGGAGCGCTTCCCTCCGGAGGGAAACATCCCCAGCTTTTTCGAGAAGGTCATGATCGAAGACTATGACGATGTCATGGAGAGAGGATTCTCGACGCTCCTCTTTAATAAGAAAATTCATAAAGACCTATTCAAGCGAAGCCTCGACGAATTTCTCTATTATGAATTTGATTATCCCCGGGTTTATGCTGAAGCTTGGCGCCGATTCGTCGAGGACTACGAGGTTCCCCTGCTCATGGGGGGAAGGGCGACCATCCCGTTCGAGTTCGTTCTCTACTACCGCGGCTTTTCTCAATATGCGGAGGACATCTTCGAACGGCCGGATAAAGTCAAGAAGATGTGCGAGTTGGTGCTCGAGCGCGAGATCCTCAAAGCGATGAACCAAGCGGTAATCATGGGAGCAGGGGAGGTTCCGGGCGCCGAGGTCATTTTTTTCCAGGCCGGAATCGTGGGCCCTCCCTATGTCTCTCCCCGTGTTTTTGAGGAGTTTGTCTGGCCGACGCTCAAGAAAGGTGTCGACATGATCGTCCGGAGAGGGTTCAAGGCCCATGTCCATACGGACGGAGATCTGACCCCTGTGCTCCCTCTTCTCAAGCACATCACGGACGGGTTGCCCAAGGGGAAGGTCCTGCTGGATTTCGAGAAGACGAACATGAAAAAAGCCAAGGAGATCCTCGGCGACCGGGTTTGCCTCTTCGGCAATGTCCCTGCTTCCCTGCTCGTTTACGGAACTCCCGCAGACGTCGAGGAATACTGTCGGGGGCTGATCCGGGATTGCGCCGAGGGAGGAGGCTTCATCCTGGCGACGGAGTGTGAAACTCCCTGGGATGCCAAGCCGGAAAATGTCAGGGCCATCATCGATACGGCGATAAAATACGGCCGCTACTAAACAAGTTTCAAAGGAGGTCAAGAGCAATGAGAGCCGGAGTCAAGCGCATTCTGGAAGAAACCAAGAAAGGACTGAAGCCGCCGACGGAAGATGACATCAGGAAGGTGGAGGCCAAGTGGCTGTTCGGAAAAAACGCCGATAAAATGCTGGCTTACGCGCCGTGGAGTTTTGTCCTGGTCAAACTCCTCTGGAAGAAAGGAGAGGAACCTTGGGAAGGTTGAGCGAGGCCATATCCGCCTTGGATAAAGAGCTGGTCCTTCAGGTTGTCAGGGATGACCTCGAGGCCGGACGGAGCCCCCTGGACCTGATCGAAGAGGCCCGGGAGGGATTGCAGAAAGTAGGAGACGAATTCGAAAAGGGGAATCTTTTTCTCATGGAACTCATGCGCTCCGCCCAGATCTTCAAGGGGGCCGCGGCGTTGATCGGCCCGAAGATCAAAGAACATTGTCAGGGAAGTGAGTCCAAGGGCAGAGTTCTCCTGGGAACGGTCTCCGGCGACGTTCATGATCTGGGCAAGGGGATCGTTGCCACTCTCCTCGAATGTGGAGGGTACGAGGTCATCGACCTGGGCGTTGATGTTTCGGAAAAAGTCTTTGTGGAGAAAATTCGGCAGCACGGGCCTCAGGTCGTCGGGATGTCCGGGCTCCTCACGACCTCGATCCCGGTCATGGGAAAGACGGTTCAGGCGATTGAAGAGGCGGGGCTCAGAGCGAAAGTCAAAGTCATCGCCGGCGGGGGTGTCGTCGGGGAGGTGGATGCCTCCAAGATCAAGGCGGATTTTACGACCTCTAACGCCAACGAGGGAATCAGAATTATCGAAAAATGGATCGCGAAGAAGGACTAGAAGGTAAGATTGATGAGTGAAACGATGACAAGATACGAGCGACTCCTGGCCGCTTGGGAACTCCGGGAGGCCGACCGGGTCCCGGTGGCTCCGATCAACTGCTATATCATTCCCTTTCTGGAGGGCCTGTCGATCCGGGAGATGTTCCTGGAGCCCGAAAAGCTGGCCCGGGCCACGGCCAACTGCCTGGATATCTGCGGTGACGAGGTCGACCCCAATATTACCACCCTCGATCACCTCTCCCTTCTTGGAAAATCCGGCTGGGACCAGGCCACTCTGGACTGGAGAATCTGGGATGACTTCCCTCCCAAGGGAAATATCCCCAGCTTCTACGAAAAAACGATCCTCGAGGATTACGATGACGTCATGAACCGGGGCTTCTCAACGATCCTCTTCAACCGAAAGATCTTCAAAGATGTCTTTCGGCGGAGTCTCAGCGATTTCCTCTATTATGAATTTGAGTATCCGAAAATCTACTCGGCTGTCTGGCGGAAGTTCGTCGAAGACTATGAAGTCCCCTTGCTCATGGGAGGACGGGCCTGCCATCCTCTGGATCTCCTCCAGTACTACCGCGGTATCAACCAGCTCACCGAGGACATCTTTGAGCGGCCGGAGAAAGTCCATGCGATCAGCGAACAGCTTATCGAATACGAGTCGGTCCGGGCCATGAAGCAGGCGATGATCATGGGGGCAGGTGAAGTCCCCGGGGCGGAGATCATCTTCTTCGTGAACGGCGGACCGCCGGGAATGTCACCCCTGATTTTTGACGAGTTCTTCTGGCCCTATGCCAAAAAAGCGATCGACAACTTCGTCAAACGCGGCTTCCGCGTCAGATGCCACTGGGACAACGACCTCACGCCCCACCTACAGACCATAAAGCACATCGCGGACGGGCTACCCAAGGGCAAAATCCTCCTGGACCTCGAGAAAACCGACTTGAAAAAAGCAAAAGAGGTCTTGGGCGACCGAGTCTGCATCCTGGGCAATGTCCCCTCGGCTCTGCTTGTCTACGGAACCCCTCAAGATGTCGAAAAGAACTGCCGGAAGCTCATCGAGGACTGCGCCGAGGGTGGAGGTTTTATCCTCAGCACAGAGTGCGAAACTCCCTGGGATTCGAAAAGGGAGAATGTCAGGGCCATCATCGAAGCCGCGGAAAAGTATGGATCTTATTGAGAGTGAGGACTGAGCGGTGAGCCGTGAGCAGTATGCGAAGTCTTGAATTATAAAAAGGAAGGAAAAAGAAGATGAAGGTTGGCGTTTGGACCGATGATTTTCCTTTTATCGTTGGTCTTCCTGGGCGCATCCTTGCCTTTCGCGCAGGAAAAGCAGGGGAAGCAGCAGAAAAAAGAAGAGCCGGTCCTGGCCTTGGTCGGAGGGACCTTGATCGACGGAACGGGAGCGGCGCCGCTTCCAAACGCGGTCATCTTGATTCAGGGACGCAGGATAAAGGAAGTTGGCCCGGTGGCGAGAATAAAAATCCCAAGTGAAGCCACGAAGATCGACGTTACCGGTAAATTCATTCTGCCGGGCCTTATCGATTGCCATACCCACATTTCGACTGAGAGCGATCCACTAGAATACTATACCGACACTAACAGCCTGGGCACTTTGCGTGCCTATCAGCTCATGGATCAGTACCTTAAGAGCGGCGTTACGGCGATCCGAGACGTCGGTTCTCCTGTCGAGTGCCTGCAGGCGATTCAAAGGGGCTCTGAGCTCGGCTATATCGAGACGATCCGGCTCGTCGCCTGCGGAAATCTGATCACGGTGACCGGAGGCCACGGTGACGGCATGAACGGGGCGCTCGCGGCCGATGGGCCGTGGGCATTCCGCAAGGCCGTCCGAGAGATGTATAAAGCCGGGTTCAATTACATCAAGATCTCGCCCACCTTCACGATGGAGGAAGCCAAGGCCGCCGTGGATGAGGCTAAGACGCTCGGGATGCGGACGACCGCTCACGGCGGCGGCCTCTCCGATACGGTCCCGACGACCATGACCCGGATCGCCGTCCAAGCCGGGGTCCAGTGCGTCGAACACCTCAACGAGATGGAAGACGATGTCCTCGACCTCATGGCCCAGAAAGGGGTCTATAGTGTGCCGACGATGGCCATCTACCGAAACCTTTACAGGACCAACACGATCCCCGCGGCCCTTGCAGAAAAAAGGCATTGGACCCAGTCCATGCACGAGACTCTCTTCAAGAAGGCGAGAGAGCGGAAGATCGTAATGGGTGTCGGAACCGATGCCGGCGGCGCGGAGCGGAAGCTCTATCCAAAAATCTATTTCGATGAGATAAAGTATTTCGTCGAACTCGGAACCAGCCCGATGGAGGCCATCGTGGCAGCGACCAAGAACGGAGCGCTCATCCTCGGCCGGGCCGAAGAGCTCGGGACGGTCGAAGCCGGAAAGCTGGCCGACCTCCAGGTCGTCAGCGGCGATCCGCTCAAATCCATGGATGTTCTGGGCAAGCCCGAGATCGTTGTTCTTGATGGAAAAGTTCATCACTATAAATAGTGAGCGATTTTAAAAGTGAGCACTGAGCAGTGAGCAGTGAGCAGAATGCAAATCAAAAATAAAAACGAAAGGAGCAAAAAGATGAGAGTTTGGCGTGCGTCAATGATTTTTATCTTGTCGCTTGTTTTTCTGGGCGCATCGTTGGCTTTAGCCCAAGAGAAGCAGGAGAAAAAAGAAGAGCCGGTCGTCGCCCTCGTCGGCGGGACCCTCATCGACGGCAACGGCGGCACTCCGGTTCCCAACGCAACCGTCCTTCTTCGCGGACAGAAGATCGCAGAGGTCGGCCCCGCGGCCAAAGTCAAAATCCCTGAGAAGGCGCAGAAAATCGATGTCTCGGGGAAATTTGTTCTTCCGGGCTTCATCGATTGCCACATCCACACCACCTACCCCTACGATAACATCCAATACTTCACCGACACCGACAGCGTGGCCACGCTCCGGGCTTTTCACATCCTCGATATGTACCTCAAGAGCGGCGTCACATCGGTTCGGGATGTCGGCTCGCCGGTCCAGCCGATGCAGGCCATCACAGCCGGTGAGGCCCTCGGCTACATTGATTCGGCGAGACTTTTCGCCTGCGGCGATCTACTCACGGTCACCGGAGGCCACGGCGACGGGCTTCACGGCGCCCTGGCCGTCAACGGGCCTTGGGAATGGCGAAAGGCCGTCCGCGAGATGTTTAAGGACGGATTCGGGCACATCAAGATCTCGCCCACCTTCACCCTCGAGGAAGCCCAGGCGGCCGTGGACGAAGCCAAGACGCTCGGCTGCAGGATAACGGCTCACGGCGGCGGACTGTCGGACACGACTCCGACGACCATGACCCGAATCGCCGTCCAGGCCGGAGTCCAGTGCATCGAGCACCTCAACGAGATGGAAGACGATGTGCTCGACCTTATGGCCCAGAAAGGAGTTTATAATGTGCCGACGATGGCCATCTATCGAGAACTTTACAAAGCCAACGCGACCCCCTCGGTCCTTATAGAAAAAAGACACTGGTCTCAATCCATGCACGAAACGCTATTCAAGAAGGCGCGGCAGCGGAAGATCACCATGGGCGTTGGAACGGATGGTGTCGGAGGTTTCATGAAGCTTTACCCCGGGCTCTATTTCTCGGAGCTGAAATATTTCGTGGAGCTGGGCGTGAGCCCGATGGAGACGATCGTTGCGGCCACCAAGAACGGCGCCCTGATCCTGGGAAAAGCGGATGAGCTGGGGACGATCGAGGCTGGGAAGCTGGCTGATATCCAGGTCCTCAAGGGTGACCCCCTCAAGTCATTTGATACCCTTAGCAAGCCCGAGATTGTCATCGTCGGGGGAAAAATTCACCGATTTTGACCTCATCCGGCGCCGCGGCCGTGAGCCGCGGGCTGTAGGCCGAATAATCGTAGCCGGGGGCCTATAGCTCTCCTGAAAAAGAGGGAAGGAATACTCTTGTTTTCGTTTCGCGAATAACCAGGGGTGTCCCCTTGGGGAACGTCCCCCAGTTTGTTGACTAACGTCCTCCTAAAACCTAGAATTGTCGGCGAACCAGGATCGGGAGGTCAGGGATGAAAATTGCCAGGAAAATAGTTCTCGGGATAGTCCTGCTCCTCATTGTCGTTCTCATCGTTGCCGTTATCTACATCCAGCACATCGCCAAAAAAGCCCTTCCCGACTACAACAAGAACATCCAACTCACAGGCATGACCGACCAAGTTACGGTCTACCGCGATTCTTACGCTGTCCCCCACCTCTTTGCCAAAAACGAGGACGACCTCTACCGGGCGGTGGGTTACGTCATGGCCCAGGACAGGCTCTGGCAGATGGATCTGGTGCGCCGGGCCACCCAAGGCCGGCTGGCCGAGATCTTCGGCGACGGCCTTGTCGAAACGGACCTTTTGATGCGGGCGCTGCGGATTCCGGAAAAATCCCGGCTGGTTTTGAGCCGGACGGATCCGAAAATCGTGAAGATGATCGAGGCGTTTTCCGATGGAGTCAATCAGTTCATTGATAGCCATCGGGCTCAATTGCCGCCGGAGTTTTCAATCTTGAGATACGCCCCGGAGAAATGGGAGCCGGAACATGCCGCCAATTTGATCGGGTATATGGCCTGGCCTCTCGCTCTCGCCTGGAGTTCCGACATCCTGCTCTATCAATTGGCTCATAAACTCGGGGCGGAATCAGAAAAATTCCACGAGCTTGTGCCCCAGGTGTTCCAGCAAAAAACCGTCGTCTATCCCGACTTCAGACTGGCGGCAGTCGGCGCCGGTCTGGACTCAAGCTTCCTGCGGGGGGCAAGAAAACTCGAAGAGCTTGGTCTGGTCATTTTCACCGGGAGCAACAACTGGGCTGTTTCAGGCGCAAAGAGCACGACCGGCAAACCGCTCCTGGCCAATGATATGCACCTCTCGCTTTTCGCGCCCGGAATTTGGTATCAGGTTCACGAAGTCATCGAGGGGTCGCTCAACGTCACGGGCGTCGCCGTCCCCGGCCAACCGTTCATCGTGGCCGGCCACAACGACCGAATCGCCTGGGGAATGACCAATGTCATGGTCGACGACATAGATTTCTACCTGGAAAAGCTCAACCCCGCGAACGCCAACGAATATGAGTTCAACGGGAGCTGGCTGCCTCTGAAGGTGAGCAAGGAGGAGATCAAGGTCAAAGGCGGTCGAGTCATCGAAAAAGAGTTGAAATTTACCCATCGCGGGCCCGTTGTCTCCGCGATGCAGAATGTGAAAGACAGGGCCGTTTCTATGCGCTGGGTGGGCAATGAAGAAAGCAACGAAATCCGGAGCGTCTATCTCCTCGACCGGGCCAAGGATTGGGAAGACTTTAAGGACGCGGCTCAAACATTTCGGGCCCTGAGCCAGAATATTGTCTATGCCGACACGGATGGAAACATCGGACTCTATTGCTGCGCCGGCGTGCCGATTCGCAAGGGGGACGGGCTGGGTGTTGTCCCCGGCGAAACCGATGAGTACGACTGGAAAGGTTTCGTGCCGTTTGAGAAGCTCCCGTATTCCTATAACCCTCCCACTGGTTACGTCTCTTCAGCCAATAACAAAACGGTCGATGAAACTTATCCTTACCCGATCGGATATTGGTTCTATCTTCCATACCGGATCGACCGGATCAGGGAGATGCTCGAAGAGAAAGAGAAGCTCTCGACCGAAGACTTCATGAGGATGCAGCTGGATGTCAAATCCAAGCTCGTCGAAAAGATGAAGGGCGATATTTTGGCCGAGCTTCGGAAACTGGAAGATCCCGCGCCCCTGGAGATGACATCGCTTCGGCATCTGGAAACGTGGGATGGGGCGTTGACTAAGGAGAGCGCCGCAACCTCCATCTTTGAAGAATTCTATAATCTCCTCTTAGCGAACCTGATCCAAGATGAGATGGGCGAAGAGCTGGCCAAGAAATACGAGGGCAACTCAATCCTGGCCATGAACTTCATAGAGAACATCCTCCGAAACAAAAACTCCGATTGGTGCGACGACCTCGGGACTCCGGGAGTTAAGGAAGATTTCGGGGATATCGTGAGGAAGAGTTTCAAAGAAACGGTCGCGACGCTCCGGGAACAGTTGGGGAACGACCCGGATCAGTGGGAATGGGGGAAGCTGCACGTCCTCTCCCTGGAACATCCCTTGAGCCGGGTGAAGATCTTGAGTGCGCTTTTCAACCTGAACCCGAGGCCCCTCCCCGTCCGAGGGAGTTTCCATACTGTTTGTTACTTCGGTTACGATCTCGGCCTGGGCTTCAAGTCCCGGTTCGGGCCCTCGGAGCGCCATGTCTTTTCTCTGGCCGATTGGGATGATTCAAGGTCCGTTATTCCGACTGGAGAATCCGGAATCCCGGCGAGCAAGTTCTACTGTGACCAGACAAAGCTCTACGGCGCCGGGCAATACCACAACGACCGCGTGAGCAGAAACTTGATCGAGAGAGAGGCCAGGTTCAAGATGACCATCGGCAAGAAATGAAACGGGGCGGCCCGCTTTTCAGACCGGATCAGGACGGTGGCCGGGGCGTGTGAAGGTGGATGCCATTTTGGCGCCGACAAGCAAGATCCAGAACAAGATCGTGACCACCAGCAAAGCAAACTTGAGCGACGCGCAGATTCCGGCGATAACCGGAAATACGTCCGGCATAAACTCCGCTGCCGCGAGAATCAATAGAAGAAACATGTTCTCGGTCACATCTAAGGCCCCGGCGATGAAAGGAAGAATCGCGGCCCTCTGGCCGGATTTCCTCAACTTCCCTTTGCTCCAAGCGCTCAGAAGAGAAGTGACCGAGAAAAAGATGAGCACATATCCGCCGATAAAGACGAAATCAAGAAGGATGCTCTTGCGTGCGGCGAGCTTTTGAGCATCACCCCAAGAACTCATGATTTCCAGGGCCTTGGCCTTGGTGAAAGCTAATTCGAAGCTGACGATGCTGTACTTGCTTCCCGAGGCCCAAAGCTCGGCGTTCTCCTTCCTTATCTGATTCCACGGCCACAAGGCGATCAAGATCCCAACGATGAGCAGCCCGGACAAAACTAGGGGCCTTTCAAAGGCAGGTTGTTGGCCCTTCATCAAGCCTCCTTGTCAACCAACAATCCAATTCTCCACCTCGAGGCCGGGAATATCACCAAAGTGTTGAGTGTTCCCCGTGACCAGGATCAGCTTGTGCTGGATTGCGACCGATGCGATCCGCAGATCCGGCTCGCTCTTAACAGTTCCTTTTTTTTCAAGATTTGCCTTTAGCTTGCCGTATACCTTCGCGGTCCTTTCGTCAAAAGGCAAAATGGTGAGGTTGGGAAACACTTTTTCTTCAAAAGCACAAATAATTTTTTCGCTGCGGGCGGACCTCACCGCCCCATAATAAATCTCCCCTACGTTGATCGCCGAGCTATATTGCATCTCTCGAGATGTTCTTTCCAATCTCTTCAGCAGCCGGGCCGAAGGGCTCTTTTTAACTATGTTGCTCAAGACGTCGGTATCGAAGAGGTACATTAAAGCAGAACCTCGCGACTTTTTTCCTTCTCTCTGGCTTGATAAATCGCAACGCACATCTCATCGATTTCCTTTTCAAAATCAGCCAAAGCTCCCTGAGCAAGAATCAGCCCTTCGCTCTGCCTCTTTTCCAAATTTTGATAGTCTTCAAAAGGCATCATGACGGCGACTCTTTTCCCTTTCTTGGTTATCACGATTTTGTGCTTTTGATAAATAAGACGGTTGATGAGCTCCGATAATCTCGCCTTGGCCTTCGTGATCGTGATGATTTCGTTCATGTGTGACCTTTGACAATATAGTCTAAATGACTATATATGTCAAATAGAATAGCTCTCTTTTATTACACAAACGGAGACACGGAAAAAGCCGTCCCTCATCTCAGAAGGATCTTCGAGATCAACCCCACCTCTGACCTGAGGCTTCGAATCCTCGCCCATATCTTTCAGGCCCCAAACAGGTACGCTGTGATTACGGAAAGAGCCAAAAAATAGGGAATCGAGTGCGGTTTAGCTCGCCATTTTTCACGTTATACGTTTCACGTTTTATGTTTGCCTTTTACTTTTACGCGTAGGGTGTCCCCTTGGGGAACGTCCCCCAGTTCCGTCGCTTAGCTTCGTCCCTCAATTTTTGCCGCGCAAATAGCGGATCATCTTGGGAACGACAAGGGGGACGACGTCCGGAAGCATGTGGGGCATCAGGCTGTTCATGACTTTGGGCATCATCTCGGGCATTTGCTCGGCCATGTAATCGGGCATGGGAATGAGCTTACCGACTCGCTCAAGCATCGCCGGCATGACCTTGGGCATCATTCCGGGAAGAAGCCTGGGGAATAGAATCGGAAACATCGGTTTCATCAAGGCGAACATCGCATCCCCAACAAACCCCAGTTTCCCGATGAATTTCATCATCCCGCCCATTCCGAGCGGCATAGCGCCCAGCATTTCCGGCCACATCGTGTCCATCAAATCGGCAAAACCCTGCGGCGTCATCAGTTTGATCATTCCCTCAAAAACAGCCCATTGCCTTAGAGCCTCATCCGTCGGATCCTTAAAATCCTTCCCCAGCGCCTTGCAGGCAAAGGTCGCCAAGTCTTGAATTTCAATCGGGACTTTCTTTTTATCTCTGGTCACACGCAGCTGGAATTCACAGCACGGACAGAGAGCCAGGACTTTCTGGGCCTTGACCTCCTCGGCCTCATCGAGACGGGTCTTCCCGATATCCGCGGCCACAGGCGGTTCCTTAATGAGAGTCAGAACGCTCCCGCAACAATGAGCCTCGTCATGGTGATAGGGCATCTCTTCGAATTTGACGCCGGGGATGGCTTTGATGACCTCACGAGGCTCTTCATATACGCCCGAGACGCGGCCGATGTGGCAGGAGTCATGCCAGGTGACTTTCTCGTCAATCGTCAGGGGGAATTTGAATTCACCGCTCCGGATTTTTTCAGCCACGACTTCACTGTAGTGCCTGGTCTTGATCCCAAATTCAATTCCCAGCTTCTGAGCAAATTCCGGGTAAGTATGACGCCACATCATGTGGCAGGCCGGGCAGGAGGCGATGACCGTATCCGCCCCGGAAGCCTTGACGGCGGCAATGTTCTTCTTGATCGTCTCTTCAAAGATATCCCACTTGCCGGCGACGAGCATGGGAATGCCGCAGCAATTCTCGACATTTCCAAGATAAGTAAAATCTACTCCGGCGGCATCGAGGAGAGTAACCGAGGCCGCCCCGATGTCATTTTCGACATAGGAGGCCGTGCAACCGGCGAAATAAATATTCTTGCTTTTGACGCCGGGACCGTGCTTCGCCCACAGATCTTTGGGGAACCAATCCGTCCGGTTTTTACGGTAGCCGGCCCAGATGTTCCCCTGACCGCGGGTCGCTTCTCCCATCATCTCGAAGGGTGGAAAGGTCATCCACTTGTCCTCCTGCACCAATTTCCCGCGCAACTTCATCCAGGACGGTTCAATCGGGAGCGAGGCCGAGCAGCGCAGGTTGCAGAGCTCGCAGGTGGTGCAGACGAGGATCGTATCGACCATGGATTGGTCCCATTTCACCTTGCCTTCTATATAATTGCGGAGCCAGTACCATTTGCCCCGGGGGGACTGGCTTTCCCAACCGCGGCCGTAAAATTGATCGCATTCGTCGACACAATAGCCGCACTGGGAGCAGGCATAAGCATACCAGGCCACATCGCCCGGAATATCCCGGACCGGTTTTTGGGGACGCTCCCCGACCTGGGTTACGACGTTGTTGCCAAAGGGCCTCACCAGCGGCTCGAAGACATTGGCAACGCCCAGGATCCGGCTAATAAGCTTCTTGCCGATGACCTTGTCCGGGTTCAAAATTCCCTCAGGGTCGACCTGCTTTTTAAAAGACCGGAGACGCTCCGCGCGTTCCCGCCCTATGATCTTTTTTATCCGGCTCGGGAAATACAATCCGCTCGAATAAGGCCGGCCGCCGTATTTTTGAGCGATCTTCATGATCGTCAGGACGAGCCCAAAGACGAAATTGTAGGAGAATTTCCGCTGGTCACTCGGAATGAACCCGAGGATGACGGCCTCCGGCTTTCCATCCCGGCCTTTCTTGATGATGACGCCTTCCTTGACGACAGGCTGGTTGATTTTGTGCTCGATCTCTTCCATGACATCGCCCAGCTTCTCAAGCGGAACGACGATCTCGGCGGGGACGAGCGACGGGCCCAGGCGCTTCACGATCATGAGCTTGGACCTGTTTTCCCACTCGTGCTCCGCGATATCCTGGCTCAGGACTTCACCCTGGCAATTTTTCAGAATCTCGGGAAGATGCGGCACGATTTTCGAACGGTCGGCCTCTTTGAAAGTCAGGGTGGCGACATAAGCCGCCGGCAGGATGACCTTGTGCTCGGCCGGATGGTCGTGGTGCATTCGGACCGGCGCGCGGTTCTTGAGTTCGGCCATCCGGGGGTTGATGAAGACAACCGACCAGACGGGAATGTCCCGAGCGATTAACTCCCCGAACACGTTGGTAAGTTTATGGGCATCGGGACAGGCGATGGCCGCGACGCCCAGATCCTCGAGCTTCTTAATCCGGAGGGTCACCCGGCTGATGATGCCGGTGATGCCTTCGGCGTCCGAGATGAGCTCGAGGTCCCGGCCGGAGAACACTTTGACCTCGCCAGAGGGCAAAACGACGCACGCGCTGATGACATTATCCACGAACCAGCCGTATTCGTAAGAGCCGATGCCGGCGCCGCCCTGGGCCAGCCAGCCCCCGACGGAGGAAGAGGGGTAACTCGTCGGGTAGAGCCGAACGGCCAGTCCCTGGGAACCTATCTTTTTGTCCAGTTGCTCCCAGGTAATCCCGGGCTCTACGGTGACAATTTCATTCCTGGCATCGACCGAGAGGACTTTCTTCATCCTGTAGAAATCGATCACGATTCCTTTCCTGGTGGGGATGATGCCTCCATATCCGGAGGAGCCTTTGCCGCGAGGGACAAGGGGAATCCGCTTTTCGGCGGCCCAACGGACTAGATCGGCCAGCTCAGCCTCATTTTCAGGCTGGACAACCGCGTCGGGGGTCGTTTTGCCGACAAGGGGCTTAAACAGCCCCGGCATAGTTGCGATGTCGTGGCTGTAGAGAAGGCGTTCCGTGGGGCTGAAATTCGCCCGGGCGCCGAACTTATCTTCCAGCCATTTTTTGCCTTTTTTACTCAGGCGGCTCATTCTTGCCCTCCCCTAGCAAAAGGATCAGGTCAAACGTCTGATCAGTATACTATATCTACTTAATCTATACAATTTATAGGAATATGAGAAATAAGGGCCACCTAGAGCGGCTTGAAGACTTCCGACTGGATGGTCGCCTCGCGGATCCGCTCTTCCACCGGGGAGACGCCGATCCCCGGCCCCTGGGGCACTCCGATAACGCTGCCCTGGCTGAGTTCGATCGGCGGCTCGATGAGGTCCCGGCTGTAATAGCGGTTGCTGGCTGAAAGGTCGTTCGGAAAAAGGAAGTTGGGGAGCGAGGCCAGATGGAGATTATGGGCCCGGCCGATCCCCGACTCGAGCATTCCTCCGCACCAGACCGGAATCCCGTGTGTCTGGCAGAAATCATGGATCTTGCGCGCCTCGACGATGCCGCCGACCCGGCCGACCTTGATGTTGATGATCCGGCAGCTTCCCATCTCGAAGGCCTGGCGGGCCGAATCCTCCGTGAGGATACTCTCGTCGAGGCATAGCGGAGTCTTCATCAGCCTCTGGAGGCGGGCGTGATCCCAGAGGTCGTGGGGAGCAAACGGCTGCTCGATCATCAGCAGGCCGAAGGCGTCCAGTTTTTTCAGATGCTCGCTGTCGGCGGGGCCGTAAGCGCCGTTGGCGTCGACCTGAAGAAGAATCTCCGGGAATTTCTCCCGAACAGCCGCGCAGACGTCCAGGTCCCAGCCCGGCTTGATCTTGATCTTGATCCGCTGGTAGCCCTCCTCGAGGTAAGATTGGACGCGGTTCAGGAGGTCGGGAATCGAGTCTTCGATGCCGCAACTGACCCCGGTTGGGATCTCTTGCTTCACGCCGCCATAGAATTTCCAGAGCGGCAGGCCCTCTTTCTTGGCCGCGAGATCCCAGAGGGCAAGCTCCAATCCCGATTTCGCCATCGCATTGCCGCGGAATCTCTGAACGGCCCGGTAGAACTCTTTAGGCCCAGACACGGACTCTTGGAAGACAAGCGGAATCAAAAAATCCTTAAGGACGTGCCAGGCCGTGCCGGTCGTCTCCGAACTATAGAGGGGAGCCCGCGAGGCCACGACCTCGCCATAGCCGCAGAGGCCGTCGCTCCAGACCTTGGTGATGATGAACGTCCGATCGTATTCACGGCCGAAACTCGTCTCAAAAAAATGGATATAGGGAAGTTTGAGAAGGACCAGTTCGATGCGCTCGATCTCCATCCTGCCCTATTTATATACCAACAGAGGGGGCGAGGTCCAGACACCGGGTAAAAACAGAACCAAATGAGGGCAGAGATGCGGGCGGCGGAGGGGGACTTTTTGTTCCGGATGTGTGGACCTGACTCCGATTTTGTAGTATATATTTCGGATACTTTATGAGTGATTTTTTGCTCGTTTGAAATTCTTTTATCCGAGGAGAGAATGGACAAACAACGACTTTATAACGACCTGATCAAATCCTACAGGGCAACCCACAAGAAATCGGAATCCTTCTTCATGAAAGCATCGCAGCTTGAGGTACGGGGGGGAAGCCACAACCTTCGTCTCTTCGATCCCTTCCCTTTCTACGACGTGAGCGCCAAGGGATCGCGGGTGACCGACGTCGACGGCCACACCTACATCGACTTCTGGCAGGGGCATTTTGCCAATATCCTCGGTCATAACCCGAAGGTCATCCTCGACGCCCTCCTGGCCTGTTATCGAAAGGGACAAGGGCTGACGACCGGATTTCCCGGCCGATTGGAGGAGGAGCTGGCCCAGTTGATTCTCAAACAGCTTGGGGCGGATAAAATACGATTTACGACCAGCGGAACCCTGGCGAGCATGTATGCGGTCATGCTGTCCAGGTCCTATACGAGAAGAAATTTGGTCTTGAAGGCGGGAGGCGGCTGGCACGGCGCTCAACCCTACCTCTTAAAAGGGGTCAGCACTTATCGCCAGGGCCTGGATTCGATCGAATCCGCCGGACTTCCCGAGGGCGCGGACTCCATGATCCTCGTGACAAGATTCAACGATACCGAGGACCTGGAAGAGACATTCAAGGACTGCGGCGACCAGATCTCCTGCTTTATCATCGAGCCTTTTATCGGAGCCGGGGGTTTTATATTCGGCCATAAAGAATATCTCCGCCGGGCCCGGGAGCTGACCCGGAATCACGGTTCCATCCTGATCTTCGATGAGGTCGTCTCCGGATTCCGGTTTCATCCGGGGGGACTTCAGACTCTCTATGGAATTGTGCCCGACCTGACCGTCCTGGGGAAAGCGATCGGCGGAGGAATGCCCACCGCGGCCGTCGCCGGCCGGGCGGACGTGATGGCGCTCTGCGGGCCCGATGCAAAGCCCGAGGAGAAGGTCAAGTTCGAGGGGGGAACCTTCTGCTCCCATCCGGCCACGATGCTGGCAGGGATTACTTTCCTCCAATATCTCATCCAGAACGCTTCGAAGATCTACCCGAAAATCGGCCGACTGGGGGCGAAGGTGCGGAAAGGTCTTGAGGAGATCTTCGCGGCCCATGGCTTCAACATGAAATGCACAGGCTACGGCGACACCCTGGGCATCTCCAGCTCTCTCGTCGGAGCCCATTTTCTCCACGAAGATATCGAACGGATCGACAAGCCGGAGCAGGTCTGGAATCCGGCGGTGAATGATGTTGAGCTCAGGGAAAAAATCTTCAAGCTGGCCATGATCCAGGAAGGGTTCAACATCTTCCACGGTTACGGCGCCATCTCCGCGGCTCATACCGAAAAGGAGATCGATGCCTCCCTCGATGCGGTCGAAAGAATCGCCAAAAAATGGAAGAAATATGGGGCGCCCAAGCAATAGCAAAAATAGAGGGCGGACAGGCACAGACAACTCTGATTTTGGGTCTTGAATTTTTCCCAGGGATTGTTATACTACCTCATTCATTTTTAAAGTCGATTATGGAGGACTCATGGAAAAAATCAGACTTATCATTTATGGCTGCGGTGTCATGGGCCGAAAGACGGTCGAAGCCCTCCTGGAAAAGAAGAGCTTCGAGATTGTCGGGGCCGTCGATATCGACGCCGCCCTGGTGGGAAAAGACTTAGGGGATATTCTCGACCCGCAAAAAAAACTCGGCGTGAAAATCGAGAAGGATGCCGCGGCGCTTTTTTCGAAGGTTAAAGCCCAGGCGGTTGTGCTGACGACGACATCCCATCTGAAGAGCGTTTTCCCCCAGATCGCCCAATGCGTCAAGGCCGGCCTGAATGTTATCTCCACCTGTGAAGAGCTTTCTTACCCCTGGAAGCGCCACCCCGAGCTCTCCCGGGACATCGATGCCCTGGCCAAAGAACACGGAGTCACCGTTGTGGGAACGGGGATCAACCCAGGCTATTTGATGGACACGCTCCCCCTGGTGCTGACCGCGCCTTGTCTCAAGGTCACCTCCATCAAGGTCACCCGGATGATGGATTCTTCCAAGCGCCGGATCCCGTTCCAGGCAAAAGTGGGAACAGCCTTGACCAAGAAACAGTTCCGTGACAAGATCGATAACAAGATCATCACCGGCCATGTCGGCCTCCTCGAATCCATCAATATGATCGCCGAGGGGCTCGGCTGGACTCTGGATGAAGCCGTGGAGATTCCTCCCAAGCCGGTCATCACGACGAAGAAGATCAAAACAGTCCTTGGGACCGTCCCCCCCGGCAACGTCATCGGGCTGATCAGCAAGGCTTATGCGAAAAAAGACGGCAAGAAAGTTATCGATCTCTATTTCTGCGCCAATGCGGCCGTGAAGAAGCAGTATGACGAGATCATCATCAAAGGCAAGCCCGACATCCACGAAATCATCGTCGGCGGAGTCCACGGGGACACGGGCACGGTGGCCGTGACGATCAATATCATCCCCCGTGCCGTGGAATCGGCGCCCGGTCTCAAGCTGATGAAAGACCTTCCTCCGGCGATCGCGACGTTGTAAGGCATCGCGCATGAAAATTGAAGGTTAGGGCCCCGCGACGGCGCTCCCCCATCCTCGGCAAAATTCAAGAAATTTTGCACTCCGGGTGGGGGGCCCCCACGCCTGCTCCCCAACCTTCAATTTTCGCATACGGCCTTAAATCCACGCTCTACGCCTTACCCCTAAGCTGGATCTTTTTCGCTCCGGCTAGCTTTTCGTAGATGGCGATGATCTTTCCGGCCATGGCTTCGGCCGAAAACTTCTCGTGGACAACCTCATAGCCTCTTTCGCCCAGGCGTGAGGCGAAGGTCCGATCCAGATAGAGCTTCAGAATCGCCTCGGCGAGGGCACCCGGGTCGCGGGGGGGGACGAGCAGTCCTGTCTCCCGATGGATGACGACCTCGGGGATGCCTCCGACCGAGGTCGCGACGACAGGCAGTCGGCAGGCCATGGCGTCGAGGAGCGAACTCCCCAGGCCTTCCAGGTGGGAGGAGAGAACGAAGAGATCCAGAGAGGAAAGGATCTGTGGGACGTCGTTCCGAAAACCGAGGAAATAGACGATATCTTCCACCGCCAGGTTTTGGGCCTGTTTGCCGAGCTCTATCTGCAGGGACCCGGAGCCGACGACGATGATCCTGATCTTCGGCGCGTGCTGCTTCAGGATCTTCGAGGCCTGGATAAGGTAAGAGTGACCCTTGTGATCCTCGAGCTGGGCGACGATGCCCACCAGATAATCCTCCCGACTGAAATGAAATTCGCGGCGGAGATAATCGGAGTGCCGGGCCTCGGCATAGGGAACAAAATCGATCCCGGAAGGGATGACTTCGATGAGCCGCTCGGGAATCCCACTCTTCATCAGGACTTTCTTCACACCTTCCGAGATGGCGATAATCGAATCGATATGGCTTTTGTATTTGCGCGGCGATTTCAGGGGAAAATCCACCCGGCGAGAAATGATCCGGAGAGGAACCTTCGCGAGTCGCGCCGCCGCGGAGCCGATGGAAACGGCATGGGCGTCGTGGAAATGGGCCAGCACGCAGTTGCGGCGGCTCATCAAGCGGGCCAGCCGGATGATCGCCCTCAAGTCTAGCTCGCTGCGCATGCGCAACGGGAAGACCGGAAGCTCGGCCTCGGTGGCCTTCTGGAAGAGGGGGCTTTCTGGCTGGACGACAAATAGGCAGGGATAGCCCTTGCGCTTGAGCTCTTGGACGAGGAGGAGCGACTGGCGCTGCCCGCCGCGCCATTCTTTCCCGGCATCAACCTGGAAAAGGCTCAATCCTCTCTCCTCGTTTCCAGATCTCCCTCAGCTTGGCGTAGCGAACGAAAATTGAATAACCGTTGAGGACCGCAATAACCACGCCTGGAAATCCGTCCAGGAAACCGAGCTTCAAGAAATAAGATTTCAAGAACCTGGAAAAGGGTAGCACCCCGAGATGATACCAGTGGCATTTTTTGCCGCCGGCATAAAGCTTCTGCGCGCCGAGGTCGGAAAAGCGGTTGATCCGATCCATATGATCGCCGATATTCTGATAGGTAAAGTGGTAGATCACTCCCTTGAGCTTCTTGAGGCGCCCTTCTGTGACCAGCTTTTCATGGACAAAATCGCCTTCCCAACGAGCCTCGGTTTTTCGGAAGAGCCGGATCTTCCGGTCGGGGAACCAGCCCGAGTGTTTAATCCAACGGCCGAGGTAGAAAACTCTCCTGGGGATCAAGAATCCGACGTTGGGCGGGTCCAGGTTTCTCATTTCCAGAATCTCGGCGCTGAGCTCAGGCGACACCCGTTCGTCGGCGTCGAGAGAAAAGATCCAGGGGCCGGCGGCTTGGCTGTTGCCGAAGTTCTTCTGGTCGGCGAAATTCGTCCATTTCCGCTCGAATACGTGGGGTGTGTATCTCCTGGCGATCTTGACCGTGTCATCGGAACTGTAACCGTCGACGACGATCGTCTCCGAGGCGATCGGGGAGAGGCTCTTGAGCGCGGCCTCGATATTCTTTTCCTCGTTGTGGGTGATGACGACGGCGGAGATATTCACCGCACCATGTTAACACAAGCCAAAAAAATAAAACAAGTTGCGATCTCGTCCATCTTGTCTATCTCGTCTATTTCGTCCGTCTCGTCAAGATAAAAAGGAGGGAGAAAGCAATAAATCGCTTGCTTTAATTTTTGACGAGATCGACAGTCGGCGAGAGAGACGAGATGACGGCTTTTATTTTGTTGTGAATTGCGAGAGCTTGATGTTCCTCTTCTCGAGGGCCGTCCCCGTCGCTTTCTCCAGCCGGGCCAAGGCCAGGTTGTAATCGATGACCGATTTGATCTCCTGGGAGCGGGCCGAAGCCAGCTCGTCCTGGTACTGGAGGACAAAATAGTTCGTTGTCAGCCCGACCTGCAATTTCTTTTCCTCGGCTTCCAATCTTTTTTCGGCTAGCTCGCGCGCGATCCTGGTGGCAGAGACACGTTTGGCATTGGTTTCAATCGTGGTGATGGCATCGCTCACTTCAAGGGCCGCCTGCTGCTCCTGGGTTTTCAACTGAGCCAGGCTCTGCTGCACCTGGAGCTTGGTCAAGGTATAGTGGGCCCGGCTCACGAAGTTGCTCAGAGGCAGGGTGAGTGTCAACCCGACCGTCCAGTTCTGGTAAAGAAATCTGAGAGCGTCCCGGATGGATTTTGATGCGCTTCCCGGTTCCTTGCCGATGATGATTCCGAGGAAGGGGTTGTTATCTAAGTACAAGAGCCTATCCCCCGAGATCCCCGGGCTCCAGTAGGAAAATTTCAGATCCAACCCCGGCAGTGTCTGATTCTTGGCCACCGACATGTTGAGTTGATTGGTTTCGATCCCTTTCTCCGTGATCTGGAGGTCCGGCCGCTTGGCCAGAGCTTCCTTCAGGGATTCTTCGCGCGAGATTGTCACGGCTTTGAATTCGGGTATATCGACCGGGACGAGTCTCTGGTTCTGGGGATCGGTTTCAGCCGCCAGGTTGATAATGCTCTTCAAGACTTCTTCACTCCTCCGCATCATTCCCTCCCCCTGGATCAGGTCCGCCTCTCTGGCCGCGACCGTCGCCTGGGCGTTGAGGATCTCGATCTGGGCAAGCTGGCCGACCTCGACTTCTTTCTGGTTCTTTCTGAGCAGGTCCTGGCCGAGTTTGAGGGACTGTTGAGCCACCTTATAACTCTCGATGGCATAAACGTAATTCCAATAAGCCTCCTCGACAAGGTAGATGGTGTTGAGAAGGGCGGATTTGAGCTGGCTCTCGGAGATGTCCAGGTTATTCTGGGCGATGAGGATCTGCTGCCGGCTGACTTTGGATCCGAAGTTTCTGAGCAGCGGCTGGTTGAAATCAAGACGGAGGGTGCTCCCGTAGCGTGGGTTGATGAGCTGGAACGCCTGGTTTGTGTCGGAGCGATAGCTGTCCACGGACACCGAGACGTTCCCCCCCGTCGGAATCTGTTGAACGACGGAGGCGCCGTAATCCCGGAATCTGTCGACGATCGTGGAGGCTCCCTGAATGAACCAATAGGGCGGACTCTCGTTCTTCTGGTTTCCGTAGCTCAACTGGAGGCTGGGCATAAAATACTCCCTGGCCTGGGACAGACTGGCGCCCGCGATTTCGGGACTATAGACGGAGACAGCCAGATCGAGGTTATTTTTCAACGCCTTGAGGATGGCATCTTCAAGTGTGAGAGATAGCTCACTCCTCTGCTGGCCAAGGGTCGGGCCCAACAACAAGACGCTCAAGAGCAGGAAGGCAAGCGCGGCTTTTATTTTCATAGAGTTCCTCCTGGACAAATCCGCCATTGTCCGCGGATTTTCTTATTCAGTCTAGCAAATAAAGCCAGTTTAAACAAAACCACCTATGTATACGAATTTCAAGGCCGCAAAGTTTAATGACGTCTGTCATGAAATTGACTGCTCAGTGCTCACGGCTCTCCGCTCATTGTTTTGATCTTGACAACCCGAGAGAAATTGACTATGAGTCAACCGTATGAAAAAATACGGCGCCCACCTTCTTCTCCTGGCCATCTTTTCATTTCTCTTAAGCTTGTTTCTGATCCTCCTTTTCGAAGCGCCGGGCTACACTATCCTCGCCCATTCTTTCCAGCCGCGGCTGCTGCTCGTTTTCATCGCGACCCTGTTTTTGTTCGGTTTCCTGGTCGGACTCTGGGTCTTCTACTCCAGGCTGGCCGCGGCGGTTTTCGGGCTCGCTTATGAGGACGTCCTGGGGACTGATTTCACAACCTATCTTCCGCTTCTGCTTTTGCCGCTCGCCGCCCTCACCCTGACCCGTTACCTCACCGCTGAGGACCTCCTCTCCCGATTGAAACTTTTCAGTTACGGCCTCGTTTTTGGCATCATCTGTTTGAAAATCGTTCAGGCGGCCGGCTTCGGAAAACGGGGCCGCGCTCCTTGGGCGGCCTGGCCGAAAAGATTCGGGGCCCTCCCGCTCCGCAAAAAACTGGCCTCACTTTTCATCGCCTCCCTCCTCGTTTTCAACGGCGGCTCTCTCATTTTGCTCCGCAAGGGGATCAGCTTTTCGGGGGATGAGCCCCATTATCTCCTGATCGATCACAGCCTTCTTCATGATGGTGATTTTGACCTGGCCAATAATTACCAACACGGGGATTATTCGACCTACATGCCGTCCCGAGCGACCATCCAGCCCCACGTTGTGCCCGGCGCAAAACCGGGCGGCCAATATTCATTCCATTCTCCCGGCACGTCATTCTTGCTCCTGCCTTTTTATGCCTTTGGTTCCCTGTTCGGGAAGAATCTCCTCATCTTTTTCCTCCGCTTCGGGATGAGCCTCTTTGGAGCCGCGCTGGGGCTCCAGGTTTTCTTGTTCGCCCGCGAGGAATGGAAGAGCGAGCGGTTGGCTTTCCTCCTGTGGGCGCTCACGAGCTTCACGACGCCTGTTTATTTTTATTCCGTGCATGTTTACCCCGAGCTTGTGATTGCCCTTTTCGCCTTCACGGTTTTCCGTCTCTTCCGCTTCTCTCAATCTCTCTCCGCCAACAAGCTGCTTTGGGCGGGACTTCTCCTATCGCTATTCATTTGGTTCCATGCCCTGAAGTATATTTTCCTCCTGGCCCCCCTCTTCTTTTATTGCCTCTGGGTCCTCGCGAAAAGCCGCCGGCCCTTGAGGGATTATGAGTCCTTCTTTTTTTTCCCCGTCGTCATAACCGGCCTTTACTTTTTTTTCCAGAAGTCTCTTTACGGCTCCTACTCGCTTTCGTCGATTTCCTGGCGCGGCAGCTTAGGGGCCAAGGATTCGATTTCCTACCTGAAGTGGCTGCTGACAGGCATCCCGTTCCGGTATCGCTGGGAGAGCCTGGCCGGCTATTTTCTCGACCAGAAAGACGGCCTCCTGCTTTACGCTCCGATTTATTTCTTTTCCCTCTTGGGAATCATCGAGATGCTGAAGAGGAGGAGGCGGGACCTTTTTCTCCTCCTTTTTATCACCGCCCCGTATGTCCTTGTTTCGGCTTTTCTAACCCAACGGGCGGGATATTCACCCCAGGCGCGTCCGATTGTCTCGGTCATCTGGGCGGCTGTGATTTTCCTGGGCTATTATCTTGTCCATAACCGCAAGAAAATATTCTCGCGCCTTTTTTCCGGTGCCGTCTTTGTGAGCCTTCTCTTTGTCTGGCTGCTTCTTCAAAACCCGCTGAATCTCTACCAGGAAACAACCCAGGGCGCGGCCGAGAGGGGCGGGGGTCTCTTTTACCTCCTGAGCAACCTGAATTTCCGGCTTCCCCGCTATCTCCCCTCGTTTCTTAAGCTGGAAGACGGCCGCTGGCCTCCCAACGGCTTCTGGCTGGGGCTGGTTGCTGTCTTCATCTTCCTCTATCTCGTTCTCAAAGACCCAGGCTGGAAATTCAATATATCGTTGGCACCTCTTTTTGCCCTGGCGGGGTTGCTGATTTTCTTCGTTTGGTTTGTCCTCTATCCCCGGCTCATCCTCATCAACTCTGTCCCGGCCGCATTTCCGGGCGGCGAAAGAATCACCTTCTACCAGCCGTCTCGGGTGGCCAGGATGGTCCAACCGGGAAAGTTCCTGTTGCCTGAAGATAACCGGGCCTATCTTTTCACGTTTGTCTCGCGAACGAAGTTCAAGTCCATCGAGTTCGAGGCGGGCTCGGACGAAGGCGATTATTCGTTTGACCTCGCGCTCTTCGACCAGAGTTTCGCCAAGGGGAAGACAGAGAAAGAGGTGAAAAAGGTCATCGTTAACGATCCTCCCTCTTACCGGATGAAAAACCAGAGTTTATATTTGATCAGGCTCTGGCTCCGCCGGGCGTCCGCGGGTTCGGTGTCGGCCCACCCTTTCCTCTTCTCCCTTCGGCCAGTCAACTGAACATCTTGAATTTCACGATCCTCTTTTTGTGAAGCTTGAACTTCACGAGCGTTTTGATGATGGAGAGCCCGTAGACAACGCTCCGCCCGAAACCGATCTGCGATGCCTCCGTGAAGTAGCGCGTCTCGATCGGGATCTCACGAATCCGGAAATTGTGGGTGACCCCCTGGGCGATGATCTCGGAATCGAAGACGAAATCATCGGAATTCTCCATGAAATTCACCGTCTCCAGGTATTTGCGCGAATAGGCCCTCAGCCCGGAGTGATATTCGGTGAGATACATGTAAAAGGTGGCGTTTTCGAGAGCCGTCAAAAAGATGTTCGCCAGGTATTTCCACTTCGGCATCCCGCCCTCGAGTGGTTTCCCGCCGAGCATCCGGGAGCCGAAGACGGCGTCACATTCCCCTCTTTCGAGGGGCAGGATCAACTGCGGGACGACGGTCGGGTCATACTGATGATCGGGGTGGACCATGACCATGATTTCTCCCCCGAGCTTCAGCGCCTCGGCATAGCAGGTCTTCTGGTTGGCCCCGTATCCTTTGTTTTTGTCGTGGACAAAAACCCGAAGTCCAAGCCGCCGGGCCAGCTCGACGGTTCCGTCGCTGCTCCGGTCGTCGACGAGCACGATCTCGTCCACCCAATCCCTGGGGATGTCTTGAAGGGTTTTCTCCAGGGTCTTCTCGGCGTTATAGGCGGGCATGACCACGATGACTTTCTTTATTCTTTGAATCATCTCTGAGTATCCCCGGCGACCAACTTATACCACATTCAATATTGGCGGTCCACTTCGCGCTCTGGGGGACGGTGCTCGACGCCCCGCGGGATGACGATGAGCTCTCCTTCCTCAAGCCACACCTTCCCGTCCCTGAGCTCCATGCGGACCCGCCCCTTGACAACCAGGAAAAGTTCGTCCTCTCCGGACCGGGAACGAGATGGCAATTATTTGACCTTGACATAATCCTTTGAGTTCTTTAATACTCAAGGCGATGAAACAGAAGGAGGTCCTTCCCTCGCTCATCTGCTTGCTTCCCATGGCTGCGGGCTCGGCCTTGTTTCTCAACCTCTTTTCCCAGACAGACTCTTTTTCAATCTTGAGCCATGGTTTTCGATTCGCGATCGCCCCTTTCTTGCTCGCCTTCATAGGCTGCTTTCTTTTCCTTGTCCTGATCTGGATCTCTTTAGGAAGGTCCGAGACGAAGGTTTATCAACAGCCGCTCGATACCAGGCTTCGCTCCGGTACCATAATCTTCTGGCCCCTTCTTTTTCTCTTGCTCACGCCGCTTCTTCTCAGCTTTTATTTGACCCATGAAGACCTGTCCGTTCGGCTCAGGCTTCTGGCGATTTTCGTGGCCGTCGCTGTCGTCTATCTCAAATTCGCGGACCTCGGCCGTTTTCTCCGAAGGACTCCGTCGCTGGCCCAGAAAATCGATAAGCGCTGGACAGGTTTCTCCGGCAAGAAGAAGCTCCTCATCCTTTTTCTCATATCCTTTTTCATTTATAATCTTTGCGCCTTCCTTCTCGTGTCCGAGGGAACAACTTTTTCGGGAGACGAGCCGAACTATCTTTTAACTTCCGACAGCCTCCTCTATGATCATGACATCAACCTGGCCAATAATTACGCCCGCGAGGATTACTTTCACTTTTATTCCAGGAAGGACAACCCTCTGCTCAAGCTGGGAGTTTACGGCCGCTACGGGCGAAAAGGCCATGATTACATTTTCCCGATCAACCTGCCGGGACTCTCCGCGCTGATGCTTCCCTGGTATTGGCTGAGCCGTCACTTCGACGGAAAGACGCTGACCTTCATCCTCAAGGAGAGTCTCACCCTATGGGCGGTCCTTCTTGGGCTGCAGCTTTATCTCCTGGCCGGCCAGCTCTGGAAAAAAGAGCGCGTCTCCCTCAGCCTGTGGTTTCTGTATTCTTTTACTGCGCCGATCCTCTTCTATGCGACTCATCTTTATCCTGAAATTCCGATCGCTCTCTTTTCCATCTATGTCTATCGAAGAGTCACTTCAGCCAAACGGATGTCCCTGTTTGAATGTTTCTTTTGCGGTTTCCTTTTGGCCCTCTTCTCGTGGTTCGGAGTGAAATACAATTTCCTTTTCTGGCCGCTCCTCCTGATCACGGTTTATTATCTCTACAAGCAGCACCGGGCACGCTGGCGAATCGCGGGCTTCCTGGTTTTTCCCGTTCTTTCGTTGATTTTATTCTACTATTTTACCTACAGCCTGTACGGCACCTTCTCCCCGTTCTCAATCTACGAGGGGGTCATGACGCCTGAGCGCCTGCAAGCGTTTAAGCAGGCCGTCCTCAGTCTGCCCTTCCTGCAGCGGATCGATTCATTTTTCGGCTATTTTCTCGACCAGCGGGACGGGCTGCTTCTCTATTCTCCGCTTTATTTGTTCGTCTTCTGCGGGTTCGTCGAGATTTACCGTCGCTCCAGGCGAGATTTTCTTTTCCTGCTCCTTCTCGCCCTTCCTTTCCTGCTGAATTATGCATTCTTCACTCACCGCCAGGGATATTGTCCCCAGGGAAGGGTTTTGGCGCCCATTTCTTGGATCGGGGCTATCGCCATCGGCTATTTTATGGTCGAAAAGAGGAGCCGGATCTTTTCCTTCTTTTTCAAGTTGCTAAGCCTGGGAAGTTTCATCCTGGCAGGCCTGCTTCTTTTCAACCCCTCTTTTCTTTATCAGCCTACGACCCACGAGTTCACCTCCCGGCCCGGGGCCCTTTTCGTTTACCTCAGCAATCTCCACTTCTTCTTACCGCCCTACTTCCCGTCCTTCATCAAAGTGAACAATGTCGGCTACTGGCCGAATTACTTTTGGGTCGCCGCGACAATTGTCATGGTCTTGCTTTATGTTTTCGTTAAGAGCCGAGGCCAAACCCCCCTCAGACCCGTTTTCCACCACGCTTTTGTCCTGGTCGCTCTCTTCTGCGTCTTCGTGCTCTGGACACTCTTCCCGAGGAGCGTGCTCTACGAGAATCGTACGGTAGCCTATTCGCCCCAGAAGAGTCTGGGCTTCTATCTCTTCCCAATGGGTCCCGGAGTTGTGGCCAAGAAGACGGGCGAGCTTTACCTTCACCAGGAAAAAACCTACAAGGTGTTATTCAGCGCCCGGAGGAGGCTCGAGCAGGTGGCGATCGTTATCGGATCAGAGAAAGGAGAATACCAAGCCCGTCTTCGCTTTTTTGACCTTCGGTTTTTTGAAGGACCGACGAGCTTCGAGAAAATGGAACTGCGGCTCTCCCCTCAAGCCTATTACAGCTTTAAGAATCTTTTTCTTTACGAGCTTGATCTGACCTTAGAGAAGCGCTCTCCTGAATCGATGCTTGTCGACCCCTACCTGCTATCGATCGTTCCCGTAAAATAGACGCGCGGCTTGTACCCGATCGCCCGCCCCAAGGGTGCGAGGCCTATGCCTCAGCGCCAAAAGCCGCGTCTCCAGTGCCAGTTCCTGCCTCGCTGTTCCCAGGATCCGGGAACCCAAACTCTGCCCGGCCTGTGCCTTACCCAACTTCCCGAAACCCAAAGGTAATTTCCGCTCGACCATCTCCAGTAGCCGCCGATCCAGACGAAGCCGGCACGGGGGGCCACACCGAAGACTTCAGCCCTTAGGGGAGGCGGGCCGAACGTCGGGTAAGCAACGATGCAGTCGATCATCATTAGCATTACGACGGCCAACAACGCCAGCCAGACTATTTTTTTCATCGGACCTCCATTGATTTGTGTTCCGTTGAATTCGGCATGCTCTCAGGAGCGTTCTCCAGCGCCCCCATCTCAGGGAACGAGGATTCCGCCAATCTTTTGATTGCTCTTCCCCATACCTAAACTTTAAATGATCTGACCATATTTTGCAATTGAGTCGCCGATCTTTTGACCTGAACAGATGAAAGACGCGGAGGCGCAAAACTCATGCGGTCAGTGTTTTTTATAGCTGAGCGTGGGATCCATATCATAGGTATACGGAAGGCTGTTCTTCCAGCCGCCGATTGTTCTGTAGCCCTTTTCGTCCATTTCGCCCTCGAATCCTTCAGAGAGGTGAAATACTTTCGCAAAGCCGGCGGTCTTGGCCATTTCGGCCGCCCTCCGACTCCGCTGGCCGCTTCGGCACATGAAAATGAGCAGATCTTCTTTCTTGAAACGAGCCCGGAGATCCTCCAGAAAATTATCGTTGGTTACGAACTTCGCTTCGAGTTCGTTCCAGAATAAGAGCGGGATGTTGACGGCCATTTTGGGATGGCCGACGAAATAGTACTCGGCGACACTCCGGACGTCTACCAGAAAAGTGGACGGTTGACCAGCCATATCGTAGGCCTCCTGCGGAGAAACGACCACGATTTCCTGACCCCGGACGTTGGGCACGAGGAAAAACCAAAGGATTCCGAGCGCCATGAGTCTTTTCATCTCGATCTCCTGACACCTTCTTTAACCATTGCTTATGAAATAATCATATCGCCTCTAGGGAGCCGTGTTAAGCAACACGGGATACCTACTCTCGGCATTGACACGGACGGATAGAGTCTTCGGCCTCTAGGTGGCCGGCGCCGGTCCGACTAGTCTTTTTGCTTTTCGCCCTTGCGTTTGAAAACGATTTCCTTCACCGTGCTCTCGAGCGGGAGAGAGAAGCTCTCGATGTTGCCCTTGGTATCGGTATGGAATGTGCCAAGGAATGACATGCCGAACATCCAGAACTCGAAGGAGAAGATGTCATAGTGGTGGTGTTTGATGGGCCAGTCGTGTCCGTTGTAGAAACCTCTGAGCTTGTCCGCTTCCAGCTTGATGACAAAAGACCCGTACCCGGGATGCTCAAATTCGCCCGCATAATCCGCCAGTGGGTGCGACGGCGTGGTGCCAGCTTTGCGTTCGGCCGTGGCTTGCTGCTTAGCTTGGGAAATCATGTCCAGCATTTTTTGCCACAGTTTGCGCATCCGGCTGCTCCAATCGATCCGGTCCAAGCCGAGCAGCCGGTCAAAAACCTGGTAGCAGATGACATCACTGAGGTCGGTATGATCCGCATTGGTGAGGACGACAACCCCAATGCCTTCGTCGGGCAACATCTGGACAGAAGCGGTGAAGCCGTCCGTGTTGCCGCCGTGCTCGACCAGACGATGGCCGCGATAAGTCCCCGTCGTCCAGCCAAGGGCGTAACACTTATCTCCCAGCTCGCGGTATTGACGCATCTCGTCGGAGATCGGATCGTCCTCCTCGATCGGCATCTGGGCAGTATGCAGCAGTTTGAGCGTCGGCTCTGAGACAATGCTCTTGCCGTTAAAGTCGCCTTTGCCCAGGTGAAGTTCGACCCACTTGGCCATGTCGAGGACATGCGCACAGATAGATCCTGCCGGACCCACGGCGTCTTCAAGGCCGAGCGCTCGTTCCTCGAGGACCCCATCTTTTTCAAGATAAGGCCTGGCCGCGTCACCCGACTTCTGGCTCTCGAGAGCGGAGAAATTCGCGCTCGTCATTTCGAGGGGCTGGAAGATGCGTTCTTGCACGAGCTGCTCCCAGCTCGTCCCGGCGATTTTGCCCGCGATATACCCCGCAGCCATATAGACAAGATTTTGGTACTGATAGCAGGATCGAAAATCTTTGTTGGGCTCGAGGTACTGCAGCCGATCGAACAGTTGCTCCCGGTTGAATGGGCTGCCCAACCACATCAGCTCATGACGGGGAAGCCCGGAGCGGTGGCAGGCCATGTCACGCAGAGTCATACGTTCGGTGGCAAACGAGTCGTACATCTTGAAAGTCGGGATATAATTGCGAATCGGCGTATCCCAATCGAGCTTTCCTTCGTCGACCAGCGATCCGATGGCCAGCGTCGTAAAGGCCTTCGTCGCTGAGCCAATGGGCATGACCGTATGGGGTGTGACCGGCAGCTTGCGGGCGATGTCCCGGAGGCCAAAACCCTGGGCAAAGATAACCCGGCCCCCCTTGACGATGGCGATGGCGGCGCCGGGCACGTTCCACTCTTTCAGTCGGGCATTGACATACTCGGGGAAGCCGCGGAGCGAAGAAACAACTGTGGGGGCTGGCCCGCTGACGGCCCGCGAATCCTTTTCTTGAGAATAAAGGACATTTGTGAAGACCCAGGCTGACGCGAGAATCACGATAAGACAACAGGGGGACTTCCTCATTCTTTCTCCTTTCTTCGAAGATTATCCTGCTGGTAGACCCCGAAGAAAAAAAAGACTCCTTCTTAGGATACGGTTGGCCTCACGAAAAGTCCCCCTGTGTGGCCTCATCGCAACAGATTGTCATCAACGGCTCACAGTTGACTGCTCCATTATTTCCTGGGATAGGCATCGAGGTCGAGGCACAAGGGGACAAGCTCGCTGACTTTGCGCAGATTGCGGTATTCACCGGACTCACCGAGTTTTTCAAAGGCCAGTGCGCCGACCATGGCCGCGTTGTCAGAGCAAAGCCTGGCCGACGGAATGAAGGATTTCAAAGCCTGTGCGCGCGCGAAATCCTCAAAGCTGATCCTCAGTCTTTTATTTCTGGCCACCCCGCCGCAGAGGATGAGGGACTCGGCCCTGTGCACCTCAAGGGCCCTGGCCAGGTTATCCAACAGATATCTGCCCACGGCCTCCTCAAAACTGGCCAGAAAATCGGCCAGCGCCGGATGAGAGCGGGAAATCTTGTTCTCCTTGATCTGCTTCAAGGCAGCCGTCTTGAGACCGCTGAAGCTGAAGTCGAGGCTTCGGTCGGTCATTCTCGGCAGCGCAAAGGGGAACCTCTTGGGGTCGCCCTCTTCAGCCAGCTTTTCTATGACAGGCCCGCCCGGATAACCGAGGTTCAGGAATTTAGCGATCTTGTCGAGGGCTTCGCCGGCGGCGTCATCCCTCGTCTTGCCGATCAGAACGGGGCTGATCTTTTTTGATAGCGAAAAGAGGGAGGTGTGCCCCCCCGAAACAATCAGGGCCAAAACCGGGAACGGGATATCTTTGTGTTCCATGAAGGCCGCTTCGATGTGGGCCTCGACATGGTCTATTCCCAAGAGCGGCTTTTGAAAATAGTAAGCCAGGCCCTTGGCAAAGGACAGGCCTACGAGGAGGGAGCCGATGAGACCAGGTCCCTGAGTGGCGGCAAAAGCGTCGATGTCCTTGAGTTTGACTCGGGCGCGGCCGAGGCTCTCCTCGACGACATAGCCAATCGACTTGAGATGCTGGCGTGAGGCCAGTTCCGGCACGACGCCCCCGTAGGGCGCATGGATCTCGTCCTGGGAAAGGACGACGTTACTCAGGGGGGATTGGACGCCTTCCATGACTGCCGCGGACGTCTCATCGCAGGAAGTTTCTATTGCTAATATAAGCATGTCATTGGTCACTTGTTATTAGTCACTAGTCACTCGTAACTGGGTCACTAATGCAGACGCGATGAGCAACTTAACGTGGTCAAGGTTGCGCCGAACGCCACTCTTGGGACGCCGTAGCGGAGGAGGCCCGCCGGCTTGTCCGACGGGGGAACCGACGGGACTGGTTCCTCGGGGTCCGGGGGCCAGAGGGTGGCCTTCGGCGCAACCTTGCACGGAGATGTCGCATGAGTTATTGCGTTTGCATGAGTCATTCTTCACTTGTCACGGGTCAACCGCTTCGCATGCAGGTTGGCCAGCTCCTTGAGGCTCCTCAGGTACGGAGGCCGGGCAATCCCCTTTTCGGTGATGATGGCCGTAACTAGTCTGGCCGGGGTGACGTCAAAGGCTGGATTGCGGACTTTGACTCCTGGAACCGTCATACAATGGCCTCGTATATTTCTCACCTCGTCGGCGTCCCTTTCCTCGATCGGGATTTGGCCGCCGTCCTTAATTCCGAAGTCGACCGTGTTGAGCGGCGCGGCCACGTAGAACGGGATCCTGTGCTCCCGGGCCAGGACCGCGACCGAATAAGTTCCGATCTTGTTAGCCGTATCGCCGTTCCGGGCGATCCGGTCGGCGCCTGTGATGACGAGCGAGATCTCGCCTCGGGCCATGAGCCAGCCGGCCATGTTGTCGGTGATGAGGACGACCGGTATCTTGTCTTTGGCCAGCTCCCAACAGGTCAGCCTCGCACCCTGGAGGAAGGGGCGTGTCTCGTCGGCATAGACCACAAGCTTCTTTCCCTGAGCGGCGGCAGCCCGCATGACGCCAAGGGCCGTGCCGTAGCCAGCCGTCGCCAGTTCCCCGGCGTTGCAGTGGGTCAGCACCCTGTCGCCATTCTTGATGAGCCTGCTTCCCCAGCTCCCGATCTTTAGGTTGGTTTCGAGGTCTTCTCTTTCAATGGACAGGGCTTCTTCGACAAGTCGCTTCTGAAGTTCTTCCAGGCCTTTTTTCTTAGCGCCTTCGAACGTTGCTCTCATCCTCTCCAGGGCCCAGAACAGGTTCCGGGCCGTGGGCCGCGTTGTCTCAAGGCGACGGCAGACCTTTTCGAATGACTTCTCCAGATTTCCCGAATGCCTGAACTTTGAAACACCCAAGGCGACTCCAAAGGCGGCGGCGACGCCTATGGCCGGCGCTCCCCTGATGACCATCTTTTCAATCGCTTCCGCGACGCCTCTATAATCCCCGTAGGTGCGGTAGACCTCCTTCCAGGGAAGCCTGCGCTGGTCGATCATGATGATTTTACCATTACTCCATTTGATCGTCGGAAGCATCTTAAGCCCCCTTCTTCCAGGCCGGGGTCTCCGCGTCTTTCCAACCCCACCTCTTGGTCCACCGGTGATATCGGATTTCGAATTCCTTCCAGGCCTCGGGTCCCATTTCCTTCCGAAGCTCCCGGTAGCAAAAGATGATCTGAAGGTCGTTATCCCGGAGAATCTCCTCCGAGGGCAACCCGAGTTCCTTGGCCATGACCGCCTCATCAAAACTCCGCCGCAGGTCGCCGAGGTGGCTCCTGAACTGCGATTGAAGATAGTGGTAATACCCGCAACTCCAATCCGAGTCACTGAGTTTTTCGATCAACTTAAGAGACTCGGCCAGGATCTTGGCCTTCTCCTTTTCACCCGCCCCGAGCGCTTGGGAGAGCATCAGTTCGGAGTGACGTTGTGCGGCGACCAGGAGGACCGGACGGAATTTGGATTTCGCGAGGAGGGCTTCATAGCTCCGGGCCGCCTGGTCGCTGAGTCCCATCTCCCTAAAAGTCGCGGCCAACCCGAGGAGAGAAACCCCGGCCGCCCATTCTTCACCCTCGGCGAAACCGCAGGAAAATGCTCCAAGGAAGCTTGTTTCGGCCTCCTTCCACAGGGAGAGTTTGAACTCGGCCATTCCCTTGACCATGAAGGCCTGAGCGGAGGGACGGTTCTTAGTTTCTTCGGAGGCTTCGAGCAGAGACCTCTTATAAAATGCCAGGGCGTCGGCCGTCTGGTAAAGCCGGGAAGACGTCTGGCCGCGGGCATAGTCCAGCTTGGCTTGTTCGAGATGGGAAACGCAGGCGCTCGAAGAAAAGCAGGCCAGGATCGCAGCGATCCAGACCTGTACCCCCAGCTTGGCGCGGAGAGCTCTAACCATGGGCTTTCTCCGTCCTCTTCCGCAATTCGCGAAGGATCATCTTCTGGATCTCGGGTTCTGAGAGAAGGTGGAGGTCCAGAGACAAAATTTCGCCGGCCAGAGTTTTGAGCCCTTCCAGCAGCCGCGATTTCTCCGGCGCGGCATCGATTTCCGCCTTCGCCTTCTCGAGCCTTGGCTGGAATTCGCGGACGAGGGACCGGAAGTCCCTTCCTGCCAGCTCGGGCCTAAAGATAGCCTGCAGAAAAGGATCTTCCAGCCCGAGGACCGGATAGAGCTTCTCGAAAGCGGATCTGAGAACTCCGATATCTCCGTCCCGGATTTCCCGATCATAAGCCTGTCGAAGCTCGGCCGAACTGTTGAAGAAATCCAGGACAAAAGCATCAGGCTTCGTCCCGATGGCCTCGGGGTCGAGCCAGACCTGGAAAGAGAGAATACGGTCTTTCCACTCTTCCGTGCGGCGAATAGCCCAGATGAGGGCCGAAGAAAGAAGCGGAAAAAAGAGATAGGTCTTGAGGGGCAGGAGTTGACCCAAAAGATTGATTCCCTTGGCTATGATCTTTTCAACTTTTGCCGTGCTCATGCCAACCTTGCCCTTCTATTCTAACTGATTCTATGGGCAAAACTTCTGATCGTAAATACCCCTTGCCCCTTACCTTTTACCACTTACTCCTTACTTTATTTTCAGAACGGCCAGAAACGCCTCCTGCGGGATGTCCACCCGCCCGATCCGCCTCATCCTTTTTTTCCCTGCCCTCTGTTTCTCGAGGACCTTCATTTTGCGGGTGTAGTCACCGCCGTAGAGCTTGGCCAGCACATCCTTGCGAAAGGGCTTGACTGTTTCCCGGGCGATGACCCTTTTCCCGACCGCGGCCTGGAGCGAAACCTCAAATTGTTGCCTGGGGATGGCCTTCCTCATCCGCTCCACCAGGGCCCTTCCCACCGGGTAGGCCTTGTCTTTGTGAACGATCAAGGAAAGGGCATCGACCTGCTCTCGGTTGATCAGGATATCCAATTTCACAAGCTCGGACTCTCTGTATCCCACGATTTCATAGTCCATCGAAGCATAGCCCTGGGAGACCGATTTCAACTGGTTGTAGAAGTCGAAAACGAGTTCATTGAGAGGCAGGAGGTAGCTCAGAAGGACCCGCTGGGAGCTGATGTACTCCAGCTTTTTTTGTTCTCCACGCCTGCCTTCCAGCAGCTTCAGGATTGCGCCGAGGTATTGGTCAGGGGTGAGAATCAGAGCCTCGATAACCGGTTCCTCAATCTTCTTGATTTGGTGGGGTTCGGGAAGCTGGGAGGGATTATGGACCTCCTTGACTTCTCCCTCCACTGTCTCGACACGGTAGGAAACATTGGGGGCCGTCGTGATCAGACTCAAGTTGAATTCGCGTTCCAGCCTCTCCTGGATGATCTCACGATGGAGCAAGCCGAGAAAGCCGCAGCGAAAGCCCAGGCCCAAGGCGGGCGAATTCTCGGGCTCAAAATGGAACGAAGAATCGTTGAGCTTCAATTTTTCCAGGGCCTCTCTCAGGTCCTCGACACTGCTCTCGCCGGCCGGGAACATCCCGCAAAAAACCATCGGCTTGGATTCTCTAAAACCGGGAAACGCTTGCGCCGCGGGCCGCTTCTTGTGGGTGATGGTCTCGCCGATCCGAGCATGGCTCAGGTTTTTGATCCCGGCTACCAAGTAGCCGACGTCACCGGCCGACAAGGCATCGGCCTTAACCGGCTTGGGAGTTAAGTATCCGACCTCTTCCACCTCGTAGTCCGCTCCCGCCGCCATAAGCTCAACCAAGTCGCCGGTCCGCAACACACCATCGAAGACCCGAACCAAAACCACGACTCCCCGGTAGGAGTCAAACCAGGAATCGAAAAGCAGCGCCTTGAGCGGCGCATTGACGGCTCCCCGGGGAGGCGGGATGCGTTCGATAATCGCCTCCAGGACCTCCTCGATGCCGGTTCCTTTTTTGGCGCTGACGAGCAGGGCTTCTTCGGGGTCCAGACCGATGATATTCTCCATCTGCTCCAAGGTCTGGCTGGGGCTTGCCTGGGGAAGGTCGATTTTGTTGATGACTGGTATCAGGATGAGGTCGTTTTGGAGGGCGAGGTAGGTGTTGGCCAGTGTTTGGGCCTCGACGCCCTGGGAGGCGTCGATCACCAGGACGGCGCCCTCGCAGGCACTCAGGCTTCTAGAAACTTCGTACGAAAAATCAACGTGGCCTGGGGTATCGATGAGGTTCAAGACGTATTCCTGGCCGGACCGGCTGGGGTAGCGCAACCGAGCGGTCTGTGCCTTGATGGTGATCCCGCGTTCCCGCTCCAGGTCCATAGTGTCCAGGACCTGCTCCTTGAGCTCCCGCGGTGAGAGGGCTCCCGTGATCTCTATGAAACGATCGGCCAAAGTCGATTTTCCGTGATCGACATGGGCGATGATCGAAAAATTCCTAATTGTCTTCATTCGGACTGTATGATGGCAAAAATGAGGGGCACAGTCAATCAAAACGCAGTGAGCCGTGAGCGGTAAGGGGTGAGAGAGCGCTCAGCTTGGTAGGTACGAAGGCACCGGCACGACTCTCCACCGACGAATGCTTGGTTTATTGGCATTTTGACAAGATAGCGAATTGACGAGATAGACGGCAATTTGGCCTTGGCGTTGCTTGACTTTTCCCCCTGACTAAAGTAACTTTGTGTATGGAACGCAGATTTGCGACAGGTTTGTGGATAAGCCGTCGAAGGAGGTCGTGACCATGAGCTTAGGAAGCTTGGGGCTGCCAGAGATCCTGCTGATCCTCCTCATCGTGGTGATTATTTTTGGAGCGCGGCGACTGCCAGAACTCGGAAAATCCCTGGGTGAGGGCATTAAAAACTTCAAAAAGTCCGTTTCCGGAAAAGAAGCAGGTCAGAAGGAAATCTCTTCAGATAAAACCGAGTCCCCAAAAAAGGAAGAATGAGACGGACGCTCGAGAAACTCGCTTCAGAGCGAAAAGATAAAGAGGATGATTTTGCCGCGAGGCTCAAAGAATTTAAGGATAAATCCCGGGAAGGTCAGGCCTCTGAAGAACGGCTGCGTCTCGAGCAGGCCCTGAGCGGTCTCCACGACATTCTGGGGCGCGAAGGCCAAACCCCCTCTCTCGCCAAGCGAAGTCTTCTTTCGCCTTTTGCCAAAGGTTCGATAGCGGCCTGGGACCATCACCTTTTCAACCAGAAATTGCTGACCACGCTCGCGGAATTCAAAGATCTGATCCTTGACAACATCAATAAAATGAACGGCTTAGCGACGTCTATGGCAGACCTTTTCGAACGCCAAACGGCTCTCTCTGACGCCAGGGACAGGGAATGGGATGCCCTCGGCAGCAACCACGTCGGCGTCATCTTCAAGAGCTTGGAATGGCGCGTGGACAAGCTGGCGGCCGAATGCGAAGACGTAAGTCTCCTCATGAAGAAGTTCCTTCTTCTCAAAGAGAAACTGACTCAACTCGTCGCCGCCGTTGAAGGAAAAGAGCTTCCGAGCCCCGCCGCCATCGGAGAAGTCCTGCGGCCCCTGGAAGACTGGCGATACGCCGCCTTCGAAAACCGATATCGGGGGGATCAGGAAAATATCAGGGAGCAGCAGAGGGGCTTTCTTCCCTATTTCGGCGGGGAAGGAAAGGTCCTTGACCTGGGCTGCGGCCGGGGGGAGTTTCTCGAACTCCTCAAGAGCAACGGCATCGAGGCCTCCGGCGTTGACATTAACGAACAGATGGTCGATATTTGTTTGGCCAAAGGCCTCCACTGCGAGCGGGGCGATCTTCTTGACAAGCTGGCCGAATGCGAAGACGGAGCTCTGGCGGGGATCTTCTGTTCCCAGGTCGTCGAGCACGTTCCTCCGGCCTATCTTCGGAGGCTCGTCGATCTGGCCTATTTCAAGCTCAAAGCGGGGGGCGTCCTGATCATTGAGACAATCAATCCGGCTTCCCTTTTCGCCCTGGTCGAAGTCTTTTACCTCGACCTTTCGCACGAAAAGCCCGTCCCTCCCCAAACCTTGCGTTTTCTCTTCGAAACCTCAGGGTTCGAGGAGGTTGAGATCAAGTACTCCGCTCCACTCGACGAGGAGAGGCTCGAAGAGCTGCCGGTCACAGACGAGAGAGCCCACATCTTGAACAAGAATATCGACAGGCTCAATAAGATCCTCTACTCACCGCTGAACTACGCGGCGATCGGCAGGAAACGATGAGCCGTCTCTTGTATGCGGGCTTCGACCTCGGGGGAACCCGGCTCAAGTTCGGGCTGATCGATCAGAAGGGGGTCCTCATCTTCAAAGGAAGTGCCGATACCCCTTCGACAATCGATGGTCTGGTGGAGCTTCTGAAGACAACCTGGCAGGATCTCAGAGGAAGCGTGGCCGGCCCCGTCGTCGCCTGCGGATTCGGTTTCCCGGGTATTTTCAGCCTGCGGGAACGAAAGATACTCAAGAGCCCCAATTATCCCGGACTGGATAACTTTGATCTCTTCGGGGCGCTGGCACGATTCATGGAAGTCCCTTTCTGGGTGGATAATGACGCCAACCTGGCGGCCTACGGAGAATGGGCCTGCGGGGCGGGAAGGGATGCCCAGAGCCTTGTCGTCTTGACCATCGGAACGGGAATCGGCTCCGGGATCATCCTCGATGGAAATCTCTGGCACGGGAAGTGCGGATTCGCCGGCGAGCTTGGCCACATCATCGTCAACGCCGAGGGTGAAATATGCAAATGCGGCGTCCGGGGCTGCCTGGAAACGGAATCGGCCGCCCCCAAGATCATAAAAAACTATCAGGAAATCAAGAAAATCAAGGAGAACCTTAGCGCCGAGGAGATCTATCGGCGGGCCAAAGAAGGTGAGGCGGCCGCCCGGCAGAGCTTCTCCAGAGCGGGCTACTATCTTGGCATCGGGCTCGGGATCGTCATCAACTTCTTGAACCCGGAGATGATCATCCTGGGCGGAGGGGTCATGAACACCGGCGAGTATCTGCTTGCACCCGCCCTGGAAGAGGCCCGGAAAAGGTCCTACGAGGCCTCATTTGCATGTTGCAGGATCGAGAGGGCCGTCCTCGGCAACGACGCCGGAGTCATCGGGGCCGCGTCGTGGGCCAAGGGCCAGCTTTCTCACAAAGCCTGAGAGTGATGGAGCACCAGCGAATCGGCAGGAAATCGAAGGAGGATATCCGGATGAAGAAATTCTTGGTTGCGTCCTTGTTCATCGGGCTTTTTCTGGCCTCTGTATCGCCGGTCGCCGCGCAGAGACAGACGGGATCCCTTGTGGGGAAAATCACCGACAAAGAGAGGCTCCCACTTCCGGGCGCTTTTGTTTATATTTCATCCCCGGCCCTGCTCGGAATTCGAACCTACATTACAAGCGACACGGGACTCTTCCGGTTCCCCGAGCTCCCTCCGGGAATGTATAAGATCACCGTGGAGATGCCGGGGTTCAAAACCAATAATCTCGACGAGATCACACTCCCTGTCGGCAAGACGCTCACTGTCAATATCACCATAGAGACGACGACAGTTGAGGAAGAGGTCACCAGTCACAAGACCTCGCCGATGCTCGACCTCGCCTCGCCCAAGGCTTCGTCGAATGTGGACCAAAACCTTTTGCTCCACATTCCGCTCGCCCGCGATCTGGGAGATACGATCGCCACGACACCCGGGGCGATATCGGAGAGCCTGACTGACCACTCCCGTTTCGCCCTTAACGGTTCCAGCTCCCGAGCCAACCAGATTGCCCTAGACGGGTTTGATGTCACCGATCCCATCACTCTCGCTCCGATCAGCAATATCAATTTCAACATCATCGAACAGATCGAGTTAGGGACCGCGGCCCAACCCGCAGGAGTCGGACCGATGGAAGGAGGCTATATCAATGTCGTCACCAAATCGGGAGGAAATGCCTTTTCCGGAGCGCTGACTCTTTATCACGGCAGCAAAAGCCTGAGCAAGACCCTGTGGACAGATCAGGAGTTGGCCGGCCTCTCTCTGGTCACTCCTCCCGAGCCGAATAACCTCTGGGACACCTCTTTGACCCTCGGCGGTCCCTTCCTCGAAGATCGCGCTTGGTATTTTACCGATTTCCGGTATAACCATTACTCCCGCCCCGCCCCATTCCTGTCCTATGTCGACCCTTTGGGCACAAACCACAAGACCTATGACTGGAAGAAAAAGGAGCTTCTCGGGTTTTTCAAGCTCACCAGCCAGGTCATTTCCAACCTCAGGTTCAGCGCGGAGATCAATTTTGTTAGTCATGGTGAGCCGGTTTTCGAATCCTTCCTCTCCCCGTTCACACCAGAGGAGTCCACGCTTCACCTCAACAATGAATTCAACCTGTCGGCCATAGGGAACGGGACCTATTCCCTTAATCAGAACACGTTTGTCGATTTCAGGGGCGGCCTTGATTCTTTGTCCTCTCCTCTGCTCCTGAATGACGCGGCGAAAAACAGTCCCCAATATTACGATGCCGCGACCGGCCGCAGCTGGGGAAGCGCGGCCTTCAATCTCAAGAATTCGCGCAAACGGTTTCTGATCTCAGCTGCTGTCACCCGATATCAGGATACCCGCTTGGCCGGGAATCATGAGCTCAAACTGGGGGGAGAATATGAAGACGTCTCTCAAGAAGAGTCCTCCTGGAAGCCGGACAACCTCTTCCTGAACTATTTTAACGAAAGCCCCTATTTTTACGGAACGGGTGTTTCCCCAAAGACGGGCCACTCCGTGGGCAGGGGTAAGATCGCGTTTTACACGACCGGCGCGACGGAGGGTGGCCTCATCATGAAGCACGATAATGCCCGCCTCTCTGCCTTTGTCCAGGATACCATCTCCTTCGGCCAAAGGGTGTCTCTCCAGTTGGGCCTGCGTTTCGATCACAGCACCGCTACCCTCGGCTCGGTCAACAAGGCCGCCAGCGGCAACGCGATCTCGGTGACACTCGGTGACACCCTGGTGAAACCTCTGGCCGGAATCAATCCCTACAGCGCCGTGGTTGTCCCGGAATGGGGCAACGCGATCACCTGGAATATTTTGAGTCCCAGAGTTGGCCTGAGCATAGATCTCTCCGGCAGGGGACGGACTCTGCTGAAGGCGTCTTACGGCCGCTCCAGCGAGTACCTGAATCTCCTTTATCCTTTTGTCCTGAGTTCCTTTACCTCGGTTCGCTCCCACCAGTTCGATTGGTATGATGAAAATGGTGATGGGAAAGTCGACAGCAACGACTCGTTTGCTTTGATACCGCAGGACTTACGCATCTACAATGTCGACTTTCTCAAAAAAAGGTTGGATCCGGGGCTCACTCCTCCGGCCACAACAGAATTCACGATCGGCCTGGAACAAGAGCTGCTCAAGGATTTCTCCTTGTCCCTCAGGTACATCGCAAAAAACAAGAAGAACATCATATCCAATGTTTTGTACTCTCCGGACCTGAACAAAGACTGGTACACCCTGGCACTCGCGGAGCCGGGCTGGTGGGTCCCCTTCACAACAACCGTGCCTGCGGACGGCTCTTACCCGGCGACGCCGGTCACGGTATTTTTCCGATCCAACAGCGCTCCGGCGAACTTCGAACGAATGAAAAACGTTCCCGAGCTCAAACGCAAATACCAGGCCCTGGAATTCGTCCTCAACAAGCGGATGTCCAACAACTGGCAGTTCTATGGCTCCGTCGTCTTCAGCAAAGCCACGGGGAACATCGGCCTTGACAATCTTGCTAATTCGGTTTTCAGCGGAACAGGCCTCAATCCCAACTCTTTTGTCAACCTCCAGAACGACGCGAGACTCGACCTGGACCGTCCCCTGGCCTTGAAACTCATGGGAACCTACAAGTTTCCTTTCGGCTTTTATTTCAGCCTCTATTTTGTCCACTCGGCCGGGGTTCCCTGGGCGCGTTCGGTCACGATCGTCCCGCCGGAGAGCTGGCTCCTGACCAACAACGCCATCAGTGATCAGGTTCAGGTTTTTCTGGAAAAGCCTGGCACCCGAAAGTATGACGCCTATGAAAATCTAGATCTCAGGATCGAAAAGGATTTCAGGCTCGGGAAGAGCGGCCGACTGCGCGGTTTTGTGGATGTTCTTAACGTCCTCGGCCAGAAATACTCCATCCTGGACGAAAACGACGGGGGGATCTGGTTTCCCGACGCCGCCGACAGCGCCTTGGGTGTTCGTGTCCTGAGCCCGAGCTACAAGAAATACACCTCTCTCTTGGGGACAAGAGCATTCAAGCTGAATTTGAGTCTATATTTCTGAGCCGCCCTTTTTCATCTTTTCGATCGTGGCGATGATGTTCTTGACCTGAGGAATCTCAGGGCTTTCGGGATCCATCTGGACAAACTTATTCAGATACTCTAGGGCCTTGTCTAAATCCCCCTTGTTCAAATAGACCAAACCCAACTTCCAGTAGGGCTTCGACCAGTCTTTTTTGATCTGAATGGACATCTCGAAATATTTGATGGCCTGGTCAATCTGCTGGTTGGAGAAAAAGATCTCCCCCACATTGTAGGCGGCCACTTCGTCCTGGGGAGACACCTCCAGCCCCTGGGTGAAATATTTCTGGGCGGTTTCAAAATCCTGCTTCTTGATCGCGATTTCCCCAAGCGCCGTCAGGGCCCTGATAGACGTGGCGGCGTCCTTTTTGTAATCTCCGGAGGTCTCCTGGATCTTGTCCAGGACGGCCTTGAACTCGGTCTCGGCTTTATCGAGCTCACCCATTTTGAGATAGCAGGTGCCGATGTTGAGACGGACCTGGTAGAGCTCTGGATACTTGCCCAGAAACTCCTCGAAAGCCTTCAGAGCTTCGGGATACTTCTCTTCCTGAATGAGTTGATTCCCGAGGTCGAAGAGCTGTGTCGCCTGAGTGTCCGAGGCCAGGGCGGGTACCCCGGTCAGCTTCTTCATGACGAAATTGATCGGCGGGTTCTTTGAGAGTTGGCTGACGTTCATGTCCATGGAAGCGGGGCCGTATCCCTTCAAGGTCGCCGTGATTTTCCAGATTCCGGTTCCAAGACCGGCGATGGCGAACCGTCCTTTTTTATCCGATACTCCGTCGAGCTTTGTTTTCCCTCCAACCGCCTCGGCGACAACCTGGACCCCCTCGAGGGGAACGCTATTTTCATCGACGATGACTCCGTTGATCCTCCCCTTCCCGAGGTTCTCCTGGGCCGGGGAATGAGCGATCAGAATGGCCAGGCAGAAAATCAACCCGATCGTCCATTTCAGGTAGGCGCTTCTGGTTTTGCAGTCTCGATACATCGTTACCTCCTTGCTAGATTCAATCGCCTCTTCACCCTTCTCGAGTTCAGAGCTCGAAGTCGATCACCTTCTCCGATTCATCGTGTCCGGTCCTGCTCTTGATGGAGGCGTGGATAGCATTTTTCCCCTGGCGCAACTTGTCCAGATTCTCTGTCAAGGCGAATGGGATCTCGATCCGATAATCCTTCCCCTTCTTCTCTTTGAGCTCCGATTCTTCCAGCGAAATCGGAAACGGCCCTTTGTATTCCCAAAAAAGAAATCCTTGGCTATTCTTGAGTTCCAGGTTGACGTCGAGGGTCGCTTCGAGTTTCTGCTTGTCGGATTTGAACCAGATCGAGACATAGGGGATTTCGATGGTGACCGTTCCCTCCACCCGGTCCTGGGAGACCAGCGTTTTGTTGACGCTGAGGCTGAAATCGAAAAACTGTTTTTCCTGCTTGAAAGTCCTCTGGAACTGGGCCTGGGCCATGTTGAGCTCTTGGAGGTGGGCCAGGTTGATAGGCGCCAATATGAAATTGCCGGTGCAATTTGGATCGACAAAAAGGACAGGGAAATTCGGAGGATAATACCACAGCTCGGTGCAGCGGCCGGATGCGTCCATCGGGTTGGTTTGCCGTTCCAGGGGAGATCCGAACAGGATAAAGATCCTGCCGCGGTCCGTCAGCCAGCCCGGCTTGCCTTCCCCAAAAAAGAGCTGGTTGGTTTGGTCGATGCGCCTATAATACTCGATCTTGAATTCATTGACCTCGGAACCGGGATCCGGATTTCTTCGCCGCCAGAACTCCTCGATGAACTTTGGTTTCTCCGAATCCGGAAGCTGCACAAAGGTTTTTTCTTCTTCCCGGGTCATGATATAGCGAACCTTGGACAGGAAATCGGCATATTCGGGCGCCAGCTTGCGTTCCAGGTTATAGAGCCGACAGGAGGAGAAAGAAAAGACTAACGAACTCAAGACAAAGACAACTCCCATGGCCATGACGATAATATTTTTCGGCGTTTTCTTCGGCCGACTCGGGAGAGGACTCATTTTTTCTCCTTCGCGGACTCGGCCGCCTTCTGGATCTGTGGCTGTCGAGGGTCGATTTCCAGAGATTTCTTCCAGGCCAGGAGGGCTTCCTCGGTTTTCCCAAGCTTGAGATAACTCTGGCCCAGAAGATTCAGGATGCTTGTGTTGACACCATAATGATTGATGGCCTGGTCGTAGAGGGCGATCACTTTTTGCCATTCCCCCCTCAAATAATACGCTTGGCCCAAAAGAAAATAGAGCTCGTACTTGGGAGTCTCGGGTTTGTTGAAAAAGGGAAGAAGCAGGGGCTCTACTTTCTCATAGGCGTCAAGTCCCATATAGGCCCTGGCCAAATGGTAGTTGATATCCACGCCGTCCGGTTTTCCCTGCCGGGCCTTTTCCAGGCTCTCACTGGCCTCTTTGAACCTGCCGCTGTTTATGAGCTGAATTCCCGTGATATAGGCATACATAGGATCGGATGAATCAGGCAGAATTCTGGTGTAAATCCAGGGGCGGGCCACCCCCTCCAGGTGTGTGACATCAAACTCATCTTCCTTGGCCGCGAGCTCCTGTCCGTCGAGGACGAGAGAGACCCGGACCCCATAATGAGCGGGTGGGAAATCGGCCAGCTGCATCTCCTGGACGAAGTCGGTGACATCCCCATACTCGGGGATCTTCCGGGAGCTCGACCGGAATTCCTTATCAGCGGTCGTGAAGAGGTATCTGATCTCTCCCTTTTCTCTGATCTCGGGGGTCAGTCCCTGAACCTGAAAAGCAAGGGCCAGGGAATCCTTTCTGACGAAGACCCGGTTGGGCTGGGCAAAGATCTGATAGGCCCCGACCTGGAAGGGTTTCATTTTCTTGACCCCGGCTTCCGCTTTGGCGATTTTGTAGCCGAGGATGAGAGAGGTCATCGCGGGACCGTCGCTTTCCTGAGGAACGACCAGGTTCTGTTCTAACGATGTGAACTCCTTGGAAACCTCATTCTTGAGCAGGATCGATAATTTGTACCGGCCGGGGATCAGGGGGATCATGTCGTGGATGTCGAATGGCCGTCGGCTGACATTCTGCATCTGTTCTTCGTTGAATTCGACCGATATCGTTTTGTCAAACTGAAAAATGGTCTTGCCCTCCGGACTTGAGACCGACCCGTTGAGGGCCAGGGTCGAATAATATTTGCTCTCGTATTGGTTGACCGAGAGCCTGGCCGGTTCCAAGGCGTAGTGGACGAAGGGCCGGCCCGAGGGATCGCGGAGGACCTTCACCAGCGAATCGCTATCGATGTAGTTGGCGGTGTACTCGACTTCGACACTGTCTTTATACTGGAGGAATTTCTGGGCGTACTTGTCTTCCACCTGTTTGGCGGGAAGCATTTCAACCTTCTGAATAAGGAGGTCCGATGAGAGCGAGGGCCGGCCAAACGAGCCTGATTCTTCTCCGGGGATGAGGGACAGCGAGACCTCAGCCAGCGTGGGGTCGATCTCCTGCAACTTCTGATAGGCGGCTAGATAGTTGGAGGGATCGCCGCTAAAGGTGGTCATGAGAGCCTGGGGACCATCCCTGACTGGACTGTACAGTTTGTATTCGCCGTTCCCGTGTTCTTGGAAAAAAACGAGATTGAAACCTGCCGGAAGGCCCTCTCCTGTTTTCCCTTGATAGAACCAGACCTCGGTCGGATAAACGTCTGATTTGCCGACGAACCTCTGGATGTCGTTGGGCTCGCCGAGGATGATGTACATCCGCCCCCTGTCCGTTTTCCAGCCGGGAAGGGGAGATGACCGGCCAAAAAACTGGTTGACATAGTTGATCCGGCGGTAGTGCTCGGTCTTGAACTCGTTCTCAGGAGACCCCGGAGTCGGATCCCTATGTTTCCAAAAGGCTTCCATAAAAAGGTCCCGTTCGCGGTCCGTCTTTAGCTGCAAAAAAACGTCCCTTTCACGCGAACTGATGATATAAACAACTTCCTCTTCCAGCCATTTTTTATATTGGGGGGGGAGCTGATTCTTGGCGCCCCGTGCGTCGGCAGCGAGAAAAACCAAGGATATAAGGCATGCAGCCCATAGAATTAGCAAGAATCTTCCTGTTCTCATTCTCCTAATACAATACCCTTCTCAGCGAATTAATTCAAGGGGACCAAACACCTATCTCTCTGTCTCGTCGACCCGTCTTTCCCGTCAAGAGATAAGAAAACCCAGATGAAATCAAGAAAGCAGTTTTGCTCTTGGCGAGACAGACGAGATAGACCTGATAGACGAGACGGCTGGGAGCACTTCTAACCTTGATGGAGGAGCGTCCCCAGCGACCTGAAGTCCCCGGGCGTAATATTCCCCCAGAGGTAGGCAAACGTCAATTTGTTATGCAGGAGCGGGTCGGCATCATGGGGAAGGAAGCCCTGGCCAACGAGCGTCTGCCATTCGTGGGTGCCGGGGACAGGGGAAAAATAGGTGAGCCGGGGCCGTGCTCCCAGTTCACGAACCCTGAGAATGCTCTTCCGGATACCGAGTATGTCTTGGCCGGGGAGGCCGACGATAAGATAGACATTGATATCGCCACGGCTGTAGCCTGCCTTTTCCAGGGCCCGGAGGGCCTTCTCCAGATCTCCCACCGAGACTTTGGGACACGCCGCCGTCAGAAGCTCCTCATCAAAAGATTCCTGGCTCAGGAAAAGAGACCGGACATTGGCCGCCTTCAGCAGTCTGGCCAGGTCCAGGTCAATTTCTCTGACGTGGAGGCCGTTGGGAGTGTGGAAAGTCAGGGGAACATGTCTTTTGATGATGCCCTCGAGGATCGGAACGATGTGGCGTCGCCTGTTGAGCAGGAGGGCGTCATCAAAAAAAGCGAAGTTGTGCGTCCGGAGCCTCTCATAATGGCCCTGGATTTCTTTGACCACGGACGCGGGAGACCGTTGCTCAAACTCCGGATAGAGGAGCGGCACGGCACAAAAGCTGCAACGATAACGGCAACCCCTGGAAGTTATGAGCGGCAGCCCTTCGGAATCACTCAAGAGGTCAAAGGCGGGCCAAGGTAGGTCATCGAGAGAGAAGAACTCACGGACATTGGCGACACCGTCTCCCAGGACCTGGTTAATCAAGGGCAGAATTTTGTTTTCCCCCGGCCCTGGGATGATTGTGTCCACGCCGGAGAAGGCTTTGGCGTGATCGGGCTCGATCGTGGCGTAGTTCCCGCCCAGCACAATCGGGACCTGACCAAATTTTCGCCGCAAGAGCTCGGTCACAAGCTGGACGCCCGGGTACCAGTAGGTCATGGTGCAGGTCAGGAGAACTAGATCGGGCCGGCCCACGGACTCGAGCTCGTGAAGGAAAAGAGGAATGGGAAGCCCGTAGCGGGAAAATCTCCGCGGGACACCCTTGAGGGGCAGGGGTTTGGGAACTTCCTCTTTGGGGAGCGCTCCTCTTCCATCCGGCTTCATTTTAAGTTTCCTATCCAGGAGGGGGTGGTGACGGTCCAGACAATCGACAAAGCTCAGTGCGCAAGAGGAATTTTGGCGGATGATCGAAGCGATATAAAGAAGTCCCAGGGGTTTCAGCCAATAATCATAGGCGGTAAAATCATAGATCCATGGATTGATGAGCAGGACATTTTTCCGCGAGGGCATGACGGAGATGACAACGGTCGAGATTAAATTGGTGCGGAAGGTGGGACTCGAACCCACACAGCCTTTCGGCCATAAACTCCTGAGGCTTACGCGTCTACCAATTCCGCCACTTCCGCACCCTGAAAATGCGGCGCGAGGCCTCACTTAACGGTATTATATCTATAACCAAAATGAGAGTAAAGCACGCGCCGCGACCCCGTACCGCGTCTCACTCGTCCAGAACATAATAAGCCTCTTGTGAGAGGCTTTATCGGGTTTATCCAACGGGGGCGGAGCGCGGGGGAAGCGTGACCGGATCGGACTTGACAAAAGGAACTTCGCAATTTACTCTTAAATAAGGTGGTATTTTTTATTAACCCTAAGCCAAGGCAAAAGGATTTTCGCCTGTATCTCTGATTTCATACGAGGAGGTTCTATGAAACTGTCCAGCCGGGCACAAATCGAAGCTCTCACCAAGTTCAAAGACGGAGCTTTTTTAACGACTTCGTTTTATTTGGAGACAGATAAGGGCAAAAAAACAAGGAAGGAAATCACCGTCTCCTTCAAGAACCTGTTGACTTCGGGCCGCGCCCAATGCGAAACGATGGACCTGAGCCGTGAAAAACGGGAATCGATTCATCGGGATTTGGAGAAAATCAATCTCTTCGCCTCCCAAACCCTGAATTCTTATAATTTTCCCGGACTGGCCTTGTTTTCCTGCTCAGGCAGAGATTTCTGGCAGGAATTCAACCTGCCCCATCCTCCGCGGACCAGGGTTATTTTTGATCAGAATCCCTATGCCCGGCCTCTCTCGGCCATTTTAGAACGCTACCGCCACGTCATCGTCTTTCTCACCAGCCGCAGGGAAGCCGAATGGTATGACGTTTACATGGGCGAGATGACCCATCTGGACAGCCTGCGCAGCGACGTTCCGAGCAAGGTTCGGGAAGGAGGCTGGGAAGGCTACGAATCCAAACGCATCGAGCGTCACATCTCGGCTCATCTCCACGAGCATTTCAAGACGGCGGCCCAGAAGACGTTTGATCTTTTCAAGAAGAACCATTATGAGTGGCTGTTCCTGGGCTGCGCCGATGAAAATTTCGCCGACCTTGAGTCTCTCCTCCACCCCTATCTTAAGGCCCGATTGAAAGGAAGGCTCAAGGCCAAGCCGGGGGACTCCAACGATAAAATCCTCAAAGAGGCCCTGGGTTTGGAGGAAAAACTCAATCATGAGGATGAGGAAGCCGCGGTCGCGAGATTTGTATCCCAGTTGGAGAGGGGAAATCTGGCCATCTCCGGCCTCAAAGAAACCCTGCGGGCGCTCAACCAAGGGGCGGTCCAATCGCTTGTCATCACCCACAATTTTTCGCGCGAGGGAAGGATCTGTCCCGAAGAAAGATATCTCTATATCGAAGAGTTGCGCTGTCCCTCCTGTCAGAGAAAAACCGAGCTCGTCGTCGATGTCATCGATGAGGCCATCGAAGCGGCCATGGCCAAGAACTGTCAGGTGATCCACGTGACCCCGCCTTCGAAACTGGATCACTATGGAAAGATCGGGGCGTTCTTGAGGTATAAGATTTAAAGACGTCTATCTCGTCATTTCGTCAGCTCGCCATCCTGGTCTTCTCCCTCGCTGCCCACCGCTTTTTTCAGCTGGGCAAGCGAGATGACACAATCATAGAGGGCCTGGGAATAATTCGTTCTGGCCTGAGACAGAGCCACTTGGGCGGTGCTGACATCGAGGGTCGTGGCCAAGCCTTCTGAATAGTTCAATTCGGCAATCCTCACCGCCTCCTGGGCCTCCTCAACGTTTTTCTCTTGGGAGAGCAGGGACTCGCGGGCCTGTTTGAGATACAGGACCGCCTGGTTGACCTCGAACTTTACCGCCTCGAAGAGACCCTTCTCAGAGAATTCGAGCTCTCTGATCAGGGCCTTGGACTGGGCGATCCTCGCCGCGCCGGAAAAGCCATTGAAGATGGGAAGGGTCATGACGAGGTTGACAGAATAGAAGCTCTCCCAGTTTTTCTTGGCGAAATTGAAATGGTTGGACCAATAATTGTAGGCGCCTCCCACGGCCAGCGTCGGGAGATTCTCGGCCCTGACCATCTTGAACATCTCCCCGGCGATCTTTTTCTGGTAGCTGAGCTGACTGATCTCGGGCCTCCTCAGAATGGCCTGGGCCACGAGATCATCGACATTTTCCTCGAAGGGCTGGGTGGTCATCTCTCCGCTGACTTCGATGGACCGGGAGAGATCCAACCCGAGCAGAGTCTTCAGGCCGAGCTCGGCGACGTTCAAGCTGTTGCGGGCCCGGATGAGCTGGGGTCTGAGGTTGGAAACCTGCACCTCCGACCTGAGCAGGTCGAACCTCGAGGCCATTCCGGCCTCAAAAAGATTTCGGACATTGGTGTGGTGTTTTTCAGCCAGGGCCACCGCCTCCCCGGCCACATCGGCGAATTTCTTAGCCAAAAGATAGCCATAAAAAGCTTTCTTAACTTCGAAGACGGTGTCCAGCCTGGACTGCCGGATAAATTCCTTGGTGGCCAGAAGATTATAATTCGCCTGCCTGTACCCAGAGGTCAACCGCCCGCCGGTAAAGAGAGGAATAGAAAAGGAAAGGGTCAGCTGGTAGGTCTTGGTGAAGTCAATCGGCACCCGCTGAGAAGGTTGACCGGGAATGAAGGAAGGAAATTCCAGTACAAAAACCTTCTTGTCGAGGACGTCGTTGCCCTGAGCGTTCAGGGTCGGGAAAAACCGGGAGGCCGCCTCCCGGACCATCCCCTGAGCTCCTGCCTCCCTCTCTTTAACGGCCAGGTAGGAAGGATTTTGGGAAAGGGACAGGTTGAGACAGTCTCGAAGGGTCAGGACCAGCTTCTCCTGGGACTGGGCGAGAGTCCCCCGGCCGAAGACAAGACAGAGGGCGAAAGCCAGAGTCCCTATTTTTTTCATCTTGATCCTCCTTTGACGTTCCGCTTGTCCATGATGCCGTGAAGGAAAAAACTGTGGATGAGTTCCGTCTCGGCCTCCAGATCGTGTTTTTTTTGAGACAAGAGTTCGCCGTGGAGATAGCCTTGGAGCGCCGCCTCCAGGAAGGTCGCTCCAGCCATGACATCCATCGCCCGGAATTCCCCGGCGGCGATACCGTCCTTCAGGATTTCACTTCCCACCTCGAGCATTTCCCTGCGGCTGGCCTTCAACATCCCGAGAAACTTCTTGTCCTCTGGCAAGGCGGGGCGCTCAGACGCCCCGCCGAGGGAGCGCAAAAATCGCGGCAGGAATTCGTCGATCATAAAGACCCGTGAGAGATTCCGCTTTTCTTGGCCGAACCGGAGAACGAAGCGGATCGTCTCGCGCAATTTTTCCACGGGTCGAGAGTCATCTTGACCGATCTCCCGCAAATTCGCCGTCACCCTCCGGTAATAGCTCGCGGCGATCTCGAAACTGAGCTCTCCCTTGTTCTTGAAATAGCGATAGAGGGTGGCCTTGGAAAACTGCGCCTCCCGGGCCACATCGTCCATCGTCAGCGCGCCATACCCTTTTTTGATAATGAGGCCTTCGGCCGCCTCGAGAATGGACGTCTTCGAGCCCTCCCGCCTCAGGCGCTCGCGTTCGCCCCTCAGGTCTTTGGTCGTCACGTCTTCCCTCCCTCACCGATGAGTCTTGTGATTAAACTCGTAAGTTCACCGTTTAAACTCAAGAGTGGATGGGCCTAAGCTAACAATCTCCCTCGGGCTTGTCAAGGATAAATCAATCAAGGTAGAATAGGCCGTCCCGAGCTCGGGATGACAGGCGGATGAACAATCGAAATCCGGCCCGAAGGCTCTTCCTTCCTCTCGCACTGCTCTGCTTCAGGCTTCTGGCCGCCGGAATTCAGGACGCCGGACGGCCAGCCAAAGAGCCCCTCTGGTGGGACCTCAAAGTCGAATTGAAGACCGAGGGGGAATATCAAACCCAGGAGGAAGAAACGGTCTATTCGGGGGATTTCCAGTTGACCGTCCTCTGGACCGGGACCATGGAGAGAGACTCCGAGGATTATCGCTTGTTCCACGGCCGTTCAGAAATCACCCGCTGGAACGCCAGGGAAACCGCCAGCTCACCCTCCTCCGCCAGGATCCTGACCAGCGCTGATTTTCGGGATCTTCCCGACTTCAACATGGGATACATTCTCAAAAAAGAGGGCCAACTGCACTTCGCCTTTTTCGTGAACGGTTTTTACGCTCCCCGCAATGAATCGGTCGAGAAAGACTTTATCCCCCTGCCTTCCACGGAAGAAAACCAGCAGAATTTTTCCGAAGCGAACTACCGCCCGTACGTCGTCTCCGGCTCGAACCGCGTGTGCCTCGAGGAGCGGGACATCTATGACCGGGCCTGTCACAAAGAATTTGCCTGGACCTGGAAGCACCAGCAGTGGTTGTTTAAGGAGAAAAGGACGACTCTCTTTACGGCCAGGCATCAGGCCAGGGTCCACGTCTCGGTCACACCCCATTTTGAATAGTGAGCTGTGAGCAAAAAAACACAATTCCTCCACCCGCACCGGGCGCGCGGATACCACGGGCCAACATTCACAAAATTCAGATTTTGAAAAGAAGATAGAAAGATGTTCAATCTTTAAGATAGGGAACAATGCCCGGTTATGGATTAACGATTTTCCTTGCTTGATGAACCAAGTTATCTAATAATCTATTAGTGAGCGGCCCACCGCTCACTGCTCAGTGCTCACCGCTCACTGCTTTTATGCCCTGGGATGATATTTATCATAGACCCGACGGAGGCGGTCCCGGGTGACGTGAGTGTAGATCTGAGTCGTCGTGATCTGGCTGTGGCCCAGCATCATCTGAACGGACCTGAGGTCGGCCCCGCGCTCGAGAAGGTGCGTCGCGAAGGTGTGCCGCAAGATATGGGGTGTGATCGACGAAGCCAAACCGGCCCCGCGGGCGTAGCTCTTCAAGATCTTCCAAAATCCCTGACGGGTAAAGGCCCGGCTCCGGTGGGTTAGAAACAGATGGTCGGCCGGTTTCTTGAGAAGGGAGGGACGCACCTCGGTCAAATAGCGCTCGACCGCTCGCCGGGCCGAGGCGCCGACGGGGACGATCCGCTCCTTTCCCCCCTTTCCCCGACAGATGAGGAACCCCTCTTCCAGATCCAGGTCCTTGACCTGCAGATTCACGAGCTCGGAAACTCTCAAGCCAGAAGCATAAAGAAGCTCGATCATGGCCTTGTCCCTCACTCCGTTCGGCTTCTTTTCATCAGGCTGTCGCAGAAGCAAGTTGACCTCTTTGAGGCTCAAGAACTTGGGGAGCATAAGCCAGGTCGAAGGAGCCGAAAGGTTTCCGGCGGGGTTTGTCTGAATCATTCCGTCGAGGACGAGAAATCTAAAAAACGTCCTCAGGGCCGAGACCAATCGCGCGACGGAGCGGGGCGAAAGGCCGGATCTGCTCTGCTGATGGATGAACCTCACGAGGTGCTCTTCCCGGACCCCTGCCCATTCGAGTTTCTCTCTATTCAAAGAGAGCCGCAGCTTCTCAAGGTCGCGCCGGTAGGACAGGATGGAGTTGGCTGCTAAGCCTTTCTCTACGGACAGGAATTCGAAAAAGAGACGAAGAGCATCCTCCGGCGAGGACGTGCGATTGTTCATGGAAGAAAGGGATTCAGGTTCTTTTCCTGGCCCACGGTCGTGTGAGGGCCGTGGCCGGGAAGAACGATCAATTCCTCGGGAAGAGTCAGGATCTTCGACCTGATCGATTCCTCAAGCTCTTTCCAGGAGCCTCCGGGGAGGTCGGTCCGCCCGATCCCACCCCAAAAGAGGGTGTCTCCGGAAAGCAGGAATCCGTCTCCCAGGAAACTCACGCTCCCGGGAGAGTGACCCGGGGTATAGATGACTTTCAGACGGCAATGGCCGACCGATATTTCCTCGCTGTCCTCGATGAACCGGTCGGCGGGGGGAGATTCTCTGGCCCCCAAGAAAAGGCTCAATTCGAGCTGATCGGAGGCGCCGAGCATCGGGCCATCTTTAGCATGAATCAGCAGGGGGACGCCGAACCGTTCTTTGATATCACGATTGGCGCCGGTATGGTCCATGTGGCCGTGGGTATTCAGGATCATGACGGGTTTCAGCTTCAGCCTGCTGATTTCCGGGAAAATTTTCTCTGCCTCCGCGCCCGGGTCCACCACGGCACAGTCCAGGGTCTCGGGACAATAGATAAGATAGCAATTGGTCTCAAGAGCCCCTACGATGATCAGTTCATACTCCATCAACCTTTCCTTGCTTCTCATCATAAAACTAAGACATCCTCGAGTCAAGAAATCAAAATAGTGAGCCGTGAAGGGTGAGCCGTGAGCAGTTAAGCCCATTCTTATGCTTCATTCTCAGGCTAAGAGAAGAAACATGTTCATTTTCCTATGCACTGCTCAGTGCTCACTGCTGACTGCTCCCTGCTTGTTTTCTTGTGTTTTTGAGCAAAAAAATATAATCTTTTTAAATGGCCCAAGACCCCTGGCAGATCCAGCTCCTCAAAAAGTCTCTCAAGAAAAAAGAAAAACTCGCCCTCATCGAAAAAGGGCTGGCTTTCGATTCGCGGCGAAGGGCCCTCGACCTGGGGTGCGCCCAGGGGGTTCTCAGCTATTACCTCCGGCGCAAGGGCGGTTTTTGGGTCAGCACCGACCAGGACCTGGCCAACCTGAAAACGGCCCGGAGTCTGCTGGAGAACAATCTTGTTCGAATTGCGCCCGGTCCCCTGCCCTTTAAGAGCGCTTCCTTTGACCTAGTCGCCTCTCTGGACTACCTCGAGCACCTCGATGACGACCAACAATGCCTCGACGAGATCGGGCGGGTCCTCAAAAAGGACGCAGAACTCATCCTGGTTACGCCTCATACCGGCAAGTTCTTTGTTCTTCACAAACTGAGGTCCGCCCTCGGTTTAAAATTAGAAGACTTCGGACACAAAAGAGAGGGCTACGGCCTCGAAGAGATCCGCTCGAAACTGAGGCGAGCCCGCCTCCGGCCGGTGCTCGATAAAACCTACTCCCGTTTTTTTGTCGAATTCCTGGAGCTCGTTCTCAACTTTCTCTACATTAAGGTCCTCTCCCGCGGGCCTGATGAAAAATTGAGAGACGGGCGCATCAAACCATCGACCTCGGCGGAATTCGAGACCCAAAAAAAAAGCTTCAGAGTCTACTCGTTCATTTACCCTTTGGTCTGGCTCTGTTCCCGCCTGGATACTCTGCTCTTCTTTCACAAAGGATACAGTCTGATCATTTGGGCCAGAAAAGATCTGGCGCCCCATAGCGACTGAGACGATCAGGACCTCTTTTCCTTTTTCGGCTTTGTGTTATAATTTTGATGATGGACGCGTTCTTGTCAGGGGAGGCTGCTCAGTTTCTCGAAGCGCTCTCGCTTGTTGCCGGCCGTTCTCTGGTTTTCGGGTTTCTCATCGGACACCGGCGGGGCCACCGCTTTTTTGTTGAGAAGGTCCTGCCCGCGCCCCGAGGATCTTCTCTCTCGGCCGAACTCTTTTTCAAGCTGGACAAAGCCTTAGAAGGAGGAATCATCGGATTTTTTGGGCTTCGAGCGCGCCCCCGACATTTGAGGGGAATCCTTTCGCCCTGCGGCTTCGGCAAGCTTTATCTGGAGATCGACCCGGATTCTCGGAAAAAGGCGCGCCGCTCTTTCGTGATCGATTACGAAAAAAAATTCCGGCTTCGGCCAATCCTCTTGAAGACGGACAGGAAGGAGAAAAACAGGTGAACCGGCCTCTAGCCAAAGATCAGGAGAGGTTCCTTCTGAGTTTGGCCCGGCAGGCTGTGGAACATTACCTGAAGGCGGGCGGAAAACTCCAGATCAAGGTTGAAGATCCTGACCTCAAGGAAAAACGAGGAGCCTTCGTAACCATCAAAGTCAATGGCGAGCTCAGGGGGTGCATCGGGTATCCGCTCCCCGTCAAACCGCTTTATCAAACGATCATCGAGATGGCGATCGCCGCCGCGACCGAAGACTTCCGTTTCCAGTCACTGGGCTTGGGCGAGCTGGAGAGGGCAGAGTTCGAAATTTCTGTGCTGAGCCTTCCTGTCGAGGTCAAGAACCCGAGCGAGGTTGAAGTCGGCAAACACGGCATCATCATCAGCAAGGGTTTTAATAAGGGGCTTCTCCTGCCTCAGGTTCCGTGCGAATACGATTGGGACCTCTCGACCTACCTCTGTCACGGCTGCCTCAAGGCGGGCCTGGATAAAGACGAATGGAAAAAGGGAGCTCAGATCGAGGTCTTCACGGCCCAGGTTTTCTCGGAATAGAACCCGGCAGATCTATTTTTTCTTAAAATCCTTCTTTTGCAGGAGTTTTTTTGCTTGCTCCTTGTGGTCTGGAAGCTCGGCCACCTGACCGGCATCGTTCGGATCAGCCTCCATGTTCAAAACGAATTCCAGCTCTTCTCTTGCTTTCTCCACTTCGTCGAGCGCAAGGTAAGTCTCCGCCAAATAGATGCGGGTCAGGGTATCATTCGGCCCGAGCTCTTTTGATTTCAGCAGGTTCAGAAGGGATTTCTTATTGCTCCCTCCGGCAAACCCCGGCAGTTTGTAATAGACACGCCCGAGCACACGGTTCGCGCCGCCGTTCTCATAGGCCGGATCGATCCGCAAGACCGCTCCCATTTCCGCTTTGATCGGCGCGACCAGGGCCAGGCTCTTGAGGACACCCTTGGCCTCGCCGTAGGATCCATAGTTCACGCCCAGCCAGAAATGCCCCTCGGCCCTCTTCGGCTCGATCTCGACAGCCTTTTTAGCTTCCTCTATCCCCAGCCCAAATATCACCTTCTTTTCTTTATTATCGGCCGCACGGTCACCAATCCAGTACTCGACCCGGGCCATCCTCCAATAGGCCTCATATTTGTCCTCGCCCAGAGCCGCCGCTTCTCGGTACTTGCCCAGGGCTTCTTTGGCTTTGGCCAGATCGCCCCTCTGGTTATACAGTTCATCGCCCAGGGCGATCAAACTCGTTGCCTTTTGTTCCTGGCTGAGGAGAAAAGAGGACAATGCCAATGCGATGATGATGAGATAAAAAACCCTGGATTTCATTCGCCTCTCCTTTTGGCCGGATATATAACATAAATCGTCTATCTCGTCTATCTGCCAAAAATGGTGAGGAGTGAGGGGAGAGGAGTCTAAGGGCCATCCAGTTCACCCTTTGCTGCTCAGTGCTCACTGCTCACGGCTCACTTTTTTTGACCCAAGAGACGATTATATTGAAAATAGGAATCGGCCTGATGATCGAGGTCAATGAGGGCCTGCTCCGCCCGCTGCCGCTCTCGCTCAAATTCTTCTTGGGTCAGCCCGGGGGGGAGCTCGATCGGCGCGCCGTACATGGCCACCACTCTCGAAAACGGATAGAACATCAAGAAACGATCCCAACTCCGGAGAACTTTCTTCCTTGAGGCCGCAAAGGTGAACGGAACGAGCGCCGCCCCGGTCTCCTGCCCCAGCTTGATGCAGCCTGGCTTGAGGACCCTGTCCGGGCCGCGTGGGCCGTCGGGAACGATAATCAGCTCCCCCCCCCGGCCAAGCTCCCGTTTCATTTCGTTCCAGGCTCGCACCACGGAGTGCGAGCTCGACCCCCTGAGGATTTTGTAGCCCCAGCGGGCCATGATCTGGGCCGCGATTTCGCCGTCTTTGCTCGGACTGATCAAGGGCATGATCCCTCGGCGCCGGAAAAAATAGGGGACAACAAAAATCCTCCCATGCCAGACAAGGATGATAACAGGCTTGCCTTCGGCCCTGAGTTTCTGGTGGGTCTCTTCCCCGAGTCGCGTCCACCGGCACGACTTGGCCAGAATCCAGAACAGACGTTTACCGAAAAAGCCGACGGCCCGCCAGCGCAGATTTTTCCAGACAGACATTGGCCTCAATCATATCTAAAAACCAAAAAACAGTAAACAGCGGAAAGTGCCTAACGCCTTACTCCTTACTCTTCGCTTTGCCGGCGACCAGCCCGATCAGGAAACCGGCTGAGCTCAAGAGCAGCCCGTAAGGTACGGAATAGGGCCAGACGGGGAGGCCGAATTTGAAAATCTCCATTTCTCCCAGAAAGCTAATCAGGGCAAACAATCCACCCAAGGTCAGACTCAGGAAGCCCGCCAGGGGATATCTTTTTTTCAGAAAAACGCTCGCTACCCCCGGAACAAAAAGTCCCTCGGCCATGATCGCCGACGATAGTCCGATCGTCTTCAAGATATCCTGAAAACGCGTGGCGATCAAAAACGCCAGCGCTCCGAGGGCCAACGTGGCCAGGCGACTGGCCAGTACGGACCTGCCGGGCCGTTTCCCGGGAACGATGTTCTCGAACAGTTCCCTGGTCAGGGAAAGAGCTCCCGTGTTGACCGCCGAATCCAGCGTGGACATGATCGCGCTCAGAACGGCGACGAACAGGAGGCCCCCGAGCAACAAATTCGTTTCTTTCGAGATGAGCTCAGAAAGAAGAGGGTTGGCGAGCTCCCGGCCGGAGAGAAGAGGCAGCGAGAGCATCCCGGCAAAAACGACCAGGCCGTAGAGGAGGGAGAGAACGCCGACAGCCCCGAGAATGCCCCGGCGGGCTTGGAGTGGAGATCGCGCAGCCTGGATCCGCTGCCAAGCGATCGGAGAGACCGTCCAGGCAAGAATGAAAGAAAGAGCTATGAGAGAGTTCTTTCCGAAATGAGAAAAGACCCGGAAATAATCTCCCTTTCCGGCCCCGGTCGCGAAGGTGGAAATCCCGCCCAAGATTACGTTTCTGCTTAGGTAGAAAACCAATCCGGCCACACCGGCGACGAGGAGGAGAAATTTGAGAAGGTTCGTGATCACCAGGGCCCTGAATCCGCCAAGAATAGAATAGAAGAGAACGACGCCGGTGCCCAAGGCCAAGCTGGCCAGATAGGGAGCTCCGATGAACAGCTCCAGAAACTTGCCCAGGGCCACCATCTGAGCGGCCGCCAGCACGCTCATGTACCAGATGATCAAAAAAGACGAGAGATGGCGGACAATCGGGCCATAGCGGGCTTCCAAAAGGTCGGGCAGGCTGAGCGTCCGAAACCCCTGGATTCTCGTCCCCAGGGCCAGGGCCAGGATGAGGAGCGTCGCCGTAGCGGGAACACCGACCAGCCAGACGGCGCTCACCCCTTCTTTATAAGCTTCGTCCGTGGAAACCAGGATCGAGGTCGCTCCGAACCACGAAGCGGAAAGAGCCAGCCCGATCCAGAAGGCGGAAAGGTCGCGGGAGGCGAGAAAAAAATCCTCGAGGCTCTTCATTCTTTTCTTGAAGACGAGGTTCCAGAGCAAGATGAAGGCGAAATACGAGATCAGAATCAGAAGAAAAACCTCATTCATCGTGGGATTTATAGCAGAAATCTGATTTAAGAAGCAAAGAGTTTAATCGGATTGGTTGTGCTATAATTCCAAAAATGAGGTACGTGGTGCCCGTCGGACTCATCATTCTTGCCCTCTCAGGGCTGACCCAAGCCCTGAGCCCCGAAGAGGTGGCCGTCAAGGTCGAAACGAAGCTTCGGTCGATCGACTCACTCCAGGCAAGTTTCGAGCAGACTCGGTTCTCCGCGTCGGCATCGACCCCGCTCCAAGAAAAAGGCGAGTTCTATTTCCGAAAACCCGAGTCGATGCGCTGGGATTACCTAAGCCCGGAGAAGTTTACCTATCTCTACACCGGAGGGTTGCTCCAGGCTTTCTTTCCTGAAGACAACCAGCTCTACAGGACCAGGAGCTATAAAGATAAGTTCGAAACTGAGATCCTCTCCATCCTGACCGGAGAGGCGGCCATGACGGAAAGCTATCAAGTCGAATTCACTCGTTTCCCCTCGGAAAGGGCGGGCGTCTGGCAGCTCAGACTCGTCCCCAAGAACGAAGGAGAATTCTCTTACATCCTCCTGGAAATAGATCAGAAGTCTCTGCTCATCCAGAGGGCCATCTCCCTGGACTGGGCGGGCAACAAGCAGGAATTCCGCTTCAACCGGATCAAGCCGGGAGCGCGGCTCAAGCCCGACCTCTTCGAGCTCAAGGTTCCCTCGGACTGCGAGATCATCGAGGGAGAGCCGGATCATGAAAACAAAACCAATTCCGTCCCACATCGTATATACCCTTGAGGACAGGATGTCCTCCATGGATGATGACAAAGTCCTGGTCAAGGAGACCCTTGATGGAGACAAGAAGGCTTTTGAGATGATTGTTGAAAAATATCAGCGTCCGGTGGCCAACTACATCGGCCGAATGGTCGGCGAAAGGGAGTTGGCTCTGGATTTCACCCAGGAGGTTTTTGTCAAAGCCTATTCTTCTCTGGGCTCCTACAGGCCTCAATACAAATTCAGCACTTGGCTTTTTAAGATCGCGTCCAATTATGTCATTGATCATTGGCGGAAGAAAAAACTGCCGACCTTCTCCATCGACCAGAATCCGCACGAGGCGGAGGACTGCCTTCCCATTCAAATCCCGGACGACAAACCTTCGGTCATCGAAAAGCTTGAACTTCAGGAACTCCGGACGAGGATCGACCTGGCGCTGGCGAAACTCCCCGGGTCTCTGCGCGAGCTTTTCGTCTGGAGGCACGTCAACGGGCTGAGTTATGAGGAGATGGCGGAGATCAAAGAACTGCCCGTGGGGACGGTTAAGAACAGAGTCTTTCAGGCAAAAGAATTGCTCCGCAGGCTGCTGGAGGGTGAGGCGTGAACTGTCTTTCTCTCGACAAGGTCTATCGCTATCTTGAGGGCGAGCTTGCACCCTCCGAAAGGCAAGAACTGGAAGGGCATCTGGCCTCCTGCCAGATTTGCCGGGAGGCGGTCGAGGCCCGCCGGCGCCTAACAGAAGCCGCGTCCACTCTGCCTGACCTGGAGATTCCGGCCGATTTTTCGGCAAAGGTCATGGCCCGGATCGCCGGAAGCCAATTCTCGCTCCGCAGGCTGCTCATCTCCCTCGCCGCAGGGTGCTCGGCCATCCTCGCGGCCCTGGGCCTGGCCATGATCGTTACCCACCAGAGCCTGCCCGGTCTCCTCGTAGGGCTGAATCAATACGTTTTGAGAAATTTCAAGTCTCTGTCCTTGACCTCGATAAAATTTTTAAAGGTCTTCCTGCTGATCTTCAAAATATTCTCCAACGTGATTGAGGAGTTGATCGGAGGAATCTCCGTCTTGACTTCCCTCATCAGCCCACAGACCCAGATCCTGATCGTCACCTTGACCGTGCTCCTCAGTATGACGCTTTTTATGATGCTAAAAAGAAAATTCAGTCCGAGGGACACCCATGAATAATAAAAAAGCGCTGGCCATCGGAGTTCTTTTTCTGGTCTGTGGCCTCCTTCCCCTCCACAGCCGCCAGAACATCACCATAAAAAAGGACGTCACCGTCGCCAAGGACGAGGTCCAGGATAACGTTATTTCCTTCGGAGGAAATGTCGACATCGAGGGAAGAGTCAAGGAGAGCGTCCTCGCCTTCGGAGGGACCATCACGATTTCCGGCGAGGTCGGAGAATCTGTGGTCGGCATCGGTTCTGCCGTTGTCCTAAAATCTACGGCCCTGGTCAAACGCGACGTGGTGACTCTGGGCGGCAGTCTTTCCAAGGAACCCGGCTGCACGATCGACGGGGATACCGTGTACCTCAAAGCTTCGGAAATCGGGCCCAGGCTTTTCAGGGAGGGGGTGTTCAAGGGCCTCTTCGCCTTCCCTCTCCTCCCGATCATCCTCATCATCAAGCTGATCTCCGTCTTCCTCTGGTTTCTTGCCGCCCTGGCCGTGGCCGCCATCTTCCCCAAGCAGATGGCGTTTGCCTCATCTCAAATCAGGAAATCCTTCTGGCCCACCGTGGGAACGGGCGTTCTGGCGTTGATCATCTTCGGCGCTCTGGCCATTTTCTCCGCCCTGCTCTGCCTCATCCTCATCGGCATTCCGATCTTATTCGCCCTTATCTGGGCGGGGCTGATCATCAAGATCTTTGGCCGGGTCGTTCTCTTCTATTTCTTCGGAGAAAGCCTGCTCAGGGCCTTCGGTTCACAAAGGACGACTCCGATCGGCGCCGTCGTCCTCGGCCTGGTGGCGGTGAGCTTCATCAGTTTTATTCCCTTCCTCGGCTTCATGTTCACCTCCTGCCTGAGCATCATCGGCTGGGGAATCGTTATCCGGACAAAATTCGGAACGACGGAGAATTGGCTCGGAAAAAAATAGAAGCGTCTGTCTGGTCTGTCTCGTCATCTTGTCAAAAAAGAAAAACACAACAAAGATTCTTTGATTTATTTATTTTGACGAGAGAGACAAGACGACGAGAGGACGAGATAGACTAAAAGGATTCTTACCCTTTCAGTATTTCCTTTTCTTTTATCGCCGCAAGCTCGTCGACTTTCCTGACCGAGTCGTCGGTGATTTCCTGGAGCTTTTCGAGGCCCTGGAATTTGTCGTCCTCGGTGATCTTTTTCTCTTTTTCCAGTTTCTCGATCATCTCTTTGCTTTCCCGTCTCATCACCCGGAGGGCGGCCTTCTCCTCTTCGGCCATTTTGGCGATTCGTTTGGCCAGTTCCTTGCGCCTCTCTTCGTCCAGTGGCGGGATGGGGATCTTCAGGACCTTGCCGTCATTGATCGGATTGTAGCCGAGGTCGGCGCTTCGGATCGCCTTGTCCAGGGCCTCGAGCAGCGTCGGATCCCAGGGCTGGACCGAGATCAGAGTCGGATCAGGGACGCCAAGAGTGGCCACCTGGTTGATAGGCATCAGGCTGCCGTAGTATTCGACCTTGATATCTTCAAAAATATTGAGGTTGGCCCGTCCGGTCCTGAGCTTTCCCAGCTCTTTTCGGAAATGCTCAGAAGAAGTCTTCATCTTCTTTTCGAGTTCCCTCAGAATATCTTTGACCATTTTTCCCTCTTCACGAGACCGATGAATCCTCGAGATCCGCCTCGCGGCGGGCGAGGCGGAATTTGATTTAACCGACGAGTGTCCCGATCTTATGCCCGAGCACGGCCTTCTTGATATTCCCCCGGCCCATCAGGTTGAAGATGATAATCGGAAGGTCATTGTCTTTGCAGAGCGAGATGGCCGTAGCATCCATGACTTTCAACCCCTTGTTGAGGACATCCAAATATCCGATTGATCGGAACCTCTTGGCTGTCTTATCAAGCATGGGGTCGGCGGTATAAACCCCGTCCACTTTGGTGGCCTTCAGGATCACCTGAGCCTTGATCTCCAGGGCCCTCAGTGCGGCCGCGGTGTCGGTCGTGAAATAGGGGCTTCCAATCCCGGCGCTGAAGATGACGACACGCCCCTTTTCCAAGTGGCGCAGAACACGGCGGCGAATGAAGGGCTCAGCGATGGATTTGATTTCGATGGCTGAGACATGCCGGGTGGGGATTCCCTCTTTTTCCAGATAATCCTGGAGAGCGATGCCGTTGATGACCGTCGCCAGCAAGCCCATTTGGTCGGCCGAGGCCCTATCCATCCCGGCTCTTGTGCCGCTTGTCCCGCGGAAGATGTTACCTCCGCCGATCATGATCGCCACCTGAACTCCGAGCCGGTGGATTTCCTTGATTTCCCGGGAGATCGCTCTGGCTCGGCCGAAGTCGATGCCGCAGGGGAGGGAACCCAACAGAGACTCCCCTGAGAGTTTCAGCAGGACTCTCGCGTAGGCCGGTTTGGGTCGGGCCATCGGAATATATCAGGACTTGCCCAGCTCGAACCGGGCAAACCTCCTGACCTTGATGTTTTCGCCGATTTTGGCGATCATGGACGACACCAGCTGACGCACCGTCATCTTGTCTTCTCTGATGTACGGCTGATCGAGCAAACAAACCTCTTCATGAAACTTCTTGAGCTTGCCCTGGACGATCTTCTCGATGATCTCGGGAGGCTTCTTCATATCCTTGAGCTGGGACTTGATGATCTCTTTCTCCTGCTCGATTTCGGCCGCCGGGATCTCTTCGGCGGAGACATACCGGGGATTGGAAGCGGCAATCTGCATGGCGATATTCTTGACCAGCTCCTTGAATTCTTCGTTTCGGGCGACGAAATCGGATTCGCAATTGACCTCGACCAGGACCCCGATCTTCCCGTTCATATGGATGTAGGAGGCGATAATTCCTTCGCTCGCTTCTCGGGACATCTTGTCCTTGGCCCGGGCGTAGCCTTTTTTCCTCAAGAGCTCGATCGCTTTATCAATCAGGCCCTGGCTTTCTTGGAGGGCCTCTTTGCACTCCATGACTCCGATGCCCGTCCTCTGGCGCAGCTCTTTGACCATATCAGCGGTTATGTTCATCGTCGACTCCTTTTACTGCGCGGACTTTTGTTTTTCGCCCAGACCGGCCGGAGCGGCCTGCTCGCCCGGGGCCGGAGTCGCAGTCTTCTGCTCCGCCGCGCCTTCGGCTTCCATCTTGGCGGCTTCCAGCTCTCTCGTGATCCGGTTCTTCTTGCCCTCGATGATCGCCTCGGCGACCTTTGAGGTGAACAGTTCGATCGCCCTCACGGCGTCGTCATTTCCGGGGATAGCATAGTCGATGCCATCGGGGTCCCCGTTGGTGTCCACAACAGCCACGATGGGGATTCCCAGCTTCTTCGCTTCCGAGATGGCGATCTCTTCCTTGGACGAATCGATGACGAACATGGCGCCGGGAAGGTCTTTCATCTCCCTGATGCCACCCAGGTTTTTGGCCAGCTTCCGGTAGACTTTGTCAAGCCTTGATTTTTCCTTTTTCGATAGCAGCTCCCAGCGGCCGTCCTCTTTCATCTCGTCAAATTCAGCGAGCTTCTCGACACTTCCCCGGACGACATGGAAGTTGGTCAGCAGTCCGCCCAGCCAGCGCTGGTTGACATAACTCGACTCGCTCTTCTGGGAGAATTCCCGGATGATGTCCTGGGCCTGTTTTTTGGTTCCGACCAGAAGTATCTCTTTCCCGGCCTCGACGATTGTCCTGACGAATTGAAGCGCCTCTTTGAAATTCTTGATCGTCTTCTGCAGGTCGACGATGTAAATCCCGTTGCGCTGTCCGAAGATATACTCCTTCATTTTGGGATTCCACCGCTTGGTCTGGTGGCCAAAATGAACTCCAGCCTCCAACAGTTCCTTCATTGTCACGGATACCAACGCGTACTCTCCTTATCGTTTATGGTATTGAGGTGCTTTACGAGCGCCCAACAGTCCATATTTCTTTCTTTCCTTGATTCTGGCGTCTCTGGTCAGCAGGTTGGCTGCCTTAAGGGCCGGCCTCAGCTCCCGGTTAAACTCGAGAAGCGCCCGGGAGATGCCCAATTTTATCGCCTCCGCCTGTCCCTTGATCCCTCCCCCGCTCACCCGCATGAAGATATCGAACTTGTTCTCGGTCTCGGTGAGAAGCAGAGGCTGACGAATGACATATTTATAGGAATCAAGGTGAAAATATTCGGTAAACGGACGGGGCCTCTTGTTGACGATCAGGCTGATGTCACCTTTCCCGGACCGAAGAAAGACTCGGGCGATAGAGGTTTTCCTCTTTCCAGTTCCATAATACTGAATTAAGCTCAAGTGACCTCCTAAAACGTGTATTCCTGGGGATTTTGGGCTTCGTGCGGGTGGTGAGGTCCGCGGTAAACCTTGAGCTTCTTGTAAACCGCCCGGCCGAGCTTATTCTTGGGGATCATTCCCCAAACGGCCCGGCGGATCGCCTCTTCGGGCTTCTTTTCCAAGAGTTCCTTCAAAGTCTCGGTCCTCAATCCCCCAGGGTATCCGGAATGGGAATAGTATGTTTTCTGGTCCAGTTTTTTCCCGGTCACGCTGATTTTTTCAGCGTTGATGACGACGACAAAGTCGCCGGTGTCCACAAAAGCTGCAAATTGAGGTTTATTTTTCCCGCGGAGCAAGACGGCCACTCTTGTGGCCAACCGTCCCAGAACTTTTCCTTCGGCATCGACCAGCCACCATTTTCTTTCCACTTCATCTTTTTTAGGAGTATACGTTCTCATTCTTTCTAAACCTCGGATAATTACGGTAGAGAAATCCGGCCCATATAACTTACAAAATCCCAGGCAAAAAGTCAATCAAAACAAGAGTGAGATGTGAGCCCTGAGCTGTGACATCCCCCTCCAAGGTTGCGCCGGGGGCCAGAGGGTGGCCTCCGGCGCAACCTTGGCCATGTCAAGTTATTTATCTCGTTTGCATCAGTTTGCTGGGCGCCTGGTTCTTCTTCCCAAGGCTAGGATCTTTATCAACGCCATGCCAGTTATAAAGCCCCCGATGTGGGCAAACCAAGCGACGCCGCCTCCCAACCCGATATTGAGGACCTGCCCGACGAACCAGAGCCCCAGCATAAAAGCGGCAGGAATGGGAATGATCCGGATATAAATGATCAAGAATACGAAGGTCATCACCCTGGCCCCGGGATAAAGAAGAAGATACGCACCTAGCACTCCGGCGATGGCTCCGCTGGCTCCGATCATCGGCATCTGGGAGTTGGGGGTTAGAGCAATTTGGGTGAGGCCGGCGGCCAGGCCTGCGAGCAGATAAAACAGGACAAACCGGAACGGCCCGAGAAAATCCTCGATGTTGTTGCCAAAGATCCAAAGGTAGAGCATGTTCCCGGCCAGGTGGAAAAATCCCCCATGGAGGAACATGGAAGTCAATAGAGTTAGGGGAACCGGCAGCCTATTTAAGCCGGAGACAGCGCCCCCATGGCTAAACTCATATGGAATGGCTCCCATTCTGAGGACGAAATATTGCAGGCCCTGAGGAGAAAGATATTGATAAAAGAATACCAGACAGTTCAGGGCGATGATGGAAACTGTCATCCAGGAAAACCGGGATGTCGGGTTTTCATCCCGGAGGGGGATAAACATGAGGTCCTAAGCCGGGTCCGGCCCGAGCTATTTTTTCAATTCTTCTTCGAGTTTCTTCTTCTCCGCGGCTCTCTTCCTCAGGTCCTGGAATTTTTCAAGGTTCCGGTCGGCTTCGGCCTTGTAGCGCGATTCCTTTTCAGGCTCAAGCTTAACCAGGACGCTCTGGTACAGGACGCTCAGCCAGCTGTAGGGTTCGGGATAAGTCGGGTCCAGTTCTTTAGCTTTTTCCAGAGCTCTGAGACTCTCCTTCGCCGCAGCGAGCCTGTCTGGGGCGGGGAGGTTAGCGAAACGGTAAGCTCTCGACCAGCGGTTCACCCCTTTGGCCAGCCAAGCTTCCGCACTCTTAGGCTGGAGCTGGATCCGCCGATCCTGGTATTCATTAGCTTTGTCATAGACCTCGGGGGAGGGAGGAAGGTTTTCATAGTAGGCCGCTATGTAGGAATAGCCGATCGGGTTTTCGGGGTCAGCCTCGATCCTTCTCAGGTACATGTCTTCGGCTTTCTTTTCGGTTTCCTTATTTTCGCCCGCATATCTTCTGTAGAATTCGGCCACAACGTAGTAATTGCTCATGTTGCTCGGCTCGAGCTGGATAATTCTGAGGTAGTACTTTTCGGCTTCCTTGAAATTCCGCAGTTTGTCGTACATGTCTCCCAGGGAATAGATGACATCCTTGTTGTTCGGCTCAATCTCAAAGGCCTTGCGCAGGGCCGCCAGAGCCTTGGTTTCCTTTTCCTTGTTGTCCACGGAACTCACGCCGGGCTTATAGAGTTGCTTATAGCTTTCCCCCAGGAATCTGAAGGCCTCAACCCGGGTGGGATCATTCTGCAAAGTCGCCTCGTACTCGGCAATAGCCTGGCGGTATTTGTTATCAGTAAAGAGCTTGTTGGCATTCGCAAAGTGATAATTGGCCTTCAACTTGCTTATTTTCATTTTTTCGCAGCTCGAAAAGGTCAGGGCGACGAACGCGAGAGCTATGACGAGCCATGCGCTGTATCTCTTTCGAAACATCAGGACCTCCTTAAAACGTCAAGTGCTTTCCTCACAAGGAAATAATTTTATAATAGAATACCTCACCAAAGTCAAGAAAAACAACCTCCGTGAGGCCCGTCTCTTTGCCTCTCCGGTCATCTCGTCTTCTCGTCATGAGGTTTAGCCTTCCCGAGCCTCTCTTCGCGGGAACCCGGTGCCCTCCGGGCGCCGAGGGTGTTCGAGAGGCACACTGATGCAAACGCAATAAGCAACTTGACATGGTCAAGGTTGCGCAGGAGGTCACCCTTGGGATCCCGTATATTTTCATCCGTGAGGGGAACTTTTGGGTCAATAAATACGTCAGTGCTTATGGAGGTTAAGATGAAAAAGACCGCCCTGGTTTTGATGATCGTCCTGGTGACGCTTTGCCTCTTTTTTATTTCTCTCACTGCGGCTCCAAAAGAAGAACTGATTGAAAAGACATTTCCGGTCGACGTCTCCAAGCCTGTTTTCCTGGAATTCAGGGATGTTGACGGAAGCCTCAGGTTCGCCGGCTCCGACAAAAACCTCATCCAGGTCCGGGTCAAGAAAGAGATCGAGTTCAGTGACCCGAAAAAGGCCACCGAGCTTCTGGAGGCCACGAAGGTGGAAATATCTCAGTTGGGCAACACGGTCCGGGTCGAGGTCCGTTATCCCAGGCGGGGCATCCGGTTTTGGTTTCACGAGGACCAGTGGATTCGGGTTTCGACGGAGATCCTGGTTCCTTCAAATGCCAATCTCGATTGTAGGCTCGTCGACGGCTCCATCCATGGAGAGAGCGTCAGCGGAGACCTGAAACTGAAGACAGTGGATGGCCCGATCGAAGTCTCCAACACGGCTGGGTCTCTCCTCGCCCACTCGACAGACGGGAGGATCGAACTTCAGAATATCAAAGGCCGAGTGGAAGCCTCGTCCACGGACGGCGACATCTCCATCTCCGGACAGGTCAGCCGGCTCGCGGTTGATACCGTGGACGGAGATGTCAGCGTGGAAGTCGGCCCCCAGGCCAACATGGAGACGAATTGGAGGATCGAAACTTCAGACGGAGATGTGGATCTCATCGTGCCTAAAGATTTTTCAGCCGATTTCACATTCCAGACCGACGACGGCCGAATCGACTGCCAAGTCCCGCTGACCGGTCTGGACACGACTTCCAAAAGAAGGCTCTCCGGAAAATTGAGCCACGGTGGGAAGCTGTTCACCATCAGCACCGGCGACGGCAAGATCCTGGTCAGATAAAGTGTGCCTCGTGCTCCGATCTTGGTCAAAGGAATGAGCGGTGAGCAGACGGAGGAGCCGTTTTCCCTATCTCTAATAAATCGGAAAGATGGAGCTGCCTTGGGCGGGGCCCCATCTTTCCCTTCCTTTAGCTTTTCCGGAGAAAGAGCTGGATGGGGGTTCCCCAGAGGCCGAACTCTTCCCGCAGGCGCTGGATGAAGAATTTTTCGTAGGCCGGATCCAAGGGCGTCTGGACGTGACCGAACAGGATAAAGGTCGGAGGAAGAATGCCCTTCTGGGTCATAAATTTGATCTTGACCTTTCCCTTATCCTTGGAACGAGGCGAATGGCTCTCCAGGATCTTTGCCAGAAACCTGTTCAGCCGGGAGGTCTCGATTCGGATCTGGGCATTGGCATAAACCAGCTCGGCCAGTTCGAGGATTTTCACCACCCTCTGTCCCGTCCGGGCGGAGACAAAGAGCAGTGGAGCATAACTCACAAAATCCAGTCTCTGGAAGAGCCTGGTCTTGAATTTTTCCTGGTCCTTGGCTTCTTCGTTGATCAGGTCCCATTTGTTGAGGGCGATGACCAGTGGCTTCCCTGAAACGTGGGCCAGCCGGGCGATGGCCGCGTCCTGCCGGGTCGGAAATTCGAGGGCATCCAAAATCAAGCAGACGACATCAGCCTGGCCGATGTTCGCCGTGGCCTTGATGATGCCTGCTTTCTCGCGCTGATCACGGGTGCTGCCGAGTTTCCGGATCCCGGCTGTATCAACCAGAGAAAACGGCTTCAGGTTGCGGATGACGAGGCTGTCCGTGCTGTCACGGGTCGTGCCCGGAGTGCGGCTCACGATCAGCCGCTCTTCGCCGCAGAGACGGTTGATGAGGGAGGATTTCCCGACGTTGATCCGGCCGACGATCGCGATCTTGAGCGGCTCCGCCTCTTCCTTCTCGGATCCGGCTAGGGGCAGGGAGGCGACGATCGCATCCTCGAGGTGTTCAAGATTGACCTTGTGCTCGGCCGAGATCACGACCAACCGGTCTTCGCCCAGGGCATAAAAATCGGACAGGCCTTCCTCATCGGAGAGCATCTCCATCTTGTTGACCACCGGGAGGACGGGTTTATTGAGCTTTTTCAGCGCAATGAAGAGCTCCTTCTCGGCCGGCAAAAGACCCTTGCGACCGTCGAGCAGATAGAGGACCAAGTCCGCCTGCCGAGCCGCCTCCCAAGCTTTCTGTCTGACCTGGTCGGCGATGGGCTCTCCTTCGGCGCCGAAAAATCCCCCGGTGTCAACGAGAAGGAACTTCCTGTCACGGAGGGTGCAGGGCGCGGTCACTGAGTCGCGGGTCATACCGGGAAGGGAGTGAACTAACGATTTTTTTTGTCTCAGCAGCCGATTAAACAGGGTCGACTTCCCGGCGTTGGGGAAGCCGACGATCACGACACGGGGCAATCTTTTCACCGGGCACAGCTATTTGGCGATCAGGGTGTAATCTGGAAGAAATGGCTTGCTCAAGTCGATGTGGCCATCGAGAGTCTCCCTCTCGCCCCCTTCGACCAAGACAAAGACTCTTTTCAGAGAGGGAAAATTGTAGGTCAAGGAATTGACAACGCAATAAACGGTCGACAATTCCGCCGAAGACCCCGAGGGATGCTTCTCCATGATCTCCTTCGAGAAATCGACGTAGGCCATTCCGTCCTTGGTGATAAAGAGCTGTCTCAGCTTTGTTTCGGGAGGAAGGGAAGAGATCAACTCGCTCCGGGGGCCCTGGATCAGTTCGTTGATGACTTCCTGGGCCTCTTCGGCGGTTGATGAGCGCACGGCAATCTCTCGCACTTCAGGATGGAGGAGACTGTCCTCCTCGGACAAGAAAAAGAGCGACACCTTCTTCCCTTTTTCCATGTCCTTGGGCTGGGATTGGGTCTCGACGGAAGGAGTCCCCGGCGCCGGCTTGGGCCTCTCTCCCGCTCCTGTCCGGAACAACAGATAAATCAGCGCGATCAGGAGAAGAAATAGAAACCCGAGGATTCCCAATTTCTTTTTGTCCATCAGGTCCTTTTATCCGCGAGGATAGAGCTTGAGGTAGCTCTGCAGGCCGCGAAAGATGGCCTCGGCCACCCTGTTTTGGAAGCCCTCGTCCACCAGCTTTTTCTCCTCTTCGGGGTTGGAGATAAATGCGACTTCGACCAGGACCGCCGGGCAGGCGACGGCGGTGAGGACCTTAAAAGGCGCTTGTTTGATCCCCCGGTTGGCCGTGCCAAGCAGATCGTTGAGGTCATTCTGGATGATCTCGGCCAGCCGGCTGCTTTCTTTCAGATAAGCCGTCTGAGCCAGGTCCCAAAGAATGAGCTTGACCTCGTCCTGTTCTTCTTTTTCAATCCGGCCCTCAAGCTCATGGGAATTGTTCTCCATGTAAGCCAACTTCCGCGTTTCTTCATCGGGGGCGACCGCGCTCAGAAAAAACGTTTCGGATCCGTGAGCTTTTTTTTGATAGGAGCCGTTGGCGTGAACACTGATAAAGAGGTCGGCTTTGTTATTGTTGGCGATGGCGGCTCGGCTGTCCAACGAAACATCGACGTCTTTATCCCGGGCCAAAACGACGCGGCAGGCCAGATTCCGCTCGATCAAGGCCTTGAGCTTTTGGCTGATGACCAGGGTGACGTCTTTTTCCAGCGCCCCGAATTTCCCTTTGGCTCCGGTCTCGAGGCCGCCGTGGCCGGGATCGATGACGATCGTCTTGATCTTTTTCGAGGCGAAAGACAGGGCCGCAGCTTTCTCCGGGAAGGGCGCCGTGGCCTCAGGTTGAACCGGGGGCCGCACGGGAGGCTCGGTGGCTTTCTTTACCTCGGCTTTTTTCTCTTCGGGCTCTTGCGCCGGGCTCTGGATCTCCTGAGTTTTGACCTCTTGGCTCTCCACATTTGAATCTGCGGGAGGTACGGAGGCGGCGGGCTGGTTCCCGTCGGCCCCGGACAAGACAATTGAGACTTGGAGAAGGTCGCTCCGAGTTGTCGCTTCATGCCGGAAGGAAGCCGACTGAGTTTCGATCACCAGCGTGTAGCCCTCGCTTCCTTTGGACCAGCCGGAGGATTTTATGAACCCGCTCTCGATCCTTCCCTGTTGGATCTGGAAGGAAGATTTTGTCTGGATGTGGACGAAGAGAAAAGAGCCGTTCTGTTCCAGACTGAAAGTCAGAGGAAAAGATGATTCAATATCCACCCGGCTGCCGCCCGGCAGGTTCAGGCCTGAAATTTTGAGAAGATTTTTTGTGAGCGCCGGAGAGAACACCACGAGAAGAAGCAGAAAAATGAAGGGTGCAATGGAGCGGACGCTTTTTCTTTTACGGCCCAACCTCATGAAAATGTTTTGGAGGCGGCGGGAATCGAACCCGCGTCCGAAGACGTTCAACAGACAGCTTCTACATGCTTATCCTTCTCTGTTATCTCGTTCAGTGGCGTCCGAGGAGGAAAAACGCCGCTGAACCAGCCCCGACGGAATCTCGCTCACCGGGTTCGGGGCCGATCCGGCTCGCCATCCTGCTGGTCGACGCCTCTCAAGAACCGCAGGCGAGAACTCGAGAAACGGCATGCCTATCTCTTAGGCAGCGACTGCAAATGGTTCTGCAGGTAGTTTGTTTTCCACCTTTTTTTCGAGGTGGGTGGACCCTCGACATGCTACTTCTGTCTCGCTGTCTCCGTCGAATCCTGTTCGCCCCCATCTCCTTTTTACAGCCAGATTATAGCCGAGCCGGCCAAAATTTGTCAACGTCTTTACTAAATCTTACTTTTTTGCTAAATTTAAACTTTGAATGATGCAGGTTCAAAAGGCTAAGCTGCGGCGATAACGATATCACGGCAGCGACCGGGAGTTTATTAGATCGGGTTTTTGTTTAGCGTCCTTTTAACTTAAAAATTCCCCAGCTTTAGAAGGAAAGAGGAAAAAGCGATGTACATTGTCGTTTGCGTGAAGATGGTTCCGGACACGACCCAGGTCAAGATCGACCCTGTTACCAACACGCTGATCCGGGAGGGTGTCCCCTTCATCACCAATCCTTTTGACACTCACGCCCTGGAAGGAGGCCTGCGCCTCAAAGACAAATACGGGGCTCACGTCACGGTCATTTCCATGGGACCTCCCTCGGCCGAGATCGTGCTCCGGCGGGCCATTTCCCAGGGAGCGGATGACGCCGTCCTGATCAGCGACCGAGTTTTCGGCGGAGCAGATACCTGGGCCACCAGCCTTGTTCTGGCTGAGGCCGTCAAACGGCTCCACCAGAAACAATCGGTCGACCTGGTCATCTGCGGAAAGCAGACGATTGATGGAGATACCGCCCAGGTCGGTCCCGGCATCGCCTGCCGCCTCAGATATTCTCAACTGACTCTGGTCGATCAGATTCTGATCGTCGACATGGCGAGAAAGAGCATAAGAGTCCGTCGCAAACTCGAAGAATGGCACGAAGTCATTGAGGCCCCGCTTCCCGCCCTTCTGACTTTGGTCCGGGAGATCAACATCCCCCGTTATCCCACGGTCCCTGGAAGGCTTGAAGCCGCAGATGCCCAGGTGACCGTCTGGTCCAACGAGGTCTTGAAACTCGACCCGGCCACGATCGGGCTCAAGGGCTCGCCCACCCAGGTCAGAAGGATCTTCGCTCCGCAGAGGGAAAAAGGCGAGATCATCCCCGGGGAGGGCGAACAAAAAGAGCCGGCCGTCGGCACAATGATCAGCAAGCTTTTTCAGTGGGGCTTCGTAAGACAGGAGAGGTAGAGCCCAATTAGGGGGAGAAAGAAAGATGGACGAGAAGGCAAAAAAGATAAAGAGGCCCCGGGGAAAGGCCCAACTCCTGGCCGGGAAATGCATCGCCTGCGGAGAGAGATGCCGGATGGCCTGTCCGACGGATGCCATCGAAATCAACGACCGTGGGGAACCGATCATTCTCCTTGAAAAATGCATCGGCTGTCAGAAGTGCGTGAAAGAATGTCCAGCGGCGGCGCTCGAAATGTACTTCACACCAGAGGAGCAAAAACTCCTGGACAAGCTCAAAGCGGAAAGCTCTGCCGCGGCCCCGGTTCAGGCCGCAGTTGAAGCTGAAGTCGAGAAACCCAAACCCGAACCTCCCGGAGAAGGCTGGAAGGGAGTCTGGGTTTTTGTCGAGCACGCCGAGGGAAAGGCTCATCCCGTGTCCTGGGAGCTCCTGGGTGTAGGGAAAAGGTTAGCCGGGGACCTGGGGGTTGAGCTTGCGGCTTTTGTTCTTGGCTCAAAGGTCGACAAATTGGTCGAGGAGGCCTTCGGGTATGGCGCCGATAAGGTCTATCTCATGGATGACACGCTGCTCAGCCATTATCTCACCTTTCCTTATCTGCAGGGAACCGCTTCCCTGACCCGGAAATACAAACCCGAGATCATCCTTATCGGCGCGACAGGCCAGGGCCGGGACCTGGCGGGAGCGGTGGCCACAGAGCTCAAAACCGGTCTGACCGCCGACTGCACCGGATTGACCATCGACAAAGAGAAGCGGCTTCTCGAACAGACGCGGCCCGCCTTTGGCGGGAACATCATGGCGACGATTCTAACCGAGAAAGCGCGGCCTCAGATGTCGACCGTCCGGCCCCATGTCATGCCCAGACCCGTCTTCACTCCCGGGAAAAAGGGAGAGGTCATCCGCGAACCGTTCACCCTCGAAAAGGAGAAGATCACGGCCAAGATTCTGGAGCTGACGCCGCTCCTGACTGAAGGATCGATCAACATCGCTGCGGCGGATGTGATCGTCAGCGGGGGCCGGGGCATGCAGGGCCCGGAGAACTTCAAGATGCTGCAGGAGCTGGCCGACCTTTTGGGCGGGGTGGTCGGCGCTTCAAGGAGCGCCGTTGACGCCGGCTGGATGCCCCATGAACGCCAGGTCGGCCAGACTGGGAAAACCGTCAAGCCCAAGCTCTACATCGCCTGCGGGATTTCAGGGGCCATCCAGCACCTGGTCGGAATGCAGGACGCGGATTACATCATGGCCATCAACAAGGATAAAACAGCGCCGATCTTTGAGGTCGCCCACGTCGGCATTGTCGGGGATGTCTTTGAGATTATCCCGGCACTGATCGAGCAGTTGCGGGCCCAGCGCATCAGACCGGCTTCTCAGGCGGCTGAGAAGGCCTAAGTAAGGAGACTAGCTTTGAGTCGAATAGAAGTCTACGTTTTCGTTGTGCTCTTCACCTTCGCCGTCGCTTTCTTTTTGAGAAACGTTTACCGGCTTTTCGCCCTGATGTGCCTCGGTCGCTACGAGAACCGGTTTGACCACCTCTGGAAACGCTTCCAGAACATGATCGTCTACGCCTTTGGCCAACTCCGCGTGATCAGTGTCAGGTTCGGAATCAATCACTTCTTTATTTTCTGGGGATTCATGCTTCTCCTGGTGGTCAATTTGCAGTTCCTTGTGGCCGGCCTCTTCCCCCATTTTTCTTTTGAGTTCCTGGGTCGCCTCCTCTACGGATTCATCCTCTCGTTGGCCGATGTTATGTCCATCGTTGTTATCGCCGCGGTCATCATCGCCGCCTTACGCCGGCTCTTTTTTCGGCCTCCCTATATCGAGGCCACCTTCGATGCCTTCATCATCCTGACCCTGATCGGGACCCTGATGGTCGCTTACTTCGGCCTCCACGGAAGCGAGATCCGGCAGGGGGCTGAATCCATGGTCAGCTGGATGCCCATCTCCAAGGCGATTTCGCACCTTTATGGCTCGCTCGGCGCGCCCGCGCTTCACATCTTCTCGCGCACGTTCTGGTGGATCCATGCGCTCGTGCTGCTCTTCTTTTTGAACTATCTTCCCTATGGAAAACACCTCCATATTCTTACGGCCATCCCCAACTGTTTTTTCCGCAGCTTCTCCTTTGTCAACACGATGCCCCGAATGACCTTCAAAAAGGGCCTGAGCTTCGGCGTCTCGAAAGTGGTCCAGTTCTCCTGGAAAGATATTCTCGATTTCTACGCCTGCACGGAGTGCGGAAGATGCCAGGCCGCCTGCCCGGCCCACAACACCCAGAAGCCTCTCAATCCCAAGCAGATCATCCTCGCCGGGAAACATAATATGCTCAAGAGCGGCGCCGAGATCCTGGCCGCCCGACCGGCCGACACGCTCGCCCCCGCTCCTTCGGACGCCGCCATGGCCGTGCCGCTCATCAACCACCATGAAGAGAGTGTGACCACGGACGCCCTCTGGGCCTGCACGACCTGCGGCGCCTGCATGGAGAGGTGTCCGGTGTTTATCGAGCAAATGGTCAAGATCCTATGGATGAGACGCCATCTGGTCATGGAAAAGTCCGCCTTTCCGGAAGAGCTGATCGCTTTCTTTGAAAATATCGAACAGCGGTTCAACCCGTGGGGGTTCGCGCCGACCGAACGGGCCAAGTGGGCTCATGACCTGAATGTCCAGATCCTGGTCGACGGGGCCAAAGTTGATTATCTCTTCTTCGTCGGCTGCGCGGGCTCGTTCGATTCCCGGAACCGGCACGTCGCGGCCTCCATGACCAAAATTCTCAACGCGGCCGAATTATCCTGGGGCATCCTCGGGACCGAGGAGAAGTGCTGCGGCGACTCTCTCCGCCGGCTGGGCAATGAGTACGTCTTTGACAGACTGGCCCGGGAAAACGTCCAACTCTTCAAAAAATACGGGATTAAAAAGATCATCACCTATTGCCCCCACTGTTTCAGCACCCTGAAAAATGACTACAAACAGTACGGCGCGGACTTGGAAGTTGTTCATCACAGCCAGCTGATCTCAGAGCTGATCACCACGGGAAGGCTCAAGCTCAAGAAAGAGTTCGCGGGACGGACGGTTTTCCACGACTCTTGTTACCTCGGCAGGTACAATGACATCTATGATCGGCCCCGCGAGATCATCAAGGCCACGCACGGCGGAAGGGCGCCCCTGGAGATGGACCGGAACAAAAACCGGAGCTTTTGCTGCGGCGCTGGAGGCGGGCGGATGTGGATGGAAGAAAACATCGGCAAGCGGATCTCTCTCGAGCGAACTCAAGAAGCTCTGAAAAAAAATCCGTCGACGATCGCCGTCTCCTGTCCCTACTGCATGACCATGTTCGAAGACGGAATCAAGGATGAGAAGATGCAGGAGAAGGTCAAGGTTAAAGACCTGGCCGAGATCGTCGCGGCCACATTGGATTAGGTTCCCGGGGAGAGGGCCTTCACAAACTGCTCAATCCCCATCGCGGCGCTACCTTCGAAAAGGTTGCGGATTTGGAACGGCCACTGCTCACGTCTCGTTCCTTTTGGTATAATACCCGTCAGTTTGCGTCCGAAAAGGAGACGGGATGCCGTGGAATCAGGTTTATGATCCACTTGGGAATTGGATGCTCTCGACCGCACTCGCGGCCCTCCCGATCGTCGTCCTCCTCGGTACGCTGGCCTTCCTGAGGCTGAAGGCCCATTGGTCGGCTATTCTCGGCCTGTTATCTGCGTTGCTCATCGGGGTCTTCGTTTTCGGCATGCCCGCGGGCAAGGGCATCACGGCGGCTGCCTTCGGGGCTGCCTACGGACTCTTCCCCATCGGTTGGATCATTCTCAACGTCATTTTTCTCTACAACCTCGCCAACGACAAGGGCTATTTCAAAATCCTGCAGGAGAGCCTCACCGCCATCACCCAGGATCGTCGCCTCCAACTGCTTCTCATCGCCTTCTCTTTCGGGGCGTTTTTGGAAGGCGCCGCCGGCTTCGGGACTCCGGTGGCCGTGACCGCTGCGATTCTGATCGGCCTCGGGTTCAGTCCGCTCGCGGCTTCGGGGCTCTCGCTGATTGCCAACACCGCTCCGGTGGCTTTTGGAGCCCTGGGAACGCCGATCATCGCCCTGGCCGCAGTCACCGGCATCAACATCCAATCGCTCAGCGCCATGGTGGGAAGACAGCTTCCCTTTTTTTCGATCATCATCCCCTTCTGGCTTGTCGGGGCCTTTGCCGGTTTTTCCGGAATGCTGGAGGTTTGGCCGGCCCTGTTAGTCGCCGGAGTTTTTTTTGCAGTTCCTCAATTTTTGATCTCGAATTTTCATGGCCCTTGGCTGGTGGACGTCACCTCCTCGATAGTATCGATTGCGGCGCTGACAGCTTTCCTGCTCTGCTGGCATCCCAAAAGGATCTGGGGATTGCGGGGTTACGAGGAGGGAAGGAACAGTCGGGGTTCACATGGTTACGGCCGAAGAGAAGTCCTCAAGGCCTGGACTCCGTGGGTTATTCTCAGCGTCCTCGTGTTCGTTTGGGGAATTCCGCAGGTCAAATCCTTTCTCGACGGACTGTCCATCATCAAGATACCGGTCCCCGGCGTGGATAAGTTGATCAATCGCGTCCCTCCGGTTGTTCCCGAACCGACCCCCGAGGGCGCGGTCTTCAGCTTCAATTGGTTGACATTTACTGGAACCGGGATCTTCGCCGCAGCCATCTTCTCGAGTTTTGTGATGGGCCTGAGTCTGAAGGAGATCGTCTCCGCTTGGTGGAAAACGCTGAAGCGGGTGAGGTTTTCACTCCTCACCGTGGCGGCCATGATGGCCCTCGGTTACACGACGCGTTATTCGGGGCTGGATGCCACGATGGGCCTGACCTTCGCCAAGACCGGTTTCCTCTATCCGTTCTTCGGGACCATGCTGGGCTGGCTGGGCGTCGCGCTGACCGGCTCGGACACCTCCTCGAACGTCCTTTTCGGGAGCCTGCAGAAAATCTCGGCCGGTCAGATAGGCGTCAGCCCTGTTCTCATGGCCTCGGCCAACAGTTCGGGCGGCGTTATGGGCAAGATGATCGATGCCCAGAGCATCGTCGTCGCCAGCACGGCCACGAAATGGTACGGACACGAGGGTGATATCCTCCGATATGTCTTCTTCCACAGCCTGGTGCTGGCGGCGCTGGTCGGGGTTTTAGTTTTCCTGCAGGCGTATGTCTTCCCGTTCACCAAGCTGGTCGTCAAATGACAAGATCCGGGGGAGGGGGAATTCGGAAACGGGGAAACCCACCCCTTATCCTTTTAGATCTCTTGCCTGCCGACTGGGAAGCACCCAGGGTTTATCCCAGGGGATGATCCTTTCTCCATTCCAGTAATAAACGAAGAACTGTGACGAGTCCTCGCGCCAGATCGTCCCACAATAATAATCTTCATCCCGGCTCAGAATCTTCCCTATATAGCGTCTCGCCCCGCGCCGGGTCCTGAAATCTTTACAAAAGAGTTGGAAACTCGGAGAATCCGCGTAGATACAAACTTCCCATTTCTTATCCATGGCGCTTCAACCTAGAGTCTGGAACCGGGAAAGTCAGAAGAAGCTGGTCCCTCAAAACTTCCAGCTATCTGCCTCCGCAACCCTTTTAACGAGCGAATCTCAGAATTCTTATTTTGCCAAAAAAACAAAACCAGTTCAAGTCCCCCGAAGGGATTGTGGAAGTCACGATGTTCAGGTCGGCCCGCCCGGTACTAATCGATGAGGAGGGTCAGGGGGTCGAGCTTGACAGGAAGCTCGCCGGCCGCAGGGTAATTATGGTCTTTGACGACATGGAGACGAACGTGGTTGTCCTTCGAATGAAGGGTGATCAAGACATCGATCGCATCCAAACAGCCCGTGAGCAACGCGGGCACACCTTTTTCATCATAGAAAGGTCCCTCCCCCCGGAGGGAGGCGCTGAACCAGACCTCGAGCCCCATGCTCCAGGCGAAATCTTTGAATTTTTTGAGGTCGTCTCGGGCGGATAGGGAAAAATCGTAGCCGTCGACGATGATTGTGTCGGCGGCAAATCTCCCGAATCTGATCATTGCCTCAACGCTCCTGAGGACTTGCTCCGTCCGCGCCCCTTCCTGATTGAAATTCATGATCACCCTGTTTTTGAGGACCTCGTCGTGGACTTCCTGGGCTGCCTCGAACTCCAGCTTTCTGGCGATTTCTTTGAAGATATCCTCATACCAGGTGATGATATAATCGACCCGGGTCGAGTAGGAGACGTGAATAACGGGCTTGCCCTGGAAAAGCTTATCCATGGCGATATGGACAAGGCAGGCCGTTTTCCCTACACCTTTGGGGGAGGCTAGGACGCCGATCTTCCCCTTTCCCAAGCCGCCGTGAATGGATTTCTCTAAACCTCTCAAGGGGCTTCGCTCGATCAGCTCGACGTTGATCAGGGTCTCTTCTTTTTTGCTCATTTCGATCCTTCTTTTTGTTTTTCTCTGTGCTTGGCAATCAATTCTTCCGCAACCTCGGCGGGGACGCGGCCGTACTTCAGGAATTCCATGGTGAACTCCGCCTTCCCCTGAGTCAAGGAGCGCAGAGCCGTAGAATAGCCGAACATCTCGCTCAGGGGGACATCGGCGTCGACCCGGGCAAAAAGGCCGTCCTCCGTAGAGCTGACGATGATGCCCCGCCGCTGGTTGATGCTGGCAAAAACGCTCCCGGCGAACTCTGAAGGCCCCTCCACGGAGACCCTCATGATCGGCTCGAGGACTTGAGGCTTGGCCTTCTGGTAGGCCTGCCTGAAGGCCCCGATGGCGGCGGCTTGGAAGGCCAGGTCGGAGGAATCGACGTCGTGGGACGTCCCGTCGGTCAGGGTGACTTTGATGCCGATGACCGGATATCCCGTGAAGTCACCTTTTTTTGTGGCTGCCCTAAAGCCTTTTTCGCAAGAAGGGATGAATTCCCTTGGTATGTGACCGCCCTTAACGGCATTGACAAATTCGTATTTCCCCTCGGCTGAGGGCTCGATAAAACCGATCACTCGACCGAACTGACCCGCGCCCCCGGTCTGTTTCTTATGGGTGTAATCGAACTCGACTCGGCGGTTGATGGCTTCCCTATAGGCCACCTCCGGCATTCCGGTCTCGACTTCGGCGGAGTATTCTCGTTTCATCCGCTCCACGTAAATCTCGAGGTGAAGCTCTCCCATTCCCTGGATAATGGTCTGGTGGGATTCCGGATCAACGTGAGTTCGAAACGTGGGATCTTCCTTAGTGAACCTGTTCAGTGCTTTGGCCAGTCGGTCCGAGGCTCTCTTGTCCAACGGCTTGATGGCCAGTGAGATGACGGGTTCGGGCACAAAGATCGAAGTCATGGCCAGGTTGAGTCTGGGACTTACGAAGGTATCTCCCGAAGCGCACTCGATCCCGAAGAGGGCGACGATATCCCCAGCCCCGGCTTCTCGAATATCTTCCATACTATCGGCGTGCATCCTTACCAGCCGGCCAACCTTAACCTTGTTCTTCAGGCGCGTGTTGAAGATCTCATCTCCTTTTTTGAGACTGCCCTGGTAAATCCTCACGTAGGTCAGCTGGCCATAAGGACCGTCTTCTAGCTTGAAGGCTAGACAGACCGCTGGGGCCTCCGGGTCGGAGGCGAGTTTAACCTTTTTCCCTTCCTCCTCCAGGTCCGTGGCAAAATTCTCGATCTCTGCTGGGTTGGGCAGATAGCGGACGACTCCGTCCAGAAGCGGCTGGACTCCTTTGTTCTTATAGGCGGAGCCCATAAAAACGGGTGTCAGCTGGCGCAGGATCGTGCCCCTTCTGACGGCTTCATAGATCATCTCCTCAGTGAGGCTGCCCCCGAGGATGGCTTCCGTGAGCCGGTCTGAGAACAGGGAGACCGTGTCGAGCATCTCTTCCCGTTTTCGCGCGGCGTGTTCCTTGAGCTCTGCCGGGATCTCTTCGGCCCTGACCAACTCGCCGTCAAGTCCATCAAAATAAAGGGCCTTCATGGTGATCAGGTCGACAACGCCCCGGTGCCCATCCTCGAGGCCGATCGGCAACTGCATGAGCACGGCATTATGGCCGAGCTTATCCGCGAGCTGATCTCGGACCCGGTAGGGATTCGCCCCGGTACGGTCGCACTTGTTGATGAAGGCGATCCTGGGGACATCGTAGCGCTTGAGCTGTCGATCCACTGTGATCGTCTGGGACTGAACCCCGCCGACCGAGCAGAGGACCAAAATCGCCCCGTCCAACACCCTCAGGGACCTCTCGACTTCGATAGTGAAGTCCACGTGACCGGGGGTGTCGATGATGTTGATCGAATGCCCGGCCCAGGAAACATTGGTCGCAGCCGAAGAAATGGTTATCCCCCGCTCCTTTTCAAGTTCCATGGTGTCCATGGTGGCGCCAACCCCGTCTTTTCCCTTGACCTCATGGATCTTATGAATTTTCTTGCAGTAGAAGAGGATTCGCTCGGTGAGAGTCGTCTTCCCGGAATCGATGTGCGCACTGATGCCAATGTTGCGCATGAGCGTTAGCTCGTTGTTCATAAAAATACCACCTGGTGATGTAAGAACGGTCCCTGCTTAGAATTCTCTGAGAGTGAAAAAGTTGGAAGGGCTAATCTAAGCGGATCGACCGAGAGGCTTAGTGTACCCTATTTTCTCGAAGATTTCAAGAGGGGGCAGGCCCCGGGAAAACGGTCTGTCATCTCCAAAGGTGAGAAAGGATGAAGGAATATCACCCCGTCTTTCACCCGGAAAGACGATTGACTGGTTCCTGACAGCCTTTAAAATGAACGAGGGTTCAAAAACCCAGAGGTTTAGCGCTATGAAAGTACTCATCGCCGAGGACGATATCATCACCTGTCGTGCCCTGGAGAGGAATATCAAAGACTGGGGGTACGACGTCGCTCTCGCCAGAAACGGGGAAGACGCCTGGATGTCCATAAAAAACGATGATATCCGGCTGGCCATCTTGGATTGGACGATGCCCAAGATGGACGGTCTCGAAGTCTGCCATAAGATCCGGCAGGAGTGCCAGGAGAACAACAGCAGGTATACGTATATCATCCTGCTTACCGGCAGAGACCTCCAGGAAGATGTGATCACCGGTCTCTCTGCCGGAGCGGATGATTACATGACCAAACCCTTTGACCCTCTCGAGCTCAAGGTCCGGCTTCAGAATGGCGAGCGGATCATCAGCCTGGAAGACAACCGCCTGATCCAGGCCAACACCGATTCTCTGACCAGGCAATGGAACCGGAACGGGATTCTGGAGCGTCTGGATGAAGAATTCGCCCGCTGTCTCAGGCAGCGAACCTATCTCGGTACGATCATGCTCGATATCGATAACTTTAAGCAGATCAACGACCTCCACGGCCATCCGGTCGGTGATGAAGTTCTCATCCAGATCGCAACCCGCTTGAAGGGAAATATTCGTCGCTATGACAAATTGGGCCGCTATGGCGGCGACGAGTTTCTGGTCATCTTGCCCGATTGCCGCCCCGATAAAACGAGAACAATAGCCGAAAGACTGAGAAAAGCGGTCGACGCCAAAAGGATCAAGACCGGGGACGGGATGTTGGAGGTCTCGATCAGCCTCGGCTTCTGCACATCCCAATTCCCCAATAAGCTTTCCCCGCAGAAACTCATTGAACGAAGCGATAGGGCCCTGCTGCTGGCCAAAAGGAGAGGGCGCAATCGCGTCGAGGGCGGAGGCTTGAGCCAGGCGGCTAGCAGGAAAGGCTGATGCCGGAAAAAGACCTCCTCGATGTCTCCCCGGGCACTGGCCCGACGGAAGAAGAAGGAGCCTACCTGGCCAATCTGCTGGACGTCGTCACCGAGGGCGTGATGATCGTTGGCCGGGACGGACGCATATCTCGGGTGAATGATCGCTTCGGTCAACTGTTTGGAATCGGCAGCGAGAAGCTGTTGGGGCGGCCCCTCTCGGATCTTTTCGGTTCCGACGAGGGCCAGCAGGACTCCGACTCCGTGGTCAACAAACTCAGCCGAGGCGAGCGGGTTCAATTTGAGGCCGTCCACAAAAACAAGGAAGGAAAAGTCCTCCAGATCGCCGGCCTCGCCTCGCCGGTCTTCCTGGACGGGCGACAGATCGCTTCGACTGTTGTTTACAGAGAAATTGCTGCCGAAAAACCTCTCCCATATGACCAGGGCGGGGAGTCGGCCAAGTTCCAGGCTCTCCTCCTCGGTTTGGACGAGGCCGTTCTCTTCGTCGAAAAAAGCGGCCGGGTCAGGGAAGTCAATGACAGCTTTATGAGGTTTTTCAACCGCGACAGGGCAAACATCATCGATCGGAATCTGACGGAGCTTGACTTGGGGTTTCCTGTTTCTGAATTGCAGAAGCCGATGGCCAATTTCCAGGCGAACCCGGGCTCCTCGAAACTGATCCTTCACAAGTCCATTCGAGGGCTGGACACGGTCTTCCATCTTCAACCCCTCTATGAGCAGGGACAATATCTGGGAACTTTTATCATCCTGAAAGACATCACCGAGCTCGTCTCTGCGAAGAAAAAGAACCAGGCGGCCATCTCCGCCAAGAGCGAGTTTCTGGCCAATATCAGCCATGAGCTCCGGACGCCGATGAACGGCATCCTGGGAATGGCTGACCTCGCCCTGGGAACGCCGCTCAATCCGGAGCAGCAGGAATATGTCAGGGGCATAAAATCATCGGCTGAATCGATGATGACGCTGATCAACGATATTCTTGATTTTACCAAGATCGAAGCCAGGAAAGTCGAGCTCGAATCGATCAGTTTCGATTTCGAAGACCTCGTTTACGAGACTGTTTCTTCCCTGGCCCTGCAGGCTCATAAAAAGAAGCTCGAATTGATCTGTGACCTCCCCCCCCGGCCAACTTCTTCGGTCGTCGGCGACCCCGGACGCCTGGGGCAGATCCTCAGCAATCTGGTGGGCAACGCCGTCAAGTTCACCGAGAAAGGCGAGATCAGTATTTCCGTTAAAGAGGAGTCCCGGACCGACGACCGGGTCGGCCTGCTGATCACCGTTGCCGATACCGGAATCGGGATCTCGGAGTCAAAACAACAAGTCATCTTCGAGGTTTTTACCCAAGGAGACGGCTCGATGACCCGCAAATACGGAGGAAGCGGCTTGGGCTTGGCGATCTGCTTGCAACTGGTCGAACTCCTGGGCGGAAGGATCTGGGTTGAGAGCAAGGTCGGGGCGGGCAGCAAGTTTCATGTTTCCTTAAGTTATGGGCTTCCCCCTGCCTCCGAAAAGGAACCGGGGCCGAGCACTCCGCCCGATATGAAGGGACGTTCCGCGCTCATTATCGATGACAACGGATCCAGCCGGAGAGTCCTCTCTCGCATGCTTGCCGCCTGGAATCTCAAGGTCAGTGAAGCCGAGAACGCGGGCAAGGCCATAACCATCCTCGATCAGGGCCGCCTGGCCACAGCCCCCTACTCGGTCCTGCTCATTGACCCCTACCTGCCTGGCTCAGACAGCTTTATCCTTATGGATTATCTGAAACAAAATCCTCAAGCTGTGAAAACAGCGATCATCATGCTGGGATCGAAGAGCAGCCGCGGGGATGCCTCTCCCTGGATAAAGATGGGAGTCTCGAATTATCTGGCCAAGCCGGTCAAGTCCTCTCAACTCCTGGAAGCGCTGAATTCCATCACGGGGAACTCTCGGCCCGCCGAGGCCCAAAAAGAAAAAGCGCCAGTTCTTAAGGTGCAGAGCCGCAATCGCTATCGCATCTTGGTGGTCGAGGACAACGCTGTCAACAGGAAGGTTGCCTTTCACATTCTGGAAAAGCAGGGCCACCAGGTCGTCGAGGTTGAAAACGGAAAAGAGGCGCTCGCGGCTTTGGAGCGTCACATCTTTGACCTGATCCTGATGGACGTCCAGATGCCGGTCATGGACGGCTTTGAGGCCACGGCTGCGATCAGGAACAAGGAGAAGACATCAGGGGCTCACATCCCTATCATCGCCTTGACCGCTCACGCTATGAAAGGCGATCGCGAGCGCTGCCTGCAGGCAGGAATGGACGATTACATCTGCAAGCCTCTAGATCCAAAAGAGGTCTTTCTCAAAATCGATGAAACCATGAAGAGGTTCAAAAGAACCAGATAGCGGACAGAATAAACATAATGGGAGTAACGAAGTGATAAAGGTGCTGATAGCCGAAGACGACAGCATGAGCCGCAGAGTCCTCGAAAAGCATCTGCGGGACTGGGGATACGAAACCGTATCGGCAGTTAACGGAAAAGACGCCTGGCGGGAGATCCAAAAAGGAACGATCCAGATCGCCCTCCTGGATTGGATCATGCCCAAGATGGATGGGGCGGCGGTGTGCCGGAAGATCAGGGAAGAGAACCTGTCGCGCTACATCTATGTGATCATGCTCACGATCAAGGATCAGCAAAAGGATATCAGGAAAGGCTTCTCCGCCGGAGTTGATGATTATATCTCCAAGCCATTCGATGTCGAGGAGTTGAGAGCCAGGCTTGCCACCGGAAGGAGGATCATCAACTTGCAGGACCAGCTCCTGGAATCAAAAGAGATCCTCGAAAAATTGGCCACTTACGACCCCCTCACTCATCTCTTCAACAGGAACGAGATACTCGATCTCCTGCAGGAGGAGTGCGCGAGGTCCGACCGGGAGGCCAGGCCGGTCAGCACGATCATGCTGGACCTCGACCTATTTAAGGAGATCAACGACACTTACGGACATCATGTGGGAGACGAGGTTCTGGTCGAGGTCGCCTCCCGGATGAAAAAAGTCCTGAGGAAATATGATAAGATCGGGCGGTACGGGGGGGATGAATTCCTCGTCATCTGCCCCAGCTGTGGCTTGAAGAATGCCGAGCGAATCGCCGATAGACTGCGGCGCGCCATCAGCTCCGCGAGAATTCGCACCGAGTCCGGATCGATCCACGCCACGATCAGCTTAGGCTGCGCGTCCTCAGAAAACCAGAGGCAAGCTTCCAAAGAATACCTGGCCAAGACCAGCGACAAGGCCATGTATCATTCAAAAAACCAAGGTGGGAATTGCGTAACTCTTCTGTAGCCCAGGCCGTGACAACTCAGGGAATCAAGGGAGAAAAGAAGGAGACCATGGAAAACAAGCAACCGATCGATTATCCCGCGGCGATGCAGCGAATCGGAAATGACGAATCCTTTCTCAAGGAGCTGATTGATCTTTATATAGTGACCTTTGAAACCAAGCGCGAGGAGCTCTCCCGAGCCATCGAGAAAAGGAACTTCGAGGAGATCCGAACAATCGGCCACACCCTCAAAGGATCATCGGCCAATCTCAGCCTTCTCCCGCTTCAGGAGATTTCGTTTCAGCTCGAACTGGCCGGGAAGGAGGCGAACATTGCCAAAGTCGCAGGTACGCTCGAATTGCTCGAATTTGAATTCGAGCGTCTGAAGGCCTTTGTCTCCGCGAAAGCCTAGGCGATGTCGGGCCGCTAGATGAGTTGAGTCTGGCCCGGGATCGCGACCGGGTCAACGGCGTTGGGGCCGAATTCATATCGAGGAGGGGTGAGGTCCAGCTTTGAACTCGTCATCGCCCAGTCCCAGCTTATGGCCCGGCCGGTATAGGCGCTCATCCGGCCCATGATGGCGCACATCGTGCTCTCGGCGATGCGCCGCCCCTCGTTGAGGAAGTTTCCGCTCCGGATGCCGGCGATGAGATCGGCCTGCTCCTGGACATAGGGATTGGGCTCGTCGCCCTCGAACTTCCAGAAATTTTCCCCGTGAATCTCGCCGTAGCCGAAGGCGTAGCCCTTTGTTCCGATCATCCGCTCCTCAACGCGGTCGGCACAGCCCGGGATCTGGCGGCACATGCTCGCCACGCGCACGCCGTTGGGGTATTCATATTCCACAGCAAAATGATCGTAGATGTTCCCGTACTCGGGCGCGGTCCGCTGCTGGCGACCTCCCATTCCCGTAACCTTGACCGGGAGGCTGCCGAAGGCCCAGTTCATGACATCGATATTGTGGATGTGCTGTTCGACGATGTGATCGCCCGAGAGCCAGGTGAAATAGAGCCAATTGCGGCACTGCCACTCCATGTCCGACATCTGCGGCGTCCTTTTTACGACCCAGAGCTCGCCCTGGTTCCAGTAGCACTGGCCGCCGACAATCTCTCCGATCTGACCGTCATGGAGACGCTTCATCAACTCGAGATAACTCTTCTGATGCCGACGCTGGGTCCCGCAGACGACGGCCAACCCTTTTTCCCGGGCAAGCTTGGAGGAGGCGATGACCGAGCGGACGCCGGCGGGGTCAACGGCCACCGGCTTTTCCATGAAGACGTGCTTGCCGCCTTCCACGGCGGCCTTCAAATGGATCGGCCGGAAGCCCGGCGCGGCGGCGGTGACGATGAGGTTGACATCCGGACTGGCCACGACTTTCAGATAATTATCGAAGCCGGTGAAACATCTGTCTTTTGTCACCTTGACTTTATCAGGGTGCTTTTCCTTGATGGCTTTGAGTGAGCTCTCGATCCGGTCCATGAAGAGGTCGCCCATGGCCACGATCTCGACCCCCCGCGCCGCGTCCAGGCAGTCGATGGCCGCGCCCGTACCGCGGCCGCCGCAACCGATGACCCCGATCCTGATCATGTCCGTCCCTTGGGCATGAAGGCCCAGCCCCCCGGGGATCGCCGCCGCCAGCGACGCCGCCACCGAGGATTTAATGAAGTCCCGACGCGATACGCTTTCTTGACCGCTTGGATTCTCTTTCATTGGCTCCTCCTTTATGCCTAAAAGCTGTCGCACACCCGATAGGCATCGATGACGGCGCGCTCGCCCTCCTTGCCCGGCCGGCTCATGCCGTGCTCCATGCACAGAACGTCCCGGTATCCCTTTTCATAGAGATGCTTGAAGATATTCTTGTAGTTGATCTCGCCCGTGGTCGGCTCGTTCCGGCCGGGAGTGTCGCCCAGGTGATAAGCAGCGATCTCGTTCCAGGCGGCGTCAATGTTGGGGATCAGGTTGCCCTCCGTTATTTGCTGGTGGTAAATATCATCAAGGATTTTGCAGCTCGGGCTGTTCACGGCACGCGCGATCTGGTAGGCCTGCGAGATCTTGGTGAGGAAAAGCCCGGGGTGATCCTTGGGGTTGAGCGGTTCAAGAACCAGAATAAGACCGGCGGGGGCGCAGATATCCATGCAGTACTTAAGGTTATCGATGACATTGGCGGTCTGGTAGTCCCAGTCGAGGCGTTCCTCCCAACGTCCGGGGACGACGAGAGCCCATCTGACGTTCGTCCGTTTCATGGTCTCGACGCCTTCTTTCATTCTTTGGAGGAGCGTGCCTCGGGCTTCTTTATCGCGCGTGACAAAGCTCTTTTTGTCGAAGTCCGCGTAGAGGACAAACGGTCCGAGCGTCATCCTCTGTCGATCTATCTCCCGGACGATAGCGTCTTTTTGGGCGGCAGGCCGATTCATGAGTCCGTTGTCGAACATCGCCGTGAAACCCTCTCCGGCCGCGAACCGTATCTGGGCGATCGGTTCTTCGCCGGCGTGGTCTTTGAAAAGGCCGATGGCCGGAGCGTATTTGAGCTTGAATTTCTCCCCAGCCGCCGTGGCATCAGAGCTGGAAGAAGAAGCGATTCCAGCACGACGGGCCAAAGAAAAGGCCGCCGCCGCGCCGAGGCCGTTCTTGATGAGGTCCCTTCGTTTCATGTCCCGAGCACCTCCTTCCTGAGGATGCGTAATCCATATAACAAGCGGAAGGGAAATTCAAGCCCACAGGCTGGCGTTGCGTATGGTCAGGCGATGTCCCGGAAGGCGGGCTCGACGCATGGCCCCCCGCTGGGGGAGGGCTCAAGCTTCCCGTCCCGCAGCGAGATCGTCCGATGCGCGACCCGGGCCAGGGCGGGGTTATGCGTCACGAGCAGCACCGTGAGTCCCTCGTCTTCGTTGAGCGATTTGAGGACTCCGCCGATCTCAGCGCTGCGCTTGGTGTCCAGGTTCCCGGTGGGTTCATCGGCGAGCAGAATCTCGGGCTTGTTGATAAGGGCCCGCGCTATGGCCACCCGTTGCATCTCCCCGCCCGAGAGCTCGGAAGGCCGGTGGGAAATCCTCTTGTCGAGCCCGAGAAACTTCAGGATTTCCATGGGGTCGGCCGGTGTCTCGGCCTTCTTGTAAAAGGCTAAGGGAAGGAGGACATTCTCCAGGACAGTTAGTGTCGGAACCAGGTAGAACTTTTGGAAAATGTAACCGAAGACACGCCTCCTCACGCGGGTCAGCTCGGCTTCGCTCAGACTTCGCTTTTCCGTGAACACGACACGGCCGCAGACAGCGAGTTGTCCGGAGGTGGCATTGTCCATGCAACCCAGGAGATTGATAAGGGTCGTCTTGCCGGATCCGGAAGGCCCCATGAACGAAACGAACTCGCCTTTCCTGATGTTCAGGGAGATGTCATCGACGGCGACGATCTCCTCGCTCCCCCGTTGATAAATTTTTCGGAGGTGGCTCGCCTCCAAAGCAATTTCGCCTGCCTTGTTGCCGACATCTGAATCCAGGGGCATCGTCATTCTCCTTCGCTGCGTATAGATTCCAGGGGCCGGACACGGGCGGCCCGCCAGGCAGGGTAGATTCCTGAGATCAACCCGATGGCCAGGATGATGCCCAGGGTCATGAGGGCGAGGCTTCCATCGATGAGAATAAGGCTCCCCGTGGGCGAGTATGGCAGGAGCCGGCGAATAAGGACTCCGGTGAGCTTGGCCAGGCCGAAGGAGAACGCGATGCCGATCGCTCCGCCCGCGAGGCAGAGGATCACGGTTTCGGTCCAGATCATCCTGAACACATCCATGGGCATGGCCCCCATACTCTTAACAATGCCGATCTCCTGGTAACGCTCCAGGACCGACATCAGGATCGTATTAACAACCCCCAGCATGGCGATGAAAATGGCAATCAGGGCGATGGAAAAGACCATGACCTTGGCCGTTCCGATCAAACTCATGATCGTCATCTTGACCTGGGCCATGCTGATGACCTGCACATCGGGGAGGTCGTAGAGCTTATTCTCGACCTCTGTCATGTTGGCCCGCTTGTCGACCTTGATGCCGACGGCCGTCACCTTCCCGGCCTGGCCGAAGTCCTTCTGAAGGGTCTGGATGGGGACAAAAATCGTTCCGTCGTCCTGAGTCCCCGAGCGGGCGAGCACCCCGACGACCTTGAACTCGATGTCTTTTTCAGGCACGAGGATCCTATCCCCGACCTCGCGCTGTTCGAGCTCGGCAGCTTCGTAGCCCAGGACGGCCTCATGTCCAGCATTGTCCTTGAACCACCCCCCCTGCTTGAACTTGAGTGTCGCCTTCATCGTAGGATAGGTCGCCGGGTCGATCCCCAGATAGGCCATGACGCCGCCGCTCTGGCCCTTATTGGGGTCGAACACTGCCTGCATCAGCATGGGCGTAATCTTTTCAACCTCTTTGTGCTTGAGGATTTCAGCCATCAAGGATTCATTCATATAGCGCAGGCCCGTGCCGCCCTTGAGCATGAGCGTTGCGGCCTCATAGGGACAGCCCTTGGCCGTCACCAGCACTTGGAATCCCATATTGTCAATGTCCCGGCTAAGAGCAGACTCGTACCCGCGGTTAAAGCCGAAGAGGCTGGTCAGGACCCAGGCCGAAAGGCCGATCCCGAGAATGGTCAGCAAGCTTCGCGTCTTTTTGCGGAGAAGGTTCTTATAGGCAACTTGGTAGATGGTTATTTTCTGTTTCGCCATGGCAGCTCCTCGGAAGCTCCGGAAAAAATCTTAAGAATCTGATTTCCAGGCATCGTCTATCACTTTACGTGTTTCGCTCCCAGCAGGAAGACATCGCAGAGGATCAGATTCTTCTTGGTCGCCCGAAGGGCGGCCTTGAAGTCTGCTTCGGCCGTGGGAGCCGGGTTCTTGATTCCCGCGACCCTGCTCCCCGGCTTAGCCGTGCCGACGATGGGGTCGTAGGCATCAAAGTCGAGCAGGTTTAGGCCGGCGAACTGGGCGCCAAAGGCCGGGTCGCGGAGAAGGCGGGCCTGCTGGTTCGAGAGTTTTTGGAAGTAAAACTCCCGGATGCCTCCGTTAAGATCCAGGGCCAGGAACACTTGGATGCCCCCGTATTGGCCCTTCTGGTTTACGCCGTGGATATAGCCGATGAGCTCGGTGCCCTTATAGATTTGATACATGGTGTAGGGGACGTCAGCGGTTTCATAGAGACCGTGGAACGTGTCTCCCAGGCGCGTTTCGATCTTTCGCAAGAGCGCATCGCCTCCCTTGTGCGCGATGGAGACATAGAGCGTCTTGAAACCGGTGGATTCGGGGAATAGCCGGCGGACGTCGCGGTCGGGATCATTGAGTTCACACCCCACCGCGGCCAGCAGAGGGGTGGCGGCAAGCCACAGCGCTCCCAGTATGGCAACCGTCGTCCTGATTTTCTCGTATCTGAAGATCGTCACGTTCAGACTCCTACCCCCTCATGGATTCGATCACCGACAGATGAATGTGCAATCATCATTCCTTTTCCGGCTTATAATCCCAAGCTCTTATATAAATAAATCTGGAGAACGAAACGGAAATCTTTCGCATTGGTGTCGTAGACGGCCATGGCCCGGAGGCTCCAATCGGCGGTTATGAGGGATGTCGCGCTCAGGGACATCTCGAAATCGGTCGATTTCTTAGTAAGCTTACAAATCGGCTGGGCTTCAAGCTTCAGGCGGTTTTCCTCGAACAGTCCGATCCCGGTCCGCCAGAAGAAAACGAAAACACGCCGGCCGTCGCGGCTTCCGCCGAGCATTTCGAAGCGATTCTCCCAGTTGTTCCGAACCCAAGAGAAGTCAAACGAGGCCAATTTGAGATCGATGAGGGCATCGGTGAGAAGCGTATTCCCCATGACGTCCTGGACTCTGCCAGAGGCAAGCGAGAATCCTCCGCTGTAATTGTCGCGACTGAGCACTCCACGGGAAATCCTGGCCGCAGCCAAGTAGGTCCTCTTGAAGCGCAGGGCCATTCCTGAGCCGGCCGTAACCGAAAGGCCGATGCCGCCCCAGGCAGTGTCCCGGTCGATTCCGACCCCCCAGTCTCGGTCGAATCCGAAGCCATACATGGACAGGGGCTGGAGGAGCTCGGCATGATTGTCAAGCGGCAGAGCGAGTCCGAGTCGCGGCTTGTCGTGTCCGAACCAGACGTCGGCGAAACCGAGCTTGAGCCGGAGGTATGCATTATAGAGTTGTGGCTCGAATGTCTTAAGCCCCATCTCCTTCGCCCGGGCGTTCCAGGCGATACGTCCCTGGAGGGCGAAGATGGCCACGTCGCCCGACTTTCCAGAGAAGCGCTGAACGAGGTCGAAACCAAGGCTCGGCTTCTGCATGACCTCGGGCTGGGAGATCGAGTAGGCGATGACTTGTTTGGTTGCAGTCGAATAGCCGCCGATGGACTGAAACTCTATGAAGAGAAGGCGGGTCCCTGCTCCCGCCACCCCTGCCCCGACGGTCGAGAGGACAAGAAAGAGAGCGCCCGCGGGCCGTTTATACATCAAACTTGATGCTTCCGTGGAAAATGGCCTTCCCGTCTTTGAGGATTGTGAGTTTGACCTCCCACTCACCCGGCATCGCCACGCTAATAGGAAGTAGGTAATCCTGCACTTTGTTTAGCTTGAACTCCACCTCGCCAGAATCGTGCGCCCCTTGCATCGCCGGCATGTCCGAGCGGCCCATGATAGTAAACGGGGCGACCTGAGCCTTTGACTTATCATAGACTTTGACGATCAAGACGATCGTTCCCAACTTGGGCTTCTCGCTGAAATCATAAGTGAAATAAAACCCCTCATCAATCTGGCATTTCTTCCCCGTACCGGGAAGGGGCTTCCAGGTCACATCGTTCTCAGGGGTGGACTCGGCCTGCCAGGCCATCACTACGGCCGCTGCCGCAAGAAGGATCAGCCCTGTGGCGAAGGTCCTCAGTCTTTTTGAAGCAAAAAACATCTACCTATCTCCTTTCCGAATGGGGTCCGTTAAAATTCTATACCCCTCAGCGGTTTCAGTCAAACGCCGTCCGACCTCATGCGCTGTTACTGAGCCAAAGATAATAACTCGGACTGAAGTCCTGCGCCGCAGGACGAATCCCGCCCTGGAGGATCGAGTTTCGATTGCGGAGGGCTTATAATCGCTCATTTCGTCCCTTTCCTTATCTTTATTTTAGGGATGAACGCATCTCAGGCAAACATTGGAACGATTTTTGCATTACATATTAATGGTTAGGGTTTACCTCGACCCACGAAGGTCGCGGCTTAAGGTCAAACGCTTGACCCGGTCGGCAAACGGCGAGTGCGCCCTCCGTAGCGAGCTTTCAGTCAGGATGTTTCGCCCAGAGACTTTCAAGCTGTACGAGATGCGGATCTTAAAGTGGCTTTATATCAAATTTATATAGCGAGGAGGATCTAATGATTATTCGGGCGAATCGTTTTATCATCATCGCTTCTTGCCTGCTTTGCGTTTTGTTCTGGACACCGAGTGCGTGGGCAAATGCACCCGGCGTCGGGCAACTGTTCGGAAGGGTGCTCAGTCCCGAGGGATCAGGGATCCCCGGGGCGCGGATCTTGGTCCGGGAATTGGGGAGCGGCCTGATCACAGAAGCCGTGGCCGGACACCTAGGGATTTACCGGGTCACCGATCTTCCGGCCGGATCCTACGAGTTGCGGGCCGAGGTCGAGGGCTTTGAGACAGGCGTTGTCCCCAGCATTCAGCTCTCGGCCGGAGAAACCCGGCTGGTCGATTTCAGCCTGCCAATCTCCACCATCCAGAAATCTATCACCGTTATCGGCAAGGCGCCGAGAGGAGTACTTCAGGCGACCGAGGCGAGAGAGAGCGCGGCGCGTGATATCGGAGAGGCCCTCGCACGAGTGAGCGGCATATGGAAGGTCAGGCGTGGTGGGATCGCCAATGATCTGATTCTCCGCGGCTTCCCGAGCGACAATTTCAATGTTCTGATCGATGGACAGAGGATCTACGGCGCCTGTCCGAACCACATGGACCCGACAGCCTTTCATGTCGACTTTTCGGAGGTTGACCATGTGGAGGCCGGCAAAGGGCCCTTCGATATGCGAAATCAGGGGAGCTTGGGTGGGGTGCTGAACATCGTCACCCGAAATCCCGAGAATGGATTCCGGGGCAGCGGAAATCTGTCCGGCGGCGCCTATGGATTTATTAATCCGTCTTTTACTCTTTCCTACGGGAGCGAACGCGCATCGGCTCTGGGGGGGTTCTCTTACCGCAGATCTCTCCCCTATACGGATGGATCAGGAAAAAACTTCACTCAATACGCAAACTTTCGGCCCGGCCTGAGCAACGCTGACGCGTTCCGCGTCGGAACCGGGTGGGGTAAGCTTCTGTTCTCGCCGGCATCTAACCATCAGATTCAAATCAGCTACACCCGGCAGGAAGCCGATCACGTGCTTTATCCCTACCTCACAATGGACGCGCTCTATGACAATACCAACCGATTGAATATCGGCTATAAGATCGACCGCCCCTCGCACACGGTTCGATCCGTTTCCCTGCAGACGTATTACACCGACGTTCGGCACTGGATGACCGACGAGTATCGGACCTCATCTCTCAATCTTCCTCGGCCTTACAGCATGGGCACTATGGCGACGACATCGGCCGTCGGCGGCAAGCTCGAGACGGAGATTTTTAACCTGGCCGTGGGTGTCGAGGCTTATCGCCGCAACTGGGATGCGACAACCCAGATGGCCGGAATGAAGTACATGGCTCAAGGGTCAATTCCTGACGTCGGGACGACATCGATCGGGGCCTATGCCGACTATCACCAGGAACTTTCGAATCGCCTCAAACTCACCGTGGGTGGGCGTGTCGACCGAACGCGTACGGCGGCCGATGGCTCCAAAGCGAACACCAATCTTTACTTCGCCTACAATTCCACGCGATCCACGTCGGCGACCGATATCTATCCTTCGGCTCATGTTCAACTCGCTTATTTGCTGCCGGCGGGATTCGAGATCAGGCTGGGCGCCGGCCATACCGTCCGCGTGCCGGACGCGCGGGAGCGCTATCTCGCCCTCAGCCGGATGGGGTCCGATTGGGTCGGAAATCCGGAGCTGGCTCCCAGCCGGAATACGGGCTTGGACGGCGCTTTGTTGTACCGGAGCAGTCTCGTCATGATCAGCGCCAGCTTTTATTATGATGGGATCAAGGACTATATCACTGTCCTCAATAGGGCAAAAGTCAATTCCGTCATGGGCGTGATGAACAGTCGGGCCCGGTCTTATGAGAATGTTGATGCACGGATGTACGGGAGCGAGATCCAGGCGGCCGTAACCCTGACCCGCAGGCTCTTCGTATCGTCCAGCCTGTCCTATGTCCGGGGGAGACAGGACGTCAACCCGGCCAAAGGGATCTTATCCGGCAATCTCGCCGAGATTCCACCCCTCAGCGCTCGAATGCAGATGAGATACGACGATGGACACATTTGGGGGGAGGTCGAAGGCGTCTTCGCCGGGGCGCAAAACATGGTCAACCATGATCTCCTGGAGCTTCCGACCCCCGGGTACGGAGCGGCAAACCTAAGATTGGGGCTGAACATCAAGAACCTGAGAATCTGGGCGGGGCTGAACAACGTCTTCGACGGCCACTTCGCCGAACATCAGTCTTATCAGAGAGATCCTTTCCGGTCCGGAGTCCGCATCTATGAACCGGGACGGAACATCTTTCTTAATTTTGATTATCACTTTTGATTGGAGCTGTCTCGACGTGAACGTCTGAAGACTCAGTCTTCTTTTTCGAGAAGTCCAGAAACGTTAGTCGGCCGGTTTCTCCGGCACTCAGCGGGGATCTTCCTGCCCCCTGGGGCAGACAGGAACGGGCTTCCAATTCTCGTCGACCGCGACATAGACAACCTCGGCTTCGGTGACTCTCACTCTTTCCTGGGTATCTGCCCGGGTCGCTTCGACCATGACCTTCGTCGTCACCGAGGTCCGGCCTATCTTGATTGTCTCCGTGTAAAAGCTAACCAGATCTCCGACAAAGACGGGCTTGTGGAAGACCACTCTGTCCATGGCCACCGTCACGAAATTGTGCGGACCGCATGATTTGCGAGCCTCGACGGCCCCTGCCATATCGATGTGGCTCATGATAATCCCGCCAAAGATTGTTCCGTGTCTGTTCGTGTCCCTGGGCAATAATGTGACACGCAGCGTCGGGTCAAAAGTTGCGTCCACGGCGTCTTTTCACCATAGAGCGATCATTCCAAGATCAGGTTATCGAGGTCGGCGATTAGGGTTTTTAGCCGATCCCCCAACCGGACCAACTCCTCTTCCGCTTCTTCGTATACCTTCTTCCACTCTGATGCACCGGCGGAACCGGCCTCCCCCAGCTTCTCTCTTATATCACGCAATTCGATCTTGAGCTCATCGATCGGTTTCTCGTAATCTGTCTTGGGATCCCAGTCGGAGTCCTCGAGTCTCGTCTCCTGCACTTCAATTTCCGACTCCAGCTCCCTGAGCTCTTCCTCCATTCTGCCGATAAGCTCCTCCCTCGGCTCCGCTCTGAGTTTTCTCATTTTTTGGCTCCTGCGCCCAGGACGATTTTATGGCCTCACAGATGCTCTATCAAGACACTGTCATCCAGTTAGTGGCGGGACCTCATGTTCCGACCCGGATCGGTCAAAGTCCCCGGCCAGGCGGCCCGGCCGGGGACGAACTCAATTGCAACCGGTTTCTAATGTGCTATGGGACCACCGTCCGAATGGTCATGGTATTCGACGGCAGGGAATCACCGGAACCGTTGAAGCCAATAACCCGATAGCTGTAGGTTGTCGCGCCTTGAACCGTGGTATCACTGAAAGTCGTGACGTCCGCTGCGACTGTTCCGATCTCCACAAAGGCGCCGGCCCCTGTGGCCCGCTCAATTCGGTAGCCTGTTTCAACGCTGGAATTATCCGACCAGGAGAGGTTGATCTGTCCGGCACTGGCTACGGCCGTCAGGTCACTCGGTCCGGTCAGCGGGGCCAAATAATCGGTGACATTCGGAACCGTGAATGCAACCGGGCGCATCATATCGTTCTCTTCATGGCCCAGAAGGTGACAGTGCCAGACGTATTCCCAACCGAAGTTCGTCATGTCGTTGGTAACGGAAATCGGATTATTAGTGAAGGGATCAATTCCCGTAAACTGCCCCGAAGAGCCCTCCAGATTCGTTGGGTCATAGAGGCGGACGCTGTCCGGAATCGAGAACGGGAGCTTGGGAACGCTCGGCATCAGCGCGACGACCGCAACTTCCAACGGATTCATCCTGACTGTTTCTTTCCAGCCAAGCTCGTTGGCATCGGGCGGTTTCACCGCCCCGTCCCAGCCAATCCTGTTGATCAGCTGCACGTTGAACAGGTGGAAATGCATGGCATGGGTATCGACGCCGTTATGGACGATCTTCCAGATCTGGATCTCATTGTTGCCGATAACCTCGGTCGCCGGATCAAGGTACAATAAGGGAATCGTCGTCTGGTTGAAGAAATTGGTGAACGGGAGTTCAGTTCCCAGGACGGAATTCATCCTCCCATAATTCAGCTCAAAGAGCTCGTGGATAGCTTTTAGCGTAAGAGGTACGGTTGTCGGAGCACCTGCACCGATGGGAGTATAGGTCAAGGAATTACTGTCGATTCTCGCGTAGGTGTTGGGGAAAGTCGTCCCATAGGCAGGCCCATAGGCGGCTTCCGACACGACGGGCACCGGTTGTGAAGCGGCGAAAGCTGCGGGGAGAGCCGCGTTTAGTTGATTCAGGTTGAAAGCCGGAGATTTTTTTCCTGAAACCCGGAATTGCATGATGGTCCGGGTGTTGGGACCCATGCCGCTCTTGGTTGTAGGAGCGCCCCCTGTTGAGGTCAGATCCGGGTCGCCCTTATAATAATCGAGGCGAGGATCAAACCCAGGAACGGGGGCCGGGGCGTCATTATAGAGAATGATCTTGGAGCCGAGTGGGGCCTTGGAGAAATCGATGATGATGTCCGCTCGCTCCGCGGGCCCGAGAAAGAGCGTGTGTGTTGAGACGTTCAGCACCGTGATGTCCCTGCGATTATATTCATAGCCGATCGGTTGGTTGGGGAGGACCACAGGCGCCGGCAGGAAACCGCCTTCCGTGCCTATCTGGATGATCGACGGACCCCTTCTATGGGGATCTGGCACCCCCCCCGTCCTTCCGTCGGTCGGCCAGTTCGCCGGGAATCCCGCCACAGGACGCGCCGGAACCATTTTGACCTCTTTCGCAGAGGCAGGATCGGAATAATACAGCTGCAGGTTGAGATAACGGTCGTTGCAGGCATTCAGAATTCTGAAGCGGTAAGCTCTTCGCGTCACGTTGAGATAAGGGTAGGCGGTTCCGTTAACCAAGGGAGTGTCCATAAAGGCTTCGGGCACGAGGGAAGGGTTCGGTGTCCCAGGAATATCCGGACCACCGGGAACCGGGTTGGGGATCGCTCCGTGGTTCACGTTCGTGACCGGAGGCCAAAACCAAGGACCATAGTCCCAACGGCCCATCGCATTTGCGCCTGCTTCATCAGCAGGGTTCTGGTTCGGCATATAAACATGGGGAAACCAAAGACTGCCCAAACCGCCCCAATTGGCCGTATCCCAGGTAGGATCCTTAGCGGCCAGTGTCACAGGATCAGGCACGAACGTCTTGTCCTGGATGATCAGAGGGATTCCGTAGTGGTAAACTCCTCCCAGGTCCGGAAGGACCTTCGAGCTGATCAGGGCTTCCTCGACCGTATCGGTCAGCAGGTAGCCTGCGGCCTCGCCGGCATAAACATTCAACCGGGTCATCCCGTAGGCATGGTCGTGATAGAACATCAGCCGGCTGCTCTGCTGGTTGGGATAATAATAGGTCGCCGAACCGTCGCCGGGGTCCGGCATGTCGGGAACGTTTTGAAAGCTGACGCCTTTTTTGAAGACGGACGGATCTCCCGCGGGAGTGATCCACTGATGAGGAGTTCCGTCGCTGATCCAAGGAGTCAGGCCGCCGTGGAGATGGATGGCGGCGCGATTCTGCGGATAATCCGCACAGATTGCGTTCATGGGATCACAAGGGGAGCCGGCGCCGTCCAAAGGACCCATCCCCGCCCCCATGATGGTTGTGTCCACCGGTAGGAAGAGATTACTCCCCGCGGCCCCCGTGACGGGAAGCATGTTGGTGAACTTGAGGCGGACCGGCCGATCCCGCTGGGCGATAATCAGAGGTCCGAGGTAATGGGCATTCCCGTCCGCAGAGGGAGAGAGATCCTTATAGCCGCGCAACTGTGTCGGGGGCAATTGCGTATGCAGCTGTTGGGTATAGTCGACCAAACCGATCTGATAGTAATCGGAGCCGGGGTAGGTGGACGTATCCGAGACGGCGATAGGTATATACTGCCCGAGATTGTTCGCGTTCGAAGGTCCCAGGCCCGGCAGTTTGTCGACGAATTTCTTTATGATCGGACTGTTGGCATAATTAGGGGTCACACCAAAATAGTCCGGCGTCGCTAAGGCCGCGGTCGTTACAAGCTGGGGAACGTACCGGCCCTGATTGCTCTGGCGAATGGCTGCGGCGCGGGCCGCTGCGGCTTCCCGCTGCGCCTGTGTCATCCGTCCATATTTCCACTGGGCTTTCTCCTGCTTTTGGGCACCGCTTTGGTAAATTCCCCCGCTGAGGACGATGGCCAGCAACAAGAAAAACACCATGATGAAAGACTTTCGCTTTAACATTTTCTTATTAACCTCTCTTAATCGTTACAATTTCCTTGGTTTAGAACCAATAAGAGCTGTGCGAGCGATTTTTCAAGGAGACCGGCTGATTTCATGACTGTTCATTATTTTGATCCTCCTTTCATTGGCCGTGCGACCAACGACAAGCTCGTTTGAGAAATGCAAAACGGCACTCAGAATAAATCACACAATTTTCCACTTCGCTGACACCTGATAAATACTAGCATTCCCATAATAATTATAGTATATGACCAAAGGGACTTCTTGTCAACCACTTCTTAGACCGAAAGATTGAAGAGGACACAATGGTGGGAAAGGTGCCCCGGACTCGTCCTTTTGGGACGAAGGGCTCCCCGATTCTCCGTTCAGATAAATCATCGGTCGTTCCTGAGCTCTGCAAAATCCGTGCCACATCGCTAAACCGATGAGATACTTTATAAGTTGTTCAATATAAAAGAGTTTCCAGAAAGAACGACCTACTCCACCGGTCTATTTAGAAACTGGGTAAGGACAAGAATCCCCCCTGAAGGGATTCTGTCCTATCGGGCAAGACTTGGCAGCCTGGATTCTCAACAACATTCCGGCGGGAGTTATCCCGGGAGCGACACCCGACGTATTTGAGCCGGTGGTCCTGATTGCGGCTGAGACTTCGGAACGTCCGTCAGCCTTCGTCGATGAGAGGGAGCTTGTTATCTCTTGATTGTGAAGTTTTTGTCCGATTTGTCTCGGCCCGCTTCCACACCGGCGCCATTGAACCCGATGACACGAACCCGGCATTGAGTCCGGGTTTGGGCCTGGGCAGGCACGTCCCAAAGGAAGCTCGTTCCCGTCACCCCTCGGGCGATTAAAATCCAGGTGAGGCCGTTATTTTTTGAAAAGTGGATATCGAAAGTCGCGATGCCCGGATCGGCGTTCCACTGGATAGTCTGTTGGGAGCCTGCGGGAATCACTTCTCCTCCGCTAGGAAAAAGCACGGTCACGGACTCGACGATCTTGTAGATGTTGCCGGCGACATAATCCGCGAGGTAGATACTTCCGTCCTCGCCTTCGCCAAACGTTGAGATGTTAAAGGCGGCATCGGCAAGTTCCCTTTCTTGAAAACCGGCTGGGCCTTTCCGCAACCCCCAAACAGTCCCCGAACAGAAATCGCCAAAAAAATAGATGCCGATAAGATCAGGGAATTCCGTTCCCCGGTAGACATACCCGCCCGTGACGGAGCAACCCAGGGCATGAGAGTATTCGGCGACGGGATGGACATAGCGGGCAGGGGAGACGCATCCTGCAGGGGGATTGTAGCAGAGTGATCCCTCGCGGATCCTCCATCCATAGTTTTCCTTCCCCTTGCTGCTGGCGGGCCTGAAGTCGATCTCCTCCCTCGTTCCTTGCCCCACATCTCCAATATAAAGGTTGCCGGTGAGGCGATCGAACGAGAACCTCCAGGGATTTCGGAGACCCCTGGCCCAGATTTCGCTACGTAATCCTGCAAAAAGCGGATTTGTGGGAGGAATCGCATAAGGTGTGACACCCGATTCTACATCGATGCGTAGCAGTTTGCCGAGCAACTCCATGCGCCCCGGCAAGGGTGCGGTATTCTGGGCAAAGTTGTTAGGGTCTCCTCCCGATCCGCCGTCGCCCATGCCGATGTAGAGGAAGCCGTCCACCGGGCTGAAGGCCATCATTCCGCCGTTATGGTTAGCAAAGGGCTGACTGATGACGAGGAGGATTTCTTCGGAGTTGGGATCGGCCACATTCGGGTCGGCGGTCACCCGATATCGGGCGATGACCGTTTCGCCGCCGGGGGTCCGGGTGTAGTTGAGATAAAAATATTGCTTGGCCGCGAACTGGGGCGGGAAGGTCACATTCAGAAGCCCCTGCTCACCCCCGGAGATGACCTTCCCCGAGATGTCGAGAAAAGGTACGGGCAGTACGGATCCATTGCTGATGATCTTGATTATGCCGGCTTGCTCGACGACCAAGAGGCGTCCAGTACCATCCGCGGGGTTGGCGATGAAGACCGGATTTGTGAATCCTCCAACTACAGGCAGGAATGAGATGGCGGGGAACTGGGCCCATGAGGAGGAGGCAAGCACCAACGTCATGGTCCCAAAAAAGAACGCTTTAAAAATACTTTTGAGAACCATGGCCCTCTCCTTCTATGAAAAAATCACTTTCCCTCATACTACTACTATGGAAGGGACGTTGGCAGAAGTCAACGTTTTCGGCTTCCAATTCCGTCCCGTGATCGCCCAACCACGGCACGCTTTATGGGGGAATTGGCCGCCTACCACAGCTTGGGAAGCGGCTTCCCCACTTCCTGAAGGGATCGGGACCTATAAAATCGAAAAGCTTATCCGAACGGGGTTATTTTCCGAAGGCCAAGGTCCTCTGGAACAATAACAATTGGGACCTCGTCTCATCACGTTGGGTTGGCCGGGCCTCGGCCAGGTCCGTGTGAGTGCCCGTGGATTTAATCGAAGCGCGTGGGATCTGAGATGACGGCTGCGTTTCGTCTCTATTGTTTGCTCAGTGAGCGCTGCCAATTCGATCGACGACCGCGCTAAGGATGCGGTCGATCGCCTCGCGGTGGCTGAGATGAGGCTTATCGGGAAGGATATTCCAGCCCGTGAAAACAAGCACCAAGTCCTGCTCCGGCACGATGATCGGCATCTGGCCGCCGAAGCCGGAGCCCGCCCAGGCCAAGTGCGTGCCATCGCCATAGGGGAAGAGCCACCATTTGAGGCCGTACTTAGCGCCTCTCTTGTCCACGTCGATCTTCGGAGTGATCGAATCCCTGACCCATTCCGGGGTCACAATCTCCTTGCCTTGCCAGACTCCCTTTTTCAGGAAAAGGTAAGCGATTTTGGCCAGATCATGCGGGTTCAGGTAAAGCCCTCCCTCTGTGTCAATGGGCCCCGACGGCGAACGCTTCCAGAAGAAACGGTCGATGCCCAGCGGGCCGAAGAGATGTTCTACGGCGTACTCCTCGATGTCCCGGCCTGTCGCGACACGAAAAATATGAGCCAAGAGCTCCGTCTCCCCGCTGTTGTAGTTAAACGCGGTTCCCGGCTCACGGGCCATCTTCCTGTCGATGGCAAACTGCACCCAATCAAAACTCGCTTCCATCAGGCTGCAGGCATTATTCGGGTCGTAGTAGGGCAGGCCTTCATCCCAATCGAACCCTCCGGTCATGGTCATGAGATGCCGAATGGTGACGCGACGTTTCCGCTCATCGACGTTGGCCACCTTCGATTCATCGAAGAACTTCAGAATCGGAGTGCCCAAGTCGGGAAATTCCCCGCGGGCCCTGGCCGTCCCTATGATGACCGAGGTCACGGTTTTGGTCACCGATTGCATGCTGTGGAGGTCGCCGTTGCGATAGAAAGGATGCCACCAGGGATTGAAATAGTTGTACGGCCCGGTCGGATCGTGGGCGTTGAGCGCGCTCGGCTCCTTGACTTCCTTCCCGTAGATTAGATCGTAATCGTGCTGGTACGATCGGTCATAAACCAGCCGGCCATGGCGGATGACGAGCATGCTGTCGACATAGCCGTACTTGCCCGCAGCGATATCGGCGTCAAATGCGGCTAGGAGCTTCGGGTCCAGTCCTTCTGCCTGCGGCGTGGATACGGGCCAACTCTCGGGGCGCTGGGCGGAGACGGCCGAAAACAGGATCAAGCTGGCGATTGCGGCCAGAACAAAGTTGCGACGGCACATAGCGATCTCCTTTCAGATAAGTCGGGAACACTCCGGATCAGAAAAATCATATGCCCATTCAGAAAGCAAAGTCAACCTCTTGACAGCTAACGAAGATTCCATAACAGCTCTCTTTCTCTGTGAGGAACCCAGTCTACATCATCGGATTGCCCGGCTTGGCCGGGGGTTTCAGTTCGTACTCCTTTGGCGGCTCCACTTCCAACAGGTGGCGGACGAAGAAATCCCAGCGCCGCCGCACCATGTAAGGCTCCTCCCCGAAGCCGTGGCCGCGGTTCGGAAACATGATCAGCTCAAAATCCTTGTTCGCTTTGATCAGCTCGTTAACTACGAGTAGCGTATTATACGGAGGCACGTTGCTATCCATTGTGCCGTGGGCCAGAAGGAGTTTCCCCTTGAGGTTTTTGGCGAAATTCTGGTTGGCCTGGCTGTCGTAATTCGAAGTGCCGTCGGGGTTGGGGACGAGCAGGCCCTGCCACTTCTCGCCCCAGTCGTCCTCATAGCCCCGGTTGTCATGGTTCCCCGCCTGCGAGACGCCGACCTTGAAAAAATCAGGGTAGCGGAACATCGCGTCGCAGGCCGCAAAGCCGCCGCCGGAGTGCCCGTAGATACCCGCTCTGTCAATATCGATCCAAGGATAGCGCCCGGCGAGCTCTTTCATCCCCGCCACCTGATCGGGCAGCGTATTATCGCCCATGTTGCCATAGTAGGCATCATGAAACGTCTTGGACCGTCCGGGGGTCCCCATCCCGTCGAGCTGCACGACGACGAAGCCAAGCTCGGCCAGAGACTGGACGTCTCCATAGGATGCTAAGAAACTGCGGCTGTAAACGCTGCCGGTTTGCGGACCGGGATAGATGTTGTTGATGATCGGGTATTTTTTGCCAGGATCGAAGTTTGTCGGCCGGAACATCAGTCCGTAAAGATCGGTCACACCATCACGGGCCTTAACTATGAAAGGGACCGGGGGCTTCCAGCCCGTGGACAGGAGACGGGAGATGTCGGCCTTTTCGAGCGCGAGAAGAGATTTTCCCTCCCCGTCCCGCAGAACGGAAACTTGAGGAACGTCGGGCTTAGAGTAGCCGTCGACGAAGAACCGGCCGGACGGTGACAGACTGACTTCGTGGTCGGCATCCTCGGGTGTAAGCAGGCGGAGGTTACGGCCGTCTAATCCGACGCTGTAAAGATGGCGGAAGTAAGGATCGCGACCTTTCTCGCGACCGACCCCTAGAAAGATGAGCTTTCGTTTCCTCTCATCGACCCGCAAAAGTTGGATCACGTTCCACTCGCCGGTCGTGATCTGATTTTTCATTCGGCCTGTCTGAAGATCATAGAGATAGAGATGCCCCCAGTTGTCGCGCTCGGAGAACCAGACCACTTCCTTCGACGGCGCCAGGAAGCGCCAATTGGCGCCTTCGCTCCCGGACTCGAAGTAGGTCGCAGCCTTCTCCTCAAAAACGTCCCTGACCTCGCCTGTGTTGGGATCGGCGAGATGGAGGATCTCGTGCTTATGGTCGCGGGAGGTCGAGACGAAGGCAAGCTGTGATCCGTCAGCGCTCCACTGAACATCCTCCGTGCCGCCGTCCCTCGATCGGACATCGTCAGTGAAGGTAGAGCGGTGCTGGTCGGGAGGCATCTTCAGCCGGACCATGCGAGGCCGGTCAAGATGGATGACAACGCGTTCGATCATGGTCACGACCTTGTCACCGGGCAGCGGGTATTTCCATGCCTCCAAGATGGGGTGGCCAACTTTGGTCCTGACAAGATACATCTCGCCGACCTTTCGCTGGTCTTGTTGAAAAGTCGCGATTTTCTTCGAGTCCGGCGACCAAAACACTACCGGCCGATCGCTCTTGATCCAACCTGCGTTGTCGGTCGCATAGCCGTAGTCTTTCACACCGTCCGAAGTGAGCGGCTTCTCCGTCCCAGTCGGGACCTCGCGAATCCAAAGGTTATTGTCACGGACAAAGAGAGCGTGAAGCCCATCCGGTGACATCACCTCGGGATGCCCGGCTTCGCCGGCACCTCGGCCTTCGCCGCCCTCAATAGGTTTGCAGGTCTTGCCTTCCAGATCGGAGGACCAGCGCCGTTTTTCGGCAGCGAAGGAGATCGTCTTTCCATCCGTCGAGAGATCGAACGTTGAGAAGGGAAGATGGGTCGCATCGTAGGTCTTTCCTGTAGCCGCGGATAGGACTGCGGCAAGCTTCGCGTGATCAAAAGCAGGCGCACGGATTCCCCGCTTCGGATCGACCATGATGAACTCGCTTCCTTCATTTTCGACCGTATTCCTATACCAGAAGCGGCCGTCCGGAAGCCAGGTTGGGCGAACTCCGGAACGAAGCACGAGCGGGGTTACTTTGTAGGGCATGAACTTTTCGGCCTGGGCGTAGTCGGCCGCGGTGAGGGAATGATGGACCTCGCTATCTTTCTCCGCGCCGACGGCTGAGGTTAAACAAACGCAGCCCATGAGTAAAAATAGAAACGTCCAATGGGTAGGGCAAATTTCTTCTTTTTTCATTTTTGACCTCACAGTTTAGACCCTCTCTATACCACCCCAGGAGAGGTTAGTCCATATTTTTTATGACCGAGGCCGGCCAAGATCCCAATCAATTCGCTTTGTCGTACTCCAGCTCTTCTATCTCGCAAGTCATCATAAACCAGGTCACCTGCTTTCAGGTTCCGGGCGCCTTGTTCCCGGACCGCCGCCTAATTCTGATTGACGGTGCTTAAAGGGAAGCTATTGATCATCTTTAAAGAGTCCACTTTTAACCTTTAAACTGTCAAGTTTTCAGTTTTAAATAAAAAGGACTCTTGTTGCAATTGACAACAACCCACAGCGAATGATAAATTTTGCTCAGATTATCAAGATAGGCGATTTTAGCAGATTTCGGAAAAAATTAGGAAAAATTGCTGCCGTCGCAATGATCATTTTTGAACCTTTATCCCGATATGTCATAAACGATGACCGGGCAAAAGAATCCGCAGAGCTTGCAGCCGATCAGAGGCAGAATGAGAGGAAGCATCTATGATAAATTTCTTTAAGGGTAATTTGTCGCGAACGGGAACAGCTAGCGGGGAGACCAGCTACAGCCGTTTGGCGAGAAAGGACGGTGACTTCTGCAGCCCGGGCGCGGTCAGCCGCCCCCACGTTTCATTGACCAAAACATGCGCGCTTCTCCTGGGATTGTTGATGGGAGCCAGTGCTTCTGCCAAGATTTACGATCAGGAGGATCCTGTTCACAAGCAGCTTGAGTACACGGGGGCTCACTACACTGTAAAGGCACATTACGCCAAGAGCGACCATATGATTGCGATGCGAGACGGCATCAAGTTGTTTACCGTCATTTACAGTCCGACAGACAGGTCGCAGAACTATCCATTTCTCCTAGTGCGCACGCCTTATTCCGCTATGCCGTATGGCGTCAGTGAATTCCCGCCGCCAGAGAGAATGGCGCCCAGCGAGGATTTTCTGCGTGACGGTTATATCTTCGTTTTCCAGGAGGTCCGCGGTACCTACAAGTCGGAAGGCGAGTGGGTAAGCCTCAGACCCGTTCGGAAGAACACGGAGGGCACCGACGAGACGACGGATACCTATGACACCATTGACTGGCTGATCAAGAATGTTCCCGGCAATAACGGCCGAATTGGCCAGTGGGGAATTTCTTATCCGGGCGTCTATACCGTCACGGGCATGGTGAAGCCGCATCCTGCGCTGAAGGCTGCTTCTCCTCAAGCGACGACATTCGATGCGTTCATCGGTGATGATGATCACCGTAACGGCGCGTTCAACCTGGGGGATATCGAGTGGTGGTATATGATGAGCATTGCCACCGGACCCGATCGGAAGACATTGACCCTTCGGCGCCCCGAGGACATTGATTTCGGCACACCCTGGGCTTACGAATTTTTTCTCAATGCGGGCGCGACGGACAAGCTGAATGAAAAGTACTTTGGCGGGCGCCTGACACAGATCTTCGAAGATCTCATCGACCACCCCGATTATGATGAATACTGGAAAAGCCGAAACGTCCGCGAATCTCTGGGTGATATCAAGGTGCCCGTCCTGAATGTCATGGGATGGTTCGACGCTACCGATCCTTATGGCGCCCTGGCGACCTATCAGGCCATTGAGGAGATGAACCCCAGAAATGAGAGCACGCTTGTCGCGGGACCGTGGAGCCATGGCGGGTGGAGCTATGAAGATGGATCAAAGCTCGGCGATATGCAATTCGGATCGAAAACCTCCGAATATTATCAAAAGAACATTGTGTTCCCATTTTTTCAGTATCACTTGAAGGGTAAGGGCGGGTGGTCCCCGCCTGAAGCCATAGTGTTCGAGACGGGCAACAACCGGTGGCACCGGTTCACACAATGGCCGCCCCCAGGTGTTGTCAAGAAGGATATCTACTTCCATGAGGATGGCCGACTGGCTTTTGAGGTGCCGGATGAAGAGAACAGCAAGGCCTATGACAGTTATGTGAGCGATCCCTTCAGACCCGTCCCCCACACGCAGGAAATACGCAGAAATCTGGGCACGGAATATATGACAGGGGACCAGCGTTATGCCTTCACGCGACCCGATGTGCTGACCTACCAGACAGACACCTTGGAGGCAGATATCACCATCGCGGGGCCTATTCTCGTCAAGCTGTTCGCCTCGACTTCGGGAACCGACTCCGACTGGTTCGTCAAGCTGATCGATGTCTATCCGGGCAACACGCCGGACGAGAAGAATGATCCGAGAGGCGTCAAGATGGGTGGTTATCAGATGCTGCTGGGTTATGAGGTGATGCGGGGCAAATACAGGAACAGCTTCTCAAAACCTGAGCGCATGGTGCCGGATGAGGTTACGCCGATCAGCTTCAACATCCGGGACAAATTTCACACGTTCAAGAAAGGCCACAAAATCATGGTGCAGGTCCAGAGCAGCTGGTTTCCTCTATTCGATCGCAATCCGCAAACATTCACCAATATCTATCGAGCTCAAAGGAACGACTATCAAAAGGCGACGCAAAGAATCTATCGTTCGAACGCATCACCGTCCTGTTTGGTCTTGCCGATCGTCGAGCATCTGATGCCGTAGCGACGGCGTCGTATCGTCCTGCCTAGGACCAGAAGAATAAGAAACTCTTTTTCTGCTGTGCCGGCTTGATGAGCATTCATGGCAAAAATGTTGCCTCACCCCATCGTTCAGAATGATAAATCGCATTGTCGTCGGATCTCAAATTTAAGTAAGATAACGAAAGGCGGCCCAGGCAGAAGGGCATATGATCTGATTTATCCAGTCCGGTGTTGACCCAGGCATGGAACCGATTTACTCCTTCCGATTTCAGAACAAACTGAACCATCCGAGTGCCCGGGTTTATCCTCGTGAGTTCTCGAGGTTAACCTTTTTCGCTACCTCTGTTAAACAATATGCTGGACATTCCCTGGCTTTCCTGACCCATTAAGGGAGCTGGCTGAAAAATACGGGATTGCCATTTTGCCTTTGAACCACTTTAACAAAAGTACCGATAAGCGAGCATTAGACAGAAATTTGGGTTCTAGGGCGCTGAGCGGATTCCCAAGAATGGTGTGGGCTTATGTGGAAGATGATAATCCCGATATACGTTTTTTGGTCGCGGAAAAAAAGAATTTGAGCGAGATTGCGAATGGGGCACTTTCGGTGGCCTATAAAAAGGACGAAGATTTTAGGCTTGAGGTGGTGAACGATGTTGTCAGTCCTAGTGTAGATGAGGCTTTGAGTAATTTTCATGCTGAAGCAGTTAGCCAAAAGGCTAAGGCTAAAAAGCTCACAACAAAAATGCTCAAGGAAAACAGCGGCTGGATAGCGGCAGAAGATGTTTATCAAAAAGCGAAAGAAAAGAATATAAGCCAAAGGGCAATTAAAACAGCCAAAAAGACATTGGGAGTGGCTAGTTGGAAAGAAGCAGTGAGCTGGTACTGGGGAAAAAGGTTGGCGGGCCTGGCTATCCCATTTTAGAACTGACGATTTGGTCACCTTTGGGACACGATTGCAGGCTGCTCTGGCATAGGTGGATGAACAATGGAAACGTCAATATACCAGCACGCTTCAGCGCTGGATTCTTACCGAAGCGCTCAAAGCCGGAGCCGACGGCATATCGCGTCTTCACGTCTACCGCGGTTATTACAAGACCAAAAATGCTCAGTTCAAGCACAAACTTGATTTGAATCGAAGTTTAAAACACCTTCGTGAACGCGGGTTGATATTGCATCCTACAAAAATACCCAGAAAGATTATTTTGAGCCCGCTTGGACGTGAAAAAGCGCTGGAGATAACCATCGCAAAGAAATCTAATGGACAAAATTAAATGCCGTAAGTTGTTTGCCATCAACTATATACGGCGTAATATTTTGTATTTGTATTATAATCAACACATTACTGTTTTTGTATCATCGGACGTAGAGCCCAAAAATGACTAAATTTTCGGTTTTTTGTCGACCAGCTCGAAAAATAGTTTTCTCTCTTGGGGAAAAATTAAATAATTTGTCAGGAATTTTCAATGAAAAATGGATAATATTATAGATGAGGGGAATATATGGGTATATGGCTCGAAAGAAGGATGTTTGAATTAAAGAATTTGCCAACTTTTTTTAATGAAATTTCCGTAATATTATAATCGATAGGGGCCACTGAGCCCTTCAAATCAGGCCCAGGTAGCTGGGCGCAACGAGGTCAAAATAAGATGAGTGAAACGACATGGTGAATTTTGCTGCTTAAAAACGGAAACAGCCGATTGGACAAACAACTTCAATCGGAGTAAATAAACAAAGGAGCGTTTCGAAATGAAACACCAACTTAAAGTCATCTTGGTCACCCAAGATGGCGAAAACTTTCTGTGCATACGTGAGTTCTACACCAACGACCTATGCACAGGCAAACTGATCGATGGGAAATGCTACCAAGGTAGCCAATTTAAACTCATCAAGGACACTAAACAATGCCTACACGACCAACCGAAGTCGGAACAGACCATTTAAGTAATCAGATCGCTACTTTTGCCATTCTGAGTTCGAACAAAGAGTTATTCGAAAAATACCTACCAGAGGACTCGACAACAAAACTTTCGATCATCCCTATCTACAACTAATGCTTGACGTCCAAATCGCCGAGCACAAAAAGACTGGCTCATTTTTCGATCTGCCAGCCTTGGTGCAAAGAATGATAGAGTGGGGCAAAACAAAAAAGGAAGGGTTGTTAGAAAATGATTTTAAAGAGCTGATAGATCGGGTAATGACAGAACTGACGGCTTTTGTCGAAGGGAAATCTGTTGAAGATTTAGAAAAGCGTCTTGTCTATCTGCTCAGAGGAATCAAACTTACCAACGCGATGATCAAATTGGCCGGGTTAGACCGTGGCAAAGAAGAAACCATCGAAACGGCAATCGAGGAGCTGATGAAAGCTCAAGGAATCGGCTCAACCTCAAAATTGAATGTTGTCAGTCTGGCCGACGTTGATGCAAAAGCAGTTGAATGGCTATGGCCTTTTAGAATACCAAAGAACAAATTCACTTTGTTTGCTGGGCCGCAAGGAATCGGAAAAGGATTTTTCACGCTGTATATGGCTGCTCAAATCGCCAAAGGCGAACCATGGCCTGATTGCGCAGATGTGTCAAACGAAAGAGGTGGCGTTTTGCTGCTTACAGCTGAAGACGCATTATCTGACACAGTTGCCTGGCGACTGGAAAACACATTTGGTTTAAATAAAGAATCCAGACGTTCAATTGAAGCCATTAGATGCGTCACCTCAGAAAACGGAACAGAACGGCTATTCAATCTCGGTCTCGATCTGAAACACCTTGAATCGCTCATTCAGCAGCGAAGAAATATTAGACTGATAATAATAGACCCTATCAATTCTTACTGGCCATCTAAAAAAGACAGTAACCGCGATTCAGACGTGCGAAGCGTTTTGGCACCCATAACGGCAATGGCCGAAAGGTGTAATGTCAGCGTCATTGGTCTGATGCACTTAAATAAGCGCTCTGACGCCAGTGCTTTAGACAGAATTTTGAATTCTGTCGCATTCAGCGCCGTCGCAAGAACCGTTTGGATATTCGGCTGGGATAAACGCGATGACGTTAAGGACGAAGTCAGACGACGTGATTTTGTGCTGGCCAAATGCAATTCTTCGCCTTACCAGCCTGGAACCAACTCGATCGTTTTCACGCTGAGTCAAGAGAAAGGTATGAAGCTTGAAGAGTTCAATGCCATAATTGACGCTAACGAGATGGTAAAAACCGATGAGCAAGCGGATGAAGAAAAGAAAGATATAGATGTGGCTATAAAGTTTCTTCAAGAAGTGCTAGAAGGTGGAGAAGAGAAAAGTGCAAAACAGATTATAGCAGAAGCCAAGCAGAATGGCATATCGTTACGAACTCTAATGCGAGCCAAACGTAATATAAACATCAGAAGCCGCAAACATGGGGGCTCAGAGGGCTATTGGGTATGGAAACTGCCAGTGGATAGGGTCAAGCCCCCCACCGTATAGTAGATTGGCATCCTTTAAATCTTTAAAATAATGCGCAAAAACAAGCCGAATTTTGCAGGTCTAAGCTGGAGAAGTAAAGAATTTTTAAAGATACTCAAAGGATGCCAAAATAGCTTGTGGCACTGTTTAAAGGATGCCAAGTTAAAATTTGGCATCCTTTTGGCATTCTTTAAATTTTTTACAGCTATGACCTGGGAGATAATAAAAAAGAAAGTGTTTTTACCAGCTTTTTTTAAAGATTCAAAGGATGCCAGCCAGCACACACAAGGGGGGTGCAAGCTTGGCAACCTTTGCCCAGCAACACACAGACCCTGGGTATGCAGCCGAGACAGCTTGAAAAAGCTAAGGGGGTTGACAATGTGTTATAATACAAAAAGGAGGCGAAAAATGAAGAAGCTAAAAGAGCTAATTCTATATGTCTCCGAACTATGTAAGGACGACCCTGAATATGGGGCAACGAAGCTAAACAAGATTCTTTTTGTCGTGGACTTCATGTCCTACAGTATCTATGGGAATTCCATCACTGGGTCTACCTACTTTCATCTTCCTAAAGGCCCAGCACCGAAAGAAATGGTTAAGGCCCAAGAACAACTCATCGCTGAAGGACGTGCAACTATTGAGGAGCGGCCTTATTATGGAAGGATTCAAAAACGTCTGGTCGCTCTCACCGTGTCAGATACGACAATCTTTTCTCCACCTGAGCTAGCACTTGTTCGCGATGGGGTGACACAACTGCGCGGAATTGGGGCAACGGATTTAAGCAACTGGACGCACACTCTTACGGCGTGGGTAAATACGAGGGATCGGGAAGTAATCCCATACCATACAGTTTTCGACATGTACCGGGTTCCCGTTCGAAGAGATGGGGTAATATGGGGACAAAAAGAACTTGATAGACTCAGTAAAGAAGCCGTCTAGGAGGACAGGTGGCTGTCTTTTTGGCGCGGTAGAAGAAGATTCTTTCGATACACTTATCAAAGAGCTTAAGACTTCATATTCCCGCATTTATGATTATAAGGACGCGATCATCTGGAATGTTTGCCGTGACCCTCATTCAGGAACCCAATTGCACACTCCAGACCATTATGTACATGAGAGTGCCCCTATGGATTCCGATTCTCCAAGGTTTTGGGTTTTGTATAGGGTCGATGAAAAAGCTCAACGCGTGCACATGATTTCCATCGTCCCCGTCGCAGACCAAGCAAATAGTAAGTAAATACTCCTTTTCGCCATCGGGAAGAAACAACAGTCTTTACCAGCAGTTATTAGTCCGGCTTAGAAAAATTAATCTATGCTATCTTAGAAGTGTCCCAGACTGCTCAGAATAGTTAGCTTAGGCCTTGACGCCCAGGTCATAAACAGATACCCTCGTTTTTAACGAGGGATCTGTAAATGAAAAACAATGGGCTTACAAAGAACTTGCTTATTTGTGCGGATAATTTAAAGGCATTGGACGACTTGGTGAAGAAGGGAATAATGGTAGATTTGATATACCTTGATCCGCCCTTTTTCTCTAATAAACACTATGAAGTTATATGGGGCGATGAAGCAGAAGTCAGAAGCTTTAAAGACCGTTGGGAAGGTGGCATTGGCGTTTACATCGAATGGATGAGAGAAAGAGTAGCAAAAATGTATGATGTTTTGAAAGACACAGGCTCTTTCTATCTTCATTGCGACTGGCACGCAGGACACTATTTGAAGGTAATGCTGGATGACATTTTCGGCTATCACAATTTTAGAAATGAGATTATATGGCATTATGGTCAACGCACCGATATATATCCAGGACATTTTAGTCGCAAGCACGATAACGTTCTTTTTTATGCTAAAACGAAAAATGCGGTTTTGAATTCTGTTAGCGAAATATGGAATAAACAGGAGTTTTTAAATCATCGTCACGATGTTAAATTTGATGACGATGGACGCGAATTTATATGGACAGATGGCGGCAAAAAGGGTGAACGTTATAAGCGTTATGTGGATGAGGTATTGACAGAAGGAAAAGCAATTGATGATGTTTGGAATATAGCCTTATTGAATTCGTCGGCCAAAGAACGCCTTGGTTATCCGACTCAAAAGCCAGAAGCTTTATTAGACAGAATTGTGAAAGCTTCTTCTAATAAAAATGATATAGTTTTAGATCCATTCTGTGGTTGCGGGACAGCCATGGCGGTGTCTCAAAAGTTAGGAAAAATGGATAGGAATTGATATATCACCAACTGCAATTGCTTTGGTCCAGAAACGATTAGAGAAATTGGGAGCCATAAGAAGCAAAGACTTTGACTCAATAGGTATGCCAACGACCCTTTCTGAATTGAGAGCTTTAGAAGCTTTCGAGTTTCAAAACTGGATAATAAATGAGATGAAGGCTAAGCAGAGCAAAAAATTACGCTCGGATATGGGTTTAGATGGCTATTATGACAAAACGATTTTTACTGAAAGAGCCGGAATTCAAGTCAAGCAATCCGAGAATATAGGAAGAAATGTAGTTGATAATTTTGAAACTGCTTTGAAAAGAGCAGAGTTTAAGGTTGGCTTCATTGTCGCATTTAGTTTTACCAAGGGAGCGCATGAAGAAGCAGCAAGAATCAAAAGTGAAGGATTAAATATAAAATTGATCCAGGTAGAAGATCTGCTTTACGGAAAGGTTAAAATTTAAGACAACGAGGATAGATCATGGTAAGAGTGTTCGTTGACATCGACAATATTGTCGCCGATTTTCACACGCCTTTCCGAAAATGCTTAAACAAACAAACGGGCAAGAAACTTAAATTAGAAGATATAAAAGAGTTTGATTTTTATAAAGACTTCAAGATTCCTCAAGAGCAAGAGAAAGCTTGCCATAAGGAGTTTTCCGAAAAAAAAGGCTATGAAAAACTCAGAATTGTTAAAGGATGTAAAAAAGGGATTAAGAGTCTTCAACGGTATGGAGAAATTAGGTTCATAACTGCTCGGCCAAGCAATAAAAGAGATGTTACTTTTAGATGGTTCAAAAAACACAGGATACCCCTTAAACAGGATTCTTTATTATTTTCAAAAGACAAGCTTTCGCTTTCTTCTAAGTATGACATTATCATAGAAGATAAATGGGAAGACGCAATCTTGGCCGCAGAAAAAGGCAAAGACGTAATTCTTTTTGATTATCCCTGGAATAACATTGAAGATGCTTTCGGAAATATTTTAGAACATGAAAACATAAAAAGGAGTTTTCAGGCTGGAAGGATGCAGTTCAATCCATAAGGGAGGTTATAGAAAAAAAGCACAGGACAGAACTCGACGAGAAGATTTTTGAGATTTGGAAAGAAAGCATTGACGTTCAGATGCATTTTAACCAGTTGATAATGAGGAATAGAATTACTGTTTCCTCAATAATAGTTGTAGCAATCGGTGCTGCCTTAAGTTTATTAAAGTTAGGCGTGAAAATTGACATCTCGGATACAAAGTCTTTTATGATAGGAGATCTTATCGCCATCCTAGCCTTTTTTGGCTTATTTTCTTACGGGCTGATAGATATTTGCTATTATTTTCGACTATTACTCAGGATCGGTAAAATTTTCAGAAAAAATGGAATTGGAATATAAGGGGCTTGGCCTCACTTCATCAATTACGAAATCAATTAAACATAATTGGGCAGTAACGGTTCTAACGCTGCATCATCTCCTCTTAATAATGCCTATAATTGGATACTTCATATTGAGGCTCAGCGCCTAAAGACGAAAAAGCATAATGAGGCGATAGGAAGCCTGGGACCCAGCTCGCTTGCAGCCGCGCCGTTGTTGGCTGCAAATCAGTTCCGACCAGCACCATCTGGCTTGCCAAATAACAGTTTGGCCCAGCCAAAGAGCCGGTTATCAGGGGAAAATAACCTAAAAGGCAGTTCCAAAGATAAGCCTTTTTAGCAGCCCAGGGATTTAAAAGATAACGTTTAGACGGTTATTTTTATGCTGAAATTTGTCAAAGGTAGTCAAAGAAACATGCTGCAAGCATATTTTCGATAGACAAAGGAGAAAAGAAAATGATTTGTAAAGCGGTGACGAAAAAAGGCGAGCCCTGTAAATGCAACGCCATAAAGAACAGTGGTCTGTGCTGGTTTCAATCTGACAATGAATACCGCCGTATGACCTTGGAGCCTAATCGCCATCTGCCACACTGCTTGACCAGGAGAAGGATGGTGAAGCAGCTGAACAATGACATAAAGGCGCTTGAGGGAAATACAGATATTGAGGTGATAAGAATTAGGTCGAGGCTTATGACTCAATTGAAAGAGCTTATGGACGATTTGGATTTCATTGGCAAGCTCAAAGAAGCTGTCAGAAAGCAGGAGGAAAGATAACATGGGATTGAAAGAAATGGTGATGGGAAACAATAAGCAGCCTGAAGCCTATGGAGGCATTGGTTCATTGTGCCAGTTGACGCCGCGCCAGCAAGAAGCGCATGAAGCTTCAGAAACCTATGTGTTGGCTGGTGGTGGCATGGGCGGCGGTAAAAGCTATTGGCTCTGTGCCGAAGCGATTGATCATTGTCTGAGTCATGAAAAAGCCAGAGCCGCGCTTTGTCGCAATTTCGTAACCAGCCTGCTCAAGACAACGATGGAAACTCTGGAACGATTGTTGCCAGCCGAGCAGTTAAAGAAAAGGAATAAGCGAGAGCAATATGTCGAGTTTAAGAACGGAAGTAGGCTGTATTTGATCGGCCTATTCGATAACTCAAAGATAAGAAGCATGGAGCTAAGCTGGGCTGGAATTGACCAGGCCGAAGAGGTTACGGAGGACAGCTTTAGAATGTTAGCAACCAGGTTACGACTGAAAGGCCCATGGCGATATAGGCTGCTATGCACGGCCAACCCAACATCAAACTGGGTCAGGCGCAGATGGATCGAGCAGAGCCTGCCTGATCATAGGTTTGTTCAGATGCTGGCAGCACAAAACAAGCATTTAGACCCAGGTTATATCGAATCGATGAAGGCTCTTTTGCCAGAGGAGCAATTCAATAGCTGGCTATTGGGAGATTGGTATTCGTTGGCTTCGGAAAATGTAGTTTTTGAGCTTGCTGATATTGAAGCAGCCATGAGCCGCACCAGTCATGAAGGAGGAGACGTGTGCTGGGGTTTGGACGTTGGTCAAGGTGATGCCGAAACAGTGCTGACCAAGCGCCACGGAAACACCTTTTCGTTTGAGCTGATTCTGCGCGAAAAGGATATAACAAAAATCGTTGATGAAGTAAGCAGGAAGATTGGCAATAAGCTTTCTGATGTTGTGGTCGATGCCGTTGGCATTGGCGCCGGAGTCGCCGACGGATTGAAGAAGCTGGGCTACCGAGTGGTTGAATTTAACGGCAGTGAAGCGCCAGCCGACAAGCGAATGTTTAAGAACCGAAGAGCAGAAGCGACGTGGCGCTTAAAAAGCCTGTTGCCGAGACTGTGCCTGCCAAACGACGCCAAGCTGAAAAGCCAGATGGCTGCTATTCGCACTGTTAGAACAAGCACAGGCCAGATTCAGATAGAATCGAAAGAGCTTATGAGCCGCCGGGGACTACCATCGCCGGATCGCTTAGATGCTGTCACTTTGGCTTGCTGGCCCAGCTTGCGCATTACAGCCAAGGATATGGAACCTTATTTGCCCAGAAAAAGCGGAGACGAATATCAGAATCGACTGGAGCGTGAAGCCAGAGAGCAGAAAATAGAAGTGGAGCAGCGAACACCTGATGAAGAAATGCAGGATTGGATGGTGAAGCAGGGCGGCACACACATCATTCGTGGAAGTGTCGCTTATCCTTTGCCCAGCCCGAAGCGGAAGCAGCCGAAACATCGTGGTGTTTGGGGCTGGTTAGATCGTTACATTGATGGAGATTAAAATGAAAGAAAAGTCTTATGAAACTTGGTTCGACAATATGACCCAGTATCCTTGGTCGATTCTTGTTGGCTGGAATTTTACTGAAACGTTTGAATTGCCGCCAAAGATGGGCGTGCTTTGTATTGATCAGATGGGTGGTTGCATTTATGGCCCATGGCGAGCGCTCACTTTACACCAGCGAAAGGACGCTTACGGAGACAACTTGTCGTTTACTGTTGACTATTCGATGCGAGAAAACTTCGAATACCCAGACGACATCGGCTGGACGTGTTCTTTTGAACATTGGAGCGGCCACCCAAAATCAGCAGCTATTTATCAGCACGGGTTCTTTAAAGTTTCGGTGCCATTCGGGATAAGCATCAGAGTTCCAGTAGTGCCAAATCAAAGTGAAGCCGTTTATAAGAAAATGACTTGGGTTCCCGAGCGTTATGAGAAAGCGCCGGTTTTTGGTGAGCCGGACAAATATCGGTTGGAGCTTGTCGCAGGCCACTGGGACAAAGTTATGTGGTCAAAGAAAGCGCTTTCTGAATTGAAGAAAAAGTATTGTTAACCTTAGGTGCTAAGAGCACCAAAGGTTTTAGAAGCTATGGAGAAATAATATGTGGGACGAATCAAAAAAATCTTTACAAAACATCTTTAAGGGCCAAGGCACAAAGACAGACATTGAACCTTTGCAAAAGTATTTTTATTACCAGATGAGCAGACGCCAAATCAAAGGCGTCAATTGGGAACAAAAATTCGGCAATTGGATATTTGACGCCAAAACAATTCTGTTCCCAAAGTTGAAGAAGAAATATAAGGAAATTAGTGATGATTTGCTTTGGGAAAAGTTTGACAACTGGTCATTCAATTGGGTCGGCAAGAATGGAAAGAAATCTGATTCAGAACAAGTCGTGGCCATAACCAAAGCGCCAGAAGAAATTGATCGCAACAGCGTTTATTCATCGGTGGTCGAACAAGCTGGAAGCCCGTTTGCTGTATATCGCCCAGCGCCAGAAGATGCTGCCGTCCAGAACGAGCTATTGCAGCAAACGCGAGCTTGGATTTTGAGCGAAATCTTTCACGACCCATTGAGCTTGCTGAGCGGCTTTGTTTGGGACTGGCTCAAGGCTCAGCCAATGGATTCAAAATGGCGAGATTTGTATGACCTATTACACGCAGGGCTATTCAGACAGTTCATCGAAATGTTTCAGGGATTAACGGTTCCAGCGCTCAGCGTGATTTGGCAAGAAACTTGGAAAGCTTATGTTGCCCAGCACCCTGACATGAAAGCATCAGTAATTATCCAGAATTTAAAAGGGCTTTACGGTTTTGAGCCGCCGAAACGTCAGATTCAGGAGCTATGTCGAAAGCGTGACATCGAAATCAAGCGCCAAAACGAGGCTCAGAAAGAAAATGATGTTGTGATGGCTGCTATGCCCGAAAAGACGAGGATGAAAAAAAGACATCAAGATATGCTGGCCCAGCTAAAGCCCGAAGAGGAAAGATTGAATAGAGCCGTTATGATCAAAGGCGAAAGGATCAGTCTCAATAAGCTGGTCAAGAGAGCAAGAAGCCCATTGCCTAAAAAGCAGCAGCAAACTTTCAAACAGCCGTTGGTTGTGCCTTATAGCGGTGATGAAGATGATGACTAGACCAAGCACGTTTTTACCGTGCTAGTTTATATGGGGTAGCACGAGAAAGACGTTTCTAGAGGCTCTGGCACACGGTCTAAGCTGATAAAAACAGCTTATTTTTGTCACCAGCCACAAATGTGCAGTTTTGACCGAGTGAGTGCACGTGCGTTTTATAGATACTAATTGAGGAGGAATAAATGGCAGAAAAGCAAATTTTTAAGATAGAATTTTCCAATCAACAGCGGCTCGAGTTGGCGAAAGTTTACGGAAAAAATGGAGCCGTCATTCTGTGTCTGGCTCCACGCGAGACGCAAATTTTGGAGACATCGGACCCAACAGGGATTTATGTTAGATGGCAGCAAGTTATTTTTAAAGATGCTGGTGAAATTGTGCTCGTTCCAAGGTCTGATTTTGAACCCACTGAAAAGGGCCGAATCATCGAGATGCTTAATACTCATGGCAACTCGGTAGAGTTCAGAACCATTAACGGCCAGTCTGTTTGCTTGCCACGTGGAATACCGAGATTTATTGAAGTCGGAGTCGCTGATCCAATGGCTATTTATTCGAAGCTTGAAATAAAAAGTGTGCTGCATCGCGAGCCCAGCGCTACCATGAAGCATTACATCACTCATTCATGGATAAATGAAGACGTCCTTACTGAGCGAAGCGAGGACGATAAAAAAGAAATTGAAACCGAACTGAAAGCAATAAATGGAACATAACCTCTTTTATTTTACAGTTGGGGCGAGCCAGGGACATGAGCGCTTTTACCCTGTTGTCTCGCCTCTTTTCATCATAAAGTTTTCATGATTCGCTCACCAAAAAGTCCGGCTAACAATAAGAGCCGGCTGGAATTTTAACAGCCTGCCGAAAAACGGTATGGCTGAACGGTATCTGCAACCGGGGCGCTGAAAGGCGCCCCAAAATAAAATGGAGGAAAACGTGGCTCAAATTATTTACACGATCACGTTGGACGTTTCGAGCAAAGGCGACGACAGCGATCAAAATGCTGCTGAAGCGCTTGAATGCGAACTTAGACTTGAAAAGCTATTAGCGTCGATTGAAGTCCAGTGCGGCACAACTGAAATGCGGCTACTCAGTATCGTCCAGTCCTAAAGCCGCTCAGTGAAGGAGCGGCTAACGACTCCGCTCCTTCAGTTATTTTTATGGAGAAAATGGAAATGATTTTGAAAGAAAATATTTTGCTGGAACGACAAAAGATCACCAGCACAGACGACCCTATGACCATTGAATTCGCTTTTATGCAAAGCGATGTGGCCAATGCTAATGGGAGATTATATCCACGAAAAACCGTGGAGAGGGCAGTAGCAGCCGCCGATCAGCAAGCCAAAAGACTTATTGTTTTCGGAGCAGATCGGCACGTGGATGATTTTAATGTTGACGACGTTAGTCATCAGCTACTCGGACTTTGGGTAGAAAAAGACGGAACTGCCTGGGCCAAAGCTAAAATTCTTCCCACTAGCAGAGGCAAGAATCTTTCGACCATTATCAGAAACGGTGGCCGTGTCGGTGTCAGTCTGAAAGGCTTTGGTTCTGTAACTCAGAAAGAGTCAGTTGGAATCGTTGGCGACGACTTCGTGCTTTCACAGATTGATTTTTGTCTTTCGCCCAGCTTCAACACTTTTGTCGGAGCCGACGCGATAACTGAAAGCTTCAAAGGACAGAAGATTGCCGACCGACTTACAGAGGAGCAAATTGAAAAGCGTTGGCGTGAAGCTATCAAAGCCGGATATAAAGGCACGCTGAGTCAGTATCAGCAAATTTTGGAATCGGAGGACGAATAAAATGTTTCGAGCTAAAAAGTTAGTTTACAAAATTGCTGTAGATGCCGTCAGCTTCGACAATATGACTGTTGCTGATGAGCAGTTAGCCGCGCTTATCAAATCATTTGAAATGATGCTTGCAAACGTGCACGTCATCTGTGGCAACGCTTTTTTAAAGACGAGCAAAGTCGAAGGAATAACGGAGCCTTGTAAGTTTAAAAATTGTGCTGAAAACAAGGAGAAATAAAATGATAACTGAAATCAAAAACAAAAATCTAAAGATTCAGATCAACGTATTCTTTTTTGGAAAAGCTGAGCTGAATAAAGAAGAATGGTCGAGCAAGCTTGAAGCAGCCTTTAAACAGGCATTAACCAGCATCGACATCAATATTGAAGATGCCATTATCCGTATCGAGGGGACAATTGGGATTAGGGAGTAAATAAATGCAATATTTTGAAACGACTTTCAGAAACTTTACGAAGGCAAAAGTTCCAATTTATGAGAACGGAAAAATTATGACGTGGTTAGAGCCAAAGGGAATATTCACAGCCGAATCGGATTCGCCAATGACGTCATACGCGCCGTATCTCACCGTGACGTGGGAAGAAAATGGAGCGATCAAGCTGGAGCAAAATCCTAAGTGGAAACCAGAACTTCTCGGCCCATGGGTTTTAAGGCTCGACAATATTGTCGGCGGTCCATTGCAGGGCTTAATGGTTTTTTCTTATACCAAAGCCATCAATGTTGTGCGTGGCATTCCGCGCTATATCGCTGTCAAATTGAACGATCGCTTGATTTGGTTTTCGGAAGGAAAATATGTCCAGGAAGACAGAAAAGTCGAGGACAAAGAGTCAGGCTATTATTACACGAAATCTGTGAAGTATTGGCACTGGAAAAAGCGACCAGAAGCCGAGTGTGTAAAAATCAGAGACGCCATGGCCAGCAAGGAATTAGACCGGATGGAGAAAGATATGGCCATTAAAGCAGCCCGTGAACCGAAGATTGGGGAAGATGCGGTTTAAACTGTCCTCCGTGTTCTATACAGGGGGTGCATTTGTAGGCCTTTTTCCCAGGCAGGAAAATGGCCTTTTTTAACGGAAAACAGCACTTGACGGATATGCTGAGAAGTCTCGATTTTCCCCTGGGAACCTTTTACCAGATGACTTGAGAGGCACTTTCTCGTGCTACCCCATATAAACTAGCACGGAAAAATCGCGTGCCTCTAGGGTGCCAGTTTTTGAAGGATGAAAAATGAACATCTCCGCCTCATCGCGCTGTAATTTTCACTGTGTCATTTGCTGCAACAATTCTACGTCCGAAGGTAACGACATGGCGCCGGAAACACTCAGAGCCATCGTCGACAAATTTGCAGTTAAAATGATAAAGCGTGGTGAGCCTTTAGTTCTTGCTGGAGGTGAACCGACATTGAATCCTAATCTTTTTGAGATGATTGAAATTGGAAGAAATGCTGGGCTTGATGTCTATGTTTTGACCAACGGGTCGATAACTGATTCGGCGTTGCGACTTTGTGAAATGGCTAAACGCGGTGAAATCATAGCAAAACTTTCGCTGGATAAATGGAAGTCAAAAATTTCACCAGCCGTCATCAAAGCTTGGATCAGCAACCCCAGGCTTCAAAGGTCACAACATACTGGGAGATATGCAGCGCGTCACGCCCAAGAAACAATATATCTGTTTAATCGAGAAAATTTGAATGACCGAAGAGCCATTAGTATCTGCTTAATCCCAGCGCCGGAAGGCAGGGCGAAAACAAGCGGTTTGGTCACCAGGCCTCAATATTTTTGTAAGTATGGAAATATTCTCGTCAGATGGAATGGCGAATTTACAACGTGCGGTGGCAAGTGGGGTCCCTGCAATGGCCACGTTTATCACGGAAACATTTTGGACGACGAAGCGGTAAAGCCGTATCTGCCGATCTTTGATGAACCCTATGGAGAAAAACAAAATGTCTGACGGATGCTTACCGTAACAAAAGGGGCTGGGTAACCGGCCCCAATTATGACGGAGCCGTTCGAGGATTAAATCGATTTGGCTCAACTCGAATAAACTTGGAGATCGATGAAAATTTACTGTGGGAACCTTCCCTTCTCAATTGATAATGAACAATTGAGGAAACTGTTTGAGGGCTATGGAGTAATTGAACAAGCTGTGATTATTCGCGACCATGCTTCTGGCGAAAGCAGGGGTTTTGGCTACATTACGATGCCGAATCAGGAAGAAGCGCTTCAAGCCATGCTGATGCTGGACCATACTGAAGTTGGAGGTAGAAAAATAAAGGTTGTAGAAGCAACGCCTCGGAAGACAACTTACTGATTCTAGGAGATTTACAAGTCACTCAAAATATGGTATAAATATATGTGAGGGTGAGAATGTGAGCAAGGCAATCGGTTATGTCAGGGTCAGTTCAAAAGAACAGGCCGAGCATTTTAGCCCAGGCATTCAGCGTCAGAAAATACAAGATTATGCAGCCAAGAATGGTCTCCAGCTTATCAAGATATTTGAGGAGGCCGCCAGCGGTTGGAAATTGAATGCTCGTATGGAATTTTATAAGATGCTGGACTACATCAAAGAATACAAGATCGAGCACGTGCTATTTTACCTTGCTGATCGGGTGAGCCGTAATACCGATGACTACGTGCTGCTAAAGAATACCAATGTCAAATTTCATAATGTCACTTCTGGCCGATCATTTACACCAGCTGACCCAGATGATTTTGACGAAACGGCACAATTTGAGCGAGATCAGGTAGAAGCAAAGCTGTTCAGTGGTCGCTTGCGCAAGCGCGTAATGGATGCTCAGCACGATATGCTGGAGCAGGGTTTTTTCCCTGGTTTCCCACCACTTGGCTATATTGCCAATCCTTTGTGGAAAGTAGGACCAAATAAGTCACGCATCATGCCGTGTCCGAAAACTGCTCCTCTTATAAAGCAGATGTTCGAGTTATGGGCCACTGGGGTATACACGATTCGAGGAATAACTCAGAAGATGCGGAATTTAGGGCTGAAAAGCAAGAAGGGGAATAATGTTCATCGCGCCGTCATTTCCCAGTGCCTTCACAATTCTACGTATTTTGGTAGTTTCGTTTGGGGCGGAAAGGTATACGACAACAAAGGGAGCTATGAGCCAATCATCTCGAAAGCTTTATTTGACCAGGCACAAGTCGTCTTCGAGCAGAAGAGCGTGAAGCAGAAGTATGGCAAAGACTATAAATACAAAGGACTGTTGGAGTGCGGATATTGCCACTGCTCGGTGGTCGGAGTTCAGAAGATAAAAACTCTGAAAAGCACTGGTGAAACAAAGTCATATACGTATTATAGCTGCACGCAGGGGCGCGGGAAGTGCAACCTCCCAAAATTCACGGAACAGCAAATCGACAAATACTTCGATGAAGCCCTTGGCGAATTATATATTGACCCTGACGTTTACGAAATGTTGAAGGTTGAATTGCAGGACGACTATAAGATACGGGCAACAAGCGCCGCTGAGGAAGAGAAGCGCTTACACTCGGAACAAACTCAAATCAAAAATCGGCGCACAAAGCTCTACGAAAATTTCTGTCGGGCGCTGGTGCCAGAAGATTTTTATAAAGAAGAATTTGACAAAATGTCTAAAAGGCTGGAACAAATTGAAAAGCGCTTGGCTGAATTGGAGACTGGAGAGACTGATTATATGGAAGCGAGCTTAGACACTTTGGAACTGATGAAAGATTTTAAGAATCAATACTTTAGCGCAAATTCAGAAAAGAGAAAGCGACTCAATGCGCTTATGTTTGGAACTATCATTGTATGCAATGTGACCGAGCCAAAAACAAAAGAAATTGAGTTCGAAATCCCGGCTCATTATCCGCTGGATTTTATTTGGAATGAGCCCTTTAAGACCTTATTTGAGATCAAACTGGAGCAGCAGGAAAGCGAGATACCAGCCAGTCAGCGAGCGCCTGTCATCATCAAAAAGGCTGTGAAAAAGGCCAAAATTGGGAAATGGCGGGGCCGACGAGACTCGAACTCGCGACCTCTGGCGTGACAGGCCAGCGTTCTAACCAAACTGAACTACGACCCCGCCGCGGACATCTATTATAAAAATAACGCGGCAAGCTTTCAAGCTCTAATTTGGGAGGGAGAAGGCCGCGCCTCGTTCTTTGCCGCTCATGGCTTAGGACTCACTTCTTTTACATCTTTTCGAGCGCCGTGATCCTCTCCTCGATGGGAGGGTGAGTGCTGAAGAGCCTGTTGACGACGCCCTTGGCATCTTTGAGGGGGTTTACGATATAAAGATGGGCCGTGGCCTTGTTGGCGGCCTCGAGCGGTTCGATGTCGGCGGCGATCTTCCGGAGCGCTGAGGCCAGTCCCGGCGGATAGCGGGTTAACATAGCACCGCTTGCGTCGGCCAGGAATTCCCGCTTCCGCGAAATGGCGAGCTGAACGAGTTGGGCGATGAGAGGTGAAAGGGCGGCCATGACCAGCCCGACAACGATCAGGATGGCCCCTGCGCCTGCGGCTCCGCCTTTCTGCCTGCTCCCCCGCCTTCTCCCCCCTCCCCAGAAGAAACTCCGCAGAATCCAATCGCTGAGGAGCGCGATCACACCGACCATGACGACGACCAGCGTTTGAAGAAGGATATCGTAATTCTTGATGTGGGACATCTCATGGGCGATGACCCCTTCGAGCTCGACTCGGTTCATCTTTTGGAGGAGCCCGGTCGTGACGCAGATGACCGAATGCTGGGGATTGCGGCCGGTGGCAAAGGCATTGGGGGCGGTGTCCTCGATCACATAGCAGCGCGGCGCCGGGATGCCTCCGGCGATGGCGAGCCCCTCGACCACGTTGTAAAGATATGGATATTCTTCCTTGGTCGCGGGCCTCGCCCGGCTGATGGCCAGGACGATCTTGTCACTCCCGAAGTAGCCGCCCGCCGCCATGGCCAGGGAAATGAAGACGGCCACGGCCAAGCCTCCCTTGCCCCAGCCGGTGATCTCCTCAAACAGCCAGGTCAGAGTGAAAATGAGGGCGATAAAAAAGAGGACCAGGAAAAAGGACTTCCACTTGTTGCGGGCGATCTGTTCGTACAAGAAACTTAAAAGGCCACCTTGACCGGACCCTTGGCGGCTTCTTCGCCGATATCAAAATATTCTTTTTCCTTGAAGTTGAACATGCGGGCGATGATGCTCGACGGAAAGACCTGTTGCCTGACATTGAACTTCATCACCGAATCGTTGTAGAACTGGCGGGCATAAGCGACCTTGCCCTCTGTCCCGGCCAGCTCTTCCTGGAGCATCAGGAAATTTTGGTTGGCCTTGAGTTCGGGGTAGTTTTCGGCCACCGCAAACAGGGTTTTCAGGGCGCCGGCGAGCTGATTCTCTGCCTGCCCTTGCTCTTTGACAGTCGGAGCGCCCATCGCCTTCGACCTCGCCTCGGTCACTCTCTCGAAGACCTCCCGTTCGTGCTTGGCGTAGCCTTTGACCGTCTCCACCAGGTTCGGGATAAGGTCATACCTCCGGCGCAGCTGAACATCGACCTGAGACCAGGCGTTGTCGCAGCGATTTCTCAAGCTGATCAGGGTGTTGTAGAACCCGACGGCGATGACGAGTATGATCACGATAAGAATGAGAAAAATCGCTAATCCGGCCATTGACTCTCTCCTTCAAAAAAGGGATTGCTTTCTTTGGATAACATACCGGCAAGCGGCCAAAAAATCAAGGAAAGAATTTTTCCGGAATTTGCATCTTCCGGGTTGACTTAGGAGTCCGACAATGTTATATATTTTGGACTCTCTAAACAGAGGTAAACATCATTTAGAAAAAGCCAAAGGAGGTTTATCACATGGCTTCATTAAAAGAAAAATTTTCAGCCAAAATGGTCCCGATGAGGGAAAGAGTCCAGAAAATCCTCAAAGAAAACGGGGAAATGAAAATCGGAGATGTCTCGATCGCCCAGGCTTATGGCGGCATGCGTTCGGTCAAGTGCATGGTCTGGGAGACATCAGCCCTTGATCCGATCGAGGGAATCCGATTCCGCGGCTTCACCATCCCCGAACTCAGGCAAAAGCTGCCCAAGGCCCAGGGTGGAGAAGAGCCCCTTCCCGAGGGTATTTTTTATCTCCTCTTGACCGGCGATCTGCCCACGGTCGACGACGTCAAAGACATCACGAGAGAGTGGCAAAAGCGCGGTGAACTTCCCAAGTACCTGCTCGACATCATGAAATCCATCCCGCCCGACACTCATCCTATGACTCAGTTCTCCCAGGCCATCCTGTCTCTGCAGAAGGACTCCATCTTCTCAGAGATGTACAGAAAGGGGATGCCCAAGACGACCTACTGGGATCCCATGTACGAAGACGTCATGAACCTGCTGGCCAAGCTGCCGGCGATCGCGGCGTTCATTTACAGAAGGTCCTACAAGAGTGATAAGCACATCCCCGCCGACCTGAAGCTTGATTGGGGCGGAAACCTGGCCCAAATGGTCGGCGTCAAGGACGAGACCTTCAAGGAACTGATGCGCCTTTATCTGGTCATCCACAGCGACCACGAAGGCGGCAATGTCTCGGCCCACACCTGTCACCTTGTCGGCTCGGCGCTTTCCGATGCCTATTATTCCCTCTCCGCAGCCATGAACGGCCTGGCCGGTCCTCTCCACGGTCTGGCCAACCAAGAAGTGCTCCGCTGGATCATGGACTTGATGAAAGACCTGAAGGGCGTTCCGACCAAAGAACAGCTGGAAAAATACCTGTGGGATACCCTGAACGCCGGCAAAGTCGTCCCCGGTTATGGACACGCCGTTCTCCGCAAGACCGACCCGAGATACGTCGCCCAGAGAGAGTTCGCTCTCAAGCACCTGCCCAATGATGAGATCTTCAAGGTCGTCAGCATGGTCTACGAGGTTGCTCCCGACGTCCTGACCAAGCACGGAAAAACCAAGAATCCGTGGCCCAATGTCGACGCCCACTCCGGATGTTTGCTCTATCACTATGGCCTTACCGAGTGGGATTATTACACCGTTTTCTTCGGCGTTTCCCGGGCCATCGGAGTCCTCGCCCAGTTGATTTGGAGCCGCGCGCTTGGCCTCCCGATCGAGAGACCCAAGAGTGTCACCACCGACTGGGTCGAAGGCCAGATCAAAGCCGCAGCCGCGCCGAAACAGTAATTGGCTCATCGCCGGCAGTAAATCGAAAAAGCACAAAAGGACAGGCACCCAAAGAGTGCCTGTCCTTTTTATTTTCAGGGAAATATCGGAAGCGTTATTTTTTGCTTTTGTGCTGGTCGAACCAGGCGATGATGTGCATCATCTTGGACAGGTGATGGCTGGGCCTGGCCATGATGCCGTGGGATTCGTCAGGGAAACGGACGAGAACGGCTTCAACGCCCAGGAGCTTGAGGGCCATATAATACTGCTCGGATTCCGACATGGGGCATCTGAAATCTTGCTCGCCGGTGATGATGATGGTCGGCGTTTTCACGTTCTTGACCACGGAGAGGAGAGATCGTTTTTCATAGTTCTCGACATTGTCCCAGGGGAACCCGGGAAACCAATATTTGACGCCCAGGACCGAAACATCCGAGGTTAAAACCCAGCTGTACCAATTGATGACCGGGTAAAGCGGAGCCGCCGCCCGGAACCTGTTCGTCCGGCCGATCATCCAGCAGGTCAAGACGCCGCCCCCGCTTCCGCCCGTGACAAAGAGATTGTTTTCATCGATATAACCCTTCTTGAGAACCGCGTCTACTCCGGAATTCAGGTCGTAAAAATCGTCGCCGGGGTAACTGTGGTGAATCAAATTGGCGAACTCTTCCCCATAGCTCGTGCTCCCCCTGGGATTGGTGTAGAGAACGACATAGCCGCTCGAAACCAACAGCTCCTTCTCGATATCGAAATAGTCACCGTAGCTCGCGAACGGCCCGCCGTGGATTTCCAGGATCAGAGGATATTTCTTGGTCGGGTCAAAATCGGGCGGCTTGAGGATCCAGCCCTGAATCTTGCGCCCGTCCACGGAAGAGGTGTACCAGATCTCTTCGACGCTTCCGAGTTTCTTGAAGGCCAGAATGTCGTCGTTGACGCTCGTGATAATCCTCGCCTTTGGGTCGAGGACCGTTCCGACGGCGATGTCACTGGGGTGGTCGGGCTTGGTGAGGGTAAAGGCAAAATTTCCGCCCGGAGCGATGGTGTAAGACCCACCGCTTCCATAAGCCACTCGGCCGTCACCGATGCCGCCGGTGAGCTGCTTGACCTTGCCGTCGAGGGTTGTGTAAGCGATATAGGAAGTCCCTTTCTCATCGTAACAAAAATACAACCCCTTGCCGTCGTTTGCCCAATTCACTTTTGAAACGTCCCGATCCAGACTCTTGGTCACAGCACGAGGTCCGCTTCCATCCCGGTTCATGACGTAGAGTTGGGTCGTCTGATGTCCCTGGTATCGATCATCAAAGCCCAGATAAGCGATGAGTTTTCCGTCGTGAGAGATGGCGGGCCCACCGTCGGGGCCTCTGCGATTGGTCAGGGCCTTGAGCGATCCGTCGGCGACAGAAATCTCATAGACCTCGGTGTCGAGGATTTCGATCTCGAAATTGTCTTTCCGGTTGGCCGAGAAGAGGACGGATTTGCCGTCGGGCGTCCAGGCGAGTTCACGGCTGAGAAAATCGGGATGATTGAAGTTGCCGCTGCTCAGTTGTCTGGGCGTGCCCCCCTCGGCCGGAATCACAAAAACATGGAGAAACCCAGGAATATAGCCGATGCCGTCAAAACGGTACATGATCCGGTCGATGATTTTGGCCGGTTGGGCCATCTGAGCGCCGGGAGGGAGAGGGGGCGGCGGGGCAATTGTTCTGGGCGCGGAAAGGACGAGCGAAGAGTAGGCAATTTGTTTTCCGTCGGGAGACCAGCATATTCCCATCGGCGGGAAAAGCAAATTTGTCAGCAAGGCAGATTGGCCGAGATCCATCCAGTATTTATAGATCTGGGGCTTCCCGTCCCGGTCCGAGACGTAGATGAACTGTGTTCCATCGGGCGACCAGCAAGGTGACCCGTCATGGTAGAGACCGCTGGTCAGGGGCCGGTTGCCGGAGCCGTCAAAATTGATGATCCAGAGGTTGGAATAGAACTTGTCGCTCATGGCGTCGACAAAATTCCGAACGTAAATAATCTTTTTCCCATCGGGCGAGATCTGAGGATCCGAGACATACTCAAAATTGAAGTAATCACTGGCCGTGAATCTTTTTGAAAGATCCTGAGCCGGGGCCGGAAAAGCGAAAATCAACAAAACAAAGCTGACGAGCAAGAGAATCGTTCTTGATTTTTGGGGCATGGGGGGTACCTCCTCTTTTTTGGCTTTATAACACAAGGCAAACGGACAGTCAATTGCGCCTCTTCGGTTCCCTTTCTCCGGCGGTTGTGTTATATTTCATCTTCATTCGAGATCATCATCTTTTGGGAGGCAGGAAGCATGGAATACAAGATCGGTCTTATCGGTTGCGGCACGGTCGGCCAGGGGCTGCTCGAGATCCTGGAAAGCAAGGCCGATTATCTCAAGGAGAAGTATGAATTCGAAGCCAAGGTTGTGGCCATCAGCGACAAGCTCAGGGGCTCCATACTTGTTCCTGAAGGCATCCAGATCAAAAAACTCCTCGACCTCCTCCGCCAGGGCAAGCGTGTGGATGATTATCCCCATCCCAAAAGCAAGAAGAGCGAGACCCCGGGCCCCCTTGAGATGATCGAACGTTCGAACGCCGATATCATCGCCGAGCTCACCTACACGGATATCAAGACCGGGGAGCCGGCCACGAGCTACATCAAAAAAGCGCTGCGCACGGGCAAGCACGTGGTGACTTCCAACAAGGGACCGGCGGCTCTCCACTATCATGAGATCGCCGAGCTGGCTAAGAAAAATCATCTCCTCTTCAGGATCGAAGGCACGGTGATGAGCGGCACGCCCGTCTTCAGTTTGATCGAAAACGGACTCGCCGGGACCGAGATTCGCGAAGTGAAAGGGATCCTCAACGGGACGACAAACTTTATCTTGTCCAAGATGGAAGAGGACCGGATGAACTACAAAGACGCTCTGGCTTTGGCTCAGAAACTTGGCTATGCCGAGGCGGATCCGACGGCCGACGTGGAGGGCTATGACGCGCTGGCAAAAATCGTCATCCTCTCCAATGTCCTCCTGGGAGGCAACATCCAACCCGCGGATGTCAAAAGGAAGGGCATCACGGCCCTCTCCAAAGAAGATGTTCTGGCCGCAAGATCCGAAGGCTTTCGTTACAAACTTATCGCCCAGGCCAAGAAGGTCGGCAAAGACATCGAGGCCAGCGTGTCTCCGCACAAACTCCCGATCTCCGATCCGCTCGCCGGGGTCATGGGCGCTAACAACGCTTTGACTTTTGACTCTGACCTGTTGAAAAAAGTCACCATCCAGGGGCCGGGGGCGGGAAAGCTCGAGACCGGCCACGCCATTCTGTCGGATATGCTGGCGATTCACCGCCACTTGCAATAGGTTTGGAGTTTTGTGTATGATGAGGGCCAGATTTCCGTGTCATGCTGTTTATCAGCAATCGTAATCGCCGACAACGAAATATAAATCCATTTTTCTTCATAAACCCATCGTCCATCCCGGAGGTATCATGAATAATGACCCCAAATTTGGCCCGGGCGTTATGCGCTACGTCGAGGACTCCAAGAAAATCCTGGCTCAGAGAGACGCCCTTGTCGCCCGAATGAAAAAAATGAAGTTCGACACCATCGCCGTCCACGGGATTTACTCCGTAGAGGAAGCCCTGAAGCAGAACCAAGGGGCGATCATTGAGCCTCTTTATCTGTCCAGCTCCCAGGCCTACCACGACGCCGACGAGCTGGAAGCCGCGCTCTCCTATCTCATCCCGACCTGGTGCTACACCCGGATCGCCAACCCAACAACCTATTATCTCGGCTGGACCTTGGCCATACTCGAAGGCTATAAGACCGGGTCCGATGCGTCGTGCCTGGTGACGGCCTCTGGAATGTCGGCCATTGTCCTGGCCTCCGATGCGCTCCTGATCAAGCAAAAAGAGGGCCCGGAAAAGATCAACTTTGTTTCCTCTATCCAGGTTTACGGGGGCACCTTCCAGCATTTCAACGTTCGCAAAAAACAAGAGCGGGGCATCGACGTCCGCTGGGTCCGCCATCCGGAAGACATCCAGGAATGGAAGTCGATGATCGACGAAGATAGCCGCTTTCTCTATATGGAAGCGCCCAGCAACCCGCAGCAGTCGTTCGCCCCGGTCCGGGCTCTGGCCGACCTCGCCCATTCCTGGGGAATTCCCCTGCTCATTGATGCCACCTGCGCGACTCCGGCGCTCATGCGGCCGATCGGCCACGGCGCCGACATCGTCATCCACTCTCTGACCAAATCCATCACCTCGGGCGGAACGGCCATCGGCGGCGCGCTCATCAGCCGCAAACCCATTGTCACCAAGGTCAAAAACCCGAATCCTCTGTTCAAGGAGAGCTTCGCCGAGTACATCCAGCTTTATCCCTACCGCGATAACGGCCCCGCAGCCTCTCCCTTCAATGCGATTTTTGCCCTTAATGACCTGCGGACACTCCGCGCCAAGATGGACCTAGTGAGCCAGAACTGTCAGAAAGTGGCCGAATATCTCCAGGGCCAGCCTCGGGTCTATCAGGTCGACTATCTGGGTCTGCCGAGTTTTAGGCTCCATCCCTTGGCCAAGGAATACATGAAACTCGTCGATTCCGACGATGGCCGGGGACAGGAAGTCAACCGCTACGGTCATCTGATGAGTTTCCGCGTGGACGGACCTCCGGAGAACGCCAGGAAAGTCTTTGATGGTTTCAAACTCATCTACCGGGCAACGGACCTGGGCCGGATCAAGAGCGTCGCCACAATCCCGGCCATCTCGACCCATTTGCAGCAAGGGGAGGAGGCACGGCGCATGGCCGACGTCCCGCCTCAGCTCATCAGGCTCTGTGTGGGCGCGGAGGACCCTGCCGACATCATCGCCGACCTGGATCAAGCCCTCAAATCAATATAATCAAAGGTGAGGAGTGAAGGGTAAGGAGGGAGGGGTATTTTAATAAGAGCTTTTAAAAAGAGATTTGGTATTGAACAGCTCACTGCTCACCGCTCGCTGCTCACTGCTTCTTCGGTTGTTTTTTTTGCGCCATTATTCTACAATCATCGAAAGTGGAAAGAATCAGGATCCTCGGGAATCATCATTTGCAGCTCCGAGGACGAATAGGGATCAGCGGAGCCAAGAATGCTGTCCTTCCGGCCATCGCCGCCAGCCTTCTCACCTCGGAGAGAATTCAGCTCAAGAATGTCCCCCTGGTGAAGGACGTCTTCACCATCCTGACCTTGATGAAAGATCTCGGAGCTGACTACGAGCTCCAGAAGAACACGCTCTCCATCCAGGTCAAGAGCATCTCTTCAGATGAGGCGGCCTATGAGCTCGTCCGGGCGATGAGGGCTTCGATCCTGGTCTTAGGTCCCCTCCTGGCCAGATGCGGCAAGGCGGTCGTCGCCTTGCCCGGCGGATGTGCCATCGGGTCCAGGCCTGTCGACCTCCACATCAGCGGGCTGCAGAAACTGGGGGCGACGATCTCTCTGGAGCATGGATACATCAAGGCCCAGACGGCCAGGCTCCGCGGAGCGGAAATCGAATTTGAAAAGAAGACCGTGACGGGCACCGAGAATCTCGTCATGGCCGCCTGCCTAGCCGAAGGGGTGACGAGCCTTAAGAACTGCGCCGTCGAGCCGGAGGTTACCAACCTCTGTGAGTTACTCATCAAGATGGGCGCCAAGATTGAAGGCATTGGCGAGGAGAAAATCCGCGTCCGGGGCGTTCCCGAGCTGAGCGGGGCGGTTCACGAGATCATCCCCGACAGGATCGAAGCCGGGACGTTCCTGATCGCCGGCGCGTTAACTCAAGGGAAAATCGTTTTGACGGATGTCCTGCCGGACCACCTGACCGCTGTCGTCGAGCGGCTGCGGTATTCGGGTGCCGTGATCGAGCGAATCAAGGACAACGCCCTCGAGGTCGCGGGAAGCGCAGAGATCAAGCCTCAGGATATCACCACGTCTCCCTACCCGGGCTTCCCAACCGACATGCAAGCCCAATTCATGGTCCTGATGACCCAGGCCTCGGGAACTTCGATCATCACCGAGACCATCTTTGACCGGAGGTTTTCACACGTCAACGAATTGCTTCGGCTCGGAGCGAACATCGAGGTCCAGGGAGATAAGGCTATGGTCAGGGGCAAAACGCTGTTGTCGGGCGCCGAAGTGATGGCCACGGACCTGAGGGCATCGGCCTCCTTGATCCTGGCCGGGATGATCGCCGGCGGTCAAACGGTCATCAATGAGGCCGAACATCTGGACAGGGGGTATGAACGGATTGAAGAAAAACTCAGAGACTTGGGCGCCTTGATCGAGAGAATCAGATAGGAGGAGCCCCATGGAAGGTTGTCTTTTCTGCCAGATCGCCGATAAGAAAATTCCGGCCAAGGTCGTGATGGAGGACACCCGGATCCTGGCCTTTGAAGACATCAACCCCAAGGCGCCGATCCATATCCTGCTCATTCCCAAAGAGCACTTCGTCTCGCTCAACGAAGTCCCGGCTGAGAAAAAGGGTATTCTGGCCGATATCCTGCTCAAGGCGCGCGAGATCGCGAAAGCGAAGGGGATCGATCTTCGTGGCTACCGGATCGTCCTCAACACAGCGCCCGAATCGGGTCAAGAGGTCTTTCACATCCACTTCCACCTTCTGGGGGGAAGAAGAATGACCTGGCCGCCGGGCTAGAAAGCAACCGTGAAGCCGGAGGAGCGTTGCAGAATGGAGATCACTTGGTTGGGCCACTCGGCCGTGAAGATCAAGGGTTCGAAGACGATTTATATTGACCCCTTCCTCACCGGGAACCCCATGGCCGCTGTGACGCCCGAGAGCATCAGAGACGCCGACGTCGTTGTTGTAACCCATTATCACGGCGATCATGTCGGCGATGCATTCCAAATCTGCATACAGACGGGCGCCCCCTTGGTGGCCATATATGAGGTCGCGGTCGAGGCCCAGGAAAAAGGCTGCAAGACCGAGGAGATGAATGTCGGGGGGACCGTGGAGGTCCAGGGGGTCAAGGTTCACATGGTCCCGGCCGTCCACTCCTCGGAAAAAGGCGATCCCGCTGGAGTGGTCATCGAGCTCGACGGGAAAAGACTCTATCACGCCGGGGATACGGGCTTGACCTATGACTTGAAGCTCATCGGTGAATTCTTCAGGCCCGATCTGAGCTTCATCCCCATCGGCGACCGGTATACCATGGGAGTGCCATCCGCGGTCAAGGCCGTTGAATTCGTCCAGACCAAAAGAGTCATCCCGATTCATTACGGCACGTTCCCGGCCGTCGGCGCAGACCCGCAGGAATTCAAGAAACGGGTCGGAAGCCTCGCCGAGGTCATAATCCTCAAACCCGGCGAAACCTACAGGCTCTAGTTGCCTCCCAGGCGCCTCCTCAGACCAGAATGGCCTATCTTATCGACGGAAACAACCTTCTGGGGCACATCTCCAGTTACAGCATCAAAGACTCCCGGAGCCGCTCTCTCTTGGTGCGCCGCCTTCTCCTCTTCCAACGGCTGAAAAGGAACAGGATCTTTCTTGTCTTCGACGGCCCTCCCGACGAGAACCTAGAACCCCTGGTCAGGGGCAGAAAAAAGTTCTTTCTTCTCTATCCCTCCCGAGGGCAGAAGGCGGACGAGGTTATCCAGGAGATATTTTCCCGGCAATCGGATCCCAAGAGGCTGTGCGTCGTCACCTCAGACCGCGAGCTCGGGGCCATAGCCAAAGCAAGAAGGGCTCGCCTTCTGAAGGCAAAGGAATTCAACCAGGAGCTCAGGAGGACGCTCGAGGATTCTCGAAAAGCGCGGGAATTGGAGAAAAAAGACAAACCCCTGACTTCACTTGAAACCCGGCTTTGGCAAGATCTGTTTGAAGGCAATCAATGACGGATATAGCGATCATCGGTGCGGGAAGATTGGGCACTTCCCTGGGCTTTTCACTTTCGCGGAAGGGGTTCAAGGTCATATCTTTATCTTGCTTGACCCTCCGAGAGGCGAGGGAGAGCGCAAAGATCATCGGAACGGCGCCCCAAGCCTTGGCGGACAACGCCAAGGCTGCGGCCCAGGGAGAGATTGTTCTCCTCTGTCTCCCCGACGCAGAAATTCCGAAGGTCGTCCGCGAATTATCAACCTCTTCTGTGCCCTGGTCCAAGAGAACGGTTCTTCACTGCAGCGGATTATTGTCGTCTTCGGTCTTGTTCCCCCTGAAAAAGAAAGGGGCAGTCATCGGTTCCCTCCATCCCATCCAATCCGTTTGCCGAAAACGCCCCTTGCCAGGCCAATTCCGGAATGTCTTTTTTGGCCTGGAGGGAGAAAAAGAGGCCTTGAAAGTCGCCTCCAGGATCGTGAAATCGCTCCATGGCCATGCTCTCATCCTTGCAAAAAAGGACAAACCGGCTTATCACGCCGCCTGCGCCTTCGCTTCGAACTTCATGGTTGTCATCTTGGACGCCGCGACATCGCTTCTGCAAAGGATCGGTTTTCCCGCGGAGCAGGCAGGCCGAACATTGCTTCCCTTGACCGAAGGAACTTTACAAAATGTAAAAAAATTTGGAGTCGGCTTTTCCCTGACGGGTCCCATCGTCAGGGGGGACATCACGACTGTCAAAGCCCACATCAAGGCAATCAGGAGAGTGCCTTCACTTCGGCGGCTTTATTCCGCTTTGGGGGCGCAAGCGCTGAAAATGGCCCGGAAACGAGGCCTCCCGCCTGGGAAGATCAGAGCTTTGAGGAAGTTGCTGGAAGATAGATGACTTCCTCGTCCAATTCAAGGCCGAATTTGGCTTTCACTCTCTCTTTGAGTTCCCGGGCCAGGAAACGGACCTCCCTGGCGCTGGCATTCCCCAGGTTGATGATGAAGTTCGCGTGGCCGGCGTAGACCGCCGCATCCCCGACTCTGAGGTCTTTGGCCCCCACCTGGTCCAGAAGGAATCCGGCAGCGATTTTGGTCCCGTCCGGAAGCATGGGATTCTTAAAATAGCTCCCGGCGCAGGACGTGTTTTCGGGAGGATGTTTTGATTTTCTCGATTCCAGATTTTGGGCGATCCTATTTTTAATCTCTTCTTTGTCCCCGGCTCGGCCCAGAAACCTGGCTGTCAGGAGGACCGCCTTTTTCCTCTTGACGAGGGAGTGCCGGTAGCCAAATTCCAGGTCCTGCGGTGCGACTTGCCTCGCCTTTCCTGCCTCATCAAAGATCTCCGCTCCCACCACCGTATCCCCAATACTCCGGCCGAAGGCCCCCGCATTTCCTGACACCGCCCCGCCTACGGTTCCCGGGATGCCGGCGAGGAATTCGAATCCTTCTATCCGGCGATCAACGGCTGATTGGACCAATTGGGAGAGAGGAGTCCCGGAAACTGCCGCGATTTCCCCTTCTGCGCAGGGCTCAATCCCTCGAGCTTCATTCTTGATGATCAATCCTCTGTACCCCTCATCGTCGAACAGGAGGTTATATCCCCCGCCTATCACACAAAAAGGAAGCGAGGTTTTTCTCGCCAGACTGACGGCCGATTTGAGGTCAGGAATCGATGAAACCTCCAGGAAAAAGTCGGCATTCCCGCCGATCCTAAAATTTGAATAGAGGCGGAGTGAGACATCTCTTCGAGGAGCTCTTTTGAAGTGTTCCAAAAAGAGGACGGTGAAATCTTGGGCACTGGACATCTGGTTTATTCTAGCCGAATTGCCATGAGGAGTAAAACGGTAAAATGGGGACGTTCCCCAAGGGGACACTCTTCGTTATCTCCATCATAAGAACCACAATTTGCCGCCCATCATAATCTTGAAGGGTGTCCCCTTGGGGAACGTCCCCCAGTTTTGCTATAATAGAAATGGCCAATGTTGACAATTCATAAGTGGCAGGCTATCATTCTAAAAATTTTTGTGTGAGGTACCCAATGAAAAGAACCGGTTTTGCCACGTTGGCGATGACGCTTCTCCTTTTTAGCCTCTTGCCGGCTCAAAACGAAGCCGATGATGCCTATATCAAGGCGATGACTTCTAACAATCCCGCCCAGAGGATTCAACTCCTCAAAGAGTACATCGCCAAATACGCAGGGAAAGGCACGAAATACGAAAATTTCGCCTATGCCAACATCTGCCTAACCCCGTATCCAGGAAAAAGCCCCAAAGAAACCACGGACTACGGAGAGAAGGCGCTGGCCGCGGGAGGGCTGGACGACGTCACGAAATGCCAGGTCCTGGTCACCGTTTCCAGCGTCTACAGTGAGACAGGCCAGAATCTTGATAAGGCCAAGAACTTAGCGATTCAGGTTGTCGAAATCGCCAAGGCCAACAAGGAGAAAGAGACTGATCCTTCGGCTCAAAATCAGTGGACCAGGCTTATCGGGGCCGGTTATTTTATTCAGGGTGTGGCCGCTGAAAAATCTAAGGATGTCGGCGGCGCGGCCGACGCCTACGTCAACTCTTACTCCATTCTGAAGGACCCCAAAATCATCGTCCAGATCAAAAAGCTGGCCAAAACCCTTTATGACAACAAGCAGTATGCCGAGGCGGAAAAAGTCTTCCGGACCTTGTACAACCAGTCCAAGGATTCTGAAAGCGCACTCATCCTGGGCCAAACTCTTTACAAGAATAACAAGGCTGAAGAGGCGCTCTCTCTATTCAAGGAAGCCTACGCCAAGAAACGGACCGGAGAGCTCGCTTACAATATAGGAATCATCCTGGCCAAGAAGGCTCAAACAAGTCCTGCCGTCGGCCAGGAGGCCATCGACTATCTCCTCGAGGCCAGCTTCCTGTATCCGGCCCAGAGTCAACAGGCGTTGGGCATGGCCCAGAGCCTCTTCTTCTCGACTTCATCCGACGCCAAATACAATGAAGTGATCAAAAAGATCCAGGAAAAAAATAAGAAGATCGAGGAGCTGACCAAGACCTTCAACTCCAAGTTCGAGGGCAAGAACGAAGAAGACCTCACGGACGAAGAGAAAGCCGAGATGAAGAAGATCCTGGCCGACATCGACGCCCAAAAAGCCGAGATCACGAAGCTCCAGTCGAGCTCTAGTGAGATGACGACCAAGTGGACGAAGCGGATGGAGGAGGTCAAGAAGAAACTCGGTCTCAAGTAAGGGACCCGAATCTGACGACCGCCACGAGGAAAACGGGTGGCGAAAAAAATACTCTCACGTCAGCAGGCTCTCCGGAAAATCCAGAATCTCCGCGAGGAGATCAAGCACCACGAGAAAAAATACTACGTCGACAACGATCCTCAGATCTCGGATTACGAATTCGACCAACTGGTCAAGCAACTCGAGGAACTGGAGAAGCAATTCCCTGATTCCGTAACGGCGGAGTCGCCCACTCAACGTGTCGGAGAGAAGCCGGTCAAGGGATTTCCCCCGGTCGAACATCGCATCCCCATGATGAGCATGGATAACTGTTACACCGAGGAAGAACTCCGGGAATTCGAGGACCGGATTCAGCGGTTGCTCCCGGGGGAGAAGATCGAATATGTGGCCGAATTGAAAATCGACGGTCTGGGCATCTCGATCATCTACCGGCATGGAAAGTTCACCCAGGCCGTCACCCGGGGCGACGGCGTGAGGGGGGACGAAGTGACCTCCAATGTCAAGACGATCAGGAGCCTGCCTCTGGCCATCGAAGAAACGCGGGAGGTTGAAGTCCGGGGCGAAATTTATCTTCCCGCCGAATCCTTCAAAAAAATCAACCGAGAGCGAGAAAAAAACGACGAGCCCCTCTTCGCCAACGCCAGGAATGCCGCCGCCGGCTCGATCCATCTCCTCGATCCACGGCTGGTCGCCTCCCGCGGATTGGACACATTCCTTTATTATATTTTCATAGGCGGAGAAGAGACCGGGAGCCAGTGGAAAAATCTGATGACCCTCAAAGGCCTGGGCTTCAAGATCAACCCCAACCCCCGCCTGTGCCGTGACCTCGGAGCGACGATTTCTTACTACAAAGAATGGGCCGAAAAAAGGGACACGCTGGATTACGACGCGGACGGAATCGTGATCAAGGTCAACTCGACCGACCAGAGGAAGGCTCTGGGTGCGACGGCCAAGTCCCCACGCTGGGCAATCGCCTACAAGTTTCCGGCCCGACAGGCCACGACCAGGATCAACGATATCATCATTCAGGTCGGCCGGACCGGAGCCCTGACCCCGGTAGCCGTCCTGGAGCCGGTCAAACTCTCCGGCATCACCATCACGCGATCCACGCTCCACAATGAGGATGAGGTCCGGCGAAAGGATGTCCGGATCGGTGACACGGTCTTGATTGAAAGGAGCGGCGACGTCATCCCTCAGGTCGTCGCGGTGATGAAAGAAAAACGTACCGGCAAGGAGAAGAAGCTGGTCTGGCCCGCTTTGTGCCCGGTTTGCCATTCGGCCACCTTCAGGCCGGAAGGCGAAGCGATCTCGCGCTGCAGCAACCCCTCTTGCCCGGCGAGGATCAGGGAATCCATCCTCCACTTTGCTTCGCGGCGGGCCATGAACATCGAAGGCCTTGGCGACGCCTTGGTTGACCAACTCCTGGATAAAAAACTGGTTCGAAAGATCCCGGATCTCTATTCCCTCAGCTACGAAGATGTTGTCCGTCTGGAGCGGATGGGTCCCAAGAGCACAGAAAATCTGATGGCCGAGATCGGGAATAGCAAACAGACCGATCTGCCGAGACTGATCTTTGCCCTCGGCATCCGGCACGTGGGCGAGCGAACTGCCAGGGCTCTCGCGGGGCGCTTCAGGAACCTGGAGGCCGTCGCCGGCGCCTCGGAACAGCAGTTGATCGAGGTCGAAGACGTGGGACCCAAGGTCGCCGAAAGCATCGCCTTTTTCTTTGGCCAACCGGAAAACAGAGACCTAATCCAAAAGCTCAAAGCGGCGGGGCTCAATTTCCGGTTGAAAACGGAACGACGGAACTCGACGCCTCTCGAGGGGCAGACCTTTGTTCTGACGGGGACGCTGTCCGCCCTGACGAGGGAGGAAGCCTCCGAAGCCATTGAGGCCCTGGGTGGGAAGGTCGCTTCCGCTGTCTCCAGTCAGACGGCCTATCTTGTGGTTGGAAAAGAGCCGGGCTCAAAGTTGGAAAAGGCCCGGAAGCTGGGAGTCAGGACTCTGGAAGAAAGGGAATTCCTCAAGCTTGTCAAATAAACCTGGACAGGTTTATTTTTTCTTTTTCTTGGAGAAAAACTCCATCGATAATAGCGCGCGCAAACCCGTTTTCTTCTCTCCCTGGTCCAGCCCTTCCAGTTCCTTTTGGGCGACCGGGTGATCGGGGTCGATCTCCAGGGCCCTCTGAAACTGTTTCCTCGCCTTGGTCATCATCTCTTCTTGCTTGTACAGGAGCCCCAACCCCACGAATCCTTCCGCGCTCCAAGGGTCGAGTCCGACGGCCTTGAGGAAGTCCGCTTCGGCTTTCCGATGGAGAGATGATATCTTGGATTCAGCCATGGCCAACAGCAAATGATAGTCGCCCTTGTTCTTATTCAGCCTGATGGCTTCTTCCAAAAGAATCAGGGCCTCCTCATAGCGGGCCTGTCCGTAAAGGGTTTTTCCCTGACGAAACTTGACCTCGGCTTTTTTCGAAGCACCGGCTTCTTCCTCTTTGGAAAAGCTGGTGATTTTTGAATCATAGATTCTCCGCTCGGGGGGCGTGCTCAGAGTCCGGTAGGCTTTGGTGATGGTGTCAAAGACTTCGGAGATCTGGTCTTTGGCCTCCTGAGGCAGAGAGGGGTCGAACCGGTCCGGGTGATACTTCCTGGCCAGCTGAAAATAGGCTTTCTTGATCTCCAGATCGGTCGCCTCCCGCGGGACCTCCAGGATCTGATAAAAATTCATCGAGGAGAGCCTGTCTCTGAGTTCGACGACGTCGGAAATCCTGATCAACGGTTCGGGTTCGGAGCGCTCATAAGTGTCCTGCTTACCACCGGATTTGTCCCCTCCTTTCAGGTCGATCAGGCCGAGACAATAAAATAGATAGAGGCTCTTCCAAAAGAACTCGGGGTTGGCTTTGGAGGAAGCCAACAGGGATTCCGTCGAGGTCTCTCCTCGGATGCGGCTCAGGAGCTCTTTCTCTTCCGGGGTCAAAACATAGACGAAAGCTTTCCCTTTGGGCGACGGGATCTTCCTCTCCAATAAGGATTTGATCTGAGGCTGGAAGATCATCCGGCGGATACCGTACTCGATCAACAGGGGAACACTGATTTGGGGCCCCGCTCCGGATGTCGGGAAGTCTTTTTCCTGGAACCCCAACTCCGCGTCAAAATACGAAAACGTATTCAGAATAGCCTCACGCAGCTGGTGAAGCAGGCCTTCTTTTAGATCATCCTCGGAGATGAATTTTTTCTCCTTCAAGATTTCGCCCAGATTTCGCTGAGGCTCGATGTAGTCATCAATCTTTGTGAGGAGGTCCTCCTGGATTTTGCCAAGCTTGAACAAGACCTCGCCCAATTTCTCTCCGGGCTGGTTCGTTTTGACCGAGATGAGATGTCCCTCTTTAAAGAAGAAATATTTGACGACGTCTTCCCGCTTGAAGGTCAAGCGGCCGGTTCGCCGATGAGAAAAAATGTCATGGAGGCTGAGTGCGATGTGTTCCATCTTCGTCTTTTATATATATCTTATTCGGCCTGAATTTTCAACAAGCAAGAGCCTTCCAAAAGGGACTCCGTGTCCCGTCCGGAGCTAAGGCAAGCGCAATAACTCATGCGGCGCCACCGGGAAAATTGCAAATCCCGTTCAATTGTGCTAATTTTTTTGTATGAGAATCGCCCTGGCCCAGATCAGCCCGCACTTGGGAGATGTCGAAAGAAACCGCAAGCTCCACTTGGACCAGATTGCCAAAGCGAGAAAACAGAAGGCTGACCTCGTTATCTTCCCCGAGCTCAGCCTGACCGGCTATTCCTTGCGAGACCTTGTCGCAGAGGTGGCCGTTAATCCCGAGAAGAGCAGACTTTTCGACGAATTCAAATCCCTGAGCCGGGAAATCGCCATCGTCCTGGGGTTCGTCGAGGAGAGGGGCGCTGAAAAAGGACTCTTCTACAACTCCGCCGCCTTCCTTTCCGGCGGCCGGATCCTCCATATCCACCGCAAGGTCTTCCTCCCGACGTTCGGGATGTTCGAGGAGGCGAGGTTCTTTACAGCGGGCAAGAATTTCAAGACGTTCACGACACCTTTTGGGGAGACGGGGCTGATGATCTGCCGGGACTTCCTCCACTACGGCGCCGGCTACCTTCTTTTTGCCGGCGGCTCAGAGATGATCATTGTCATCAGCGCCGCACCCGGCAGGGGCGTCTCGACGAAAGGGGGATTCGGATCCAGTCGTATGTGGGAGCTCATGGGAGAGGCGATCTCTCTTTTCTCCTCCGCCTTTGTCATCTATTGCGGCCGGGTAGGGATCGAGGATGGGATGGTATTTGGCGGGGGCTCTTATGTCTTCGGACCTCAAGGAAGGCTCATGGCCAAGGCATCCTACATCGATGACGATTTTCTGATGCAAGACCTGGATCTCGAAGCCATCAGGCAGGCGCGGAGGAGGATGGATTTCAAAAAAGACGAGAAACCCGAGGTCATTCTGGAAGCCCTTCAGAGAATCGTCAAAGGCTATGGCGACTGATAAACCCCAAAGGCAATATTCGAGGCGAGACGCGCTGCTCGCAATCCAGCCGGCGTTTGTCGAAAGAGTCCTCACCCTCTTCATCAAGCAGGAGCTCTCCAAGTTCGGATTCCAGAAGGGAATCGTGGGTCTCTCAGGCGGGATCGATTCCTCTGTCTGCGCTTATTTGGCGGCGAGAGCTCTCGGACCGAGAAACGTGATCGCCCTCCTTATGCCCTACCGAGAGAGCCCCCAGACAGAGATGAGGGATGCCCGCGATGTCGTGAGCCGGCTCCGCCTTCGGTCGCGGCTGGTCGATATCTCGCCCATGGTCGATGCCTATTTTGCTGAATTCCCCACCCCCAACAAGGTACTGAGGGGAAACAAAATGGCGCGGGAGAGGATGTCGATCCTGTACGATTTCTCGGCCCGGGAGAAAGCTCTGATTCTGGGGACGAGCAACAAGACCGAGCTCTTGATCGGCTATGGAACCATCCACGGTGATATGGCCTCGGCGATTAACCCCTTGGGAGATCTCTATAAAACCCAAGTCCGTCAGGTCGGCAAGCACCTCGGGATTCCGGACAGGATCCTCCGCAAAGTGCCGACCGCTGGTCTCTGGCCTGGCCAAACCGACGAGGGCGAGCTCGGCCTCAATTATGGGGAGATCGACGCCATTCTGTATCGTCTTGTTGATATGAGGCTGCCCCAAGAAGAGGTCGTCGCGGCCGGGTTCGAAAAGGCCAAAGTCGCAAAGATTGCCGGGATGATAAAGAATTCCGAATTCAAGCGCAAGCTCCCGCCCATAGCCAAGCTGTCGGCCCGGACCGTCGGCCACGACTTTCTCTATCCCTACGATTGGGGCAGATAGGGCTGAAAGAGGTACCGCTGATGGAGAACAAGAGGGGAATTCTTTACGTTATCGCAACGCCCATTGGTAACCTCGAGGATATAAGCCTCAGGGCTCTGAGGATCCTCAAGGAGGTCGACGCGGTCGCCTGTGAAGATACCCGCCGGACGCTGAAACTTCTGAACGCTTATAAGATCCAAAAAAGCCTAATCAGTTATTATCAACCCAGAGAGGGCCAGAAGTCGCCTCTAATCCTGGCACTTCTCAAAGCAGGAAAAGACATCGCCCTCGTTTCTGATTCCGGGACTCCGGGCCTTTCCGACCCCGGGTTCCGGCTCATCCGGGAAGCCGTCCAGGAGGGGTTGACCGTGGTTCCCGTTCCCGGAGCCTCAGCCGTCGCTACGGCTCTATCGGCGGCCGGGCTTCCCACGGACAGATTCCTGTTTCTGGGCTTCCCTCCCCCGAAAAGGGAAAGGACCAGAAAACTCCTGGCCTCGCTCAAGGAAGAGAGATCGACACTCGTTTTCTATCTCCCGACCCGAAAAATCGCCGAATTTCTTACCCTTCTCGAGGAAGCGTTGGGAACCCGACAGGTGGTCATCGCCAGAGAACTGACCAAGATTCATGAAGAGTTCATCAGAGGAGAGTCCAGGGAGTTGATCTCTCGAATAGGCGAAAAAAAATTGAAGGGTGAGGCCACCGTGCTCGTTCAAGGGCGAAGATGAAGAAGACGTCCAGGGGCTCCAAACCAACCCCGCTTGAGGGAGATGGGGCCCGCGACGGAAACGCTTACAAATTCCTTCCCGCAATTGACAGCTAGATACCAGGATAATATAGTAATATTGTTAGAAGACTCTCCCTCAGGAGGTTACCGATGGCGATCATAAGGTGGGATCCCTTCAGGGACCTGCTAACCCTCAGGGAAAAGATGAACCGCCTGTTTGAGGACGTCGTCACCGCCCGGGGCCAAGAAAAAGAGTTTATTTCCAGCGCCTGGAACCCGGCCGTGGACATCTATGAGAGCGAGAATCAGCTGGTCCTGACAGCCGAGATTCCTGGAGTCGACGAAAAGGATGTCGAGATCAAAATCGAAGACAACACCCTCTCGATCAAGGGGGAGCGCAGGTTCGAGACGGAGAGGAAGGAAGAAAACTATCACCGCCTGGAAAGGTCCTATGGGTCTTTTTATCGGACTTTCACTTTGCCGAACTATGTCGACCAGGACAAGATCCACGCCGAACACGAAAACGGCGTCTTGAAGATCACAATGCCGAAGCGAACCGACCTTAAGCCCCGGAAAGTGAAGATCCTCAAACCGGCGCTACTCCCCGAAAAGCAAAAAAAATAAACGCGCCAATCGGGCCGCGTGAAGCGTCCCCTTCAAGCCTGAGCGATGGTCAGCGCCCGGACGTCTTTAACCCCCGACTTTTTGAGGGCCAGGGAACATTCCGTCAGCGTTGAGCCGGTCGTATAGACATCGTCCAGGAGAAGAACGGTTTTCCCCGCGATCCCTTGCGTTTTCTTTATCTTAAACGCTCCGCGAACGTTGTGAGCCCTTTCCCTGGCTTGGAGAGAAGTCTGGGGAGGCACATTTTTGACTTTGACCAGAGCGTCATCCACCAAGTCGATCCCTTTGAGCCTGGCGAGCTCCGCGGCGATGACCTGGGCCTGATTGAATCCCCGTTCTCTCCGCCGACGAGGATGGAGGGGCACCGGGACGATGGCCTCCACTCCCCACCACAGGCCCTCGTCTCCGCCCAAAGCACGTTCGGCAAACCTGGCCAGATCGACGCCGAGGACTTTGAAACGTCGATATTTGTAAAGAAGGATGACGTCCTTCACCATGCCCCCATAAGAGGAGCAAGAGCGGTGACGTGAGAATGGCGGCATCTCCCTAAGGCAGTCCAGACAGAGATGAGCCGGACCTCCGTCCTCAAAAAAGCGTCCGCAACTGACGCAGCAAGGCGAGTCGGCGGGCGCCATTTTCCCCAAGCAGGATCGGCAGACGACGCGTTCTCCGTCCTCCTCCAGAAGCGTCGAGCACACCTTGCAGAAGGAAGGAAAGACGATAAGCTCTCCGAGTTTCTTTGATGAAAGGAAGAGCCTGGAGAAAGGGAGGATCACTGGGATTCTTGTTCTTGCTTCTCCTGGCAATTGATACACAGGGCGGTCCAGGGGATCGCCTCCAGGCGCTTTTTCCCGATCTCTTGATGACAGACCTGGCAGATACCGAATTCATCAGTGGCGAGTCGTTTCAGGGCCGCGTCGATCCGCAGCAACTGGACTCGCTCCGCATCCGAGAGGCTCAGAAGGAATTCTTTGGTGTACGAGCTTTCGGCCTTGTCCACGACGTCCTGGGCAATATCGGTTTCCACTTCTTTGCTCTCGTGGTAAAACTGGCTCAGCTTCTTGAGGATATTATCTTTTTGTTCCAGAAGTTTCTTCCGATAAAAATCCTTTTCTTTCTTGGTCATTTTCTTACTCAATTCAGTCTCCCCTACTTAGCATAGTGTTGCCCTTTGATCATGGTCAGTGAGCGGTACAACTGTTCGAGCAGGATGACACGGCTCAATTCGTGCGAGAAGGTCATCCTGGACAGGGACAAAAGGAGATTCGACCTCTTTAAGATCCGCCCCGCCAGGCCCAAGAACCCTCCGACAACAAAAGTCAAGGGCCGGGTTGACCCTGTGCTGTGCCCTTCCAGAAACCTGGCCAGGTCGAGAGAGGTCATCTCCTTCCCCTTGTCAAAGAGGCAGATAATATAGTCATCTTTAAACTGTTTTTCAAGGCCTTCCGCCTCAAACGCCAAAATCCGGTTTTTATCCTTATCTTCAATTCCTTTGGCCTCTCGGGTCTGAACGACCTCGCACCGGCCAATCCTGCGGATCCGGCCCAAATAATGCTCCTGCAACCTTCTCAGGTTCTCGTCCCTTGTCTTGCCGGGCCAGATGATCCTGAGGTTCATGAGTGCCTGTCCATCCGGGCTGGCGCGTGACCGTTCAGCTTCCGAGCCTCAAAAATGGTCAATAAAAAATAATGATTCGGGGGAAAAAAGTCAATAGATTTTTTAAATTATTGATATTCCAGTTTCGGAGCATCCCCCCACAATTTTTCTAAAGAATAATAGTCACGGGTCTGCTTCGAAAAAACATGGACGATAAAACTGCCGTAGTCCATCAGGATCCATTCGCCGTGCTCTCTGCCTTCGATGCTCAGGGGGCGGAGGCTCACCTTCCGGAGATCGTGTTCGATATTTTCATAGAGGGCGACATTCTGACGGGTCGAATTCCCATTCATGATGATAAAATAGTCCGTAAAGGAGGACACTTCCCTCATATCCAGAACCAGGACGCCTTCCCCTTTTTTGGCTAGGCCTGCCTTGATCGAGATCCTGACTTCCTCAGGCAAGCCCCTCTTGGTCATCTTTCTTGTCCGCCGTTCGACTGTTTCCTTCATCTATATAACCCTCTTTCCTTAATATAACCCTCAACCTCCCGAGGGATGAATCCTTCAAGAGAATCTCCGTTCTTGATCCGTCTCCGGACTTCGGTCGAGGAAACATCAAGAGCGTCGATCCGCAGCAGGAGGATCTTGTATGTTTGAAGAAGCCTCTCTTCCAAAGGCTTATCAGTGGGCACCTCGTACATTTCTCCCTGGTATTTTCCACCCAGGATATCCTGAGCCCTGTCCAGTTCGTACCCCGGCCTCGAGATGACGATGAATGAACATTGAGCCAGGACACGTTCATACTCCCGCCACGTTTTGATTTCTAAGAAGGAATCGACCCCCAGAATAAAGAAGATCGAAGACCCGCGGTAGATTCTCTTTATTTTTTCCAGGGTCAGGATCGAATAGGATTTCTCTCTGGCCTCGACTTCGATGGCGCAGGGCTTGAAGCAGCTGTTTCTTGCCAGGGCGAGCTCGACCATCATCAGACGGTCTTGCGGGGAGGCGATCTCCTGGGTGACCTTGTGGGGCGGGATATAGGACGGAATGAAGAGGACCTGGTTGAGCGAAAACGTCTCCTGAACTATCTCCGCCGCCCGCAGGTGCCCCAAGTGGATCGGGTTGAAGGTGCCGCCGAAAAGCCCCGTTCTTTCCTTATCCGCCATCGCTTTCCTCAGCCGGCTTCGCCGCCCCCCTGGACATCCGCTCCAGGGTCCTGACGATGGCCGAAACGAGCGGCTTCAGCCCCTGTGAATGGAGCGCAGAAATAGCGAAAAACGGGATCTTTTTTCTTTTCGCCAGGCGCACGATTTTTTCTAACCGGGCCCCGCTTTCTCCAAGGAGGTCGATTTTGTTCGCCACCAAAATCTGCCCTCTTTTGGCAAGCTCGGAATTAAAAGCCTTGAGCTCGGACATGACGACCGAAAAATCTTGCTCCGGATCCCTTCCCGTAGAGGGTGAGACGTCAACCAGGTGGACGAGGAGCTTGGTCCTCTCGATGTGCTTGAGAAAGCGCGTGCCCAGTCCGGCCCCCTGATGAGCACCCTCGATCAGCCCCGGAATATCTGCGACCACAAAACTCTTATCCGTTCCCGGCTCAACGACTCCCAAGGTGGGCAGCAATGTTGTAAAGGGGTAATCGGCAATAACCGGCCGGGCGGCTGAGATCTTGGAGATCAGGCTGGACTTGCCGACGTTCGGAAAACCGATCAGTCCGACATCCGCGATGAGCTTCAGCTCGAGGAGGAGCTCTTTTTCTTCTCCCGGTTTGCCGGTCTCGGAACGGCGCGGGGCCTGGTTGGTCGACGTGGCAAAAGACGCGTTTCCTCGCCCGCCCTTGCCTCCTTTAACGGCAAGGTAGCGCTGGCCAGGCTCCGTGAAATCAAATAAAATCGCGGTTTTTCCCTTATCTCGAACGATCGTTCCAACCGGGACATTCAAGACGAGGTCTGTCCCCTTCTTCCCCTGCCTGTTGCTGCCTTCGCCGTGGGATCCGTTCCTGGCCCTGTTGAGTGGATGGAACCGAAAATACCCCAGCGAGTTGAGGTCCGTATCTGAAACCAGATAGACGCTCCCCCCGTCACCCCCCCGGCCTCCGTCCGGTCCCCCCTTGGGGACGCGGTATTCCCTACGGAAACTCACGCAGCCATTTCCTCCCTTGCCGGCCCGGAGGATGACACTGACCTGATCAATAAACATCCTGGGAGATGCCTGGACTCTTAGCCTCTTCCGCCTTTTTTAAGGTGAGAGTTGATAATTCTTAGGCCGCCCAAAGTCATGCAGGGAGCACCGAAACGATCTTGTGTCCCTTGCCCTTATTTTCGAAATGAACAATCCCCGCGATCTTGGCAAAGAGGGTGTCGTCCTTCCCTCTCCCGACGTTGAAACCGGGCTTGAAAGGTGTTCCTCTCTGCCGGACAAGAATACTGCCTGCGTTCACTTTCTGTCCGCCGAAGCGTTTAACGCCGAGCCTTTGGCCCTGGCTGTCCCGTCCATTTTTCGCGCTCCCGCCGGCTTTTTTGTGAGCCATCGTCTTACTCCTTCGTTTTGGTCGCCCGTCTTCTTGGCTTGGCCTCCGGCTTGGCGACCGATTTCTTCTTGGAGACCGGCTTCCCCTTGGCGGCTTCCGCCGGGATGGCTTTGATCTCTTTTTTAGCCTTAGGTCCCTTCCTGGCGATTATTTTTTCTTTTGCTTCGGGCTCTTCCGTAGTTACCACCCTGCTCTCGAGCTTGACCTTCTCTTCCTCGGACAAACTGCTCCAATCAGGAACTATCTTTTCGATCTTAACAAGGGTGAGCTCCTGCCGATGACCCCTTGTCCGCCGGTATTGTTTTCTTCTCTTCTTCTTGAAAATGAGCACCTTTTTGTCCTTATAAATCTCGAGGACTTCTGCCTGAACTCGAGCATTCTCAAGGACCGGGGTGCCGACAAACGTGGCTTCACCGTCGTCGATCAGAAGAATCCGGTCAAACCCGACTTTTTCACCTTTTTCTAGGCCGAGCTTCTCCACCGAGAGAACATCTCCTTCCTGGACTTTGTACTGTTTTCCGCCAGTCTTGATCACTGCGAACATGGTTTTTCCTTTTGTAAAGATAGAAACCGGATGCTAAATTTAGCATACGGAAGCTCTTATGTCAAATTGTGTACGAACCCCGCACCGGCACCGCTCTCCCAGTAAAGAGCCGAATTCCTAAAGACCTTGGATTATGGCCGTTCTTGAGCCCGCTCCCCGGTCTCGGTGCAAACGTATGAACGAGAGAACGTTCACAGATTCTTATATGATACCTTTTTCTACACACTTTTTGAGGGGTTGACAAAGCCTTTCCTTTTCCCTACTTTAGGGAGGATCTGAGGGTCAAATCCCCTAAAATGCGGGCGGTTAGCTCAGCGGTAGAGTACCGGTCTTACAAACCGGGGGTCACTGGTTCGAACCCAGTACCGCCCATCCTGCAGTCCAAACGCCTGCCTTTTTGCCCCTCCTAATTCTTAGGAGGGGAAGGAGAGGTTAATAACTTTGCACTAGAGTCTTGGAGGCGTTTGGGAAATATTTCAAGGGGGATAAGGGGGATTAATGTCGCTGGGTGAATTCTGAGAGGCGCTTCGGGTTTGAAAATAGTTTGCAGGCCAACCTTCTTCCCCGTCTAATTCATAGGAGGGGTTGGGGAGATTAATAATTAATATCGGAAGTCTTGGAGGCGTTTCCGCATTCGAAGTCTGCCGAAACGCTCACTTGCTCGGGTAAAATGCCGGGCTGTGGCCCACTATTAAACTCGGTTGTTCCGATCGGTCAGCGTTCCGGAACTTTCTTTGTCCTAACCTGAGGCATCCCCGTGGGGCGACGTTTTGTGCCTGAGGACTTTTCCCGGCCTGGCCCCGGTGTGGGTTTTATCTTTATAGACGATTTTGCCGTTGATGATCACATATTCTATCCCCTCCGGCCGCTGGGCGGGTTTCAAAAAATCCCCCGTCATCCTGATGGTTTTCAGGTCGAAAACCAAAACGTCGGCATAAGCGCCTGGAGCAAGAACGCCTCTGTCCTCTAATCCCAGGACCTTTTTCGCCGGGACAAAGGTCGCCCGGTTCACGGCTTCTTCCAAGGTGAGCTGACGCCTTTCCCGGACGAGCTTGGCGATGTAATCGGCGAAACAGTCCGTAGGCTATGGGTGAAGTTGTGTTCCACATATCCTTGCCCTCGTAGAATCCTTCGGGAGGACCGGGAGGGGCGCACGTCCAGTCGGTGTTGGGGCTGGCGTTGGGATGCTTAAGGAAGACGGGCAGCGCGGCCTCGAAGTATCTTTCATCCCGGTGCTGAACCCAAACGGTGTTCGGATCCTCCTCGAGCAACAGAAAAAGAGCGTCCAGGGGATCGACTTTCATCAGCCCGGCGATTTCACTCACGGTTTTGCCCTGGTAGCCCTTGTTGGCGCAAGTGAGGATCATGAAACGGTCCATCCAGTAGGGGTCAGATTTCGTTTGGATCATGCCGAGCTTGAGCCGTCCCCTCCGGTGGACCTCCCGGATCTTCTCCCTGACCTCCTCAGTCTTGAGCTTGGCTATGACCTCTTCTTTCTCCCACTGGTCCATCCACCTCAGGGCGATGTTCTGTGGCTTTCGGCCTCTCCAGAATACCCCGAGAAGATACTCCTCTCCTCGCCACTCCATAGGGCGCAAAGGTGACGTCGAAGGTGATGTCCATTCCCCCGGCGATGGCCTCGTCGATCAGCGAGAGCGTAGCCTTGGCCGCTGCCTCGTCAAGGAACGCCGGGATGAGGCTGGGGCATCCGGTAGGCGTTGACGAGGTGAGCCGATATGAAGGGAGCAGTGAGCTTTGCGGCAGATGTCGATGGCCTCGATCAAGCCGCGGTAGGTTCCGACGAACGCGTCTTCGGCAGGACCGTGGAAGATACCATAGCCCATTTCTGAGGGGTCGGTCTGAGTACCACTGGCTCCGGTGGTGCCGCTTGTGCGGCCAGAATCCGCAACCGTACTTGGCGGCAATCTTGACGAGGGGAATGAGCTCGTTCTTCAACGGAGGCGAACTCGCCGCGAGCTCGGCGGGTCCATGAAGATCGACAGGCCGAAGGCGCCGCTTTGCATGGCCTCTTCGACATAAACCTTCATCTCTTCCACTTCCTCGGGAGTGGCCTCTCGGCCGAAATTCCCGCCCATGACCTCGATACCGGATACCGGTATGGCCGACGAGCTGGGCAATGTTGGGGTGACCCCGATCGTCTTCGAGCTTGACGAGATACTGTCGCAAATGAAAGGTCTTTCCGGGGAGCCGGGGAGCCGCCGCAGTTCCCGGTGACGATGGTCGTGACCCCCTGCATGATGAAGTTTTCGGCCATGGGATATTCAAAGATGTTGTTATCCGCATGGGTGTGGGCGTCGATAAAGCCCGGCGAAGTCACCAGGTTCGAACCGTCGATAACGGTCTCGGCCGTCCCCCGGATTTTGCCGACGGCGGCGATCTTTTCTCCCTTGATGCCGACGCTTCCGCGATAGGCAGCCTCACCCGTCCCGTCGACGATCTTGGTGTTGGTGATCAGGATATCGTAGCCTTCTGCATATTCCGGGCGCCGGTCAGGCCCGACCCGCCGGGGAACCGCGGCAGCGCCGCCGCCAGCGACACCGCCGCCGTCGTCTTGACGAATTCTCTACGGTTCATGCGCCATCGCCTGACGCTGCTCAGAGCTTTCATCTTGCCTCCTTCTGGTGATGATCTAGGTCCGACTCCGGCTCGTTCGAGAACGGCCGGAGATTTCCTTCCGGTCGAAGCGGAGGGGCCCGCCTTCGGAGACCACTTGGAGGTCTCTCCGGCCCGGAGCGTCTCTCCGGTACTCCTCAGAGACCTCGACTTCCGCCAAGCGCATGGTATTTCGGATACGAACGATTTTGAGCTTGTCGGGGGAAATCGCTCCCAGGCTGCCCGATGGCGGCTTCGATCGCCTGGCGGTCATTCCCGAGGCTGACGGGGATTCGGGCCTGCTCGGGACAGCCGCCGGCCAGGGCGTTCATGTAGGTCGCTCAAAGTCGATCTTATCCACCAGCCGTTGGGTCACGAAATCGGCCAGCCCGACCCCGAGGGCGTTGCCGGCGGTAGTGGTCCGTGAGGTCACAGACCACGATGCGTTTCACGCCGGCGACAGTCCGGCTCTCGGACAGGAGCGGCAAGAGGATCCGGCCGACGACCTTGGTGTCCATCCCCGTCCCGCTGATTTCCTTGCCGATCTCGTCGACGATGAGGAGGTCGACATCCGCAAACGGCAAGGCGGGGCGCCAGTCTTTTGGCTTCCTTCAAAAGCTCCTTTTCGCCTGGCCTCGATCTTCTCCGGCCCGAGCACGCGGAGCTTCGCCGTCTGGCCGTAGCCGTTCTCGACGATGGCCACACCGAAGAGAATCTTCCCGGCTCTCCAGCACTCTCCTGGCCGCAGACGGTCATGATGACACGCGGGTAGCCGAGCTCGAACATGGCTCGGTGATAGACGGAAGCCCCTCGCTTTTTCCCGAGCCCGATGGCCATCATCTTCATCAGGCCGCTCTCGATGTCTGCTGTGAAATCGGTATGAGACTTGATCCGGTTGACCGGGACGATATGATCCGCCTGGAAAGAAAGCGCGTCCATGTGAACGTGGACGCCGTCATCGGTTTCCGCGATCTTGACCGTTTTCAGAGAAGGAAAGGATCGGGACGCCCAAAGCACTTTCTGAAATCCCATTGCGCTCCAGAACCTTCTTCTGGCCCGCCGCAGTGGCCGCGCCGTGGCTTCCCATGGCCGGAACTATGAAAACGTCGAGCCCTCTCTCGCGGAGGGCCCGGACTGTCGCCCCGACGATGGAGGCATAATCGGTGATGCCGCGGCTGCCGCAGGCGACAGCCAAGACCTGTCCTTTCTTGGCCCGACGAACGGCCTGAAGCTTGGCGACTTGGGAACTGATCGCCGCGTCGAAGTCTGCGACGGCAGATCCGTCGAAAATCTGCCTCACCCGAATCATTTCCGGCAATCTCATCGTGATCAGCTTGTCATTTCAAGGAACATATGATTACCCCGCGCATCACACCTTTCCGGAAGCGCTCCTCCGGTGCCGGCACATGAGGCTGGCAAGCATGATGGCTTTTATCAGACTGGTGGGGTCGGCAGTCCCTTTTCCCGCCTTCCCGAAATTCGTCCCGTGGTCGACGGAGGTCCGGATGATGGGAAGCCCGAGCGTCACATTGACACCCTGGGTGATCCCCATCATCTTGAGAGCGATGTGTCCCTGGTCATGATACATGGCGACGGCAGCATCGAACTGGCCCTCAGAGGCCCTGAGAAATACCGAGTCAGGCGGCAGCGGCCCGGTGACCCTCATCCCCAGTTGTTGCGCCTTCCGGATCGCGGGGAGAATAACCTGGTCCTCCTCATCGCCGAACAGCCCGCCGTCACCGGCGTGGGGGTTCAGCCCGGAGACGGCGATGTGAGGCTGCTCGATCCCCATCTGACTAACGGCTTTATGAGTCAGTGAGATCACGGTCAGGATTCTCTCCGGTCTCACACACTCGATCGCCCGGCGCAGGGAGACATGGGTGCTCACGTGACTCACCCTCAGTCTGTCCGCGACAAGCATCATCGCCACCTCGGGGTTGCCACAGAGTTCCGCCAGCAACTGGGTATGCCCATCGTAATGATAGCCGGCCTTGTTCAAAGCCTCCTTGTTGATGGCCGAGGTGACGATGGCGTCGCACCGGCCGTCCAGCGCCATCTCCGTCGCGAGCTTGATATACTCATAGGCGGCTCTCCCGGCCCGCGGATCGACCCGTCCTCTAACCAGATGGGCCAGGTCGATGTTATGAAGATCAAGGACTTCGATGACACCCGGCTGAAAAGCGGCCGCGCAAATCTCTTTTATGCCCCGGATCTCGCCCGCGGCCTTGGTAATAGCCACGGCCTCGCGCATGGTCGCCGCGTCTCCGATGACGACGATTCGGGACCCTGCTCTGATTTCGGCGTCCGCCAGGGCCTTGGCGACAATCTCGGGGCCCGAGCCGCTCGGGTCGCCCATGGTCACGGCCAGCAGTGGTTTGAATTCAGCTCTCATGGAAGTTCTCCGCGTTCAAGAAATGGAAGGGCTTTGACGATCACCCCTCGAGTTCCAAAACCTCCAGCCTTGGTGACAATCCTTAGCCCGCCGCCCTCTCTTCTGTCGACGACTCCCGCCGGGACCCCGGGCTCAATCTCACCCAGGAGGGAGATCGGGGAAAGGTCCAGGCGGTGGCAGACCTCCCAGGCGATGTCGCCGCCCGAGAGGAAAAGGCCTGAAATCCTATGATCTCTTAGCAAACTCTGGGCGATGTCGGCCATGAGGGAGGGGATGCCGTTCATCAGCTCGGGATGACGGGGCGAGAAGGTCGAGGTCACAGCCAGAGACCGGCCCTGGCTGAGGAGCTCGACTGCTTCATTTAGGATCTTCGAGCATTCCCAAAGGGAAGCGCCATGGGGACCCTGAGCCTCAGAGTCGAAATCGAGGCAGATCAATCCGATACTTTTTTTTGCCTCGAGAAGCTGCTCTGCCGAAACAGGATTCAGGGAGCCGACAAGGGCCAGGGCGCTTCCCAAGAACAACGAGGTTGCCGGCCTTGTCTTTTCTCTCCCGGGTTTCCCGAGCAGGAGATGCATCTCTCTGGCCAGCCCCGTCGAGCCGCAGAGAAGCCATCGGCCTTGGGCCATGGCGCCGGCTCGAACGATTGTCCTCAGGTGCTCCGTCCTTGTCACATCGCAGACCCAGACCTCTTCAGAACCGGAGGAGATTCTGGAGTGGAGGGCAGCCGGGCCGGCTTCGATCTCGGCTACGGGAACCGCCGCCACTCGCAGGCCGGTTGAGTGCTTGAGCAGGCTGACGATGTTCGACTCTCTCACAGGAAGCACCGGGTCGGCCGCAAAAGAAGTTTCGGAAACGGGCACTCCGTTGACGAGCATGACTCCGTCGATCGTCGTCCGGCCCATCTCCGGAAACGCCGGAGCGACGACAGACTTTCGACTTCCCGATGCCTCCAGGATCGCGCTCAACTCCACCCCGATGTTCCCTCGGAGCGTGGAGTCGATCTTCTTGAAGAGCGGGTAGGGCCCAAGCCGTTTGACGGCCTCGATGACGCGCGCCCGCGCCACGTCCGCCGATTCGGCCCGGCTGTTCGTGGTCAAGGCTAGGACCTCAAACTCGGAGGGGAAAGGCGCGTTGAGGCAAACGGCCGCCGCGAAGCCCAGCCGTCCGAAATACCCAGAGCAGTCCATCGCTCCGGTCAGGTCATCGGCGATGATGGCCAGTCGGAGCTTGCCCATGATTCATCCTCGGTTCAAGGATAGAGCAAAATCTTGCCCGCCTGCCTGCTCCCGGCGAGGCTCAGTGCCTGGTCGAACTTCTCGAGCGGAAAACGATGAGTGATGATGGGTGTCGGATCAAAAGCGCCCGAATCGAGAAGCTTCTGGGCATCGTACCATGTCTTCCACATCAGCCGGCCGGTGCTGCCGTAAACTCTCGCTTCCTTGTAGATGATATCCGAGGTGAGGTCGAGCTCGATGGGCTTCGAAGGGAGTCCGATCAAGCTCACCCGGCCCGCTTTTCTAACCACCTGAAAGGCGTGTTGGATGGCCTTGGGGTCTCCACTGATCTCCAGCGAAATGTCGACTCCCCTGCCGGCCGTCGACTCCATGATGGCCTTGACCTCGTCGACCTCGGAAGGATTCATGAAGATAGCCTTGGGAACCAGCTTCCTGGCCATCTTGAGCCTGTAAGCATTGGGTTCGACGGCGAAGATGCGACTGGCTCCCCAGAAAGACGCCGCCGCCAGCCCGAATTGACCGATCGGCCCCAGTCCGAAGACGGCGACGGTCTTATTGTTGATGTCTTCCTTGAGAAGCCCGTTGATGGCGACGCCCAGCGGTTCGAGAATCGCGCCGAGGTCGGGATTCGTATCTCGAGAAAGTTTCCAGCAGCAGGCCATCGGAATCCTGGCGTACTCCGCGAAAACCCCGTCGGTGTGGACTCCGATGATGGCCATCCGCTCGCAGATGTGTTGGGAACCCGTTCGGCACTGAAAGCACTCTCCGCAGGGAATATGCGTCTCGACCGCTATCAAGTCACCGACGTCGAGGCCCCTCACCCGGCTCCCGATCTCCACCACCTCGCCGCAGCCCTCGTGGCCGAAGATCATCGGCGGTTTGATGCGTTCCTGGGCGTACCGGTCCCAGGCAAGAATATGAAGGTCGGTGCCGCAGATAGCCGTGGCTTTGACCTTGATCAAGACTTCATCGGGGCTGGGCTCCGGCCTGGCTACTTCCCTCAGTTCAGCGCCGGGCCTGCTCTCAGTCTTCATCAATGCTTTCATCTGATCGTACCTCCTGAAGCAAGAATTCTTGCCAGTCGCTCGACCGCCAGGCGAGGACTGGAGAGCACAGGCACCATCCTTTCTTTCTCCTCCAACGCGTCGGCGATTCTTTTCATCGAGGCCTGGGCAAGAAGGACGACCTCCACCTTGCCCATGAGATCGAGCAAATAGCGGCGCACGATCTTGTCATGTTCGTCCACGCGACCCGCCAGGAAAGCATCGAAAGCGCCTCCACACAGGACGGATTCGACCTCGATTGGGTCCCGCCGGGCTCCTGCTTTTTGAAAGACAAGGTCCGTGCTCGGTTTGAGAGTCGTCGGCGCCGTGGCGATTATGCCCACCTTTTTGTACTTGCCCACCGCCATTTCTACCATCGCATCATCGACTTTCAGGAGCGGCACGGAGACCATCTGCCGGACGGTGTCCGCACAGGGAGATATGGAGGAACAGGTGAGCTGGATGACGGCGGCGCCATTCTGCTCCGCCGCGGCCGCGTGCTCGGCCACCCGGCGGTGGATCGCCGGAGTGAGACCTCCCGCCGCCAGGACCCTCTGGATCAGCGTCTCATCGACAATGTGGCACAGCTTTCCGCCGGGGACGAGCTCGCGGGATAACATCGTGAACATGTCGACAAGCCCGTTTACGGTATGGATGAAACAGATTCTTTTTTCCTTCATTCCGCCTCCGTTGTCTTGCCGGGATTCCCTTTCTCTAGGGCTTTATGTCAAACTTTTGTTCCGCCCGGGACAGGACCCTGTCCAGGATAGCAAGCCCATGATCGATCTCGTCCTTGCCGATGACAAAGGGAGGAGCGAAGGCCAGGCGGTTATAAAAATATCCGGAGCCGATGAAAATCAACCCCTCGTCCAGACAGGAACTCAGCACGAAGGCCGTCTCAGGGCCCGCCGGTTCCTTCGTCTTGCGATCTCGGACGAGCTCGATGGCGGCGTAAAGGCCCTGGCAATCGAAATGTCCGACGATCGGATGGGACTTCTGAAGCTCCCGAAGCCCCCCGGCCAAGTACTCTCCTTTCTCGGCCACGCCCGCGACGATCTTGTCGCGTTCGAAGATCTCCAGGACTTTGAGCCCGCCCGCGCAAGCCACGGGATAGCCGCAGTAGGTCGTGCTGTGGGCCGTCGGCCCCCAGGAGTCGAGGATTTCCCTGCGGCCTGCACAAAGAGAAATAGGCAAGCCGTTACTTATGGATTTGGCCGTGGTAATCAGGTCAGGAGTGACGCCGCTGTGTTCGATGGCCCACATCTTGCCGGTCCGCCCCATCCCGGTCTGGACCTCGTCCGAGACGAAGAGGATTCCGTAGCGGTCGCAGATGGCCTTCAGCCCCTGAAGGTATTCAGGCGGTGCAATGATGTAGCCGGCCGAACTCTGAAAGGGCTCGATGATCATGGAGGCCACGTTCGTGATGCCCGCTCCGGGGTTGTTGAGCCAGGTTTCCTTGCTATCGAAAAGGTATTCGACCGCCTTCACGCAGTTGATATCACAATCCGGATAAGAATAGCCAAAGGGACAGCGGTAGCAGTAGGCGAAATGAAAACGGAAAATGCCGCTGTCAGCGGGGAGGATGGGATAATGGTAAGCCAGCATGGAGGCCTTCGAGGTCAGGGCCATGGCTCCGGCCGTTCGGCCGTGGTAGTCCCCGTACTGCGTCATGATGATCGGCTTTCCCGTATACCAGCGGGATAATTTCATGGCCACTTCGACGGCTTCCCCGCCTGTCACAGTAATCTGGCACTTTTTGGGGTAATCCCAGGGCAGGAAACTCAAGAACCTCGCCGAGAAGTCGGCGCGCACCCGGCAGGGGAGTTCGGCGAACTGCTGGAGCCGATCGAGCTGGGCCTTGACCGCCGCGTTGACCTCAGGATGGCAGTGCCCGAGGACGTTCACCGAAAAGCCGGAATGAAAGTCGATATATTCCTTGCCGTCCGCGTCCCACATCTTCGCGCCCTTGGCCCTATCGACGACCGGGGGACACGGAAAGAGCCCGAAAGAGAGTTGGCCGATCGATTCGTGCTCGAGGGTCTTTTTCAGGATGGCCTTGGATTTCGGGCCCAAACGACTCTCATCGACCCTCTGCCCGAGCTTTTCCACCGAGCCGCGGAGCTTCTCTCTTTCTCCCAGAATTCTGGACTCGAAGGCGCGGCTCTCGGGCTTTCTTATCGGCTCCGTCTTGCTCATTTTCCTATCCTCCTCTTTTTTTCTTCCAGCAGGGTGGGGGGCTGAAACAGACCTTCCCACCATTAGGCGACATATCGACTTCTTAAAGTACAGAATTCCCCCCCCCAATGTCAAGAATAAAAAACATTAATATTATTTTCTTTAATATACCAAAAATTTATTCCATCTTTATTCGAAATTCCAAATAAACCATCCAGACCGTTTGATAATTTGATCGTGCCTTTCCTTCATTTTCCCTCCTTTTCTATCCTTTCGGCGATGTATCGGACTCGTTCAATAAGGTTGTTCCCCATCACCATATCGCACACCCCGAAAATGATTGGCTGACCGCCGAGTATTCCCAAGAGATGTTCGATAAATTGGCGAAATTCCTCTTCGTTTGTTCTTTCCTCCAAAAGCGGCGAGGGAATCCCTCCCCAGATCATCGGTCCCTTATCCCTCCAGGCGTCCAAGGCTTCATCGAATGTGCATTGGGTTATAGGCCAAGGAGTAAAGGATTCACAAACATCGAGTCCCGATTCTGCCAGCAGTCCAAGCAGGGGCTTGAGATTCCCGTCGGTGTGGCTACCGACCTTCTTCCCTTGAGCGTGCAGCAGGCCGGTGTAAGCGTTATAGTAGGGAAGACTATATTTCTCGAAAAGGCGCGGATTGGTTATCACCCCGTCAAGGTTGTCGTCAAACTCGATATAGGGCCAGTCTAGGTCCGCTAGATTCATGATGTCCTGCCTGAACCTTTCATCCAGAAGCGACATGATCTTCTCGATGAATTCGGGAGAGTCCTGCAACATATAAAAGGTCGCTATTTCCCCCATAAGGTTGAGTAGGACTTGCTGAAAGGGGCTCCTGTTGATCATGGGAACCACAAATCCTATTTCTCCTATTTCGCTTTGCTTCTCTCGAATTGATTCAAACCTGGGAACAAATCCCGAGCGATCGAGAATGAATTCGAGTTTTCGGTAATCTTCCTTCCCCTTGAGGATGTGCTCCTCCATATAGGGCACGGTCCCGTCGGCAATCATGTTCGGGAGGAGATTGTATCGGGTGGTGAGTTTGCCATGGGGTGTGACAAATTCGGCGCTTGTCACGCCGGGTTTCTCCAGGGGGATGATATCATCGAGGCGGGGGAAGTCATCTAGAACAGGATCTCTTTCCCGGAAATACGGCTCACCGTTTAACGTGATGATCAGCTCCACCCCGTTCAATTTGCGAGAGAAAGCCGGAAGCATAAGCTCCTGACCCATTCCGACCGAACGGTGAACTTCAGTCAAGCTCTTTGCCCGCTGCCTTTCTTTGTCCGCAAACTCAGTTGGAGTGGAGAGCGCATCTGATCCAATTGGAGGAATACAAAACTCCTCGGGAAGCGTGCCCCCTCTGCAGTGACTCTTATACCAGAGCTCGAGCCTCGCGATGAAGGGGAGGCGGTCGGGTTTCCTGCCGCTGAGAACATCCACAACTCTCTGATGAATATTCGGTTCATGGCCTCTTTTGCCGCGCTTCATAATATCTTCTCCATTCTTAGAAGTCATTCCAGCAAGTTCCCGTGGGCGGCCGGTTCCCTTCGTTATCGAGAATATGATTGCCCGCCGCTCCTGCTATTTTCAGACCATATCGTGATAATGACGCGCCTGCTTTAGCGTGGGCAATAGAGAGATTTCTATCTGTTGGACCGACTTCCGAGAAGAAGGCCGTCCTGCGATTTGATCTCCAATTTAAAGAAACGGAGAGCGTTTTCGCGGAAGATCCGCCGGACAATCTCCCTGGCGAGGTCCTCGGTCATTGAACCCCCATCTACCCTGGTGGCCAGAACTTGAGCTACGACATCCTTGCCGAAAATAAGAGACCCCGCGGATTCCTCGATAGAGTGGCAGTCGCCGCCCCAAAAGAACTTGTTATAGGGCACGGTGTCAAGCATCTCATCCAACCCTTTAATCGCGGCCTCTCGCGAAATCTGGGGGAGCCAGACGAGGTCGAGAGAGACGTTCGGAAACATCTTGCCGAGTGCCGTATATTCACCGATCCATGGGTAACCTCCATGGAAAAGGACAAACTTGGCTTGGGGATATTTGAGGAAGAGGTTATTGAGCTTCGTCGGCCGGCCGTTCTCCAGGACGTTCCCGTTCCCGTCCAAGTAACCCGTGTGGATCTGGATTGGCAGGTCGAGGGCGATGGATTTTTCGATAATCCAGTGGAACATGAAGTCCTGGAGGGATTTTTTCTCAGGTTCGGAAAGAAAACCCGACGGCTTGGCAAAGAGTTTTTGGGCGTCGGCGTAGGAAACAAGGGCAAAATCCAAGGACCGCCCGTAGGCCAGCGAATTTTTTAGACAGATGACAGCGTGTTTCTGGAATTTCAGAAAAAGCCGGTCGGCGGCGGCGAGGTAATCGGCCAAAGTCTCGATGGGCTGCCCCTCCTCTTGAGCCAGCTTATATATATTAGTCTCGGCAGAACTCTCCTTGGCGGTGAGCCTTTCCCGGTTGCCAATGGAGTAGACCAATGGGTTGATGTTGAAAACCAGGGCAAAATAGCGCTGGTCGAGATCGGTGTTGAAAGCATTCCAGTACTGATCGACCAGCATGATTTCAAAACCGGCTCGCCGGAAAGCTCTTTCATACCACTCTTCTCTTCGATCGTAATTCGCGGTGATCTGCGCCGAGAGCGCCTCGACATTTTCCTTGGTGAAAGAGGCGTCGTTGAAACCGTACAAAAGCCTGAAACCGGCGAGAAACTGACGGTAGTAGCTGGTGTTCCGGCAAAAATCGAAATACGGCCCGCAAGACTTCCAAAGAGCTTCCAGGTTGCCCTGATTGACGATTTCCGGTTTGAGCTCGGACGCTCCCGCTGAAATCAGGTCGCACTTGAGATAGCTGTGGGCCAGGAGAGTATAAAAATTGTAGGGATGCCCCTCGTGTTCCGCGAACCATCTCTGGTGCTCATGGGCGTTCACAACCCTGATCGTGTCGGCATACGCTCTGAGACGGGCATAGGTCGAAGCGTTTTGTTTTGTGCAGCCCGCCGTGAAGGCAACCAGCCCGACGCAAAGAAAAAAGGTAAGCGCCAACCTAAGGATAATCTTCTTCGGAACCATCTTATAGCCTCACGCGATCATATTTGGTTGCATCTTAACAAAGAAACCGGAGGCCCGCAACGGATTGCCGGGTTGAGAGTTGGGGCAGGACCACGCAATAACGCGATTTGACATTATTTAGATCAAGCCCTATTCTCAATCCGCATGAATAAAATGAGGGAGTAATATTATGAAACGACGTTCCTTTTTAAAAAACTCGGCATTTTTCTCTGCGGGAATTGCTGTTAGCTCCTGGCAAGCTTGGCCCCACTCTTTGGCACTCCGCGGCCACGATGTTCAAAAGAAACATCTGCTCTCGGCAGATCTTCCGGTTCTCGTGCTGGAAGGGTCGTCGAGAAAGAGGGGGCAAATCCATGGAGAGAGCTTGAGAGCCAATATCCACGAGCTCATATCCTCTTGGAAGGAAGATATCCACAAGGTCCACAACACGCATCCAGACAAGTACATAGAAGAGTTTGTGGCCTATCAGAAGTTCAACAAATCCATCAAGAGATGGATCCCGGAATTGGAGGAGGAAGTATTAGGGCTAGGTGAAGGATCAGACGTGGATCCGAAGACGATTTACGCCTTCCAGCTCCTGGATGAAGAATGGTGGTACGGCTCTCACCGGAGGACGGGGGTTCCTCTTCCCGAAGAGAAAAATTGCAGCGCACTGGGAGTTTTTGCTCAAGAGGGACTTCCTACCATGGTCGCTCAAACCATGGATATCTCAAGCTCCTATGATAAGCACCAGGTCCTCCTTCATGTCAAGCATCAGGATTCTGCGCTTGAATCCTTTATCTTCTCATTTGCGGGGATGATCGCCATGTGTGGAATGAACAGTCGTTCTCTCGGCATATGCTGCAACACTCTGCTTCAGCTCGATCATTGCCCTGACGGACTGCCTGTGGCTTATATAGTTCGAGGAGTTCTCGCGCAAAAGACTTTTGCCGATGCCGTCGGCTTCGTAAAATCCATAACTCATGCTTCTGGACAAAACTATACGCTCGGGGGATTAACGGAAGCGGCCTCATTCGAGTGCTCGTCGAATAAAGTCTGCAGATATATTCCCCGCGAAGGAATGGCGAGAGTGTACCATACCAATCACCCTTTGGTTAATGACGATAAGGGGATCTTTATAAAAATGTCGGAGAAGGCCAAAGAAAACGAAAGGCCCAGCCCTTGGGGCAACTCGGAGGTCAGATTCAAAGCTCTTGAAAAACGAATGGAAGATCCTCAAAAAACGATTGATGCGGCGGCGATCAAAGCCATTTTGAGCTCTCACGACGACCCGAAAGATCCTGTTTGTCGACACATCCCGCCAGATAGGAAAGGCACATTTTCAGCATCTTGCGTGATTTATGAATTGGGAAATTCTCCTGTTCTCAATCTGGCGCCGGGTCCGCCCTGTTCCACGGAATTTAGGAGATATGAATTCTGAGGAGGGGTTGGCTAAAGAGGGGAGATTTCTTTAGTCTTTCCTCGCGGCGAGGATACTTGGCTCGAAAGCCCTGATTTTGGGATTGCTTGTCCAACCCTGGTTCTGAATTGGACCGAAGATCAAGCGGCGGCTGATTCAGCCGCTCATCGTTTTCGACTCTTCGAACACTCGCGTGGCGATATCCGTCCGAACCCCTCCCAGCTCTCCCATATTGGTGTTGGCCAGAAGAACCGTGCCCGTGCCGCTTTGCGGGTTGAACATGAGCAGGTTGTTGATGCCCGGGTCGTTGCCGAGATGACCCCAGACGACATCGCCGTTCGATAACTTATACTCCCACCAGCAAAGACCGCAGTTCAGGTTCCGCTTGGCGAGCATGGTTTTGATCGTCCCTTCCTGGAGAATTCTCGCCTCGCCGAGGACCCCTTTGTTGAGATAGGCGCGAGTGTAATGGCAGAGCTGGTTCACGCTGCAGCGCAGGAATCCGTCCGGAAAATTCGGGTGACTGTAGAAGCAATTCGCCACGTGTCCCTCGGCCACGGGCACGTTTTCCCGGCCAGGGCCCCCGGGTCCGATGACGCCCAGGGGTCGGCCTCCCCACTGCGGACCCCGGGGTTTCCGGTTTTCGACCCAGGTATAAGGAACGGCGTGAGTGGAAAGGTCGATGTTTTTGATATACCAGGAGGTGTTGTGCATGCCGAGAGGTAGGAAAATTTTCGTCCGGCAGTACGTCTCGAAATCTTGATCCGAAATCTTTTCCACCAGAAGTGCCAGGAGGCCGAAGGCGACGTTGCAGTAGGTTCTGATTTCGGCAGGCTGGCCCTTTCCGGGCTCCCAGGGATGGAAGTTCTTTTCCCGGTCATAATATTTGCCTCCGGGAGTGAAATAGGCCCTGTGCCAATCCTCGAGCCTTTCCCGAGGGTCTCCACAGGCATAGGAGTCGCCGTAGGCCGGGCCGTCGTCGAGGGAAGAGGTGTGGGTCAGCAAATGCTCGAAGGTGACTTTCAGGCCGGGATACCCGGGATTTTTAACGGCGAAGGGAAGATAGCTATTGACATCGTCGGAGAGCTTGAACTTTCTTCTTTCCCAGAGTTGCATGAGGGCCGTGGTGACGAAGGTCTTGGAAATGGACCCGATATTCTCCACGTGATCTACGGTCATCTCGATCTTCTTTTCCAGGTCGGCGTAACCGTAGCCTTTGGACCAGACGATCCGGTCGTTCTTGATCAGGCCGACGGCCATGCCGGGAATTCGCACCCGCCGCATTCCCTCCTCGATGAACCCATCGAGCTCGGACCTCGCTTCGGCGAGAGCCTTTTTTTCGCCTCCCCGAGCCAAGGCGTAGACCGCCAAACCCGCGGCTTCCAGAAAGTGCCGGCGCGTCATGCGAGAATCCTTGCCCATGATTCCTCCTTTCTCGGGGAGAGTCGGTCGCTGCATCCCTACCGATATTCTCCCAGGATTTGATAGGCCCTATCCTCGTTGCTCATGTCTTTTTTTGCCAGGCGTAATCTGTAGGCAAAAAAGCCGAGAACCATCCAGCCGGCGAAAATGGCATATTCCAGTGGCCATTTGAGCTGGGCGGATGAGCCCGGTAAGGTCAGGAGAATGAACAGTATGCCGGAGATTATTGCTCCCAGGTAAAGAGTTGTTTCATGCCTGACCTTGTAGGGGCGATTCATTTTCGGGGCAGTCTTTCTCAGATGAATAGAGGAGAGACAAGTGACAAACCAACCGCTGATAACGGTTAACGCTCCGATATTGACGATCGGGGCGATGCTGGATTTCCCGATAAACGGGCCGATAACTGTGATCGATCCTACCAGCAAGATGGCATTTTTCGGTATCTGGTTTTTCTTGTCTACGTCCCCCAGCCAAGAGCTGATCAGGCCGCCCCGGCCCATGGCAAAAAGGAGCCTTGTCGCTCCGATGAAAAAAGCATTGAGGGTCGTGACCAGGCCGAAAAAAGCAGCTAAGATGACTAACTTTGTCGCCCAAGTATACCCAAAGGCTGCTTGAAAGGCCGTCGCGGTTGGCATTTCAAATTGAATGGACTCCTTCCATGGCAAACAGAGTGAAAGAGCGAGGATAACAACTCCATAGAAGACGGCTGCGACAAGGATGGCGATGATGACAGCCTTCCCCATGTCCTTGGGATTGAGATTAACTCCAGACTCTTCGGCTCCTTGGGCGATGGTGTCAAAGCCTGCATAAAACCAAGGGGCGATTGCTAGGACGGCAATGATGGACTTAAAAATAGCGGGCGCGCCGCCGCCGCCGGCGAACAGAGGTGTCATGTTAGAGAAGCTTCCCTTGACCAGGGCGATCAAGACGAAGGCGGCGGTGCATACAAAAATGGAAGCCGTGGCCAGTGTTTGAAACCTAGCCGATGTCTTTCCACCGCGGTAGTTCAGATAGATGATAACCAGGCTTAAGGCGACTCCGGTGACGATGGAGAGCAGACTGACGGGATAGCCTCCGATGCTGTAAAGAGCCTTCGATTTTAGGCCCGGCAGGAGGAATTCGATGAGCCAACCGACAGCGATCGACTCAAACGGACACATGATGACATAGGCCAGAGCAAGAAGCCAGCCGGTTAAGAACGCTGGGCCCGGGCCAAAGGCCTTGAAAGAAAAGCCCACCGCTCCGCCCGCCACAGGAATGGCCGGCGTTAGCTCGGCAAAGCACAAGCCGACAAAGATGAGGAGGAGACCTGCGATGAGGAAGCCGAGAATGGCGCCCAGCGGGCCGCCACGAACCAGCCAATTTCCGCCGACGACCACCCATCCCACGCCGATCACCGCCCCGATACCCAGGCCAAGATAGTCCTTGAAGGTCATGGCTTTGCCCAAGACCTTTCTTCCCGGCGCGGCATGAATCTCTCTGTTTTCCATCGTGCGCCTCCCTCAGGCCGTCAGTTCGAGGGCCCTTCCAAAAATCCGCCGCCCCTCTTCGAGCTGTTCGGCCGACCCATTGATTCTCTTCCTCACATAAACCCAGGGTTTGCGCTCACCGGCAACGACCAAAGTATCGAATTCCCTTCGCCCTGTCAACGAAAATAAGTCAGGACCGGACCTCTTTTTTTTAAAAACACTGAATATCTTCTGATATTTATTAGATATCTATAATTTTAAGAGCAAAGCATTTTATGTAACTCCATAAAGACGCATCCCGATTTGCGCAGAACCGGTGGCCCCCGTCTCCGCGCGGCCGGGATCCGACGCCGAGGGCCTTACCCTCGGGTCAGCACAGGTGCAGTCGCGAGGCTCCTTCCAGGCGGCCGCCGGGCCCGCTATTTTAATTTCGTCCGAATCCGGCTGAATAAATTGACATATAGAAAACATCTTCAGCCCATAATTTAATAATATGAAAAAAATACTTGACAAGATGATTCTGTTCGCTATGATTATTCTGGAAGGCAAAGATAAATTGGCCTTAAATCTTTTTAAGACCAAGAGGAGGTGGTGAACGAGAGAAATACGAACCCAACAGCAACCAAAACGCAATCCATTCCGAATGTTATAAGGAGGAAAAAACATGAGGTTGAAGACAGACCTTCGGGTCTTCGGCTTAGCTTTATTCATTCTCTTTATCTCATCACTCTTGGTCGCCCAAACGCAGACGGGCGCGGTCTCGGGAACAGTCACCGAAGAGGGAGGAGCACCTCTGCCCGGGGCCGAGGTCACCATCAGCTCACCGGCCCTCATGGGGACTCGCACCTTCGTCACTCTGGCAGACGGAAGCTTCAGGTTTCCGACCGTTCCCCCGGGCATCTACAAGCTCAGCGTCAAGTTGGCCGGCTTTCAGACGACCGAACGGGCCGACATCATTGTCACCGTCGGAGGGACAGTGACGGCAAACTTTCAATTGAAGCCGGCCGCTCAGGAAATCGAGGTGACGGTGACTGCGCCCACTCCCGCGGTCGACACAAAATCCTCGAAACTGACCACCGTCTACACATCGGACATGATGCAGAACCTCCCCGTGAAGAGAGACGTGTTCGAGATCGCCAAGACGGCTCCCGGCACGATCGGGGATGTCTCCGCGATGGTCTCGGTGCACGGGGCGGTCCTGAATCAGACCCGCTATGTGCTCGATGGTGTGGATATCACCGATCCTCTTCGCGGGTACAGGGCTTCGTCGTTGACTTACGACGCTGTCGAAGAAGTGGAGATGGTCCTGGGCGGTCAGGGGGCGGAAGCCGCCAAGTCGAGCGCCGGCTTCATCAATGTCGTCACAAAATCAGGCGGCAACAGGCTCTCAGGCGGTCTGACGGCCGTTTATACTTCGGAGGGACTGTTCAGCTCCACGTTTGGGGATTCGACGCTCCAAGCTCTGAAGATGGGGACGCCTATTTTCGACAAGTACAATTACGACGCGTCCCTGACCCTCGGCGGGCCCATTATCAGAGACAGGCTCTGGTTCTTTCTCAACCCCAGGTACACCACCTGGGAGAGAAATGCCAACTTCATCCCCTTCACTGCCGGCAACGGCATATTTTTCGGGCCCTATACCAACAAGCGCAAGGACTGGCTCGGATTCGCCAAGCTGACGGCCCAGATCACGGACAATCTAAAATTCATGACGATGTTCCATGGCTATCAGGGAAAAGAAAAGCCCTATTCCTGGTGGAACTCGCCGCGGCGGGCCCCAAGCTATACGCATGAGCTCACCTACACACCCTGGACTCTGAGCAGCGTGCTGAACTTCGTCATCGACCGGAACACCTTCAGCGAGCTCAGGGTGGGCTATGTCAAGATCACCCAGCAGAACCTCGATCTCTACGAACTGGGAGAGTGGCCCCTGGAGATGTATGCCTTTGACCGGTACAATGGGACGGAATGGGGCCTCATTCCCTGGAACGAGGACTACGACAGAAAGAAGCTGGACATCGATTGGAACCTGACCCGGTTCCTGGACAACTTTCTGGGCGCCAATCACGAAGTGAAAATTGGAGCCGGCTATACGTCCTGGCGGACAAGAACTTCCTACTACAGCGCAGCCAATTATGAAACCTATTGGTACCAAGGCACGCCCTGGTACTACAACGATATCATGCCTTATTTGGGAGCCGTCTGGATCTCGAACTACAACGAGCAAAGGGATTCCATCGGCCCTCAGCTGGCCGAAGCCAAGAGGCTCGGCTTCTTCTTTCAGGACATCGTCAGCGTCGGCAAACGCCTCACGCTTAACCTGGGGCTCCGGTATGATAGGGTCGCCATGTCCCGTCCGCAGGAAGTGAGGCTGGGATGGTTTGACACATACGGAAACGGACTGGCCCAGTACTTGGCTCCGGATATCTTTCTCACCGAGGACCTCGTCGCGCCCGAAATCAAGAACGCCTTCATTTGGAGCAAGCTGCAGCCGAGGTTGGGCTTGAGCTATGATCCTTTCGGCGACGGCAAGACGGCTCTGAGAGTTAACTGGGCGAGAATGACCGATGATATCGTCGGCGACATGACGGCCGGCCTCCATCCTTTTGATCCCTGGGAGAACGGCGTCTGGTCCCTCTGGTTCGACCTCAACAAGGACGGGCATTTCGATCTCCCTCCGGTCGATAACTACATCGTTCTCAGCCGCCCGGCGAGACTCAACACCGACCCCAACCTGCTCTCGTCCTTCCTCGATCGCAAGATGAGCGCTCCCTATGTCGACGAGCTCACCGCCGGAATCACGCGCGAGGTCTTCAGGAATTGCAGCCTGGGGCTGACCTACATCTACAGACAGAACAAGAATATCGCCGACACCCTGGACACGAACAATCCGCTCGACAGCTCGAACTGGCTCCCTTATTCCGTCACCGAGCCTGGTCCGGATGCCAAGTTGGGAACGGCCGATGACGCCGCGATCACGGTCTACGGACAAAATGCCGCTGCCCCTTTTACACAACGATTCAGAACGAATGTCGACTTTATCAAGAGGAAATACCAGGGGGTCGAGCTCACGGCCAACAAGAGGATGTCCAACGGCTGGCTCCTCGCGGGCTCCGTAACCTATTCCAAGACCTACGGCAACCTGGGAGGCGATTGGGGAATTTGGCGCGGAGACCGCGGCGGCTTCTTGACCCCCAACGGGTTGGTCAACCGCTTTGGGAGAACGAATTATGACCGGCCGCTGATCATCAAGCTCATGGGCTCGGTCATGCTGCCCTTGGATATCAGCCTGAGCGCTTTCTTCAACCACTACGACGGCACCCCCACAAACAGAACCGTTACGGTCTATCTCCCCTCCACGATTGGAGGTGTTCCCAACAGGACGACCAGCGTGACCGTCAATGCCGAAGCGCCCGGCAAGCTCCGCGGTCCATCGAGCGACATACTGGACATGAGGTTGGAGAAGACGTTTAGGTTGCCCGTCGGAAGGCTCGGCATCTATGTCGACGCCTTCAATATCCTGGGCTTCAATAGGCTCTTCGTCAATCAAAACAATGGCGGATACGTCTTTGCCAATGGGGGCTTTTCGGTGTATCCCACCTACGGCCTGATCAACTCTGCAGAAGGTGTTCGCTCGTTCCAGTTCACCATGAGGTACAATTTTTAAGCCGTCCATTTCCGCGAGAAGAGGGAGCGCCCCCCCCTCCCTCTTCTCCACACTTTGCCGTAGTGAGCGTGAATCATGAAGGTTTTCTTGTTGGCCCTGCTTTGGACGACGGCGGCTATTTTCTCCTTCTTTTTCTTTAGAGATGTCTACAGGAGGCGCCGCGGCTTTTCCCGGTCACCCTGGCCTCCGCTTCTCGGGGTGGGCTTCGTTACGAATTTCTTCGACACCCTGGGGATCGGGAGTTACGCCCCGACCACGTCCTTCTATAAATTCGGGAAACTAGTCGACGACAGACTGATCCCGGGGACGCTCAACGTCGGGCACAGCCTGCCGACGATCGCCGAGGCCCTGATCTTCATCACCGTCGTGCAGGTGGCTCCTCTGACTCTGCTCTCCATGATGTTCGCTTCCACTCTGGGCGCGGTCCTGGGCGCGGGGGTGGTCTCCAAGCTACCGGTCAACAAAATCAGGATAGGACTGGGGGGAGCGCTTCTGATATTGGCGGTCGCCATGCTGGCCGGACTCCTCCACTTCTACCCGAGCGGAGGGGAGGCCCTGGGGCTGACCGGTTGGAAGCTGATCCTGGCGGTGGCGGTCAACTTCGTCCTGGGTTCGCTCATGACCATCGGCATCGGGATCTACGCGCCTTGCATGGCTCTCGTCTTCGCTCTGGGGATGAATCCCCGGGCGGCCTTCCCAATCATGATGGGATCCGCCGCACTTCTCATGCCCTGGTGCGGCCTGAAGTTCATAAAAGAGGTCTGCTACGACCCGAAGGCCGCATTCGGCCTGACTGCGCTGGGGGTTTTTGCCGTGCCCATTGCCGCCTACATCGTCAAAGCCCTGCCCCTGACCGCGCTGAAATGGGTCGTTGTCGCCGTGATCCTCTATACCTCATTCATGATGTTCAGGTCGGCCAAAAAAAAGGAATCGGTCCCGGCCTGCCCTGAAACCTAAGCGCTCTTCGGCCGGAACCGCGGGCAGGCGCGCGGGCCTTGACCATCAGCCTTTCAGGCCATAGAATAACGAAATGGCAGGATCAAGGCGGCAGGCGAGGGCCGAAAAGAGGCTGGACGACGGGCGGGACTGGCGTTGGCTCGGCCTGGCAATATTTCTCCTAGCCCTTCTCGTGCGGGGAGTTTATCTCGCCGACAGCGCCGACAACCCCTCCTTCCGAACTCCCATCGTCGATTCTCAGACTTACGACGGCCTGGCCAGGCAGCTCGCCGCGGGCCAGCCGCTGAAGAGTGAATTCTTCTGGCAGCCCGTTTTTTATCCGCTGTTCCTGTCGCTCGTTTACTGGTTGAGCCATTCATCGATCCTCTTGGCCAAGATCATCCAGTCCATCCTGGGCGCTCTGACGGCGCTGCTCACCTATCGTCTGGGGCGGAGGATTCTCGGGCGGGCGACGGCTCTAGCGGCCGCGATGGTTGTGGCCGTCTATATGCCGTTGGTCTTTTACGAGACCGAACTCTTGGCGTCAGGTTGGGCGGCTTTTTGGATGGTCGCCATGACGCTCATTCTTCTCAAAACAAGAGAGAAACCAGTCCCGTTTTCCTGTCTTGGTTTGGGAGCGATCGGCGCGCTCAGCATCATCACCAGACCTGAATTCTTGCCCTTATTTGGAGGGGCCTGCGCCTGGCTCCTCGTCTCTTGGGTCCGCGAACACCAGGCCGCGGCAAAGCTCATCCCCCGGTTTCTCGTCATCGCCTCAGGATTTTTGCTGATCGCCGTCCCAGTTGGCATCTTAAGCTACCGAGCGCTTGGCCGGGCCACGATTCTCCCTACCTCGGGCGGAATCAACCTGTTCATCGGCAACAACCCGAACTATGAAAAAACGATCACCATCCGTCCCGGGCTCGGATGGCGAGAGCTGACCGCCCTGCCGGCGAGAGAAGGCATCGTGGATGATCCGGGAATGCAACGCTTCTTCCTGAATAAGACGAAGGAATACATCACCCGCCAGCCTGTGAGTTTTCTCAGAGGACTTGTTTATAAGACAGCCCAGTTTTTCAGCTCTCGCGAGATCCCCCGGAACACCGACATCTATCTCTTCAGGAAATGGTCGCGTTGTCTCGGTTTCTCCGTCTGGAAAATCGGCCGCTTTGGGTTTCCCTTCGGCTTGCTGCTGCCTGCGGCTTTGTTGGGACTCATTCTGTGCTGGCGGAGGATTCCCGGCCCTGTTCTCCTTTCCCTTCTTCTCTACCCGGTTTCTATGATCTTGGTCTTCGTGACCAGCAGGTACAGAGCCCCTCTCGTCCCGCTCTTAGCCATCCTGGCCGCGGGCGGAGCAAAGGCTGTTTGGAACGTGGCCAAGGAGCGACGATGGAAGACGCTCGCGGCCGCAGTGGGGATTGTCTTGGCCGTAAGCGTAGCCGGAAGCGCCATCGGCCCTTTCCCCGAGGAACGCATCGATTATGAAGCCGAGCTGTATTACGGGCTCGGAAGCACATTCGACGCCTGGGGAAGAAACGAGGAGGCCAAATCAGCCTACGAAAGAGCGCTTGAACTGAGGAAGGATTATACCGAGGCGCATTATAACCTGGCCAATATTCTCAAGTCCGAGGGCGAGCTCGAGGAGGCAATCGAACACTACCGCCTGGCGGTTCAGTCCGAGGCTGATTCGGTCGAGGTCCGCAACAACTTCGGAGCCGCGCTCAAGGCTGCGGGTCGAGTGGATGAGGCCATCGAGCAATGGGAAAAGGCGCTGGAGATCGCGCCTTCGGATCCGTTGGCTCACTATAATCTCGCTTTGGCCCTGGCTGAGCAAGGGAAAGACGACCGCTCCCGAGAGCACGCCCGCGAGGCCCTGCGTCAAAGGCCGGATTGGGCCGAGGTTCACGTCGCCCTGGGTATGGTTCTGTTGCAGAGGGGACAAATCTATGAGGCGATCGGGCGCTTCAAGGAAGCGCTTCGAATCAGACCCGCTGACGCCGAGGCTCACTCCGGGCTCGGCGTCGCCCTCGGCTCCCGCGGCGAGCTCGACCAGGCTATCGAGCACTTCCGTCGGGCCATCAAAATCGAGCCCGGCCACATCCAGGCTCGTTACAATCTGGGCTACGCGCTCGAGCTCCAAGGGAAGTTGGAGGAAGCCATCGCCGAGTTCGAGCGGCTCCTCCAAATCGATCCGGGCCATGCCCAGGCTCGGGCGGAGCTCGAACGGGCTCGGGCACAACGGCAGCGGGACCACTGATCATGACCGGTGCAGGATAAGGCAATCTGATGAGAGGAAGAAAGAGAGGCCGCATCATGAAGAACACTCAGAGAGTACTTTTTAGCATCCTGCTTCTTTTCACCATAGCTGGCTGGAACGGAAATAGACCGGGCGGCTCCGGAGCCGAGAGTTTTCTGGGCAGAGGAGAATATCGCGGGGAATATTGGCCGACATCCGGGTGGCGGTCCTGCCGGCCCGAAAGCGTGGGCCTGGATTCTGACAAGCTGGCCAGGGTTTATGCCTATGCGGCCAATCCCGCCATAAAAACACAAGGCATCGTCATCATCCACAAAGGCTATGTCGTTGGGGAGGCTTACTTCGGTGACTTCACGAAGAACACGAGAAAAGAGAGTTTTTCTTTAGCCAAGAGTTTTTCCAGCGCCCTCGTCGGAATCGCCATCGACAGGGGGCTCCTCAAGGGGGTCAAACAGAAAGTGTCCGAGTTTTATCCTCAATGGCAGACCTCCGATACGCCCGAAGCCAAGAAAGAGATGACGATCGAGGACCTGCTGACTATGAGGTCGGGTCTCCAATGGAACGAGGATGATTATTATAAAGATAGAAGCCAGAACGATGTCTATCTCCTTATCGATTCGGCCGCGGATTACGTCCGGTATGTGCTGGACAAGCCCATCCGCCACGAGCCGGGGACCCATTGGTATTATTCGAGCGGGGATTCCCTGTTGCTTTCGGGAATCATCCAAAAATGCTCGCGATTGACCGCCTTTGAGTTTGCACGGCGGCGTTTGTTCGGACCGCTGGGACTCAAGGACATCGCCTGGTTGGCCGATCCGTCGGGGCAGACGATCACCGCCTGGGGAATTCAGGGGACGCTCAGAGAATTCGCCAAGTTCGGCTACCTTTACCTGAAAAAAGGGAGGTGGGAAGATCAGCAGGTGGTCTCCCGGGATTGGGTCGAGGCATCCAGCCGGCCTGTTTCGGATGATGTTCAGAAATACGGCTACCAGTGGTGGCGCCTGCCGGCTCTGGAAAACTGGGCGAAATCGGAGATTCCGCGGGACCTTCTCATCGCCTGGGGAATCTTCACCCAGCAGATCTTCATCTTCCCCACTCAGGATCTGCTCATCGTCAGGTTGGGCAACGACCCGGATCCCTATCACGATGAATGGCGCGAGGTCGAGTTTTTGAGCTTGGTTCTGGATTCTCTAAAAGACTGGCCCCGCCGTCACCGAGGACAACCGGAGCTCCGCAGCTATATCCTTAATAGTCCGAAATAGTCCGACGTCGTGATTCCATGATCCGTATAATACTCTATATTTAGTCCTGCTCTTTTAAAATCATCCGAGAGAGAACACATCTCCTCGATAGGTTCAAAAAGATAATAAAGGCCCCGCCAAGAATGGAATTCCGCTTCATACCGTTATCGTTCTCTCTCGCATTCCTGGATCATGGCGTCCAGCTTTTGCCTTTCATCAGGGGACAGATGCTGGTAGTTCTTGCGTTTGTACTTGCTGAGATAGTCGAGGGCCTTGACCTTGTCTCCTTGATCCAGGTAGGCCCGGGCTAGACTGTAGACGGCTCTACCGAAATTTGGGTCCAAATCCAGTGTCTTCTCCCAGCAGAAGATAGCCCCCTCCAGGTTTCCGGTCTGAATATAGGCCATGCCCAAGTCGAAGTAAGCCGGGGCAAATTCAGGGTCGAGCTCTATGGCTTTTTTAAAATTTTCTTCGGAATTCCTATAATTTTGCGGATCCCGTGTCTCGAGAAACAAGGAAAGATACGCGTGGCCGAGGTTGCTGAAAGAAAAGCGATATTCCTTGTCCAGCGCAATGGCGTACTTGAAGGCCTCTATGGCCTTGGCAAAATCCTTTTTGGTGCCGTAGGCAATCCCGAGCGTGTTCCATATTTCAGGATCGACTTCCACCTGGGAGAATTTCTTTTCCCCGAATAGACGGATAGCGTCGTCAGGACGGCCTGCCTCGATCAGAAAATCGACAGTATAATAGAACATTTCATAGCTCGCAGGATTCTCTTTCAGGCCGATGTTTAGGACTTTTAAGGCGTCCTCCAGCCTGCCCGTTTCCTTATACAGCGAGGCAAGGTGATAATAAGCCGCATCCACCTTGGCATTCTCCGTGATGACATCTTTCAGGATATCGATCCCCTCTCTCGGTTTTCCTTCTCGGTAAAGCTTCACAGCATCCAACACCCTCTGATAAAAGGGAAGCAAGGTTTTGACGTCATCATCAGGGCCAAAGGTCTCCTTCCTCGAGACACGCGGACTCGAGACATAGCCCAGACTTCTCAGCTTCTCCAAGGTTTCCCTGTCGCTTTTTTGCCTTGCCTTCTCGCTTTCAGGGATAGATTGACTCTGAAGGATGCGCTTCAGTTGGTCCCGGTATCCATCCATTTTCCTGGTTCCGGCCAAATTTTCGACCTCGTTAAAATCTCCAGTCAACTCATAAAGCTCGGGTATAGGAGACTCTATAAACTTTTCCTTTTCAGATATGAAGCCCCTCAAGGGCGCCCATCCGCGGCTGTAATAAGGGAACAGGGATTCGAAGTAGATCGGCCTATCCGGAAATTTCTTTCCTTTGATTGCAGGAAGGAGGGAGATTCCTTGAAGAAAGGACGGGATTTCCAGGCGCAGCACATCGCAAGCCGTGGGAAAAATATCGAGATGACTCACAGACTGCTCGACCCGGCCCGGTTTCATTCCCGGCACGGCGATGATAAGAGGAATCCAGAGGGTCGTGTTGTAGGCAAAAAAGCCATGAGTCTTCTCGCCGTGCTGGCCCAGAGACTCGCCATGATCGCCGGTGAACACGATCAGCGTCTTATCGAATAAATCGTGATCGGCCAGATATTGGAGGAGTTTTCCGATGGCGAAATCGACATAGGCGACTTCCCCGTCATAGAGATTGTCTTTATGCTGCGCATGAAATGGCTCAGGAGGCTCGTAAGGTTCGTGAGGATCGTAGCAGTGAACCCAGAGAAACCACGGCGACGGCTGTTTCTTTAACCATGCCAGAGCTCTTTCCACAACGACCTCGGCCTTCCGTTGAACGTCAAACGGGCTCTTGAACCTGGGGCTTCTGCCATAATCATCATCGTAAACGTCGAATCCCTGGGCGAGACCGAACCTCGAATCGAGGGGGTAGGCGCCGACAAAAGCCCCCGTGGCATAGCCATGATTCTTCAAATGCTCCGCCAATGTCAGGAATTCATCGTTGACGATAAAATTCGTATTCTCATGAACACCGTGGTAGAGCGGACTTGTTCCCAGAAGAATATTCGTGTGTGAAGGCAGGGTTGTTGTCGTGTTGGCGAAAGCCCTGGAAAAAAGAATCCCCTTTTGGGCTAAGCGGTCAAAATTCGGGGTTTGGAGATAACCGCTGCCATAACAGCTCAGCCTGTCCGCTCTTAAAGTATCTATAGTCATGAGAAGAAAATTCGGCCTCTCTTTCTCTTTTGCTTTCGCGGAGCACAAAGGAGACGCGCAGAAAATGATAATCAGAAAAAAGAATGATGAGAAGATCCCTAAGAGGAGGCTCCCTCTCCTTCTCTGAGTTTGCATGTTTTCCCTTCTTATCGAGAAAATACTCCTAATATCTCCAGGAGTCAAATTTCGTTTTGTGAAGGAATATTTTTGCTTTTTTTGGGGTATTCTATTCCGCCCCATCATCATTCGTCGGCTTGACTTGGCCCAACCCTTGGGTCCGGACCGCCAAAAGAGGCGTCCTGCGATATGGCGGCGAACCTCAGCGCGGCTTCAGCTTAACGACACTCTCCGTTTCGTGGCTGCGGTAGGCCGCCAGAGCCACCTCGAGGGCCCGAAGCCCGTCCTCGCCGGTCGCCTCCGGACTTCTATCCTCGACGATCGCGGCGGCGAAGGATTCCATTTGCATGGCGAAATTCCCGGGCATCGGCCGGTCGAGAACCCGGACCTGCTCCCGTTTGTCCTTATCGAAAAGGAACATCTTGTTGGCATAATGGAAAACCCGGAGGGCGCCCGTGGTCCCGTAGACCCTGAAGTTCTGGGGTTGGGAGTCCCAGCCTCCTCCCAGGGTCATGTTGTAGTTGATGTCCCAGCTTCCCCCCCAACTGAAAATGCCTTCATACGGCATTTCGCAGGGAATCGTGGCTTCATTGTAGACGAGCTGGCCCACGGCACCGTTTCGAAGGATCATGGTCAGATACTCGGTAGCCGGGGGCCGGCCCGAATAGTTGCCGCGTCCGACGACGGCGTCGACCGGGCTGCCCGTCAGCCACATGAACATGTCGATGAGATGGATGCCATGATCGACCAGCCCCATCCCGCCTCCTCCCGGCCCTCCCGCAGGATAATGAGCGGGGCCGGCGTCTCGGAAATTGTCGTAGCCATTTCCTCCGGAATAGGCTTCCATGAGCAACATCACCTTGCCCAGCCTCCCCGCCCCAATGAGCTCCCTGGCTTTTCGGCAGGCGGGGAGAAAACGCCAGGTGGCGCCGTAGGCCAGTTTCACCCCCGCCGTCCGGCAGGAGTCGACCAATGCCCGGCCATCTTCCAGGGACACGGCCAGGGGCTTTTCGCAGAGCACATGGACGCCTGATTGGGCGACCTTCTGAGCGACTTCGCGGTGACTCCGCGCCGGCGTGAGGACGCAGGCGATGTCCAACTTTTCTTTGGCCAGCATCTCCTCGTAATCGGCATAACCGCGGAGACCCCATTTTCGGACCATCTTCTCCAGTCTCTCGGGCTGGATCTCCGATCCTGCCACGACCTCGATCGTCTCGACCTGGCGGTATCCTTCCAGATGGGCCTCGGCGACGCCTCCCAACCCGACCAAACCCACTCGCAGCTTCTTCATGCGACTCCTTTCCCGTTAAGCGATCAGATCCCGAGGGAAATAATTGTATTTGTGCTCATGGAACAGAGGGATCAATTCAAATTCCTTGATGATGCTTCCGTACCGATCGCGAAAGCTCCTGATGAGGTCCAGCATGGATTCCCGCGAATCCACCTCGAATTCAATTTCAAAATCCCATTGGCCGATCAACTTGACGATGGCCGCGACTCTGACATCCGGCTTGAGATAATCGATGATTTCCTCTTCCATCTTTTCGGTATAGTTCTGGAATTTGAGAGCCAGTTTGTAGGCGATGAATCCCGTGTTCTCGAGATGGATCAGAGGCTTGAACGCGCAGATGACGCCCTTGGCGCACAGGTTTTTGATCCGGGAGCTGATGGTGTTCGGAGAGACCCCGATGGCCTCGGCGATTTCAACGGAAGTCTTCCGGGCCTGTTCGGACAGCAGGTTCAGGATCATCAAGTCGGTCTTGTCGATTTTGACAGACTGATAGTCGCCTCCGAAATACGACAGCTTCTTGGCCTCTCTCCTGCTCCTGGTGAAGTAGGACCGACCCAGCTCGAGCCAGCCGAGGACGATGAAGATGTCGAAATTCTGGATGTGCCGGGGGAACGTGTTCTTGAATTCCTTCAAGAAATTTTCGTACTGAACGACGGACTTGGCCACGAAATTGATTAGGAAATCCCATTTCCCGCCGCACTCGATGATCCACTGGACGTTCCTGTGAGCCTTCAGGTAATTGACGATCTCTCTCTCTTTCTGCTGGCTGTAGTTGCTGATTCGGACAAGGGTTCTGTATTTCGTGTAGCCCAACATCTGAAAGTTGATCTGCGTGTAAAATCCACCCAGGATCTTCCTCTTTTTCAGGGCTTGAAGCCGATAGCTCAGGAGCTGCTGGGAGATCTTCAACTTGTGGGCCAATTTGGATAAAGGCTGCCGGGCATCATTCTCCAGCTCGGCCAAGAGAGAGAGGTCCGACTGAGTGAGCTTCTTGACCCTGATCCCTTCAGAAGTGGGGATCGGTGTTTTTGGAGGCATAGGACAATTCTCCCCTTCCCTTAAAGTCTCGTCCCGCCGAGCTTTGGCCGTCGTCTTTTTCAATTCAACGGCTCAAGCTCCGGCTGTATTTTACCGGAAACGTCCCGGCGTGGAAAGATCTTTTCGATTCTCCTGTCTTTTCTTGGTCGGCTCCTCTTTCCAGCCCATTCGGAGAATCCTCCTCTCGGTCAGGCCGTTTGTTCGAGGGCGTTTTTAAATATCCGCAACCCTTCTTCCAGTTGCTCGGCCGTGATGATGAGCGGAGGGATCCAACGGATGATATTGTCGTAGGTGCCGCAGGTCAGGATGAGGAGGCCGCCCTTGATGCAGGCGTTGCGTACAGCCACGGCCTTTTCCTTGTCCGGGGTCTTCCCCCCAGGCTTCACGAACTCCACGGCGGCCATCAGGCCCAATCCCCTGACATCGCCGATGCTGGCTGGAAACTCCTCCTTGAATTTCTTGAGGGCGGCGAGCAACTCCCGGCCCCGCAGGGCTGCGTTTTCGACGAGTTTTTCCTCGTTATAGATTCTTATGCTGACCGCCGCGGCGGCGCAGGCCAAGGCATTTCCCCCGTACGTGCCGCCATGGGATCCCGGCGTTGCTTGATTCATGATCTGGCTCCTGGAGGCGATGCAGCTCAAGGGCAATCCCGAGGCCAGCCCTTTGGCCATGATCAGGATATCCGGCGTGATATCAAAGTGCTCGAAGGCGAAATAGCGGCCCGTCCGTCCGAATCCGGACTGGATCTCATCGGCGATGAAAAGAATTCCGTGCTCATCGCACATCTTCCGGAGGCCCTGGAGGAAGCGCTTCGGCGGAATGATGTAACCTCCCTCGCCCAGAACGGGCTCGACCAGCACGGCGGCCGTTTCCCCGGGAGCCGTCTGGCTGTGCAGGATGAAGTCAAGCTCTTCGAGCGCCCAGTTGCAATCTTTGTCAAACCCGAATTTCTCCGGATTGGCCTCGGCCTTGGGACATCTATAGCAATAGGCATAGGGAGCGATAAACACTCCCGGCATCAGGGGCTGGTAGCCCGCTCGGAAGATCGTCTTTGAGGCGGTGAGTGACATCGTGCCTATCGTTCGGCCATGAAATCCCCTTTGGAAGACGATGATGTTGGGCTTTTTCGTGGCCTGTCGGGCCAGCTTCACAGCGCTCTCGACGGCTTCGGCGCCGCTATTGGCGAAGAAGAACGTATCCAATTCGCCGGGAACCACCCCGCGCAGAGCCTCCAGCACGCGGAGCATGGGGGCATGAAAGGCGGTATTCTGGTGGACGTGGAGAAGAAGGTCCGCCTGCTCGTGGATGGCCGCCACCACCTTTGGGTGGCAGTGGCCCGTGTTGATGACTCCGACTCCGCTGGTGAAATCCAGGTAGCGTTTGCCGGTGTTGTCCCAGATGTAGGCGCCTTGCCCCTTCACGAATATGGAATCGACGAGGTGAGGAACGGCCTTGGTCAGGGAAGACATGTGCTCCTTAAGATTGTTCACGGTTTCACTCCTTTCGCAATCGTGGCTTTCGAATCCGGATTGGTATAGACGATCTTTCCGCCAAGAACGGTCAGCTGGCACTTGATTTCCTTGATCTCTGCCGTCGGGATCGTGTACATGTCTTTGTCCCAGACGGCGAGGTCCGCATATTTGCCGGGCTCGATCGAACCGAGTTTACTATCCAAGAAGAGCTGATGAGCCGCCCAGATCGTGTAAGCGCGTAGGGCGGCGTGGACGTCGACGGATTCAGCGGTTCCGAAAGGATGTTGGCCGTAGACGCCGATCAGCGGCTCGCGGGCGATCTGGGCCCAGATGCCGTATCGAGCGGGAAACGGGTCGACGAAGAAGTCGGAGGTCGCCGCCCACTTGATGCCCTTGTTCAAGAAGGTCTTGTAAGGCTTCATCCTCAGACATCTCTCCGGTCCGAAGTTACCGGCATAGGTGTCGCCTATCCACCACATATGGACGGCTTCCGCTTCAGGATAGGCGGCCTCATAGGTCTTCTGCATTTCCGCCATCAGGTCGATCGCCCGGTCTGACGGAATGTTGCAGTGGATGATGCCGTGACGCAGGCCGTGGAGGGGACTGGCTTTAAAGGCCAGCGCGTAGGAATCCATCAACCAGTCGATGGCCTTGTCGCCAATGGCGTGAACGGAAATATGAAGCCCAGCCTCGTGGTAGAGTTTCACCATCGCCCGGAAGACTTCAGGGTCCAGGACGGGATAGCCATGGTTGCCCTTGTCGATCTCTTTATAGTTTTTGTTCCATTCGTCATACAGCCAGCCCGTCCGGGCGCCTCCGCTGCCGTCCAGATAGAGCTTGATGCCCCCGGAGATCAGCCGGTCGTCTCCCGTCGAAATGTAGGGCTTGGTAAAAGGCGCGACGCGCTCGATCAGACGTTCGGCATGTTCGATGGTCTTCCCCCCGTCCCAGAGGACGAATATCCTGACAGTCAGATTGTCTTCCGCCAGGACATCCTGATAAGCCTTCCAGGTGGAGAGTTCCACTCCCGGCTCTTTCGCCGCCGTCATCCCCTCTTTATTGAATTCCTTGGCCAGCTCTCGTATGCCCTCGCGAGCCTGCTCAGGCTTGATCTCGGGGATGAGGCGCATGACGAGCCCCATGGCCGCTTCTTTCAACACGCCTGTCGGCGTTCCGTCCGGTTTTCTGTCGATGGTCCCGCCCGGTGGGTCGCGGGTGTCTTTGGTGATTTTGGCCAATTTGAGAGCCTGGCCGTTGGCCACGCTGTAATGGCCCATGGTGTGCATCAGGAAGACGGGATTCTCGGGAGACACCGGGTCGAGGTCTGAGGCATAGATGTACCTGAGCTCTTCGAGTTTCCCTTCATCCCAGCCCCGTCCGAAGACCCATTCCCCGGGCTTGGAGGCTTCGATCTTGGCTTTAACTTTCGCGACAACGTCCGCCATCTTCCGGACGCCAGGAAACCCGACATCCAGGATGTAGAGAATTCCGATTCCGCCGGAGGCAAAATGACAGTGGGCATCGATGAGTCCGGGCGTGACCGTCAGGCCTCTGAGATCCACGATTTCGGTGCCCGGGCCGGTCAATTTTTTTATGCCGGCCGTGGTGCCAACGGCGATGATTCTTGGCCCTTTGACGGCGACGGCCTCAGCGATGGAATCATTCTCGTCTACGGTGATGATCTTGCCATTGATGAGCACCAGGTCGGCGGAGAGGGCATCGTTCCGAGCCGAGCGGCAGGAGGTGAAGGACGAGAGGGCCGCCACGGCAAGCCATAATATCCCTTTCCAGAATCTCTTCTTGCTCATGTTCCTCCTTGCTTTTTGAATTCTAGCCGTTTGCCTCGAGTCTACCAGACCAGGGACATTGGTCAAGCGCGTCCATCAGCTCTTCGGGGAAACGATGATCCTCGTCTTGGGATGGGTATAGACGATCTTCCCTTCCACAAGCGTAAGCTGGCACTCCATATCTTTTATCTCGTCCGTAGCGATGGAGTAAAGATCTTTATCCCAGACGGCGATATCGGCGTACTTGCCCACCTCGATCGAGCCGACCTTGTTTTCCAGGAACAATTGTCTGGCATTCCAAATCGTATAGGATCGAAGGGCGGATCGAACATCGACGCCTTGCTCCGTTCCGAAGGGATGTGGACCGTAGGTGCCCATCATGGGTTGTCTGGTCATGCTTGCCCAGATGCCATACTTGGCCTCGAAGGGCGTGACATCCCAGTCAGAACCTCCTCCCCAGATGATCTTTTTTCCCAGATAAGTCTTGAGGGGCATGAATCTCAGGCATCTCTCCGGGCCAAAATTGCCGGCGTATGTATCTCCGATGTCCCACATAAAGGGGGCTTGGAGCTCCGGGATGCCGGCGTCATAATTTCTCTGCATCTCGGCCATCACCTCGATAGCCCGGTCCGTGGGGATATTGCAGTGGATGACACTGTGCCGTAAACCGCGAATGGGATTTTCCTTAAGCACCAGATCAAATGTATCCAAGGTCCAATCGATAGCCCTGTCTCCGATCGCATGAACCCCAACATGCAATCCCAGGTCGTGGCATACCTTGACCATTTTCCGGAAGACTTCCGGCTCGATCGCCGTGAAGCCATAGTTTCCGGCGTCTACGTCCTTGAAATTAATATTCCATTCCTTGTAAACCCAGGCGGTCCGGCCTCCGCCACTGCCGTCAAACCAAAGCTTGATCCCCCCAGAGATCAGTCTGTCGTCGCCGGTCGAGAGATAGGGTTTCGTAAAAGGAGCGACGCGGTCTGCGACCTTTTGCACGCTGTCCAAGGTCTGACCCCCAAACCAGAGAACGAACATCCTGACGTCGAGTTTATTCTCCGCTAGCAACTCCCGGTAGAGATTCCATTTGGCGAGGTCGATGCCGCCGTCCTTGGCGCCGGTCATTCCGTTCTTGTTGAATTCCTCGATCATCTTGACGATAGCGGCTTTTTTCTGCTCTTTCGAGAGAGCAGGTATCAACCCGATCACCGGGAGCATGGCCGTCTCCTTGAGAATCCCGGTCGGAGTGCCGTCCGGATACCTGTCGATCTTTCCGCCGGGCGGGTCTGGCGTCTCCTTGGTGATGTTGGCCAGTTTCAGGGCATAGCTGTTGGCTAGTCCATAGTGCCCCATCCCGGGCGCAAACCAGCCGGGATTGTCCGGCGTGGCGGGATCGATGTCCTGGGCATAAACGTACCGATGCTCTTCGATCTTTCCTTCATCCCAGCCCGCGCCGACGACCCATTCTCCCGGTTTCAGGCGCGCCACTTTTTCCCTTACTATCTCGACCATGTCGGGAATTTTTTTGACTTTCGGGTAGTTGAGATCCAGGGCATAGAGAAGAGTGCCCCCGTCAAAGTGACAATGCGAATCGATGAGCCCGGGAGTGGCCGGCAAGCCTTTCAGGTCAATGACCCTGGTCCCGAGGCCGGCCATTCTCTTAATGTTCTCGGTCGTTCCGACCGAAATGATTTTGCCGGCCTTGATCGCCACCGCCTGAGCGATCGTGTCTTTCGCATCGACCGTGATGATTTTCCCGTTGATGAGAACGCAATCGGCCGCAAGGGAACTATCGAGGCTCTGACATGATAGCAAAGCAAAGATGGAGATGGTGAGTCCTAGGGAAAGGATGAGACGAATCCTTTTTTGCTTTTTCCCTCTCATGTTTTCTCCCCTCCAGATGTTCATAATTTATAATGCTAAAATATTTGGTTTACTCGGCGCCCTTCATTTCCTTATCTCACCGCCATTTCTGACTCGCGCTCATTCTGCTTGGGCGATATTTCTTGGCGGAGCGAGTTGAGTATCCTGGCTTCCTGGCTGATTTCAACGCTCTGTTTTTGACCATGATTTTTCTTAGCAAAAGTGCGATCTTATGATAGATTGAACTTATTATATTCGTTTGCTAATGTCAAGGTTATTGGAGATTTTTCTTAATTTATGAAGGTTATCTGCCTCTAAAATTGTTTTTATATCAGAAATGCTAAAATATATTGACTAAAATAAAATATTTGTTTAATTTATTGCTGTAAACTCTATGAATAACGGGAGGAATAATCAGATGTCAAAAGTCAGGGTTGGCGTAGTTGGCTACGGCGTCATCGGACAGAGGCTCGCCGACGGAGTCGTCAAGCAAGGGGATATGGAGCTCGTGGGGGTGGTGGACATCGCCCCGACGCTTTCGCTCCGGGCCATGTTCGACAGCGGCCAGCCCTATCCCCTGTATGTTTTCAGTGAGGAGAACAAGCCTTCTTTTCAGGCTGAAGGATTTCCCGTGCAGGGGACGCTGGATGACCTTCTCTCCCGGGTCGACATCGTTTTGGACGCGACTCCGGGGGGGGTCGGGATGAAAAACAAGGAACTCTACAAGGCCAAGAGGGTTAAGGCGATTTTCCAGGGTGGAGAAAAGAATGATGTGGCTGACGTGTTTTTCCACGGCTATGCCAATTATGAAAAAGGCATAGGAAAGGACTATCTGAAACTCACTTCCTGCAACACGACGGGTTTCATCAGAGCCGTGGACTGTCTTGATAAGGCCGCGGGCATCGAGCGGGTGGTGATCACGATCATCCGGCGCGTCGCTGATCCCGGGGATTCCCACCGCGGCCTGGTGGATGTCGCCCTCGTCGAAAAAGTGCCCAACCATCAGGCCAAAGACTTGATGCTGATCATGCCGCATATCGAGGCGACCGGCCTTCTCGTTCACGTGCCCACGACCCACGGCCATATCATCAGCATCCTGGCCACACCGAAACGGAAGATCAAGGTGGATGAAGCGTTGGGGCTCTTTGCCAGCCATCCCCGCATCAAAGTCGTGGAAATCGCCAAAGGATTTAACTCCAATGCCGCGCTGTTTCGGTACGCCCGGGACAGGGGCAACAAAAGGGCGGACATGTACGAAATCGCCGTCTTCAAGGAAACGGTGGTCCTGAGTGGAGACAACATCTTCTTCACGATCAACGTGCCACAGGAAGCGGTCGTCACTCCCGAAACTCTCGACGGAGTCCGGGCCGCCTTGTCCATGCAGACGAATTGGAAAGAAGCCGTCCATTTGACAAACAAGTACCTTGGTTTAGAAACTTAGGGCCCAGCCCGGGAGACCTGGCCGGAATGAGGAGTCGTCAAGATGAAATTCGGCGTCCTAACTTTGGATGATTTTGATTTTCGGGACAAAACGGTCCTCTGCAGGCTGGATCTTAACTCACCCTTTGAGAAGGACAGGTATGCCCTGAAGGATACGAGCCGGATAAAAGCCGCGATCCCGACCATCAAGGAGCTCTCCGACGGAGGCGCGAAGCTCGTCCTCCTCTCCCACCAGGGCGGTGACCTTGAATACCACAACTTCAAGCCGACCGAACTGCACGCCCAAGAGATTTCTTGCCTCCTGGGGAAAGAGGTCAAGTTTATCGATGATATCTGTGGGCCCGCCGCGCGTCAGGCCGTCAAGGAACTCGGGCCCGGGGAAATCCTGCTGCTCGACAATGTCCGCTACATGGCCGAGGAGATGACTCTTTTTGAGACCAAACTCAGGCTTTCCCCGGAGGCCCAATCGAAAACGATCGTCGTCGCCAAGCTAGCCCCCCTTGCGGACATCTACGTCTGCGATGCTTTTGCGGCCGCCCATCGTGATCAGCCCACCCTGGTGGGATTCGAGGAGCTTCTGCCTTCGGCCATGGGGAGGCTCTTCGAAAAAGAATTCAACGCCCTGAGCAAAGTGATGACGGCGCCGGAGAAGCCCTGTGTTTTTCTTCTCGGCGGGGCAAAAATCGAGGATGCCTTCCTGATGATGCCCGCCGTGCTCAAGAATAACGTCGCCGATAAGATTCTGTGCGGAGGCCTAGTGGCCAATATTTTCATGATGGCAAGAGGAATTCCTCTCGGCCTCCCCTCCGAAAGCCTGATCCTCAGTAAGAAGCTCGAGCCGTACGTAGAGAAGGCTAAGATTATATGGGAGACGCATGCGGCACATATCGTCCTTCCGCTGGACTATGCCTATTGTTTTGAGGGGAGCAGGATGGAAGCCGATGCGGATCGGCTGCCGACGGATCAACTGATTGCCGATATCGGCCGGAAGACTATCCAGGCATATAAAGAGGAAGTCTCCAGGGCCAAGACGGTTTTCGTCAACGGGCCCCTAGGGATTTTCGAGGAACCCGAAACCGAGTTGGGCACGCGGGAGCTATGGCGTCATATCGCTGCGTCGGCCGCCTTCTCTGTCATCGGCGGAGGAGACAGCATTTCTGCGGTGAACAAGTACGGTTTGGCTGATAAGTTCTCTTACATCTGCACCGGTGGGGGCGCGATGGTCAGATTCCTCTCCGGTGACGAGCTGCCCGTGGTCAGGGCCTTGAAAAAAGCGGCCCTGAAATTTAAAAGATGAAAATCGAAATCCCCTATGGCCGCGGGCATACGGTCGTCGACATCCCTGAACCCAATATTCTCGAAATCATCAGGACGGAAAAGCCGCTGAGCCCGCGGAATGAGCGAAAAATCATCGTCGATGCGCTGAGAAATCCCATCGCTTCCAAGTCTCTCCTCGAGTTGGCCAGGGGAAAAAAGAGCGCCGCCATCCTCGTCAGCGACGTGACCAGACCCTGCCCTTCTTATAAGTTCCTGCCGTTTGTCGTTGACGAGCTTGAAGCAGCCGGAGTCCAGGATATTGGTGTCGTCTTCGGGCTGGGCATTCACCGAGGCCAAACGGCCGAAGAAAAACGGAAATTGGTCGGGGAGAATGTCGCGGCAAGAGTCAAGCGGCTGATCGATTCGAATGAGGGAGAATTCGACTTTATCGGGCATACCGAAGCCGGGACCCCGATTGAAGTCTGCCGAGAAGTTCTGACCCGCGACCTTTTGATCGCCACGGGAAACCTTGAATACCATTACTTTGCCGGGTACAGTGCCGGGGCAAAGGCCGTCCTGCCGGGCGTCTGCTCAAGAAGGACGATCCGGGCCAATCACAGTCTGATGCTCGATGACCGAGCCGTGGCGGGGAACTATGCCGACAACCCCTTGAGGCAGGATCTTGAAGAAGCCGGACGAGCCATCGGGATCGATTTTCTGTTCAACGTCATCCTGGACGACAAGAAAAACATCATCACGGCTGTGGCCGGGAAGAACAACGAGGCCTATTTGAAAGGCATCGCCTTGTACGACGCGCTGTTCAAAAGGGCCATCCGGGCGAAGGCCGATATCGTCATCACCTCACCGGGTGGGCATCCCAAGGACATGAACCTCTACCAATCCCATAAGGCTCTGGACAACGTGAGGGAGATCGTCAAGGACGGCGGTGAGATCATTCTCGTCGCCAGCTGTGAGGAAGGGTATGGAGAAAAAGTGTTCGAGGAGTGGATGGCCGACGTCAAGGATTATGAGAAATTGGACAAAAAGATCAGGGAGGAATTTGTACTAGGCGGGCATAAAGCCGTTGCAATCTCCAGGCTGCTGGTCAAGACGCGGGTGCTGCTCTATTCTTGTTACGGCAAGGAGGAAACGGAACGGCTCGGCTTCATCAAAGCAGGCCCGCTCCAGTCCTATCTCGAAAACAGGATCGCGGCCTCGCCTGATCTCAAAATTATCGTGGTCCCGGGTGGGAATTTCGTTCAGTTTCAAAGGACTTGAGTCATGAAGAGCAAGGGGAGGGCGCCAATGAAGACAAAAGAGGTCAAAACGGTTGGGATTGTCGGGGCGGGGACGATGGGCAGACGCATCGGCTTCGGCTGCATCATCAGGGAAGTGAAAGTCCGGATTTTCGATATCAAGCCGGGAGCGACTCAAGAGGCCGTCCGGGCAATCAAGGGATTGATCGAGGAGCGCGAAGCCGACGGGCGGCTGAAGAAAGGCACGCTCGCTGCGGCCCTGCCTCTTCTCTCTATCAGTCCGACTCTTGAAGACTGCGTCTCTCGAGTGGATCTGGTCATTGAAAATGTCCCGGAAAAAGTCGAGCTCAAAAGGGGCGTCTTCGCGGAGATCGATCGATACGTTGGCGCCGAGACCCTGCTCGCGACTAACACCTCCTCCATCCCGGGCTCCCAAATTGCGGATGCCGTCCGCAGACCTGAGAGGTTCTTCAATTTCAACTGGGGAAAGCCCGATGATGTCCGTGTCGAGGTCATGGGCCATCCTCGGACAGCGCCCGAGACCATCGAAGCGGTGATGGCCTTCCTCAAAAAGCTTGGGATGGTCGCCCTTCAGGTCAAACGCGAGATTATGGGTTACGGCTGCAACCGGGTTTGGAGAGCCGTCAAGAAAGAGGTTCTCTTTCTCATCGAGGGGGGCTACATGAGCCCTGAAGATATCGACCGGGGATGGATGCTCGAATGGGAGACGGACCTCGGACCGTGCGCGATCATGGATTACATCGGCCTGGACGTGGTCAGAGATATCGAGATGAATTATTTCAAGGCCTCGGGCAATCCCGCCGACCGGCCGCCTCGATTCCTGGAGGAGATGATCGACCAAGGAAAGTTGGGTCAAAAAACAGGAGAGGGGTTTTATAAATATCCCCATCCGGCCTATGAACGGCCCGGTTGGCTAAAGGGAGAAGCCGAATAAGCGATTCAGCACCAGAAGGAGGATCTGATGAGAAAGGGCATCTTGAGGATTATCATGACGATGGTTTGTTTGGCCGCGGCCTCCGTTTTTCCCTGCACGATCTTTAACGCGTCGAAGAACGGACGAGTCCTGGCCGGGAATAACGAGGACTTGAATTCGACCGATTCTCGGGTCTGGTTTTACCCCCCCAAGGAGGGGAAGCACGGCTATGTCTATGTGGGCTTCGATTCCTACGGAACCCAGGGTGGGATGAATGACCAAGGCCTGTTCTTTGATTTTAACGCGCTCAAGTTCGCCAAGATGAACCCCAGCCCCGAAAAGCCGGGAATCAAGGGCTGGCAGAGTTTTGTCGACCAGGTCATGACCGACTGCACCACAGTCGAAGACGTGGTCAATCTCCTCCGCAAGCACAACCTCGCCTGGTGGGGTCCCTACCAGGTTATGTACGCCGATGCGACCGGCGCCTCGGCGGTCATCGGAGCGGACAAGAACGGCGAGCTCTCGGTCGTCCGAAAGAAGGGAGACTATCAGGTCTCGACGAACTTCAGCCTGGCCAATCCCGAGTTCGGGTCAATCACCTACCCCTGTTACCGCTATGAAATCGCCAACCAGATGCTGGAGCAGATGGGAGAATTGACGGTCGATTATTTCCGCAAGGTCCTGGCCGCCGCGCACCAGGAAGGCGCGAACCCGACGATCTATTCGAATATCTGCGACCTGACGAACAAAGAGATTTACATCTATAACTTCCATAACTATGAAGACGTGGCCAAGCTCAACCTGAAAGAAGAATTCAAGAAGGGGGAGCACTCTTACGAGATCCTCTCTCTCTTTCCCCGAAAGAACCATGCCCAGAAAGCCTTCGAAGAGGCCCAGGCTAAAAAGCTCTCCAGTATTCTTCTCCAGACCATACTGAAGAACGGCACCGAGGCGGCGATCAAGAAATTCGAAGAGGTCAAGAACGATCGTTCCGTGGTGAAGGGAGAATTGGACAACCTGATCCTTTCTTTGCGGATTAGAGGGGCAGGCAAGGAAATGTTCGAAATTTCGAAATTGTATGTCCGGGAATTCCCCGAGTCCGCGGACGGCCACAAGAGAATGGGCGACCTTTATCAGTGGTTCGGAAATCGAGAACTGGCCGTGAAGAGCTACAAAAGAGTGCTCGAATTGGACCCTAAAAACGCCGAAGTTCTGGAAATCTTGAATAAGATCGAAAAATAGCTGTCTGCATCGGCTGGCACTCACCGCCGGACCTCTCCTTGGAAGCAAATCAAGATTAAGAAGACTATCCACTCCCGTCCTCGGCGACCATCAAAACTTCCTGATCAGCTCCATGCGGAGGAGACAGCTTGTCCGCTCTCACCCCGTCTCTGCTCTTTCTCCCCTCTTGGGGTTATCTAAACACCCTAAAAATCACCCCCCGAATCCTTCTAAACGGCTATTCCCCGGGGCTCACGATAGCCCGTAAACTGAGTCGTACTCTGACGGGTCTGTCCGCCGGAATCCGCGGACCCGGGCCCAAAAAAAGGTATTCTTTCGAGGTAACCGAGCATGGCCAACAAAAAAACGCGCCCTGGGAAGTATCTTAAGAGATCAACAAATCGGAATGAGAAAGAGTCTTCCCTTCTCCGCTCAGCATTCCCTCGAAGAAAACAGGATGCCCGGATTCCTCCGCGAGGAAGCGACCGCGAGCTTTTTGGGATGGTCCGGCTGATGTGCGACAACGTTCCTGATATGATCTGGGCAAAGGACCTCAAGAAAAGGTTCATCTTCGCCAACAAGGCCATCTGCCAAAAGCTTCTCAATGCCAAGAGCACGGATGAGCCGATCGGAAAGACCGATATGTTCTTTGCCCAACGCGAGCGGGCTTCCCACGCCAGGAACTTGAACTACCATACATTCGGCGAGATCTGTCGGGATTCCGACACCATCGTGATGAAGGAGAGAAAACCCCAGAGGTTTGAGGAATTCGGCAATGTCCAGGGCAAATTCCTTTTTCTGGATGTCTACAAAGCGCCTTTTCTGGACGAACGCGGCAGGATGATCGGGACCGTCGGCAGCGGACGAGATGTGACCAAAGAAAAGCAGATCCAGAAGGAGCACCTCAAGATCCTGGAAGAACTGAAGAAAAGCGAATCGAAATACCGGATCCTGTTTGAGACCCGCGCCGACGCGATTTTCCTTCAGCCATCCAGAGGGCCGATGATCGACTGCAACCAGGCCGCTTGTGAGATGTTCGGATACGGCAAGAAAGAAATGCTCAAATTTTCCGTGGTCGAGCTGGTCCCCAAGAAGGATCGGACCCGGTTCCGCCAGGCCTTCAAAAAAATGCGGAAGTCCGGCGAGATCCTGGCTGCAACCTCCGGCCAAAAAAAGACAGGGGAAATCTTCCCTTGCGTGGTCAATGCCCGGCAGGCGGAAATTGAGGGCGAACTCATGACCGTCGCCTTTGTCAGCGACATCAGCCAGAGCAAGAAGGCGGAAGAAGCGCTCCAGGAAAGCAAACGCTTTCTGTCCAGTATCTTCAGCAGCATTCAGGATGGAATCAGCATCCTGGACAAAGAGTTCCGCATCATCCAGGTGAACCCGGCCATTGAGAAATGGTATGCCGACGCGATGCCCCTGGTGGGGAAAAAATGCTACGCGGCCTATCAAGCTCGGCGCCGGGTCTGCAAGGCTTGTCCTTCGCGCCAAACCCTGAAGACGGGAAAACCAGCCTATGAGATTGTCCCTTTGACCGGGCCCGGAGGAAGGGTCTTCGGATGGTTAGACCTCTATTCCTTCCCTCTTAAAGATGAGCTGACGGGAAAGACCCGGGGAGTCATTGAATACGTCCGTAATATCACCGAGCGCAAACTCACAGAGCAGAAACTCCGGGAGAGCGAAGAAAAATATTCGCTTGTCACCAAGGAAACAGGACAAGTGATCTATGATTATAATATTGAAACGGGAGACATTGCCTGGAGTGGAGCTATCAGGGAAGTGACTGGGTATGCGCCCCAAGAATTTGCTTTCAACATCGGTGAATGGGAGAAAAGAATTCACCCCGAGGACCGGGAGTTGGCCATGAGGCTTCTTTCCGAGGCTAAGAGAAAAGGCCAAAGGTACCTGGCTGAATACCGTTTTCAGGTGAGCGACGGACGGTACCGGGAGATGAGAGATACCGGCGTCTTCCTCAAAGACAAAAGAGGAAAGCCCTTCAGGATGATCGGCACGATGACCGATGTCACCCAACACAAGCGGGCGGACCGGGTCAAAGACGCCGTTTACAAGATATCAGAGGCCGTGAATTCGGTGGAGAACCTCGAAGAACTTTTCCGTTCCATCCACAACATCATTGTCGAGTTGATGCCGGCCAAGAACTTTTATATTGCCCTCTATGACCGCGCTTCAGAAACCCTGAGTTTCCCTTATTGGATTGACGAATTCGATCCCATCCCCGCTCCCCACAAGCTCGGGCGAGGTTTGACCGAATATGTTCTCCGGACCGGAGGGCCCCTGCTCGCCTCTCCCGATAAATTCGAAGAACTTGTCCGGAGCGGAGAGGTGGATCTCATCGGCGCGCCCTCGATCGACTGGCTTGGAGTTCCCTTGAAGACGAAGGACCGGACGATCGGCATCCTCGTCGTCCAGACCTATACGGAAGGCGTCCGGTATCGCGAAGAAGACAAGGAAATGCTCATGTTCGTCTCCACCCAAGCGGCCATGGCCATCGAGCGGAAACGGGCCGAAGAAGACCTGCGCCGGAGCGAACAGACGGCCCGGTCCATTCTCAATGCCTCCCCGGATTCCGCGTTTCTGATGGATACCAGGGGGACGATCTTGGCCTTGAACGATTCTTTTGCCCAAACTCTCGGGAAAACCAAGGAAGAGCTCCTCGGGACAACCGCCTATGACCACATCCCCCCCGATCTCGGCTCAGCCAGGAAAGAACACATTGAGGAGGTCGTTCGGACGGGAATCCCGGCTCGCTTCGAGGACGGGAGGGGCGGCAGATTCTTTGATAACGCCATCTATCCTATTCTGAACCTTCAGGGAAGGGCCGAAAGGGTCGCGATATTCGCGAAAGATATCACCTCGAGGAAGCTCTTCGAGAAAGCCCTCCTTGACTCGTTGAAAGAAAAAGAAGTCCTCCTCAAGGAAATCCATCACCGGGTGAAGAACAACATGCAGGTCATCTCGAGCCTCCTCAACCTCCAATCCAAATACCTGAAAGATCCGACCGCGCTGGAGATGTTCAAGGAGAGCCAGAACCGCATTCGGTCCATGGCCCTCGTCCATGAAAAACTCTACCAGTCCAAGGATCTGTCCCGGATCAATTTCGCCGAATATCTCCAGAGTGTCGTTGGCTTCCTTTTCCGTTCCTATCAGGTCGATTCAAGCCTTGTCCAACTCAAACTGAAGTTGGAGGAAACGTTTATGAACATCAACGTGGCCATCCCCTGCGGTCTGATCGTCAATGAGCTCGTCTCGAACTGTCTGAAGCATGCCTTCCCCGAGGGCCGGTCGGGCCGTGTGGCGATAGAGTTTAAGCGAAAAGAAGACCAGAGATATGGGCTGATCATCCAGGACGACGGCGTCGGATTTCCACAGAATTTGGACTTTGAAAAAACCGAGACCTTTGGAATGCAGGTCGTCAAAACGCTGGTCGATCAGATCGACGGGGCCGTCAAGTTAGACCGGCGGGGAGGCACGACCTTCACCATCGAATTCGGAGAGCCTCCGGACAAGCCCAGGTTGTAGAAGAGTGTCTAAAATCAAGATCCTGGCCGTGGAGGACGAGAGTCTCGTTGCCTGGAATGTCAAAAATATGCTCATCAGCCTGGGCTATGAGGTCGCGGGCGTGGTCTCAACCGGTGAGAAGGCTCTTCAGAAAGCGGAGGAGACGCGGCCTAACCTCGTGCTTATGGACATCGTCTTGAAGGGGACGACCGATGGGATTACGACGGCCGGGAAGATCATGACCGACTTCGGCATTCCCGTCGTCTACCTAACGGCCTATGCCGATGAGACCACTCTCCAGCGAGCCAAGGTGACGAAACCTTTCGGCTATCTTCTCAAGCCCTTTGACGAAAAAGAGCTGCAATCGACAATCGAAATGGCTCTCTACAAATCCCAGATAGAAAAGGTCCTGAGCGAGCGGGAACGTTGGCTATCGACCGTCCTCCGAAGCATCGGAGACGCGGTCATGGTCACGGACAACGATGGCCGCGTCACCTTCATGAACCCCGTGGCCGAGGAATTGACCGGGCGGAGTCAGAAGGAGAGCATCCGAGAGCAGCTCAACGCCGTTCTAGCCCTTCGCAGCGAAGGATCCGATACGCCGATCAAGATCCGGGTCAAGGAGATCATTAGGCTCGGGCACTGGCCGCTTCCCCAGCAGAGCTATCTCATGGCAAAGAATGGTGGCGAGGTCCCGATCGACCTCAACGCGGCCTTCATCAGGGATGAGAAGGAAGCGCCGACCGGGATCGTCCTGGTTTTTCGCGATATCACCGAGCGCAAGCAGCACGAAGAAAAGCTCAAGTTCCTGGCTATCCATGACTCTCTAACCGGCTTGCCCAATCGCGCCCTCTTCAACGACCACCTGGCCCTGGCCATTGCCAATGCCAGGAGGACCCGGCACAGGGTGGTCTTGATGATGCTAGACTTGGATAGGTTTAAAAAAGTCAACGATTCGATGGGGCACGATGTCGGGGACCGATTGCTGAGAGCCGTGGGGGAACGCCTGCTCTTGCTCCGGCGTCAGGGGGATACGGTCGCCAGATTGAGCGGAGATGAGTTCATGCTTCTCTGCCCCGCCGTCCCCGAGCAGGAGGCGGCAACGGAGATCGCCCGCAGGATGCTGGCTTCGTTCCAGGAAGGCTTCTCTCTCGGGGGAAGCATGATCCATATCACGGCGAGCATTGGAATCTCCTTGTGTCCCGATGACGGCCGTAATCCGGAGGACTTGATCAAGAAGGCGGACATGGCTATGTACGGGGCGAAGGAAGCCGGCCGGAACACCTGCCAGCGCTACGCTCCGGGGATGAGACCCCTTGTTCTTGAGTAAGCCATGAAGAAAGTGACTTTCGAAATTCAACCGGAGGAGTTAAAATACGTTTTCGGAGTCTGATCATGTCCAAAGTCAAAGTCCTGGTTGTCGAAGACGAAGGCCTCGTCGCCCGTGACGTCGAGAACATGCTCAAAAGCCTGGGCTATGAAGTGCCGGCCGTAGTCTCGACGGGCGAGATGGCGATTCGGAGCGCCCAAGAGCTGCTGCCTGACCTGGTCTTGATGGATATCGTCTTAAAGGGAGATATGGGCGGCATCGCCGCCGCCGAAAAGATCTGGGAGAACCTGAAGATCCCGGTTATCTACCTGACCGCCTACGCGGATGAAAAAACCTTACAAGAGGCCAAAAAAACCGACCCCTTCGGCTACATCCTCAAGCCGTTCGAGGAGCGGGAACTGCAAACCTCGATTGAGATGGCCCTCTACAAGTCCGGCATGGAGAAAAAGCTGAGGGAGCGAGAGCGTTGGCTCTCCACGGTTCTCCAGAGCATCGGTGACGGCGTCATCGCCACGAGCGAAGAGGGAAGGGTGACTTTCATGAACCCTCTCGCCGAGAGGATCTCCGGCCTGAGACAAGTCGAAGCCCTGGGAAAACCTCTGGAAAAAGTGTTCAAGACGAGCCCCGAAATACAGCATCCTCTCTTCCCGGTCACAAACAAAGACGCGAGCGAAGGTGACGGCGGAGGGACGACCAAGGAGAGCCTCCTCATCACCCGGGACGGCCGCAGGGTCCCCCTGGAGGAGAGCTTTGCGCCGATCATAGACGAAAAGCGGAACATCATCGGCAGGGTCCTTGTCTTTCGCGAGATCGAGGAGAGAAAGAACGCCGAGGCCGAGCTCAAGCGGAGCTGGGAGAAACTCAAAAAAGCCCTGGAGGGCACCATCCAGGCCATGGCTCTGACGGTCGAGACGAGAGATCCCTACACGGCCGGCCATCAGCGGAGAGTGAGCCGGCTCTCTTATGCCATGGCCCAAGAGATGGGCCTCAAAGAAGTCCAATGCGAAGGAATTCGGTTGGCCGGAGAGATCCATGATATCGGCAAGATCTACGTGCCGGCAGAGATCCTGAGCAAGCCGGGCCAAATCACCGAGATCGAGTACACCATCATCAAAACTCATCCCCAGGTGGGTTATGATATCCTCAAGACGATCGAATTTCCCTGGCCCATCGCAGAGATTATCTATCAACATCATGAATGGATGGACGGTTCCGGATACCCTCGGGGGCTCAAGGGGGACCAGATCATTCTCGAGGCCCGGATTATCACGGTCGCGGATATTGTCGAGGCGATGTCCTCGCATCGTCCCTACAGGCCGGCCCACGGGATTGACAGGGCACTCGAAGAAATCATCCAACGGAAAGGAACCCTTTACGACCCGGACGCGGTCGAGTCCTGCCTCAGGATGTTCCTGAAGAAGGGATTTCGATTTGAATAGGGCCGTCTCTTCTCTCCTTCTCGCCACGAGCATTCTTTTGTCCTTGGGAGGCATCGCCGCCTTTGTTATCCTTTTCGTCCTGGAATTTAATGTCTATTGGCTTATTCTTTCCCCCGTCATCTTCGCCGTCTACCAAATACCCGCTGTGTTTGTCTACTGGATCTGGAAAAGAAGGAAGACCTCCGTCTCCGAAGAAGAGCCATCCGAAAGCGGTCCGCCAAGCCCGGATCAATCCCGACAGAAGATGGGGGATGAGGAACAGCGCACAGACAAAGCCTGAACGTTTGACCAGCCCAGGTTTTATTGATGATATTTTCCGAGGGGGCGCTTTGCCCCAGAGATCAAAACCATCGAACTCGTCTATTAGGGGCTATTTGGGAGAGCGCCCCCGACGGGATTTGAACCCGTGTTGCCGCCTTGAAAGGGCGATGTCCTGACCGGGCTAGACGACAGGGGCAAAAGGAAGATGAGCCGTGCTGGACTCGAACCAGCGACACCCGGCTTAAAAGGCCGGTGCTCTCCCTCTGAGCTAACGGCCCACGCGGAATAAATCAATATCTATAAAGGAATTAAGAAAAAGAGTCAATGCCCAATCGATGATGATTCTGAAGCTCAGCCCTGCACTTCGGTTTTGACGATGACCCATCGCCCCTTCAGATTCATATTCGACGCCGGGTCCTTCAGAGTGTACTGCCGCAAATAGAATTTGTAGCTCTTGACCGTTCCCGATTTCTCTTTGACTCTGACCGTGACTTCCTTGGAAACAACGCTTCCGGTCAGGTCCCGAATGTTGGCCAGTGACCTGACGCCGAGAGAAAAGGCCGTTATCTCTTCTTCCCGGGCAGCGGTGGCTTTTGCTTCATTGTAGTTTCTTTGCAGTTCCTTGTGCTCGCTAAAGACCTGGTCATACTTGGCCTGGAGGTCGTCGACCTTCTTTTTGGCGGCGGCCTGGGCTGCACCCGTCCGGGCGGTATCCGCCTCCTCCTTGGCCCCGTCCACAACGTCCTTGGCATCAAGCGTCGGTCCCACGTGATCTTCCAATTTTTTCTTGAATTCCAGCTCCTTCTTGTTCACCTCGGGCAGAGTTGCGGGTTCGATTTTCTCGGGGGTGGAGTTCGTGATCTCCCAGCTCTGGGTGTCGATCGTGATGGGTTCGAGGGCGATCGTGGACATCGTGTTGTTATCATTCAGCGAAATCGCATGAAAGTAATTCTTTAAGAGGGCCTGTTCAGGTTTGGACGAACAGCTCTGGAGAACAAACAGGAAGGCGACCAAAGACACCACCATGAGACTCTTTTTTCTCATCATTCCTCCTTTAGATCTCAGTTTGTCTTATTATTTTCAAATTGTACTTTTTTTTCAAGCAAAAAAGCAAGCTGGAAAATGTCGGCCTCCCGGAAATGGTTGCCCATGACCTGAAGTCCCAAAGGCAGGCCCGTCTGAGACAATCCGATGGGCAGGGAAAGGGCCGGAATCCCGGCCAAGTTGGCCGTGACCGTGAAAACGTCGGAAAGATACATCGTGATAGGATCTTCCTTAGCTCCGATTTTAAAGGCCGGCTCCGGAGTCGTCGGAGTGATAACGAAATCGACTTCCCGGAAAGCCTCGGCAAGCTCTTTACAGATGAGCTGCCTCGTTTGGGCGGCCCTGGCATAATAGGCTTCATAATAGCCTGAGCTCAGCGCGAAAGTGCCCAGGAGGATCCGCCTTTTCACTTCCTCGCCGAAGCCCGCGGTCCGGGTGTTGAGATACATCTCTTTCAGGCTTGCCTGGCCCGGATCGCGAAAGCCGTATCTCACTCCGTCATAACGGGCAAGATTGGAGCTCGCCTCCGAAGGCGCGATGATGTAATAACAGGCAAGCGCATATTTCCAGGCAGGAAAATCCCTTTCCACGAGCTCGATTCCCAAATCGTTCAAGGCGTGCAGTCCCCGGACGTAGGCCCGCTTAACTTCGGGATCGATGCCTTCCGTCGCCTTGTCCCCAAGAAAAGCCGCTCTGACCGACGTCAAGTCCCGGTCTAACGCCCGGACATAATCGGGGACCGGCTCTGCCGAGGAGGTCGAATCCAGCGGATCACGGCCGGCGATGACCTGGGCGAGGAGGGCGCAATCCTTCACCGACCTCGCCAGCGGCCCGATCTGGTCGAGAGATGAGGCATAGGCGACCAGGCCATAGCGAGAGACAAGCCCGTAGGTCGGTTTCAGGCCCACCACGCCGCAGAATGCCGCAGGCTGGCGGACCGAACCGCCGGTGTCGGAGCCCAGTCCGGCAACCGCTTCCCCCGAAGCGACGGCGGCCGCCGAGCCGCCGCTCGACCCTCCCGGCACACGGCTCGTATCCCAGGGATTCTTAGTCAGAAAAAAAGCCGATTTTTCGGTGGAGGACCCCATCCCAAACTCATCCAAGTTGGTCTTCCCTATGACAACCGCTCCCTCGGCTTCGAGCTTCGTCACCGCGGTGGCGCTATAGGGGGGGACGTAGTTGCCGAGAATTTTTGAACCGCAGGTGGTTCGGATCCGGCAGGTCACGATGTTATCTTTGATCGCAATCGGCAGGCCGGCCAACTTCCCCGGGTCTTTTTTCCGGTCGATCTCCCTGGCCCGGACCAGCGCCTGCTCGCCGCAAACAGTCAGGAAGGCCGAGATGTCTTTTTCTCGATCATCGATCCTCTCCAGGTGGGCCTGGATGACTTCTTCGGCCTTGACTTCTTTCTTGTGGATGAGCGAGCGAAGCTCGGCCAAACCGAGGCTGGTTAGGTTCATTTCTCTTCAATGACTTTCGGGACTTTGATGAAGCCGCTGTTCTTATCCGGGGAATTCGCCAACGCCTCTTCCACGGAAAGCGACTCCCGGATCTTATCTTCACGGAATGGCAGGGCAAAGGGGACGGCGCAAAAGACCTCGGCGCCGGGATCATTCAGCCGGAGATCCGAGAGCTTCCCGACCCATTCAATGATCTTGACCATCTGGGGAGCCAGAAGCGCCCTTTCCTCCGCCGTAAGCCGAAGGCGGGCAAGGGCACAGACATAGTCGATGTCGATGGGGGGTTCCATGCGGCCGAATTATAAGCAAGTGCAATCAAAAAATCAATTTTAGAATTATCTTGGTATTTTCTATCTTCATCATTGACAAAATGGAACTTTCCCACTAAAATGCCGTCTGACTGTAAGCTTAAGTACAGTTTTCCTATAGTTTTGATATATTTTATTGATGCAGGAAAAACTTAGGACGAGCTGGTAGGCAGATTTCTCTCTCTCTCTTGGGGTCTGCCGCCAAAACCTGTGCGTTGAGCTTTGGTTGAACTTGAAAATTAGCCGAATCTCGATCGCGTCTCAAGGAGCCGGAGCATTATGCTTTGCCGACTCAAGCACCGCATTCCCTCTTTATGGCAATTCCCTGTTTCTCTAGAGGAGGAGTTATGGATATCCAGAAAAGAGTCAAGTATGAGGAAGAATTGGACAGACATTTCCTGGAAGAGATCAAGGATATGTCCGGCTGCGAAGAGATCGACCGCTGTATTCAGTGCGGCACCTGCAGCAGCTCCTGTCCCATGTCGATCTACATGGATTATCCCCCGCGCAAAATTATCGCCATGGTCAAGAACGGCTTTAAGGAAGAGGCCCTCAAGAGTTTTACGATCTGGCTTTGTCCCTCCTGCTATACTTGCCAGGTCCGCTGTCCCGCGAAGATCAAGATCACTGACGTCATGTATGCCCTCAAGCGAAAGGCCATTGAGGATAAAGTCTACCCCTCCCGCTTCGCCATTCCCGTGCTGGATAAGGAGATGTCAAAGCTGATCGCAGCCAACGGCCGGAGTTCCGATTTGTGGCTCATCCTGAACCTTTATCTCAAATCCCGGAACCCCATGGGGCTTCTGAAAATGGCACCTCTCGGACTGAAGCTCATCAAGACGGGCCGGATGAGCTTGAAAAAGGATTCCATCAAAAATAAAAAACAACTGCGTATGCTCTTAAAAGCGGTTGCGGTTAAGGAGGGAGCTCGATGAACGGATATGTCTATTTCCCAGGCTGTTCCCTGAAGGTGAGCGCCAAGCATTATGAGGAATCCATTCTTCCTGTTTTCAGGGAAGTCGGACTGCCTCTCACCGAGCTCGAAGACTGGAACTGCTGCGGGGCCACCGCCTACTCATCCGTGGACGATACGATGGCCTCGGCGATCTGCGGCCGCAATCTTTCCCTGGCCGAGAAACTCGGAAAAGACATCATTGCTCCCTGCGCGGGCTGTTACCTGACTCTCAAAAAGTCAAACAAGTTCCTGACGGGCGGCCTCCTCAAAGCAGAAAAAATCCTGAATGACCTGAGAACGGTTGGCTGTGAGTACCAGGGAAAAGTCAAGGTCAAACACCCTCTGGAGGTTCTGACCAAGGAGATCGGCCTGGAAAAAATCCGCGAGCGGGTCACCCGAAAACTCAGCGGGATTAAGGTCGCCTGTTATTATGGGTGCCAGCTCGTTCGTCCCTATACCGAGTTCGATGACCCCGATTACCCCATGTCGCTCGATCATCTCATGGAGGCTATCGGCGCCCAGCCTGTCGATTTTTGCGCCAAGACGCGCTGTTGCGGAGGATCCCTCACCGGCACAATCGAAAACGTCGGCCTGCGGCTGAACTACATCCTTCTCCGGGAGGCCAAAAACAAGGGCGCCGATCTCATCGTCACCATCTGCCCCCTGTGCCAGTTCAACCTGGAAGTCCTCCAAGACAAAATCGTGCGCACCTTTAAACAGGACGTAAAGATGCCTGTTCTCTATTTCAGTCAGCTTATAGGACTGGCGTTCGGTCTGGCCAAGGAAGACCTGGGTTTTTCCCGGTCGATCATTCCTCTCAAGACCTTCTGGGCCAAGCTCGAGAACGGAGGGAGAAAATGAGCAGCCAAAACGGTCAGCCAAGAATCGGAGTCTTTGTCTGCGATTGCGGCACCAACATCGCCGGACGAGTCAATGTCCCCGAAGTGGTCGAGTTCGCTTCCCATCTCGACGACGTTGTCGTGGCCAAGGAATATAAATTCATGTGCTCGGACCCGGGGCAGGAACTGATCAAGCAAAACATCAAGGATCACAATCTGAACCGGGTCGTTGTCGCCTCGTGTTCCCCCCTGATGCATGAGCCGACATTCCGCGAGGTCACGTTTGAGGGCGGCTTGAATCCTTTCTTTTTCCAGATGTCCAATGTTCGCGAGCAGGTCTCCTGGGTCACCAAAGATCCCCAGCAGGCAACCAAGAAGGCCAAAGCGCTGGTCTCGGCGGCGGTGAGGAGAGTCGCCCTTCACGATCCCCTGACAAAAAAAGAAGTCCCCGTCCGTCCCGAAGTCTTGATCGTCGGCGGCGGAATCGCCGGAATCCAGGCCGCCTTGACCTACGCCAAGTCGGGGAAAAAAGTCTATCTTGTCGAAAAACAGCCATCCATCGGCGGGCATATGTCCCTTCTGGATAAGACTTTCCCGACCCTGGATTGTTCCGCCTGCATCCTGACGCCCAAGATGAGCGAAGTCGGAAAACATCCCAACATTGAGCTCCTGACCTGGAGCGAGGTGCAGGAGGTCTCCGGCTACGTCGGGAATTTCAAGGCCAAGATCAAAAAGAAGGCCCGCTATGTGGATATCGACAAGTGCAACGGCTGCGGCGCCTGCTGGGAAAACTGCCCGACCACAATCACCCCGTCGGAACGGATCATCAAGAAAGGCCAGATCGTCATCAAGAGGGTGGACAAAGAAAACTAGCATGAGACTCAAGGAAGTTCAGAGCATCCTCGAAGCCGAGATCATCTGGGGAAACGAAGCCCAGCTGGAGATTGAAATCGACTATGCCGGGGCTTCGGACTTGATGAGCGATGTCTTGGCTTTCAGCGAGCCTGGGCTTCTCTTCCTCACCGGACTGGCCAATGCTCAGTCCGTCCGGACCGCAAATATCATCGAAGCCAAAGCCATCATTTATGTCCGCGGCAAGAGGCCGGATATGGAAGGTCTGGAACTGGCCATGGAAAAGGGGATCCCCATCCTCTCTACGAAATGCATGATGTACGAGGCTTGCGGTCTGCTCCGTAAACACGGTCTTCCCGGAATCACCGAATTCCAAGAAAAAAAAGGCTGATGAACGCCCGAAATGTCTTCACTCAAACTTTCGATATTACCGGCGGCGACTTCAGCAAAGCCGGGAATGTCTCGACCCGAATCAAGGACATTCTTAAAGAAATCGGGATTGACTCCTCGATCATCCGCCGCGCCGCCATCGCCTCCTATGAGGCAGAGATGAACGTGGTCATGTACGCCCACAGAGCCGCGATAACGCTGATCTTGAACCCGAAACTCGTCCAGCTCAAAATCGATGATCAGGGGCCGGGGATCCCGGATATCGGATTGGCCATGCAGGAGGGCTATTCTACGGCCACTCAGGAGATGCGCGAGATGGGATTTGGCGCCGGGATGGGACTCCCCAATATCAAGAAGAATGCCGATAAGTTCGAGATCTCATCGACCTTGGGCAAGGGCACCCGCCTCGATATCTTTTTTTATCTGGACCAGAAGGGAAGATCATGATCCCGTATTTCCACTCGATCCGGGTTGATCGCGACAAATGCGACGGGCGGATGAAGTGCATGCGGATCTGTCCGACCGAGGCCATCAGAGTCAGGAGAGGGAAGGCGACGATCATCCCAGAAAAATGTATCGACTGCGGAGAATGCATCACGGCCTGCCCGAATTCGGCTATCATCCCGCTGACCAACCCCTTTGGAGAACTGACCAGGTTCAGGCACACGATCGCCATTCCGTCTCCGGCTCTTTATGCTCAATTCGGCCGGGAAATTCTGCCCGGGAGAATCCTGGCCGGGTTAAAAAAAATAGGCTTCGATGACGCCCACGACCTTGCTTTCACAGCGGGAGAGGTCAGTTTCGCGATCCAGGAATACGTTCGAGAATACAAAGGCCCCAAGCCCCTGATATCGAGCACCTGCCCGGTTGTCGTCCGGCTCATCCAAGTCAAATATCCTGAATTCATCGACCTCATCCTCCCGATTGACAATCCCAGGGAGATCGCCGCCCGGGAGATCAAAAAAAAGAAATCCAAGCAGTTCGATCTTGAGGAGAAAGAAATCGGCACGTTCTACCTGACTCCCTGTCCGAGCAAAATGATCTCCATCCGCCAGCCGGCCGAGAAGGGGCAGTCTCACCTCGACGGGGCCATCGCTATCCAGGATATTTACGGGCCTCTCCTTGCCGCCATGGAAACAATCGAATCGGAAAGCTACAGGAAAGCGCTGGAGAGCGTATGCATCCTCGGCATCGGCTGGGCCATGGTGGGAGGGATCTGCCGCACCCTCCGCATGAAGAATTCACTGGTCGTGTCCGGTTTGCCGGAAATCATCAGAGTTTTCGACGACATCGAGCGCGGAAAGCTGCGCAACATTGATTTTATCGAGGCCTACTCCTGCCCTCAGGGATGCGTCGGGGGTTCGCTCACTGTCGAAAACGTCTATATCTCCTATAACAAAATTCTCAAGTTGATTGAGACTCTCGAATTCGAGAAAATCAAGGCGTGTCCAGACATCCGGGAAGTCAGAAACCTCTACCGGCAGCGGTATTTTCATCTCGAGGGCAAAATAGAACCCAGGCCTCTCAAACCCCTGGATGAGAATCTGGCCAGGGCCATTTCGAAAAGGAAAGAAAAAGAAAGGATCTATGAATCTTTGCCGCAAACAGACTGCGGAGCCTGCGGCTCCCCGAGCTGCCTGGCCTTCGCCGAGGATCTCGTCCAGGGAGAGGTCAAGCTCACAGACTGCATCTATAAACTCGCGGGCCTGGAACCCGCCCGTCAAGAGAGCCTCCCCGGGCAGTCAAAAAAGGAAAAACCATGAAACTCAAGGATGTCGCCGAGAAACTGGGCCTCGAAGTCTTGACCTGCAAGGACAAGCTCGAGGGGGAAGTCAGCAATGGCTATGCCAGCGACCTGCTTTCGGATGTCATCGCTAATTCCCGGGAAAAGAACCTCTGGATCACGCTCCAGACTCATCAAAACATCGTCGCCGTCGCCAAACTCAGAGACCTGGCCGGGATCATCCTTGTCAATAATCGCCAGCCGGAGGAGCTGACCCTGAAAAAGGCCGAGGAGGAGAAGGTCGTCTTGTTGGCCACTCCGCACGCCGCCTTCGAGATTTCGGCCCAACTTTACAGTCTGATAAAAGCCGGGGACTGATTGATGCCCAAGATTTTCAAAGCGGACCTGCACATTCATACGTGCCTTTCGCCTTGTTGTGATCTAGAGATGTCCCCGCGAAGCATCGCCGAGCAGGCCAAAAAGAAGGAGCTTCAGATTCTGGGAATTTGCGACCACAACTCAGCCGAGAATGTCCCGGCGGTTATGAAAGCGGCCAGTCGATTCCAGATCCAAGTCATCCCCGGGATTGAGGTAACATCCCAGGAAGAAGTCCATATCCTGGCCCTTTTTGCCGACCTCGAATCGGCTTTTGCTCTTCAAGAGGTTATTTACGATAACCTCCCCGGAGAAAATAACGAGGAGGCCTTTGGCATGCAGGTCGTGGTCGACGAAGAGGGAGATGTCCTAGGGTTCAACAAGAGACTCCTTATCGGGGCCTCGACGATAGGCCTCGAAGGGACGGTCGAGCGAATCCACGCCCTGGGAGGAATCGCGATCGCCTCTCATATCGATCGCGAGGGTTTCAGTTTGATCGGCCAGCTTGGTTTCATCCCCGATCATCTAGAGCTCGATGCCCTGGAAATATCTCCGCGGATTTCGTTTCAGACGGCCCGGGAGAGATTCCGTCCCCGGGAGCCTCTGACTACGTCATCCGACGCCCACTTCCTCAGAGATATCGGCCAGAGCTACACGTCGTTTTCGCTTGAGGAAGCGACCCTGGGAGAAATCAAGAAGGCTCTTCTCAACCAGGACGGAAGGAGAATCCTTAACTAGGAGAGTCATGCAAGACCTTTCTCTGCACATCCTGGACATCGCCGAGAACTCCGTCGACGCTCAGGCCAAGATCGTCAGGATCCGGTTAACAGAGGATCGGCCCAAGGACCTTCTAGTCCTGGAAATCGCGGATGATGGAAGAGGGATGGACCGGGAGACGGTCAAACGGGTCCTGGATCCTTTCGTCACGACCAAAACGACCCGTCGTGTGGGCCTCGGTCTCCCGCTTTTAGCCGAATCCGCCAGGGCAGCCAACGGAAAGCTGCGGATTCAATCGAATCCCGGTCGAGGGACCCGGGTCAAGGCGAGCTTCCAGTTGAGCCACGTCGATACCAAACCCCTGGGGGATATCGCCCAGACGATGATCACTCTGATCATCGGACATCCTGAGGTCGATTTTCTCTACTCCCACAAAATTAACAGATACCGGTATTCATTCGACACCCGCGAGCTCAAGGACCAGATCGGCGGACTTCCTTTGCAAGCGCCGCAGGTCGTGAGCTTTATCAAAAAAAACATCGATGACGGGCTAGACCTGATAAGGAGGAAAAATGAACGAAGTCAAGATCACGGGAATACTAAGCAAGTACGAGTCTGATCCGAGCGATATCATCTCCATCCTGCAGGACATCCAGGAAGTCTATAGCTATCTTCCCAGAGAGGCCTTGAAAGAGGTCTCGAAAGAGCTCAACATCCCACTCAGCCGGATCCTGAGCCTGGCGACGTTCTACAGGGCCTTCAGCTTGAAGCCCAAAGGCAAGCACCCCGTTCGCGTCTGCCTGGGAACAGCCTGCCATGTTCGGGGGGCCCAGCTCGTCATAGAAAAATTCGAGCGCGAACTGGATCTCAAGACGGGAGAAACGTCGACCGATGGCCTCTTCAGTCTGGACGCCGTTCGCTGCGTCGGATGCTGCGGCCTGGCGCCTGTCGTCCAGGTCGGCGAAGAAATCCACGGCAAGATCACTCAGACCAAAGTCTCTGGACTGGTCAAGAAATACAAAAAATGAAGGAGGGGGAGACATGCCAAAACTCAACATCGCAGATCTCGAAAAACTCAGAGAGCAGGCTAAGAAAACAACCCAGATCCGAGAGGGAGGAGAATATCGAGCTAAAATCAACATCCACATGGGAACGTGCGGAATCGCGGCCGGGGCCCGGACGATCATGAGCGTCCTCCTCAAGGAGATCGAATCGCGTGACGTCCGGGACGTCCTGGTCACCAATTCCGGCTGCGCCGGTCTCTGTAGCCATGAGCCCATGATCACCGTCGAGATGGCCGGCCGGCCCCCCGTCAAGTACATCGACCTGACGGATAAAAAAACCAAAGAGATTTTTGAAAAGCATATCCTGGGCGGGACGATCCTAAAAGAATACGCGTTGGGGATCGGCAGCGAAAAGACGGATTATTAAGAGGAGTTTGAAAATGGCAGAGAAAATTAAAGAGAAAAGCTACCGGCTCCATCTGATGATCTGCGCCGGGACGGGCTGCGTCTCCAACCACTCCTTTGAAGTCAAGGGGGCCCTGGAAAAAGAAATCAAGAAGCAGGGCCTGGAGAACGAAGTCCTCGTGGTCACCACCGGCTGCAACGGCTTTTGTGAGCGCGGACCTCTCCTCGTCGTCCAGCCGGGTAATATCTTTTATCAACAGCTGACGGTCAAGGATGTCCCCCATCTCGTAGAGGAACACTTTCTCAAGGGCCGGCCCGTCGCCAAATTGATGTACACTCCCCCTGAAGAAAAAGAGCCTGTCCCTGTTCTCAGCGATATCGATTTTTTCAAAAAACAAGTCTTGATCGCCCTCCGGAACCGCGGTCTGATAGATCCCGAGAAAATCGAGGATTACATAGCGCGCGATGGTTACAAGGCCATGGCCAAAGCCCTGACTGAGATGATCCCGGAGAAGATCATCATGGAGATGACCTTCTCGGGCCTTCGCGGAAGAGGGGGAGCCGGATTCCCCACCGGATTGAAATGGCAGCTCGTCCGGAGCGCCGAGAGCGCCAACGGCGGAGGTAAATACATCATCTGCAACGGCGATGAAGGAGATCCGGGAGCCTTCATGGACAGAAGCATCCTTGAAGCCGATCCTCATTCGGTCTTGGAGGGGATGGTCATCGGCGCAAAGGCCATCGGCGCCTCCGAAGGGATCATCTATGTCCGGAATGAGTATCCACTGGCCGTGAAAAGAATAAATCGGGCCATTGAGCAGGCCAGGGAATACGGCCTCCTGGGAAAGGACATTTTGGGCACGGGCTTTGACTTTGATGTCAGAGTCCACAGGGGAGCCGGAGCTTTTGTCTGCGGAGAGGAGACAGCCTTGATCTCTTCCATAGAAGGACGGCTGGGCGAACCCCGGCCCAGGCCTCCCTATCCGGCCCAGAGCGGGCTCTTCGGAAAGCCAACCTGTATCAACAATGTGGAGACTTGGGCCAACGTCCCGATGATCATCGACCGCGGCGCCAAATGGTATTCGCGAATCGGAACCGAAACCAGCAAGGGGACAAAAGTCTTCTCCCTGGTCGGGAAGATCAATAACACCGGTCTGGTCGAGGTTCCCATGGGAATATCCCTGAGGGAAATCATCTATGATATCGGAGGGGGAATTCCGGGAGGCAAAAAGTTCAAGGCGGTTCAAACCGGCGGGCCTTCGGGGGGGTGCATTCCCAAGGAAAAAATCGATTTGCCCATCGACTACGAAAGCTTGTGCCAGGCGGGTTCGATGATGGGCTCGGGCGGCATGGTCGTCATGGACGAAGACACCTGTATGGTTGATGTGGCCAGATACTTTCTCTCTTTTACCCAAGATGAATCCTGCGGAAAGTGCTCGCCCTGCCGCGAAGGGACAAAGGCGATGCTGAGCATTTTGACCCGGATCACTGAGGGCAAGGGCACCGAAGACGACTTAGCGCTTCTGGAAGACCTGGCCCACTCGGTGAAGGACACCGCACTCTGTGGCTTGGGGAAGACCGCGCCTAACCCGGTCCTGACCACTCTTCAGTATTTCCGCGATGAATATGAAGCCCATATCAAGGACAAAAGATGTCCCGCCCACGTCTGCCGTCAGCTCAACGTGTACACGATCAACGCGGAATCCTGCGTCAAGAAGGGCCACGGCTGTGATGTCTGCCGCCGCAACTGCGCCTCGGATGCGATCGCGGGCGAAAAAGGCGCCGCCCACAAAATTGACCAGCGTAAGTGTATCAAATGCGGCGTCTGCTACGATGTCTGCAATTTCGGCGCCGTGAAGGTTGAATAGGAGGACTCAAAATGATAAACCTGACAATCGACGGAAAGAAGATTCAAGTTGAAGAAGGAGCGACAATCCTCCAAGCGGCCAAGAAGGCTGAAATCCAGATTCCAACGCTGTGCTACCCATCCTGTCGTCGAGGCCTATGCGGCCTGCCGGGTCTGCATGGTGGAGTCCATGGTCAAGGGGAAATCCGAGTTGGTGACGGCCTGCAACACGAAAGTCCAGGAAGGGATGGAAGTCCAGACAAGATCAGAGCGCGTCCTGCGGGCCCGTCGGCTCAACGTGGAGATGCTCATGGCCCGCGCGCCCGCGGCGGAGCCTGTCCAGAAAATCGCCAGGGAGCTGGGAATCGAACAGACGAGATTTGAAATCAAAGATCCGGAAGAAAAATGCATCCTCTGCGGACTGTGCGTCCGGGCCTGTGAGCAAATCGTGGGAGCCAACGCCATCAGTTTTGTCGATCGGGGGACCGACCGGAAGGTCATGCCTCCCTTCGGGGAACAATCCGAAGCCTGCATCGGCTGCACCGCCTGCGCCTATTTCTGTCCGACCGGGGCGATCTCGGTGGAAGATAAATACGGCCGTAAAGTTATCCACGACGAGCTTCATCTCGGCCCTTCGACAGCCATCCGCGTTCCCATCCGCCAGGCTGTTCCGATGGTCCCGTTTATTGACAAGGATGCCTGTATCCACTTCAAAACCGGAGAATGCAAAGTCTGCGAGAAGGTTTGCGACCGTCTGGCCATCGACCACAAGATGGAGGACAAGGAGACCGAGATCGAGGTCGGCACCATCATCCTGGCCTCGGGCTTCAAGCCTTTTGATGCCAAGAGAATTCCCGCGTACGGCTACGGGAGGTACGATAATATCCTCACCGCGATGGACTTTGAAAGGCTGGTCAACGCCTCGAGCCCGACCGGCGGAAAAATTCTGATGACCAACGGGGAAGAACCAAAATCCGTCGGCATCATCCACTGTGTCGGCTCCCGGGATGAAAATTACAACGAATATTGTTCTCGGGTCTGCTGCATGTATTCTCTCAAGTTCGCTCATCTGCTGCGAGAAAAAACCAAGGCCGACATCTACGATTTCTATATTGATATGCGCTGTTTCGGCAAGGGCTACGAAGAGTTCTACCACCGCCTTCTCGAGGAAGGGACAAAGTTCATCAGGGGGAGGGTCTCGGAGATCTCAAAAATCGCCCTGACGGCCCAGGAGGAAGGGAAGCTCATCATCCGGGTCGAGGACACGCTCCTGGGAACAGTCAGGAGGATTCCGGTGGACATGGCCATCTTGAGTGTCGGGCTCGAACCGGGACTGGATCAGAATCAACTGGCCAAGACCTTCAACATCTCCTGCAGCCAAGACACCTTCTTCCTGGAACGGCACCCCAAGCTCGCTCCGGTCTCGACGTTTTCAGACGGCATTTTCCTTGCGGGGACCTGTCAAGGACCGAAGGATATTCCGGATACAGTCGCTCAAGCCGGGGCAGCGGCCTCAGAGGCCATGGCCCTGGCCGATAAAGGCAAGGTCGAGCTCGAACCGGTGACGGCCATGATCGATGAGGAGCTTTGCTCGGGTTGCCAGCTCTGCCTCGGCCTCTGTCCCTTCACCGCGATCACTTACGACAAGGAAAAGGACGTCTCGGTCGTCAACGACGCTCTCTGCAAGGGCTGTGGAACTTGTGTCGCCGCCTGTCCGAGCGGGGCTTCCGTCCAGAAGCACTTCCGGGACGAGCAAATCTTCGCCGAAATCGAGGGGATCGTTGTCGTTTAGGAGGAATCGAGGGGACGGTTCTGTTCTGGGATGTTTGAGGTGAGAACCGTCCCTTTTTTTGAAAAAGATAGAAAATTATCCACGACTTGGATATAATATGACGTTTTACAGACAACCGGCCAATTCAAATCAGGAGGGATTTATAAGATGAGCAATGGACCATTTGAACCCAAGCTCGTTGGGTTTTTATGCAATTGGTGCTCTTATACCGGCGCCGACCTTGCCGGGACGGCGAGAATGACCTATGCCCCCAACCTCCGCATCATCCGGGTCATGTGCAGCGGGCGCGTCGATCCTCAATTCGTCTTAAAAGCGTTCGCGGAGGGTGCTGACGGGGTGCTCATCTCCGGCTGCCATCCCGGAGACTGCCACTACCAAGAAGGGAATTATAAGGCCCTGCGAAGAGCGAAACTTCTTTCCCGGGTCCTGCAGGAATTCGGCATCGAAAAGGAAAGGTTCAGGCTGGAATGGGTTTCCGCTTCGGAGGGAGTCAAGTTTCAGCATGTCGTCAACGAGTTCACAGAGCAGGTCAAGAAACTGGGGCCATTGGGTCTCAAGACAAACGGAGGCAAGCATGAGTCAAGCCAAGCCTAAGGTGGCCTTTTACTGGTGCTCATCCTGCGGAGGATGCGAAGAATCGATTGTCGACCTGGCGGCGGATATTTTGAAAGTGGTCGCGGCAGTCGACATCGTCTTTTGGCCGGTCGCCCTGGACTTTAAGAAAAAGGATGTGCAGGCCATGCCCGACGGCTCGATCGCCGTGAGCTTCATCAACGGCGGTGTCCGGACCTCGGAGCAGGAAGAGATGGCCCATCTGATGAGGAAAAAATCGCAGCTCATCGTCGCTCACGGTGCCTGCGCTCATCTGGGCGGAATCCCCGGACTGGCCAACTTCTGGAACAAAGAGACGATCTTCCGAAAGGCCTATCACACGACCCTCTCCACGGACAACCCCAACAAGACCGTCCCTGAAGAGAAGAGCATGGTTGACAATTACGAATTGACTCTGCCCCGATTCTGGGACACGGTTTATCCCCTGGACAAGATCATCGATGTGGACTATTACCTGCCCGGGTGCGCGCCTCACCGCGATCTCATCATCAACGCCGTCAATGCCATTCTTGAAGGAAAACTTCCGCCCAAGGGTGCGGTTCTCGCTCCCAACAAATCCTGCTGTGATGATTGCGTGAGGAACAAAACCAAGCCGGAAAAGCTCTCGATCAAAGAGGTCAAACGCCCCTACGAAATCCAGCTCGACCCGGAAAAGTGCTTCCTGGCCCAGGGGGTCATCTGCATGGGGCCGGCCACCCGCGGCGGGTGCGGCGAACGCTGCATCGAGGGCAACATGCCCTGCCGCGGCTGCATGGGGCCGACCGATCAGGTCTATGACCAAGGGGCGAAATTTCTCTCCGCCTTTGCATCCATCCTGGATACCAAAGACGAGAAGGAAATCGAAAAGATCGTCTCCACGATCGTCGACCCTGCCGGGACGTTTTATCGTTTCAGCCTGCCCTCATCGATTCTCAGACGCAAAAGACTGGAGGCCGTAAGATGACCCAAAGAATAACCATCGATCCAATCACCAGGCTAGAAGGCCATGGAAAGATCGAAATCTTTTTGAACGACAAGGGCGACGTGGATCGGGCCATTCTCCAAGTCCCCGAACTCAGGGGTTTTGAGCAATTCGCCGTGGGACGGGCGGTGGAAGAAATGCCCCGGATCACACCCCGCATCTGCGGAGTTTGTCCCATGGCCCACCACATGGCCGCGACCAAGGCTGTCGACGCCGTTTTTCATGTCGAACCAACCCCGACCGCGCGGAAGCTTCGGGACCTGGTTTACAACGCCTTCACCATGGAAGACCACACTCTCCACTTTTTCTTCCTCGGTGGGCCCGATTTTGTCGTCGGGCCGCAGGCCCCGGCTGCCGATCGGAATATCTTGGGTGTTATCGGCAAGGTCGGCCTTGAGATCGGAGGCAAAGTTATCCACATCCGCGAAGCGGTGCGGGAGATCATGGTCTACCTCGGCGGCAAGGCCATCCATCCCGTCCTGGGGATGCCGGGCGGCGTCTCCAAGGCTCTGGACGAAGAGCACAGGGTTAAGTTCCTGGAAACGGCCAAGGAGGCGGTGGAGTTTGCTGAATTCGCCCTCCAGATTTTTGATGACGTCGTCCTCAAAAACAAAACCTACGTCGATATCGTTGTCGGCGACGCGTATAAGATCAAGACCTACTACATGGGGATGGTCACAGATAAAAATCAGGTCGAATTCTATGACGGGGACATCAGGGTTGTCGACCCGGACGGCAAGGAATTCGCGAGGTTCAAACCAAGCCAATATCTCGAACACATCGCCGAGCACGTCGAACCCTGGACCTACGTCAAGTTTCCCTTTCTCAAGAAGGTCGGCTGGAAGGGTTTTGTCGAAGGCAAGGACAGCGGCGTGTATCGCGTAGCTCCGCTCGCCCGTCTCAATGTCGCCGACGGAATGCAGACTCCCCGGGCGCAAAAGCACTATGAGCGGATGTATGCCACCTTGGGCGGAAAGCCTGTGCACAACACCCTGGCCTTCCACTGGGCTCGCTTGATTGAGGCCCTCCAGGCCGCTGAGAAGATGGTCCAGCTTCTGGAAGACAAGTCCATCACCGGCAAAGAAATCCGCACGATCCCGACCCAGACCCCGACCGAAGGGGTGGGTATCGTCGAAGCTCCGCGCGGTGTCCTGATTCACCATTACAAGACGGATGAGAAGGGAATCGTGACCGACGCCAACCTGATCGTGGCCACGATCGGCAACGCGGCCGCGATCAACATGTCGATCGAGAAGGCGGCCAAGGCGTTCATCAAGGGCGGGATCGTGTCCGAGGGACTCCTGAACATGGCCGAAATGGCCTTCCGTCCCTACGATCCGTGCCACGGCTGCGGGACTCACACACTGCCCGGGGAAATGCCGTTGATCATCAATATCTACGACAAAGACAGGGAGCTGGTGAAGCAGCTCAAGCGATAAGCAAGACAGAAGCTATTCGGATGGTCTCCCTTTTCCGCCCCGCACAAGGCGGGCAAAAGGGAGGAGCGGCATGAAATCTCCGAGTTTGTCCTTACGAACGAAGCTCATCCTCAGTTTTCTTGTGGTCATCACGATCGGCGGGCTTATTTCCCTCTTTTTCGGTTCCCGCCTGACTAGAGAGACGTTGATTTCGCAGGCCCAGATCAAAGTCAAACACGATCTCGCTTCAGCCTGGCTGGTTTTTAACGAAAAACTCAGCAGCATCAGACAGGTCGTGAGCTTGACGTCCTCCCGGGAAAGCCTGCGGGAGACACTGATCAATGGTCAGACGGAAACCCTTTATCGCTACCTCAAACGGGTCCGAGACGAATCCGGGCTGGACATCCTGACGGTTACGGACGCCTCGGGCCGGGTCATCATGAGGACCAGAAACCCACAGGCGTCCGGCGACAGCCAAGCCCGGGACGAACTGGTTCAGAAGGCGCTCGGCAAGGGCCTGTACGCCGGGCCGGAAATCGTCCCCCGGGACGAACTCCTTAAAGAAGGAGAGGCCTTGGCGGATCAGGCTCTCATGGGCATCGTCCCAACGGCCAAGGCTGCACCACGCCGCGAAAATAGAGAAACGAGTGGACTTATGCTCAAGGCCGCTGCTTCCGTGACCGACGATGAGAACAGGTTGCTCGGGGTGATCTATGGCGGCATCCTGGTCAACAGAAACTACCAGATCGTGGACAGGATCAAAGAGCTTGTCTTTAAAGGAGAAAAATACAAGGGGCGGGAGACCGGGACTGCCACGATCTTCCAGAATGACCTCCGCATCTCGACGAATGTCAAAAACGAAAAAGGTGAACGGGCCGTCGGGACACTCGTTTCCAACCTGGTCAAAAAGGCCGTCCTGGACGAGGGCATTCCCTGGATCGACCGGGCCTTTGTCGTCAACGACTGGTATATCACCGCTTACGAACCGATCAAGGACATCTCCGGCAAGATCATCGGCATTCTCTATGTTGGAATGCTGGAAAAGCCCTACCTGGACGCGGCCAACCGGCTGATGCTAACTTTTATTGTCCTGGCTGTTTTGTGTGTCGGTTTTCTCCTGGTGATATTGTATTTTTCCACGGCGCGGATCATCGAACCGCTTGAAAAAATGGCCGTCGCGACACAGGAGATCGCCAAGGGGGACCTTTCGCACAAAGTCGATATCGATTCCAAGGATGAGATCGGGCGGCTGGCCGATTCCTTCAATCAAATGACCGAGCATCTTCGGGAAGCAAATAAGGAACTTATCGAATGGGGCACCACGCTGGAAAAAAAGGTCGACGAGCGGACCAAGGAACTCGTGCAAATACAGGGGCACCTGATCCAATCGGAGAAGCTCGCTTCTCTGGGTAAATTAGCCGCCGGCATCGCCCACGAAATCAATAATCCGCTGGGAGGTATCCTGATTTACAGCTACCTTCTTCTGGAGGAGACTCCCAAAGACAACCCGCACTATGACAATCTTAAGAAAATCGTCAAGGAAACGACCCGCTGCAAGGACATCGTCAAGGGTCTGCTCGAATTCGCCCGGCCCAAGGAACCAGAGATGTCCCTGACGGATATCAATGATGTCATCGAACGTTCTCTTTCCATCGTCGAGCGCCAAGCGCTCTTCCAGAACATCACCATCAAAAAGGAATACTCCCGCGGCCTGCCCAGAACGATCGCCGATGGCGCTCAGCTCCAGCAGGTTTTTATCAACATCATCATCAACGCCGCTGAGGCCATGAAGGGAAACGGAGCCCTCACGATCAAGTCTTCTCTCGAACAGGACAAGCAATATTTGGCCATCGAATTCGCGGACACGGGACACGGGATCAAAGAAGAAGACAAGAGACGGCTCTTTGAGCCTTTTTTTACGACGAAGGAGGTGGGCAAAGGCACCGGTTTGGGCCTGGCCATCAGCTACAGCATTATCCAGAAACACCATGGCGATATCAGTGTCATCAGCCAGGTGGGAAAGGGCACGACCTTTAAGGTCAGATTGCCTCTGAAGGAAGAAGTCCAGCATGGTTGAAGCGGCCAACATCCTGATCATCGATGACGAAGAATCCATCCAGGATGCTCTCGGTCAGGTTCTGCGAAAAGACGGTTACCAGGTCAAGATTGCTAAGGACGGCCATGAAGGGCTCGCCTTTTTCAACAACGATACCTATCAGGCCGTCTTTCTCGATTTGAGACTTCCCGGGATCAAAGGTATGCAGGTATTGAGTCAAATCAAAGAAACTAACCCGGAGACTCCCGTCATCATTATCACCGGTTATGCGTCGATCGAATCAGCCGTCGAAGCCATCAAACGGGGAGCGTTTGATTATGTGGCCAAGCCGTTTACTCCCGAAGAGGTGCGGATCATCGCCAAAAAAGCCCTGGACAGCCGGAAAATGCTCATCGAGAATATCTATCTCCGGAGCGAACTAGAAGCCAAGACCGATTCCCAGATGGTCGTTGGCAAAAGCGCGGCCATGAAGAAGGTCATGGATATTATCAGTCGGGTGAGCCCGACCGAGACCACTGTCCTCATCACCGGAGAGAGCGGGACAGGAAAAGAACTCATCGCCCAGGAGATTCATCGTCACAGCCTCAGACAGAAGGACCCCTTTGTCGTTGTCGACTGCGGGGCGCTCGTCGAGACGCTTTTCGAAAGCGAGCTTTTTGGTCACGTCAAGGGATCCTTCACCGGGGCCCACGAAACAAAGCACGGCCGTTTTGAAGTCGCCAACGGAGGGACGATTTTCTTTGACGAAATCAGCAATATCAGTCTCAACATCCAGGCCAAGCTTCTCCGGGTCATCCAAGAGCGGGAGGTCACCCGGATTGGCAGCTCCAAGCCGATTAAGGTTGATGTCCGCATCCTGGCCGCGACGAACGAGAATCTGGCCGATGGAGTGGGCAAGGGGAAGTTCAGGGAGGACCTCTTCTATCGGCTCAGCGTTGTCCCGGTTCATCTGCCGCCGCTCCGGGAAAGAAAAGAGGATATTCCCTCTCTCGTCGAGCACTTTTTGCGTAAGTACAATAAAAAGGCCAAAAAAAACATCGAAGGGATTTCGCCTCCCGCCCTCAAGGCGCTGACGGAGTATGACTGGCCCGGAAACATCCGGGAACTCGAAAATACGATTGAACGCGCTGTCGTCCTCTCCAGGGGTAACGGCTTGGGCATAGAAGACCTGATGTACCACGGCATAAGCGCCAGCTCCTCGGTCCTCTCTGCCCCGGGAGGAAAATACAAAACCCTGGAGGAAATCGAAAAAGAATACATCAAGGGCGTCCTCAAGTCACAAGCTGGAAACAAAAGCAAGACTGCGAACATCTTGGGAATCGACCGCAAGACCCTCTGGGCCAAGATTAAGAAGTTCGGCTTCAAATAACGAGACGTCCACTTTTTGCCCAGTAATTGGGGAAAAATGCCACTTTATCCCTGGCTGGCCGCATGTCCCCCCGCAAAGGCCTACTCCTTAAGCCCCCCAATTCCTTTTATATCAACAAAATAAGAATTCTTGAGGATTCCCCTCACCAGATCAGAATTAGGCATATAATTTGCACTAAAGATGAACTTATTGGCCATGTATTTTTATGCCGATAAGGTTTTATCTCTCAGAAATATATGGACTAAAGGAATAATGCCATGAGAGTCATCAAACTCAAGAGGGCACAATTTTACCCTTTTCTAGAAACAATCTCTAAGGAGGCGGAGCTTTGGGCGCCCGTGGCCAAACCGAGTCACGGCGTCTCCTATGAGGCCAAGGACGCCTATTGGATTCCTCTGGCAGACCGTGAGAAATACTCGTTCGAGCGAGTCGGGGATTTCTCCCAGATCGCCATGAATACCACTCGCACGATCATCCCGCCCAAAAAACTTTTCCATCCAGCCTACTTTAACACTTTCTCCTTCTCCGAAACCGGTTACAAAGAGGATTTTTCTCATATCCGCAAAAGAATCCTCTTCGGCATCCACCCCTGCGATATCCACGGCCTCCTCTTCTTGGACAAGCTCTTTTATCAGGCCTATCTGGATCCCTATTGGCTCAAGGCAAGGGAGCAAACCCTGATCCTGGGCCTCTCTTGCTGGCCGGATGAATACTGTTTCTGCCAATCCACCAAAACCCACCTCATTGAAGAGGGTTATGATCTTTTCTTCACCGACCTCGAAGATTATTTCCTGGTCTGGGTGGGCTCAAGCAAAGGTCATGATCTCATCCGGATGGTCCCCGAGATGTTCGAAGAAAATCTCGAGGATCGAGATATCCAGGCTTATATTCGCTGGCAGGACGAGCGCTCCCGCGCGTTCAGAATGGAGATCAATTTCATCACCATGCCCGACCTCATGGAGCTCAACTTTCGGGCTCCCTTTTGGGAGAAGGTGGGGAACGCCTGCCTGGCCTGCGGTTCCTGCACCATGGTCTGTCCGGACTGCAACTGCTATAACATTGTCGATAAAATTCCCTTGGGTAACAAGCCCGGCACGAGAATTCGTCATTGGGATTCCTGTACGCTTCACGACTATTCTCTCGTGGCCGGCGGGGAAAACTTCAGGGAGAAAAAGTCTGAGAGGCTCAAGCTCTGGTATACCCACAAACTACAGGCCTATGTGAGCAAATATGGAAAGCCAAGCTGTGTCGGCTGCGGACGTTGCCTGGTCACCTGCCCGGTCGAAATCAACGTCAAAACGGTCGCCGACGCCCTCGAAGGGAAAGAGGCGGTTGCTTTTTGGAACAGATTGAAACCTGAGGTGGAAAAATGAATAGAGAATCCCACTGTTTGTCCGAGGCCAATCCTTTCGCGCCTGAGCAGGCCCGCATCGTCCGGACTTACCCTCTGACCCGCGACGTCAAGTTTTTCCAGGTCCGGTTTGTGGATATGGAAAAGGCTTTATCTTTCAATTATAAAGCGGGACAGTTCGCTATGATTTCCGTCCCGGGAGCCGGTGAGGCTCCGTTCTGCCTCTCTTCGACGCCATCGAGACCCGGCTTGCTCGAATTCTGCATCCGAAAAGTCGGCTCTGTCACAAACGCCCTTTTCCGGATGAAAGAGAACGCCTCGATCGGAGTCCGGGGCCCTTACGGCAACGGCTTTCCGGTCGAAGCCATGACCGGGAAAGACATCATCATTGTCGTGGGGGGGATGGGTGTCGCCCCGCTCCGGTCCGTGCTTTTGTATTGTCTGGATAACCGCAATCAGTTCAGGAATGTTTCCCTCCTCTATGGGGCCAAGAAGCCCTCGGAGATGATCTTCCGGGATGAGTATTTTGCCCTGAAGGAAAGAGGGGATCTCGATTGTCACCTCGCCGTCGATGCCGACGATACCGGTCACTGGACCGAGAAGATAGGCGTCGTGACGACCCTCTTCCCCTATTTGAAGAAAGTCGTCCCGGCCAACACCTTCGCCCTGGTCTGCGGTCCTCCGGTTATGTATAAGTACGTGATCAAAGAGCTGATCAAGCTCAATATTCCCAAAGAGCAGATCCTGATGACCCTGGAAAGACGGATGAAGTGCGGCGTCGGCAAATGTGGCCATTGTGCCATTGATTATATCTATACCTGCCTCGACGGCCCGGTCTTCAACTACTGGGATGTTATTCACATGAGGGAGCTCATCTGAGGAGGAGACGATGGACAAAACGAAACTCAAAATCGGAGTCTACGAGCTCACCGGGTGTGCTGGAGATGCCCTCCTGATCCTTGACTGCGAAGAAGAGATCATCAACATTTTCAAGGCGGCCGATATCGAGGCCTTCCTTATGGCCAAGAGCGATAATCGTGACGGCAAGCTGGACGTGGCCCTCGTCGAGGGGTCGGTCTCGAGCGAGAAGGAAATCGAAGAACTCCTCGATATCCGCAAGCGATCCAAGATCGTTGTGGCCATCGGAATCTGTTCCTGCCTCGGCGGGATTCAGGCGGCCTTCCTCGATCCGAAAGATTGGAAAGAGAACTATAAAAAAATCTATGGCGACCTCGAGATGGTCAACACCAAGGCCCTCCAGTCCAAACCCATCGACGCCTACGTCAAAGTCGACTATTATCTCCCCGGCTGCCCCATCGGCAAGGACCAGTTCCTCTCAACCCTGACCAGGATCATCTCGGGGAATCCTCCCGATCTCTATAACTTTCCCGTCTGTGTGGAGTGCAAATGGAACGAGAATGACTGTCTTCTCAACAAGAACATCCTATGCCTGGGCCCCCTGACCCTCGCCGGCTGTGGATCGGTCTGCATCAATTACAACCTTCCCTGCGTCGGCTGCTGGGGTCCCACCGCAGAGGCCAACCGGACTTCCGAATACGATCTCTTGATGGCCAAAGGGTTTGATAAACAGCACATCAAGAACAAATTGGCCAATTTTAGCGGCACGCGGGTCAAAGAGTTCTTCACCAGACTGCAAGGAGAGAAGAGATGAAGACCATAACGATAGAACACCTGGCCAGGGTGGAGGGAAACGGAGGGGTCACGGCGACGATCGAAGGAAACAAGGTCAGCGAGGTAAAATTTTTCGTCAACGAAGCCCCCCGTCTCATCGAACGTCTGACCCTGGGAAAAACACCGGAAGAAGATGTCAACCTGGTCCCCAGGATTTGCGCCATCTGCACTCTCTCCCATAAATATGCGGTCCTCCGAGCCATGGAGCGAGCCCTGGCTGTCAAGGTCCCTCCCAAGGTAACCTTCCTCAGAGAGCTGATGCATTTGGGTGAAATGATCGAAAGCCATTCTCTCCACACCTACCTCCTTGCGCTCCCGGATTACTTGGGATTTCCGAATGCTATTGCCATGGCCGCCAAGCATCCGTTCGAGGCCAAGATCGCCTTGGAGATGAAGCAATTCGGCAACCGCATCATGGCTACAATGAGCGGACGGTTCATTCACGGGGAAAACCCAGTCATAGGAGGATTTGGAAAGTATCCCTCTCGCGAGGAGCTGCTCTGGATCAAGAACCGGGCCCTCCAGTTCATGCCTTTTGCTTTAAAGACCGCAAAAATATTCGCCGAGCTTCCCTATCCGGAGGTGCCCGAAGCCGAAACGCAATATGCCTGCTGCAATCCCGCTGGCGGGGAGTACGGCTTCGTGGGAGACGAGATCATCCTCTCCGGAGGCGAAACGATCGATGCTCAGGATTATCGAAACCTGACTCATGAGTACCTCGTTTCTCATTCCTATTGCAAGAGAAGCCTCTATAATGATAGGCCTTATTCTGTCGGAGCTCTGGCCCGCGTCAATAACCTGGGCGATAGGCTCGATGGAGAAGCGGGCAAGGCCTTCAAGAAATACTTCGGACCCCGCTGGAAAAAGAATCCACTTTTCAATAACGCGGCTCAGGCCCTCGAGCTGCTTTATTCTTTCGAGAAAATCCCCCGCGTCATCGATCAAGCGCTAAAGCTCCCGGATCCCGGCCTGGTCAGATACTCAATAACGGCGGGAAAAGGAGCCGGCGCAGTCGAAGCCCCCAGGGGCACGCTCTTTCACTATTACGAAATCACCAACGGGAGAGTGAGCTTCAGCGACATCATCACCCCGACGGCCCAAAATGCCGACGATATCGAACGATATTGCTACTTGGCCGCCCAGGAACTGCTCGATGCCGGGAAGGAAGATGCCATCAGGGATAGAATGGACCTGGTCATTAGGTCCTACGACCCCTGCATCAGCTGCTCTGTCCATCTGGCTGAGGTCAGCAACGCTCCCGAGGACAACTGGAGAGAACAACTCTCAAGGATTCCTCAGGGAGAACCGCCTGTGTTCATCGGCCTTGGCGTAACGGGCCGGTCTGACGACGGCGTTGGAGCCCAGCTGGCTCTGGCCCTGCGCGAGTCAGGGTTCAGGGATGCCTGGCTTGAGCAGGAACCTGCCGCGAAAGACCTCAGCCGACCAGATTATTCATCGCGGCCGATCATCTTTATCGATGCCCTCGATTTCGGAGAGAGACCAGGACAGATCGCTTTTTTTCCGCTCCGGCAGGCTGCCTGGAATTCAGGCCTGAGCCATCGTCTTTCTCCGTTTCTCGGAGCCGGACTAACTTATGCCCAGCTTGAAAATTCCTATCTTCTGGGTATTCAGCCGGAGAGACTGAAAGAGGGTCGCCGCCTTTCCGAGCCTGTGCGTAAAGCCCTCGAAAGAGTCCTTGAAGAGATAAAAGCATCGCCCAGCCAGGCGCTTATAAATCACAAAGTGATATCATAATCATCACTTTGCCTGCCTCATTAATCCTGCATCAATGAATCGCTGCTGGGCGATTCTTTTTCTCATACCACAAAATTTGATTGCCAGGCGGCCATGGCCGTGTTAGAATGGCCGAAGCTGGGCGGTTTCGGAAGCAAGGAAATATGGGACGAGGGAAGGGGAAAAATGCCCCAGATCCTTCCGGCGAACCCAGGGCTCGACGGCAGGCGCTCTCCATGTCTTGTTATTCGATTATTATCAACGAGTTAGAAACAAGCTCTTTTTTCTTGGCAACCCCAGGTTGGCACATTAATTGCTCTAGGCTGAATATCAGGGATCTCAACATGGCCGAGCCAGAGAAAAGAATTTTGATCATTGACGCCGACCCGAAAGCGAGAAGAGATCTGGCTTCCTCCTTGAAAACCGAAAATTATCATGTTGAAACCGGCCGGGGCCTTTCCGAGGCGATCAAAATGGTTTCCCAAGGTTGTTTCGAGTGCTTGATCCTGGACGTGGACCTTCCCGAGATGAAGGGTTATGAAGCTGTCTCAATTCTGAAAAACCTCGATCCGCGCTTAAGAATCATCATGACCACGGCGAGGAATAGCAAACGGCTCGAAGCCAAAGTCAGAGAACAGGACATCTTCTTCTATTTCATCAAGTCGTTCGGAAAAGATGAATTGAAGCTCGCAATCAATAACGCCTTTAACCAGTAAAGAAGGAAGGAGAAAACATCATGGCAAAAACCGCGCCAAAGATTTTGATCATTGATGACGACCCCGATTTCAGGGATGCCGTAACCCCGATCCTAAAATCGGCCCTTTATGAGGTCGCGACCGCCGCAAACCCTGCAGAGGCAAAAACCAAGATTCTTTCGGAAAAACCCGACCTCATTCTTCTGGATATCATGATGGACAGCCTCTTTGACGGATTTTCCCTCTGCCATGCTATCAAGACATCTAAAGAATATAAAGACTTTAAAGAGACGCCGGTCATTTTCGTCTCAGCCGTCAAAGAAATCGCGGGCACCCGATTTCAATTCAAAGGGGATGAACAGGGCATGACCGGTCCCGATGATTATATCGACAAGCCGGTCAAGCCCGACGACCTGCTGGCCCGGATCGCAAAGCTCCTCAATAAATAAGGGTCTCATCTCGACCTGGGGGACGTTCCCCAAGGGGACACCCTCTTTCTCTTGACAACTGATTATCATCCCTTCATTCCGTTCGGTCTGATTTTCTTTCTTGACAATTCCGACGCAATCATACAAATCGCAAGGGATGTCCCCTTGGGGAACGTCCCCGATCCACGGTCCCTGCGGAAAACACAGATTTTAGCTGAAAGTGAAGCCATTATGGAGTAAAATAAGGAACTCCCCGGGCGGGAGGACGATGCCAGAGGAGGCAATTCAAGTGGAAGATAAAAGGCCGGTCATTCTCGTCATCGACGACGAGGAAGCCATGCGGGACTCTTGCTCCCAAATCCTCACCAAGAGCAACTTCCAGGCTGTTACGGCCGAGGACGGCTCGATGGGGCTGCAGAAACTCAATGACCTTAAGCCCGATGTGGCTCTGATCGATCTCAAGATGCCCGGAATTAGCGGCTTTGACGTGTTGGAGAAGCTGCCCGAAATCGACCCCCATATCATTCCCATCGTCATCACCGGTTATGCGACGGTGGACTCAGCGGTCGAAGCGATGAAAAAAGGGGCCTATGACTTCTTGCCCAAGCCTTTCACCCCGGAAGAACTGCGCATCATCATCAAACGAGCCCTCGAGAGGCGAAGACTGATCCTGGAAGCAGAAACCCTGCGGCAAGAGAAAAAGCTGATGGAGGAGAATTTTATAACTCTTGTGTCCCATCAGCTGCGATCTCCTCTCGTGGCCATCCAACAATATTTTGAAGTGATCCTCGCCGGGATGGCCGGCCAGGTCGAAGAAAAAACAAAGGACATGATCCTTCGAGCACGAGAGAGGCTGGATGGGCTTCTCAATTTGATCACCGATTGGCTGGATCTGGCCCGGATCACCCGCGGCCGGATCGTTGATAAGTTCAGGCGATTCGACCTGAAGAGCCTGCTGGAAAAACAAATCGAGTTCATGCGTCCGTTCGCGCAGGAAAACTCCGTTTCGTTGCTATGGGACGCCCCGTCGGCTTCGGTCAGCATTCAGGGGGACGAGCAGACCCTGGAACAGGTTTTCTCCAACCTGATCAATAACGCCGTCAAGTTCAACCGGCCGCAAGGGATTGTGACGGTTCGCCTGAAGGAGGAGCCGGGGCTGGTCATTATCGAGGTCGAGGATACTGGAATAGGCATTGCCAAAGAACATATCCCCAACCTCTTCGTCCAATTCTATCAAGTGAGCAGGAGAGAAGGACAGAAATACAAGAGCACGGGACTCGGCCTTTCCATTGCCAAGAAAATCGTTGAAGCCCATAACGGTTCCATTCAGGTTACGAGTGAACTGGGGAAAGGCAGTACCTTCCGAGTTCTTTTGCCCAGAGCATAAACCCTCCAGGCCCCTCGATGAAAATACTCGTCCTCGGCTTAGGAAATGACCTCTATGGGGACGACGGAGTGGGGCTCCGGATCGTCCGGACCCTCAAGGAACAATCCGCTCTCTCTCGAAACGAGGAGGACAAAAACGAAGATGTCGATTTTGAAGAATGCTCTCTGACGGGCCTTGCTCTCCTCGACGTCATCGTTGGCTACGATGCCCTCGTGATCATCGATACGATCAAGAAACCGGATCCCCTGACCGGCCGGATCCATGTTCTCGACGGAAAAGACCTGCGGGCCATCCCGGGGCCGTCTCCCCATTATATCTCGGTTCCCCAGATGATCGAGATCGGCCGAGTCTCGGGGGTCCATGTGCCGTCCACGATCAAAGTCGTCGCCGTCGAAGCCAAAAACGTCTACAATTTTGGTGAGGGGCTGAGCGCGGAGATGCAAAAAAGTGTTCCTGCAATCATAAAAAAAGCGAATGAAGTCCTGATCACCCTTAGAGGTGCTAAACAAAAAAGAGGACGTTCGTCTCCTCGACCAGTGGCTCACATCCGGAGTTTGAGGAATAAGGAATAAAGAAAAGAAATGAATAAGGGTGTGAAGAAAGAAATCACGGTCCAAGAGGACATTCTCGGCTCGAACAAAAAGATCGCTTCGGAGATCAGGAAAAAACTGGAAGAAAGCGGTGTCTTGACCATCAATCTGATGAGTTCCCCCGGGGCCGGAAAAACGACGCTGCTCGAGGCCATCGCCGAACGCCTCAAGCCGCATTTCCGCATGGCCGTGGTCGAGGGCGATATCGAGACAGAACGGGATGCGGAAAGGATCCGTGCTAAGGGAATCCCCGCCTGGCAGATCACGACCGGCGGTGCCTGTCATTTAGAGGCCAAAATGCTGGCCAAGATCTTTCCCCAAATCCCGGCCGACCTGGATTTTCTGTTCATCGAAAACGTCGGCAACCTGGTCTGCCCGGCAAGCTACGACCTGGGTGAGAACCTCCGCTGCGTCCTCCTCTCCTCTCCAGAGGGGGATGACAAGCCCAAAAAGTACCCCAAGGCCTTTACCTCGTCCCATTGTCTGATCATTACAAAGGCGGATCTTGTGCCTCTCGTTCCCTTCGACCCAGAAAAAGCCAAGGAAGAGGCTCTCGAACTAAACCCCAACCTGAAAGTGTTTGTCGTCTCGGCCTTGACCGGAGCAGGTGTCAACAACCTCATCGAGTATTTCCGTTCAGAACTCCTGAAGTTGAAAAAATCCGATGCATGAACTTTCGATCATCGCCAGCCTGTTCGACATCCTCCTCGAAAAAGCAAAAGAGCAGAACGCCAAAAAGATCGTCCGCGTCGTCCTCAAAGTCGGCCGTCTGTCGGGCGCTGTTCCCGACTGCTTAGAAACGTCCTTCGATATTTATAAGAAGGATACTCTGGCCGAAGAGGCCTGCCTCGAGATCAAGGCAGTTCCTCTCAAAGTCCGATGCTCGACCTGTGGGACGGAGACCATCAAGGATGATTACATCTTTGTCTGTCCGGCCTGCGGCTCAAAAGACCTCAAGATCATTGAAGGAACCGAGCTGTTATTGGAGAAGATCGAATTAGAGGTTTAACCGGGGGACGTACCGGGGGACGTTCCCCAGGGGGACACCCTTCTTATCTTTGATTTCCGATTTTTGTCATAAAGATGCCAGGATTTATTCGTCTTGGGAAATTAGAATAGCCAGGCCCTAAAGAAGAGTGTCGCCTTGGGGAACGTCCCCGTTTCTTTTTGCCGATTCCTCTGTGAGCTATGAGCAAATGGCTGTTTTTTACTTGTCGCTCAGCACGCCCTCGATCTCAGAAAAGATCTGCTCGTCTTTGAAGTGCCTCTGATAGGAAGCAGAGCTCGGGCACGCCGCGACACAGGTTCCACAGCCCTTGCAGAGGGCCTCGATCACTTTGGAAATATTCTCTTCGGCCGAAAATTCGATCGCACTGTAGGGACAGAGATCGTTGCAGACCCGGCAGCCGGCGCAGAGCTCAGGGTCGATGTAGGCCGTGATCGGAGCGATCTCGACCTCACCCTTGGCGATGACGGCAAGGATCCGAGCCGCGGCAGAACTCGCCTGAGCGACCGTATCGGGAATATCCTTAGGCCCCTGGCAACAGCCGGCGATGAAGACCCCATCCGTGGCCGTGGCCGTGGGATCAAGCTTGGGATGCTTTTCCAGGAAGAATCCGTCCGGGCTCCGGCTGAGCGAAAAGAGGTGCTGGATCCTGTCCGCGTCCTTCTGGGGCTCGACCGCGCCGCAGAGGACAACGGCATCTACCGGGATTTCGCGGAATTTCTTGATCAGAGTATCTTCGCACCGAACAAGCAAGACTCCTTCATCTTTCTTCGACCAGCTCGCCTTCACGACCTCGGCCACCCGTCCGCGGATGACATTGACTCCCTCGTCCAGGACCCGGCTGTAGAATTCCTCGTATCCTTTTCCGAAGGCTCGCATGTCGATGTAGAACTGATAGACCTCGGCACCCTCCATCCGGTCCCTGATCAGATGGGCGAACTTCAGGGCGTACATGCAGCAAATGCGCGAACAATAGGCATGGTGGTTGACGTCCCGCGAACCGACGCAATGGATGATGGCCACCGCCCTGGGCTCCTTGCCGTTCTTGAGGAGGATTTTGCCTCCGGTCGGCCCAGAGGAATTGAGCATATACTCCACCTCGAGGCTTGTATAGACGTTATCCAGCTGGCCGTAGCCGTACTCGGCCATCTTACGGGCGTCAAACAGATCATATCCGGTGGTGAGCAGAATCTGGCCGACCTCGAACTCATCGTAGCGCGGCTCCTGTTTGTGATTGATGGCCTTGGGCTCACAGACTCTCTCGCAGATCTTGCATCCGCCCGTTTTGAAATGGATACAGGCCTCCCCGTCGATCACGGGGATCTTGGGGACGGCCTGGAAAGAGGGAATGTAGATCGCACTGTCGGGTCCAAGGGTGAATTCCCGCGTCTCTCCCGGGCGCTCCCAGGACGGCTCGATCCGGATGTGCTTGGTCGGACACACGGCCGCGCAGGCGCCGCAACCGATGCAGGCCTCGGTATCGATCTCAAAGGGAGTGCAGATCTCACGGTGGACTCCCCGTCCCTCCCACCCGATGGCGTTCGCCTGGACGACTTCGCTGCACATCCGGACGCAGAGGCCGCAGCCGATGCAGGTCTCGTTGAGTTTCTTGAACCTGGTTTCCTTGACCCCGTATTCTCCGGCCAGCGCTTTGATGACATCCACCTCGGGGCAGCGCGCCAGGAGGAGCTCCAGAATCAACTTCCGATTCTCAATGACCCAGTCGGTATTGGTGAGGATCTCCTCCCCGTCCTGGGCGGGATAGTTGCAGGCCGTGACCATGCGTTTCTTGCGCCCCTTGCGCATTTCCACGGAACAGACACGGCAACTCCCGTATGGCTCAAGGAAGTCCCAGTGGCAGAGGGTCGGGATGCGTATCCCCAACTGAGCGGCCAGCTTAATCACCGGTGTCCCGCGGGGAGCTTTAACCTCGTTCCCGTCTATCTTCAGGGTGACGATCTTTTTTTCTTCCATGGTCTCCTCCTAACTCTTTTTAATGGCGTCGAACTTGCAGAGAGAATAACAGACGTCACACTTGATGCACTTGGACTGGTCAATCTTGTGGGCCTTCTGCTTTTCGCCGGAGATCGCGCTGGAAGGACAGTTGCGTCCGCAGATCATGCAGCCGGTGCAGAGCCCCGGATCGATCGACAGGTCATAGAGAGCCGAGCAGACGCCCGCCGGGCACTTCTTGTCGCGGATGTGGACCTCGTATTCATCGCGGAAATACTTGAGCGAGGAGAGAACCGGATTCGGCGCGCTCTGGCCGAGGGCACACAGAGAAGCCGCGATCATGGTCTTGGACATGTCCTCCAGGGTCTTGAGGTCGGCTTCGGTGCCTTCGCCCTTGCAGATTTTTTCCAGCACATCGAGCATGTGCCTCAGCCCTTCCCGGCAGGGGATGCATTTCCCGCAGGACTCCTCCTGAAGGAAGTTGATGAAATACTTGGCCATATCGACGATGCAGGAAGACTCGTCGCCGACGACCATGCCTCCCGAGCCCATCATCGAGCCAGCCTCGGTCAGGCTGTCAAAATCGACCGGCAGGTCGAGCAGGCTCCCGGGCAGGAACCCGCCGGAGGGGCCTCCTGTCTGGACGTACTTGAATTTCTTTCCTTTCTCCAGGCCGCCGCCGATGTTGAAGATGATCTCACGGAGGGTGATGCCCATCGGGACTTCGATCAAACCGGTGTTGGCGACGTTGCCGGTCAAGGAGAAAACCTTTGTTCCCTTGCTTCCGCCCCAGGGATTATTGGTGACATCTCCCGTACCGATGGTCGTGAACCACTTGGCGCCCTTGTTGATGATGATCGGGACGTTGGCCCAGGTCTCGACATTATTGAGACAGCTGGGCTTATTCCAGACGCCGTATTCGACGGTGTGGATGTACTTAGCCCTCGGGATTCCCGCCTTGCCCTCGAGCGAGGCCATCAGGGCGGTGGATTCGCCGCAGACGAAAGCTCCGGCCCCGCGATGGATCTCCATGTCGAAGTCGAAGCCCGTTCCCAGGATGTCTTTACCCAAAAGACCGTACTCCCGGGCCTGTTTGATGGCGATGTTGAGCTTGTCACAGGCCAGTGGATACTCTTTGCGGATGTAAACATAACCCCGGTGGGCGCCGATGGCGAAGGCGCCGATCGTCATTCCCTCGATGACAGAATGGGGGTCGGATTCGACGACGCTCCGGTCCATGAAGGCCCCCGGGTCGCCTTCGTCGGCGTTGCAGATGACGTACGGCTCTTCACCTCTTTCTTCCCCCGCGTGCCGGCAGGTTTCCCATTTGACTCCGGCCGGAAAGCCGCCCCCGCCTCTTCCCCGCAGCCCGGAATCCTTGATCTCCTTGATGATCTGCCGCGGAGTCATCGTGGTCAGAGCCTTGGCCAGGGCGGTGTAGCCGTCGCGAGCGATATAATCCTCAATCTTCTCGGGATCGATGAGGCCACGATTCCGCAGAGCGATCAGAATCTGCTGCTTGAAGAAGGGAATATCATTAAGGATTGGGATCGGGGTCTTTTCTTCCGGAGGCGTGTACATGAACTTCTGAACCGGGCGGCCCTTGAGGAAGTGCTCCTCCACCAGGTGAGGGACGTCCTTGACGGTCAGCTGTTGATAAAACACATTGCCGGGTTGAACCACCAAAAGCGGACCGCGGGCGCAGAAACCGTTGCAGCCGGTGTTTACAACCAGAACCTCGTCTTCGAGGTGGTGTCTTTTGATCTCTTTTTCCAGGGCGGCTTTGATTTCGAAGGAATTGTTGGAGACGCAGCTTGTGCCCGCGCAAACCATGAGCTGGACTCGATAAACTTTGTCTTTTGTTTTCTCCGCCATTGTATAGCTCCTCCTCAATAATCCGTTTTCTCGCTGCCGAGGCCCAGGGCGTATTCCTTGACGATCGCTCCGCCCAGGACGTGCTTCTCAAAAATCTCCTTGATCTTCTTCTCATCGAGGTCGATATACTTCACCGGGGCTTGGTCCTTGATCTCGATCGTGACCATGGGCTCATGGCTGCAGAGTCCGGCGCAGCCCGAGTTGACAAGGAGGACATCGCGCACATTCTTGGCCTCGATCTCCTTGAGCAGGATGTTCATGATCGTCCTCGCGCCCGCGGCGATCCCGCAGGTCCCCATGTGGACGTTGACTTTGGCCCTGTATTCCCCGCCCTCGCGGAGCGAAATGTTTCTCCTGGCCTCGTCCCTTATCTTGGCCAGGTCTTCTATTTTGAGCTTAGCCATCTTACCCCCTCCTCACTTTTTGTATTTCTTCAGGATCGCCGGGACTCTGGATTGGGAAACCTTACCCAGGACGTCCTTCCCGACCGTGATCACGGGCGCGATCCCGCAGCAGCCGAGGCAACGGGCCACGTCCAGGCTGAACTGTTTGTCATCGGTCGTTTCCCCTTCCTTGATGTTGAGCTCTCGCACGAGCGAATCGAGGACGAGCTTGGCCCCGCGGACGTGACAGGCTGTACCCAGGCAGACCTGGATCGGATGTTTTCCCTTTGGCTTCAGGCTGAACGCCCTGTAATAGGTGGCGACCTCGTAGACCTGGTTTAACGGAATATCCAGAATCTTGGAGACTTCCACCAGGACTTCTCGCGGCAGATAGCTGTACTCATCCTGGACATCCTGCAGGATTTCGATCAGAAAGTCTTTTCGGATTTCCCATTTCTTGACGATGTTGTTGACAGGGCTGATATCTATACTCATGACGCCTCCCTCGTAGGATTCTTATGAAGTCTCATTTCAGCTCTTTGACCACCTGGTCGGCCAGCTTGATCACCCGCCGCCTGGGAATGCGGGTCGCCGGACAGCTGTTATAGCAAAGGCCGCAGCCCGTGCATTTGGTCTCATCCACATAGCGCGGCTTGCGGAGAACCTTGATCTTGAAATTCCCGATCGACCCGGAAACATTGTCCACTTCGCTCCAGCTGAGGAGGTGGATGTTCTTGCGCTGTCCCACGCTCACCATTTTGGGCGTGAGGATGCAGGCCGAGCAATCCAGCGTTGGGAAGGTCTTGTCCAGCAGGGCCATCTTGCCGCCGATGGAGGGCTCTTTCTCCACGAGATAGACTTCGCTTCCGGACTCGGAGATCTCCAGGGCCGCCTGGATTCCGGCTACCCCGCCCCCGACCACGAGCGTCGCCGGGTTGATCTTCACCTTCTTCGCCTCGAGCGGCTCGTTGTAGTAAACCCGGCGAACCGCCCCGGCCACCAAGAGCTTTGCCTTTTCGGTGGCCACTTTCTTGTCTTTGTGCACCCAGGAGCAGTGCTCGCGGATGTTGGACATCTGGAAGAGGTAGCGGTTCAGCCCGCCGGTTTCGCAGGTCTTCTGGAAGGTCGGCTCGTGCATCAGCGGCGAACAGGAGGCGACAACGACACGGTTGACGCCGAGTTCCCGGATGTCCTTCCGAATCAACTCCTGCCCCGGGTCCGAGCACATGAACTTGTACTCCCGGGCTATCGCCACGTGAGGCTGCTTGGCGATATAATCCCTGACCGCGACGACGTCCACCGTCTGGGCGATGTTGGAGCCGCAGTGGCAGATATAGACTCCGATCTTTCTTTCACCACCGTTGGTTTTCATATCTGGCCTCCTGTAATCTCCTTGCCCACGGAAACGAGATTCTGACTGAAGCCGATCTGATCGCGGTTTGCTCCCAGGGCAAAGGCTAAGAGCTGGGTAAAAAATAAGACCGGCATCTTGAACTTGGTTTTGAATTTCTTATTGATCTTATCTTGGTAGCCGTCGAGATTGATCTGGCAGAGCGGGCAGGTTGTCACCAGGCAGTCCGCGCCCCCCTCGGCCGCGCACTCGATAATCTCCTTGTTGAGCTTGAGCGCGACTTCAGGGAATGTCGTCATCAGCATGCCGCCGCAGCAGCGGACCTTCATCGGGAAATAAACGTTCTGGGCACCCAAGGCCTCGAACAGCCTGTCCATGGTCGTGGGGTTTTCCTTGTCATCAAAAACGCCGTCGGGACGGACGATCTGACAGCCGTAGTACTGGGCGATCTTGATTCCTTTCAAGCTCCGGCTCGCCTTTGCCAGGATCTTGTCCAGGCCGATATCATGGACTAAGACATCCAGGGGATGCCGGACCTTGACACTCAGGTTATACTTCAAACCGTCCCGCTTCAGAGATTGGTCGACTTTGGCTTTGAGGACAAAGTTGTCTTTCAGGATCTTGTTCGTTTTGTTGAGGATTGTATAACAAGAGCTGCAGGGCGCGATCAGGTCGCCGCTCAGTTTTTCGGCCAGGGCGAGGTTTCGGGCCGAAAACACGAGAGAGATCGTTTCTTTTATGGACATGTACATCGTCGCCCCGCAACAGTTCCAGTCCTCAAGTTCCTCGAGCTTCTGCCCCAAGGCTTTGAAAACATATCGAGTCGACCAGTCGTAACATTTGGATGATGATTCTAAGCTGCATCCGGGATAATAAGCATAAGTCATCAGAACCTCCTTGTCAGACCGCTTGTCCGCTCGCCGGAAGACCCGATTCCTCCCGGAAGGGAGAATGAGCGGCGGGCAATGCGGTCGCAGGAACGATCATCTCCATGATCTCCGCCTCTTTCAAGATCTGGGCGAGCTGTTTTCTCCTCTTGATCATTTTGGGAAAAAGCCCGATTCGACCCTTCTTGAACATGCGGAAGCCGAACGGAGCCATGGCTAACAATTTGAGAGGCTTCTTCGTTTTGAGGTAATAAAGCACGAGAAGCCCGACCTCGTATCCTCGCCCAAAAAGATTGGTCATCGTCACAAAAGACTTTGACAAAGCAAAAACGGGGAGCTTCTTGGGGAAGAGGTCCTTCTCCATGGCCATCCGTTTCAAAGCATAAAGGATATCAGTGACCTTGATGCCCATGGGGCAGCGGACCGTGCATGCGTAGCAGGAGGCGCATATCCAGATCGTCCGGCTGTTGAAAATCGATTCGAGGTCGCCGGCCCGGAAAAGGGCGATAATTTCCCTTGGCGGAATGTCCATGGTATAGCTAACGGGACAGGACCCTGAACATGTTCCGCACTGAATACACCTTTTGATCTTATCTCCTCCCGGAATATTCGAGACTTGGTAGAGGAAGGTCGCCCTGAGCTCGCTTTCTTTTTTGTCCAACGCACCGGGTTCTTTTGATGTATTTAGAGCCATTACTCCTTACCTCCTGTTCCTAAACATGAAGATTGACACAGAGAAACCGAACTTCGTTCTCGGGCCGGCTCGGCTCTCTCTGCATTCCTTCCAACCGGACCGTTGAACATATTCGGAAGATTGCGCACAGCACTTCTCTCTGGATCGAAATAACTTGCAATTTTAGTACCAACCCCCAAAATAATCAACTGTTTTCAATGTTTTTGTAACTTATTGATTTTAAATTCAATATCAGCCTTGGCCAAGACCAGGAAAATGCCCGCCTTAAAAAACTTGAGGCATAATTCCCCAATTTATGGGATTTTCTCCCGTTTTTGGATTGATGAAAGGGGGAACGCCCCCCAGCGTAGTTCGCTGTTTTGAAGATTCCCAGTTTGTGATAAAATTGGCTCGCCAGTTTCAGGTCGAGTCAGAATCGTCGTCTTGGCGGGAGTTTTCACATCCTGAAAACCTGCGCATCTCTTAACAGGAGTATAGTATGAAAACCCTAAGAGAGATCGCCGAATCTTCGGCGCTCAAGGAAAGTCAGCTCCAAGAGATCGAGGAGCTTATCCTCAGCCACGGCCACTATACCCAGCTTGCCGTGCGGGACGAACTCGACTGGTTTTGCGCCGGGATCGGGATGAGCGATTTTTATTTCAGAACGACTCCCCTCGAAACTATTGCCAGCCACGTCGAGGCCCTCAAAGCCGCCGAGATTATGACCACGGTCCGGAACGAGAAGATCGTCCAAGTCGACCTCGGGACGGAGCATGAAAACGAGGCTATCTACCTGGTCGACGATTTCCACTACCGGGCCCTGGCGGTCGAGCGCCGGATCGAAGATAAGTATCCGCACTACAGGCTCCAGACCTATCGTACACTCCGCAAGGCTCTGGGGCTCGAGCATCTCCGGATGTATGTCGTCTACAAGCCCTCGTTTCCCAGCGAACAGGTGCTCAAGGATGAGACCGACATCACCAAGGTTGCAGATAAGACCTTTCTCAGCACCGTCCCCAAGGAAACCCTGGCCCGGTACAGGGATCTCCTTGAAAAATCCAAGGGCTATGAAACCCCGCTGATCGATGTCTGTTTCGAGCCCAAGTCCAAAGAGGTACGCATTACCGTTGTCACCAACCGCGAATCAAGCCTGCACTTTTTTTCCAACGTGTCCGACGTCCTTCACTCGCACGGCCTTGTCTCCAACCGGAAGTACATCGAGCACTTCAACAACGGCAAGACCGTCTACACAATCTATATCACCGAGATACAGGACGAGAGGCTGCTTCAGGACGTGATCGAAGATATCACGCTCATCTACGTCATCCCCGAAAGCCCGCTCTCCCAGCACTTCAGGGAGGGCAAGCTCAATGCCCAGGAGATGGTTTTTGGAGTAGCGGCCTGGAGCTTCGCCCATCAATTCCTGAGCGGCTACAACGAAGAGTATCTTAAGCTGGCCGATGTGCTCAAAGACTCTCCCGAACTGCTGGGCATCCTGAGGAATCTCAAGACCAAGCTGGCCAAAGACACTTACACCGAATCCCGGGTTTGGGACGCTTTTATGGATTGCTTCGAATACATCAAAAAACTTTTCCGTCTTTTCAGCAAAAGATTCAGTCCGGGCCAGCAGGACCACGGCATCGAATCCGGAATGGCCGAGCTCAAAAAGGAGATCTCCAGAAAACTCACCGTTGAAATTGACCGGGCCATCTTTCTGGCCGCCGCCACCTTCATTGAAGTCATCCTAAAGACCAATTTTTACATCAAGGAAAAGACGTCTCTCTCCTTCATGCTCGACGGCCGCTTCCTCAACAAGATCGACTATCCCGAATCGCCCTTCGGACTCTTTTTCGTTATCGGAAGCGACTTCCGCGGCTTTCACATTCGTTTCCGCGACATCGCCCGCGGCGGGATCAGGATTGTCCGCTCCTCCAATATCCAGAGCTACCTCAACAACAGCGATTTCATCTTCGACGAGAATTACAACCTGGCCTCCACCCAGCAGCGCAAGAACAAGGACCTTCCCGAGGGCGGCTCCAAGGGAACGATCCTTCTCCGCTGGGGTTTCCAGGACAAATCCGAATCGGCCTTTAAAAAATACATCGACGGGCTGCTCGATCTGATTCTACCCGAAGATAACATCGTCGATTATTATGGCCAGGAGGTCATCCTCTTCCTCGGGCCGGACGAGGGGACGGCTGACCTCATGGAATGGGCCTCCCTGCGGGCGCGGAGGAGAGGTTACAGGTTCTGGAGGGCCTTCACGACCGGAAAACCGGTCAGCATGGGCGGCATCCCGCACGATCTCTATGGGATGACGACCAATTCGGTTCACGAGTTTGTCCTCCAGACGCTCAACCGGCTGGGCCTCAAGGAGGAAGACGTCCCCAAGGTGATGACCGGTGGCCCGGACGGAGACCTGGGCAGCAATGAGATCCTGATCTCGAGGGACAAGATCCTGGCCATCATCGACGGCTCTGGCGTGCTCTACGACCCGGAAGGGATCAACCGCAAAGAGCTGGAGCGGCTGGCCAGGGCTAGGAAGATGATCGAACACTTCAACGCCCAGCTGCTCTCTCGGCAGGGATTTATGATCAATGTCAAGGACATTGACCAGCTCCTCCCCAGCGGGGAAAAGGTCGAGAGCGGCCTGGAATTCCGAAATTTCTTTCATCTCGATCCGAGGTTCAAGGCCGATCTCTTCGTCCCCTGTGGAGGCCGGCCGGCATCTATCAACATCAACAACTGGACGACCTTCCTGGATGCCCAGGGGAAGCCCCGGTTCAAGGTCATCGTCGAGGGAGCCAACCTGTTCATCACCCAGCAGGCCCGTCTCAGACTCGAGGAGCAGGGGGTTATCATTTACAAGGACGCCTCGGCCAATAAAGGCGGCGTCACCTCATCCTCCCTCGAAGTGCTGGCCAGCCTGGCCCTTCACGATGAAGAGTATGATCAGCTCATGTGCATCAAGAACGGAAATGTCCCCGGGTTCCGAAAAAAATACGTTGAGGAGATCATCGAGATCATCAAGACAAACGCTCGGATGGAGTTCGAGGTCATCTGGAGGGAGCACGAAAAGAAGAACATCCCCCGGGCCATTCTGACCGATATGATCAGCGAGAAGATCAACCAGATAAAGGACTCCATCCTCAATTCGGACCTGTGGACGGACCAGGCCCTTTTCCGGAAGACAATGGAGTGCTGCATTCCGCCGGTTCTCATCAGCCAGGCCGGCCTCGATAAGATCGTCGGACGTGTCCCTCAATCTTACCTCAAGGCCTTGTTCGCTTCGCGTCTGGCCGGCCCGTATGTCTACAAATTCGGGTTGGATGCCGACGAGATCCATTTCTATCAGTTCCTGAAAGAGCTCAAGTAAAAAAGGTCCTGATCGAGCGGCTCTCATAAGATAAGCAGATGAAAAAGAAGGGCGAAGGGATCAACAGAACGAGGGGAGTGGTTCTGATTGTCTTGCTCTCATTCGTCCTGTTGACCGTCTCCCCCCACTTTTTTGGGATCACGGGTCAATCCCGAACAACGGTTGCTCAAGAGTCGGGTCCCGGCAAAAAAAATAATCGCGTCGCGGTCTCAGCCCGGGTCATCGTCAAGTTCAAAAAAGGCGCCTTCAAGAACTTCGGCCTCAGGAAGGTCAAGCATTTTCGGCGGATCGACGCTTATGTCTACGAAGTTCCGGCTGGAGAAACGGCCAAGGACCTGGTGAAGAAGTTATCCTCCGACGGCAGCGTCAAGTACGCCGAACTGGACTACAAACAGTCCATCGCCCAGACGATTCCAAATGATGCCCTCTTCGATACGCTCTGGGGCCTGCACAACACCGGCCAGACGGGAGGAACCTCGGGCGCAGACATCGATGCCCCCGAAGCCTGGGACCGCACCGCGGGAAGCACTGATATTGTGGTCGCCGTCATCGACACCGGGGTCGACTACAAACATCCGGACCTCGCCGCGAACATCTGGACAAATCCCGGCGAAATCCCTGGGGACGGCATCGACAACGACGGAAATGGCTACATCGACGATGTCCACGGGATCAACGCCCTCACCGGCAGCGGCGATCCCATGGATGATAACAGCCATGGCACACACTGCTCAGGAACTATCGGCGCCGTTGGCAACAATGGTATCGGTGTAGCGGGAGTCTGCTGGAACGTTAGGATCATGGGCCTCAAGTTCCTGGACTCTGGTGGAAGCGGCTATACATCTGATGCGATCAGCTGCATCGACTATGCCATCGACAAAGTGGCCAATGTCATGAGCAACAGCTGGGGAGGCGGCGGTTATTCCCACGCTCTCAAGGATGCCATCGAGACGGCGAAGACCGCGGGAATCCTTTTCATCGCTGCCGCCGGAAATGCCGGCGCCGACAACGACCTGGTCCCATCCTATCCGGCCAGCTATGAGAACAATAATATCATTGCTGTCGCCGCCACGGACCACAATGACCAACTGGCCGGGTTCTCTTCTTACGGTCTTAACTCCGTGGATGTGGCCGCACCCGGCGTTAATATCCTGAGCACGATCCCCGGGGGCGGTTATGATTCCTATTCCGGTACGTCGATGGCCACGCCGCATGTCTCCGGACTGGCGGCACTCTTGAAGTCCTATGACCCGACCTGGACCTGGGATAAAATCAAGTCCCGCATCCTGGCCGGCGTCAAGCCGTTGCCAAATTTGAACGGGCTCCTCTTGTCCGGAGGCCGGATCAACGCCTACGATTCTCTCTTTGCCAACCTGGACACGCCGCACATTTTTTCTATGGATCCGTCATCCTGTGTCGTTGGAACCCCCATCAAGATCCTGGGCTTTTCCTTCGGTGGCTCCCAGGGTGCCGGTTACGTGGAATTCGCCGGGAACGTCCAGGCCGCTGTCAATTCCTGGAGCGATGGCGTGATCGACTGTGTTGTGCCTGAGGGCGCCGAAACCGGCGACGTCCGCGTTTACGCGGCCAATTCCGTGTCCAGTAACAATTTTCCGTTTCGCGTCCAAACGCCTTACTACCACGAGTCCCTCATTTACAATGAATTCCGGGGCGGCGGCACAGCTCTCGGTCTAAAGGTCGATGACGGGATCGCGGATTACCCGCTCCCGTTCGGGTTTAATTTTTTTGGCACGACCTACCCGGAGGGAACAATCATCCACATCGGCTCCAACGGCTACATCGATTTTGCCAGCACGGCGGCGGATTATGCCAACGCTCCCCAAAAGCTCAAAAACAACGTCCGGATCGCACCTCTCTGGATGGACCTGTTGACCAATGGGTATGCCCAAAACGGTGAAGACGTTTATGTGGCTGCGACAGCCAACTCTCTGAAGATCCGCTGGGTCGCTGAAACGTTCTTGTATGCGGAACCGATGGATTTTGAAGTCGTCCTCTCGTCCGACGGGCGCATAAAATTCAACTACGGGCCCGGGAATGCGAATTTTCACTCCTATTGGTCCACCGGACCGACGATCGGAGTCTCCTGCGGACAATGTGATTATTTTTTTGATCTCTCTCAATATAACAACGTGACCAATCTCGATATGGTCGAAACCAACCTTTTCGCCCCCTGCAGCATGCCGAGCATCCAGGTCACTTCGCCTGCCGAAGGCTCTATCTGGCTGAAGAAATCCACCCAACGGATCGGCTGGACAAAATCGGAGATCCAGGACTCGAACGTCAAAATCCAGCTTTGGCGAAGCGGCAAGAAGGTCAGAGACATCGCGACGAGCGCTCCCAACAACGGGAGCTACGACTGGACCATCGGGGGGGACCTGACGCCGGCTTCTAACTATTTCATCCGCATCACCACTCCTGATAATCTGGTCACGGATGATAGCTCGCTCTTCAGAATCACCGACCCGACCTTTATCGTGACGGCGCCTGACTCGTCAAGCGCCTGGCCAAGGGGGACGACCCAGTCCGTTCTCTGGACAGAGTTGGGGACCCTGAGCAAGAAAGTCTACATTACGCTGCGCCGGAACGGCGTCAAACTGAGGGATATCGCAATGGGCACCGCGGACGACGGGAGTTATGATTGGAAGATCCCGGTAAACTTGAAGGCCCTTTCCGGATATGTCATCAGGGTGAAGACGCCCGACGGAAAACTCTGGGGTGAAAGTGCGCCGTTCGCCCTCAATTGAGATGGAGCGGAGGACGGCCTAGCTGATCTCTCCCGTCAGATAGGCCCGAGTGCGCGGATCCCGCGGGTTAGCGAAAATCTCCCCAGCCGGCCCATGTTCGACCAGCTCACCGAGGTAGAGGAAGGCGATGTAGTCGGCGATCCTCTTGGCCTGCCTGAGAATGTGAGTCACGACCACGACCGTGTATTCGTTTTTTAGCTCATTGAGCCGTTTTTCGACGTGCTGGCTCGACTGGGGATCGAGCGCGGAGGTCGGCTCATCTCCCAGGATGATCTCTGGTTCGACGGCCAGCCCCCGAGCGAGGCAGAGCCGTTGTTGCTGTCCGACCGAGAGCCTCGACGCGGGCTCGGAAAGCCTATCTTTGACCTCCTCCCAGAGACCTGCAAGCTTCAGATAATGCTCGACAAGAGCGGCCAGTTTCTTCTTGTCTTTGAGACCGTGAACCCGGGGTCCGTAGGCCACATTATCATGGATCGACATGGGAAGCGGCTGGGGTTTTTGGGAGAGAAGCCCCATTTTCTTCCGGATGTGGGTCACCTCCATCCTCGGGTCATAAATGTCCTCGCCATCGACCAGGATCCTCCCCTGCACCCTGACTCCGTCCACCGGGTCGAGAAGCCTGTTGAGCGATTTGAGGAGCGTCGTTTTGCCGCAGCCCGAAGGTCCGATGACCACGGTGATCCGTCTGTCCGGGATGTCGATGGTGATATCCTTCAGGATTCTGAGATCGTCAAAATAAACGCTCAGGTTCTCGATGCGGATGTGACTCTGAAAATCCATGGTTCGGTCCATTTTATCTCACTTTATCGTGTGTTTGGTATATCTTTTTGTCAAAACCCTGGAAATCAGGCTGATCGCAAGAACGAGGAGCGTCAGCACGGCTGCAGAGGCGTAGGCCCGCTGCTGGACTTCAGGAAACGGCGTCCCCAGCTGGAAGAAGATGGCCAGCGGCAACGTCGCCGCCGGCTGAAGAAGAGACGTGGGGATCCGGTCGGTAAAGCCCGCCGTAAAGATGACCGAGGCGGCGTCTCCGATGCCGCGGCCAAAGGCGATCAGGACCGCGGTCAGGATGCCCGGCAGGGCCTGCCGGATAACCACCTTGAGCGCCGTCTCAAGCCGTGTCGCTCCCAGCGAGGAAGAGGCGTCCTTCAATTCCCTGGGGACCATCCGGACGACCTCGTCCATCGCCCGGCTCATGATCGGAACCTCAAGCAAGGCGACGGTGATGATACCGGCCAGAAGGGATGTCTTGAGCCCGACCGCGACCATCAGAATAAACCCGAACGCCCCATAGACAATGGAAGGGATTCCCCAGAGGACGTCGAGTGAGAACCGAGTGAAGATGGCTGTGCGGGAGGATTTCATCTTATAAAGGTTGATGTAGAGGACGACGGGAAGGCTGAGCAGGATCGCCAGAGCCGTGGCGCCGAGACCGAGATAGAGAGAACCGATAATAGCGTTGAGAATCCCGCCTTCTTTTCCCAGATAGTAACCGCCCTTGGGAGTCTGCGTCAACATGGCCAGGTTCAGAGCGGGAAGGCTTTTCCAGACGATCGTTCCGATGATCAAGAGAAGACTTCCAAGCACGAGCAAGGTCGAAGCGATCATCAGCCCTTTGAAAAATCCTTCTTCGATTTTGCGTCTGTTCATTTTTCCACAGAATGCCCTTACTCGGCCCGCCGTTCCGCCCGGACGAGAATGATCCTGGCCAGAACGTTAAAAGAGAGAACGACCAAGAGGAGGATCAGCGCGGCCAACATCAAAGCCGAGTCATAAAGAGGCACGGACATCATCTCTCCATAATTGTTGGCGATGAGGGCGGGAAGCGGATATCCAGCCTGGAATACAGATTTGGGAACGATCGGCAGGTTGCCGACAACCATCAAGACGGCCATGGTCTCGCCGAAAGCCCGGGACAACCCGAGAACTCCGGCGGCAATGATACCTTGAGAACCCTTCCTCAGAAGAATATGCTTGACCGTTTGCCACCGCGTAGCGCCCAGGGAGAGCGATGCCTCTCTGAGCTGAAAGGGGATCGAAGAAAAGACCTCGAACGAGACATGGATGATCGTCGGAAAAACCATGATCGCGAGCACGATGCCGCCGGAGAGGACGCAGTATCCGCTGGAGTAGGTTCCGAAGAGCGGGGCGAGCCTTGCCACCAGGGGGACGACCATCAAGATCCCCCAGACGCCGAAGACAACGGAAGGAATCCCGGCCAGCAGGTCGATGATCGGCTTTGACCATTCGCGGACAAACCGCGGCGCATATTCTGACAGATAGATTGCCGTGAGGAGCGAAATCGGGAGGGCGATGACCAGGGCGACAAAAGTCACCCACATGGTCCCCATGATAAAAGGGAAGAACCCGAAGTCTCCCCTGAGCGGGTGCCAGGATGAAGAGAAGAGGAGCCCGGTCACTGATTTCAGGGCCAGGATCGGTCTCGACCTCTGGAAGAGACCCAGGAGCATCAGGACGACGATGAGCCCAGGCAGGGTGGTCAGAAAAAACATGAGCCTTCCTGCCAGCCGGTCCTTGATCAGCCTGAAATTTGCCTTCAACCGTTCTCCTGGACTATCGGGAAGATCTATTTGACTTCAATGGCCTTGAGTCCCTCCTCGAGCTTCTCAGGAGGCAGGGGAATATACCCTGTTTCCGAAACATATTTCTGGCCGGCGCTCAACACCCATTTGATGAACTCACCCAGCACAGCTTTGGAAGGCTTGCCCTTGGTGACAAAATAGAGCTCGCGGGCCGGGGGAGACGGATAAATATGCTTGGCGATCGCGGCCGTGATCTCGTCCCGGGTTTCGTAGATTCTCTCTTCCGGGTCGACCTTGCCGTTGCCGTTGATGTCGATGGGCAAGATCTTCAAACCCTCTACCGGCTTCAAGGTCCTGGCATCGTAGGCAAAATTGACATTGTTGTAGCCGATGCCGAGGGAATCGCGTTTCACGGCGTCAGCCAAACCGGGGTCCCCATAGACCCCGACTCCGCCCAGATCCTCCTGCCGCTTCCCGAGGTAGGCCGCCCAGGTATCGGCGGCTCCGCAAGCGTCGGAGCGCGTATAGACATGAAGCGGAACAGATTGCTCAACGCCAGTGAGCTCGTTCCAGGTTTTGATAGTGCCGCTGATCCAGATGGCCGTGAATTCTTCGCGCGTTAGCCCTCGCTTGAGAAGCTCAGCCGCAAGCGGATTCTTGGCGTTGAGAGTGGGGACCACGGCATCCTTGGTGACTGCGATAGGGAAGGCCCCCTTCTCAATTTCTGCCGGGTTGATGTTTCGCGAGACCATCCCGATATCGACCATTCCGGCCAGGGCGTCGGCGATCCCTTTGCCGGCTCCTCCGGCCTGGACATCGATCTTGACCCCGGGATAGAGCTTCTGGAATTCCTCGACCCATTTGAGGGCCATTGGATAAAGAGCCCAGGCCCCGGAGATGCTCAGGTTTCCGCTCAACGTCTGCTTCTGCGCCGAGCCGCTTGATGGGAAGCCCAGCGAAAGTCCGAGACAAAGAACCAAGGCTATGGCTAGATTTCGTTTCATGGTTATCTCCAATTCTTTAAAAGTAAGCCTGCATTTGAGCCAGGAGGGCCCAGTTCGATGCGCCCGACGCGATCTTGTAATGCTCATAGTTGACCTGGATTTTGGTCTTCTCGGCAAAATGCCAGTTGAGTCCCACGGTGAAGCGGTCGCTCCGCACTCCGGAGAGGTCCGTGTTTTTATTATAGGAATCAAATCGGATGACTCCCTGAAAATCCTTGGGAATAAAAAAATAGCCGCCCTGGAGATACCAGCCGTTCCTGGACATCTGGTCGTCTTTGGAGAACATGTACTCTCCTCTCAAAGACACCGACGACTGCGCGAAAGCGAATTCCAGGCCGGTCCGACGGGCGGTGTCCCGGATGACGTCGGGGATTCCACATCAGGCCTGAGGCGACCATTATAATAAGCGACTCCCACGGACAGCGATCCGACGGGATGAACCACGATGCGACCTCCGAGATCTTTCTGATCGTTCGTGTCCGCCTTGTTGATGCCGGCGCCGTTGAAGAGCCCGAGTTGGTACTCGACGACCGAGTACTTCCCGAAGACCATGGCCCCGATATCACGTCCCTGGGAACCGACATCACGGCCCGGGCAGAGCTTTTCCTCGACCTGGCTGCGGTTGATGATATCAAGGTCCGAGCTCGAAAGCAGGTTCTCCTGGCTGAAAGGGACTTTGAACTGCCCCGCCCTCAGGGAAAAATGGGAACTGAATCCCCAATCGAGGTTGGCATCAAGCAGAATCGGACTCTTGCCAATGTCGACCTGTACCTTGTAGCGCAGATTCTTGATAATATCTCCCCCCAGGATGAGCCTGGCTCGCCTGATCAAGAATGAATCCACGCCTTGGTCCCAATGAACATACTGGATTTGGGTGAAGCCGTTCAGCTTGAAGGGCTGGCTCACGGCGAGCGAAGGCTGGTCTTTCTTTTCCTGGGCGGGAGCGAAATTCGCCAAGATCACGCAACCCAACAGCAACAGCCAGATTCTTTTTTTTAACATGGATCTTCCTCCGGTCCACAAACTTTTCACTCGACTGTTGCGCGCTTGATCGAGCTATTTCCAAAAAGCTTTTTTAGACTTTGCGGGGCGGCTTCTCTTCCCGCCGAGGCTTGGTCAGGCGGGCCAGGTCCGCGAAGGTCGTCTTCTCCAGGATCCCGGCGATTGAATCCCTGACGTCCTTCCACAGCCAGCGCAATCCGCAGGATTTCTCCATCGGGCAAACTTCATGGGCGGTGACGCTGACACAATCGATCGGAGCGAGGGGCCCGTCCATGACCCGGATGACTTCGGCCACCGAGATATCGGACGGCGGCTTGGAGAGGGTGTAACCTCCCCCTTGCCCCTTCTTGCTTCGGAGATAGCCTGCCCTCTTCAGAAGAAGGAGAATCTGCTCAAGGAAACGTTCGGGGATGTGCTGGGACTTGGATATCTCCCTAATGTGGAGCGCCCCCTTCTGATAATTCAGGGAGAGCTCGAGCATGGCCCGGCTGGCGTACTCACCTTTCGTTGAAAGCCTCATCGCAGCGATTCTCTCTTAGTCGACTATCTCAATAGACTAACTGATTTAATCAAACACGAGGTGGCTTGTCAAGCACTTTTTTAAACTTTTTGGCATTGCCTTATTGCTCACGGCCCACGGCTCACTTTGTTGTTGTTGGGATGAAAATGCGCTATATTATATGGTCTTATGAACATCAAAAAATATATCGCCCGTTTCCTCAACCTCCCTCTGCGCCACAAATTCATCCTCAGCTTCCTGGCCGTCATCTGTTTCGGCGGGATCGTCTCCCTTTTCTTTGGGACACGCCTGGAGCACCGGACGATTATCTCCCTGGCCCAAGTCAAGGTGAAGCACGACCTCTCCTCGGCCTGGATGGTTTATGACGAGAAGCTCAATTACATCAAGGACATCATTCGCCTCAATTCCAGCCACGAGTCTCTTCAGAAAGCCCTTCTCGTTGGTCAGAGGGATGCCCTGGAAAGATACCTCAGCCGGGCGCGGAAAGAATTTACCCTTGATATCCTGACCTTGACCGACGCCCGGGGCGGGGTCATCCTGCGGACCTCAAACCCGGCTTTCACGGGCGATGACCAATCGAAAGACCCCCTGGTCAGCCGGGCCCTTGAGGGGGAAACCGTGACGGCCACCCAAATCGTCTCCCGGGAAGAGCTCCTCAAAGAAGGGCAGGAGCTGGCCGACCGGGCCTATATGAAACTCATCCCCACACCCAAAGCCGCGGTCCGATCGGAAGACCACGAAGAACAAGGAATGATGCTCAAGGGCGCCGCGCCGGTGATCGATGAAAAAGGAAAAATTCTGGGCGTTCTCTACGGAGGAATTCTCCTCAACCAGAATTATGACATCGTCGACCGCGTCAAAGAGATCGTCCACAAGGGAGAAAAATACAAAGGCAAAGAGGTCGGCACGGCGACGGTCTTTCAACGGGACCTGCGGATTTCCACAAACGTGAAGAACGCCAACGGCGAGAGGGCGATCGGCACCCGCGTCTCCAAAGAAGTCAATGATGCCGTGCTCAAGGAAGGCTCTTCCTGGATGGGCAAGGCTTTCGTGGTCAATGACTGGTATATCACGGCTTATGATCCGATCAAGGACATCGACGGGAAGATTGTCGGCATGCTCTATGTCGGGATGCTCGAAAAACCCTACATCGACCTCAGGAACAACGTCATGCTGACCTTCGCCGGATTGGCCTTCCTCTGCACAATCATCCTTTTGGTCCTGCTTTACTTTATCACCTCAACCATCATCAATCCCATCCAGGGGATGGTCGTCGCGACCAACAAGATCGCCGAGGGCGACCTCGATCACCAGGTGGAAATCGATTTTAAAGATGAGATCGGTCAGCTGGCCCATTCTTTCAACCGCATGACCGAGAACCTCAAAATCGCCAACGAAAACCTCTTCCAGTGGGCCAAGACGCTGGAGAAGCGGGTGGAGGAGCGGACGCGAGAGCTCCGCGATATGCAGGATTTTCTGGTCCAATCCGAAAAGCTGGCCTCCCTGGGAAAAATGGCCGCCGGGGTGGCCCATGAGATCAACAACCCTCTCACGGCCATCCTGATCAACACTCACCTGCTCCTGGAGAAGCTGGAAAAAAGGGACTTTACCTACGAGAGCCTGAACCTGATCGCCGAGGAGACGATGCGCTGCACCCAGATCGTCAAGGGCCTGCTCGAGTTTTCCAGGCAAACGCCACCCCTCAAGGTTCCTACGGATATCAACGAGACCATCGACAGGACCGTCCAGCTCCTCAAAAACCAGGCATCGTTTCAGAATATCCAGATCATCAAAGAACTCGACTCGAGCCTGTCGCCCATTCCCCTCGATAAGAACAAGATCCAACAGGTCCTGATGAACTTTATGTTGAACGCCTCCGAGGCCATGCCCTCCGGGGGCTTCCTGACCATCATCAGCCAACGGGGGGATGATCAGAGACACGTCCTGGTTCAGTTCATCGATACGGGAGTGGGAATTCCGAAAGAAAACATCCGCAGATTGTTCGATCCTTTCTTCACCACCAAGAGCACGGGGACGGGCCTTGGCCTGGCACTCAGCTACGGGATCGTCCAGCAGCACCAGGGGAAAATCGAGGTGAAGAGCGAGTTGGGGAAGGGATCGGTCTTCACCATCTTCCTTCCCCTCGCCGACCGGAACGAGAGACCCCAGCCACAAGGAGGTTCTAATGACTGAAAAGACTAGGAGAAGGATCCTGGTCGTGGACGACGAGATCACGGTTTGCAAAAGCATCCGTCAGGCCATTCTGTCTGATGATTACGAAGTTGACACCGCTCTGAGCGGAGAGGAGGCTCTCAAAAAAGACAGGGAAAAAAACTATGATTTGATCATCACCGACCTCATGATGCCCGGGATCAGCGGGTTGGACCTGCTCAAGGCCCTTCGGGAATCACGGCCCTCGGTCAATATCATCATGGTCACGGGATACCCGACGATCAAAACGGCAGTCCAGTCGGTCAAACTCGGAGCCTTCGATTACATTCCCAAGCCGTTCACTCCCGCTGAATTGAGAACCCTTGTCGCCCGGGCTTTCAAAAAAGCGGAGAGCGAGGAAAAAGGAGACAAACGGCCTGCCCCGCAGAAAATGCCCTCGGGACTCTATTACATGCTCGGCCACACCTGGATGAAGCTCGACGGCCCGAGTTCCGCGGTCATCGGAGTGGTCGATGACTTCCTCAAATCCGTCGGCATCATTACGCATCTCGAACTGCCGAAAAAAAATGACGTCGTCTCGCAGGGAGAGGTCTGCGGAATGATCAGCGACGCCGAAAAGTACACCCACCGGATCTGGTCTCCCGGCTCGGGGACCGTGACCGAAATCAACGGCAGACTGATCGAAGACCATTCTTTGCTCCGCCGGACTCCCTACACCGACGGATGGCTCTTCAAGATCGAACCCGGCAATCTTGAAGAAGACCTGAAGGGATTGCTTCTCTCCAAATAAGTGCCGCTGCCGTCATCCGCGATGAACAAAGACGATCTCCCTCCTCCGGGTCGGCAGGAGCTCGAGGAGGCGGGGACGGCTCTCCTTCAAGAATTTTCGCCGGACCATTTTCGCTTCCTTAAGAATTCGGGCGCCTTCGGACAAAACCCTTCCAGCCTCCGAGACAAAATCTCGCATGAGCTTCTCTTCCGCTTGAAATCAGCCCGGGATGATCTTGGGGCTCTGCTGGGCGAGGCGCTTCTTCCCCTTGCTTCCGAAGAAACATGGCCCCTCGTTAAGCGGACGGCACTGGCACTCACGCAGCGGGGAAAGAGCGCGCCGGACGGAAAGGTTTCGGAGCGAGGCGTTGATCGCGCCCTCAGACGGCTGTCTTTCCCCCAGAGGCCTTGGGCTTTCCATCCCTTTTTCATCCTCTGGGAATTCTTGCTCGGGGCAGTCGAGTCTGAAGTCCTCCGTCTCGAGAGCGAGCTCTTTGTCCCAGTTTGGGACGAAACGGCCGGGGTCCAAAGAGATCGCGCGGTCCGAGGCTATCACAGGTTCAACAGGCTCCTCGAACGTGCTCTGGGCCGCAAAGAATACGAGAGGTGGGAACAGGAGGTTCAAAACCTGAAGAGGTCCTGGGCTTCGACGTTGGGAGCGGTTTCTAGATTTATCCGAGAAGAGGACTCATCCTGCAAACTCATCAATGCCTTACTAGAGAAAGCCCGGGATCCGAAGTGTAAAGAAGAGATCTACGGGCTAATCCTGGAGAAGATCCAGCCGCCTCAGGGGATAGTGACAAATACATCGCCGGCCCTTCTTCGCCCTTGCCTGACCCTCCTCTTGGACGACAGGGTCGAGATCGAGAGCGGCATACCCTACATGTCTTCCATCGTTCTCAGCATTCTCCAGGATCCCAGGTCGGTCGAGACTTTGCTCGCGGCCCTGCGTCATTTTCCTTTTTATTATACAAAGATCCGGGAGAATATTGTTTATACCTTGGGAACCCTGCGTGATGAACGGGCGGTGGCGGCCATGATCCCTATCCTCGAAGGCCCGGATGAGCTTGAAGGGCATCCTCTGATCGAACAGAAGGAGGAGGCTATTTGGGCTCTGGGGAAGATCGGCCGGGCCTCGTTGGGGGCCCTGCCTTCTTTGGTGAAGTATGCGGACCATCCTTCGCCCAGACTCAAAACCTGCCTGGCCTGGGCCTTGGGAGAAGTCGGCAAGGCTCAAAAGGACCACTCCGGGGGCGTGAATGCCGACATCGCTATCGCGCTCTTGAAGCTGCTCAAGGCCAAGAACAAGCAGGTCTTCGAAGAATCGGCGAGCGCCCTCAAAAAGATCGACATGCCCGAGTTCGTCCGCTCACTCTACCTCTATAACGCCGGAGCCATCAGCCTGCTCGGTCTCAAGCAGGCCCAACGCGGTCTTTATGAACTCTCCGAGACGATCCACTTCCTCCTCCAAACCAAGAAAATGACGGTCATGGCGGTGAACGGGGATTCTGGGACTGGGAAAACATATTTTTGCCAAACAATCGCTGGTGGTTTCGGAACTCTCAAGCCGGAAGAGATTCTCTATCTGATGCGGGACCGGAAGAAGGACCAAAAGGTCTTCAACCGGATGCTGGGACTCGAATGGCTCAAGAAACACATTGAGCCGGTCTACTACCATGACTATCCCCTTCGAGAGGATGAAGACCGACCGGATGAATTCTTCCGGGAATTTCTGAAGCAGAATTCCGATAAAAAGCTGATCATCCTCGACGGTTGCCGCGACCGCTACTACTTCCAGAAGATCGTGGATCTCTTTTATATCAAAGGCGAGTTGGATGTCGAAGTGAATTTCCGGGCCACCTTCTCCACCCGCCGCTTCAACCTGGAGGCGAGGGAGGTCGCCATCGAGAGCGTCAAGACCCACCTCTCTTTTCTTGAAGAACCGGCCCTTGAAGATACCCAGTTCTACCAGGAGGGAATCGTCACTCTCTACGACTTTGACAATTCCATTTCCTCCAGGCTGGACGGCCAGGAGATCAAGGAGTTGTTCGACCAGAAAAAGATCGATTCCTGGGGCGACCTGATCAGGATCGGCGATTTTCATAAAGACACCAGGCCGCTTCCCGTGAGAAGCCGGGAGTTCGAATTTGAGACAAGGTCCGTTGCCTCTAAAACACAGAGCCTGCCGCGGCCGACCAAGAGATCCTTCGTCCCGGAGGAGCGGAAATTCAAACCGAGCTTGAACGAGGATTTGAACGGAGAGCCCTCCCTTCTCCAGACCGTGGAGATGAACGACCTCAAACCTCGCCGGATCCGATTCTATACCCAGGACCAGATCGCCGGCCTGGGCGAGGCCGGAAATGTTTTTGTCCTGACCTTCCTCGACCGCCGCATTTTTTCGGCAGCTCTGGGCAAGGCCAGGGAGATCAGCCTGTTGGGCCGGGACATTTACCTCTCGGGCGAGAACGGCGAGTTCTGGAATATCTCGTTCGAACGCAACGAATGGTCTCTGCTCGGGAAAACCTACTCGCCGGTGACCAAGCTGGCCTCCTTTCCGAGGCAGAAGCTCGTGAGCGGCCACGCGGATGGCTCTCTGCGGGTCTGGGACTTGGAAGAAAAACGGCTCACTCATATTCAGGCTCACAGCCGGGCCGTATTGGCCCTGATCGTTGATCATGCCGGCCTGGTCTATTCGGGAAGCTCCGACGGGACTCTCAAACAATGGAGCCTTGAAACCAAAACGGTAAGAATTGTCAAACGGCCGAACTGTCGCTTCACCCTCCTCAAGCTTTATCCCCAGGACCGAGTCCTGGCGCTCGCGGAGAAGGATACGGCCGAGATCGGAATCTTCGACTTCGAGCGGTCCGCCGAGAGATCAATCTGCGCCGACTTTCCGGGAAAGATCTCGAGCATCAACGTCTATTACGACGGCCGGATTATCGCCGGTCTGCGCGCGACCGAGGGTGAGCCTGAGCCAAAAAATAACAACTTGCTGATCATGTCCGGCGGGCAGGAATCGGAAGAGTACAGAATCCTGGGCGGACACGGAAGAGAGACCTGGGACTGCCTGACCATGGGGCCCAAGATAGTCAGCTGCGGCCTGGACGACAGAGACAGGCACAGCCTCAAGGTCTGGGGCACGGAATTCTACGTCCGCATGGAATTGAGCAAGCTCTCTCTTTATCCCTAAAGACATGCGAGAATTTGAGAACCTGATCGCCTGCCCCGCCTGTGGGGGAACGTCCTTCCAGAGCTACAGAAAAAGGACGTTCGACTTTTTGAGGCTGACGAGCGATCAGATCAAGATCACCGACAGCCACTATGGAAAAATCTGGGATTTGAGCCGCTGCGAGGAGTGCGATCACATCTTCGCGAACCCCTGTCCCACACCGGGGTTCATCGACTCGCTCTACAGTCAGGTCGAAGATCCGCTCTATGACGACGAGGCGGCGGGTCGATCCAAAAACTTTGAGAGAGTCCTGCGCCGGCTGAAAAAGATGCGGCCGGAAAAGGGGATCCTCTTCGATGTCGGGGCCGCGACGGGAATTCTGCTGCGGCTGGCCCGGTCGAGAGGCTGGGAGCCTGATGGAGTAGAGGCCGGCTCCTGGGCGGTCCGGGTGGCCAGGGAAAAATACGGCCTCCCGCTTCGAGAGGGCTTCTTCGAAACGGCGCTCCTTCCGCGAGCCAGATACGGCGCCGTTACCATGGTCGACTTTATCGAGCATACGCCCAAGCCCTTCGAGGCTCTGAGCGTGGCCAACAGGATTCTCACACCGGGTGGAATCCTCTGCCTGGTCACTCCAGATATCCGGAGCCCAGCGGCCAGGATAGCGGGAAAAGAATGGTGGCACCTCAGGCCTGCCCATCTGGCCTATTTTTCAAGAGGAAGCCTCCGGGCTCTGCTCGACCGGACAGGCTTCCGGATTCTTCGGAGGAAAAAGTATTCCTGGACTTTCAGCGCCCACTATCTTTTGACGAGGCGCAACTGGTTTCCCTTTCTTCTCAAGAGACCATTTTTTGCTTCAATCTTGAAGAAATTCCCAGTAAAATTGCCATTGGGCGATTCTTTCGAGATCTACGCCGACAAGGTCAGAGAAGCGTGAACCCATACCTGCGCGCCATGCGTCTGGACCGCTGGCCAAGAAGTATGGCCATTTTTGTGGGGACAGCCGCATTCTTTTTCCTTCATCGGAGTTTCCTGGAGCAGTTCTCTCTCCTCGCGCTTCTCTTCAGAGCTGCGCTGTCCTTTATCCTCACCTGGTTTATTTCGACGGCAAACTATGTGGTCAACGAGATCGCGGATGCCCCCTTTGACGCTCATCACCCGACCAAGCGGCTCCGCCCTCTGGTCAGGGGGGAGATCCGTGAGGCCCCCTTTGCCCTTCTCGGGGCGGGCTTGACCGTGGCCGGGCTGGCAGCAGGTTTTCTTGTTTTTCCCCGGCCATTCTCTTTTTCGCTTCTGGCCCTGTTGGCCGCGGGATTCATATATAACCTGAGACCGGTGCGGACGAAAGACATCCCCTTTCTCGATTCCATTTCTGAATCGGTGAATAACCCGATTCGTTTTTTTATCGGCTGGTTCGCGTTCGCCCCTGTTTCGCTCATCCCGCCCCTGAGCTTGCTCCTGTGCTGGTGGTCTTTCGGTAACTTCCTGATGGTGGCCAAACGCCTCTCCGAATTCCGCTATCTCAAGGAAAAGGCGGCTGATTACCGGACTTCACACAAACGGTATTCAAAAGCCTCACTTACATTGGGGATGGCCGCCAGCGCGGCCGTCTTTATTTTGACCTATTTTCTCTTTGCGCTCAGCTACAAGCTGGAGTACATTCTCATCATCTCACCCGCCGTCCTGCGTTTTCTTATTTTTCATCTTCCGCAAGACGCTGCGCGAGCAAGAAGTCATGGAGGAACCGGAGAAACTCCTCCGTCATCCTCTTTTTGCCATCTACACGGCGGCTCTGCTGGTCATCTATTTGATAGCCTTCTTTCTGGACAAGGTCGGTCGATACTAATAAAGAATCGTCTTTCTCGTCGCGCGTCTATCTCGTCAAGAGACAAAGGCATTTTTTATTTCTTCGATATTTTCATTCTTTGACGAAACAGACGAGATGACGAGACGGACGGGGGTGACGGCTTTCCTTGTTTTTATCTGATGAAATGTGCTAAATTGGCCGGATGGCCTAACGCGGGGGATGTCCATGAACATGTTCGAAATCGTCTTGAAGCTTGTCCTAGCCATTGCTCTGGGCGGATTGATCGGACTCGAGCGGGAAGCCAGCCAGAAGCCGGCCGGGTTCAGGACCAACATCCTCGTCTGTGTCGGCTCGGCTCTGATGATGATACTCTCGGGACTGATGCTTCAGGGAAAATCCGTGAGCTCAGGCGACGCGCTGAGAGTTGGGGCCGCCGTGATCACGGGAATCGGCTTCATCGGTGCCGGGACGATCATCCAGGCCAGGGGCATGGTGGCCGGCCTGACGACGGCTTCAACCTTATGGGTTGTCTCCGGGCTCGGACTGGTGGTCGGGGCTGGCTATTACCTCGTGGGGATGATTTTTACGGCCCTCGTCCTCTTGGTCTTGGTTTCGTTCCGCAAGCTCGAGGAATCTTATCTTAAAAAAACGCACAATCAATATTACCTTAAGATCAGGGATCATCCTGACCTCATCAACAACCTCAAGAAATTGGGCCTTCATCTGGGCCTCAGGCTGGAGGAGATCCATCTCAAGAAGGAAAAGGACTATTCCATCCTCACTTTTTCTCTCTCGGCGATCGAAGAAAAAGAGCAAAAATTCAACCGCAGCCTTCTAGAGCTGGGAGAAGTCGTCGAGTTGAGAATTGAGTAGGGAACGGATCCTTCTGGCCACCACGAACAGGGGAAAAGTCAGAGAGATCAAAAAATTCCTCGCCGACCTGCCGATTGAAATCGTGGGCCTCCGCGACTTGGGAATCAGGACAACCTTCAGGGAAAAAGGAAAGACGTTCCGGGAAAACGCTCGGGGCAAGAGCCTCTTTTACAGCCGGAAATCAAAAATCCTCACTCTGGCTGAGGACTCCGGACTCGAGGTCTATGAGTTGGGCGGCGCCCCGGGAATCTACTCGGCCCGGTTCTCGGGAAGGGGAGCCAATGACGAGAAGAATCTCCAAAAGGTGCTCCGACTGCTCCAGGGGGTTTCCGCCGGAAAACGGAAGGCGACATTTGTATCCTGGCTGGCGCTGGCGAAGGACGGCCGGACCGTGAGAGAGATTCGCGGGGAGGTGAAGGGTCGTATCGCCCTAGGGAAAAAGGGCCGGTTCGGGTTTGGCTATGACCCTATCTTTTATTATCCACCGCTGAGAAAGAACTTCGCCGAGCTCAGGCCCGCCGAAAAGAATAGGGTCAGCCACCGGGGGAGGGCACTCCGGAAACTCCGGAGCTATCTCGTTCGATGCCTGGCTGCGAGCCCCGCTCATGATCCATAGTTCGTGGTTCATAGCTTGGAAGAAAAGCAATAACCGGGTGCTCGATGTTCGTTTTCAAAATCACATTTTGATCTTATTCTTTTCCTTGACGCGTACCACTTTTCCCTTCCTGCCTGCATGAGGTTGAGATGGGGGCAACCCCCTTCGAGGATTGCCCCCTTTCTCGCTTACTTGGCTTGCGGCTCAGGCCCGACCACGATCAGCTCTTTCAGATGGTTGAAGACCTTTTCTCCAATGCCTTTCACCTTCATCAGCTCTTCGATCTTTTTGAAGTTGCCGTTCTGCTTCCGGTAATCAAGGATTCGCTGAGCGATCTTTGGTCCAATCTGCGGGAGATTCTGGAGCTCCTCGAGAGAGGCACTGTTGATGTTGATTTTTTCGCTCGGCGCCTTGGTCTGCGTTTGCGCGCAGACGGGGAAGACCATGAAGACAACGAAGGCAAGAAAGAGGCTGAGGGCCAATGCACGGCGAGTGAAGTTTTTCATAATGACCTCCTTTCAGAACGTCCCATTGCAAGAAGGAGGCCATTTGGGGTGAGGCATTAAGATATTGATAATAAATTGATTAGAAGCTCGTCCCAAAGCTTTAAGGATAGGAATGTTGACAAAACCTCCGTTTATAAGACAACTTCAATTGACGGGGATTTGGCCGCATGGGGGCGAATAAAGAATTCTAATTTGATCTTTATCCTGATAGACGACTAAGACCGAGGATGGCTCTTCCGATAGACATCGAGCAACTGCTTCACGTCAAGGTGGGTGTACTTTTGGGTTGTCGCCAGGCTCTCGTGTCCGAGCAGTTCCTGGATGGCCCTCAGGTCGGCCCCCCGGCCGAGGAGATGAGAAGCAAAAGAATGCCGGAGCGAATGGGGGCTGATCTTTCTGCTGAGCGCCGTTTGGTGGATATATTTATCCACCATGCGCTCAACCGAACGGGGGGTTAGCCGCCCGCCGCGGTAATTTAAAAACAGGGCATTCTCGGCGCGATCCTCTTCGAGCAAAGCGCTCCGCGCCCGGACGTAGAAGGCCAAGCTCTCCCCGGCTCGGCGACCGAAAGGAAGGAGCCTCTCCTTTTTGCCTTTGCCTTTCACGCGAACCAGGCGCTCTTCAATATTGACGTCCTCGAGGTTGATCCCAACCAATTCGCTGACTCGGATTCCGGTGGCATAGAGCATCTCCAGAGCCGCCTTGTCCCGGAGATCAAGAGGCCGGTCGGAGCGAGGCAGTTCAAGGAACGACGCCATCTCCGCCTCAGAAAGGAAAGAGGGAACGTTCTTCTCTTGTTTAGGGGTCGAGACGATTTTAGCCGGATTGTCCTCCAGCCATCTCTTTTTCAGACAAAATTGAAAGAACGAGCGGGTGGCGGCCAGCTTCCGACCGATCGTCGTTTTCTTCTGCCTTTTTTCATGGAGCAGCGCCAAAAAACCGCGGAGAACAATGTTATCAACCCTCTCCAGTTCCACTTTTCTTTCTTCCAGGTACGTGGCGAGCTGAGCGAGGTCACTTCCATAGCTCGCGATCGTATTCGGGGAGGCGTTCTTTTCGAACTTGAGGTAAGAAAGAAATTCCCTAATCTCTTTTCTCATCACTCTCTTTTTTGGCCGTCTCCCAGATCTTTTCTCTCTCCGCCGTCTCTTTATAGGTACACTTGGGGTCCCAGCAGTAGAAATACGGAGTTCCCTTGATCAGATTCTTGCGCAGGACGAACTCACGTTTGCAGACGGGGCAGTCTTTGGCGACCGGCTCATCCCAGGTCGCAAACCTGCATTTGGGGAAACGATTGCAGCCGAAGAAGATCTTGCCCTTTCTGGTTTTCCTTCTGATGATCATGCCGCCGCACTTCTCCGGGCAGACGATCCCGGTTTCTGCGTTCTCTTTCTTAATATAGGTGCACTTGGGATAATTGGAACAAGCCACGAAAGGGCCGTACTTCCCCCGTCTCATGACCAGGCCGGAGCCGCACTCGGGGCACTTTTCTTCGAGCGGCGTGGCTTCTTTCTTGACCAGGCTCTTACGGAACTTGCACTCGGGATAGCCGGAACAGGCCTTGAACCTGCCGTAGCGACCATCCTTAATCACCAGCTGACGGCCGCACTGGGGGCAGACGTCCTCAACCGGGATTCCGCTTCTTTTTACCCCTTCGCTCTCCTTGCCCTTCTCCATGTCCCGCTTCAAGATATCGTAGTATTCCCGGAGTGCGCTCTTCCAGTTCTGCTCGCCTTCGGATATGAGGTCCAACTCTTCCTCCATCCGAGCGGTGAACTTAACCTCCATCAAATCGGCGAAGTTCTTGACCAAAAAGTCGGTGACGAAGAGTCCCAGATCGGTGGGGATGAACTTGCCTTTGTCTTTAACGATATAGACCCGATCCTGAAGCGTGCTGATGATCGGCGCATAGGTGCTGGGCCGGCCGATCCCCTTCGCCTCCAATTCCTTAACCAGACTCCCTTCGGTGTAGCGGGGAGGCGGTTGAGTGAAATTCTGTTTGGATTCCAGATCGAGGAGGGCGAGCGTTTCCCCCGCCTCGGCTTTGGGCAGGACCTGGCCTTCCTCTCGGAGGTTTGGATAGAGGACGAGGAATCCGTCGAACTTTATCACCTGCCCTTTGGCCGTGAATCCGAAGTGTGAGGCCCTGATCTCGAATTCGGTTTCCTCGATGACGGCCGAGGCCAATTGGGATGCCAGGAAGCGGTTCCAGATGAGACTGTAGAGAGCGAACTCGTCTCTTTTCAAATAGGGTTGGACTTGATCCGGGGGGAGGTCGAGAGAAGTGGGCCGGATCGCTTCGTGGGCGTCCTGCGCCTTCCTCTTGTTTTTAAAAAAGGGAGGCTTGGCCGGAAGATACGGCTCTGGATAATGCTCCCCGATGAATTTCCTGGCCAGCCTCTGGGCTTCGTCCGAGACCCGGACAGAATCTGTTCTCATATAGGTAATTAAGCCGACCGGCCCTCGGTCTCCGATCGCCATCCCTTCGTACAGCTTCTGAGCTACGGACATCGTTTTTCTCACCGGAAAGTGGAGCAGCCGGAAGCTCTCCTGCTGGAGGGTGCTCGTGATATAAGGTGGGCCGGGGTTTCTCCGTTTCTCCCGAACGTTGACTTTCTCGAGAATAAAAGGAGACTGCCTGAGTCCGGCCACGATTTCTGAGGCGCTCGCCCCGGTCCCGACCCTTGTCTTTTTGCCGTCGATTTTGTCCAGCGTTGCACGAAACGGCGGGGGGTTCGAGGCCTGCAGTTGGGCGGCGATTGTCCAATATTCTTCCGGAACAAAAGCCTTGATCTCTTTTTCCCGCTCGCAGATGAGCCGCAGGGCGATGGATTGGACGCGGCCGGCGCTCAGGCCCTTGCCGATCTTCTCCCAGAGGAGGGGGCTGATCAGGTAGCCGACCAACCGGTCAAGGATGCGGCGTGTCTGTTGGGCGTTGATCTTGTTCTGGTCGAGCTGGCCCAGATGCTTAAAGGCCTCGGTCACCGCTTCTTTGGTGATCTCATGAAAGAGGACCCGGTACACTTTTTTCTTATCGTCCTGGAGGAGCTGGCTGAGGTGCCAGGAAATAGCCTCTCCCTCCCGGTCGGGGTCGGCCGCCAAGATGATCGTATCCACATCCTTGGCCGCTTTTTTTAATTCGGAAACGAGTTTGCGCCGCTCAGCTATGGTCACATAATGAGGTTCAAAATCATGTTCGATATCAACCCCCATCTTTCCCCGGGGCAGATCCCGCACGTGCCCCATCGAGGCCTTGACCACGTACCGCCTTCCCAGGTAGCGGTTGATCGTCTTCGCTTTGGCAGGGGACTCAACGATAACGAGAGATTTCGACACTCAGATTCTCCTTTGAAAATACTTCCCGGGGCGCTGCACGATCCATCCCTCCAGCTCCCAGTTAAGCAACCTGGCCAGGAGCTCGGAAACAGAATGTCCGGTCTGCTCGATGAGCTCGTCGATCTGTACCAATGAATCCGTTTTGAGACAACGGAAAATTCTATCATCTTCCGGGCTCAAATTCGGCCGCGAGACCTTCTCCTCTCTTTTTTGGGCCAGGAGATTTTCCCGAAGAGGCGAAGGGAGGTTCTCGGCGATATCCGTCCAGTCGCGGACGAGCACGGCCCCCTTCTGGATGAGCCAGTTTGTACCCTGGCTGAGTTCGGAGGTGATGTTCCCGGGCACGGCCATCACTTCGCGGTTCTGCTCCAGCGCGAAATGAGCCGTGATCAGGGAGCCGCTCAAGCGCGCGGCCTCGACCACGACGGTCGCCAGGGCCAATCCGCTCAGGATGCGGTTTCGCAAAGGAAAATGAAATCCCAGGGGGGCAGACGAAAGGGGATATTCGGAGACCACAGCTCCCTGGACGGTGATCTTCTCGAAGAGCTGGCGGTTCTCTTTGGGATACAATTTCTCCAATCCTGAGCCCAACACGGCGACCGTTTTTCCTCCTTTGACCGCCCCCCAATGGGCGATCGAATCAATCCCCCTCGCCAGCCCACTCACCACGACCAGGCCGCGCGAGGCCAGTTCAAAAGCCAGTTTTTCGGCCACGGCCGAGCCATAGGGCGTAGGTTTCCTGGCCCCAACCATGGCTACGGCCAACTCACTCAGAACTTCGACCTTCCCCGCACAGTAAAGGACGAAAGGGGGGTCGTAGATTTCTCTCAAATGCTCCGGATAATTCTTGTCCTCCAGCGTCAGGACAGCATAGTTTTTTTTCTCCGCCTTCTCAAGCTCTTCCCGGGCCTGGTCCAGGGCCCAGGATGAAGTGATCTTCTGGGCGCTCTTTTCGTCCAGCCCCAGCCGCATCAGGTCCCCGGTCCCAACCCCAAAAACCTCGGCCAGCGGATGATATCGTTCCACAACCCTCTTGAAGGGTTGCGGGTATTCAGCCAGAACACAATTCAGCGCAACCCAAGGCAGGCGCCGATCATCCAAATCTAATCAGCCTGGCAGCTCGGAGGTATGGCAAAGACGGGGAGGTTGGTGTAGGAGATGACCTTCTCTGTTGTGCTCCCCAGAAAGAACCTCTCCAACTTATGAATATACGTGGACATGACGATCAGGTCAAATTGATGGGTCTCGGCATAATCGACGATTCCCGCCGAGGCGTTGTGCGCTCTATAAACGTCCTCGTTGATCTGGATATCGCATGTTTCCCGTCGGCTCTTTTTCTTCAGCCTGGCCAGGACGTCTTTAAACAGTTCGTCGACCAGCCGAAGGTCGTGACCGAAGAGCTCCAGGACATAGAGAAGCGTCATCGAAGCGCAGAATCCGCCCGACAGCCGAATGCCCAGGTCCTGTTCAATATCTTCCTGCTTCGAAAAATCCGTCGGGACAAGGATCTTTTTGATGGAGGTCACGCCTCGCTTTTTCTTGGTCACCAGGACCGGCACGGGTGAGCTCCTGAGGACATGATTGGCGACAGAACCGATAAAAAGCTTTTCCAGACCCGACTGCCCCTTTCTCCCAATGACAATGAGGTCCGCTTTCACTTCCGAAGCCGTCTCGATGATCTTCTTCGAAGCCGAGCCCTCTTTGACGATCACTTTGTCAAGTCTGATTCCCTTCCCCTTGGCGATCGACTCGAGTTTCGAGGCCGCGTTAGTCTTGACCGATTCGATCTTGCTGATCAGTTCGGCCTCGACGGCCGGGGAGCTCTCGTAGAGCGCGGACGAAAAATCAGACACGACGTGAAGGGCCGATAAACGTGATTTGAAGGCCTTGGCGAAATAGTCAGCGTAGAGGAGGGCTTCCTGTCCCTCGTCGGAAAAATCGGTGGCCCAGAGAATATGTTTCAAGAACTCGGTCATTGCACACTCCTTTCTTTTGCTCCAGGGGACGAGCCCTCTCGGATGCGGGACGGCCCTCTCAGAGGAGACATCTATTTTAGCAAGAAAAAATAAAAACACAAGAATGATTGACGCCTTTCCGAATAATAGACGCTGGAACAAGCCTCAGACTCTCATGCTCCTATTTGCCCAGAAGGATCGAGCCATGGGTATAAAAAGTCCCGGCGACGGCCGCGGTTTGGAGACAGGCCAGCGTCGCCGCCAGGAGCGCTCTGAGCCCCAAGCGGGACAGATCCTTCAGCCGGGTTGGAGCCAGCGCTCCCGTCCCTCCCACAAAAATGGCCAGGGAGGCGACATGGGCGAAGCCGCACAACGCATAAGCCGCGACGAGCGCGGAGCGGGGGTTGGCGATCGCCCCTTGAGACATCAGCTGCGCCAGGTGCTGGTAGGCGACGACCTCGGTCGCGACCGTGCGTTCTCCAACAAGCTTGGCGATGGCCATCGCGTCGTGAGGCGGAACTCCAACCACCACGGTGAAAGGATAGAACACAAATCCCAGTATGCTTTTCAGTGTCCAGTCGAAATGGAGACCGAACCAATGGTTGAAGGTGCCGCCGAACCAGCCCAAGACGAGGTCGAGGAGGGCCAGCAGGCCGAGAAAGGCCAGGAGAAGAACGACGATCCCGCCCAGGAGTTTGAGGCCAGAATTGGCTCCGTTGATAATAGCCATAATCAAGTTATCGTCTTTTTCATAATGAGGCTTGATGTCAACGCCCATGGTCAGAGGCTTGTTCGATTCGGGGATGAGGAGCTTAGCCATGACGATCGAGGCGGGAGCCGCGATGAAAGACGCCGAGACAAGGTGGCCGGCGATCATCGGGAGCTGCGCTTTGAGCATATAGACATAGATGGCCATGACCGTGGAGGCGATCGTGGCCATTCCCGACGAGAGGATGGTCGCCAGCTCCGACTCCGTCATGGAGACGAGGTGGGGCTGGATGACCAGGGCTGACTCCACGCCCAGAAAAATATTGGCCGATACGCAGAGCGACTCGGCGCCGCTGATCCGCATAAGCTTGGTAAAAGCTCGAGCGAAAACCTTGACGAGAAAAGGCATGACGTTGAGATGATAGAGGGCGCCGACGAGGGCCGCGAAAAAGATCACCGCGGGGAGGGCCTGAAAGGCCAAGAAATAGCCCAGCGATGTCTCCCCGGATTCGTTGGTTGCCCCGGGCGGGAGGGCCAGGCGGCCGAAAAGGAACTTTGTCCCGGCGGTGGCACTGTCCAGGACCTTGACGACGACATTATTGATGACCAGAAAGAACGTCGAACCGATCGGGATGACAAAGATAAACAGGGCAAAGAACAGCTGGAGGGCTATTCCCCAGCCGATCACTCTCCAGTTGAGGACCTTCCTGTCGGAAGAGCAGAGCCAGGCGAATCCCGCCAGGACAAAGATGCCCAAAAAGCTGATCAGATTATAGATGTCCATCGGTCCCCCCTCATAATAGGATTATTCCAGGGAGATCAGTTTTTGACGAGACTTCAGACCCCCGACGATTTTCAGCCTGGAGGGCGGGATTTCGAGGTAGTCGGCTAGGAGACGGAGGAGTTCTCGATTGGCTCCTCCCTTCTCTGGTGGAGAAAGCACGCGGACTTTGTATTCGCCCGGACCGATCTCTTCGACGCTCTGAAATCGAGCGCGCGGTTGGACCTTGACCGAAATTGCAGTTTTCAATCCAAAATGTTCTTATATTTGGCAAAGAGCTCTTTTAACTCTTTTTTGGTGACGATGTAGCCGCTGAGATAGAGAGAGATCGTGGAGCGGACCGGATCGTTTGAATGAAGAAGCACGTATTCCCTGATCAGTCCGGTCCTGTTCTGAGCAGGCATCCTGAGCTGGACCTCGACGCTCTTCCCGGAGGCGAGCTTCAGGGGAAATGAAAGCGGTTTTCCCGCCCGGAAGAAGGACGTTTTATCCCTGGCCGTATCCACCGACAATTCCAATTCACCAGTGTTCCTGATGATCACTTTGGCCTGGAGGTCCTCCCCTTCCAGAAGCAACCCCAAGTCGAGGTTATAGGGCTCAACATCTATCTTCGGCTGAGGAGGAACCTCGATCTCGGCGCTGATCGAAAGCTCGAGGTTCGACCGCTTCGGGTCATCGCTGTCCACATAAATCTCTTTGACGATCTTGTCCGAATATCCGCCGCTGTTGAAGGTAATTTTGATGCGGCCCTCTTTGCCGGGCTCGACCTTCTTATCTGAAACAAGAGCCGCCGTGCAGCCGCAGGACGTCCTGACCCGGAGGATCGACAAGGGAGATTCTCCCGCATTCTTGAAAACAAACTCGTGGGTCAGGATTTCTCCCTGCTTGACCTTGCCGAAATCCCATTTCTCCTCTTTGAACTGGATCAGGGGTTGCTTAGCCGCCAGGACGAGGCCGCTCGAGGATAGAACCCCGGCCAAGACGAGGAACAAAACAAGGCTTTTTTTGTTTATCCAGATGGCCATCATTTCCTCCGTTGTTTTTTATCTTGGCACTTTTTGGATCTAATTTCAAGCCCGGAGCCGGTTCAAGGTCATCTTCTAGATCTTTTCCAGGAGCACTATCTTCTGGGCATGAATTCCCCAGAGCAGGGGTAATTTCTTGAAAACTCTGAAGCCTGCCTTTTCGAGCTCTTGCATGAATTCGGCCTTCGTGACCATTCTGATCCGGGTCTTGCTCCTTTTGAGCCCCCTTCGGATTTTTCTCTGGAGGCGATGGAGCCGGTTGAGCTCGTAATAAGATAGGATAGCCCATCTTGATGAAACCCTCGCGAATTCCCCCAGGATCTCCTCCCGCTCTTGGGATTCATGGACATGATGGAAAAACCGAATGGACAAGACGGCCGCGAACGACGCGGTCTTGAAGGGAAGACCTTTTTTAAGATCGGCAACTACCCCGTCAGACCGAGGATGACGCCCGTCCCGCACCCTGGCCCGGTCTACCATGTAAAAAGACAAGTCGCTGCTCACGAGACGAAGGCCCAGGTCCTGGACGAGGGAGGAAAACCGGCCATAGCCGCAGGGTGCGTCCAAAACGAGGTCAGCCCTCTCGCCGGCTCCTTTCCCCCGAGCTGTTTCCAGAAACCTTCTGACGATTCGCTGTTCCCGGGCGTCCACGAGTCTTTGATCAAGGCCGCGATAACGTCGTCTCTCATAATCCTCGACCTCGTGCTTTTGAAACGGCCGGTTACCCGAAGAAGACATATTTAGGGCTCCCCTCGATCCGTATGCACTCCCCAGGCCGGCTCATCTCCTCCCCGTCCCGGCTGACCACTTTTTTCAAAGGGCGAGAGAATGAATAGTCCAATGGTCGGCCCGGGGTCCAGCAGAGCGCCCAGGATTCATTCCCCCGGGAGAAAAAGAAAATTCTCCCCTCCCCGGCCCTGGAGCTGCCGACAAAATGCGATCGGTCGAGCAGGCGGACGATCGTCTGAAACGCGCGGTAGCTCGGCCTCCTCCTCCAGCCCGGTTCCCGGCTATCGACCAGCCCGTATCCGGGAGCGATGAGCTGCCACCAGTAAACGCGTTCGATAAGCCCGCTGGCGAGGGTGAGAATATAATAACGAACCAGGTAATCGGCCTGCTCCTCTTCTGTCACGTTGGGCTTGCCGGAAGCGGGCGAGTATTTTCCCGTGCCCTGGATCGGCCAGTTGACTTCGGAGATCCAGACATCGCGCGACCTGCGAGCGCTGGCATCGACGACGGCCTTCAAAAGCGCGATCTTCCGTGAGGTGTCCCAGCCGAACTGACTATTTTCGGGGGCACCCATCCTGTCTACGTACAGAAGCGAGGTCACTTTATCAAACGGAAGGTCGCGAAGAAGGGGTGGATAAAGATGAAATTCAAAATCGATCACGGCCGGCCCGGCGAGCTTCACCCCGTACTCTTGGGCCAGCTGGACCGCGGGGAGAGCGAGTCGAAGATATTCGTTGTGATCCCAAACCCCCCATTTAGTTCTGTTCCAGGCGTGGCCGATCTCAAAGTAAGAACTCAGGCTTCGGAAGCGATCAAAGGCTGCTTCCAAAAAAACACGCCAGGAAGCGGGATTGAAGACATCGTCCCTCCGCTGGAGGAGCGAGAGCATCACTTCGAAGCCCTCTTTCCGGAGTTGATCCAAGAAGCGCTCATAAGTGGAAAAATTCTGAATGTCCCAGGACGGCAGGCGGACGAGGGTCTGGCGTGAGCCTGTATCTTTCAGATTCTGAATGATTTCCTCGGACCGGTCGGCGGCCGGGGTGACGGCCACCCCGAACGGCGTGCCCAGGTCCACCGGCGTTTTATAAATGTTTTTCCAGTACCTATGGTATCCCGAAAGAATGGGGACCGCCCGCTTAAGGTTCGCGCCGGCCAAGGAGAAGTAGCTCCCGGCGTGCATCAGGTGATGTTTGAGACGCTCCCGCCGCGGGACCACATTGTGCGGCTGGTCGGCAAACTCGTTCCACTCGAATTTAAAGGTCATCTCACTGGATCTTCAATTTTCTCGCCAGCTTTCTCAGCCCGAGCTTTTTCTTGAAAGAGATGGACCAGGCAAAGCCTGCTTTGTTGATCTTATACCAAAGGAAAGGAACCCGGCCAGGGCTCTTGCCATGAAGATAGCTTCTGAGGAAAAAGTCTTGGAGATAGGGCGGGATTCCTAATCTGACCAGGTTCTTAATCGCCTTCCCGAGTCCGATACCACTCTTGATGCGGATGCGATTTGTATCCAGAAGCCAAAATTTCCAAATTCCGCCATTTTCTTTTCTCACCAGAATGTTGCCATCGGAGAGGTCGCGGTGAAGAATTCCCTTCCGATGACAGGAAGACAGGAAGCCAGCCAACGCCGCGAGAAGCCCCCGGAGCTCATCCTCCGGGAGTTTTCGGAAGAGCCCACGGATTTCGCTCGCATCGGAGACTTCTTCGGACAGAAAACAACTTTCGGCGACGAAGCCATTCTTCCGCCGCTCCAGGTAGGCCACGGGAAGAGGGGTGGGGATGCCGCGCTCGACAAGACCGACGGCGCTGAGCCAAGCCCGCCTCGCCTTGGAGGAAATGAAGAGGCTCTTCAATTTGTCAACCCCAACCTGGCGATACTCTTTGACAAAGATATTGCTCCAGCCTCCGTTCGCGGTGGGGAGGGGCACGACCCCGACTCTATTCCGGCTCTGGAGCACGACCTTCGCTGCCGGAGACTCGAGGAGGCGGCAATCGGAGATCGCCTTGCGAAATAGGGGATGGTTATAGTGACAATCGATCCTTCCCCGGAAAGGGGAAAGCTCCAGCGGCTCTCCGGAGACTTCTTTAGCCAAACGGCTCCTCTCGACTCAATGGATATTCTTCTCCAGGATTGTTTTCAGAATCAGGCCGATCGGCCTGGTCGAATATTTGGCCCTGACAAGATCGTAGCCGCAGGCTGCGATTCCACGCCTTAAAGACTCGTCCTTCCGGAGCTCCTGGATCGCCCTGGCCAGGGACTCCGGATCGGGCGATGAACAAAGATAGATATTCTCCCGGTGGCGAAAGAATTCCCTCGCTGCGGGAGTTTGGAGCGTGACGACGGGCTTTTTCATTCCCATAGCCTGAAAAACCTTGTGGGGAACAACCCGCCGTGCTTTTTCCGTTCGTCCGAAAATGCCGAGGCAGATATGGGACGAGGCGATCTCCCGCACGAGATCAGGCTGGGACAGCCAGCCTTTGAATTCAATATTCTGAAGGCCGAGCTCAGAGGCCAAGGATCTGGCCCTAGGCAGGGTCTGCCCCGAACCGATGAGCCTGAACCTCAGAGACGGATCTCGCCGGAACGTGAGCGCGGCCGCCTGAACAACGGTTTCCACTCCATGAAGTGGAACAAAGGAGCCAAAAAAAAGAACTGTCGCGGGGAAATTCGCTCCCTCTTGTGGAGGACCGTTTGACGGGGAATAGATGGTCTCATCATATCCCACAGGGACGACGGCGACTTTCCCTTCCGGGAGGCCGTAGGTCAGGCAAAAATACTCCTTGTGGGCTTGGGTGTCGGCAAGAATAAGATGAGAGAGCCGGAAAGCCCAGCTGTCTATCGTGTAGTTCCACCAAGCCGCCAGCGACCCCTGGGGTTTCCGCTGCCAATCCACGATCTTCGTCTCGAAACGAGTCGCCAGGGGATCAAAGACGATTCTATTCCCGAATCCCCAGGGGAGAAACCTGGCCAGGGGGATATCCTTCTGGCAGAATTCGGGGACGAAGACGACCTTCCGACGCAGCTTAAAGCTCTGCGCCGCTAAGAGGGGATACCGGATCCAGGATTTATAGCCGGGTTTGACTCTACACTCCGATAATTCAATTCCGTTGGCAATGAGGCCTTTTCTGATGACCTCATGGCGGGGATAGGAGGCCTCATAGGCGCCGAAAAAGCTTACTTTCATCTTCGCGGGTTAAAAATAACACCTGGTCCCCGACCTGTCAATGAAAACGTCGGTCTCGTCCACCGTACCCCGCACCCCGTGCCCGTCCAGAAGATGGTGAACCTTGAGCAGCAGAAACCTCATTGCTCAAACAATCAGTCGCTCGTTAAAAATAATCCTTGGGGCCCAGCGGCGGCCACAGAGAAAGAGGTCAATATAAAGCAAGAAGTGCCTTCAATAAGGAGGGTGAGGGGTGGATGGTGAGAAAGGCCGTCTGAGAGGCTGAGCGGGCACGGTTCCTCGACCGCAGAGAGAAGGAGAGCAAAGACTCGAAGCGAGCAAATTTTCCTCGCTGGGGAAAATGCAGCGTGCCTTCGAACCATCACCCCGAGCCCTTGGTTTGACCGGTCAAGGGCTTCTGGTATATTATAGCCAGCCAGGAGAGGAAAATGGCCCTTGACCCCCGACTTCTCGAGATCCTCGCCTGCCCGCTCTGCAAAACGGATGTGAGAGTGACGGCAGATGGCAAAGGCCTTAAGTGTGTCCGGTGCCGCCGCGTTTACCCCATCCAAGATGACATCCCGGTCATGATCATCGAAGAGGCGACTATTGAGCCGGAAACGACTGCTTGAGGTTCCTCCCTCCGAAATCCACAAAATATTGCTCATCAGGCTCAGGCGCATCGGTGATATCATCATGACGACCCCGGCCGTGACCGCTTTAAAAAAGGCCGTGCCTGAATCTCAGATCACCTATGTCGTCGAAGAGCCGTACCGTTGCCTTGTCGACGGACTCCCCGGCGTCGACCGCGTGATCGCCCTGGGCAAAAGATCCAAACTCCCCGTATTCTGGAGACTCCTCAGGACGCTCCATAACGAGCCCTACGACGTGATGTTCGATTTTCACGGCGGGCCGAGAGCCTGGTGGATGGCACTGGCCGCAAAAGCCAAAATCAAGGTCGGCTACGAGATCAAGTACAGGGGCTTCGTTTATGATATCGCCATTCCCCGCGGCATTAAGAACGGCTTCGTTCACAGCGTCGAGAACCATCTCAACCTGGTCAGGGCCCTGGGGTTCAGGGTTGAACGTCCGCCACTATCCCTCCCTCCTGCCCAAGAATCCGAAATCAGGAAGGTCGATCGCCTCTTCGCCGAGAACGGGCTCGAAGGGAGCAAGCTGATCGTCCTTCACATCAGCGCCGGGAACCAATTCAGGGACTGGGGCGTGGACAATTGGACCGGGCTGGTCGACCGGCTCGCCCAGGAGCCGAGTGTCAGAGTCGTCCTCGTCGGAGGGGAGCCTGACCACGCCGCCGAACAGAGGATTCTGTCGCTCTCGTCCTCTCACCCGGTTTCTTTCGTGGGAAGGCTCAACCTCCTCGAGCTCAAGGAAATGATGGCCCGGTCCTCTCTGTTTGTTGGACCGGACAGCGGCCCGATGCACATCGCCGCCGCAACAGGAACTCCGATCGTCGCCCTTTTCGGTCCGACCCTGCCGGTTCACTTTTCGCCCTGGCAGGCAAAGGCCTATATCGTCGCCAAGGAGTTAAGCTGCCGGCCCTGCCGTCAGAAGAAATGCCTGACCGCCGACTTCCGATGCCTGCGCTCCATCACTCCCGAAGAGGTCCTCCACGCCTGCCGCCGGTTTGTTTAAAATGAAGAACTTCGACCTGCTCGAGGGAAGAGATCCTTGGGAGTATTTGCTGGGGCTCACGTTGCCCCTGGTCCTTTTTTTTTCCCTTATCTCGATCAGCTTGGAACAGATCTTCATCGCTTTGTCTGTCGTTCTCTGGGCCGTCAAGCTGTGGCACAAGAAGGAAAGACTGGCTGCACCGTCTTTCTTCTTCCCGCTTCTGGCCTACACCGTCCTCTCTATCTTTTCCAGTATTTTCTCGGTTAACCCCGGGGTCAGCCTCAAAGACTCACGGGAGCTTCTCCTGTTCTTGATCATCCCTTTGGTCTATACTTCCTTCAGCAGGATCAAGGATCTCAATCGGACGGCCTTGGCTCTTCTCGGCTCGGGCTGTTTGGCGGCCGGCTATTCCGTTTTATATCATTTTGTTAAGGCCGGCCCGGGAGAACGAGTCAAAGGATTCATGGGGCACTACATGACCCAGGCCGGCGTTCTTCTCCTCTTCTGCTCGTTGGCCCTGAGCATGTTCGTTTTTGAGCGGAGAAAAATCCGCTGGCTCTGGGGGATCTCTCTCCTGCTGGCTCTTTTTTCCCTTGCCCTGACCCAGACCCGGAGCGCCTGGATCGGCTTTTTTGTAGTCGTCTGCTTCGTCCTTCTCGTCTACCGGCCTGTCGGCCTGATACTCGTCCCTATCGTGGCCGGCCTCGTTTTTCTGGCCAGCCCTCAGCCGATGAAAAAAAGGGCCCTGAGCGTTTTCAACCTTGACTATTTCTCGAACCGGCAGCGTCTCGAATATTTCAGGGCCGGAATAAGGATCATCAAGGAATATCCTCTACTGGGCACCGGTCCGGACACGGTGGACATGGTCTTCCAGAATCCGAAATACGGTCTTTCCGAAGACGCGAAACGAAATGTCCATCTTCATGACAACTTCTTGCAGATCGGAGCCGAGCGCGGGGTCCCGACTCTTATTGTCTGGTTGGCTTTTGTCGCCTGGACGTTCCTGGGTCTCCTGCGGCTGCTGCGAAACAAGAGCCCAGGCCTGTTCCCCTTGGCCGTGGGCGCGTTGGCCGCTGTCCTGGCATTGGTGAGTTCGGGTTTGTTTGAATACAATTTCGGAGATTCGGAAGTCAGCACTCTTTTTCTTTATCTGATCACAATGCCCTTCGCCTATTTCCGGGTTCAGAACAAAGATGAGCGCAGTTAGATCGAAGAAGAGAGTCATCTTTATCATCCCCCTGTCCATTCTTCTCCTCTATTTCATCTGGCTCGGCTTCCTTCTGCTGACCTTCAGAACCTATCCGGGGCCGTCACAAGAGTTCCCTCTGGAGGCCGAAGGCGTCTACCACATTCACTCCAAGCTCTCCGACGGATGGGGGACAGTCGACAAAATCGTCCGCGCCGGGTCTCGCAACCGCCTGGACTTCCTCATCCTGACCGACCACGGAAACCCAAATCTCCAATCGCTGGCCGCGCAAGGCTGGAAAGATGGAATCCTCATCCTGGCCGGCTCGGAACTCTCGGTGAGCCGGGGACACATGGTTGCGCTGGACTTTCGCCTCCCCGCACAGCCGTTCTCCCAGAACACCGAGAATGCCGTCCATGAAATCACCGCGCTGGGCGGGTTCACGATCATCGCCCACCCTTATTCGAAGGTCAGCTGGTCCTGGGGCAAGTATGTGGAATATTCCGGGCTCGAGATCATCAACGGAGATTCGATGCTCCGCTCTCATCTCTCCCACGCACTCCCTTACTTTCCGGCCCTGTTGCTCAGACCCGAATTCGTGCTTCTCAAGATGATCTCCAACCCCGCCCCGTTTCTGGCCAGGTGGGATGAGCGGAACACTCACCTGCGCTTCTACGGTTATTTCAGCACCGATGCCCATCTCTTTTACCGTCCCGTATTCTCCCTCCTCCATCTCCATCTGCGTCTTCAGAAACCACTCTCACGGGATTTCGAGACGGCCAGAAACCAGGTCTTCTCTGCCCTGCGGAGCGGGAGGTTTTATAACGCCATCGATGCCGCGGCTCGGGCCAAGGGCTTTGGTTTCGCAGCCAAAAAGGGGAACCGGACTTTCCCGATGGGAGAAACCGTCGGGCTCGACTCTCCGGTCAAGCTCGAAGTCCGGGCCCCCTATTCTTTCAAGCTGGAGATCGATCTGATCCGCAACGGAAAAAAAATCAGGAGCTCCCGGGCCAAAACACTTTCCTATGAGACGGCGATGCCCGGAATCTATCGAGTGGAGGTTTTTTTAAGGGAGAGATCTCCTCTGGACAAAAACGTCCCCTGGATCGTTTCCAACCCGATCTTTTTGAAAGAGGAAGCAAGATGATGATCATCAACATCGAACGAGCCCGGAAATTGGTGTCCGAGTTCAAGGACAAAAGAATCCTCGTCCTCGGCGACCTGATGCTGGACAAATATATCTGGGGGCATGTCTCCCGGATCTCCCCCGAGGCCCCCGTGCCGGTTGTCGAGGTCCACAAAGACACCTCCTGCCTGGGGGGCGCCGGAAACGTCTGCCAGAACCTCTTGAGTCTGGGTGCCAGGCCCCTCCTGGTCGGAGTCGTCGGAGACGACGAATACGGACTCTGGATCAAGGACAATCTCCGGGACAACCGCGGCATCATGGTGGACAAGGACCGGCCGACAACGGTTAAGACCAGGATCATAGCCCACCATCAGCAGGTCGTCCGAGTCGATCAAGAACGGAAGAGTCCGGTTTCGTCCGAGGTCGAGGAGCAGATCTTCGCTTTCTTAAGCCGTGAAAAATACCAAGGGCTTCTTCTTTCCGATTATAACAAAGGCGTTCTGACCGGGACCCTGATGAACCGGGTCCTTCCTCTGGCAAAGAAGAAAGGACTTCCGGTTTTTGTGGATCCGAAGGTCGAGAACTTCACCCTTTTCTCGCCGGTGACACTGATCACTCCTAACCATTTCGAAGCCGAAAAGATCGTCCAGCATGAGTGCCGCACGGATCCCGAGGTCGAAAAGGCCGGCTATGAAATCATGTCCAAGGCCGCCTGCCGTTACCTGATCCTCAAACGGGGAGAGCAGGGCATGACCGTCTTCGAGGAGGGGCGCACGCCTCTCCATATCCCGACGATTGCCAAGGAAATTTTTGATGTCACCGGAGCCGGAGACACAGTGATCGCCGCCGCCTCTCTGGCCCTCCTGTCCGGCGCCTCCATCTACGAGGCCGCGGTCATCGCCAACATCGCGGCCGGAATTGTGGTCGCGAAAATCGGCACCGCGACCGCGACGCCCTCTGAGCTGCTGGACGCTCTCCAACGCGAAACGGAAAAATAAAGTCGCCATCTCGTCGACTTTTTAATGACACTTCCGCTGGATATAGAAAGCGGCTATAATAGAGACTCAATGTGCGGCGTGATCGGAATATTCGCCAACGAAGATGTCTTCAAGGATGTCTATCAGGGACTCCTGGCCATTCAGCACCGCGGCCAGGATGCGGCCGGGATCATCACCTACGACGGCCGTTTTCATACTAAGAAAGGAAACGGCCTGGTGCGTGATATTTTCTCGGCCGAACACGCCCAGCGCCTCAAAGGCACAATCGGCATCGGGCACACCCGCTATCCAACGATCGGCGGAGGACATGGGGAGGACGCCCAGCCTTTCCAGGTAAATTCCCCCTTCGGGATCATCATGGCTCATAACGGGAACGTCATTAATTACAGCCAGCTCAAGAAGACACTCTTTGATGAATATCACCGCCTGCTCAACTCGGATAATGACGTCGAGGCCATCCTGAATGTCTTCGCCCAGGAATTGGCGGAGCAAAAAACGAGAAAGCTGGAGCCCAGCCACGTCTATAAGGCGGCGGAGGGAGTGTTCAGGAAGGTCCAGGGCAGCTACTCGGTCGTCGCTTACATCGCCGAGCAAGGACTGGTCGCTTTCCGCGACCCTTACGGGATCAAGCCCCTCGTCTACGGAAAGCGGCGCGACGGGCTGATCCCGTCCTATGCCGTGGCCTCCGAAAGCGTCAGCTTGAACATCATGAATTTCTCGGATATCAAGAATGTCCAAGCGGGACAGGTTATTTTCATCGACCAGAGCCGGACACTTCATTCCAAAAAGATAGCCCACCGCCAGCACTCGCCGTGCCTCTTCGAGTGGGTCTATTTTGCCCGCCCCGATTCCTTCATCGATAACGTCAATGTCTATCAGTGCCGGGTCAATCTGGGACGTTTTTTGGCCGCTGAGATCAAAAAAAGGCGTCTCAAGATCGACATCGTTGTCCCCGTGCCTGATTCGGCCAGGGACGCCGCCATCGAGATCGCCAGGGAGCTCAACCTGAAGTACCGGGAAGCTCTGGTTAAAAATCGCTACATCGGCCGGACTTTTATTATGCCGGCCGACGACAAGCGGAAAACCTCGGTCCTGCAAAAGCTCAATCCGATCGCGTCGGAGCTCAGAAACAGAAATGTCCTTCTCGTTGACGACAGCATCGTCCGGGGAAATACCTCGCGGGCGATCGTCGAGATGGCCCGGAACTGCGGGGCCAAGAAAGTTTATTTTGCCGCTTATTCTCCGCCGCTCCGCTTTCCTTGCGTTTATGGGATCGATATGCAAACCCGGACCGAATTCGTGGCCCGGGACAAAACCCCCGATCAAATCGCCAAGCAGATCGGAGCCGACGAAGTGATTTACCAGTCCCTCGATTCCCTCAAAAGGGCCGTCCACCTGGGAAACAAGAAGCTGACCCAGTTCTGCTCGGCGTGCTTTGACGGAAGCTACCCGACCTGCGATGTCACCCCGGAAGTTCTCCAGGCCATCGAGGAAGAACGCAGGGAGAATCAGGAAAGACAACTGGAGCTCAACCTCTCCAATCAGTGAGAGGCGAGAACGATTCGCCAGTACTCCAATAAATCGGCCAAGGCCTTTTCTAGTGGTATTTCCGGTTTCCAGCCGACATCTTTTTTGATTTTCTGGTTACTGCCGAGCAGCCGCGGAAGGTCGATCTTCCGCAGTTTTTTTGGCTCGACCTCGATCTTGATCTTGCAGGAGGACATGGACAAGAGGCAGTCGAGGATTTCTTGCAGCGGATAAGCTCTCCCCGAGCAGACATTGTAAACTTCGCCCGCTCTCCCGCGCTCCATCAGGAGGAGGTAAGCCCGGACAACGTCCCGGACATCAGTGAAATCTCTTGCCACCTTGAGGTTGCCAACTTTGATGATGGGGGCCGCCCTGCCCTTTTCGATCCGGGCGATCTGCCTTGCCCAATCGGAGCAGACGAAGGCTTCACTCTGGCCGGGACCTGTATGGGGAAAAGGCCGGGCGATGACCAGGTCGAGTTTCTCGACTCGGTGATAGAAACCGGCGAGGAGCTCTGCGGCCAGCTTGGTGAAGGCGTACGGGCTGACCAGATGATAGGGATGGTCTTCCTTGAGCGCCCTGCCGGAGGCCCCAACGATTCCATAGATCTCTGAGGAGCTGATGAGAAGCGTCCTGGCCTCGGGGGCGTGCCGCCGAAGGGCCTCCAATAGGCGCGCGGTCCCCATCAGGTTGGTTTCCAGTGTTTCCTCCCGGAACCGCCAAGAATTGCGAACTCCGGAAACCGCGGCCAAGTGAAATAGCCAATCGGGACGGACCTTTCGGACGACCTTCAGGACGTCCCGCTCGGAGCGAAGGTCCAGATAGGAGATGTCTCGTTCAGACCGGGAAGGTCTCCGCGGGTAAGACGTCCCATGAAAGACATGATGTTGAGACCTGAGAAGAGGGCTCAGATAACCGCCCACAAATCCCGTCGCACCGGTGACCAAAACCCTCAAATTCAGACTCTCTCCCGCCAGTAGTTCAGCAGGTCGACCAAGGTTTGCTTGAAGGAAATCTTGGGCCTCCACCCGGTCGCGTCTCTGAATTTCGAGCAATCCGAGAGGAGCACGGGAACGTCGGAGGGCCTTAATCTCTGAGGGTCCACCTCGATCTTGACTTTGACCCTGGACAGGGCCAGGAGTTGGTCGAGCATCTCTTGAATAGAATAGGATTTCTCCGAACCGATGTTATAAACGTCGCCCGGCTCTCCTTTTTCCAGGCACAGCCAGTAGGCGCGGACGACATCGCGGGCGTCTGAGAAATCTCTTTTCGCCTCGAGGTTTCCGACGTGCATCACGGGCTTCCTCTTTTTCTTTTCGATCTCGGCAATTTGCTTGGCAAAGCTGGAGGTGACAAAGATCTCTCCCCGGCGGGGCCCGGTGTGATTGAAGCCGCGAGTTCTGACAATCCTCATCCCGTAACTCTTAAAATATTGATAGCCGAGCAGGTCCTGGGCCACCTTGCTCACGGCGTAGGGGCTCAGCGGCCGGAGGGGGTTAGTCTCCTTCATCGGGATCTCGTTTGAATAGACGAGGCCGTATTCCTCACTCGAGCCAGCCACCAGGATCCGGGGGGAGAGCTTGAGCGCGAGAACGGACTCAAGAAGATTGATCTGGCCGATGGCGTTGATGCTGAACGTCTCGACCGGGCACTTCCAGGATGCGGGGACGAAACTCTGGGCCGCCAGGTGAAAGATGCGATCGGGCTTGCACGAAGCAAGGCAATGTTTGATGGAGATCATATCGTTCAGGTCACCTTCCAACAGCTTGACCTTATCTTGGAGGTGGGCGATGTTCTCCATCGGGCTCCGCCAGCGGACAAGACCGTAGACCTCAACGTTCGGATAGTCAGCCAGGATGTGATCGGCCAGGTGGCTCCCGGCGAAACCGCTGATTCCGGTGATTAGGACTCTCATCTTCGCTCCTCTCGATCGCTTTCCTTCATTTGCGTCTGGAATAATATTCGTCATAGAAGGCACGAAATTCCTGGCTTCTCTCTTTGATCTTCTTCCACCAGGCCGAGTTGTCTCTGTACCAGTGGATCGTCGCGATCAGCGCCTGATCAAACTGGGCTTCCGGAGCCCAGCCAAGTCGCTGGATCTTGCAGCAGTCCAAGGCGTAGCGGAAATCGTGTCCCAGGCGGTCCGAGACCAGCTTGATCCGGCTGCGGGGTTTGCCCAACGTGTCCACGATCTTTTCCGCAATTCGGATATTGGAGACCTCGTTGTGAGCCCCAACGTTATAGACTTCTCCAAACTTCCCCTGCCTGGCGACGAGGTCCACGGCCCGGCACGTGTCGTCGACATAAAGCCAGTCGCGTATGTTTGCGCCACTCCCGTAGAGGGGAAGAGGTTTATCTTCGAGGGCGTGCGTCACGAACAGGGGGATGAATTTTTCCGGATACTGGTTCGGTCCAAAGTTGTTGCTCGGCCGGAGTATGATGATGGGCAATCCATAAGTTACAGCATAAGCATAGGCCAGGCGATCCGCCCCCGCCTTGCTCGCGGCATAAGGCGAGGAAGGGTTCAGGGAATCCTCCTCCTTAAAATAGCCTTGGGCTGAGCTGCCATAGACCTCGTCGGTCGAGAGGTGGATAAAGAATTCGATCTCCGGGCTGTTTTTGAGGGCTTCGAGCAAAACGAACGTTCCGAAGACATCGGTCAGGACGAACTCCCCGGCATCGAGGATGGATCGATCGACGTGTGTCTCCGCGGCAAAATGGACAACCCCCTGGACCCGCTTGAAAACGGACAGGACGGCCTCTCGGTCGCGAATATCGCCCCGCCTAAACTCATAGCGCGAGTCGTTTTCTACATCTTTGAGATTGTCGAGATTGCCGGCGTAGGTCAGTTTGTCGAGGTTGATGACCCTGGTCCGAGGATAGTTGGACAGGAGGTAATGGATGAAATGGCTGCCGATGAATCCTGCTCCGCCCGTGACAAGGATGGTCCTTCCCTCGAGGCCACGCGGGTCAGCCATCCTGTCTCCTCCAATCGTAGGGGATGTCATCGCCGTAGGGGTCCATTCGCTGTTCATCGGGATGTTCGTGTCTGTAAACCTCGGTCGGGACGTTGACGACGATCGCCTCTTCCAAGCTCACGCACATCCAGCCGTGATGGACCCCGGCCGGGATCTGGACCAGGATCGGGTTGTGAATTCCGAGGTAAAACCTGTTGATCTCTTTGGAGGTCGGCGACTTATCCCGGCCGTCATAGATGACCAGCTTGATCATCCCGGAGAGACAGGCTACGTTGTCGGTTTGTTTTTCATGTTTGTGCCAAGCCTTCACGACCCCGGGGTAGGTGGTGGTCATATAGACCTGCCCGAACTGCTGAAAGAGCTCGTCATCCCGGCGCAGGATCTCCATGAGCCGCCCGCGCTCATCGGATACCACCTTCAGTTTTTTAACCTTGACTCCGTCGATCATGATATTCTCCTTGAATTGATCGCCCCGAACATAGGCCCGCCTCAAACCTCGCGAGTCGCGACCTATTTTATCCCAATCTCGCTCTTATCTCCAACCATGAAGCGATAAACCGAAGGTTTGGCCCGGCCCTTAAAGATCTTCACTCCCCGGCCGATCAGGCTTTCGTCGATTCGGCTGCCCACGTCTCTGATCTCGCTTCCCTCGAGGATGATGCTGTGCTCCACTTCGGTCTGGATGATTTTGCAGCCTCTCTGAATCGAGGTGAACGGACCGATATAGGAATCGACGATCTCGGATTTTTCGCCGATGATCGCGGGCCCGCGGATGGTGCTGTTGCGGACGAGGACATCTTTCTCGATGATGACATTGCCGTTGATCTTCGAGGCCGAGTCCACCGAGCCATCCACCTGGGTGGCGATGTTCTCCAGAATCAGGCGATTGGCTTCCAGAATGTCCTCGATCTTTCCCGTGTCCTTCCACCAACCAGAGACCAGGTGCGGGATAACCCTGTATCCCTGATCCACCAGGTATTGGATGGCGTCCGTGATTTCAAGCTCCTTGCGCCAGGAGGGTTTGATCGCTCGAGCGGCCTCGAAGATGTGAAAATCGAACATGTAGACACCGACAAGGGCCAGGTTGGATTTGGGGCTCTTGGGCTTCTCGACGAGCTTGACCACTTCCCCTCCCCGGAGTTCGGCTACGCCGAACATCTGTGGGTTGGGCACCTCGGTCAGGAGGATGAGAGAATTGGGCTTTTTTTGTTTGAACTCCGCGACCAGCGACTTGATCCCGCTCTTAAGAATGTTGTCGCCCAGGTACATGACGAAGCTCTCGCGGCCCAGAAACCCTTCCGACACAAGGACGGCGTGGGCCAGCCCCCGCGGCTCGTCCTGCTCGATGTAGGTTATTTTGATCCCCCAGCGGCGTCCGTCTCCGCAGGCCTCTTTGATCTCCCCCTTGGTGTCACCCACGATGATGCCGATGTCCTTGATTCCGGCGTCTGCCAGGGCTTCGATGCCGTAAAAAAGCACGGGCTTGTTCGCGACCGGCACCAACTGTTTCGCCTGGGTAAACGTCAGGGGCCGGAGCCTTGTCCCTCTGCCGCCGCTGAGGATTAACCCTTTCATCTTAGAACCCTATTCCTCCCAGCAAGTCCGTCGATTTCCCGATATTGCCCAGACCGAGGGAAATTCTGAATTGTACCTCGGGCTGGTTCCGAAAATAAAAAATCCTGAAATCGGCTTTAAACTCCATGCACTGGTAATCGTAGGTAAATGAGAAAGCCGAGTAAAGCATTTTTCTTTGCTGAATATTGTAATCAAGCTCGACCTGGCCCTCCAGGGGAACGCCCGGAATTTTCAAACCCGAGTAAAAATTGATTTGGTGACGATTAAAATAGGTCTGCTTGGAGATGTACGGATTGATGCTCTTATACCAATTGACGCGGAGAAAAAACCGGTCCCTGGGTTTCCCGAGGTTCGCGCCAAGGCGGATGCTCGAAAAGGTCTTGATGTACGTGTTGAAGCCGGCAGAAAAGTCGACGCTATAATCGGCCCCAGGATAAAACCTCAGATAGCTCGTCACATCAGAAAAACTTGGGATCTTTCCTTCGATCTGGTAAACCCTCAGAGGGCTGTCCTGCGGCGAGAAGTAATAAGTCTGACCGATGCCCAGGGTGAACATCTCCCTGGGCATTTCGTCTTTCTTGATCAGAAAATGGTTGACCAGGGTGTAATTGATTTGGTCATTTCGATAGAAACCATAGGGAGTGATAATCCGGTCCGGTGAGGTGACGGGACTCTGGTAAGAGTATGTGAAGGTGGGCTCGATGATGTGCTTCAGCTTCGGATTATTTTCGGAGTCCCGGTAGATCTTGGTGAACACGGGCCCGACAAGCTCAACATTCAGGTTGTAGTTGGTGGTCAGAAGCGGCTCATCCACGACTCTGGTAGAATAGGGCTTGTAGCTTTGGGCGTAGTAGGTCAGGCTGACCCCGGCTGTCGGATTGAGGGTCAGCCAGGGGATCTCAGTGAAGGGAAGCGATAGAGACGGGCTCAAGGTCAGGCTCTGTGATTTCTTCTGCTTCCCCAGGTCATAATCGTAGTTCCAGCCGTATTGCCAACTGTTGAAAGAAGAATTAAAAGAAAAGTAGAGCGGCGAAAACAGCTTGACTCTGAAGACGTTGAAGCTGATCTGGGGGAGGTTCGTGGTAATGATGGAATTTCCGAGTTGGGAAAAATAGGTCTCGAATCTCGAAACTCTCGCGCTGAAATTGAAGTAGGACCAGGCGCGGGAAAGGTATACCTGGGAGTTGCGGTTGGAAATCACGGCCCGCTGGAAATTGTTATCGAACTGCCTCAGAAAATCAAAAGAGGTATTGTAATCGATGTGGGCGACGAGGTTGAAGTCCAGGGGAAGTCTCTGGTTGTGGTTCATGCGGATGAGGGAAGCGTTTTTCTGGACGACCTGGCCCGGCTGATTCTTAAAATTGAAATAGAAGAGGTTGAGCTGTCCCCCTGACCCCTGCCCGAGGAGGTAGCGGACTTCCGTCCCCGCCCCCAGACCCTGGGCGGAATAATAATCCAGGCTAAAGGTCGCATCGACATTCCGCTTGGCAGCCCAGTAAAAATGCTGAGAAAAGATAAATCCCTTTCTGCCCGAATATCCGATCTGGGGCATCAGAAATCCCGTGGATCGCTCCTGGTTTAAGGGATAGCGGAGATATGGCCAGTAAAATACGGGGACTTTTTTGATCGAGACGACCGCGTTCCACATCTGGATATAGTCGTTCTTCTTAAAATTGGCTTTGCTGCAGGTAAAACTCCAGCGCGGAACGGGCTGAGTGCAAGAGGTGATGCGCGCTTTTTCCAGGCTGTAGACACTGTCGCTTTGCTTTTCCACAGAATTAGCTTCATAGGATATGGTCGGCTGGACCATCCCGTAGACTTTGTCCAGTTTGCCCTGAGAGCTGTCGAGGTTCAAGAAGATTTTTTGGGCCGATACGGCTTCGCCCGGAGTTTGGACGGAGACGTTGCCCTCGGCATAGACATCCTTGGTTTTGGTATTGACCTGTGCCTTATCCGCAAAAACCGTGATATCTTTATAGTGGACCTCGACATTCCCGGTGGCGAAAACCGTATCTTTGTCTTTGACCGCGTTATTGTAAATGATCTTGAATTCCCCGGGCTCCGGGACCTGCTTCTTGGGGCGATGCCTCTGCGGGAAAAGGGGAAGGCCTATGAGAAGGCAGGCAAGAAAGCCCAGGCAGAGAAACGGCTTTATTCTGGACACAAGAGACATTTGTAACACAATGCCCCGAGAGAATCAACTGGCCGAGACCAGACTGCCGTCATCTCCCCGTCTCGTCATCTCGTCAATAAAACAGGTGCAGCAAGGAGTGAGGGGTGAGGAGTCAGGTGGCCGATAATCACTAAAAACGCTCGATTCTTAGTAAAATAAGTCTTCCTCGGCTGTTTCGTCGACTCGTCTTCTTGGACAAAGGCCGGATATGGGCAGGACATTTCAATTATGGCCCTTGACGAGAGAGATAAATTTCGCCTTGAAATTTGGGCCCGATTAGGTAACATAGAGCAGGGAGAGGGATTGAAGGTCCTCGATCACGGTTCCGGCCAAAATTGCACTATTCGGCTGGATCTCGGGGCAAAGGGACGGGCCGGCTTCCTGCCGGATCAAACCCGTCCGAAGGGACAAGATAAAGAGATGTGGACAACAAGGTGCTTCGGATGACCGGGCCAAAGCCTGGCAAGGGCGGCTACAGGAAATGGGCGGCGATGAGCTCACTCGGCCTGATGCTCCCTTCCTCCATCGTCGTGGGCCTTTTCTTCGGATACTTTCTGGACAAACTTCTAGGAACCCGTCCCTGGATGCTGCTCATTTTTCTCGTCCTGGGGACGATTTCGGGCTTTTACAGTCTGCTCCGGGGCCTCAATAAATATAAGGATGACCAAGATGACTCCTGAAGAAAAGATCCTCCATCGTATCCCGCTGGAGATCCTGGTCCTGTCCGCTGTCATCTCCGCATTCTCCCTCCTGTTTCTTGCCACTCTGACCTCCCTCTTTATCCTGGCCGGAGGTGCGGTCTCGGCCGCAGGATTTATCTGGCTGAGAGAGTCGTTCGGAAAAGCTCTTCTCAGAGGGAAAAAGGAGGCCCTCAGGGCGGGGATCATCTTCTACACCCTGCGGCTCGTCTTGATTATTGCTATCTTTTTGATTATAATTTTGCTCTTTCCGAAGAAGATTTTAGCGTTCGTCGCTGGCTTCTCGACGGTCATTCTGGTATTTCTGGCCGAGGGTTTCCGCGCCCTCGTCCAGCCAGGGCAATGGAAGAATTAGAACACAGCCTTTTCATCGTCGACCTTTTCAACAAAGTCTTCGGAAAGCCCCTGGCCGCCCTACTGTCCCTAGCCGGCATCCAGGTCAAGAACCCCGAGCATCTGGCCCCCGACTATATCGTTATGAGCCTGATCGTGGTCCTCCTCCTCGTTTTTTTCTTCGGAGTCCTCTCCCGAAAGCTCTCAGTTGTTCCCTCCAAACGCCAGACCTTCCTCGAACTCGTCATCGGAGCTATCGAGGGCCTGCTGGTCGACATCATCGGTGAAGACGGAAAAAGATATCTAGCCGTGGTCGCGTCGGTGGGCTTCTTCATCCTGACCGCTAACCTCCTCGGGCTCGTTCCCGGTCTGATGTCTCCGACCAGCAAGCTCAACGTCACGATCGGCTGTGCACTGGTCGTTTTCTTCTATTATCATTGGCAGGGAATGAAAGCCCAGGGGGTCTTGAAATATCTCAAGCATTTTACCGGCCCCATCCCGCTGCTGGCCCCGCTTCTCCTCCCCATCGAGATCATCAGCCATTTCTCCCGGCCGGTCTCACTCTCGATCCGTCTCTTCGGCAACATTTTTGCCGAAGAATTGCTCATCGTCGTCATCGCCTCGATCATTCCTTTTGTCCTTCCCCTCCCTTTCATGGCCGTGGCCATCTTCACTGGCGCCATCCAGGCCTTCGTCTTCGTCCTGCTGTCCTGCATCTATCTGGCCGGAGCCGTGACTCATGAGGAAGAAGAACACTAAATTGAACGAGAAGAACAAGGAGTAAAGCATGTCGAGAAAAATGAAAGCGTTTGGATTGTTGCTCTTGTTTATCGTGCTCGCAGGCAGCCCGCTCGTCGCTCAGGAAATCAACCCTGTCAAGGCTTCCCTCTTCAAGTGGTCGATCATCATCGGAGGCGCCATCATTTGCGTCGCCGCCGCCGCCGGAGCCTTCTGCCAGGCTAAAGCCATCAGCAGCGCCTGCGAAGGAATCTCCAGGAACCCCGGCGCCGCCCCTCAGATCCGCTTCCTTCTGATCTTCGGACTGGTCCTGATCGAAACGCTGGTCATCTATACCCTGCTCATTTCGATTATCATCCTGATGGTCAAGTGGAACGCCTACGTTTAAGAGGAGCCGCGCCCGCTTGAGATAAAGGCCGATGAAGTCCTCCATTTTCAAGATCCTGAGCGAAACCTTCAGGCGGTTCAACCAGGACAAGTGCTGGAATTCGGCCATCATCATCTCCTATTTCACTTTCATGTGCGCCATCCCGCTCATCGCCCTTTTCGCCTACATCACGGCCAAGATTCTTGGGAGTTCGGAGATCGCCTTCCGGAGCCTCCATCTCTTCACGGAAGAGTTCTTCGCCAAGATGGACCCGGCCTTCTTTCAGAAGATCCAGTCCGTCTCCAAGAACATCACCAACCTGGGCCTGTTCGGTCTTCTGGGTTCGCTCATCGCCGCGAGCTTTCTGTTTTCTAATCTCAACTACACGATCAACTTCATCTTCAGGGCGAACACCCAAAAGTCCTTCTTTTATAACAGGCTGATGGAGTACGTGATCATGGTCACGGTGGGGATCATCATGCTCTTCAGCCTGGCCATCACGGCCTTTTGGGCGACGCTGCACCGGGCGATCAGGGGAAACGACCTCATGGAGAACTTCATCAACCCAGACGTCCTTCGATTCATCAACAGCTTCCTGGCCCAGTATCTGATTCCTTATGCCCTGACGTTTCTGGTGCTTTTTTGCCTCTACAAGCTCATCTCCGAGGTCAAAGTCCACACCGGCAGCGCGGCAGTCGCGGCCGCCGTCTGCGCCGTGCTCTGGGAGATATTCAAAAGGATCTTTGCCTTTTATGTGGCCCATTTCTCGGCCATCGGAATCGTCCTCTCGAAGCTCGTGCAGGGGACGCTCACTTCGATCATTTTTTTCCTCCTCTGGATCTCTTTTTCGCTCGTCATCCTGCTCTGGGGAGCGGAGCTGGCGGCTGTCTTGAACGAACGGAGGCATGCTCATGTCACCCCGGCCTCATGAAATCTGCTTGACCGTCAAGGAGCTGGCCCGGCTGCTGGGCTGCCCCTTCGAGGGCGACGGTGAGACGTCGATCCGCGGAGTGGCCAGCTTGGAAAGGGCCCAGCAGGGGGATCTCGTTTTTCTCTCTCAGAAGAAATTCCGCGCCCAGCTGGAAGCCACGCAGGCCTCAGCGGCGATCATCCCCCAAGATGAGGACTTTGGAAAGATCCCCGTCTTGAAGTCTGCACGCCCGCATCTCACGTTCATCAAAGCGGTGGAAATCTTCTACCAGCCTTTCCGTATGCCCGCCGGCATCCATCCCACGGCGGACATATCGCCGTCGGCAAAGATTGGGGACGACGTCGCCGTGGGCCCCCTCACATATATCGGTGATGATGTGCAAATCGGGCAGGGGACGGTCATCTATCCGCTCGTGGTCATTTATCCCCGGGTCAGAATAGGCGAAAACTGTCTTATCTACTCCCATGTTTCCATCCGCGAGGACACCGTGATCGGGAACAGGGTTATCCTCCACAACGGAGTGGTCGTCGGCTCCGACGGATTCGGCTATGAAAAACTCGAGGAGGGACGCTACCTCAAAATTCCCCAGGTCGGTCGGGTGGTTATCGAGGACGACGTCGAGGTCGGGGCCAACGCAACGATCGACCGGGCCGCGCTCGACGAAACAGTCGTGAGGAAGGGAACCAAGATCGATAACCTGGTCCAGGTCGCTCACAACGTCGAGATCGGCGAGAATTCGATCCTGGCCGCGCTCACCGGTATAGCCGGCAGCTCTAAAGTCGGGAAGAACGTCATCATGGGCGGGCAGGTCGGGGTTTCCGACCATGTCCAGATCGGAGACAACGTGATCGCGGCGGCCAAGTCCGGCATCACCAAGAGTATTCCGGCCGGATCCTTTGTCTCGGGCAGCCCCCATCTGGACATCAGGGACTGGAGAAAGATCTGGGTCCTGCTGCCCCAGCTTTATGATTACGTCAAAGAAATAAAAGCTCTCAGGAAGCGAGTCGAAGAGCTGGAAAAAAAAGCCAAATAACGTCTATCTCGTCACCTCGTGAAGAAAAGAAATGCTGACCGTGGTTTGTTAATTGAACAGTTCAAGGCTCACAACTCACCGCTCTTCTTGGAGAGATACTCGTCCGCCGTCAGGGCGGCCTGGACCGCCGTCCCGACGGCCGTGGCCATCTGATTGGGGCAAGCGTTGGTCACGTCTCCCCCGGCAAAGATTCCCGGCTGGGAAGTCTCCATGGCCCCATTAACCTTGATCCGGCCTAGGTCGTCGGTCTCGACCAAACCTCTGACAAACTGCGAGGCCGGGTCGACACCTATCGAGACAAACAGCCCATCGATATTCAGGGGAAAGGACTGATTCTCCTTGATATTTCTGACGATAATAGATTCCAAGTGCGTCTCTCCCTTGATTTCCTGGACGACGCAATTCCAGAGGACTTCGAACTTGGGGTTAGCAAAAATTCTTTCCTGAAGGATCTTCTCCGCCCGGAATTGCTCCCTGCGGTGGATGATATTGAGTTTTCGGCAATACTTGACCAGGACGAGAGCTTCGGTGAGGGCATCGTCTCCGCCTCCGACCACCGCCACGTCCCGGTTTGCAAAAAAAGCCCCGTCGCAGGTGGCGCAGTACGAAATCCCGCGGCCGATGAGCCGGTCTTCATTAGGCATGCAAAGCTTCCGGTAATTGGAACCTGTGGCAATGATGACCGCCCGGGTCTCATAGTCCTGTTTGCCTCCGGAGACAAGCCAATGATCTTCTTTGGGGACGATTGTCTTCACCTCTTCAGTTTCGACGCGGGAACCAAATTTCCCGGCTTGCGCTCTGATATTTTTCATGAGGTCTATCGGAGCGATGCCGTCGGGGAACCCGGGGTAATTTTCAACCCAATCCGTGAGCAGGATTTGCCCGCCTGGAATGGCCTTCTCCAACACCAGAGTGTTCAATCTGGCCCGGCCGGTATAGATAGCGGCCGACAGTCCCGCCGGGCCCGCGCCGATGATGACGACGTCGAAGATTTCATCCATTTCTATCCCCATCCCAGCTTATCGTGAAGCAGGTCGAAGTAGCAGCGCTTGGGAGAGGAGATGAGCTTGAGCTCGAGGGGAGCACGCTTGACCACGACGACGTCATCCTTCACCAGGCTGTTTCCCCTCTGCCCATCGATCGTCAGGTAGACTTCTTCTCCGGGTGTCAGCAGCCGGACTTTGATTCTTGCGTCATTGGAGAGGACCATCGGACGGAACGAGAGCGCGTGGGGGCAAATGGGAGAGATGAGAACCGCCGGTATGTAAGGCTGGATGATCGGGCCGCCAGCTGACAGGGAATAAGCCGTTGATCCGGTCGGAGTGGAGATGATGAGCCCGTCGGCCTTCAGCGTCGCGATTTCCTCGTCATCGCTCCAGATCGTGAACTGGATCATCCGGGCCAGGGCTCCTTTGTTGATGACGACGTCATTCAGGCAATAGTAAACCTTCTCTTTTACCCTGGCCTCCAGCATCCGCCTCGGGCTGATGATCGCTTCGTTCCCGCTCAAGTAAGAATCCAGAGTCAAATACATCTCTTCGAGTGGGACTTCCGTCAGAAACCCAAGGCTTCCCAGGTTCACCCCCATGACGGGGACATCCTTCAGGGCCGCAAGGTGAGCGATGCTCAACAGGGTTCCATCGCCGCCCAGGACAACCAGGAGGTCGACCTGCGCGGGCACTTCCTCGCGTGGAAGACAACGGTTGCGGCGAAGCCTCCGCGCGGCGACTTCTTCGAGCACACAGGCAATATTCCGCTTTTTAAAGTAGGCGATCAGTTCTTTAAGGATTTGCTCTATCTTGGGCGCGTGAGGTTTAATCACCAGACCGACCCGTTTGATGTTATTCATCCCAAACAGCCTCCTTGATCATCGCTCGAATTTCTTCGTGGTTCAAGGGCTCCTCCTCGAGAGTCCACCAGGCCAGGAACTCTTGGTTTCCTTTCTGGCCGCGCGTAGCGCACTTCAAGAGCCCCCGAAGATGAAAGCCTAGAGTAGAAGCGGCGTCAACGACTCGGCCGAGCGTCTCTTCGTGAAGAGCCGGGTCTCGAACAATCCCTTTTTTCCCGACCCGTCCTTTTCCCACTTCAAACTGCGGCTTGATTAAGGCCAGCATGTCCCCGCGGCCGAGGAATTCTCTGACTGCGGGCAAAACCTTGAGGATGGAAATAAAAGACAGGTCCGCGGTCAGGATGCCCGGGGATTCTGCGAAGTCCGCTCTGTTCAAGTTGCGGGCGTTTTTTTCAATTCGCCTGACCCGCGGGTCCTTTGTCAGATGACAGTCGAGCTGCTTAACATCCACGTCCACCGCATAGACCATCGCGGCCCCGTGCTGGAGAAGGCAGTCGGTGAATCCTCCGGTTGAAGCCCCCAGGTCGACGGCGATTTTCCCCTCGACCCGGATCTTCCATTTACGCAAGCCCTCCTCCAGTTTGAGGCCGCCGCGGCTGACAAAAGGGATTGTGCTCAGGAGAACAATTTCTTTTTCGGTATCGAGAAGCTGGCCGGACTTTTCAACCCGCCTCCCGCCTGAAATCACGAGGCCGGCCATGATGAGCGCCTGGGCCTTTTGACGTGTCGGAGCGAATCCCTGATCGACGAGCAATTTATCCGCCCTCACTTTTTTTTTCTTGATGATAACCATGCCCGCCGATTTCAGCCTTGCTTGCCTACATAAGAAATCAAGAACTCCTTTTTTCTTTCCCGTTCATGATGAAATCCTTGATTTGGAGCTGAAGCCCTTCCTCATCGAGCCCATAGTGTTTTTTGATCTGAGAAGATTTCCCGACGGGATAAATCTCCAGAGGAAGTCCGATGGCCCTGAATCTCAGATCGAACCGCCTTTCCCGGTCCAAGAGTTCTCTGACCGCGCTCCCGAACCCTCCGGCGGTGACTCCCTCTTCGACCGTGATGATCGTCCGGCCCGGTGAGGCGAAACGGAGGATCGTCCGCTCATCCAAAGGCTTGGCGAAACGGGCGTTCACCACAGCCAGGCTGATCCCCTCCTGCTCTAGCTTTTCCGCGGCCGCAAGCGACGGGGCGACCATGCTTCCTAGGGCGAGGAGCAGGTCACGGCCTTCTTTGAGCAGCTCACTCTGACCGAGGGGAATGAGTTTGAATTGCTTGTCGAGAGGAGCGCCCAATCCCTTGCCCTTGGGGAAGCGGACAGCGGCGGGATGGCCGTAGCTCAGCGCCGACATGATCATGTGCTGGAGCTCGTTCTCATCCTTGGGAGCCATGACAATCATGTGCGGAAGATGGCGAAGGTAGACGATGTCATTGAGACCCTGGTGGGTCGGTCCATCATCGGAGACGATACCGGCCCGGTCAAGGGCAAAGACGACCGGCAAGTCCATCAGGCAAACGTCATGGTAAAGCTGATCATAAGCCCGTTGGAGGAAGGTCGAATAGATGGCCACGACCGGTTTGAATCCGCTGATCGCCAGCCCCGCGGCAAAGTTGACCGCGTGCTGTTCGGCGATCCCCACGTCGTAAAAACGGTCGGGCAGTTCCTTGGCGAATGAGGCTAGCCCCGTCCCATCCGGCATGGCTGCCGTAATGGCCAGGACTTTGGGATCTTCCTGGGCGGCCTTGAGCATCGTCCTTCCGAAAACAGAAGAATAAGTGGGGGTCAGATCACGATTGAGAGGCTCGCCCGTGGCTGGATTGAAGGGTGAGGCCCCATGAAAGCGAGAGGGATAGGCCTGGGCCGGCGCGTAACCCCTTCCCTTTTGGGTTACGCAGTGCAGGAGGATGGGGCCGCCGTAGCTTTGGGCGTCTTTGAAGACTTCGATGAGCGACCCCAGGCTGTGCCCCTGGACGGGACCGACATAGCGGATACCCAATTCCTCGAAAACGAGCCCGGGAAAAAAAGTCTTCTTGATCAGCTCTTCGAATGCCCGGCCGGCCTTGATCAGGGGCTGGCCGACACCGGGGATGGATTTGAGAATCGATTTAGCCTGGTCTTTGATCCTCAGGTAATGTTGTCCCGAGACGAGGTAAGAGAGATACTTGGAGAACGCCCCGACGTTCAGGGAGATGGACATCTCGTTATAGTTGAGGACAATGATCACCTTTTCCCGGAGATGCCCGATCTGGTTGAGCGCCTCCCAGGCGACGCCTCCGGTCAGGCTCCCGTCGCCGACAACCGCGATGACCTCGAAATTTGCGTTCTGCTTGTCGCGGGCGACGGCCATTCCCATGGCAGCGGAAAGCGCCGTCGAAGCGTGGCCGGTGTTGTAGGGGTCATATTCGCTCTCCTCGAGAGAAGGAAACCCGCAGAGGCCCTCATACTGACGGAGTTTGGCGAATTTATCTCTGCGGCCGGTGATGAGCTTGTGAGTGTAACACTGGTGGCCGACATCCCAGATGATCTTGTCCCGGGGCGCGTCAAAAACATAATGGAGGGCGAGCGTCAGCTCCACAACCCCCAGGTTCGAGGACAGATGGCCGCCGCTCCTCGAGACTGTTTCCACGATGAGGCTCCGGACCTCCCGGGAGAGCTGGGAGAGTTCGCTCAGGGTTAGCCTCTTCAGGTCTTTCGGGCTCTGGATTCGATCGAGGATTCTGCCCAACCTAGTCTCCCTTGTCCACCCTCAGGAGCTTGAGAGCCAGCTCCCGGAGCTCCCCAGAGCGCAAACTCGCCTTTTCGAGGGCCTGGATGGCGTCCGCCACGAACCCCTCCAGTCTTCTCTGAGCTTCCCCACGTCCGACGACGAGGGCATAGTTGGGACGGGGCGGAGAAGCGCTCGCTGTCTGCTGGGCAGCATCTATGAGGTCATCCCTCACTTGGAAGGCCAGGCCGACCTTTTTTCCATATTCCTCGATGGCCTGAATCTCACCAGGCGCCGCCTTTCCCAGGATCGCTCCGGACTTGACCGCGGATACGATCAGGGAGCCAGTTTTCTTGAGAATGAGCTCATGGATTTTTTCTTCGGTCAGCTCCTGGGGCGGAAGAGTGATGTCCAGGAGTTGCCCGGCGACCATGCCTCGGGACCCCGCCGCCCGACTGATCTCCCGGATGACCTCTTGTTTCTCTGGATAAAGCGCAGGAGGCACGGGAGCTCCGGCCAGAACTTCGAAGGCCAGACTGATGAGCCCATCGCCGGCCAGGAGGGCGAGGCCTTCTCCGAACGCTTTATGGCAGGAGGGTTTTCCCCGCCGATAATCATCATTGTCCATGGAGGGCAAATCATCGTGGATGAGCGAATAATTATGGATGAGCTCAAGGCCGCAGGAGAACGGAAGGAGCATCTCCAGCGAAACCCCAAAACACTCGCCCGAGCAAAGGAGAAGGACCGGCCGGAACCTCTTGCCTCCGGACAGTACGGCGTAACGCATCGCTTCAAAGAGCGGTGAATCATCTTCACGCAGAAGCTTTTTGAGCTCGCAGTCGACGGCCACGCGCTTGGCTTCGATTCGGTCCTGGACGTTCATAGGCTCTCAGAAGGGAAGCTCATCATCGTCTTTATCTTTGGGTCTTTTTGGAGAACCCGTCCCCTCTTCGCTCGAGGCCTCCGGTTCCTCTTCCAGGCTGAATTCTTCGGCCTTGACCTCTCCTTTTTCGTTCTTGAGAAGGATCTCGACTTTCTTCTCAGCTTTATCGAGCTCGTGGCGGAGAAAACGGGCCAGCTTCACTCCCTTTTCAAAAAGGGCCAATGATTCGTTCAAGGATAACTCGCCTTTTTCCATCTTCTCGACGATCTTCTCCAGGTCGGACAGCGCTTTTTCGAAGCTGAGGGTCGTCATTTGGTCTCCTTTGAGAACCGGGATTGGATTGGTTTCTCCCGGTCGATATTCTTGACCTCGCAGGTGAACTCTCCGGAATAAAAAGACACGGTCACATCCTCGTCCCGCTGGAGGTCGTCGATCGCCCGCACAAGGCGCCTTCCGTTGCCCTGCCAGCACAGGGTGTAACCTTTTTTGAGGACCGCTAAAGGGCTGAGGGCTTGGAGAGATGCCGAAAGTCTCTCCCATCCGGCCTCGCCCTCCTGGAGCTTTGCCTTCAGGATGTTGCGCATCACCTCCGCGAACAAGGCTGCCTGCGATTTCATCTCCGCGATCCTTTGGGCCTTCCGGCGCATGAGATTCCAGGCCTTCAGCTCGAGTTCGTCCACCTCCTGCTCGAGGTTGAGCAGCCTTTCCTTGAAAGTCTGAAAAACCTGGTCCTGGCTGAGTCGGAAGACTCGGTGCTTGAACTCCTGGAATGCAAATTTCAGATGATGAGCGATCTTCTCGTGAAGGTTTCGGATGCGCTCTTCGAAGGCCTCTTCCTTTTCGATAACCATCTCCGCGGCGGCGGTCGGAGTCGAGGCGCGGATATCGGCCACGAAATCCGCGATCGTAAAATCGACCTCATGCCCCACGGCGGAGATGACCGGAACGGGAGAGCGAAAAATGGCCCGGGCGACTTTTTCTTCGTTGAACGCCCACAGGTCTTCCATCGATCCTCCACCGCGCCCGACAACGATCACATCCAAATCCGCTACTGTTCCCAGGTAATCGATCCCGGCGACAATCTCTTCGGCCGCACCCTCCCCCTGGACTTTGACAGGATAGATAAGAATGTGGAGGCGGGCGAATCGTCTCTCCAGGGTTTTCAGGATGTCGACGATCGCCGCTCCCCGGGGAGAGGTCACAATCCCTATTTTTTTCGGAAGCAGGGGCAATTTCTTTTTGCGCTGAAGCTCGAAGAGACCCTCCTTCTTCAGCTTCTCCTTAAGCTGTTCGAAGGCCAGCTGGAGAGCGCCTTTGCCCTTGGGCTGGACGAGATCGGCCACAAGCTGGTACTCCCCCCTAGGTTCATAAACGTTGATGCGGCCCCGGCAGATGACCTGGAGGCCATCTTTCATCTCGAAGGGGACCTGCCGGGCATCAGAGCGGAACAAGACGCCGCGCAACTGACTGGAGGCATCTTTGAGCGTAAAATAGATGTGACCGGAGGAGTGGCGGTGGAAGTTCGAAATCTCTCCCTCCACCCACAAGACCGGAAAGGACGTCTCCAGCTCGAGCTTAACGAGTTGAGTGACCTGGGTGACGGTGTACACCCGGTCGGGGAGGACGACCGCTTCAGTCTTCACTTTTCTCCTCGACTAACGCCTCCCTGCGGATGGAGATCGACTTTCCCGTCTTGGCATCCAGTTCGATGAAAACGGCGCCCAGGGACAAACCCTCCTTGGCCGGCTCGAAGCGCTGTGGTCGTCCGGTCAGGAAGCGGGCCAGCGCCTGCTCGCGGCGCATCCCGATCACGGAGTTATAACCTCCGACCATGCCGACGTCGCTGATGTAAGCCGTCCCCTGAGGAAGAATCCGTTCATCCGATGTCTGAACATGGGTATGTGTCCCGACGACGGCCGATACCCGTCCGTCCAGGTACCAGCCCATGGCCTGTTTCTCCGAAGTCGCCTCGGCATGAAAGTCCACGATGATCATCGGTGTTGTCTTCTGCAGCGTTCCGAGGAGGTCATCGGCTGTCCGGAAGGGGCAGTCGATCGGCTCCATAAAAACTCGGCCCTGAAGGCTCACGACCGCGACCTTGAGCCCGGAACCGAGGTCGTGGACAAAGAAGCCCTTGCCGGGGTTCAGCGGGGGATAATTGGCCGGCCTCAAAAGCCTCGGCTCTTTTTGGAAATAGGCGATGGTCTCCTTCTTATCCCAGATGTGATTTCCTGAAGTGAGGACATCGATCTGGTGCAAAAGCTCCTGGCTGATCTCCTCCGTGATCCCGCTCCCGCCGGCGGCGTTTTCCCCATTGGCGATGATCAGGGAGGGCGAATATCTTTCCACGAGCGAAGGCAGGAAGCGCTCGAGGGCTCTTCGGCCGGGGCGGCCGATGATGTCGCCCAAAAAGAGAACCGATACTCTAGCGGGCATATTCCACAGCCCTCATTTCGCGGATCACGGTCACTTTGATCTGCCCCGGGTAGTCCAGCTCATCCTTGATCTTTTGGGCGATGTCCTTGGCGATCAGGGCCGCTTTGTCATCCGTGACTTTCTGGCTTTCGACGATGATCCGGATCTCCCGGCCCGCCTGGAGGGCGAACGACTTGGAGACTCCCTCGAAGGAATTGGCTATCTCCTCCAGCTTCTCCAGCCGCTGGATGTATGTCTCCAGCAACTCCCGCCGAGCTCCCGGACGCGCCGCGGAGAGAGTGTCCGCAGCCTGGACGAGGACGGCTTCGATGGAAGGAAAATCGACGTCCCGATGATGCGAGGCGATGGCGGCGATGACCGCTTCCGGCTCGCCGTACTTTTTGGTCAGCTCGACGCTGAGCTCGGTGTGCGTCCCTTCAACATCCTTGTCCACAGCCTTGCCGATATCGTGGAGCAGCCCGGCCCGAAGGGCCACGTTCGTGTTCAGCCCCAATTCCTTGGCCATCAAGGCCGCCAGGAGGGCGACCTCCTTGGAATGTTGGAGGACGTTCTGGCCGTAGCTCGTTCGATACTTCAGTTTGCCCAGGAGCTTGACCAGTTCGGGATGGACGCCCTGAACTCGCAGGTCAAAGAGGGCCGCCTCTCCCTCCTGCTTGATCTTCTGTTCGAGGTCCTGCTTCACGCTCTCGACGATGTCCTCGATCCTGGCCGGATGGATCCGCCCGTCGATGACCAGCTTTTCAATCGACAGCCTGGCCATTTCCCGGCGCAGCGGATCGAAGCTCGAAAGAATGACAGCCTCGGGAGTGTCGTCGACGATGATGTCTACGCCGGTCGCCATCTCCAGGGCTCGGATGTTCCTCCCCTCGCGTCCGATAATCCGACCTTTCATATCGTCTGAGGGCAAGTCGACGACCGATACCGTCGTTTCGACGACGTGTTCGGCGGCGGACCGTTGGATCGCCTGGCTGATGATCTCCCGGGCCAGGGTCTGGCTTTTTTCTTTGGTCTCTTCTTCGATCTTGCGGACGACCTGAACCGCCTCCAGCCGGGCCTCGTCCTCGATCTTCTTAATCAGAATGCTCTTAGCTTCCTCGAGGGTCAGCCCGGCGATCCTCTCGAGCTCCTCCGTTTCCTTCTTGAGGATTTGGTTGAATTTCTCTTCTTGAGCATCCTGCTCTTTCTCCCTCTGCAGGATCCTCCGTTCTTTGCCCGAGAAATCGTGTTCTTTGCGTTCCAGCGCCTGGAACCGCCGCTCCAGACTTTCTTCCTTGTGAATCAGACGCCGTTCGGTCTCGTTGATCTTCCGTCGCCGCTCACGCGTCTGGGACTCGAACTCCTCCTTCTGGCTGAGCTCCCGCTCCTTTGCTTTGATGGCGGCTTCGTGTTTGGCTTTCTCCGCATCCGCCGCGGCTCGGGCCAGGATTTCTTTGGCCTCTTCCACCGCCCGGAAAACGGCCCGCTGTCCGGCCCGCTTCTTGAGAAGGATATAGGCGAGGAGTGCCACCAGCAGAATAATAACACCTACGGCTACGATCAGCATGATCTTCAAGTTGAACCACCTCCTTATAAATAATCAAGGGAGACGAGATGATGAAGGCTTAGAACAGGGCTATTCGTGACGGCCGGAACTTGGGTGAAAAACCGGAGGAGCATTCCCAGGGCAAAAGCGGAAGAGGCCGTTCCCCCGAGCCGGGGATGTCTCGGGACAGGGGAGCTCTCCAGACGGATCTATGAACAACGGAATCCAGGTTTCTGTTCTTTCAAGTAAGCTTTTCGATATTGTCATATGTATCTTCATCTTTAAAGAGACGGACTTCCAAGCTTTCTATCTCGGTCTCCATGTGGCCAATGGCTTCGTTCAGTTGATCCAGTTTCTTCTGATTCAAAAAAAACTCATCCGCGATATTCAGAGCCGCCAATACGGCTATTTTCAAGGTGTCCGCGGACTTGGATTTAACTGCGATCTCATGCATTTTTTGATCAACATACGAAGTCAAATGGCTGATGTACTTTTCATCCTCTTCTCCTTTGACTCGTATCCTATATTTCTGCCCGTAAATTTCGACGTCGATGATTTTGTCGATCATATGCCAAGTTGGTCGATCTGACTGATGATCGTCTCGATCTTCCCCTTGATTATTTCTCTCTCGTTGTCAAATTTTTTCAGTTCTTCGTCCAGCTTGCCGATCTTTTTGGCCTGCTCCTCAAAATCGCGTTTTTCGGACTTCAGCTCCTTGACCTGCTGCTTCAGCTTCTCATTCTCATTGCTCAATTTGTTTATAAAATCAACAACTTGGGAGATCTTGCCCTCGAGTATTTTAATTCTTTCCAATTCGCTTGTCAATTTTCCCTCCTTGTTTATCTGAGTTGAATATCAAACACCGACTTGAGATGACGGACCATCTCTTGTTCGAACTTGTCCACCTCCTCCGCGAGCAGAGTCCGCTGAGGATGGCGGAAGGTAAAACGAAGGGTCAGGCTGATCTTGTCCTTGGGGATGGCCGGTCCTTCGAAAAGGTCGTAAAGCTCAAAGCCATCCAGGTAGGGAACGGCGAGTTTTGAAATCATCTTTTCCACTTCCTGGTAGGTGATGTCCCGCGAGATGAGAACCGAGAGATCCCTGATGATGGCCGGGAACTTGACGACCGGCCTGTACTGGAAAGGCTGGGGTTGCTTTCCGAAGAGGGCGGACAGGTTGATCTCGGCCGCGTACACCGGACCCTCCAGCGAATAGGCATCTAAGATCTTCCGCCGGACCAGCCCGAGATGACCGAACTTCACATTCTTATAGGCGACCGCAAGGGAATATCCCTCCTCGAAGAAAGGATGATCCACCGCGACGAAAGAAGAGGGGGAATACCGCAGGTGTTCAAGCAGCGCCTCCAGGGCTCCTTTCAGGGTGAAGTAATCGGCTCGACTCTTCTCGCCCCGCCAATGGATGGGGTCCAACAGCCCCGTCGTCACCAGTCCCAGACTCAACTGTTCGACATGGCACTTTTCGTCCCAAAAATAGACATTCCCCAGCTCAAAGAAATGGATGCCGTCGATACCTCGATTCCTGTTCCAGGCGGCATTCTCAAGAAGCCCCTGGAGTAGATTTGTCCGCAGCAGCGAGGCTCTGATCGAGATCGGGTTGCACAGAGTAATAGGGCACCGGCCGCTCTCTAAGAGGGCCTCTCGTTCCGGGTCGGAAAAGCTGAAGTTGATGGCTTCGTCAAAACCCCGGTGGAGCAACAGGGTCCTCACTTTTTCCGTTCTTTCCCGTCTCTTATTAACGTTCGGCTCGAATGACTTCAGCGGCGTTACAATCGACGGGATTTTATCGTAGCCATAAAAACGGGCGACCTCTTCAATCAGGTCGGCCTCGCGCTCGATGTCGACCCTGTGAGACGGCACCTCTACCCGCCAGACTCCGCGCTGCTGGAGGTCGGCCTTGAAGCCGAGGGAGGCGAGCGTCTTGGGGATGAACTCAGGCCCCACCTCTGTTCCGAGGAGATCACATGTCCGCTGGTGGCGAAGGACCAAGGATTTTGTTTTCCGCGGCTTGGGGCAGACATCGACAATCTCCTGGGTCACTTTCCCGCCGAAGCGTGTCAAAAGAGAGCCGGCCATTATAGCCGCCCGGGGAGGGAAAGCAAAATCCGTCCCCCGCTCAAAACGGTAGGAGGCATCTGTTTGGATGCCGGCGGCTTTGCTTGTCAGGCGAACCGAGACGGGGTCGAAATGGGCGCATTCGATGAACACGTCCTTGGTCGTCTCAATGACGGCCGAGTCTTGGCCGCCGATGACGCCGGCCAGAGCCATAGACCTCGATTCATCGGCGATGACCAGCATCTCTGGGGCCAGAGTCAAGTCCTTTCCTTCGAGCGTCTTCAGAGTTTCTCCCTTCTTGGCCCGGCGAACGATGATCTTCCGGCCTCCGATCTTGGCCAAGTCGAAAGCGTGAATCGGCTGGGCCGTGTCAAAAAGAACATAATTGCTGACATCGACGATATTGTTGATCGGTTTGAGTCCCATGGCCGCGATTTTCCTCTGCAGCCAGGGAGGGGAAGGGCTAACCGGGATTCCCTTGACGATGATCCCGCAATAGCGAGGGCAGAGCTGTTCGTCCCAGACCTGGACGTCGATGAGCTCGGCGGTGCGTTCTCCGAGCTCCGACACCGGCCAAATTCTCTCTTTCAGCGGCAGCTCCAGGGCCGCCGCCAGCTCGCGGGCGATCCCCAGATGGCCGAGGGTGTCCGGGCGGTTAGCGTAGGTTTCGATATCGAGGACGACGTCGCCGTCCTTCTCTTCCCATGTATCGACCATCAGGCCGATCATATTCAGCTTCTCAATGAGCTGAGGCAGAGGAAGATTGAGGTCGACATACTCCCTTAGCCAACTCAGAACGATCTTCATTTGAGGTGAAACTGCCGGATAAACCTGAGGTCGTTCTCGTAGAAATAACGCATGTCGGGGATCTGATATGCGAACAGGGCCGTGCGGTCGATCCCCATCCCAAAGGCCCAACCCGTGTAGCGCTCCGGGTCGATGTTGACGTTCTTAAAGACCTGGGGGTCGACCATGCCGGCGCCGATGATCTCCTTCCAGCCGCCGCCCCCGCAGATCGGGCAGGACTCATCCTTGCCTTTGCAGACGATGCATTCGATATCCACTTCAGCCGAAGGCTCGGTGAACGGGAAGAAACTCGGGCGAAAACGGATCTTGATGCTTTCGCTGAAAAGGGCCTTGAGAAAGCATTCAAGCGTTCCCTTGAGGTGGGCAAAGGTGATCCCCTCGTCCACGACCAGACCCTCGACCTGGAAGAACATGGGAAGATGGGTCGGGTCCGGAGTTTCCCGCCGGTAAACCCGGCCAGGGATAATAATCCGGATGGGAGGCTTCCGCTTTTCCATGACTCTGATTTGGACGGGAGAAGTGTGAGTTCTGAGCAACAGGTTATCGGTGATGTAGATCGTGTCCCAGGCATCGCGGGCCGGATGGTGCGGAGGAAAGTTCAGCGCTTCAAAATTATAATAATCGGTCTCGATCTCCGGGCCCTCCTCGATCGAGAAACCCATTCCCAAGAAAATGTTTTCGATTTCCCGTTGAAAGAGAACGACCGGATGAGGAGCTCCCAGATGCCTCCGGAGGCCGGGCAGGGTCAGATCGACCCTTTCGGCGGCCTTCCCAGGCATCCGGAACTTCTCCTCCAGACTCTCTAGTCGGTCCAGGACGTAGGCCTTGAGTTCATTGACCATCTGGCCGGCCCGCTTCTTGTCTTGAGTGTCGAGGGACCGAAGGGATTCAAAGAGGAGGGTCAAATACCCTCTTCTACGGCTCAGATAGAGATTGCGCAGTTCCCTGAGTGAAACCTCATCCTTCAAGCCGCCAGAAAGCTCGTCGAATTTCTTCCGGTAGTCCTCCACCCGGCTCCAGAACGAAGTCATCTCAAACCGCAGCTTCTTTGACTTTCTGGCTCAAACGGCCGAACGCCTGGGGGGCGTGAACGGCCATCTCGGCCAGGACCTTCCGGTCCAGCTCGATATCCAGCTTACGCAAGCCCTGGATGAAGCGACTGTAGGTCATCCCGTTGGCCGCAGCCGCAGCTTTGATCCGGATGATCCACAGCCTCCGGAAATCTCCCTTGCGGGCTCTGCGGTCCCGGTAGGCGTAAAGCAGCGATTTTTCTACGGCTTCTTTGGCCGTCCGGTAATTATGGCCCTTGGCCCCCCAATATCCCTTGGCCAGCTTCAGGATCTTGGTCCGGCGGTCTTTTTTCTTGTGTCCTCGTCGTACTCGGGGCATCTTCTTCTCCTTTTCAGCTCTCCCCTAAAATTCGTAGGGAAGCATCTTCTTCACAGAGGCCCGATCCGCAGGACTGACCACTTCTTTTTTCCCCAACAACCTTTTTCTTTTGGAAGCTTTTTTGGTCAGGATATGGCTCTTGTTAGCTTTGCTGTGAAGAATTTTCTTTTTCGCCGTTACTTTGAACCTCTTTTGGGCTCCCTTGTGCGTCTTTAGCTTTGGCATCTTTTCCTCCTAGCTTTGCGGGGACAAGGAGAGCGGAGACAGCCCAATCCTGTTTCCGAACCTGTCCGTCCTGGTGCCCGGCCGATTTGGTATCGACGAGCACCCTGTTCAGAACCTGAAAGCCCAGCTCGGGCCTCGACTTCTCTCGTCCCCTGAGCATGATCGTGATCTTGACTTTGTTCCCTTCTTCCAGGAATCGCAGGACGTGTCGCAGCTTAAAATCATAATCATGCGTGCTGATCTTCGGTCTGAACTTGATCTCCTTGATCTGAATCTGTTTCTGATGTTTCTTGGCCTCGTGTTCTTTCTTGTGCAATTCGTAAAGGAACTTGCCGTAGTCCATGATCCGGCAGACCGGAGGGGTCGCCTGCGGGGCAATCTCGACCAGGTCCAGCCCCCGATCTCTGGCCAGTGATAGAGCGATCGCGGTTCCGAGAATTCCGACTTGTCTTTTTTCATCGTCGATCACTCGGACTTCTTTGGTCTGAATCATTTCATTAATCCTATGGGGCTTGGGTTTCCCCCCTGGGGGACGGAATGGTTGTCTTTTTAAGATGAGCGGCCTCCTCCTTTAAAATTGAGTTCCAGAGATTTATTGTCATTCAATTCCATGACTTTTTCAAGGAATTCGGGAATTTTGATGGCTCCCCGGTCGCCCTTTCCGTGGACTCTCAGGGAGGCCGTCCTTTGGCTGACTTCTTTATCGCCGATGATCAGGATCAGGGGAATCTTTTTGAGTTCGGCGTCCCTGATCTTGTGGCCGATTTTCTCTCGGCTGGCGTCGACCTGAGAACGGAGCCCTTTCTTCTTAAATTGAAGGTCCAACTCCTCGGCGTACTCCTGATGGCGCTCGGCGATCGGGCATACGATGACCTGCACCGGGGCAAGCCAGAGAGGGAAATTCCCATTGTAGTGCTCGATCAGGATGCCAAAAAACCTTTCGAGAGACCCCAGAAGGGCGCGGTGGACCATGTACGGCTGGTGGGACTGGCCATCTTCACCGACATAGGTCATGCCGAACCTCTCGGACATGTTGAAGTCGAACTGGATCGTCGTGCACTGCCAGAGGCGGCCGATTGCGTCCTTGACTTTGATGTCGATCTTGGGTCCATAAAAAACGGCTTCACCCTCCATCCGTTCATAAGCCAGAGAGCGGGCTTTTAGAGCCTTGACCAGCGAGGCCTCGGCCTCGAGCCACATGGCTTCGTTTCCCACAAACTTGGATGGGTTCTTGGGGTCGCGGACCGAGAGCTCGATCTTGTTGTCGGTGAAACCAAAGTCGGCCAAGATGGAGATCGAAAAATCCAGGACGCGCAGGATCTCCCCGTCGATCTGTTGGGGAGTGCAGAAGATATGGGCATCGTCCTGAGTGAATCCTCGCACCCGAAGGAGCCCGTGAAGGACTCCGCTCCGCTCATAGCGATAAACCGTTCCCAGTTCGGCCCAGCGAAGGGGGAGTTCCCGGTAAGATCGCAATCTGGATTTATAGATCATGATATGAAACGGGCAGTTCATCGGTTTCAGGTAATAACTTTGATCGTCAATTTCCATCGGCGAATACATATTGTCTTTGTAGAATCCGAGATGGCCCGAAGTCTTCCAGAGATTGTCGCGGCCGATGTGAGGGGTATAAAGAACCTCGTAGCCCCCTTCCCAATGCCTTTTGCGCCAATGGTCTTCGATCACGGCTCGAAGCCGGGAGCCCTTGGGGTGCCAGAGTATGAGCCCCGGGCCCAGATCTTCGGCAGTGCTGAAGAGGTCGAGATCCAGGCCTAACCTGCGATGGTCCCGCTTTTTGGCTTCTTCTAAAAAAGCGAGATAGTCTTGGAGTTCTTTTTGGCTAAAAAAGGCGGTCCCATAGATCCTCTGGAGTTGGGTTCCCCTTTCATCGCCCTTCCAGTAGGCACCCGAGATCGAGAGGAGCTTGAAATGCTTGACCTGGCCGGTCGAAAGGAGATGGGGCCCCAGGCAGAAATCAAAAAAAGAGCCTTGCTTAAAAAAGCTGACCTCGTCCAGCCCCTTTTCCTGGACGAGCTGGACTTTTAACCCCTGTCCCTTTTCCTGAAAAAGACGGACCGCCTCGGCCTTGGTGAGGAGAACCCTCTCGATCGGAATGTCTGCCGCTATGAGCTCCGCCATTTTCGCTTCGATCCGGGTCAGGTCCTCCGGAGTAAAAGGCTCGTCTCTCAAGAAATCATAATAAAAACCGTTTTCAACCGCCGGCCCGATACCGATTTGGGTCCCTGGAAATAGCTCGAGGACAGCGTGAGCCAAGAGGTGAGAGGCGCTGTGCCTCAGGATTTCCAGGGCATCGGCCGAGTCCGGATAGAGCAGCCGAAGCTTCGCGCTCTTCTCAAGCTTGGAGTCGAGGGCCAGGGTTTGGCCGTCCACCAATGCGAGTATCGGGCGTCTGGCCTGAGATATCCGGTTGACGAGGTCGGAAAGCGGCGTTCCTTTCTCGACGGAGTAAACAGACCCCTCTATCTCAATATTAACTAATTCAGCCATCAAAATTTATTTGTATTCAACAGGGCAGGCAACTCGGCTTCGCTCTTCCGTTTCTGCTTGTGAATACCAACTCCTTAAAACATGGTAGGCGCGGAGGGGATTGAACCCACGGCCTCTTCCGCGTCAAGGAAGCGCTCTCCCACTGAGCTACGCGCCTGACCACCTCTTTATTCGAAGCTCCTATATAATAAATAATTTAGCTCAAAACTGTCAATAGAAACAAAAAACGTGTATCTCGTCGTCTCGTCCCGCTTGTCATCTCGTCAAATCCACTTTTCGACGTCTCTCGCTCCATCCTCGGATTTCGTTCAAATCACAAAAAAGGCCGAATCCTGAGGCCTGAGCGGCAAAGGAAGAAAAAAAGGAGTACGGACAGATTCGAAATCGCTCCCCACTTTTGCAAAATAACCGTTTGAGGTAAGATGGATGCTGCGTGATCCACTGCACTTTTTGAGTTTTTTTGACGAGATGACCGGATGACGAGAAGACAAGGGTGACGATTCTTATGGGCCATAACATAGATCGTCGCCAAAAACCCATCTGGCAGAAGCTGCGCCGACCCATGCCCCCTCCGTCCAAGCCCCACTCCTCCAAGAAGGGAGGCCACGGCTACGATCGGAAAGAAAAGTCCTGGAAACAGCAAACCGAAGACCCATCTCCTCATTCCTGACCCCTCCCTCCCCACCTTTTAAGGCCGGTTGCATTATCTAAAAGCATGTATTATACTTAGCAGTCGTTTTTTACATTTTTTTTACATTTTCATTTGAAAAGGAGCAAGAACAGTGAAAAAGGTCCTCATCATGGGAGCAGCCGGACGCGACTTCCACAATTTCAATGTCTTTTTCAGAGGCAACGCGGATTATCGGGTCGTGGCTTTCACCGCCACCCAGATCCCGGATATTGAGGGAAGGAAATACCCGGCTGAGCTGGCCGGGAAACTCTATCCCAAAGGAATCTCCATTTATGCGGAATCGGAGCTCGATAGCCTGATCAAAAAGTTCGAGGTGGATGAAGTCGTCTTCGCCTACAGTGACGTGACCCATGAGTACGTTATGCATAGGGCTTCTCAGGTTCACGCCATGGGGGCGAGTTTTTGGCTCCTCGGCCCTGACGCGACCATGATCAAGAGCAAAAGACCCGTCGTCTCCGTCTGCGCGGTGCGGACGGGGTCTGGAAAGAGTCAGACCAGCCGCAAGGTAGCCCTTATCTTGAAAAAGATGGGAAAAAGAGTGGCGGCTATCCGGCATCCCATGCCCTACGGAGACCTGGTCAAGCAGAAAGTCCAGCGTTACGCGACTTACGCCGACCTCGACAAACATGAATGCACAATCGAGGAACGGGAAGAGTACGAGCCCCACATCGACCACGGCATCATCGTCTATGCCGGCGTCGACTACGGGGCCATCCTGCGCCAGGCTGAAAAAGAAGCCGACATCATCCTTTGGGACGGGGGCAACAACGATTTCTCATTTTACAGGTCCGACCTGGAGATCGTGGTTGTCGACCCGCATCGGCCCGGCCATGAACTTCTCTACCATCCCGGCGAGACAAACTTCCGCCGAGCCCAGGTCCTGGTCATCAACAAGCTCGATACGGCCAAGAAAGAGAATGTCGCCGTGGTGCTCGAAAATATCAAGAGGATTAACCCCAAGGCCACGGTCATCCGGGCCAATTCCCCGATCTCCGTCAAGGACGGGGAACGGATCAGAGGGAAGACCGTTCTGGTCATCGAGGACGGCCCGACCGTAACTCACGGAGGAATGACCTACGGCGCTGGGATCGTCGCCGCGGAGAAGTTCGGGGCGGCCAAGATCGTCGACCCGAGACCCTATGCGGTGGGCAGCATCAAGGCCACTTTCCAGAAATACAGCCATCTCGACCGTGTCCTCCCGGCCATGGGGTACGGCGAAAAGCAAACCGCTGAGTTGGCAAAAACGATCGACAGGATCCCTTGCGACCTGGTCGTCAGCGGCACCCCTATCAACCTTAACCGGGTCATCAAAACAAGCAAGCCCTTGCTTCACGTCTCCTACGAGCTCGAAGAGGTTGGATCACCGAATTTGAGGGAGGTTCTCAAGAAGTTCGCATGAAACGAAGGATCGCCCTGATCGCCTTCGGCGGCAACGCCATCCTCCCGGAGAACCAGCGGGGTCTCCAAGAGGAGCAACTCCGCAACGCCGCCCAGGCCTCGCAGCTGATGGTCCATATCGTCAAAAAGGGATATGAGGTCATCATCGTGCACGGCAATGGGCCCCAAGTCGGGAATCTGCTCATTCAGATGGAGGAAGCGTGCACCAAGATCCCGCCCTTCTCCCTCGAAATCTGCGACGCCATGACCGAAGGAAGCATGGGGTACATGCTCGAGAAAAGCCTCATCAATGAACTTCGCCGCAATTCCCTGGACAAGGAAGTGGCGAGCCTGATCACTCAGGTCATTGTCGACAAGAACGACCCGGCCTTTGACAATCCCACCAAGCCCGTCGGGCCATTTTACACGAAATACAGGGCCCACATCCTGGCCAGGGAAAAAAAGTGGAGGATGATCGAAGACGCCGGCCGGGGTTACCGCAAGGTCGTTCCCTCGCCCAAGCCGATTGACGTTGTCTCCAAGTGGATCATCCGGGACCTGGTCGAGGCGGGCCGGATCGTCATCGCCGCCGGCGGAGGAGGAATCCCGATTGTTATCAACGGGCGCGGCCTCTTCCAGGGAGTCGAGGCCGTCATCGACAAAGATTACGCGGCCAGTCTCATCGCCCGTGAGGTCAAGGTCGACCTCTTCATCATTCTGACCGGAATCGAACGCGTCTGCCTGAATTTTGGGAAGCCCGACCAAAAACCGATGCCCCTCATCACCGTGGAGGAAGCCAGGCGCTTTCTCGCCGAGGGCCAATTCCCGGCGGGTTCGATGGGTCCAAAGATCAGGGCGGCCGTCGAATACATCGAGGCCGGAGGCAAAGAGGTCCTGATCACCTCGGCCAGTCATCTCAAGGCGGCGCTGCTCAATCGATCTGGGACAAAGATTGTGGCCACCTCCTAGGAGAACGTCATGTTGAAGGATTTCATTTCCATTCACGATCTCACGCTCTATGAGTTCAACGAAATCATGGATCTGTCCGAAGATGTCAAGGCGTTTCCGCGCCGCTTCCAAAAGAAACTCAAGGATAAGATCTTGGCCATGATCTTCGAAAAGCCGTCTCTGAGGACGCGGATGACATTCGAAGTGGGAATGCTCCGGCTCGGCGGAGAAGCCATTTATCTCAGCCCGGCGGACATTCAGCTCGGCAAACGGGAGAGCGTCTTCGATATCGGGAAAAACATGGAACGCTGGGTAGACGGGATCATGATCCGCACCTTCGCTCACCAGATCATCCTCGACCTGGCGGAGGCCTGCCGGATCCCTATCATCAACGCCCTCTCAGACCTTCTCCATCCCTGCCAGGCCATGGCCGATTTCTTTACCCTCAAAGAAAAAAAAGGAAATCTGGCCGGCCTCAGGCTCGCCTACGTTGGTGATGGCAACAACGTCTGCCACAGCCTGATGTTTGCCTCCGCCAAGTCCGGTGTCCGGATGTCCGTGGCCGCCCCGGCCGGTTACGAGCCGAATCCAGACATCATCAGGCTCGCGGCCGTGGACGGGAAAGAAACGGGGTATGAGCTTCGCCTGACGACGGACCCGGCTGACGCGGTGGCCGGGGCCGATGCGGTTTACACCGATGTCTGGGCGTCGATGGGGCAGGAGGCAGAAAAAGAAAAAAAGGCCAGGATTTTTGCGTCCTATCAGGTCAATAAGGAGCTGATGTCAAGGGCCAGGCCCGACACTCTGTTCATGCACTGCTTGCCGGCCCATCGCGGAGAAGAGGTCACCAGCGAGGTGATCGACTCTCCCAATTCGGTCGTTTTTGACCAGGCCGAAAACAGGCTTCATGTTCAAAAAGTCATCCTGATGCTTTTGATGGGGAAAAAAGATTGACATGACCAACGACAACAAAACGACCAAAATAACCGAGGAGGATATTGCGTTCGCCGACGAGGAACTCCGCCAAGTTACGCGGCCTCTGACTCTCCACGAGATCGCCCAAAAGCTGGCCTTTCAAAAGACGGCCAGTCAGAGAACCCAGGAGGTCAAGGTTTATGATCCCAACGGACTCTACGAAGTCGGAGATTTCATCTATAAAGAATATGATGAACCGTTGACCGTGAGCAGCAAGACGGTCGAGCATTTCAAGGGAGCGGTCGTTCTCAGGGTCGTCAGCAAGCTCTTTTTCAAGAGCTTCAACTGCGAAATGATGGAGGTGGATTATGACGGGGGAGGGGTTTTCCGTAAGTACATCGACTATATGAAGAAAACCAAGACCCAGGTCTTGCTTCCCTCCAACTGTGACGGCCGCGGGGCTGCCCCCGGGAAGATCGGCAAAGAGGAAGACCCGCGGCTGACCGAGCTCCCCATGCCGGACAAAGACCTCAAGGCGATGGAGAAGAACTTGCGGACCTCTCTTTCGAAATCGCCGAAATTCTTCGGCTGGAACGACTATTGGCAGCTCGCCGAGCGCCAGGTCCCGATCCCGGAAGAAAAGATCAAAGAGATCGAAGGCTCGTTCGAAGGCACAAAAGAATCCGTTACCACGGAGAGTCTGGTCGAGCGGTTTTTTGGCCTCGAACCTTCCCGCGACCTGTTCGAGCTCCATTGCCTCAGCTTGAGCTACGCCCTGGAAAAGAAATACAAGAAAGAGTTCATCAGCATCTCCATATCGAACTGGGGAAAATGGCACCTCAAGAAGATCCTGAACTCCCTGCCCGAAAATTTGCCTCTCTCGGCGGCGCTGGCCAAGCTCCCGGAATATGAAGAGACGGAGAAACCCGAAATCAGCGGCGTCCACGATTTCCCCATCAAGGTGTACCTCAGCTGGCGCGAGATCATCTCCGGCGGGATCAGGATTCCTCGGAGCCTGAACAAGGAGCTCTCCCACGCCCGCGAATTCAGCTTCACAGACCAGGATGACGGCAAGACCTATACTCTTTATTATTTCCCGAACCAGTGTTTCTTCCTGGGCTTGAAGGATTATTTTGCCACCAACAACATTCCCCAGGGAGCCAGCCTGACCATCGAGCGCAAGGGCCCGGCGCAGTTCAACTTTTGGCTCAAACGACAGAAAAAAAAGCTCCCCGTCGTAAAGCTGGCCTATGATCCCAAAGAGGACAGATTCAGTGACAGCGGTGAGGAAGCCTTCACCTACTCGCTCCCAAACAAGATCATCTATCTGGAAAAAGAAGTCCTGTCCAAGCTGTTTCCGCTGTATGAGCTTCGCTCAGACCTGAACTTGAAGGAACTTCTGATCCTTATCTTCAAGGGTTTTGGTCTCCAGGGCAATATCTACTCCCTGCATTATCTCCGCGCCTACCACCTGGTTGACGTCCTCAAAGAAACGACCATCGAAGACGTGGAATCCGTCCTCCTCAATCATCCTGAGTTCTCCAAATCGGAAAAGAAAAAAGGCATTTTCTACTACCAGGAACCGGAGGAAATCAAGGTCGAAGAGGCGTATGAGCTGGGGCTGGAGATAACACCCGAGGTTCCCCTCGAGGGATTGCCCGAGGAAGCCGTGGAAATGACCGCGGCCGAAGCCCGGGCCGAAACCAGAGAAGCCGAGGCGGCGCAGGTCCCTCCCGTGGTCGTGCCCGAGAAGATCAAGATCGAAATCCCCCCTCCGCCGAAGAAAGAAAAGCCCGTCAAAAAAAAGAAAGCCAAGATCGAGGGCGAAAAGGCCCCCCGATTGAGAAAGAGCGAAAAGCGCTTCATCGAAGAAAAAATCGAGATCGAAGAGTCCGAGCAGGAGGCCCTGTCCGCGCTCAAAGAGGAAGAAGGGGAAGAAGAAGTCAAGGTTGAAAAGAAAGTCGAAAAGAAAGAACCGGTCGAGGCTCCGGAGCCTGCGGCTGAAGCGGCCCCCCCTGTCCCGGTCGAGCCTTCTTTTGGCATCTTCGCCGAGAAGCTTAAATCCGCCCTAACCAAAAAACAAAAAGACGAAGACCAGAAAAAATAGGGGCCTGAGCCCTCCGGCTCAGAGAATCTCCCGTGCCGGGCCCTGCCGACGGGTCACTCCCATCTCGTCCAGAAGTTCCAAAATTGGAATCGCGTACTTGCGGGTCAAGCCGGTCATTTTTTTAAACTCGGCCACCGTCAGTTCCTTCCGGCCCAGCGCCCTGATCTTTCGGATGACCTCTTCCAGCCAGCCGGCTTGGAGCATGAAACCGTCTTTGCCTTGGACGACTTTCTTGCGTTCGACCAGAAGGGCCAGAAGCTTCTGGCCCTCGGAAGGTCGAAGCTTGAACTCCTTTTGGATCTCTTCTAGGGAGACAAATTGAAATTCACCCCGGAAATACATTCCCTCCATTTTTTCGAGCAGCCCCTCCTCCCTGGGCGTGAGCTTGATTTCGAAGCCGGAAAGAAAGAACAGGGAGCCCGACTCCTTGATCGCACCTTCCCGCTCGAGATAGCGCAACGCCAGGGAGAGGACCTTGGGTGGAACGTCGAAACGCTTCTGAACCCTGTCCAATGAGAGGCCTCTCTCGCCCGGATGTTTCTGATGATAAAGAGAGAAAAAATCCCTGATCTTATCGCAGAGCAGCGCCAGGCTTTCCTGGGAGAGAAGCAAAAGGGGTGAAAAGGAGAGGATCTTGACTCTGCCCTCGGCTTCGAGTTCTTGGCTGATCCGGTCGAGCTGGGTTCGGCTCAGGCGGCAAAAATCAAGGATGTCTTGTTCCTTCAATCCCTTAAAGCCTTCCCTCCGGCAGAGGGCGAGAATCATCTCTTTTGCTTCCCCGGTCAACTCATTGAGAAAAGCGACCCGTTTGGCCAGCTGGCTCTTCTTGATCTCGGGAGAAAACGGGTCAAGGACGGTCCCCTGACCGAGGATTTCCCGAGCCTCTCGAGACACCACATTAAAGCCGTCTCCCCATTTCAAAGAGAAAGGAAGAGGTGCCGAGATGCGGGCAAAAAAAGGGCCAGCCTTTGGTTGGGCCCGAGACGGATAAAAATCGAACCCGGCCCCATATCTTCTGCCTTGCACGATGAGCCCGGCCTCCAAGGACCCTTCGCAGTCCAGGCGAGACAAAATCACGGCGGCATCGAAAATTCGCACCTTCATCGGGTCCCAGCCTCCTGTTCGGAGCTCAATGAGAAAGTCAGCCTCCTCTGAAGAGGGTCCACCGCCGCCAGGACGACCCGCAGGCGTTGGCCAAGCTCGTAGCGCTGCCCGCCACGCCTGGCGCGGCCGGCCGGCCGCGACCGCTCGCGCAGAGTGCCCCTCTCGACCTCACTCTGAGGGAGAAGTCCATCGACAAAATAGCCATCCAGCTCGACCACAAATCCGGCCTTGGCTCGATCCACGATCAGTCCTTCGAATTCATCGCCAAGCCTGTCTTTGAGCAAACGGAGGATGCGCCACTCCACGAGTGCCTTCTCGGCCTCGTCGGCGTTTCTCTCCCTCCGCGAGGACCGAAGGGCGATGGCCTCGAGAGGAAGCCGGGCGGGTTTCTTGCCCTCCAGGGCTCTTTTCAAGATCCGGTGGACGACGAGATCCGGGTAGCGCCTGATCGGGGAAGTAAAGTGCGTGTAGTTTTTCTTGGCCAGTCCGTAGTGCCCGACATTCCGCTCCGAGTAGACGGCTAATTTCAGCGCTCTCAAGACAAGGATATTGACAAACTTTTCCACGGGCTTGCCTTTTACGGCCGAAAGAACACGCTGCAGATCGCTCGACTCAATCTTCCCCGCTTCTGGTAGAAGCAGACCAAAGTGGGTGAGGGCCTCCCTGAGCTCGGCGAGGTCGGCCTGGGACGGCCTGGGGTGGATTCGATAAATGGCCGGCAGATCTTTCTCCACGAAGTATGTGGCGACAGCCACATTAGCGGCGACCATGAATTCTTCTATCAACTGCTGGGCTTCATTTCTTTCTAGCGTGGCCACAGATTGCAGGCGGCCCGCTTTGTAGATGAGCTCAGGCTCGAGGATATCAAAATCAAGGCTCCCCTCCCGGTTGCGTTTCTTCCGCAAACTCCGGGCCAAATCCCGCATCATGAGGAGATCGGTAACAAGCGGCTCGTACTTCCGCTTTTCTTCCTTATCCCCCTCCAGTATCTTGAAGACCGAAGTGTAGGTCATTCTCTCTGCGGTCTGAATGAGGGAAGGAGTGAATTCCACGCTTTGAACTTCCGCCGACTCATCGAACTCGAGCAAGGCCGAAACAGTCAGCCGGGGCACCTTCGGTCTCAGACTGCAGATGTCATTGGACAATCTCTCGGGAAGCATCGGGAGAGTCAAGTCAGGAAAGTAGACGCTGGTTCCCCTCTCGTAGGCCTCACCATCGAGGGCGGACTTTTCCGGCACATAATGCGAAACGTCGGCAATGTGGACGCCTAGAAGATGCCGCGTCCGTCCGATCCGTTTGATGCTCACGGCATCATCAAAGTCCTGTGCGTCCTCGCCGTCGATCGTCATCGTCGTCCAGTCGCGGAGGTCTCTTCTCGCCTTGAGCTCCAAGGGGAGCTCCCCAGAGATAAGCTCTGCCTCCGCCAAGGCCCCTCGGGAAAAGCGGGTGGCGAGATTATGGTTGCGGATGATGACCTGGGCGTCTACTCCAGGGTCATCGGGCTTTCCAAGGACCTTTTTCAGAACCTTTGTTTCTCTGTCCACTTCGATGATCGTCCCGGCTTGGAGAGGGACCTTTTCTTTCATCCGCAGCGGAATTTCTTCGGCGAAAGGACCTTCCAGAGGGCGGAAAAACGGGAGGCCATAGCTCTCCTGATAGAGCCCGAGGAGTGTGTCTCTCCCCTTTCTGGCGATTTTGACGACCTTTCCTTCTGGCTTTCCCCGCCGTCCCTCTTCCTTGACAACCAGCTCGACCGTGTCCCCCTGGAGGGCGCCGCCGAGGTCGCGGCCGGGGATGAAGATATCGCCGCTCTTCCCCGACTCCGGCGTCACAAAACCGAAGCCCGGAAGGACCGTGACAAGCTCGCCCTTGAGGATCCTGGAGCTCGGGGCCAGAAAATACCGTCTCTTCAGCCGCATCAGAATTCCCTGGCCCTCCATCTCCTTCAGTTGCTCCAAAAGCATCCTCCTTTCGCGCCGGGAAATCCGGAGGGCGCCGGCTATCCTGGGGAGGCTCAACCCCCCCTTGGTTCTTTTGAGCAGGGAGATTATCCGTTTTTCCATCTTGGCCTCAATAATAAAAAAGGGAGAGGTGAGGAATCATGTGCTCATCGCGAAGACATTTGATGACCTTGGCCTTCAGGATGCTTTCCAGTTCATCCTTTTTTCGGACCACGGATTCTGAACGGATTTCGTCAGCCAAGCGCTGTTTGAACACAAGCGGAGAGCCGCAAAAGAGCCTTTCTTCGACTTCCTCTTCGATCTTTTCCAGCCTTTCTTCCTCGATCTCGGCCAAGGAAAGGAGCTCTCTTGCCTGCTCGAAAAGCGGCCGCAGGTAGGCGACCTGGGACGGCAGCCGGTCCAGGAATCCCTGAACCTCCGTTCTCAACTTGGCAGTTTTCCGAAGCCTCGCGTTAACCTTGTGGGTGCGGCCGACGTGACGCTCACGGTGCTGGGCAAAAGCCCTGAGGACCTCGGGCTCGCAATAGGCCAAAGTCTGAACCTTGGACCGCGGCCGCGGGTTTCTTCGGCCTGGAGAAAAAGACTTCTCGATCCCATCCAGCACCATCTGGAGGGGGATTCCCATCCGCTCCCAACCGGCCACGAGAGCCACGTCCTTGGAGGAAAGAAAGAACGGAGCGCCACGGCGCTCCAAAAACTCCCGGGCGATGGTTTGAAAATAGCGGCTTCTGGCCTTTTCCAATTCTTCCATGGCGGCTGATTGACTCCGGCTCTCAGGTCTGGTTCTTCTCGTAGAGCATCCGGAGGCCTTCGAGCACCAGGTTCGGTTCGCACGCGTCGATAGCGCTGACTTCGGCTGCGATCTGGGACGCGAATCCTCCGGTGGCGATAACCTTGATCTTCTCCCCCCCGAGCTCCTTCCTGATTTCGGCGATGATGTTCGAGACCAGCCCCACATAGCCGAAATAGAGCCCTGACTGCATGCTGGCCACGGTCGTACGGCCGATCGCTTTCTTTGGGACTTTGATCTCGATCCGGGGCAGCTTGGCCGTGCGAAGAGAGAGCGCTTCGGCTGAAATCTGGATCCCTGGCGCTATCGCGCCTCCGAGGTATTCCCCCTTGGCCGTCACGGCGTCGAATGTTGTGGCCGTGCCAAAGTCGACGATGATGCAGGGGCCGCCGTGCTTTTCATAGGCGGCGAGTGAAGCGACCACCCGGTCCGCCCCAACCTCGAGCGGATTTTCATAGAGGATGGGCATCCCGGTCCTGAGGCCAGGCCCCACGACCAGAGCTTTCACTTTGAATAGATTCTGGCTCAGGGTCTGGAAGATCGGGGTCAGGGGAGGGACAACGCTGGAAATAATGACGGCATCGATGTCCCCGGCGCTTAGGTTGGAAAACCGGAGGAGGTTAAGAAGGTCAAGGCCGTACTCGTCGCAGGTCTTGTCTTTTTCGGTCCGGATCTTCCAATCCCTGAGCAGGGTCTTGGCGTCAAAAACGCCAATGGCCACGGTCGTGTTCCCGATGTCGGCAGCCAGAAGCATGGAGCCCTCCTTGAACCTCAATTACCCTGGGACCAGCGCGATGATCTCGGCCGCATAAAAGGAAACCTTCCTTCCCTCGACCTCGAGGACAAGGCCGCCGCTCTCATCCAACCCGGCGTAGACGCCCCGGATATCAGAATTGGCGGTCCGGACGACGATTGTGGCTCCGGTCGGAACACTGGAATATCGTCCGAAAGTCTCGATGATTTGCCGGACGTCTCCCCGGCCAAAACGTGCGTACCATCTCCCCAGGGCCTGCCAGAGATGGGGCAACAATAATTCCACGGAGACATCCCGGCCCACTATTAACCTCAACGAAACGGCCAGCTCTCGGATTTCGGGCGGAAAATCCCCGGCCGCGTGATTGATATTGAGCCCGATCCCCAGGACGACAAAGTTTACTCGTTCGGCTGTCAGGCTGCTCTCGGACAGGATGCCGCCGAGCTTCTTCCCCTGCCAGACGAGGTCGTTCGGCCACTTGAGACCAGGCCTGACGCCGAACGCGGCCTCCACGGCTTCTGCGACGGCGACTCCGGCGAGAAGAGGAATGAAAGCGAGCTCATGGCTTTGGGGACGAAGAATGATCGAAACATAGAGCCCCTTGCCCGCCGCTGAGTACCAGGTCCGCCCCTTTGTCCCCCTGCCGGCTGTCTGCTCGGCGCAGAGGACGACCACTCCCTCAGGCTCTCCCTTTGCGGCCAGATCCCTGGCCAGGTCGTTCGTGGAGGAACAACTGGGAAAGCTGTGGACGATGGCTCCGATTTCCATGTTGACCCGTGAAAAGAATGTCTTTCCTAATTTCTTTAAAGGACGGAGAGGATGTGTTTCAGATTTTTTGCTATCTTCTCTTTTTTCGCTCTAAACTTGCGGAGCCGTTCCTCGGCCTCTTCAACGACGTCCCGGGGCGCCCGGCTCCTGAAGTCGGCGTTGGCGAGCCGGGCCTCTGCCCGGCCGATCTCGAACTCGACCTTGGCGAACTCTTTCTCCAACCTCACTTTTTCCTGAGCTAAATCCTGCGTCTGCTCATACGGAATTCCTATCTCCACCGGACCCACGACGCCGCGGAGAAATCTCATATGCGCCGGAAAGCTCTCCCCAACCTCAAGCCCGGAAAGATTGGCCAGCGTCTGAATGTAAACCCTGTGCTTCTCGATCATCGCCTTCGTCTCCGGCTCGCTCGCCCTCAGCCAGAGACCGGTCTTCTCCTTGGGCGGGATCCTGTTTTCGGCCCTGATCGTCCTAGCCTCGATGACCAGGTCCTGGATCAACTTCATCTCCTCTTCGGCCGCAGGGTCTTTCAGATGCGCCCGGACCTCCGGAAAAGCGGCGACCGCCAATGATCCATCCGAAGAAGGGAGGTGCTGCCAGATCTCCTCGGTTATAAAGGGCATGAACGGATGGAGAAGTCGCAGGATCCCGTCCAGAGTCTCGATGAGCACGGCCTGAGTCGTCCGGCTCTTCTTTTTCAGATGGGGTTTGGCCAGTTCGATATACCAGTCACAAAATTCGTGCCAGACGAAATGGTAAATCCGGTCGGCGGCCTCATAGAATCTATATTGCCCCAGCGCGCTCTCCAGGTCTTCGATGACTCCGGTCAGCCGGCTCCGGATCCAGCGGTCGGCCAGGGTCAGGCTTTCCTCCTCGACCGCGAACCCGTCCCCCTCGATGTTCAGCAAAACAAACCTGGAGGCGTTCCAGATCTTGTTGGCGAAGGCCTGGTAGCCGGCCATTCTCTCTTCCGAGAGGGACAAGTCCATCCCCGGGATGGCCAGCGAAGCCAGAGTGAATCGCAGGGCGTCCGCCCCGTACTTGGCGATCATTTCCAGTGGATCGATGATGTTCCCTTCGGATTTGCTCATTTTCCGGCGCTTGACGTCCCGGACCAGGCCATTGATGAAGACATGGCGGAAAGGGGTTTTGCCGGTGAACTTGAGGCCCATCATGATCATCCGGGCGACCCAGAAAAAGATAATGTCGAAACCCGTCGCCATGAGGTCGGTAGGATAGAATGTGCTCAGGTCAAGGGTCTGATCGGGCCAGCCCATAGTCGCGAAGGGCCAGAGCGCGGAGCTAAACCAGGTGTCGAGCACATCCTCATCCTGGACGAGTCGCCTGCCTCCGCATTTGGAACAGCCTCGCGGCGCCTCCATGGCGACGATCGTCTCCCTGCAGTCCTGGCAGTACCAAGCCGGGATGCGGTGGCCCCACCAAAGCTGGCGGGAGATGCACCAGTCGTGAATGTTGTACATCCATTCAAAATAGGTCTTGGTCCAATTGGCCGGGATGAACTCGATTTCGCCCTGCTCGACGACGCGGATGGCTTCCTTGGCCAGCGGTTGGATCCTGACAAACCACTGCCAAGAGAGGTGAGGTTCGATAATCGTCCGGCAGCGGTAGCAGTGTCCGATGGCGTGTTGATAATCCTCCACCTTGACCAGCAGGCCCTGCTGGCGGAGTTTCTCCAACACCTTCGCCCGGGCTTCAAAACGGTCGAGCCCCTGAAAATCGGGTCCGGCAGCTTCGGTCATTTTGCCGCGGCCATCGATAACGATGACCTGTTCGAGCTGGTGTATCTTTCCCAGTTCAAAATCCACCGGGTCGTGGGCCGGCGTCACCTTGACCGCCCCGGTCCCGAACTCCTGTTCCACGCGCTCATCGGTGATAATGGGAATAAGCCGGTTCTGAAGAGGCAAGACGACCTTTTTCCCACGGAGTTTTTTATATCGATCGTCTTCGGGATGAACCGCCACGGCGGTATCGCCCAGCATTGTCTCCGGACGCGTCGTCGCGACAATGATCCCGTCAATGGAATCGGGAAGCGGGTACTTGATGTAGAAGAGCTTGGACTGAAGGTCCTTGTGCTCGATCTCGATATCGGAAAGCACGGTCGCGCAGTGGGGGCAGCGGTTAACCAAATAATAATCACGGTAGATGAGCCCCTCCTGATAGAGGCTCACGAAAACCTGGCGAACCGCCCGGGAAAATCCATCATCCAAGGTAAACCGCTCCCGGGTCCAGTCGAGTGACAGGCCGAGTTTCTTGAGCTGGCCGGTGATGATGCCGCCGTACTTCTCCTTCCATTCCCAGGCGATTTTGAGGAATTCTTCGCGACCGACCCTGTCGCGGCTGAGTCCCTTTTCGGCCAGGCTCTGCTCGACCACGTTGTGAACGGCGATCGAGGCATGGTCGGTCCCGGGCAGCCACAGGGTGTTGTAGCCCTGCATCCGGCGCCAGCGGGTAACGATGTCCGGAAGAGTGAAACACAGGGCATGCCCCACGTGGAGCAGGCCGGTGACGTTCGGAGGAGGAAGGACGATCGAGAATTTTTTCTTCGAAGAGGGGGCTTCGGGCGTGAAGAGGCGTTTCTCGATCCAGAATTCGGACCACTTCTCCTCGACCGGCTTCGGGTCGTAGATTTTTTCCAGGGGATCTCTTTTTTTCATTCCGGAACTCTCATCGGCCTTCTAATCGATCGTTTTGGAACTCTTGAGTTCCGGGCGGACCCATTCTCTGAGCTCGACCAAGACCCGGGCCCTGATCCTCTTCTCTAGTTCCCTCTCGACCTCGAGGACTTCCCGCTTGACACTCTCCTTGATCTTCCCTTCCATGACCGCTTCGATCTCCGGAGGCAGCAGGGGAGAGTCTGCGCCCGATTTTTCCTCCGGCAAAGACTCCGGCCCGGCAAAAGGTTCGGCCGGGGAAAAGGCTTCTAAGACCGGTTCTTCCGGAATGGTCACTGGGCCCTTTTTTCGGCTGAGCATCTCTTTCACGGTCCGGACCAGTTTCTCCGAGTCAAATGGTTTCTGGATAACACCGTCGTGTTCGAGGCCGGCCAGTTTCTCCGCTTCGACAGTCTCGAAAGCTCCCTTGAGAAACAGAAGAGGGATGTCCCTGAAGTTCTCGTTCGACCGCAGCAAGCGCCCGATCTCGTAGCCGTCCCTCGTCTCGAGCGAAAAACCGATCAGGGCTAGGTCGGGCCTGATCCGATCAACGGAATTCAGGACTTCCGCCCCGTCCTCAAATGAGAAGACCTCAAAGTGAGACTCGGTGAAAGCGAGTTGGGCTGCTCTCAGAGCGGAAGGGCTGCTGTCCGCGATGAGCAATTTATAAGCCATTGGAAACCTTCAAACTCACAGAAAACGTTCCATTTAATTAGCATGTTTGGCCGCCGACTGTCAAATGAAAGACGTCTGTCTAGTCTCTCTCGTCTTCCAGTCGTCTCGCCAAATGCGTGATTCTTGTGAGCGCTGAGCCGTGAGCTTTGAGCAGTGAAAAAAGGGGCACAACGAGAATTATCTCGAATAAAACGCCTTCGCCCGGGAACTTTTAAAGAGTGCTGCGCCAGTGCAGCGACGGCCCTGGAATCTAAGTGCTTTGCTTCCTGTGATTATTCCGCTTAAACCTCTTTTGCTTCTCTGGCTCTTCTGCCCGGCGGCAAACGGAAACAGCCTGGGATCTGGGCTGCTCACCGCTCACGTCTCACTGCTCACTAGTTTTAGTATTCTATGATGACCGAGTTCTCGCCGAGGAGATTCTCCAGGCTCTTGGCCAGCTCTTCGGACGGGCTGATGCCCCGGATCTCGATCGATTGGGCCACCAGCCGATAGGCAAGCGGCGTTTCGAGTTCAAAGAAAACCGGGCACTCGCCGAGGTGGCGCTCCAGAATGGCCTTCAGTTCTTCGATCACTGTTTCTTCTAGACCCGGAAGATAAATCCGCAAAATCACCCTCTTGGTCTGTTTCTGGAAAGCTTCGGCCAGCGGCATGATCTGAGATAGGCTGACCCTCCGGCTCTCCCCTTCCCCCATGAACTTCCCCTTGAGCCAGACCATTTGCCCTTCTCGGAGGTATTCATAATATCTCTTGTAACCTTCGGGAAAGACGACGACTTCGATCCGGCCGCTCAGGTCCTCAAGGGTGAAAGTGGCCATCCGTTCATCTTTTTTGGTCTTGAGCGGCTTGAGAACGGCGATGATTCCGGCCAGCCGGATCTCCTTGCCGAAGTCCTTTTCGTCATCGAGCTGGCTGATGCTGTGAGAGGCGAGCTTCTGAAGGCGCTTGCCGAATTGGGCCAGGGGATGGCCGGTGATGTAAAATCCGAGTGCATCCTTCTCATAAGAAAGGAAGAGAGACTCGTCCCACTCCCGCATGTCCCTGACCTCGGCCGGGATCGCAGGGGGGGCCGCCGCGCCGGACCCGAAGAGTAGGTTCTGTTTGGCGGTCTTCATCTTCAGAAGATCGTGGCCGTACTCGATCATCTTGTCCATAAGATGGAAGAGCTGCGACCGCCGCCAGCCAAGAGAGTCGAAGGCCCCGGACTTGATCAGGCTCTCCAGGACCTTCCGGTTCGCCACCCTGGGGTCATTCTCGTCAAAGAGATCGAAGGGCGAGGCGAATTTGCCCCTTTGCTCTCGGCTCTGGATGAGAGCCCGCGCGGCGCCCTCTCCGACGTTCTTGACAGCCGCCAAGCCGAAGCGGATGCTCCCTTCCTCGACGGCAAAATTGAATTCGCTCCGGTTGATGTCCGGAGGGAGAACACGGATTCCCATCTGCTGCGATTCGTTAACGTATTTGACCAGCTGGGAGGTGTCCCCTTTCTCGGCCTCGGAAGTCAAGAGGGCAGCCATGAAGTGGACCGGGTAGTGAGCCTTCAGATAGGCCGTCTGGTAAGCTAGATAGGCATAGGCGGCACTATGAGATTTGTTGAATCCGTATTCGGCGAAATGGCGGATCTGCTCGAAGATCTTCTCTGCCTTGCTCGGCGAGAGCCCCCTTTTCTTGGCACCCTGGGCGAACTTGTGCTTCTGCTCCTTCATGATGCTGGCGACTTTCTTGCCCATGGCCTTGCGGAGGAGATCGGCTTCGGCCATCGTAAACCCGGCGAGCTCGCGGGCGATCTTCATGACCTGTTCCTGATAAACGATGATCCCGCGGGTCTCCTGAAGGACCGGCTCCAGCTCGGGAAATTCAAACTCCACCCGCTCGGGATGGTTCTTGCGCTTGATGAATTCGTCGGTCATACCGCTCTTGAGAGGTCCGGGCCGGTAGAGGGCATTGAGGGCGATGAGGTCGCGGAAGGCTTCGGGCCTGAAATTTCGAAGGAGCTCCTTCATGCCCGGGCTTTCGAACTGAAAGACTCCGTCGGTGTTCCCCGCCTGGAAGAGCTCGAAGGTTTTGCGGTCGGCGAGGGGGAGGTTCCGCATGTCCACTTGCTCGCCCAGGTTTTTGGCGACGATCTCGAGCGTGTCCTGGATGACGGTCAAGTTCCTCAACCCCAGGAGGTCCATCTTGAGCAATCCCAGGGCTTCGATGTCCTGCATCGGAAACTGAGTCGTGACCTCGCCCTTGACCGATTGGTAAAGGGGCATGAATTCGACCAGCGGACGGGGCGTGATGACGATCCCGGCGGCGTGGATGGAGGGATGCCGGACTTGTCCCTCGAGCCTCTGGGCGATCGAGAGCAGGTTGGCGATCTTGTCGTTCTTTTCCCGCATCTCGCGGAGCTGTGGAATATCCTTCAAGGCTTTCTCGATCGAAGCATCGGGACCGATCGGAATCATCTTGGCGATGCGGTCCACTTCGGGAAGGGGCACCTCCAGCACCCGGCCGACATCCCGGATGGCGCCCCGGGCCGCCATCGTCCCGAAGGTGATGATCTGGCAGACGTTCTCACGCCCGTACTTTTCCACGACATAGTCCAGGACTTCTTCGCGCCGCCTCCCGCAGAAATCGATGTCGATGTCCGGCAGGCTGATTCTCTCCGGATTAAGGAATCTCTCGAAGAGGAGGTCGTATTCGATCGGGTCGATCTCGGTGACCTCGAGGCTGTAGGCGAGCAGACTCCCGGCGGCCGAGCCCCGGCCCGGACCCACAGGGATGTTCTTTTCTTTGGCTTTCTGGATGAGGTCCCAGACGATCAGGAAGTAACCTTCAAACCCCATCTTCTTGATGAGCTGCCGCTCGCTCTCGAACCGGTCTTCATATTCCTCGACCGGCCGGCAGGCCTCTCCCCGCTCCCGGCGCAGGGACAGGGCCTCCAGCCTCTTCTCGAATCCTTTCCTAGTGACTCGGTCAAAATACTCGGATAGGGTCGACCCGCTGGGGGGTTTGAATTGAGGAAGAGAATAGCCGGAGGAGGGAAAGTCGAACTCGCACTGGGCGGCGATGCGGATCGTGTTCTGAACGGCCTCGGGCACATCCTTGAACAGCTCGGCCATCTCCGAACTCGACTTAAAATAAAACTCGTCCGTGCCGAAACGGATTCGGTCCTGGTCGCTCAGTTTCTTGTTGGTCTGGACACAGAGCAGCACGTCATGGCTCTCCGCGTCATCTTTGTGGAGGAAGTGGACATCGTTGGTGGCCACGAGCGGCAGGTCGTGCCCGCGGGCGAGCTTGACCAAAAGGGGGTTAACTTTTTTTTGCGGCTCCAGACCATGGTCCTGGAGCTCGAGGTAGAAATCTCCCTTGGCAAAAAAGGAGGCATAGCTCAGAGCGGCTTTTTCGGCCTCTTCGGTTAGGCCTTTGCCCAGGAGGTAGCTGACCTCTCCCTTGAGACAGCTTGATAGCCCGATCAGGCCTTGGGTGTGCTGGGCCAGGAGTTCCCTGTCGATCCGGGGGCGATAATAGAATCCCTCCAGGTAGCTCTGGGTGATGAGCTGGCAGAGATTCCGGTAGCCCTTTTCATTCTTGACCAACAGAATGAGGTGGTAATGGCGGGTCTCGGATTCGTCGTCCGCTCTTTTATCGAACCGGCTCTTGGGCGCGACATAGACTTCGCAACCGAGGATGGGCTTGACGTCCCTCGCCTTGGCTTGTTTGAAGAACGTGACGGCCCCGAACATGTTGCCGTGGTCGGTGAGCGCGACAGCCGGCATTTTATTCTTGTAGGCGGCCTCAACCAAATCCGAGATCCGCAGCCCGCCGTCCAGAATGCTGTATTCGGAGTGATTATGGAGGTGAATAAACGAATGTTCCATTTTCCTGCTCAGTGCTCACGGCTCACTGCTCACTTGTCTTATTCCCATTCGATCGTCCCGGGAGGTTTGGAGGTGATGTCGTAGGCGACACGATTAACCCCCCGGACCTCGTTGACGATCCGGGTGGAAATCTTGGCCAGCAAATCCGGGCCAGCCGGGAACCAGTTGGCCGTCATCCCGTCGGTGCTCTGGACAAGCCTGATCACGACCACGGATTGATAGGTCCGCTTGTCCCCCATGACGCCCACCGATTTGACGGGTAGCAGAACAGCGAAGGCCTGCCAGAGTTTGTGATAGAGTCGGGCCCGTCTGACTTCCTGAATGACGATCTCGTCGGCATCGCGCAAGATCCTCAGTCTTTCCCCGGTCACCTCCCCCACGATCCGGACGGCCAGGCCCGGACCGGGGAACGGATGCTGGAACACGAAATCTTTCTCCAGGCCCAAGCGAAGGGCCAAGGCCCGGACCTCATCTTTGAATAGCTCTCTCAGGGGTTCGACGAGCTTGAATCTGAGCGAGTCCGGCAGCCCTCCGACATTATGATGAGACTTGATCCGGGATGATGGGCCCTTGACCGGGTTGCTTTCTATAACATCTGGATAGATCGTTCCCTGGGCCAGAAAATCCACCCGGCCGATCTTCTTGGCCTCGTTTTCAAAGATGTCGATGAACAGACCGCCGATCGTCTTTCGTTTCTCTTCCGGGGAGACGATCCGGCGGAGTTTCTCTACAAACAACGACGAGGCGTCGACCCCCTTGATCTTGAGGGCCAGCTTGTCCCGGAATTTTTTCATCAGCCCGTCATACTGGCCCTTCCGCAACAGCCCGTTATCGACAAAAATGCAGGTCAGGCTCCGGCCCACGGCCCGCTGCACGAGGAGCGAAGTGACCAGAGAGTCCACCCCGCCGCTCAGGCCACAGATAACCTTTTTGGGGCCCACCAGTTGACGGATCTCAGCGACCTTTCGCTCGATGAAAGAACTCATCGTCCAATCGGGCCGGAGACCGGCCTGCTTGAAAAGAAAATTCCTCAGGATTTTTTTGCCCTGGTCCGTGTGGATAACCTCCGGATGGAACTGGACACCAAAGAACTTCCGGTCTCGGTTCTCCACGACAGCGGCCTCCGTGTTCGTGGTTTTTCCGCTCACCACGAACCCGGGCGGAATTTTTTCCGGCCTGTCTCCGTGGCTCATCCAGACCTGGCCCGCATCCTTGAGTCCACAGAGCAGCCCGCGCTTGTCCAACACTTGGAGTGAGGCAAAACCGTATTCCCGCTTTGAAGAGGGCGCGACCCTTCCACCCAGGAGATGGGTCATCAACTGGAGGCCGTAGCAAATCCCGAGAACCGGGACTCCGAGCTCGAAGATCCTCGGCGAGAGAAGCGGGGCCCCCGGCTCATAAACGCTTTGCGGCCCGCCGGAGAGGACGAGCGCTTGGACATTCTCTTTTTCCAGATCCTCGACCGGCGTCGAATAGGGGAGGATCTCCGAATAGATTCCTAACTCCCTGATTTTTCTTGCGATTAGCTGCGTGTACTGCGAGCCGAAGTCGAGGACGATGACCTTATTCATGTTCCGATTTTAGCAGACGGATCTAAGGCTGTAAACAAAAACGTTCCTCAAATCGTCTATCTCGCCATCTCGCTTGTCTCGTTCGGCAAAAGAAAGAGAAAGGCCGTCTGGTGACCGAGCGGCCTGTCTCGCGCGGGGAAGGGAGACGAAGGAAGAAGCGAGCAAGATCTCCTCGCTGGGGAAATGGCCGCGTCTCGAGTGATTGGTTGAGCCTGCCTAGTTCCGCAGCCGCGAGAAAGGGGCCGAGGGACGGGCGACGGGAGAGAGACGGATTGGGCCTAATCACGTCCCCGTCGTTCTTGCCACGCTTTTCGTCATGGAGCCACCTCTTCATTGACTGAATCCCCGATTTCTCTTATATTAAATCCGTCATGAAGAGGGAAGATCTGACCAAAGAACTGTCGATCGGAACTGGCACAAAGATCGTCCTCCTCGTCCTTGACGGATTGGGGGGGGTGCCCCTGGGGGGAAAGACCGAGTTGGAGTCGGCCCGGACGCCGAACCTCGATAGGCTGGCCGCGGCCGGCGCGGGCGGGTTGACCGATCCGGTCTTCCGCGGGATCACGCCCGGGAGCGGACCGGCCCATCTCGCCCTATTCGGTTACGATCCTCTTCGCTATCAGCTCGGCCGGGGCATCCTCGAGGCCCTGGGCGAAGGTGTCGAGGTCGGGCGCGACGACCTTGTTGCGCGGGGGAATTTCGCCACTCTCCGGGACGGTCTCGTGGTGGATCGGAGGGCCGGGCGCATCCCGACCTCGGTGAACGAAAAGCTCTGCCAGAAGCTGAACTCCGCCCTCTCTTTGAAAGGGGGAATCGCCTTCAGCCTTTATCCGGGAAAGGAGCACCGTTTTGTCGTCAGGTTCACAAGCCAAGGCCTATCCGATGCCGTTTCCGACGCCGATCCGCAAAAAGAGAACAAGCCTCCACTCCCGGCGCATCCATTGTCCCCCGAGGCAGAGAAAACCGCGGCCATAGTCAATTCTTTCATCCAAGATGCGACGGAATTCCTGAAAGATTCCGCCCCCGCTAACACCGTCCTCCTCCGAGGGTTTTCAAAGTTCCCCGCCATCCCGACGCTCGCCGAGCTCTATAAATTAAAGCCCGCCGCAATCGCCAATTACCCGATGTACAAGGGTCTGGCCAAACTCCTGGGGATGACCGTTCTCAATGCAGGCCCCGACGCGGCCGACCTGTTCCAGGTCCTGGAAAGCCATTATGCCGGGTTTGATTTTTTCTTCGTCCATTACAAGAAAACCGATACCGCCGGTGAGGACGGCGATTTCGAGGCCAAGGTCTCGGCCATCGAGAAGTTTGACCGCGAACTCCCTCGAGTCCTGGCCCTCCGGCCGGAAGTCCTGGTCGTCACTTCCGATCACTCGACACCGGCACTCTGGAAGGGCCATTCCTGGCATCCCAACCCCTTCCTGCTTGTCGCCAAAACCGCTCGTGTTGACGGATTATCCGGTTTCTCAGAAAAAGAGTGCGGACGCGGCTCGCTGGGCCGGTTCGAGTCGATTTATGCCCTGCCCCTGATGCTGGCTCATGCCGGGAAATTGATGAAATTCGGCGCCTAAGAACGTAGGGGCGAGGGGTAAGAGGTGAGCGGTTCAAACAAAACATCGCACTGATTAGCGCTTTCTAGCATCTCGTCTATCTCGTTGTCTTTTCCCGACAAAACAAATCCGAGGACAAGTTTCTTTGAAGTTTTGGATCTTTAATTCTCTGCCCCAGACTCGTTGACGTCATCGACGACTGATAGTTTTGACTTTTGGCTCGTTGACGCAATCCGGTTCGTCCTATAGAATAGCTAGAGAATACGATGTTTAAAAAGACTGTCGTTGGCGCAATCTTGGCTGGCTCCTTCTCTGCCCTCGTCCCGTTCCAGGCAACCCCCCTTCCGCCCGTCGAGATTTACAAGCTCCGCTGCCATACCCATCCCAACTTCACTCGAATCGTTCTCGACATCGGCTCCCTGCGAGATTACACCTTCACCGAATCCCGCCTTCCTGATCGCGTTTACGTGGATATCTACCAAGTCAAGCTCAACCCGATCCTCGAAGGCCAGTCCTTCTCGGTTAAGAATGACTACATCTCACAAATCCTCTTTGTTCACAAAACGGCCACAACGGTCCGCCTCGCCTGCGAACTCGATTTCGCCAAAGTGGCCTCTTACCGCGTCTGGCACCTGTTCGATCCTTTTCGGGTCGTCGTCGACATCTATCCCAAGGGGAACTCTGCTGCCGGGACTTCTCCCAGTCTCGCCCAGCCGCCCCGGCCGTTGGATTCCGGCTACAGCATGGCCCGGCAACTCGGCCTCGGTATCCGGACGATCGTCATCGACCCAGGCCACGGCGGGTTGGACCCGGGCTGCATCGGGAAGAGAGGGCTTCAGGAAAAGGGCGTGGTCCTCGACATTTGCCTCAAGCTCAAGAGCCTGCTCGGGACCCGAAGAGACCTGCAGGTCATTCTGACCAGGGAATCGGACATCTACGTCCCGCTCGAAGACAGACCGGTCATCGCCAATCAGAAGAAAGCCGACCTGTTCATTTCCGTCCACGCCAACGCCAGCTTCAACCGGAAACGTTCCGGAGTGGAGACTTTTTTCCTCAATTTCAGCCCCGACCCTTCGGTGAATGAGATCGCCGCCGGGGAAAACGCGACTTCGACCAAGAACATCAGCGAGATGAAGTCGATCATCATGAAAATCGTCCAGAACAGCAAGCTCTTCGAATCCAAAGAGGTGGCTGAAAAAATCCACCAAAGTCTACTCAAATCTCTGCTTCAAAAGCGCGGCACCGTCAAAGACCTGGGCGTCAAGGGCGGGCCCTTTTGGGTGCTCATTGGGAGCGACATGCCTTCGGTGCTGGTCGAGGTCTCCCATCTCAGCAACCTCGAAGAGGAGGCCCTTCTGAATACCCCGGAATACGAGGACCAGGTTGCCAGGGGAATCTATGACGGGATCCTGGAATACATTCGCTCATTAGGGAAAGGATAAAAAGCCCATGAAGAGAAGAAATTTTTTGAAAGATGTTGCCTTGGGAAGTCTTCTTCTGAAAGTCAACCCGCTCGCCTTCGCCCAAGCCAAGGGACAGCCGGACCTGGCCTTAATCCAGGGTGAATCTCCGTCCCAAATCACGAAGGAGGCGATCTCCGCGCTGGGCGGCATCGGCCGGTTTGTCTCCAAGGGCGACGTCGTGATGATCAAGCCGAACATCGGCTGGGACAGGACGCCGGAGATGGCGGCCTGCACGAATCCCGAGGTTATCAAAGCGCTCGTCGAGCTGTCCCATTCGGCCGGGGCAAAAAAAGTCATCGTCATGGATAACTCCACCAACCAGGCCAAGAGGTCGTACATCCGCTCGGGGATCGAGGCGGCGGCCAAGGAGGCCGGCGCCGAGGTGTTCCTGCCCAACCCCCAGCATCTCAAGAAGATGACACTCCACGGCGAGTGGCTCAAAGAATGGGAGGTCTTCACCGACTTCGTTGAAGCGGACAAGATCATCAATGTTCCGATCGCCAAGGCACACAGCCTGTGCCGTCTGACACTGGGCATGAAGAACTGGCTCGGCGCGATCGGCGGGAACAGAAGCCAGATCCATCAGAAACTGGACCAGGCGATGCTCGACCTGGCCTCTTTTTTCAAACCGACGCTGACCGTTTTGGATGCTTACCGGATCCTCCTCAGGAACGGACCGCAAGGAGGCAGGGTCTCTGACACCAAGCTCCTCAAGACCGTCGTCGCCGGGGTGGATTATGCGGCCGTTGATGCCCTGGGCGCAACATTCTTTGATATCAAGCCGGAGGAATTGCTCTACCTCAGACTGGCCCAGGAAAAGGGCATCGGAAAGATCAACCTGGAGAAGCTCAAAATTGAAAAAAGAACGGTCTAGAAAATACCGGCTCGTCCGGACGATCCGAATCCTCGTCCAGGTCATGTTCTTCGCGCTATTCCTGTACCTCCTTTTCGGGACTCATTACACGGGGCAGGATTACATCGGCAAGGTCGAGACCTTCTTCCATTTCGACCCCCTGCTTGCGCTCGCCACGTTCGTAGCCTCTCGCATCTTCTTCGCCTCGTTCGTCCTGGCGGCCGTCACCATCATTTTGACCATCGTCCTGGGGCGTGTAGCCTGCGGCTGGATCTGCCCGATGGGCTCCATCCATCAGTTTTTCTCTGCCCTTTTCAAAAGAACGAAGTTCCTCAAGCCGAAGGCCCAAGAAAAAACGAGCCTGGCCTGGAAATATTATCTGCTCATCTTTATTTTCATCAGCGCCCTTTTCACCCTGGATCTGGTCGGCCTTTTCGACCCCCTCTCGCTTCTCTACCGGTCTTTTGCCACGAGCATCGTTCCGCTCTTCGCCAAAGGGTTTTCGGCCCTCATCGGCCTCTTCTATCCTCTCCATCTTACCTCTGCCGGAGATCAGCTGACTCAGTTTTTCGAAAACCTGACCATCAACCAGACATTCCGTCAGGGTTTCCTCATCGGCCTCCTGTTTTTGGGGACCGTTTTTCTGAACGCGGCCAAAGAGCGGTTCTGGTGCCGCTATCTCTGTCCGTTGGGCGCCTTCCTCGGGCTCCTCTCGCGCTGGAACATCTTGAAGCTGAGGATCGATCCTGATAAGTGTATCAAGTGCGGGCTCTGCAATGTCCACTGCGAAACTCAGGCAACACCCTATCCGAATGAGAAGTGGCGGAGTCCCGAGTGTGTTTATTGTTTCACTTGCAGCGCGATTTGCCCGACAAGCGCGATCGGGTTCCCCTTGGCGGCGCGGCCGGAGAAGATCTCCCAGGTGGATCTGTCGCGGCGGCGCCTCATCTTGGCATCACTTGTAGGGATCGTGGCCGCTCCCTTATTCCGAATCTCCCCGGCCACTAAACGCGCCCACGAGAAACTCATCCGGCCGCCCGGAGCGCTCCCCGAACCTCAGTTCCTTGAGAAATGCGTCAAGTGCGGGGAATGCATGAAAGCCTGCCCGACCAACGCCCTCCAGCCGGCCTCGACCGAAGCCGGACCCGAGGGAATCTGGACTCCGGTTCTCGTCCCGAAAATCGGCTATTGCGAATACTACTGCTCCCTCTGCTCACAGGTTTGCCCGACCGGAGCGATCAAGGAGCTGACGATCGAGGAAAAGGTCAAGGTCATAATCGGGTCCGCCTGGATCAACAAGAACCGCTGTATCCCTTACACCCTGGGGAGGCCCTGTATCGTCTGCGAAGAGCACTGCCCGACCTCACCCAAAGCGATCAAGTTCGTAATGACCGATACGAAACTTCCCGACGGCACTGTCAAAACGCAGAAGGCGCCGGTCATGGACCTCGACCTGTGCATCGGCTGTGGCATCTGCGAGAACAAATGCCCGGTCGTGGACGACCCGGCGATCTATGTCACGAGCGTTGGTGAGCAGCGTTCCGAGCAAAACCAGCTGCTTTTGCCCGTGGCGGAAGAGACGACCGAGAATCCCAAGTCGTAAGGGAGCTTTCGCGGACGAACCTTGATTGAAATCAGTGCAACGCTTCGACCGCGTCAATTTCCATCACGTAGTCTCTGGGGTACGGCTTGAGCGGCTTCACAATTTCCACATCCCTCGGGTCTTTGAAGATGATCCGGATCTTGTCCGCTGAACCTAGATCCCCAAGCTCAAAGCTTTCGGGCCGTGTTTCACCGCCGCCCACTCCGAGGAAAATCCAATCGCCGTCTCCGGATTTGACAAAAACGGCATAAGCCATAGTCTCGGGCAGAATCCCAACTTGGGGTCTTTTCGCATAAACGGCGAAATCGTTCCCCTCGCCATTGGCCAAGGGAATTGCCAGGTCCAGTATCCCATAGTATTCTACCCCGGCATACTTGTCATCGGGCTTCCCAAGAGCATAATCTGGGTTTTGAACGTGGACCGTCCCATTTGCAACCTCTGTTGCGTACCTTGGCGTCTGGGCTGAGCAAACCACGGCAACAGCCAATAATAAAGCAATATGATGCCAGCGCATGGCCCCTCACTCGGCCAGGATTTTTTTGAACTCTTCTTTCAAGGAAGGAATCACCTGGAAGAGGTCGCCGACGATGCCATAGTCGGCCACTTTGAAGATCGGGGCTTCGGGATCCTTGTTGACAGCAACGATAACTTTTGAGGAAGAGATCCCGGCCAAATGCTGGATGGCGCCGGAGATGCCAAACGCCAGATAGAGGTTCGGAGAGACCGTCTTCCCGGTTTGCCCCACCTGGTGCTGGTGACCGATCCACCCGGAATCGACGGCCGAGCGCGAGGCTCCGACGGCCGAGCGCGGAATGATCGCGGCGAGTTCTCTCAGCAGTTCAAAATTTTCCGGGCCCTTCATCCCGCGCCCTCCCGAGATGATGACTTCGGCCTCGGTGACGTCAAGCTCGCCGCCTTTCTCCCCGAGGATCTCCGTAACCTGACCTTTGATCGAGCCTTCGTCGACGACCACTTCTGTTTTGATCACGTCTGCGCTTTTTTCCGTGGGCGAGCCGAGAAGAAAGACGTTCGGACGGAGAGAAGCGACTTGCGGCGATGATTTCAGGCAGACGGAGAGAAGCGCCTTGCCGGCGAAGATGGGCCGGGTAAATTCGAGCCGTCCGTCGACGACAGAGATCCGCGTGCAATCCGCCGCCAGGCTCACGCCCAGCCGGGCGGCCAGCCGCGGGGACAGGTCTTTACCCATGGCGCTGGCCGAAAAGAAGATGACCTCCGGGGCCAGTTCCTTGGCCAGGAGAGAGAGCGCGCCCGCATATCCCTGGGCCGAATACCTGGCCAGGAGAGGATTTTCAAGGAGGTGGACACTTGACGCACCGTAGGCGGCGATTTCCGGGGCGAGGGCGTCCAGGCCCGGGCCCACCACTGCTGCGGCCACATCCTTTCCCAAGGCATCCGCTATTCTACGGGCTTCCGAGAGCGTTTCGAGAGAGCTTTTCTTGATTTTGCCGTCCCTGGTTTCGATGACAACTAAGAACATCTTCGCCCTCCTCCTAGATCGCCTTGGCTTCCCTGCGAAGAAGCTCGACCAACTGCTTGGCCGCCTCCTGGGGCGACCCCCCGAGGATCTTGCCGGCCTGCCGGGCCGGGGGTGCGTCGATTTTCGTAATCTCGACCTGGGTTTGCAGCGCATCCCCGCCCAAACCAAGCTCTTCAAGGGAGAAAACCGGAATCTGCTTTTTCTTGGCAGCCATGATTCCCTTCAGGGTCTCGTAGCGGGGTTCGTTCAAACCCTTTTGCGCGCTGACGACCGCGGGGAGAATGAACTCCACCTTTTCCACCGCCCCCTCGATCTCCCTGTGAGCGACGCCTTTGGCGCCGTCGATTTCGAGCTTGGTAATAACGTTCGCCTGAGGAAGAGAGAGGAGCTCCGCGACCATAGAAGGCACCTGGGAATTGTCCGACCCCACCGCCTGCTTGCCGAACAGGAGAAGGTCAAAGGAAGGGAATTTCCTCTCCATGACCCGGACGATCGTCCTGGCTGCCCTCAAGCCGTCATAGCTTTCGGGAGCATCGTCCTTGACCAGCACGGCCTCGTCGGCTCCCATGGCCAGGCACTTCCTGAGCGTGACAAGAGCCTCGTCGCGGCCAATCGTGACGGCCGTCACGAGTCCTCCCCTCGCTTCCCGCAGCCGGAGGCCTTCCTCCAGGGCGTATTCATCATAGGGGTTGAGGATAAAATTGAGGCCTTCCTCGACCACGGTTCGTGCCTCAGAATGGATCCTGATCTTGGACTCCGTGTCCGGGACTCTCTTGATAAAAACGAAAATGTTCAAATCATCCTCCCCGCCTGGAATTCCAAGAGAATTCTATTATTCTTCGAACCGCCTCAGCAGGAGACACCCGTTTGTGCCGCCGAAGCCGAAGGAATTGTTCAAGGCATGGATGACCTCTCCGCGCCGCGCCCGGTTGGGGACATAATCCAGGTCGCATTCGGGGTCGGGGTATTCATAATTGATCGTCGGTGGCATGATCTGGTGCTTCAGGACCAGGGCCGTGATTCCCGCCTCGACTCCGCCGGTCGCTCCCAAGAGATGTCCGGTCATGGACTTGGTGGAATTCACCGCGATCTTGTAAGCCCATTCCCCGAAAAGGCGCTTGATGGCCAGGGTCTCAAGTTTATCATTATAAGGAGTCGAGGTTCCGTGGGCATTGATGTACTGGACCTCTTGAGGAACCGCTCCCCCGTCTTCCAGAGCCGCTTTCATCACCCGGAGCGCCCCATCTGCATCCAGGGCGGGCGCTGAGACGTGGTAGGCGTCGCCGGTCATCCCGTAGCCCACGACCTCGGCATAAATCCTGGCCCCGCGTTTGAGCGCCGCCCCGAGCTCCTCGAGGATCAGGATCCCCGCTCCTTCGCCCATGACGAATCCGTCTCGCCGGGCATCAAAGGGACGCGACGCCTTCTGCGGCTCATCATTTCTTTCCGAGAGGGCCCGCATCGCGCAAAACCCGCCGACTCCGAGAGGGGTGATCGGCGCTTCTGCCCCCCCGGCGAACATGATGTCGGCATCTCCCCTGGCGATGATGCGGAAGGAGTCGCCGACCGCGTGGGTGCCGGTGCTGCAGGCGGTGGCCGGGGCGGAATTGGGGCCTTTGGCTTTGTAGCGGATCGAGATCTGCCCCGAGGCTTCATTGATGATCGTCGAGATCAAGAAAAAAGGAGAGATTCGATCCGGGCCTTTCTCGAGCAAGACCGAGTGGGTGTCTTCGATCGTCCCGATTCCGCCGATGCCCGAACCGACATAGACGCCGGTTCTTTCCCCCTCGAGGGCCGAGCTGTTGATTCCGGAATCCTCAACGGCGAGCGCCGCGGCCGCCACGGCATACTGGATAAAGAGGTCCATCTTCCGGGCCTCTTTTTTATCGATAAAGTGAAGGGGATCGAAATCCCTGACCTCTCCGGCAATCCTGGTGGAAAAGCGGGATGTTTCAAACCGGGAAATGAGGCCGATCCCACTTTTCCCCTGAATAAGTTCCTCCCAATTCTTTTTCACCCCGACGCCCAGAGGGGTCACCAAACCGATTCCTGAGATGACCACTCTCCGGGGGGGACAGGGATGTTGGGTCGAACGAGAAGCCGGCATGAATAATAAAGGGGCTATTTGCCGTGAGCCAGGATGTAGTCCATGGCCTTGCCGACTGTGGTTAGCTTTTCCGCGTCTTCATCGGGAATGTCCAGGCCGAATTCGTCTTCCAAAGCCATGACCAATTCAACGGTATCCAAAGAATCGGCTCCCAGATCATCGATAAAAGAAGCGCTTTCTGTGACCTGGTCTTCACTAATGCTCAGCTTATCGGCCACGATGGCCCTGATTTTCTTGAGCAAATCTTCTCGTTCCATGTTTTCCTCCTCGTAGTGTTTTATTGCGGAGGCGGCATTTTCACTGCCGCTACATATACATTCCGCCGTTGACTTGGATGACCTGTCCGGTAATATAGGCCGCCTCATCTGAGAGCAGGAACTTGACGGCGTGGGCCACGTCATCGGGCTCTCCGAATCTTCTCATGGGAATGATGTCGATGAATGCTTTCTTCACCTCCTCGGGAAGCCTGTCCGTCATCGCCGTGGCGACGTAGCCGGGGGCGACACAGTTGACGGTGATCCCCCGGGAGGCCACCTCCCTGGCCAGCGATCTGGCGAAAGCCACGACGCCGGCCTTGGAGGCCGCATAATTGGCCTGTCCTGGATTCCCCATCTGCCCGACGACCGAGGAGATATTGACGATACGCCCGTAGCGGCTGTTGATCATCGATCGGACGACCGCCTTGGAAAAATTGAATACGCCTTTCAGGTTGACCGCCAGGACAGCGTCCCAGTCCTCTTCTTTCATGCGCAGGAGAAGACTGTCCCGGGTAATTCCGGCATTATTGACAAGATGGTCGATCTTCTTGTGGTCACGCAGGATTGACTCGGTCACCTCTGTCACTTGGCCCGAATCAGAAACGTTGGCCGTGTAGGCGGAAGCGATCCGGCCGGAGGACCGTATCTTTTGGGCGACTTCTTCGAGCTTTTCCTTCTGGATATCGACCAGGACCAATTCGGCTCCGGCCCGGGATAATTCGAGCGCAATGGCTTCGCCGATGCCTTGGGACGCTCCGGTCACGACCGAGATCCTTCCCCTAAAATCCATTCAGGCTTCGCTCTCCCTTCCGAGACAATCCCCTCTTCTCATCTCCATCTCGATCTTTTCCAAGACCCTGTTGGCGACATAATCTTTGGCCATCTTGACCGCGTTCTTAACCGCCCTGGAATTGGACCTCCCATGGCCGATGATGCAGACTCCATTGAGGCCGAGAAGGGGAGCGCCACCGTACTCGGAATAGTCAATCTTTTTGTAGAGCTTCTTGAGATTTCGTTTCATCAAGAAAAAGCCGATTTTGGCCAGGAGATTTTTCATCATCTCGTGGCGGGCCATCGCCAGCATGCTATCGACGAGCCCCTCACTGACTTTCAGGGCTACGTTACCGGTGAACCCGTCGCTGACGATGATATCTGCGGCGCCGGAGTAAATGTCCTTGCCCTCCACATTACCGATGAAGTTCAAGGGCGAGTTCCGGAGCCTCTCGAAGACTTCCTTGGTCAGGTCATTCCCTTTGGTGCTTTCCTCTCCGATGCTCATCAACCCGATCCTCGGACTGCGGAGTCCCAGCACACTCTGCATAAAAGTCCGCCCCATGATGGCAAACTGCTCCAGATCCTGGGGCTGGCAATTCGCGTTGGCGCCGACGTCGATGAGCAGGGTCAGCCCTTTCAAACTGGGCACCAGGAGAGCAAGGGCAGGTTTGTTCACGCCACGGATGGCGCCGAGGACTCTGCGCGAAGTAAAGACGACCGCTGCCGTGTTGCCGGCGCTGACAAAAGCATCCGCCCTTCCTTCCTTGATCAGGCTTGTGCCGACGAGAATCGAGGAGTTTTTCTTTTTTCTGAACGAGGTCAGCCCCTCTCCCATGCCGATGGACTCGGGGGCGTTGACGATGGTGACTTTAGCCCGGGAAGGCGCGATCTTGTCGAATTCTTTCCTGACCAGCTCTTCGACTCCGACCAGAAGAACTTCGATCTGGAAATCCTGGGAAGCCTGGACGGCGCCTTCGACGGTAACCCTCGGGGCGAAATCTCCCCCCATGGCATCAACAGCGATCCGCATCCTTGTTCCCCAGTGCTTCTACTCTTCTGTTCCCTCTATCACCTGGCGGCCGCGGTAATAGCCGCACCCGGGACAGGCCCGATGAGGCAGTTTCGGGTTCCCGCAGTTCGGGCATAAGGAAAAAGAAGGGACGGCGAGGGCATCGTGGGTTCTTCTTTTCCCTTTCCTTTGATGGGAATGTCGTCTTTTTGGATTTGGCATTTAACTCTTATCTCTCAATAGGATTTTAAGTTTCACCAGCCTGGGGTCCGATTCCCTGACCAGACAGCTGCACTTTCCATCCTGAATGATCTTGCCGCAGACGGCGCAGATGCCCTGGCAGCGCTCGGAGCAGAGCGGCTTCATCGGGAAGGTTAGGTTCAACTGCTCCAGCACCACTTCTCTAATGTTGATCTGGCCGCTGTAATAGAAGAGCTGGTTGAAATCATCCTCCTCGAGCTCGTCCTTGATCAGGTCGAGTTCCTCGGGGAGGTAGACGAGGTCGAACTCGGAGCAAACCGGAAACTCGTAGGGGGTTAGACAGCGGCTGCAAATAATGCTCAGCCGTGCCCTGATCTCCCCTTTGATCCAGATCTCTTCGCCGAACTTCCTGACGACCAATTCCGTGTGCGTGGTGTCCAGAAACACGGCGTTTTCCTCCACCAGGTCCAGGTTCAAGAAGTCAAATTCTTTGCAGATCTTGAGCCCTTCTTTGGGTAATTTATCAACGTCAATCAGCATCTTCCTTTCCTTAACGAGTCAATTTATTATATCAGCTTGCCTTCCAAAGTCAACCATCTTACGGTGAGGAGAGGAAGGGATGCTGGGGGATAAAACACCTGATCACGCTGGCGACGGATAAACCTCACTATTTTCTTGATCTTGGCATTTAGGGGTGTATAATTATGAGATGAGAACGGACGGGTTCAACACCGAAATCAAACATGAGGGCGTCACTTTTCACGTCCAAACCCAGGACAAGGGTCCGAGCGCCAAATATGTGGAATCCTTCATTTATTTGTCGGGGAAGCTCCTCTCCTCCCGGAAGACCTTCTATACTCCGTATCTAGGCCATCCTCAGCTTCAAGAGAAGATCCATCAGATCATGCAGGAGCAGCACCAGATCATCCTGCGGGAGATCGGCGACGGCCGGTTCGACCATTTCCTGCCCTGATGTCGCTGTGATGGGCGATCAAAGGCTTTTCCTGATTGACGGGAATTCCCTTCTTTACCGTTCCTACTACGCCATACAGAGTCTTTCCAATTCCCGCGGCTTTCCGACAAACGCGATTTACGGCTTTATCAACACTCTCAGGAAAATACGGGAGAGGGAGAAACCGGGGTATCTGGGCGTCGTCTTCGATCTCAAGGGGCCAACCGTGCGGCACAAAGTTTACAAGGAGTATAAGGCGCAGCGGAAGCCCATGCCCGAGGACCTCGAAGTTCAAATCCCCAAACTCAAGGAGGTTCTCTGCGCCTTGAGAATTCCGGTCTTCGAATACAAGAATTACGAAGCCGACGATGTCCTCGGGTGCCTGGCCAGCCAGGCCGCCGCCCAAAAGTTCCACGCGGTGATCGTTACGACCGATAAGGATCTCCTTCAGCTCGTCGATTCCTGGATCACCGTCTATAATCCGGCCAAGGAAATTCATCTGGATCAAGAGAAAGTCAGGGAATTCTTCGGCGTCAAACCGTCCCAGATCGTGGACGTCCTCTCCCTGTGGGGAGATCCGAGTGACAACATTCCCGGCGTCCCGGGGATCGGCGAAAAGACCTCGAAGGCCCTGATCAATCAGTTCGGAAGCCTGGACAACCTTCTCTCCCACCTCGACCAGGTTAAAAACCCCCGGGTCCGGGGAAAAATAGAACAGCATCTGGAGCTGCTCAAGATGAGCCGGGAACTGGTGACGATCGAAAAAAACCTCGACCTGAAATTCGAGCTCAAGGAGTTCGAGGTCTGTCCGCCCGATACCGAAACTATCACCGGGCTCTTTCAGGAGCTTGAGTTCACGACGCTCCTGTCCGAATACCTCAAAGTGCCCACCGACCACGCCGTGGAGTGCCGGGTGATTCTGAAGGAATCCGACCTCGATGCCCTCGTCGCTGAAATCAAGAAAGCGAAGCGCGTCGCCCTCGACACCGAGACGGATAACGTTCTGCCGACTCGGGCGAGGCTCGTCGGTCTTTCTCTGGCCACCAGGCCCGGTGAAGCGTTTTATCTCCCCCTCCGGCATGACTATGAAGGAGCTCCGGCTCAAATCGCGCCGGAGAGCGCTCTTCGCCGGCTGGGCCTGGTCCTCTCCGATCCGGCGATAAAGAAGACCGGCCAAAACATCAAGTATGATTACATCGTCCTCAAAAGAGAAGGGGCTCCCCTCTGCGGACTGGACCTGGACACCATGGTCCTGTCCTACCTCCTCGAGCCCAACTGGGGCAAGCACAACCTGGAAAAGCTGGCCTTGAGCTACCTCGGGATCAACAAGATCCCATTTGAAAGCGTGGCCGGCAAGGGGAAGAACGCGCGCACGATGAACCAGGTCGAAGTCGACCGCGTCGCCCGCTACTGCTGCCAAGATTCGAGCCTCGCGCTTGAGCTAAGTCAGGTTCTCTGGCCCAAAATCCTGGAGAAAAAGCTGGACCGGCTCTATCGCGAGATTGAGCTCCCGCTCATTGATGTCCTGGCCGGAATGGAGACGGCGGGTGTCAGGATCGACCCCTGCGTCCTCAAGACCCTCTCGGGGGAGCTGGAGTCTCAGCTGGCCGGCCTGCGAAAAAAAATCTACGAGCTGTGCGGCCACGAATTCAACCTCAACTCACCCCAACAACTCGGTCATGTTCTCTTTAACAAGCTCAACCTCCCCTCCTTGAGAAAGACGAAGGTTACCCGGGGGCACTCGACCTCGCTCGATATTCTCCAGGAGCTGGCTCCACTTCACCCCCTCGCCCAGTATGCGCTCGAATACCGCCAGCTGGCCAAGCTAAAATCCACATACGCCGACGCCCTTCCTCTTCTGATCAGCCCCCAAACAGGAAGGATTCACACTTCCTACAACCAGACCGTGACGGCCACGGGAAGGCTCTCCAGCTCGGACCCGAACCTCCAGAATATCCCGGTGCGAGGAGAGATTGGACAGCGCTTCCGCCAGGCTTTTATCCCCGGCGAGGGGAATATCCTGCTTTCAGCCGACTATTCTCAGATTGAGCTCCGGGTCCTGGCCCACCTTTCGAAGGACACGGCCTTGACCGAGACATTCCTCAGAGACAGGGATGTCCATTCCGAAACCGCCCTTCGAGTCTTCGGCGGAGACTCGCCTCTCTTCAAAGAGGAACAGAGGCGGCGGGCGAAGGTCATCAACTTCAGCATCATTTACGGCACCTCGGCCTTCTCCCTGGCCAAAGAGCTGGGGACAACGCCCGCCGAGGCACAGAGGTTCATCGACCGCTATTTCGAGCAGCACCCCCGAGTCAAGGAGTTCCTGGACAGGAGCGTCCGAGAAGCCCAGGAAAAAGGATTTTCTGAGACCCTGTTCGGACGACAGCGCCAGGTCCCGGAGTTGAGGCAGGCCGACAAGAATGTCCAGCAGGCCGGCCGGAGGATCGCCCTCAACACGCCCATCCAGGGCTCGGCGGCGGACCTGATGAAGAAAGCGATGATCGATATTGACAAGGAACTCAAACGCTGCCGGCTCCGGACCAAGATGATCCTCCAAGTCCACGATGAGTTGGTCTTCGATGTCCCCGAGGATGAAAAAGACGTCCTGCAACACCTGGTCAAGGAAAAAATGGAGCGCGTTTTCTCTCTGGACGTCCCGCTCCGGGTCCACCTGGGATGGGGCAAGAACTGGGCGGAAGCAAAGTAAAGACGTCCATCTCGTCGTCTCGTTCATCTCGACGTCTCCTCAAAACCAAACAGAAACGGGAAAGAGTCAGGGCGCAAAATTGAAGATGGAGTTTTGGGCACAACGAAAAAAACCAAGAGGATGATTTCTTGCCTCGGCGAGAGAGACCAGATAGACGAGATGACGAGGGAGACGGCTGTCTTTTGACAGCATACTTCTCCTATGCTATAAGCTTTTCTCGGGAACCTGAAGGCGAGAAAAAGAGGAGATCGGGCGCTAAAAACAGAGGCGGCTCATGAAGGTCCTGGACAAACTCAAAGAAAACCCGACCTTGAGAAACGTCCTTCTTTTTCTGGCCATCCTCGGGCCCGGGATCATCACCGGAAGCGTCGACAATGACGCCGGCGGGATAACGACCTATTCGGTGGCCGGCGCGAACTACGGCTATAAGCTCATCTGGACTTTGATTCCTTCGTTCCTTCTCCTGGTCATCGTGCAGGAAATGAACGCCCGGATGGGCATCGTCACGGGCAAGGGGCTGGCCGATCTCATTCGGGAGAATTTTGGCGTCAAAATCACCTTCGTTATATTTGTGGGGGTTGTGGGCGCTAATATCGGCAACACGGCGACAGAGTTCGCTGGGGTAGCGGGAAGCCTCATGATCTTTGGGGTCAGCAAATATATCTCCGTGCCGATCATCGCGTTCGCGGTTTGGATTCTCGTCACCAAGGGCAACTATCGGATTGCCGAGCGCATCTTCCTTTTCTTCAGCTTCTGTCTGCTTTCCTACATCATCTCGGCCGTTCTCGCCAAGCCCGAGTGGCAGCAGATCGGCGCCGATTTCCTCAAGCCGGCCATGCATCTGGATGCAAAGTACCTAAGCATGGTGCTCGGAATCGTGGGGACGACCATCGCGCCATGGATGCAGTTTTATATGCAATCGGCGGTGATCGAAAAAGGAATAAAAATCGGCGAATACAGATTCGCGCTGTGGGATGTCATCATCGGCTGCACGGCCACGGTGATCGTGGCCTTCTTCATCATGGTCGCCTGCGCCGCGACCCTACACAAGAACGGCGTGGTCATCAATGAAGCCAAGGACGCGGCGATGGCTCTCAAGCCGTTCGCCGGACACTTCGCGTCTCAGCTTTTCGCCTTCGGGCTCTTCGTCGCCTCCGTGTTCTCGGCCACGATCCTGCCGTTGGCCACGGCCTTTTATGTCTGTGAGGCGTTCGGGTATGAAGCCGGGATCAATAAAAAAATCAACGAAGCCCCTCAATTTTACGCGCTTTTCGGGTTCATTATGACTGTGGCCGTTCTCATCATTCTAATACCGGGCGCCCCCCTGATCAGCCTGACCATCTGGACCCAGGTCATCAACGCGATGCTGCTGCCGGTGGTCCTTCTTTGCATGATCAGGATCATTAACAACAAGAAAATTATGGGCCAGCATACTAACAACACGTTCCAGAACGCCGTCGGCTGGTCGGGGACCTTCGTCCTCATCGCCCTGACAGCGATTCTGATCTTCTCTCAACTCAAATCGTTCATAGCCAAATGAAAGCCGGAAATAAGGACTTTTTGCCCGCAGGGGAAGACCTCAACCAAGGGGCGCGCGAAAAAAACCAAGAGCCCGGCTTGAAGATGTTCCTCTTCTTCTCGGAACTGCTCGGCCGCACGGTCATGAGCCCCGAGGGGAAGCCGCTGGGCAAATTGGCTGACTTGAAGGTGAGGCTGGGAGAGATCTTTCCAAAAATGAGCGCCCTGGTAGTCAAGCAGAGGAGAAAGAGAAAGCCGGTCTCCTTGGAATGGTCCGAACTCGAGAGCCTGAATGGCAATATCGTAACCCTGAAACCGGGGGCGGCGGATAAGTTTAGGCCTCTCGAAGTGAACAGCGAAGAGATGCTCCTTCGGGATGAGCTGTTGGACAAGCAGGTCGTCGACACATTCGGGGCGAAGATCGAACGGGTGAATGATATTCATCTGCTCATTGTCAACAAAGATCTCCACATCGTTCACGTGGATATAGGGATCAGGGGGATCCTCCGGCGCCTGGGCTGGATCAAAGGCGTGGATGTGCTGACCAACTGGCTCTTTGCCTTTCGGTTCCAGGAAAAAATGATCTCCTGGAAATACATTCAGCCGTTGGCCAGTGACCTCTACAGGCAAGGGCTCAAGCTCAATGTCAACCTAAAAAAGCTCCAAGATCTCCACCCCTCCGATCTGGCCGACATCCTCGAAGAGCTTGATCGGGAGAATAGAAAAAAGATCTTCAGATCGCTTGACCTCCAAACCGCCGCTGAGACGCTGGAGGAAATCGATCCGAAGCTGCAGCTCGGGCTCATAGAATCGGCCACGGTGGAGCTGGCCTCCGATATCCTGGAGGAAATGGCCCCGGATGAAGCCACTGACCTCCTCGCCGACTTGCCCGAGGACAAAAAAGACAAGCTCATCCAGACCATGGAAAAGCCCTTCCGGGAGAAACTCGTGGAACTGCTCCAGTTCGAGGAAGGAACGGCCGGAAGCATCATGACCAAAGATTTCATCGCCCTGGAGCAGGGCAAAACCATTGCCGATGCCATCGAAGAGTTTAAGAAGTTGACCCATCCTCTGGAAACGATTGCCTATATCTACGTCACCGATGAGGAGAGCCATCTCCTCGGGGTCCTCACCCTCAGGCACCTGCTGCTCTGCCAAAAAGACACGCCCCTGGGGAAATTGATGAATAAGAACCTGTTCAAGGTTAACCCAGAGGACGACATCAAGAAAGTCGCCGAGCTCTTCAAAAAATACAAATTCTTGGCTATCCCGGTCGTGGACTGCGATGATCATATCACCGGCATCATCACTCTCCAGGACATCGTTGAATCAGAATAGAAAGCGCCCGGTGTGTCAGAGCGCCTTCTGATAGACGCGGAATTTCTTGTAGATCTTCCCGCCCATGCGTTCCATTTCGGCCCTGACCTTGACATTTTCCTCCATCTCGTGGTGGGTGTCCATCACCTCCATCCCGGCTTCGGTCGCCGAGATCAGCATCTTCGTCCCCATCATCACGTCGAGGCCCAGGCCGCGGTATTTCTCCCTGATCGCGCCCAAGAGAAGGTCAAGCTGTTTGGTCTTCTTGGCCGCTCTCAGAATTTTCAAAAACCCGAAGGGGAAGAGCCGTCCTCGGGCCTTCTGGATTCCCGCGCTGAGGTCGGGCATGGCGATGACAAAGGCTGCGGGATCCTTCTCTTTGAGGACGACCTTCACGAACCGTGGATCGACGACCGGCAAGTAGCGTTTGGCCAGGTCGTTCATCTCCTTTTCATCCAACGGAGCATAGCCGTAAATATTACTGCTTATATAGCACTCGTTCATCAAGCTCAGGATGGGAACGATCCAGGGTTTCATTTCTTTTCGTGATTTGAACTCCAGGAGCTCGAAGTTGCCCCGTTTTTGGACCCGCTCGAAAATTCTCCGATAGAATTCCGGGACCTCTTTGGGGACTTCGAGTTTGTAGACGAAATAATCGATATCTTTGCCGTACCCTTCGTTCTCGACGAGGCGGGGCATCCAAGCCAGGTTGTAATAAGTGGCGATCGTCGCCCTGTTTTCAAAGCCCTCGATCAAGAATCCCTCCGGATCTTGATCTGAGAACCCATAGGGACCGATGATCTTGGTCATCCCCTTTTTCCTCGCCCAGTCCTCAACCGCCCCGAGCAGGGCGTGGACGACTTCTTGATCCTCCCAGGTCTCCAGGTATCCGAAGCGGGCCATCTTCACGTTGCGGTGTTCGTTGAATCGGCGATTGATGATTCCCATCACGCGTCCGACAAGTTCTTGCTCCCTAAAAGCGAGGAGCAAGATGACATCGCAGTAGGCGAAGGCCGTGTTTTTTTCCCGATCAAAATACTTCCGCTCGTCAAAAGAGATGGGCGGCACCCAGTTGGGCTGGCCGGCATGAATCTTCTCCGGCAAAAAAATAAATCTTTTCAGGTCGCGCCGGGTTTTGATTTCCCGGATGTCGATGGCCATGGCTTCTCCGTGTTGGCACGAGTTCAAACTTTCCACCTTTATCCTATATTCCCCCTGAAAAATCAACTAAAACTTTTTGCCCCGGACTTCGGCCCGGGCGAAGAAATAGGTAGAAATTTCGCCTCATTTCTTTTATGATTTCCGGGAGGGGCGAATCGCTCCCGCGTCGGTTGCTGCTGCGGGGCGGAAAGATGCGTCGTCGAGGGATGGCCCCGATTAAAAACTAGCCAATGGGAGTCAATAGCCTTATCATCATCGGGCTCTTCTTGATCTTCGGGACGGTGCTCGTCCTTCCCTTCAAGAGCAGGCTCGTCGAAAGGAACCTCGAGCCTTTTCTCTTGCTCTGCGGGGTTCTGGCACTGAGCATCTCCGGGTTTTACTCGGGGCTGCAGCTCGACGGCCGCCCGGTCCACACCGGCTGGAGCTGGAGGATCATTCAGGAAGCCCTGGCGGCTCCCGTGTACATCCCGAACAAATTCCATCTGCCGGTCGGGATCGTCCAGGCCGTGCTGGCCGTCGGGTTGATCATCCACCGATGGCACCGGCCGATCCACCGGGGCATTCAGAAACTGATCAAGCGCCTGTCCCTTCATGCCCTGGTCTTCTTCCTCGTTGTCGCACTCGGGTTTCTGTCCAGCGTCATCTCCGCCATCCTGGCCGCCCTCATCCTCGCGGAGACGGTCAATGCCATGCCCCTGGCCAAGAAATCAAAGGTCGACCTCACGGTCATCGCCTGCTTTTCTATCGGTCTCGGCGCAGCCTTGACGCCCCTGGGCGAACCTCTGTCCACAATCACAGTCGCCAAGTTGGCCGGGGAGCCCTACCATGCCGGGTTTGATTTTTTGCTCGCCCGGCTGGCCGTTTATATCATTCCGGGCGTCGTCGCCTTCGGCCTGGTCGCCGTCACTCTTTTGAAGAGGTCCAGCCACCCGAGCCAGGCGGCTCCGGCCAGCGCTTACCAGGAGTCCCTCAAGGATGTTCTGGCCCGGGCGCTAAAGGTCTACGTTTTCATCATGGCCCTGGTTTTTCTCGGCGAGGGGTTCCGGCCGATCATTATCGAGTATGCGGCCAAGATGTCTTCTCAAAGCCTCTACTGGATCAACTCTCTCTCGGCCGTCCTGGATAATGCAACTCTCGCGGCCGCGGAAATCGGCCCCGCCTTTTCCTTGTTGCAGATCAAAGGGGCTCTGATGGGTCTGATCATCGCCGGAGGAATGCTCGTCCCCGGCAACATTCCTAACATTATCTCCGCCGGCAAGCTCGGGATCTCAAGCCGGGAGTGGGCCAGGCTGGGCGTTCCCCTCGGCGTCGCGACCATGATCGTCTATTTTTTGATCCTCTATCTCCCGGGATACTGACCCGTCTCGGAGGCCCTCTTTTGCGGCCAAAAACGATCGAGGGAGAGACGAGATCGCCGTGCTCAGTTTTTGGCGGGCCGCGGGGGAGGGGGGGGCGAGCTCGATGTCTCTAGATTTTCATCGGCATGAGCACGTAGACGTTCCGGACCTCTTCCTCCGAATCGGGCCTCAGCAGCGCGGCGCTGTTTTCATCCTTGAGCTCGAGGCGGACCTTGTCCGCGCTGACCGTCGAGAGGAAGTCCAGAAGGTATTGCGAGTTAAACCCGATCTCCATTTCCTGCCCGGAATATTCAACGGCGAGTTTGTCGCGGGCTTCGCCAATCTCGGGGTTGGAAGAAAAAAGCCTCAGCCTATTCTTGTCGAGATAAAATTTAATCCCCCGCGATCGCTCCGTTGACAGCAAAGAGACGCGCCGGATCGAACTCGTGAGTTCCTCCCTAGAAACCAGGAGCAGATGGGGGTTCTCTTTGGGAATGACAGCCTCGAAATTGGGAAACTTGCTCTCGATGACCCGCGAAATCAAGATCCTGTTCTTCACTCTGAAAAAGAGGTTGTTTTCATCCAGGTCGAACTCGACCGTCTCGTCTTCGTTTTTCCTTAGCTCGCTGAGGGTCTTTTTGGCCACGATCACCCTGAGCTCTTTGTCGACTCGCAGTTTTTCCTGGGACGCTGAGGTGTAGGAAAGGCGGTGTCCGTCGGTACTGACAAGCTCCATCTGGTTATTTTTGAGAACCATCAGGGCGCCGTTCAGGTAGTAGCGCTGTTCTTGGGTGATGGCATAATAAACACGGTCAATCATCTCTTTGAAGCGAGACAGAGGAAGCCGAATATTCTTTTCAAATTTCGACTCGGGAACCTGGGGGTAATCCTCTCTGGACAGGCAGAGGACCTTGAACTCGCTCTCCCCGGCCGTGATCTGCATGACCATGTCGTCGTTTTCCCGAAACGCAACCATCTCTCCTTCGGGCAGTGATTTGACAATCTCAAAAATCTTTTTCCCGGAGATCGTGATCGCCCCGGGGGTCTCGATCTCGGCCGGGAAGTGTGTCTTGAGCCCGACTTCGAGGTCGGTGCCTGTCAATTCGACCTCGTCCTGGGTCACGTTCACCAAGATATTCGCCAGAATGGGCATGGTATTTCTTTTTTCAACGATTCCTTGCAGAAGCTGCAGTTCCTCGAGGATGTTTTCTTTCAGAATCGAGAATTTCATGTTTGCACCTTCCAATCCGTGCTCTTACCTTTATTATTTATATTAATATCAAGTCAAGATTAGAAGAGAATATAAATAAAAGCAAATGAAATGTGCATATCTCTTCTAACCTCTTTATTCCACTACTGAATATAACTGATCAGGGTGTTGATTTCTTTGTTGAATTCACTGTCCTCGCTCCGCATCTTCTCAATTTTCCGGATGCTGTGGAGGACAGTGGTGTGGTGTTTTCCACCGAATTTCTTTCCGATTTCCGGAAGGGAAACCTTGGTCAATTCCTTGGAAAGATACATGGCCACCTGGCGGGGGAAGGCGATCTTCGGCGAGTTGTTCTTGGATTTCAACTGCGCCAACTTGATCTTGAACTGATGACAGACGAGCTTCTGGATCTTTTCCACAGTGACGACCATCGCGGCCGAATCCAGGAGGCTCTTGAGGGCTTCCTTGGTCAGGTCCAAATCGACTTTTTCGCCCTTGAGAGAAGCATAGGCGATCACCCGGCGCAGATAGCCTTCGAGCTCGCGGATGTTGGAGTGGACCTTGTCGGCGATGTAAAGAGCCACGCTCTCCGGAAGAACGACGCCCTCCAGCTCCGACTTCTTTTTCAGGATGGCGATCCGGGTTTCGATATCGGGTGGTTTCAGGTCGGCGATCAGGCCCCACTCGAAGCGGCTGCGGAACCTCTCTTCGAGATTGGGGATTTCTTTCGGCGGACAGTCGCTCGAGATGACGATCTGTTTCTGGTTATCATAAAGGTGATTGAAGGTATGGAAAAATTCCTCTTTGGTCCGCTCCCGGCCGGACAGATAGTGGATGTCATCCATCAACAGAACGTCGACGCTCCGATATTTCTGCCGAAAGTCGAGGATCTTTCCGTACTGGAGATGGTTGATCAGGTCGTTCATGAATTTCTCGGTGGTGATGTAGATGGCCTTCAAGCGGTGGTTGGTCTTGAGTGCGAAATGGCCGATGGCGTTCATCAGGTGGGTCTTGCCCAGACCGGCGCCGCCGTAGATGTAGAGAGGGTTATAGGATTTCGCCGGGTTCTTGGCCACGGCGATGGCGGCGGCGTGAGCGAACTGGTTGCAGGAGCCCACGACAAAATTCTCGAAGGTGTAATTGGGATTTAGATTGGGATTGAGAAGCGCGCCCTGCCGCGTCTTGCGCTCTTCGGGGGAGCGGCGGATGAACGAGGAGGGTGTTTCATCAAAAATATATTTGACATCAAAAACCTTGCTGAAGAGAGCCTTCGAGGATTCGTTGATCAAGCCGGAGTAATGGAAAGAAAGCCAATCCCGAAAGTAGGAATTCGGGACTTTGATATAAAGGCATTCTTTTTCCTCGCCGATATAGGCCGTGGGCTCAAACCAGGTTTCAAAACTGTTCTCATCAATCTTTGATTGAATAGCTTGAAGAATTTGAAACCACGGGTTCTTTTTTTCTTCGGGTTCCATAGCCGACTTTCAGTTTTCCACAGAAATTCCCACAACTGTGGAAAACCCTTCTGTCCCTGCTGATCAAAGGCGAAAGGCTGAGAAGGCTAGGTCATGATAGCACTTTGATTTTTGGTTTTCAAGAAATTTCTTTGATCGTCAAGGCCACGGAAAAGTTGCCATAACAAAAAGGCGCCTGTATAATAAACAAAGTCCTTTGGGGGACTGTTTCCTTCGGTCGTGGCTGGAAGGGGAAATCCCCTGCCGCCGATTCTTCCGCTTGGATTAGTTAAGAAAATATGCTATAAAGTGAGCCCTGAAGAGAGAATAACAATGCCCAAAGTGTGCGCGATCTGTCAAAAAGGCCCGGTCTTCGGGCACGGCATAAGCCATTCCCACAAGGCCTCGCCCAAAAAATGGAAGCCCAACCTGCAGCGGGTCAAAGCGCAAACCTCCTCCGGGATCAAACAGATCTGGGTTTGCACGCGCTGTCTCCGTTCGGGAAGAGTCCAGAAGACAATCTGAGTCTCTGCGCGCCCGGCCTAGACGCGCTCGACCGAAAAGATCTCTTTGAGGCCGGATATTTTGTGGATGATGGCCTCGAAGTGTTTGATGTCCCGGATGACCAGGTTGATGGAGATGTGCGCTTTTCGATCCGGGAAGGTGGCGACCTCAGCCTTGGTGATGTTCCCCTCGAGCTCGGCGATCCCCGACGCGACCTTGGCCAAGACTCCCGGCGAATCGACCGTTTTGATAACCAGCCGGCCTATATAAGGACCTGTTGCCGCGCTGTCCCAGGAGACCTCGACCATCCGTTCGTGGGCCAGGACCTCTTTGGTGATGTAAGGACAGCGCAGGGAATGAACCGTGATCCCCTTCCCCGAAGTGATATACCCGACCACGGGCTCCCCCTTGATCGGCGAGCAGCATTTGGCGAGGCTTACCAATTGTCCCTCGCCGTTCTTGACCTGAATCCCGGACGATGATCTTCCGGTGACCCGGGTCAAGACCTTGTCGATGAAGGAGGCCTTTTTCTCGATGATCGTCTTGGACGGAAAGAGCCTCTGCATGGTGTCTTTGTCGATAACCACTTTTCCGAGCCCCACCAGGCTATAGAAATCATCCCAGGTCTTGATCTGGGTGCTGACCACATCCGAGAGTTGACGCACGAAAGGCTCGGTTTTGAGGAGGGCGGGGGCAATCTTGTATTTTCGAACCTGTTTTTCCCACAACTTTTTTCCAAGGGTAATCCGCTTGGTTTTTTCCTTGATGTTGAGCCAGTGCTTGATGGCGCGCCGCGCGTCCGAGGTGGAGACGATGGTCAGCCAGGAGCGGCTCGGGGTTTTTTCGGGAGCGGTGACGATCTCGACGATATCCCCGGTCTTCAGTGCGGTCTTCAGCGGAGAAAGCCGATTGTTGATCTTGGCCGCAGTGGCGTGGAGCCCGATCTCCGAGTGGATCTTGAAGGCGAAATCGAGTCCCGAAGCGCCGGCGGGCAAATTGATGACCTTCCCCTTCGGGGAGAACACATAGATGTCTTCCGGGATCAGGTTCGTCTTCAGGCTTTTCAAGAATTCTTTGGGGTTTTTCTGCTCCTCGAAGAGCTCGACCATCTCGCGCAGCCAGACCAGCCGCTGGTCTTCTTTGGCCAGGGCCTGGGCGTCGGTCTCCTTGTATCTCCAGTGGGCGGCGATCCCGTTCTCGGCGAGGTCGTTCATCTCCCGGGTCCGGATCTGGATCTCAAAAGTCTCTTTGTCTTCGGTGATGATGGTCGTATGGAGGGCCTGGTAAAGGTTGGTCTTGGGGGTTGCGATAAAATCTCTGAAGCGGTGGGGAAGCGGATGCCACCGCTGGTGGATGATCCCCAGCGCACCGTAGCAATTCTTCACGCTGTCTGTGATCAGACGCAGGGCCAGGAAATCATAGACCTCGTCAAAATCTATGCTCTGCCGTTTCATTTTATTATAGATGCTGTAAGGACGCTTGATCCGGCGTTGGATTTCCGCCGGAATGTTATTATCTTTCATGAGCTGTTCAAGCATCTTTTTCATTTTTTCGAGCTGCTTTTCGGCCTTCTTTTTCTGCGGCTCCACCTGGGCGATGACCCCGAAATAATCATCCGGGGCGACGTACCGGAAGGAGAGGTCCTCGAGCTCGGCCTTGATCCGTCCCATGCCCAGCCGGTTAGCGATGGGGGCGTAGATCTCCAGCGTTTCTTTCGCGATCTGCCGCTGCTTCTCTTCATCCAAAAAGTTGAGCGTCTTGAGGTTGTGAATCCGGTCCGCGAGCTTGATGAAGATCACCCGGAGGTCGTCGGTCATCGCCAGGATGATTTTACGGATCGTTTCGGCTTGTCGGATTTCCGGGGACGAGTCCTCGACGCGGCCGATCTTGGTCACCCCCTCGACCAAATCCAGAACCTCCGGGCCGAAGGTATTTTTGATCTCCTCGGCGGTGATGTCCGTGTCTTCAAGGACGTCATGGAGGAGCCCCGCGACCAAGGTTGTTTTATCCAGGTGGAGGTCGGCCAGCAGGTTGATGACTTCCAGGGGATGGCTGAGATAGGGCTCTCCCGAACGGCGAATCTGCCCCTTGTGGGCCCGGGCGGCAAAGACGTAGGCCTTCTTGAGAAGGTTGATATCTTTTTCGCTGTAGGTTGTGAGCTTATCCAGGATGTCGTCGAAACGGATCATGGCTCTAAAATAGTGATCTTCTCCCGGTCAAGGATCCAATTGACCGCCGCCAGGAGATCCGGGGCCACGTGGGCCGGGGCGTTCCCTTGCTGTTGGAGCGCAAGCAGAGAATCCTTTCCATACCCGGTGAGGACCAGGACGGCCTGGGATTGGAGGTTGATCCCGAACAGGATGTCTTCGACTTTATCGCCGATCATGTAGGATTTGCCGAGGTCGATATCCAGGGCCGCGGCGGCCTGAAGGCCCATCCCGGGCAAGGGCTTTCGGCAGGCGCAGTCGTCCCGGTACTTGGGATCGACGGAATCGAGAAAGTGGGGGCAGTAGTAGAAGGCGTCGAGGCGGGCTCCGTTGGCTGCGAAGGACAGCTTCATGTTTTGGTGGATGATTTCGAGATCGCGCTCGGACAGGAGTCCGCGTCCGACCCCCGACTGGTTGGTGATCACGATGGCCAGGAATCCGGCCCGGTTGATTTTTTTTACCGCCTCGAAGCTGAAAGGGTAGATCAGGACCTGGCCGGAGCTGGACGGGTAGCCGAGGTCCTCGTTCAGCGTGCCGTCCCTGTCTAGAAAGACCGCCCTTCTTTTCATCCGATCATTCTTTGGCCGGCTTCATAGACTTCTTGGGGAGTAATTCGGGCCAGGCAGCGGTGGTCGAACGGGCACTTTCTATAGAGGCAGGGCCAACAGGGGACTTGTTTGCGCAGGACAATCGCGGGCTCTTGGAACGGCCCTGTCCTGGCCGGGTCCGTCGGGCCGAACAGCGCGACCAGGGGAACCCGGACGGCGTTGGCAATGTGCATCGGCCCGGAATCATTGGAGATGAAGAGCCTGGCCGATGCGATAAGAGCCGCGAGCTCCCGCAGGGTTGTTTTCCCGGCAAAGCTGACCGGCCTTTTTTCCATGCCCGCGGCGACGCTTTCGACCAGGTCGGTCTCATCCCCTGAGCCGACGAGGACGACCTGGGCGCCTGCCTTTTTTTGGAAGAGAGTGCCGAGGGCGGCAAACGAGGCCGCCGGCCACCTCTTGGCGGGCCCGTAAGATGCGCCGGGGCTGAAGATGATCAGCGGCCGGCCGGGGTCCACCCCGGCCTCGCCCAACCTGTTTTTGGCGGCCGCGAGCTCATCGCCTGTCAGGTGCAGATTTATATCTGGAGGCGAAGTTTTGAGCCCCAGGCGGGCGAGGAGGTTCAAATAGTAATTCAACTGGTGGAGTGCATCTTCGGAATCCCGCCCAGGGACGCTCTCCGTGAGAAGAAGCCGCCTGGCATCACGGGCATAACCCCAGCGCCGTGGAATTCGCGCCAGCCGGAACAAGAGAGCCGAAGAAAAAGAATTGGTCAGCAGGACTCCGATCTCAAAACCGTATCCGCTCAGAGTCCGGCTGCAAGCTCTCAGCGCCCTCATGTTATGGAGGGCCGGGAGGGTGACGATGCCGGACAGACGGCCGTTTTTTGGGAAGAGGTCTTTGACCCAGGCCTGGGCGGCGAGCCAGATCTCGGCTTTCGGAAAATTTGACCTCAGGCATTCGATGGCCGGAAGAGAGAGGGTCGCGTCTCCTATCCAATTGGGCACGCGGACAACAATTTTCATCGCCTTCATTCTATTCGCGAGGCTGAGTTATGTCAAAAAGACGAACGGGAGAAGAAAAACTCTCCGTCATTTTGAAGAGGTAGAATCCGGCACCTTGGTCTTAGGCTCCTCTTTTTTCGGAGCTGGCTTTTCTTTCGTTTTTTCATCTTTATCTGGACTCTTTTTGTGGGCGTAATCGGTTACGTACCAGCCTTCCCCTTTGAACTGCAGCGCCGGCGCGGAGAGCACTTTGCGCACCGTGCCGCCGCACCTGGGGCATTCCATAGGCGGCTTGTCACTGAACTTCTGGAGGATCTCAAATATAAAGTGGCATTGAGAACATTTGTATTCGTAAAGCGGCATCTCAGATCCTCGAGAAAAAATATTATAGCACACCAGTCAGGCTCGGGCCAGGACGCGGCCTGCAGAGCGGCGGCAACGACCGGGTGCCCTTGACAGGGCGGAGAAATTAAAGATATGATCCGTCCAGAAATTTGGCCAGGATCATGAGCCGAGCGCTCCGGATTTGTTTTGAAAAATGAACCAGGGTTCGGTCCCCAAAGAAATTCATCTGGCCAGGCCTGCGTTTAAGATCCTGTCTTCAAAGCAGCTGGAGAAACTGCACGCGTCCTCAGTTCAGATCATGGAGAGAACCGGCGTCTCCATCGGTTCCCGGGAAGCATTAGAACTCCTCCAAGATGCCGGAGCCGAAGTCTCCAACCCCAACCGGGTCAGGATTCCGGGGCAGCTCATCGAGAGAGCGCTCCAGACAAAGCCCGGCTCCATCATCCTCCATACGCGCGAGGGAGAACCGGCCATCTTGCTCGATCGAGACCATGTCTATTTTGGCGCCGTCCCGGATTGTCCCGATATCCTTGATCCCTTCACTCATAGGCGCCGTCCCTGCTACGCGGAGGACACGGCGTCACAGGCCCGCCTCATAGACCATCTGCCGAACATAACCTGGATATTCACGGCCGGATGGGCGCACGGGATTCCCGGCGCGCTCGCGGACAAGGTTTCTCTCGTTCAAGCCCTCCTCAACTCTTCCAAACCCGTGGGAAGCTGTGTCAACGATGTCTCCAGCTTGAGGTCGATGATCGAAGTCTGCTCCATCATCGCGGGGGGCTCCGACTCTTTAAAGAGGAAGCCATTTTTCTTCGGCACGGTCGAACCGGTGACCCCGCTCGTCCAGGGCAAGGATGCCCTGGAAAAAAGCCTTCTTTGTGCAGAATTTGGGATTCCCAACGTCATCTATTCAATGCCCATGGCCGGAGCCACCAGCCCCGCCACTTTTGCCGGGACCCTGGCCGTTTGCAACGCCGAGTTCTTGAGCCACCTCGTGGTCGTCCAGCTCAAATCCCCCGGAGCTCCGGTGATCTATGGTTCCATGCCCAACATCATGGACATGCGGACCTCTATTTATCCGTACGGCGCCCCTGAGCTCAATCTTCTGGTCGCCTGCCTCACCGAACTCAGCCACTACTATAATCTTCCCATGTGGGGGACGGCCGGTTGCACAGATGCCAAGAAGATCGGAGTTCAAGCGGGAGCGGAGCTCACGTACCAGTGCCTGGTGTCTTATCTTTCGGGTGCGGACTTTGTTCATGACACCGGATTGATGGATCATGCGACGATGACTTCCCCCGAGCTCATCGTTTTCATGGATGAGATCATCGGCATGGTGCGAGTCCTTGTGGAAGGCATCGAGGTCAGCGATCAGACTCTCGCCCTGGATCTCGTCGAGTCCGTCGGGCCCGGGGGGGCGTACATCGCCGAAGACCACACTCTGGAACACTTCAGAAAATTCTGGGTTCCCAAGATTATGGACCGCTCCCGGCTGAATCCTGATGTCCCCCTCGAACCCATCAGGCACAGCGAGCAGCTCATCAACGAACGGACAAAAAGAATTCTGGAAACCCACACGCCCAGGGCTCTTCCTGAGGATGTCGCAAAAGAGATAAGGAAAGTCGAAGAAGGTTGGTTCAAAAGGGCCGGACTTGGGTATCGATATCCGAGGCGACGCCATCCTGGATCGAAAAGTTAAGGCGGGGACGACCATAGCAAGGCTAAAGCCAGGGCCTCTTGTTCATCCACCCGCGGATCAATCAGACGGCCTGAAAAGCGTCTCCTGGACACCAACCAAGGAGGAGCCAAATTGAAAAGCCCGAAGAGGTTATGCAAAACCATCCCGATCTCAGCCCTGATACTTTGTTTCGCGCTTTGCTTGGACCAATACAAACCTGCTGCGGCGTTGGCTCGTGGTGCCGGAGAATCGAGTGACCAGCAGCTCATCGAGGGGCTCCGCGGGTTCATCCCCCAGGTGATGCGCCAGAACGGAACTCCCGGGCTGAATATCGCTCTCGCCCGAAGAGGGAATGTGATTTGGGACGAGGGATTCGGTTATGCAGATCTAGAGAAGAGAATCCCAATGACCAGAGAGACGGTCATGCGAGCAGGCTCGATGAGCAAAACCTACACGGCGACGGCCGTGATGCAGCTCGTGGAAAGGGGGGTCTTTCATCTCGACGATCCGATCAATAAGTACCTGACCGATATCAAGGCCGTCAATTCTCTAGGCGACAGAGAAATCACCTTCTCCGACCTGCTCACACATCGGAGCGGCTTGACCGGTGACACCGCGGGCTGCGAGTTTGTTGCTGCCGCGCCTCTGGCTGAATATATCAAGGAAGGATACGCGAAACAAACATTTGAAAGCTACAAAGGCAGCCTGCCCAGGTGGTCCGCTAAGGTCGGAGAGAAGGTTCTCTATTCGAACTTCGGACTGGCCACACTGGGATACCTGGTTCAAGCCACCAATCCGGAAGGGCTCAGTTTTTCTGATTTTGTCGGGAAGCACATTATCGACCCTTTGGGGATGACTTCCACGCAATACCCGGCTGTCCAGGACGCTTCTCACATCAGGCCTGATATTCTTAAACGCCTCTCAACGGGCTACGCGAAATTCGGTTCCCTGGACATCCCTACTCCTCCAATCTATATCGCCGCCTATCCGGCGGGCTCGCTGGTTACCATCCCAAGAGATCACATCCGCCTTTTGCTCGCCTACCTTAACAACGGCCTGTACAATGGATACAGGCTCCTCTGTCCCGAATCCGTGGAACTCATGCTCACCCCCCATGTTCCCTATGGGCAGGGCTCGTTGGGTCTGGTCTGGTTCCTTTATAATTGGAACAAATATAATTGGAACAAAGAGGACTTCTCGTACGGCCATGGAGGGGCTTATATGTACGGCTGGAACAACGAATTCCTGGCCTATCCAAATCAGGACTTTGCCATCGTTGTGGCCACCAACCATTGGGATCTGGCCAATCCCCAGGAACGAAGTCTCAAGCGCGAGGTCAGGCTGATCTCCAATTTTGTCTCCTCCTGGATCAAAAATGAAAAGAGGAATCTCGGCCGTCGGCGGCAGCGAGCCTCCTGGGCTTGGGAAACGTCCTATGTGATTGGCCTGATGATGGTTGAAAGCTTAAAGGGATCTCTGGGGATAGAAAGTCCGCTGATTTCAATAGACAGGTTTGCCGGGTCAGCGATAAACGTGCAGAGCGAGGTTCCGAGTTCGAGCGCTTCTTGATCGGCTCACGGCTCGGTGCTTTTTTAGTGGAAGACGATGGCTTCGAAGACGAAGAGCTCGGCTCCCTTTTTCCAGGACCCCGGGGGCAAACCGGCCTTCAGGCAAGTCTCCTCCAGGAACTCCTCCCTGGTCCAGTTGTTCTCGACGGGCACTTGGGGCAAGAGAAGCCCCTTGCGGCCCTCCATGGAGATGACCAGACCGTGTTTCCCGACCTGCACCTCAGCCGGGTCGTCGATTTTTTTGAGCGGAGTGAGGACGGAGATCTCGTAATCCAGCGTGTTCAGCTCCTCTGAAGAGACGGGAGAGAACCTCGGGTCTTCGGAAGCGGCATAGATCGCCCCGGCGATGATCGCCTTATAAAGGGGGAATATAGGCTCGGTGAACCCGATGCAGCCACGAAGTTGGCCTCTTTTTTTGAGAGTGACGAAGGCTCCTTTGGGGGACAAAAAATTCGGATTCTGGGTATCAAAGGAAAGCTCTTTCTTTTCCCGAACATAAGTCTCTACGGCCGTGCGGGCTAGACCCAGGAGCGCCTTCTTTTCCTCCTTGCCCAGAGAGAATTCCTGCCCGGAGTCGTCAAGGAACAGGACCGCGGCCATGTAGCCCACAACTCTATCTTCCGGCCCCCCGGCCAGGGTCGAATCGGCATAATGGAGAACCTGGGATTTTGCCGCGCCTCTTTTTTGGAGATAGAGGATGGTTGAGACAACCGGCCCTCCCCCGCAGAGGACATTCTCCTGGGCCTCGATCTTCCTCATCAACGAGCCGGCGTCCAGGGATTGGACAAGGGCGATCGTCTTGGCATCCACCTCGTTCGCTTGGCCCTTGGAGAGGAAGTGAGACATGTCCGTTGAGGCCACGACCAGGACGTTTTTGCCCGGGAGAACCTTGGCCAGCCCGTTGGCCAGAGTCACCATTGTCCTCTGGGTTTGGTACCCCATGACGATGGGCACGATCTTGGCCTGCGGAAGAACTTTCTGAATGAAAGGCACCTGGACTTCGATGGAGTGCTCTTTCGCATGTCCCTCCGGGACATAGCTGAACCCAGTGGCCTTCACCAGCGCGGCGGCCAGGGCCGTATCGACTTGGGCGATTCCCAGGGGAGTCTCAAACCCTCCCTCGGGATAGATCGAGCAGCCCGCGAATCCAACCTGGTGGGACGGTCCGATAATGACCACCGTTTCGTAGCTCTTGCCAAGAAGGAGGCTGTAGGCGTAAGCGGCGGTCTGAGCTGAATAAGCATAGCCCGCGTGGGGAACAATGATCGCCTGGATTTCTTTAGAATTCGGAGGGGCACTCTTGACACCTTTCAAATAAGTATCAATCTGGCCCGATAAGCGGGTGGCGTCTTTCTCATAAAACTGTCCATCCCAGACCGGCTTTCGGATTCCCTGGCCGAAGGCCAGAAAGAAATTTAGAGACACAATCAGGCCGAGAAGGCTGATTTTTTTCATGGAGGCCCTCTTTTCTCGCGCTTATTCTCGTCCAAAATATACCCCCGGAGGAGCAAAAAATCAATCCAGCCGGCGTTCCCTTCGGGCGTGAAGAAATTCGGAGATAACATTTTCCTACTGGCAGGAATCTCACTTCTCTCTTCAGGGCGAGGCACACGCGGGGCTGAGGAAGGAGCGACACTTGTTTTTTTGGGTTGACTTTTGTTCTGTTTTAGTCAAAAATAAAGGCGGCAGGTTCTGATGAAAGGATTCTTTAAGTTTCTCTTCTCCATGATCTTTTTCTCTTCGGCGTTTTTCCTCGGTTTCCATCTCGGGAAAGAAAAAGAAAAGCAGAAGATTCCGAAATTCCAGGACGATCCGGACCGGATCGAATAATAGAACTCTCTGTCTCGTTTGTGTCGTCCCTCGTCTAGGCGGGTTCGTTGACTAATCGGCCGGAGGGAAATATAATGAGATTTCATTCCCGAGATGAAGGAAAGTTCTTTCTTCATCTTTTGTGAGAAGGAAGGAAATGAGTTTTGGAATATATGGGATCCTGATTCTGTTCGCGGCCTTCGTTTTGCTCTTGATCCTCAATCCGAACATCTCCTGTTTCGGCCGGCGCCTGAAATCCCCCTTCTATCCTCTGTTGCGGAAAAGAGAGATGAGCCGCAAAGCCAAGGGTCGAGGGGTCGGCCTTGACCTCGAAAAAAAGAAGCCGGAACTCCAAAAGAAAAAACAGACCTCTCAGAAGACGGATGATTATGGCTTTCGTCTGGATTGAAGAAGAAACGCAAGTTGAACGCGCATCGCTCCGCCGCCCTCTTCTTTTTTCTTTTTCTTCTTGTTGACTGCTCCCCGCTTCCCCCGGTCCTCTCCCCTCCCGCGGTTGTCGAGCGGTTCGAAGGATACGCCTCTCTCAGCCTCAGCGGACCGGAGGCCTCCTCGAAAACAAGGCTCTCCTTCCTTTTTGCCATGCCCCAAAAAGGACGGATGGAAGGATTCGACCCTCTGGGGAGGTCTCTTTACCAGATTATCCTCGAAGGCGAGTCCGGTTTTTTTATCATCCCCTCCAAGAAAGTCTATTGGCGAGCCGGGGCCGAGGAAATCACGGCTGAATTTCTCGGCTTCTCCCTGACTCTCCAGGAAATAACGGCCCTTCTGACCGGAGAATGGACTGCCCCACCCGGGTGGACTCTGGCCAGAGACGGCAGAGGCAGGGTGGTTGGGGGAGAGAAGCGAAACATCCGTTTTGAGGTCAAAGATTTCTTAGACGGCGGCAGCCTCCCGCGGCTCGTCTTGTTCAAAAACAATTCACTCTCGGGCCGCTTGAAAATACTCAGGATCCAGTTCAACCAGCCCTTCAAGTCTCCGGCTTTTGACCTGAGCTATTTGAACAGATTTGAATCCAAGACCCGGGAAGAAATTGAGACGCTCCTCCGCCATGAAGATTAATTCTTACGCCAAGATCAACCTCGGTTTGGAAGTCCTCCGCAAAAGGGAAGATGGCTATCATGATCTGAGGACCCTCTTTCAAACCGTTGATTTCTTCGATGTCCTTGAATTCTCATCGGCCCCCCAGGGAACGGTCGAGATTCGCGGAGATGATCCTTCCATTCCCTGGGATGAAGCCAACCTCATCTTCAAAGCGGCCAGCCTCCTCCAAAAGAATTATCGCGTTTCTTCAGGCATTCTCGTCACCATCCAGAAAAAAATCCCGGCCGGGAAAGGGCTGGGGGGCGGAAGCAGCAACGCCGCTATGACCCTTCACGCCCTGAACAAGGTCTGGGGTCTGGGCCTGGGGAAAGAAACCCTGTTGGAACTGGGGCGGGCGCTGGGGGCCGATGTCCCCTATTTCTTTGAGGGAGGCCTCTGCCTGGGCACCGGACGGGGTGACCGGCTTGTCCCTCTTCCGGACCTTCCGGCGCTGCCCTGCCTTCTGGTCTTGCCGCCCTTCCCAATCCTCACCGCCGAGGTCTACCGCCGGTGCCGTCCCTCCTTGACTTCGGCCGGCAAAGACAGTAAAATTATTCGGTTTTTGGAGACCCACGAATTAGGTCTTTTGGAAAACAACCTCGAAGAGACGATATTCAGCTTATCTCCTCAGCTTAGGGAGATAAAGAGCCTTTTCCAAAGCCAAGGACCAGTATTGTCCTTAGTCAGTGGATCGGGCTCAGCCGTTTTCGGACTTTTCTTGGAGGAGGGACAGGCCCGACACGCCTTGGGCGAATTGGGAAGGACCTCCAACGTGCTGCTGGTCGAGACTTTGTCCAGAGAGCAGTATTGGAAAAGAGTGAATGCTGGGGTGTAGCCAAGCGGTAAGGCAACGGACTTTGGATCCGTCATCCGGAGGTTCGAATCCTCCCGCCCCAGTCATCAATTGAGGAGTGATATAAAAAGAGGAACAGACAATGAAAGTCTTCGCCGGCTCTTCAAACCTCCCGCTTGCCAGAGAGATCGCGAATTATCTCAAGATCGATCTGGGAAAGTGTGTCCTGGAACGGTTCAGCGACGGAGAGATCCACTTTTACATCGATGAAAACGTCCGCGGGAAGGACATCTTCATCATCCAGAGCGGTTCCCACGACGCGAATTTCCACCTCATGGAACTCTTCTTCATGATCGATGCCTTCAGGCGATCCTCCGCCGAACGGATCACGGCGGTCATCCCCTACTATTGCTATGCCCGCCAAGATTGGAAGGACAGACCCCGCGTCCCCATCTCGGCCCGCCTGGTCGCGGACCTGATCGAGAAAGCGGGAGCCAGCCGGGTCCTGACCATGGACTTGCATTCTGTCCAGATTCAAGGATTCTTCTCGATCCCGGTGGATAACCTGATGGCCGCTCCCGTGCTGGCCAATTTTCTCCAGAGCCTGAAGCTCGAAAACCTGACCGTTGTTTCTCCGGACGCGGGAGGGGTGGGCCGGGCCAGAGCTTTGGCCAAAAGGATGGAGGCCAAATTGGCCATCATTGACAAGAGGAGGCCCGCCCCGAATGTGGCCCAGGTCCTCCATGTCATCGGTGAAGTTGAAAATCAGAATGTCATCATCTTGGATGATATGGTCGATACGGCGGGGACGCTGGTTCTGGCGGCCGAAGCCCTGGCCAAGGAAGGAGCCAAGCGGATCTTTGCCGCTTGCACTCACCCCGTCCTTTCCGGACTGGCCGTCGAGAGAATAGAGAAATCCTGCCTGGAAAAAATCTACGTGACCGATACCATCCCCTTGTCTGAAAAAGCCGGGGATTGTCAGAAGATCAACGTCCTCTCCGTAGCTGCGCTCTTTGGAGAAGCCATCCGCAGGATTAATGAAGGCAGCTCGGTGAGTTCTTTGTTTGCCTGAAAGGAGGTACCAGAGATGGCCGTCGTGATCAAAGCGGAAAAAAGAGAAGGAGTCGGGAAAAACTTTAGTCGCCGTTTGAGGAGAGAGGGAAAGCTGCCCGCCATCCTCTACGGAGAAGGCATTGTCAATATCCCCCTTGTTTTGAACAAGAAGGAGGTCTTCGCCATCATGAAATCGGAGGCCCGCGAGAACACGATCTTCAAGATCGCCTTCGATTCCGAGCAGCGGGATGCGATGATCAAGGCCCTCCAGGTGGACCCGACGACGGATGAGCTGTTGCATGCCGACCTCATCCAGATCGCCATGGACAAGCTGATCCGGGTTTCCGTGCCCATCGTCCATAGAGGAGATCCCATCGGAGTCAAGACAGAAGGGGGTTTTGTGGATTTTATCACTCGCGATATTGAAATCGAGTGCCTTCCCAAAGACATACCCGAGCACATCGAGATCGACATCAGCTCTCTGCATTTGCACCAGTCCTTTAAGGTCGAGAACATCGCGCCTCTCCCAGACTTCAAGATCATCAGCGACCCGGGGACCGTCCTGGTTCTGATCGAAATGCCGCACAAAGAAGAAGTCCCGGTGGCCGCCGCTCCGGAAGAAGCCGTGGTGGAGGAAAAAGAGCCCGAGGTCATCAAGAAGGAGAGGGCGACGGAAGAGAAAGAAGAGGAGTAATATTTGTGGGCCGTGGTTGGGCTTGGGAATCCGGGGCGACGCTTTGCCCAGACCAGGCACAACGTGGGTTTTCTTTTCATCCGTCAGCTGGCCAGGAATTGGAAGGTTAGAGTCAAAAGGAGAAGGTTCCAGGCCAAGATCGTTGAAGTCGAGAGGGCCCAGGGAAAAATCCTATTGGCGATGCCCCAGACGTTCATGAACCTGAGCGGGCAGGCCGTCAAGCAGATCGTCGGGGGAAGGAAGATCGAAAGCGAGAATCTCGTGGTCGTCTATGATGACCTGGACATTCCTCTGGGAGATATCCGGGTCCGGAAAGAGGGAAGCGCCGGGACCCACAAGGGCATGACTTCCGTAATCCAGGAGCTGGGTTCGGGCAAATTCCCCAGGATTCGGGTGGGGATTGGGCCCCTTCCGGCCGAAGCGGACCCGGCCGAGTATGTGCTCTCTCCCCTGGCTCACGGGGAGCGCCGGATCATCGATCAGGCCCTCCTCCTGGCCGAGGAAGCCCTGGGCATGATCCTGGAAGGACAAATAGACGAGGCGATGAACCGCTTCAACCAAAAAGGTCAGGGCTTATGAAAATTTGCTAAATCGTGTAAAATAGAGGAGAAGGGCTCCTTGTTCCTCTTGAGAAACAAGAGGAGCTATAAGATATCCATAAGGAGGTTTTGGTGAAACAGTACGAAACGGGTTTTATTCTCTCCCCCAGCCTAGCCGAAGAAGAAACCGAAAAAATCATTCTTCAGATGTCGGAGATCGTGTCCGAGCGACACGGGAAGATCGTCAAACAGGACAGGTGGGGCAAGAAGAGACTGGCTTATCCCATCAAGAGATTCCAGGAGGGGTTCTATATTTTCTTGCTCTATGAAGGAGGACCTGACATCCCTCTGGAACTGGAGAGAAGATTCAAACAAATGGATGCGGTCATTCGCTTTCTCACGGTCAAGAAGGATCCCCGGGCCCTCGTTCGAAGGCGAAAGAAAGGGGAGGTTGATGCGACCAAGATGGATGCCGCGGCCCAAGAGATGACGGCCAAGGGAAGAGGCGCCGTCGAAGCCGAAGCCAAGAGAGAGGAGAGTTAAGATGGCGCGAGAAGAACGAAGCGAACGCGGAGACAGGCCCGATCGGGGAGAACGAGGACAGTTCCGGAAATTTTTTCCTCCCAAGAGAAAGTTCTGCCGCTTCTGTCAGCGCAACGTCAGGACGATTGATTTCAAGAGCGTCGAGATCTTGCGAAAGTATGTCCCGGACCGGGGCAAGATCTCGCCCCGCCGCATCACGGGAACCTGCGCCTATCATCAACGGAAACTCGCGCTGGCCATCAAGAGAGCCCGCTTGATGGCCCTTCTTCCTTATGTTGAAGACTGAGCCGGCGGGGTCAAGACTGGAGGAAACATGAAGGTCATTCTGAAACAAGATGTGGAAAATCTGGGCCGGAGAGGGGATGTCATCAACGTCTCTGCGGGCTACGGGAGGAATTTTCTGATTCCAAAGAAATTGGCGTTGCAGGTCACCGCCTCGAACGTCAAGATGATTGAGATCGAGCGCCAGGCGCTGAAAAAAAAGACGGAACAAGAACGTCGCTCCTTTCAGACCGTCATCCAAAAACTCGACGAGCTCACGCTCACCTTCAGCCGGAAGGCCGGAGAGAAGGACGTTATATTCGGCTCGGTCAGCGCCGCCGATATCAAGGAAGCCCTGGAAAAGCAGGGGTATGAAATCGACCGAAAGAAGATCGTCCTTGAAGAACCGATCAAGCGGCTGGGAAATTTTACCGTGCCCGTCAAGATCTACCATGACGACCGGGCTCAGGTGAAGGTCGCGGTCGTCAGAGAGGAAGCCGCCGGCGCTGAGGTGAAGCCCCGCAAAGAAAAAGAGGGTGAGCAGACCGAGAGCGAAAGCCAAGAGGCAAAATAAGGGCCGCGGGAAAACGCGGCCTCCTCATTGGGGGAGCCCATGGAACTTGACCTGATGTTCCTGAAAAAGACGCCTCCGCACAGCCTCGAAGCGGAGAAGACGGTCCTGGGCGGGATCCTGGTCAACAACGAAAACCTCAACGTCGTTTTGTCCATTATTTCCCCGGAGGATTTCTATAAAGAATCCAACCAGAAGATCATCAACAAGATCATTGCTCTCGTCGACAAGGGACTTCCGGTCGATCTGCTCTCGTTGAGCGAAGAGCTCCAGAGGGCGGGGATCCTGGACGAGGTGGGGGGGGCCTCATATCTTTCCTCACTCATGGACGGGGTCCCGAAGAGCCTGAATGTCGAATATTACGCCCAGATCATCAAAGAGAAAGCCCTCCTTCGGCGACTCATTCTATCCTCGGCCAAGATCATCTCGGCAAGCTATGAGCAAAAAGAGGACGCCGACGAACTGCTCAACGACGCCCAGGCCTCGATCGTCGAGGTCGCCGAGCAGAGGATCAAACCCGGCTTTGTCCCTCTGAGCGCCCTCACCGGGCCGACACTGGGCATCATCAAGACTCTGCAGGAGAGGAAAGAGGCCGTGACCGGAGTTCCCAGCGGGTTCCGCTATCTGGACAACCTGACCTCAGGATTTCACGGGTCGGAGTTCGTCGTCATCGCGGCCCGGCCCTCGATGGGAAAGACGGCTCTCGGGCTCAACATCTCCCAGCACGTCGGGCTCCGGACCGATTTTTCGGTCGGCTTTTTTTCGATGGAAATGGCCAAGGAGCAGATCGTCATTCGAATGCTCTGCGCCGACGCCCAGCTCGATATCAAGAGAGCCAGGACCGGGTTCATCAGTGAACGGGAATTCGAGAAACTCAAGATGAGTGCGGAGAATCTGTCTCGAGCCAAGATCTTTCTCGATGAGTCTCCGTCCCTGACTGTGATGGAGATGAAAGCCAAAGCCAGGCGGCTCAAGATGGAGCAGCACCTCGACCTTGTCTTCATCGACTATATCCAGCTGATGCGCCCGGGGAGCAGGTTTGAGAACCGCAACCAGGAGATGTCCTTTATTTCCCGCTCCCTCAAGGAGCTGGCCAAGGAACTCCGTATCCCGGTCGTGGGAATCTCCCAGCTCAGCCGGGCTCCGGAGAAAGGCCGGCGGGAGCCGCGGCCCCTGCTCTCCGACCTGAGGGAGTCGGGGGCGATCGAGCAGGATGCCGATGTCGTCATTTTCATCTACAGGCCGGAGTTTTATCGTCCGGAAGATGAACAGCTCAAGGGCATCGCCGAAGTCAATATCGCCAAGCAGAGAAACGGCCCGATCGGCAACATCAAGCTGGCGTTTATCAAAGAATACGCCAGGTTCGCCGACCTGGAATTCCAGACAGCCGAATTTGAATCATGAGCCGGATGGACAGAATTCCTCTCCTCTCGCCGCTGATAGAGCAACTCGGAGAGGTGAGCCTGCTGGCGGCCAAGACGTTCCGTAACATATTTCGCAAACCGATCGAAAAAACGATCCTGATCCAACAGCTCGAAGAGATCGGCGTGAGGTCGCTGGCCGTGGTTTCGCTCACGGCGGCCTTCGGCGGCCTGGTCTTCGGCCTTCAGACCTATATCGGATTTCATCGCTATATTGGGCAGGGGTCGGAGGCGTTCGGCGGGCCAATTATCTCCTTGGGCCTGAGCAAGGAGTTGATTCCGATCCTGGTGGGTTTGATGGTTACCGGGCGGGTCGGATCGGCCATGGCCGCCGAGATCGGAACGATGAAGATCACCGAACAGATCGACGCCCTGTTCACTCTGGGCGCGAGTCCGAACCGCTACCTGGTTGTCCCCCGCACTCTGGCTTGTTTCATCATGCTCCCCTGCCTGACCCTTTATGGCGACATCATCGGCATCATGGCCGGCTTCCTTTACAATGTCATCCTGATGGGAGTGAACCGGATCACCTATCTTCAAAATACACTGCTCTACCTGGAGCTGTGGGACGTCGTCAGTGGTCTGATCAAAGCCTCCATTTTCGGATTGGTTATCGCCATCGTCGGCTGTTGGCAGGGCCTGGGAACCGAAGGCGGGGCCGAAGGCGTCGGCCGGGCCACCACCCGAACCGTCGTCATCGCCAGCATCAGCATCCTGATTCTTAATTTTTTCTTGAGCAAGGCGCTGCCGGCGACCCTGGTAGGGAAATGATCAAGATCGTTGATCTCCACAAGTCCTTCGGCCCGAAGAAGGTCTTGGATGGGGTCAACCTCGAGATCCAACGCGGGGAGATCATGGTCATCATCGGCCAGAGCGGCACGGGAAAGAGCGTCCTGCTCAAGCACCTGATTGGTATTCTGAAGCCAGACCGGGGCGAGATCTATATCGGAGGCCAGGAGATCGCGCACCTCAAAGAAGAGGAGCTCCAGCCGGTGACGCGCCGGTTCGGAATGCTTTTCCAGGGTGCGGCCCTTTTTGACTCCCTGTCGGTGGGCGAGAATGTCAGCTTCGGACTGAAGAGATATACCGATTGTCCACTGGAAAAGGTTCGGGAACGGGTCAGTGAAAGCTTGGCCCTGGTCGGCCTCAAAGACGTTGAAAACCTGATGCCCTACGAGCTCAGCGGAGGGATGAAAAAAAGGGTCGGGCTGGCCAGGGCGATCGCCTACCGTCCGGAGATTATCCTCTACGATGAGCCCTCGACCGGGATCGATCCGATCCGGGCCGATGCGATCAACGATCTGATCATCAGGATGAAAGAAGAGCTCAATGTCACTTCGGTGATCATCACCCACGACATGGTCAGCGCCTATAAAGTGGCCGACCGGATCGGCATGCTTTACGGGGGCCGGATCATCGAAGTGGGGACGGCTCGGGAGATCAGGGACTCCAGGAATCCAATCGTCCAGCAGTTCATTCACGGGCGGTCGGAGGGCCCAATCGAAAACTGGTAAGGACGGGGAGACGGATATGAAAAAAGAAATCAGAATCGGGATCTTTGTGGGCGTCGCGCTGCTGATCCTAGGAACATTTATCTTTATTGTCGGAGATCTGGCCCTCCTCTTCCGGAAGCCCGGATACCCGCTGTACGTCCATTTTGATTCCACGGCGGGGCTGGAAAAGACCGCGGCGGTAAGGATGTCGGGAGTCAAAATTGGCTATGTCAAAGATATTTCCCTGTCCGGCCGCCGGGCCCGAGTCCTGGCCAAGATCTTCCCCAAATTCAGGATCCCTGAAGGATCCAAGGCGACCTTAGCGTCTCTGGGACTATTGGGGGAGAAACACCTGGAGATCATTCCCGGGGAGAAGGATATCTATCTCGAACCCGGATCGACGATCGAGGGACTCCCCGCCGTGAGCTTTGACCAACTGGGCACGCTCCTTCTTTCGGCCGGAACCGAAATCAAGGAAGTGGGCGAATCTCTCAAACAGCTCATGGGGAAAGAATCCACGACCAGTCTCAAAGACACGATCCAGAATTTGTCCGCAATTTCGGGGGACTTGAAGGATGTGATCGGTTCAAACAAAGGAGCCATGAATCGAGGCATCCAATCCGCCTCTCAGGCGGCCCAGACATTTGGCCAGAAGATTACGGAGGTTTCCCAGGACCTGGACAAGACGATCGAGCTCATTAGGAATATCGCCGAGGAAAATCGGGGCAACATTAAAATCGACCTGGAAAAGATCAAAGATCTCGTGACCAAAATGGGAGAATCGCTGGACCTTCTCAAACAGACGCTGGAAAAGATCAACAAAGGCGAGGGAACAGTGGGAAAACTGGTCACTCAGCCCGAGTTGTATCATGATGCGACCGGAGCCGTGAAGCAGGCCTCAAACATAGTTCGTCTGCTCTCCTCCATGAAGGTCGAGCTCGGTTTTTCACCCCTCTATTACAGCAAATACCAAAAGCTGAGAAGTACTCTGACCATGGGAATCTGGGTCACTCCCACAAAATATTTTCTTGCCCAGGCCACTCGCAACCCCTGGGCGTCCGGCTTCTTCTACACCGTTCAGGGCGGTGTTCGTTTGGGCCATTTCCTCCCGCGGGCGGGGATCCTGGAATCCGAATTCGGAGTCGGGATCGATTATCTCGCTCTCAAGGACAATCTTGTCTTGAGCCTGGAAGCCTGGAACCGGGAACCCAATCCCCAGTTCAGACTTTCCTCCAAATATTTTCCGAGCCGCTATTTTTATCTTGTTTTTGGCGTGGATGATTTTACCCTGGTCAAGAACAGAGGGTTTTTTATCGGCCTCGGCCTAGGTCTTCGATGAAGGACAGAACGGACTTTATCTGCCAGAATTGCGGCTTCCACTCGCCGAAATGGCTGGGTCGATGCCCGAACTGTGGCGAATGGAACACCTTGATCGAAGAACTTGAAGAAGAAGCGGCCGGTGAGATCACCTTTCCCCTGTCAGAGCCCATCCTGTATACCGAGATCAAAGAAGTCAAGAAGCAGAGGCTCAAGGTCAAGATTGAGGAGTTCAACAAGGTGCTGGGAGGCGGAGTCGTTTTGGGCTCTCTCGTTCTGATCGGCGGAGAGCCGGGCATCGGAAAATCCACCCTCCTTCTCCAGGTCTCGCGTGACTACGCGGCCATGGGTGAAAAGGTCCTCTACGTCTCGGGGGAAGAATCCCTGGACCAGATCAAGCTCCGGGGAGACAGGCTCGGCGTCCGTGACGGAAGCCTCTATCTCTTGGCAGAAACCAACCTGGAGAGAATCCTGCCCCAAGCTGAAAAGCTGCGGCCGCAGGTCCTCATCCTGGATTCTATCCAAACAATCTTCTCATCGAAGCTGACCTCGACTCCGGGGACGATCAGCCAGGTGCGGGAGGTGGCCAATCAAATATTCCGTTTTTCCAAGAAAAACCAAATCCCGGCTTTTCTCATCGGGCACATCACCAAAGAGGGGTCTCTCGCGGGCCCCAAATCGCTTGAGCACATGGTCGATGTCGTTCTGCTCTTTGAGGGCGAACGGGACCACACCCACCGGGTGCTCCGGGCTCTGAAAAACAGGTTCGGCCCTGTCTCCGAGCTGGCCATTTTTGAGATGGGGTCCAGAGGTCTCGAGGTCGTTTCGAACCCCTCCGCTTTCTTCCTTAAAGAGCGGCCGGTCGAAGAACCGGGCAGCGTCGTCGTGTCAACGATCAAGGGGACGCGGCCGCTGCTGGCTGAGATTCAGGCCCTGGTCTCGCCGACGCTCTTCGTCGGTAACCCGCGCCGGATGACCATAGGCCTGGACCACTTCCGGACGGCGATGCTTCTGGCCCTGGTGGAGAAAAAGCTGGGATACGGGTTTGCCGGAGAGGATATTTATATAAATGTCGCCGGAGGCATGGTGATCGATGAGCCGGCCGCGGACCTGGCCGTGGTCATGGCCGTCGTCTCCTGCCTCAAAAACAGGGCCATCCCGGCCAACCTCACCGTCTTCGGAGAGGTCGGACTGAGCGGAGAGATCCGGTCGGTGAGTCAACCACTGGCCAGGATCAAGGAAGCGCATGCAATGGGTTTTGAGAGGATTCTATTGCCCCAGGGCAATGTCACCCAGCTTGAAAAAGAAGAGCTCCCTAAGTTGGAGATCTCCGGGGTGGGCAACGTCAAGGAGGCTCTGAGGAAACTCTTTTAAGGATTCATCATATGGGTATCTTCATTTTCCGGATATTTATCATCGGCTTGCTGACCGTCGTGGGTTATTTTTTTCCCCCCTTCAGCCTCGGCAGCAACGTCAGCGCGATCCTCGCTCTTGGGGTCGGCGTCATTATCATGTTCCTGGAGACCAGGATTCGCAGGACCCAGTTCAAAGTGATCTGGGGGTCAACGATCGGGACGTTCGCCGGAGTTGTCCTCGGTTGGGGATTGGGAACGGTTTACCAGACCATCGCCCTGAGCAGGGAGACGGCCGAGTTCATCCGCGCCTTCTTCCTGATCATCATGCCCTACATCGGGTTCCTAGTCGGCAGCCGGAAATTCGAGTGGCTCGACCCGGCCTATCTTTTCCGGTTTTTTCGGGAGAAGAGCATCGGCCGGAGCTACAAGATTTTGGACACCAGCGTGATCATCGACGGACGTATCGCCGACCTCTGTGACACGGCCTTCATCGAGGGCACCCTGGTCGTCCCCCAATTCATCCTCAAGGAGCTCCAGCTCGTCGCCGACTCCCCGGACGGGATGAAGCGCCAGCGCGGACGGCGGGGACTTGACGTCCTGGATCATCTCCAGAAATCTTCCTCGGTCTCGGTGATCATCACGGAGATGGACTTTCCTGATGTCAACGACGTGGATTCAAAGCTGATCGAGCTGGCCAAGCAGCTCGATGCCAAGATCGTGACCAACGATTTCAACCTGAACAGGGTCGCCAGGCTCCAGGGGATCTCGGTCCTCAACATCAATGAGCTGGCCAATGCCCTCAGGCCCATCGTCCTGCCCGGCGAAGCGATGAAGGTCTTCATCCTCAAGGAAGGAAAAGAAAAAGACCAGGGGGTGGCCTATTTGGACGACGGAACAATGGTCGTGGTGGATAATTCCCGCCGCATGATCGGCCAGAATGTTAATATCACAGTCACTTCTGTCCTCCAGACAACGGTGGGGAAAATGATCTTCGGGCGCTATAACGAGGAATCGCGCTGATGAGGGTCTCCGCGATCATCGTCGCGGCCGGCGAGGGCCGCCGCTTCGGCGGGCCGAAACAATTTGCCCTCCTGAAGGGAAAGACGGTCCTGGATCGGACCCTAGAAAAATTCCAGTCTCATGAAATGGTGGATGAGATCGTCCTCGTTCTCCCTCATCTCAAGAACAAGAATGGATATTTGAGACGCTACAAGAAGATCAGCGCCGTCGTCCCGGGAGGGAAACACCGCCAGGACTCTGTCCTCAACGGTGTCCGTCATCTAGAGCCGCTCGGCACGGAAATCGTCCTCGTTCATGACGGCGTCCGGCCGCTTGTTTCCAAGGGACTGATCAGCCGAGTGATCGAAGCGGCCATGCGCACAGGGGCGGCGGTTCCCGCTTTGCCAATCGAAGAGACGGTCAAGGAAGTGCACCGAGGGAAGGTTGTCCGAACCATAGACAGGGCCAGGCTCTTCCGGACCCAGACGCCGCAGGGTTTTGTTTACCATAAGCTCATGTCATCCCTCGAGAAGGCGTCCCGGCAGAGATCCTATTCTACCGATGAAGCCGGGCTCATCGAGAAGAGCGGCGGGAAAGTCGTCATCGTGGAGGGAGAGGTGGGGAACCTCAAAATCACAACTCCCAGTGATCTGCTCATCGCCGAGGTGCTTCTTGGAACCTAGAGTCGGATTCGGCTACGATCTCCACAGGTTGGTGGCCGGCCGCCGGCTTGTCCTCGGGGGCTTGGAAATTCCGCATGCCAAGGGTTTGGCCGGGCATTCGGACGGGGATTGCCTGATCCACGCGATCATCGATGCGCTCCTGGGCGCTCTCGGCCAGGGAGACATCGGCCGGCTTTTCCCAGATAAGGACCCGGAGTATAAGGATGTTTCGAGCTTGCGACTCTTGGGTGAAGTCGTCGCCAAGGTCAGGGCCCTCGGTTTCGAAATCTCCAACCTGGATTCGGTTGTCGTGGCCGATAGACCCCGGCTGCAGCCCTATTTTCCGGAGATGAAAAGAATCCTGGGTCGGGTCCTCGGCCTCAAGAGTGGTGAACTGAGTCTCAAGGCCAAGACAAACGAAGGGATTGGGCCGGTGGGGAAAGGGCAGGCCCTAGCCTGTTGGGTGGTGGTTGCGGTCGGCAAAAAAACAAAAGAAGGCCGAAAAAAGGCATAAAAAAAAGCTGCCGTTCCCGTCCGGAGAAATGCGGCAGCTTTTCAGAAGCTGGTTTCTCTGATCCAACTTTTCATCAGGCGGTCATCCTTTGACCAGGGCCGGGCGAGGCGCGGGCGTTTCTGTTTTGGCCAGGACGTTAGAGATGATCTGATTGCCGGCCATCTTTCCGACTTTCAGGATGTCAACAACCGGTGAGGAAGCCATCAGGTTGAACCCGATCAAGGTCAGAAGGACTGACACGAGGAGAATCACGACTTTCGCTTTGAAGCTCATTTTAACCTCCTTGAGTTATTCTTCATTGTTTCACTCTTATATACGTAAGAAGGGCATAGAAGGTTCCATCTTCCTTGGCCGCGGTTGACTCCGGGTGTAAAATTCACTAAGGTAAAGAATCTGATTGAAAATGATAAAACAGATTTCCAACCATAGAGTGTGGGCCCCGATTCTTGTCTTCGCCTCCCTTTTGCTGAGTTTCGAAGCCATCTCGGGCCCCACGGCTTCGAGCCTGCCCAAGAACTTTCCCGAAGAGAGCTTCGTGCCCGGGCAGCTCTATGTGGACAACGAGATCTTGGTGAAGTTCACGCCGTCGGCCTCCTCGCTGGGGCGCCAAAGATGACCACGGACACGGAACGCACGTTTGCGGAACAATCGCGGCCGAGGGAAATAAGGGGATCGGCGTCGGCGGAGTCTTTTGGAGAGCCAAAATTTTGCCGGCCAAGGTTTTTGACAACAACGCCCGGCGGGCGTTGTAGCTGGCAGATTTTTTTGTCAACCCGCCGTGGGTCCCAATGCCCCTTCGATGAAAGAAGTTTTCACTCGGAAGAGCTCTTTTGTTTCGGAGGGCCGATGAACAAACTCAAGGGTTTCTTTTTTATCGTTTTCCTTCTCTGTTTTTTTGGGTCGGCCGGCTGGCCCGAGGATAAAAAACCGCCCGGAGTCTATACGGTCAAAGGGGAACGGCACGGCGTCAGTTTTTTCCCCCGGCTGGACTATCCCGAGACACGGCCCCTGGTCCAAGGGGAGATGGACTTCAGGCATTATCACAAGTACGACGAAGTCCTCTCTTTTTTAAAAAAGTGGGAAAAGGACTATCCCAACCTCGTTGAACTGTATTCGGTAGGGAAGAGCTACGAGGGCAGGGAGATTTGGCAGATGACCATCACCTCCAAAACGACGGGCAAGGATACAGACAAGCCGGCCATGTATCTTGAAGGGAACCGCCATTCCGGGGAGGTTACAGGAGCGGAATCTGCGCTCTATTTTGTCTGGAACGTGCTCTCTAATTACGGAAAAGACCCAGAAATAACCCGCCTCGTGGATACCAAGGCGATCTATGTCAGGATCAAGAACAACCCCGATGGTTCAGAGCTTTATCTGAACACGGCCCAGTCCAATCGAAGTACTGTTAGGCCCCATGATACTGACGGCGACGGACTTCTGGACGAAGACCCTCCCGAGGACCTCGACGGTGACGGGCTCATATCTCAAATGAGACAAAAGGTCGCCGAGGGAAAAGGGGATTTTGTCATCGATTCCGAGGACAAGTCGGGCCGGTTGATGAAGCGAGTTGGAGAGGGCAAGGGCAATTATAAGATCTATACCGAAGGTATCGATAACGACGGGGACGGGAAATATAATGAGGACGGGATTGGCGGCCTGGATCTTCACCGCAACTATCCTGAAAACTGGCGGCCCGAGCCCGGGCTGGAGTTGACGGGGAGGGGCTGGACGCAGTTCGGAGCGGGTGCCCATCCTCTCTCGGAGCGAGAAACGCGCTTGGTCGTCCTCTTCCTCCTGGCCCATCCGAACGTGGCTGTCGTTCAGACGCTGGATACAGCTGTTCCGATGCTTCTGCGCGGTCCCTCGACCAGCCGGTCGGAGGAATCGATGTTTCCGGAAGACTTGAAGCTCTTTCGTTATTTTGATGAGCAAGGGAAAAAAATTACAGGATACCCTTACGCGGGGGACACTTATTGGGAATACGCCAACCTCGAGAGGGAATACGCTGAGACCGGACGAACGAAAGAAAAGAAGGGCTTTCCCCTGTTCGGGCATTCTCCGGATTTTGGCTACCTCTATTATGGAGCCATCTGGTACGGGGACGAGCTCTGGTCGGGCGGGCGGGTTGTGGATTATGACGGCGACGGGAAGATCTCCGAGCTCGAGGTCCTGCGCTGGAACGACGAGGCGTTGGCCGGGAAAGGCTTCAAGAACTGGACCGCCTTCAACCATCCGGAGCTGGGCGCAGTCGAAATCGGCGGCTTCGATCCCAAATTTTTTCGGCAGAATCCTCCCCCGCAGTTTTTGGAGGATTGGATCAAAAAGGAAGTCCTGTTCAACCTCTTGCTGGCAAAATCGCTGCCTCAGGTCAAGATTGTCTCCTTGGTATCGAAGCCTGTCAAGAAAGAAAAGGACACATTTGAGATTACTGCCGTTTTAACCAACGAAGGTTTTCTGCCGACCGCCTTGAGAATGGCCGAACGGGTGAAGATCGTGAAGCCGGATTGGGCCGAAATCAGATTTCCCGAGAAGGGGATCCAGCTCGCCGGGGAAGACAAAAAAACGGTCGAGATCGGCCGGCTGAATTCCCGCGAGGTCAAAGAGGTCCATTGGAAAATCAAGCTCCTGTCCAAAGAGTCCACTGAAATCGAAGTCTCGATCAATTCGACCCGCGGCGGGGTGGAGAAAAAAAAGATCCTGATCAAATGAAGAATTTCTACGCTCGCGTCTTGGATTGGGCGGCCGCCGGGAAACCACTGGCGCTCTGTACGATTGTCGAGGCCGAAGGCTCGGCGCCTCAAAAGGCCGGGGCTTCAGCGCTCTTCTCCGAAGAAGGGCTGCTCTGTGGAACGCTCGGAGGCGGGTCGGTTGAAGCCCAGGCTCAAAGCGCAGCCCTCCGATCTTTAAAACGCGGCAGCTCATCAGTGCTGGGGTTGGCCCTGGACGATGATGTCGTCGAGCCGGAAGGGGCGCTTTGCGGCGGCCGGCTCAAGATCCTGGTGGATGTCTCTATCTTTCGAGCGACAAAAACCCTCCGAGAATTCCACCAATCCTTATCCCTGAGGCATTCCGGCTTGCTCGTCACCCTCATCACAAACCCTTATGGTAAAGCCCCAGACGTAGCCAGGCACTGGATTGTCCGTGATTCCGGCCCAGGGAAAATCAGGAAATCCCGCGTTTTTCTGTTTGATTCCGAGATCGGCACGGTTTTGGCCGAGGGCCAGGGGGCCCGACCAAGGTTGGTTAAGAAGGCCCTGCCGGAGGCTGGCCATGAGATCTGGGCTTTCCTAGAATCCCAGGCTCCGCTCCCCCGGCTGGTCATCGCGGGAGCGGGCCACATCGGGCAGGCCCTCTCTGGACTGGGAAGCCTCCTCGATTTTGAAGTCACGGTCATCGATGACCGATCCGACTTCGCGAGCCGAGATAGATTCCCGGAAGCGGATGCCCTTATCGTCAAAGATATTGGCCGCGCCATCCTGGAATTTCCCCTCGGCCCGGACTCCTATCTGGTGATCGTGACCCGGGGCCATGCCAGGGACGCAGACGCTCTGCGTGCCTCGATCGGGCGCGGCGCCGCCTACATCGGCATGATCGGAAGCAAGCGTAAGGTGGCCCTGATGAGGGAGAATTTTGTCCGGAACGGCTGGGCGAAGAAAAGTGACCTCGACCTGGTTCACTCGCCGGTGGGACTTCAGATCGGGTCGAAGACTGTCGGAGAGATCGCCGTGAGCATCGCCGCCGAGTTGGTGCTCGTTCGCTCCCGGGCCCGGCTGAAAGCCGGAGGAGCCGGATGATCTGGGCCGTGGTCCTCGCAGCCGGCGAATCCAAGAGGATGGGCGAGCCAAAGGTCCTCCTTCCGATGGGTCCTAAAACGATGATTGAGATTGTTCTCGACCGCGTCATCAAATCCGAAGTCGATGGCGTTCTGGTCGTCCTCGGTTCCAATTCGGCCAAAGTTGCGCAACAAATAAAGGAATACCCAGTCATGATTACGGTCAATCCCCATTTCATGTTGGGAATGCTTTCTTCGATCAACTGGGGATTCCAAACCCTTCCTCCCGAGGCCACGGCCGCCCTCTTTGTTCTGGCCGATCAGCCTCGCGTTCCCACCCGAGTGCTCAATAAGCTCCTCTCGGCCTACAAAGCCAATGCGAAAGGGATCGTCCTGCCTGTTTATAAAGGTGAGCGGGGGCACCCCGTTCTCATTGAACGGAGATACGAGGCTGAGGCTCGAAGGACGGACCCAGAAATTGGCTTGAGAAATCTGGTCTATGGGCACCCTGAAGATATTTTGGAGGTAGAAGTCTCCTCTCAGGCCGTCACGCACGATATCGATACACGGAGCGACTATGAGAGGGAAGCCAAAAGGGGTGTCGGACGGAAGCCACCTATGGTAAAATAAGTCCGTCGAGAGATCGGACAAAGGCCTTCCTGCGGTCGCGGAAGGAGAGTGGATCGAGTTTGACATGGGTGTCGAAGCGGGAGGCCTTCCAGAAGGGTCCATCTTTTATCTGGCCCATCCCGGAAAAACAAAAGTAGCGTCCTGTAACCATATCGACAGGATTTGGGTTTGACTCTAAGGGAAGAAATGCGGGAACCCTCCGTCTAATCAATGTACGGAGGTTCTAAAGAAGTGAACAGGCATGGGAGAGAAAGAGCTGATCAGGCTGGCCCAAGAAGGGAGCCAGGACGCCTTTTCTGTCCTTGTCCAGAATCATAAGAACAGGGTTTTTGGTTTGGCCATGAGCTTGACAGGAAATCGAGAGGCGGCGGACGACCTGACCCAGGAAGCCTTCATAAAAGCCTACCTGGCCCTTCCCAAATTCAGGTTCCAAGCGGAATTCGCGACCTGGCTTTACCGGATCGCCGTCAACCAGGTCAAGGACTACCTCCGGAAAATGGGCCGGAGAAGAGAAGTCTCTTTGGACACGGTCAGCGAGTTGGAAGGAAACTTCGAAGCCGACGTGGGAAATAGAGAAAAGGAAGCCCTCCAGGAGAGGCGTCGACGCCTTGTCCACCAGGTCCTCTGGAGCCTTCCCCCGAAACACCAGGTTATTCTCTCTCTCCGGGACATTCAGGGTTATTCCTACGAGGAGATCGCCAAGATACTAAAGATCTCAGTTGGCACGGTCGATTCCCGTCTGCACCGGGCCCGGATATTGCTCCGAAAAAAAATGGCTCCGTTTTTGAGCCAGGCAGGAGGTCTCCATGAGGTGTCATAAGGCCGAGCGGTGGCTACTTCGAGACCAGGATGGTCGCTTATCTAATCAGGCTAAGATGAAGCTGGAGGCCCATCTCCAAGGCTGCCGGGACTGTGCGCGGAAGAAGAAAGACTACGGCCTGATCCTGGGCGCACTCAGGGCCGAACCCTCTTCGACCCCGCCTGACTTCTGGGGACGCCTCCAGGCCAAGTTGAACGACAGAGCCAGATCGACTCCCTGGGCCTGGATGAGAGCATGGAGCCTAAGAGTCGTGCCCTTGTCCCTCCTCGTGATCTTGGCCCTGGTGGTCACGATGCTCTTTTTCTTTCCTTCCAGGGATAGAGACTTGAGCCAGACAGAGGCCCTTCTTCTTCGAAACGAGAATCCCTACCTCGAAACGAAGGCGCTCTTCGAGGAGACTCGTTTAGAGAATAAAAACCTGATGCTCATTTTCACCGCCGAGGAGAAGAGCCCGTCAAGGAGTTATGTTCCATGAAGAATAAACTGAAACTCTGGACTGTTTTTGCGGCTATCCTTGTCTTTGCGGCGGGTCTGGTGGCCGGGGTTTTCATCGACAGGTGTATTCTTCCCAGGGGGCCGGGGCGTGAAGGAAGAAGGGTTTCCCATCTCACGTCCATGGACTATATGACCAGGGAGTTGGGCCTGACAGCCCAGCAGCAGGAACAGATGAAAGAAATCTTTAAGGGAAATGACGAGCGACTCAAAGAATTGAAAACCCAGATCCACGGCCGGCTTTCCGAGGTCAGGACCCAACTCAAAGACGAAATCGAGAAGATTCTGACGCCCGGACAAAAGCAAAAGCTGGAAGCGATGATCCTGAAACACATCACCGAACAGAAGAAAGAGAACGAAGAGAGAAGCAAAGGAGAGAAGAAATGAAAAGGAAAATTATCATCCCCCTCGCGATCCTGGTGGTCGTCGGCGGGGTCATCCTGGGCTTTACCCTCCTGAAGAACGGGAAGAACAACAAAGTCAAGTACAGAACAGAGGCGATCGGCAAAGGGGACATTGAGGCGCTCGTGGTGAGCTCCGGCACCCTCAACCCCGTGACGATGGTCGACGTCGGTAGCCAAGTCTCCGGGAAAATAGCTAAGATCAATGTCGACTTCAATTCTCCGGTCAAAAAAGGACAAATCGTGGCCGAAATCGATACCTCCATCCTGGAGTCCCAAGTCCAGCAGAATCAGGCCAATTATAACAGCACGGTTGCGGGGCTGGACAAATCAAAAGTGACTCTGGATAACCTCAAGAAAAAATACGATCGGGCGTTAAATCTTTTTGCCAAAAACCTGATCTCCTTCGAAGACAAGGAAGCCGCGGAAGCAGCCTTCCTCGAAGCGAAGAGCGATGTCCAGTCGGCTCAGGCCAGGCTTGAGCAGACAAAACAGCAGCTCGAGTCGAGCAAGCTGAACTTGGGATATGCGATCATTCGATCGCCCGTGGACGGGGTCATTATTTCCCGCTCCATCAATGTCGGTCAGACCGTCGCTGCGAGCTTCACGGCTCCGGTGCTTTTTCAGGTGGCCAATGACCTGACCAAAATGAGAGTGGAGTGCAGCGTTGACGAGGCGGACATCGGACAAATCAAGGAAGGGCAGCAAGTGAGGTTCACGGTCCAGGCTTACCCCAACGAAACCTTCAAAGGGATGGTCACCCAGGTCCGGTATTCTCCCGTTACGACCCAGAATGTCGTGACTTATACGACGGTGGTCAGTGTTGATAATCCGGAGTTGAAACTTCGGCCCGGGATGACCGCCACGGCTTCGATTATCACCGGCGAAGCCAAGAACGTCTTGAGAGTCCCGAATTCTGCCTTGAGATTTACCCCTGATCTTACGCCCGAGCAAATGCAGGAAATAATGAAAAACGTGCAGGCGAGGTTCGCGGCTCAAAGGCCGGGGGCCGGATCCGCGGGAACTCCCGGTGCGCCCGCCGCGTCTCAAACAGGAGGGCAAAGGACGGCAGGTCCCGGATTCGACATGAATCGCTTTCAGGGCGGGCAGGGAGGTCAAGGCGGGCCGAGGATGAAACAGCCATCCCGCGTTTGGGTGCAAGATCAGTTCGGAAAACTGAGCATCATTTTCCTGAAGCCCGGAGTGACCGACAGCAACTACACCGAAATCCTGAAGGGAGACCTCAAGGAAGGGCAACTGGTGATTACGGGGCTGGAAGGGGCGGTCTCCTCGAATTCTCAGGCGAATCAGCCGGGCGGACAGAGAAGGAATGTGATGTTCATCGGCCGCTGAGCGGGACGCTGCTGGATAAAGCAAAACCAACGAAGATGGACAATAATATCCTGATCAAATTAGAAGAATTGGCCAAGACCTACCAGATTGGAGAGACCGAGGTCAAGGCGTTGAAGGGCGTCAATCTTGACATCCTGAGCGGCGAGTTCCTGGCCATCATGGGGCCTTCCGGCTCGGGGAAATCGACGCTGATGAACATTATCGGTCTTCTGGACAGACCCACTTCGGGTAGATATCTCCTGGAGGGGGAAGAGGTCTCCAGCCTCGACAAGAACAAGTTGGCCCGACTCCGCAACAAAAAAATCGGGTTCGTCTTTCAGAGCTTCAATCTGCTTTCACGGACTTCGGCACTGGAAAATGCTGAGCTTCCCCTTATCTATACCAATATTTCAGGCAAGGAGAGGACGGAGAGAGCGATGGCCGCGCTGCAGTCCGTCGGACTGAAAGGCCGCGAGCATCACAAGTCCAATCAGCTCTCGGGAGGGGAACAGCAGAGGGTGGCCATCGCCAGGGCGCTTCTCAATAGCCCGCCCCTCATCATGGCCGACGAACCCACGGGAAATCTCGACAGCAAGACCGGCTCGGAGATCATGGACGTCTTTCAAAAGCTCAACGAAGAAAAAAAGATCACCCTCATCATCGTCACTCATGACCCGGATATTGCGAGTCTGGCTCATCGGAGGCTGTACCTCCGGGACGGAGAGATTATCCGAGAGGAACGGGCTTGACCTGCGCCTAAAATGCTGAAGGAGATAAGACAATGAACATCTTGAAAACAATGCGGGTTTCATTGAGGGCGTTGACCCGAAATAAGATGCGGTCTTTTCTGACCATTCTTGGGATCATCATCGGCGTCGGCGCGGTCATCGCGATGGTCAGTATCGGAGAAGGCGCCAAGGCCGCCGTCCAGGAACGTTTCAATGCCATGGGCACCAATCTCCTTTTTGTCTCTCCCGGAAGCCGAAATTTCCACGGGCTGCGAACCGGGTCGGGGGGCTGGGATACCCTGAAAGTGGAAGATGTCGGCGCTATCGAAGAGAATTGCCCGGCCGTCAAGTTTACATCTCCTTCGGTTAACACTAGGGCCCAGATTGTCTACAGCAATAAGAACTGGAACACCCAGATTTCGGGCACCGGCTCCAGGTTTCCCGAAATCAGGAATTGGAACGTGGAGGAAGGGGACTATTTTGATGACGCCATGGTGAAAATGGGGGCCAAGGTCTGTGTCATCGGAAACGATATCAAAACAAATCTTTTCCCAGACGAAGACCCCGTGGGAAAGATTATCCGCATCAAAAAAATCCCCTTCAAGGTCCTGGGCGTCTTGGTCTTCAAGGGCGATGCCGGCGGCTGGTTCAACCGGGATGACATGATCGCCGTTCCTTATACCACGGCGATGACCAGGTTGATCGGGAACACCTACCTGAACGCGATTGACATTTCGGCCGTTTCCGCGGACAAAACGGCGGAGGCGCAGCGCGAGATCGAAGAACTTCTCCGGCTGCGCCACAGGATCCTGCCCGGCTCGGAAGACGATTTTAGTGTCCGGAACATGGCCGACATCGCCGCCAGCGCGGCCGAGTCGACTCAAATTCTGACGGTTTTCTTGGGCAGCATCGCCGGCATTTCCCTCCTCGTCGGCGGAATCGGGATCATGAACATCATGCTCGTCTCCGTCACCGAGCGGATCCGGGAGATCGGGATCCGGATGGCGGTCGGTGCCAGGGAGAAGGATATCCTTCTTCAGTTCCTGGCCGAGGCGATCGTTCTCAGTGTTTTTGGAGGCCTCCTGGGGATCGCTCTGGGGATCGGGCTATCGAAGTTGATCCCGATGATACCGATCTTTTCAGGTTGGAAGGGAATTGTCTCGGTGAATTCGATCGTTCTGGCTTTTTTGTTTTCGGGGTCGGTGGGGATTTTTTTCGGATTCTATCCGGCCCGCAAAGCATCCAAGCTCGATCCAATCGAGGCCCTGCGCTATGAATGACGGACGGCGCGTCGAATTCGACAATCACGCTTTTACGAGGAGGTCAGACATGTTTAGACGCATCGCGGCAGCTTTGGCAGTGACCATGCTTATAGGTTTTGGCCCGGCGATCGGCCAATCCAAGACGAGGCCCTTGACTCTCGAGGAGTGCATTCTCAGCGCGCTCAAGAACAACCTCAATGTGGCGGTCCAGGTCCTGAATCCTGAGATTGCCGATTACACCGTCTCCCAGGCCCAGGAAAAATTTCTGCCCGGGCTTTCTTTGTCTTATAACAAGCAAAGCAATAACTCGGCCTCTTACTCCTGGCTCAATGCATCGGGGAGCAGCATCACCAAATTTTCTTCCTATTCGGTCAACCTGACCGAAACCGTCCCCACCGGCGGAAGCCTCAACCTTTCTCTGGCCTCCTACAAAAACGATTCCAACCAGAGATTCCAGACGATCAATCCCCGTTACGGGAGCACCTTGACCTTAGGATTCACCCAGCCGCTGTTGAGAGATTTTGGGTTCAAGATGAGCCGGCGTCAGATCATCATTTCCCAGAATAACCTCAACATCTCAGAGAAACAATTCACCCAGACTCTCCTCGACACGATCTACCAGGTGGAGCAGGCTTACTGGAATCTCTTCTTCAGCATAGAAGACCTCAAGGTCAAGCAGCAATCCCTGAAACTGGCCCAGGATCTGCTCGCCAATAACCAACGTGCCGTGGAAATCGGAACCATGGCGCCTCTGGATATCCTTAGCGCCCAGGCCGAGGTGGCCACGCGTGAGGCGGATATCCTGGCTGCCGAGGCCCTGGTCAAGAACAACCAGGATGCCCTGAAGACGGTCATCAACCTGGCTGAGAAGAACCAAGAGGGTAGCACGGACATCGTGCCCACCGACAAGCCCAATTTTGGCGAGAAACAGGTCAGCCTGGAGCAGAGCCTGGCTGAGGCCATGCAGAAAAGGCCAGACCTCCAGGCGACGCGGATCGGGCTAAGAAATAGTGACCTGAACCTCAGCTACGCTAAGAATCAGCTTCTTCCCGGTTTGAGCCTGAACGCTTCTTATTGGAGCCCCGGGGTCTCCGGAGATCAGATTCTCTATCTCAACAACGACCCGCTCACGGGAGTCATCATCGGCCGGCTCCCCGGCGGCGCTTCGAATGCCCTCAAAGATGCGTTCAATTTCAGATATAGGAATTGGTCGGTCGGGCTCACCCTGGATTTCCCATTGAGCAATGTTGTCTCGCGAGCGCAGTACGCTCTGGCCAAGGCCACCTTGGACCAGGATAATTTGAGCTTGAAAAACCAGGAGCAGCAGGTCTTATTGGAAATCAAGAACGCAGTCCGGGCCGTCCAGACGAATTTTAAGAGAGTCCAGGCCTACAAGGTGGCTCGGGAACTGGCCGAAAAAAAGCTCCAGGCGGAGCAGGAAAAGCTGAATGTGGGCATGTCCACGAATTTCATCGTTCTCACTTACCAACGCGACCTTGCTACGGCCCTGAGCGCGGAACTCAACGCCATCATCGATTACAACCTGTCGCTTGCCAACCTCGAAAAATCCCAAGGGACGAGCCTGGAGGACAGGAACATGAAGCTCACCGACTATATGAAGAAATAAAGCTTCCGGAATGCTATAATAGCTGCCCTCCAGATGAAGATTTCGGCGCGAAAGATTCTGCTTTGCCATGCCTTGCTCGCGCTCTCTTTTCCCGTCTGGGGAAAGATCAAGTCCGCGGTTGATCCTGCCCCATACCGTATCCAGGCGGCCGAGTTCAAAACTGCGCCCGCGATTGACGGCAGGCTCGACAACCCGATCTGGCGGCAGGGTGAGGCCCTGGAGGCCTTCACTCAGTTTCAACCTCAGGAGGGTTTGTCTCCCTCAGAAAAGACGGTGGCCCACTTCGGGTACGACCGAGAGAGGCTTTATATAGCTGTTCAATGCTTCGACTCCAATCCGAAAGCTGTCCGCGCTTGCCTTTCCCAGCGGGATAAGGTCTATGGCGATGATGAAGTGACGATTTACCTGGACACGTTTAGCGATAAAAAGAGGGCCTTTGTTTTTAAAGTCAACCCCTGCGGCATCCAGAGCGATGGCATCTATGCGGAGATCGGCCGCAGGCGGGGCGGCTCCGAGCGGGTGGACTACAACTGGGACACCTATTTTCAGGCAGCGGCCGCTATCGATAACTCAGGGTACACTATCGAGATGGCCATTCCTTTTAAGAGCCTCAGGTTTCCCAATACTCCAACCCAGGTCTGGGGACTCCAGATCCTGCGGACGATTCCGCGCAAAAACGAGGATATCTACTGGCCTCCCCGGAGCAGGGGCATCAACGGTTTTTTGGTCCAGGCCGGAAGGCTAGAGATCAACGGCCGGATCGAAAAAGGCAAGAATTTAGAAATCCTGCCCGTTCTAACCGGAGCCAAACGCGCCTCTGAGAAGTTGGAGCCGGAGGCAGGGTTGAACCTAAAATACGGTGTGACCTCAGATTTGACCGCCGATGTGACCTTCAATCCCGACTTCAGTCAGGTTGAAGCCGACATGCCGCAGAATGATGTTAACCAGAGATACGCTCTGTATTATCCGGAGAAGAGGCCGTTTTTTTTGGAGGGAAAGGATTTATTTGACACCCCCTTGGGGCTTGTCTACACGCGCAAGGTGGTGAATCCCCAATGGGGGATCAAGCTCACCAGCAAGATGGGGAGAACAACCCTAGGTTTTTTGAGCGTTTTGGATGATAACCCTCCCGCGATCGAAATTCCTTCGGCCGCGCCTCCTGAAGAAGGAGAGGAGCCGGCGAATTTGGGCCGGGCTATTCTTAGCGTCCTCCGCCTCAAACACGATCTTTTTTCCGAATCCTACATCGGCCTCATCCTGACCGATAAAGAGATGGGCCCGTCCTACCGGTCGCTCTTCACGGACCACAACCGGGTTGTCGGCGTGGACGGGAATTTTAAGTTCTTGAGCTATAACCGCTTTTCTTTCCAGGTCCTGGGCTCCGAGAGCAAAGTCGGGGGAGACAGAACGCGTTTTGTCCCGGCCGCGAATTTCAGCTTGAGCCATTCCTCGCGCCACGTCTCTTTTTCCCTGGATTGGACCAGTCTGCCGGCCGATTTTGAGGCCGCGATGGGCTTTTTCCGCCGCAAGGATATTCGGGCCTTCAGTTCTCGAGTGGGCTATTCGTTTCTCCCCGAAACCAATTTCTTGATCTCCTTTTATCCAAGCCTGGAATACCGGCGCATTTATGACTTCAGCGGGACACTTACCGATGAAGAATACAACATGGGGTTTTCTGTCAGCGGCTGGAAGCAATCCCACGTCTGGACGAGATTCTCTTACGGCCTGGAACGCTACGGAGGAATCAATTTCCACAGAAAGTATTTCGCGACCTGGCTCGGGTCCGAGCCATTTTCCTGGCTGAGCACCGATCTTTCGTTCGGCCTTGGCGACGGGATTTATTATTCTGATAATCCCTACCTTGGCTACAGAACTTCGGCCGGGCTCAGCGTCACTCTGAAGCCCCGGTCGAACCTTCGCGTCTCCTACAACCTGACGAACGAGGAATTCTACAAAAAGAAAGGCGGAGAAAAGGAATACGGTGTCAACATCGTCAGTCAGCGGATCGGCTATCAATTTTCTCGGCCGCTCTCTTTGCGGCTGATCACCGACTATGACGATTATTATAAACAGCTGTACCTGAGCGTCCTCTTGAGCTACGAACTCAGGCCCGGGACCGTCTTCTATGTGGGGCTCGACGACAGCCAGCTGAAGGACGAGGCCGGGGTTTTCCGGAGCAGTGGACGCTATTTCTTCATCAAATTTTCTTACTGGTGGAGAATGTAAAGAACGGCTCCCAGTTATCAGCTCATAGCAAAACCTTATTTATTCTTGGGTTGCTATGAGCCGTCGGCTGTGGGCCTTCAGGGGGCCTTGTCAGGGAGTTCTTAAAGCGATAGACTAAAAAACATGAATATCCGCTGCGGACGAGTCTCGGTCGTGGTCCTCGTTCCTCTGTTCATCTCCTTCTGCTCCTCGTCGACCCGCGGGATCATCGTTTTCTGTGCAGGCGACAGCATTACTGCGGCCGCTTACCCCCATTTTCTTCAGAACATGTTGAATACTAATGGGATTCGGGCCAGGGTGATCAACCACGGCCGGAGCGGAAACACCTCGAGGGAGTATCTGGGCTTCTTGATGAAAAACCAAAAAAAACTTTCTCGGGAGCTTCCGGATTTCATCCTCCTCCAACTTGGGACCAACGACGTCCGGATCGACAGCGATTCAACCCCGGGAGAGGCATTCCGGGCTAACTTGAACAAGATCCTTGATATTTTCCGGACCTTCCATAACCGAAACGGGAAAAACGCGGTCATCCTGCTGGCGACGATCCCTCCGGTCCCGAAGGGAGTTGGGTCTCCCTTTTCGGAGAGATCAAGAGAACGAGTGAGCGCGGAGATCAACCCCTTGATCAGGGAAATTTGTCAGAAAGAGAAGATACTCCTCGTCGATAATTATTCTTTGTTTGTGAGCGCCCCGGAACTCCTTCCCGATGTCCATCCCACTCCGGAAGGCTACAAACGCCTGGCCCGGAACTGGTTTGAGGCCCTCAAGCCTTTGCTTTGAGGCCGGCGATCCATCCCCTGATCCAATAATAGGCAACTCCCGCCAGGAGGCAGACCAGGCCTTCCGGCCAGAGATAGCCTGGGACAAAAAGGAAGAGCAGCAGGCAGGTTCCCAATCCCACTCCGGGCACCAACCTGGGGTAAACCTTGGCCGCCGAAGGCAGGCGAAGCGCGGAATAATTGGCCAGAGTATAGTAAAACAATGACGCGAAGGTACTCAGGACGACGACTTTGGTTAGATCAAAAAAGAGGGCGAGAACCGTGACCAAGACTCCGACGACTAGGACAGAAACGTCCGGAGTCTTGAATCTCCGATGCAACCGCCCCAAGACAGAGGGCAAGTCTCCCCTCCGGGACATCGCGAACATCATCCGCGACACACCCAGAATGGAGGTCAGGAGGACGCTGGCCATAGCCAGCAGTCCGCCTGTGGAAACGAGGTAGACGAGGACAGGATTTCCGACTGTCTTGATGGCGTCGGAGAGAGGAGACTTCGAGCCGGCCAGAACACCGGCCCCGGCCAGGCCGAGAGCAGTTGTTCCGACCAAAACGTAGATAATGGCCGAGATGGCCAGTGACAAGATGATCGCCTTGGAGACGGTCTTCCTCGCCTCCTTGACTTCTTCGGCCACGAGCGTCACTCGGGCAAAGCCGGCGAAGGCGAAAAATATGTAAAAGGCCCCGTAAAGGATACCCCGCCCCGACCGGAGAGGGTCTCCGAAGTTAGCAGGACGGAAGTGGAAGACGCCTACCCCCACAAAGAGTAGAAGGATGGAGATCTTGGTGACCACAAGGAAATTGTTGACCCGCGCCGAGTGTTTAATGCCGAGGTAGTTGAGAACCGTGAAAGCAAGGCAAAGGAGTATGACCGCTAGCTTGAAGGGGACGACGGGAAAGAGACTCACCAGGTAGTGGGAGAACCCGAGGGAAACGGCTGCTCCGCTGAAGAGGTTCGAAACGATCCACATCCACCCGACGAGGAAGCCCGCGAACGGAGAGATGAGTTTGCTGGCAAATTCGTAGCCGCCTCCTTCGGCGGGTGCCCAGAGCGCCAGTTCGACAAAACTGAGTGCCGTAAAGAGGGAGATGACAGAAGCCAGAAGGATGGATAAGACCAGGGCGGACCCCGCCAGGCCGGCTACGATCCCAGTCACAACAAAGATCCCCCCGCCGATGATTGCGCCAAGGCTGATCGCGGTGGCGTCAAAAAGGGTCAAGCCCGTCCTGAGTCTAGTTTCTGCAGCTCTTCTCATCGGATCCAATGATCTGACGAACCGCTATTCTTGCCATTCTTTTGATTCTAATCCTTACACCCTCGGCTGTGAAGTGGGAATTTCCCGCGACGGCGCTCCAGCCTGCCCCGAAGACGCCCATTCGGACTCTCAAGAGTGATCTTCCATCCCCTACCCCCCCTCTAAAATAGGGGGGACGGCATGGTTGTTGCAGCCCTCCCCAAAGCCCCGCCCCCACCATCTCATGATTGGAAATGCTTACCGACTTCCTTTGATTCGGCTCTGTGACGAAAAGTGTGCTAAGAACGACGGTGACTTTATCAGGCGCAATCGACCTCTCTCCCGTTCAGGTTTTTAACGCCGCTCCGTCGACCCTTTTCTCGGCGGCTGCGGAACTCGCTCCTACAGATCTCTCTGGCTCGAAGATGTCCGAGTCATCCTCCGCCCCCAGGGGACGTTCATCATGTGCCGCTCAAACATCCTCGCCGCCCGCCAAGAAAAAGGTCCCCTCGAAAAGCGCCTCCGGATGGCTAAACCTTCAATGGTCGCTTCGGCCGATTGCGCCCTTTCACGCCTTCGCCCAGCCCGCAACCACACTATTCGTTATAGAGCCCTTTGATTCTTGCAGTTTTCAGGAAATGGTGATAGCATATTAAACAACAAAGGATATCCTCAAATCAGCCTGAACCGTGGAGATGGTTTCATGAACAGGAAGCTTATACGACCCAATCTCGCTGAAATCAAAGAAAAAATGAACCAAGAGCACGAAGCCGCCCGGAAGAAATCCCATCCTATTTCCGAAACGTTTGCCGAAAACTATTACTACCTCAAACAGATGAATAAGAAGACCCCGATGGCCGTCGTTTTTCAAGACGGGCAGGTCATCGAGGGGTATATCGAGTGGTACGACAGGAACTGTATCAAGCTCAACCGTGACAACGCGCCCAATCTTCTTATTTACAAACGCAGCATTAAGTATCTTTATAAGACGAGCGAAATCAAAGAAGACGACGATCCCGGGGACAAGAAGAAAAAATGACCGTCCCCGCGCTTGGGGTGGCCTTGGGGGACCCAGGTGGGATAGGGCCCGAGGTCATCTTCAAAGCTCTTTCTGGCAAGCATTGTCTCCCTGAGGCCCAATACATCATCTTTGGATCTTCGTTTATCCTGGAAAAAGAAAGCCAAAGCCTGGGAATCAGGCTCGACCTCAAGCCCTGGGACCCGGAGACCAAACGGGAGACCTCGGGGTTGTTCATTCGAGAAGTGGAATGTCCGCTCAATCCGGACTTTCCCAGGGGCCCCTCCGCGGAAAATGGAAGGGCGTCTTTTTCGTTTTTCGAAGAAGCGGTCAGAGCGGCAAGACAGTCGGATCTTCAGGGAATCGTGACCGCCCCCATTTCCAAGAAGTCCTGGCAGCTGGCCGGGCTTCCCTGGCGGGGGCACACCGAGTATTTGTCGGAGCAATACCCCCGGGCGGTGATGACTTTCTGGTCGGACGAATTGACCGTTTTCCTGCTGAGCCACCATATTCCCCTAAAGGAAGCCTTGAAAAAGGTGAGACGAAAGATCCTTCTGAGATTTTTCCTGGAGCAGCACCGGTTTTTGGAGAGGACGCGACCTGGTGAGTACGAGTTCCTCGTCGCGGGCCTGAACCCTCATGCCGGAGAGGACGGCCTACTGGGCGACGAAGAGCAGAATGAGATCATTCCCGCCATCCGCGAGGCGCGAGAATCGGGCGTCAGGATCAGCGGGCCCTTTTCTCCGGATACGATCTTTCTCAAAGTTCTGGGGAATCCCGAGAAGATCGTCATTGCCCTCTATCATGATCAGGGGCTGATCGGGTTCAAACTGAAATCTTTTGACCTGGGGGTTAATGTGACTTTGGGAATGCCTTTCGTCCGAACCTCTCCCGACCACGGCACGGCCTTCGATATATCCGGGAGAGGCGTCGCCGAGGCGAAGAGCATGGTCGCAGCCATTAGACTTGCCCACAAATTTGCAGCTCACCCTCTTTGATCCGTGCGGACTGCGGCAGGAGCGGCTTTCTCGTCGGATAACCAGGGTGTTTGGATCCGAGAGGCGAGGGCGGCATAACGGAGAGTAACGCTTATCACCGCTCAGTGCTCACGGCTCACTGCTCACAGTTTTTAGGTCACATTCTTCTTTTGAGCTCAGCTCTGATCTCCCGGTCGACATCTCTCTTCTTGATGACCGCTCTTTTTTCGTAGGCTCTTTTGCCGCGGGCAAGGGCGATCTCGATTTTGACCTTACCCTTATCGTTGAGTACGACCTTGGTCGGAACAAGGGTGAACCCCCGTTCTTTGATCTTGCCGGTGAGCCGCTTGATTTCCCGGGCGTGAAGGAGCAGCTTGCGATCTCGCATCGGATCGTGGTTAAAACGGTTGGCGGCCTCGTAGGGGCTGATGTGGCATTTGACCAGGAAGACCTCGCCGTTTTTGACCTCGGCGTAGCTCTCTTTCAAGCTGATCCGGCCCTCCCGGATCGATTTCACTTCGCTCCCCCGCAGCGATATCCCGGCTTCGAGATTTTCCACAATCTCGTAATTGTGGTAGGCCGCTTTATTCGTGGCTACGGTTTTCATCCTTGGTCTTCTCTCTTTGGGGCTTCAGGATAACCTTGATTTGGCTGATGTGACGCTTGTTCATTTTCTCGACGATGAACTGGCTGCCTTTGAAAATCAAGACTTCCTTCTCTCGAGGGATCCGGCCGAACTCATAGAGGAAGAAACCGGCCAGCGTCGTGTAGTCTCGCTTTTCGGGCAGGCTCAGAGGCAGGCTTCGGTTGATGTCCTTGATCGTTGCCGCGCCTTTGATGATGTAGACATTATCGTCGACCCGGTCATACCAGGTCAATTCGCTGCTCTCATACCCGTCCCTGAGATCGCCGACGATCTCTTCGAGGATGTCCTCAAGAGTAACGATCCCTTCCATGTTGCCGAATTCATCGACGATGAAAGCGAGATGGATTCTGTTTTCTTGCATCTGGAGAAGCACCTTTTCCAGCGAGGCCGATTCGGGAACAAAAAACGGCTTGTGGAGCAGGGCATAGATGCTAATTTTTTTATTATCAATAAGATAAGGGATAATGTCTCGCGAGTAGATGACACCCTCGATATTGTCGAGACGGGTTTTATAAACGGGAAAACGGGAATATTTCTCCGCCAGAATGATGCCCAAGACTTGCCCGGAAGACCAGCCGGACTCGATCGCCTTAACTTGGGGCCGGGGGACCATGATCTCCTTGATCGGGCGCTTGCCGATGTCCAGGATCTCGGTGATCATTTTTCGCCGGAGCGAGGACATTCCCTGGATTCCCCTCGTCAACAGAGCTCTGGTCTCTTCTTCGTCGAGGGGGGCGGCAAAAGTCGAGCCGTGACCCTTGCCGGAGGGGAAGAGCCAGCCGGAGAGGAGGGTGAAGATCTTGACGACGGGGTAAGAAATAAAGACCAAGAATCTCACCGGATGGATCAGCCAGAAGGCTACTTTCACCGGGTTGTGGGCGGCGAACGTCTTTGGGTTGAACTCTCCGAAGAAGAGAATCAAAACGGTCGTGGTCAACGTCGCCAGCAAGATGGCCTGGTGTTGGTCGTGGATAAAAGACATAAAGAAGAATGTCGAGACCGAGGCGGCGGCGACGTTGATCAGCGTGTTGCCGATGAGGATCGTAGCCAAAAGGTAATCGATCCGCGATAACACTTGCTTGACCAGGCTGGCCTTTTTCGAGCCTTTCTTCTCCAGGTAATCAAGAGTATACGGGTTTGAGGCGATGAAGGCAGTTTCCGAGGCTGAAAAAAAGGCGATCAGCAGAAGAAAAAACGAGAAGAGCAGAGCAGCGGTCAAGACCATCGCCGAGGTGCCTAGTCGTTCAGGCCGGTTTTGTTGTTTTTGAAGCAGAGGGCCAGGGTGTTGTTGACCTTATGCTCGATCTGGGAACGGGGCAGACAGGCCGCCTCGGAAATCTCCGAGACGACCAGCTCTTTGACTTTTTCCATCATCTTCTTTTCTCGGAATGACAGAGGCTTGATCAAGCTGAGGGAATACAGGCTCTTAAGCACCAGGACCATATCCAGGATCGTCCCCGATTTCATCAGGTTGATATGCTCCTTGTACCGCCCTTTCCAGTTCATCGTAACGTCAACGGCACCGCTCCGGAGGTAATCAAAGATCTTCTTGACCGAGCTCTCGGAGACGGGTTTGCGGATGCCCATTTCCTCCGCGCTCGACGATGGGACCACGACCAGCGTATTGGTGGAAAGAAGTCGCACACCGTAGGCTTTGAATGATTCCCCGTCGAAGGATTCGACTTGAACGCTTTCGATAAGACCGATTCCCTGATTGGGATAAATAACCTTATCCCCAACCTTGAATAAATCCATGAGGCCTGTATTATAGTCGAACTTCCCAGGGGAGTCAACAACATACCGGCTGCCCGACCTCCCCCTGGGGACAGGTTGACATCCTCAAAGATCCTCGGCTATCATAGCGCCATGGATTTTCGAGCGGCAACCCCGCGGCGGCCCATTGTCTCTTGCCTTGTCCTGGTTCATCTCTTGTTCGTCATGGAGGCCGGCCTGGAGAGAATGGTCTGGTGTCATCATCACGAAGGGAAATCCCATCTCGAGTTCCAGATCTCGGAGTCCGCCTGCCCCTGTGACGAATTCGATCTGAACACGGCGCGACCGGTTCTGAGCGCTCCTGCGCAGGCCTCTCGTCGAAGCTTCTGGAAAGACATGAGTTGCTGGCATGAACCCATTTTTTCCGATGTCTGCCGGCCCTCGCTCCAAGATCCGGAAAAAGGAAGCTCGATCATCAAACGGCCGCTCCTCGAATATTTGACGGCTTTCTTATCCGCGGGAAGGGATGTCTTCGCTGCGCCGCCGGCCCTCCCCTGTCTGCATCTTTTCAACGGCAATCGTAGCCCGGGCGAAATTATTCGCCGCTGCTGATCCCCCGTCATTTTCGCCTCCAACCTCGCCCGTCGTCTTTGGCCTTTCTGCTGAAAAGGAGTTCCATCATGAAGTCGAAAAAAAAGAAGGCCCTCTGGGTCTTCGGGAAGCGCTGCGCTTCTTCGATGATTCTTCTTCTTGCGGGCCTGTCCCTTCCGGCCTTGGCCGGAGATGAATCCATTTTGACGCTCGACCAGGCTATCCAGATCGCACTCCAGCGGAATTCTGATATCCTCTTGGCCCAGAAGAACGTCATCATGGCCGCGGGGAAAACCCTCCAAATGAAAGCCGTTTTTGACCCTTCGCTCGTCTTCAGGGACGAGGGGCTGTCCTCGAAAAGAAACGCCGCCACGGAAGGCAAAGAATTGAGCCTGGGCGTTGAGCAGAACCTCGAGTTCCCGGCGAAGGTCTCTCTGCGCGGCAAGATCGGACGCGAGGGCGAAGAACAAGCCGCCCTCGAACTTGATCGAATTCGCCTGCTGGTCAGAGCGCAGGTCAAGAGGGTTTACTTCCGTGCTGTCCTGGCGGACCGGACGATCGAATCTCTTCAAGAATCCGATGCCCTGCTCGATCAATTCATCAAAGATCTCCAAGTCAAATACCAGGCCGGGGCGGCTGCCTACGTCGATATCCTCAGGGCGAGAGTGGAAAAGGCCAGACTCCGCAATAGAATTTTTGAAGAGGAAAAAGAAAAAAAGGTCGGCCGCGCGAACTTGAACACTCTCCTCGGCCGTGGGGCCGACGAGCAGCTGCGTCTCGAGTCAGATTTAACATTCGCGCCCCTGGTCAAGACCTTGCCGGAACAGCTAGAAGAAGCGCGGGCGACCAGCCCGACGCTGAAGATCCTTGCCTCCAAGCTTCGGCAGGCCCAACTCGGACTTAATTTATCCAGGTTGAACAACTGGCCGGACTTATCGGTGGGCGTTTATTACCCCAGCCTTCGATCGGGCTCCTGGGGAATCTCATTGGGAATCACCTTGCCCCTCTGGCGGGCAAAAAGAAAGGGCGAGGCGATCGAGGCAAATGCCGCGAACGAGATGTCCGTACTCTCTCTGGAGAGAGAGGAGAAACGGCTCCGGGCGCGAATGGAAAGTGCTTTTGCCGCAGCCAAGGCCGCCCAGGACCAGGTCCAGGTCTTCGAGAAGACTCTCCTCACGGACATGAAGGATGAGCTGGCCATGGGTTTGAGCCGCTATCAATTCGGAAAGATCGAGTTCTTCAACCTCCTGGATCTGTACCGGACATTCGCTACCGCCCGGCTCGAGCACTTGAACGCTGTTTATCTGTCCCTCGTGTCGCTGGCCGACCTCGAAATTGCCGGCGAAAACAAGGCCGACTAAGGAGACTCTATGAAAAAGATGAGTTGGATTTTGAGCGCCATTCTCATTTCCTTCCTTTCTTTCATCGGCACCGGCTGCTCTTCCCGGACCTCGACGGCGGAGGCAAACGAAGCCGTGGAGGAAAAAGCCGCATCCGATGTGACGCTGACGGCCGAGGCCACGAAGACGGCCGGGATCGAAACCACGGAGGTTGCCTTCAGGCTCAGGACTCGGAAGATCCATGTTCCCGGCGAAATCATCTTCAACCCGAAGCGTCTGTCTCATGTCACCGCGAGGTCGGCGGGGAGAATCGAACAGCTCTTTGCCTATCGGGGCGAGCGCGTCCAAAAAGCGCAGATCCTGCTTCTGCTTTACGCTCAGGATTTCCTCTCGGTCCAAGCGGAGTATCTTCAAGCGTGGGAACGGCTCAAACGGTTCGCCGGCGATCCGGTCGAGAGGGCCGCAGCGCAATCCCTTTATGAATCGGCCAAAAACAAGCTCCGGATTCTCGACCTTACAGACGAAGAGTTGGCCGAGGTCGAAAAGACCGGGAAACTGATGACTCTTCTGCCTGTGCGGGCTCCGCTCTCCGGGAGCATCATCGAGAGCTCTCTGACCTCGGGCGATTACGTCGAAGTCGGCGCCAGCCTGTTTCGGATTGCCGATCTCACGATTGTCTGGGCAGATGTCCACATCTTTGAAAAGGACTTGGCCACGGTCCGCGCCGGCTCCGATGTCATCCTGACGGCGGGAGCCTTGCCCGGCCGGGAGTTCAGGGGACGACTTTTCCAGATCGGGAATGTGATTGACGAGAAAACACGAACCGTCGAAGCTCTTGTCGAGCTGTCCAACGGGGATGGCCAGCTTCGGCCGGGGATGTTCGCCGAAGCGGACATCGTTTCTTCTCTGATAGGCAGCGTCCTCGTGGTTCCTCTCGCGTCCATCCAGGAATTCCAGAACAAACAAGCGGTCTTCGTCCGGACCCAAGACAATACGTTCGCCGTGCGATATGTGGAAACTGGAGACGCTTTCGAAGGGTCCGTGGAGATCGTCAAGGGCCTGAGCGAAAAGGAGCCAGTCGTGGCGAAAGGGAGCTTTTTCCTCAAGTCGGAGTTTCTGAAAAAAACGTTGGGAGAGGATTGATATGATCGGACGAATCATTTCCTTCATCCTAAGGCAGCGGCTTCTTGTCCTTATCGGGGTGGTGGTTCTCGTCGCCCTCGGCATCTATTCGGTTCTGAGAATCCCAATCGACGCCTTTCCTGATGTCACCAACATCCAGGTCGAGGTCCTCTCTACGGCGCCGGGTCTCTCGCCTCTCGAGGTTGAGAAATTCGTCACCTACCCGATCGAGATGTCCATGCGCGGGCTTCCTCGTCTGACCCAACTCCGATCGGTCTCGAAGTTCGGCCTATCCGTTATCACCGTCGTTTTCGAGGACGGGGTGGATATCTATTTTGCCCGCCAGCTTGTCCACGAGCGGGTCAGCGAAGCCAAGGACAGGGTTCCCCCGGGAATCGAAATCGTCATGGGCCCTATTTCGACGGCCATGGGGGAGATCTACCAGTTCACCCTGGAGGGAACGCCTCCTTCGGATAATGCAGCCAGGGTTGAATACCTGACCGAACTGCGTACGATCCAGGACTGGACGCTCACTCCTATGCTCAAATCCATCCCCGGTGTTAACGAAGTCAATTCGTTCGGAGGATACATCAAACAATACCAGGTCATCGCTGATCCCGAGAAGCTGATCAAGTACGGCCTTTCGCTCAACGGGGTGGCCGAAGCCCTCGGGAAGAACAACCTCAATGTCGGGGGAAATGTCCTCCAGAGCGGCGACCAACAGTATCTTGTCCGCGGCATCGGACTCCTCCAATCCGTGGGTGATATCCGCAATATCATCCTCAAAGCAGAGTCCGGGACACCCGTGTTCGTGCGCGATGTTGCCGAAGTGCGGGTCGGGCAGGCCGTCCGCCAGGGGGCATCGGTCAAAGATGGGAAAGGGGAAGTCGTCGGCGGGATCGTGATGATGTTGCGGGGCGCAAACAGCCGAGAGGTCGTCCGGGCCATCGAAGAGCGTGTCCATGAAATTAACAAGAGCGACATCCTGCCCCTGGGTCTGAAAATCAAGCCGTTCTACAAGCGCTCGGAGATCGTGTCCAACAGTGTCCACACGGTGACCGAAGCGCTCCTCCTCGGCTCGCTTTTCGTTGTCTTTGTTCTCTATCTTTTCCTGCGGAGCTTCCGGGGAGCCTTCATCGTCATCCTGGCTTTGCCTCTCTCCACGCTCTTCACCTTCATCACCATGAGGATGGCCGGCCTGTCGGCCAACCTCATGTCGTTGGGCGGTCTGGCCATCTCGATCGGCATGATCATTGATGCCACGATCATCCAGGTCGAAAACGTTCAGCGCCATCTTGCTACGGCGGCGAAGGCGGCATCTAAGATGTCCATCGTCTTCAAAGCCATAATGGAGGTTCGCAAACCCAGCATTCTCGGCGAGCTCATCATCTCTTTGACATTCATCCCTATCATCGCCCTTCAGGGTATCGAAGGAAAGATGTTCCTCCCTCTGGCTTTCACCCACGTCATCGCCCTGTTTGCTTCCTTGGTCTTGTCGCTTGTCGCGATCCCGGCATTCTGCTATACGCTGCTCAAAGCCCACAAGAAGGAGAAAAAGATCGTTATCATAGAGGCCGCCAAAAAAGTCTACCTTCCAGCGCTGCGTTGGAGCCTCACCCATCGGGCCTTTCTGGTCGCCGCTGCGGTAGCTCTCCTCGGAGGCACTCTCTTCCTCGTCCCCAAGCTCGGGACCGAATTCATGCCCATCATGGACGAGGGGGCCTACGATATGGACATACAGTTCCTTCCCGGAATCTCTCTCCCGGATTCCCTCGAGATGAGCCGAAAAGTCGAAGCAAAAATGATGGAGTTTCCCGAGCTCCAGACGATCGTTTCTCGAACCGGCCAGACTGGTATCGCCCTCGAAGCCAGAGGAGTGGAAAAAACTGGGTACGTGGGTACGCTGAAGCCGCGTTCGCAATGGACGTCGGCCAAGACCCGGGAGGAATTGACGGAAAAAATGCGCCGAGCCCTGGAGACCTTTCCCGGGATGGCCTTCACCTTCAGTCAGCCGATCGCCTGCCGCATCGACGAGCTCGTGGCCGGATCCCGGGCCCAACTCATCATCAAGCTCTTCGGCGAGGACCTTGAAGTTCTGAAGGACAAAGCAAATGAGATCGCCAAGACACTGGCCAAAATCAAGGGCACGGCCGACCTCGTCGTCGAGAGCATAGCCGGTCAACCCTATCTTTCGATCAAAGCCGACCGGGCCAAGATCGCCCGCCACGGCATCAATATCGAGGACATCCAGACGATCGTTGAAACGGCGGTGGGCGGCAAACCAGTCACCAAGCTTTACGAGGGGGAGAAATATTTCGATGTTCAGCTTCGCTATCCGGAAGATCATCGCAATTCGCCCGAGGCGATCGGAACCATTTTCGTCGAATCGCCTGAAGGGGCAAGAATTCCGCTCAGCCAGCTTGCGGAGATCTCGACGGCCGAGGGGCCGGTCCAAATCAGTCGGGAATCGGGCGAGAGGCGCATCGGTGTCGAGTGCAACATCGCCGGGCGCGATATGGGTGGATTTGTCGCGGAGGCGCAGCGGATGATCCGAAAGAACGTGAAACTGCCGCCGGGGTACTACTTGACCTACGGGGGCCAATTCGAGCACCAGCAGAGGGCCATGCGCCGTCTGGGGCTCATCGTGCCGATGACAATCGGCTTTATCTTTTTGCTCTTGTTCTTGACCTTTGATTCCCTCCCTCTGGCGGCCCTCGTCGTCCTGAACCTGCCCTTTGCCCTGATTGGAGGAGTCCTGTCCTTGTTCATTTCCGGGCTTTATTTGTCCGTTCCGGCCTCGATCGGGTTTATCGCCCTGTTCGGCATCGCGGTGCTCAACGGGATCGTTCTGGTCTCATATATCACCCAGATGAGAGACGAGGGGAAGCAGATCAGGGAGGCAATCCTGTTAGGCTGCGAGAACAGGCTCCGCCCCGTTCTGATGACGGCGACAATCACCATCCTCAGCCTGATCCCCCTTCTTTTCGCCACTGGCCCGGGCTCGGAGATCCAGCGACCTCTAGCCGTCGTCGTAGTCGGCGGGTTGATCACCTCGACCTTGCTGACCCTGCTTATCCTTCCCGCTCTTTATACCTGGTTCGCGCCGAACAAAAGAGGAGGCAATAGAGCCGCGTCAGAACTCAAGAGTCTGTCCGGAGGATCGCGAGGCTAAGAGACGACCAAAACAGTTATTAGGCGAATCGGGCCATTCAGCCCTTGACACAGAGGGGAAGCTCTATTAACATATCTCTTCCAGAGCTTAAAGAACGCCGATGAAGAGAACATTCCAGCCGAACAATCGCCGCCGCAAAAAGAACCACGGCTTCAGGGTCAGGATGAAGACCAAGGCCGGCCAGAAGGTCCTCAAGAGCAGACGAGCCAAAGGCAGAAAAAGACTTTCTGTTTGATGAAAGAAAGCCTCTCTCCTCGCGAGAGGATCAGAAAAAAAAAAGATTTCTTGATTCTGTATAAAAAAGGCAGCCGGCATCGAGGAAAATATTTCAATCTCGTTTTCCTACCCAATCATCAGACCTATTCCCGGATGGCCGTCGTCGTGGGCAAGAGGGTCGGAAACGCGGTCAAAAGAAATAAGATCAAGCGCTGGATGAGAGAATTGTATCGCAGAAATAAAAGCCTGCTCGCGATTCCGTTGGACATGATCTTCCTAACCAAAGAAGAGATCGGGGAATCCTCCTGGGCAAGTTTGAGAGATGAGTATCGCGCTGTCCTGGGCGCTGTTCGCAAAAGACTGTAAGTTAATGAAAACAATAGCGTTAGCTATGATCCGCAGCTACCAAATCGTCCTTTCGCCTTTCCTTGGCCGGCACTGCCGTTTCTATCCTTCCTGTTCCGCCTACACCTTGGCCGCGATCGAAAAGCATGGCTTGCTCAGAGGGATCTACCTTGGAGGTCGAAGGATTCTCAAGTGCCATCCTTTTCATGAGGGAGGGATTGACCCCGTTCCCTGAGAGGTTTCGAGATGGAAAGAAGACTGATTGTCGCGATCGTCCTTTCGTTTGTCGTCCTGTTTGCTTATCAGGCGATCTTTGTGAAGAAGAAGCCCGCGACGGAAATGAACCCGCCGGTGTCCGGAAACGTAATTCAGAAGGTCGAGCCGAAAGTTCAGGAGGCGATTGCTTCTCCCACCCAGGAACATCCCGCCGAAACGAAAACGCCCGCCCGGCCAGTTGCGGCTCCGGGGGAAGAGGAAATCTCCATCGACACCTCACTTTTCCAAGCGGTTTGGAGCAACCGGGGAGCCGTGCTAAAAAGCTGGAAAATCAAGAAGCACCGGGACGAGGTCAGGGAACCCCTGGAGTTGGTTTCTAAGAATGCGGCCGAGACGAAAAAATACCCTTTTGCCCTCTGGACCGAGGACCAGGCTTTCAGTGATCAGGTCAATTTTGCCTTTTATAAGCTTTCCTCCCCTTCCCTACAGCTCAAGGACGGAGAGAAGGCGGAGGTCCGGTTTGAGTACGCCGACGACAAAAACAGCCGCGTGGAAAAGACGTTCACTTTCCAGGGCGGAAAATATGAATTCCAGGTGAAGGTAGAAGCCTGGAAAAACGGACAAGCGATAGACGCCGGCGTTCTTTGGGGGCCCGGGATCGGAAATCCTTCGGCCACCGAACTCAAGCAGAGGGTCGGGGCCGCTGGGGGCGGGATCGCCGTATTCACTTCCAACTCGGTGTACAGAGTGAACGAGCGGAAATACAACCCGCAACAGAGCGCATACAATTTTGCCTCGTGGGCGGCTTACGAGGACAATTACTTCGCTGTTCTGTTTCTCATGCCCGAGCAGAAGGGAAGCGCGGTTTTTCTGCGCGATGCCAAGGACAATCTCGCTTATTTCTACTTGGCCGTAACCCGCCCGCAGCAAGTATTTATCGGCCCGAAGGAGTTTGACCTGGTGCGCAAGCTCGGCCCCGGCACCAAGGGCCTGATGAATTTCGGTTTCTTCGGGGCCATCACCGAGGTCCTGCTCGTGACGATCAAGTCCGTTCACAAAGTCGTCCCCAACTGGGGAATTGCGATCCTCATCCTGACGCTGATTATCAAAATCATCTTTTTCCCCCTGACCTACAGCTCCACAAAATCCATGTCCAAAATGCAGGAACTGCAGCCGAAGATCAAGGCCCTAAGAGCAAAATACAAAAAGGCGAAACAGGATATCAACCAGCGGCGTCAGATGAACGAAGAGATGATGCGCCTTTACAAGGAGCACGGAATCAACCCGGCCGGAGGCTGCCTGCCCCTGTTGATCCAGATCCCCGTCTTCTGGGGCTATTTCAGAATGCTCACCGTGGCCATCGAGTTCAGGCAGGCGCCGTTTCTGTTCTGGATAAAAGACCTTTCTGTCAAGGATCCTTATTATATAACACCGATTCTGATGGGCGTCACCCAGTATATCAGCCAGAAGATGACTCCGACTTCTGCCGACCCCTCCCAGGCCAAGATGATGCTGATCATGCCTTTCGTCTTTACCATCTTCTTTATGAATTTCCAGAGCGGCCTGGTCCTCTATTGGCTGACCAACAACGTCCTCCAGATCGGTCAACAGGCCATCATGAACAACCTCATGAAAAAGAAAAAACGAGAAGAGCATGGAAAACGACGATAAGACCGAAACAAGACAAGAATTCAAAGGCAAGAATTTCGAAGAGGTTATCAGCCTGGCCGAGCACATTCTAAAGCTGCCCCGAGATAAGTTCAATTATGAGGTCGTTGCCGAGAAGACCAGGCTTTTTGGCATCAAGTGCAAGGAGATCGTCATCAGGGCCTGGCCGAAAGATGAGTCGGAAGAGAATATCGTGGCCGATTTTCTTGACAGGCTGACGACTCATTTTCCTCTGGAACTGACCTATGAAATCAAAAAGAGGAACGGCATCACCTACATCATCTTCGATGGTGAGGACAAGAGCCTCTTGTTGAGAAAGGACGGGACGCTCCTCTTGGCGATACAACATATCCTCAACAAGATCTCGCCCCAGAAGGTTCAGGTGGACTGCGAATTTTATCGGAAAAGAAAAGAGAAAAGGCTCCGCGAATTTGCCCTCCAAGTTGCCCGAGAGGTTTACGATTCCCGTAAGGACGAGATTCTGGACTTGATGAACCCTTACGAGCGGCGCATCATCCACATCGCCGTGAATCAGGTTCCGGGAATCACGAGCGAGAGTATCGGCGAAGGCTTCTTAAAAAGAGTCAAGATCTTTCCGGCCGGGAGCCAGGGAAAATAAAAGACGCCATCCCCTCTTTCTGGTCTCCCTCGTCAAAGACAAACAAAACAGATTCTTAGTGTCGTTAGCTGTTTGATATCCTCGACAGGATAGGCTAGATTGAGGATTTCCAATCTTTACTATTCATCGCTTATTATTTACAATCTTGAGTTGAATGAGTGTTCTCGAAGATACGATCATCGCCATCTCGACGCCTTTGGGACATGGTGGTTTGGGTGTAGTCCGCCTGAGCGGCCCCGAGTCCCTCGCGATCGCACGAAAATTATTTAAGTCAAATAAAATAAATAAAATACGAGATTTTCCTCGCCGCCTCATTTTCGGAAACCTGTTTGATTTTGAGAAGCGCCGGCCATTCGACGAGGCCTATCTGACGTATTTCCCAGGCCCGAGCTCATACACCAGGGAAGATATGATCGAACTGAGCTCCCATGGCAGCCCGCTTATTCTGGAGGAAGTCATAAGGCTCGGACTCAAAGCAGGGGCACGCCATGCCCACCCAGGTGAATTTACCCTCCGGGCTTACGTCCGCGGGCGGATCGACATCCTTCAGGCGGAGGCGGTGAACGACTTGATCATGGCTTCGTCGCTTGAACAGGCCAAAATCTCCTTCGACCAATTGGGTGGCCGGCTCTCACGAAGGGTACTTTCTTTGCGAAGCAGGCTCATCCGGCTGCTGGCCCGGGTCGAAGCGTGCATCGAATTTCCGGACGAGGCTTTGCCCATATCGTCCGGGAAGATAGCCTGCAGCCTCGAGGCGATGTCTGCTTCGCTCCGGAAGCTGATCGAGAGCTACCAAGCCGGAAGGGGACTGAGAGAGGGCATCACCCTGGCGATCGCCGGCAAGGCGAATGTCGGAAAATCCACCCTCTTCAACGCCCTCCTGGAAAAAGAACGTGCGATAGTGACGCCCTTCCCCGGAACGACGCGCGATTATCTTGAGGAAAGACTCAGGATCGGCGACTCTTTTTTTAAGCTTATCGACATGGCGGGATTGGGAAGACCGCTGCACCCCGTCGAAGAGATGGGCATCCGGAAAGGCTGGAAATTGGCTGCGGAATGTGATGGGTTGCTCATCGTTTTCGACGCCTCGCGCCAAAACACCCCTGAAGATTTTCGCCTGCTTAAAAAATTCAAGGACAAGAAAAAGATCATTGTTTTCAATAAGATGGACCTCCCGAAAGGGATGGATCAAGAATCAATCCTCAAGGGCCTCAGGGATACCCCCTGGCTCGAAGTTTCGGCCCTTGAAGGAAGAAACTTGGACAGGCTTAGGGAAAAAATCGCCTCAGTTTTTGTCCCTTCCCGGAAGAAAGGAGAAGAGACAATCCTTCACCTGAGGCAAAAGCTAATCCTCGAGGAGATCCTCGGACACGTCAAGAAGGGCCTTGATCTTCTTAAGGCCGGATATTCGGAGGACGTTTACGTTGAAGAGATCCGCAAATCGCTTCCGCTCATCGGGCGGATGACCGGGGAAATCAGTGCCGATGACGTAATCAGTGACATCTTCAATCGTTTTTGCGTCGGCAAGTGAACTCGATGAAAACCACCGACGAATTCGATATCATAGTTGTTGGCGCCGGACATGCCGGCTGTGAAGCTGCTTATGCCGCCAGCATGATGGGCTTTCGAACCTGCCTCATGACTATTCATCTTGAGACCATCGCCCAAATGTCCTGTAACCCGGCCATCGGCGGTTTGGCCAAAGGGCATCTGGTCAGGGAGATCGACGCCCTGGGAGGGTTGATGGGCCGCCTGGCGGATAAGACCGGCATTCATTTCCGGCTTCTGAACCGAAGCCGCGGAGGAGCGGTCCAGGCGCCCCGCGCCCAGTGTGATAAAGTCGCCTACCGCCTGACAATGAAAAAATGGCTTGAGGAAATCCCCCGGCTGACCCTGTTCCAGGGCATAGCCGCTGATATAGCTATTAAAGGGGGGAGGGCATGCGGCATTGTGACCCTGGACGGGAGCACCCTGGGGGCAAGAGCCGTCATTTTGTCCCCCGGCACTTTCTTGAACGGCCTGATTCACATCGGCCTCCACTCCTATCCGGCCGGTAGAGCCAACGAACCCCCCTCGCGAGAGCTCGCCGAGAGCCTAAAAAGACTCGGGTTTCGGATTTTCAGGCTAAAAACAGGAACCCCGATGCGTTTGGATAAGTATACCATTGACTGGAGCCTCTTTGCTCCCCAGGCGGGCGACGATATTCCTGTTCCGTTCTCTTTCCAGACTCGTGGGACCCTGGAGAACAAAGCGATTTGCTATGTCGGATACACGAACGCCGCGACGCATGATGTGATAAGGAAGAACCTGGACCAATCTCCACTCTACAGCGGAAAAATCTCCGGAATCGGCCCGCGGTATTGCCCCTCGATCGAGGACAAGGTCGTTAAGTTTGCCCACCACCCCAGGCACCAATTTTTCCTCGAGCCTGAAGGTTTGGAAACTTCAGAGATCTATGTCAACGGACTTTCTTCAAGCCTTCCTTTAGGTGTACAAAAGGAGTTCCTGAAAACTTTGCCCGGCCTGGATCAGGCCAAGATTCTGCGGCCCGCTTACGGAATTGAGTACGACGCTGTTTCCCCAGTTGATCTCCTGGCGACCTTGGAGCGGAAAGACGTGAGGGGGCTCTACCTGGCAGGACAAATCAACGGGACTTCGGGCTATGAAGAGGCCGCCGCGCAGGGGCTTTTGGCTGGAATCAACGCTTCTCTGGGACTCCAAGGGAAAAAACCATTGATTCTGGGGCGGGATGAGGCTTATATGGGCGTGCTCGTCGATGATATTATTTCTAAAGGAGTTGAAGAACCCTACAGGCTCTTCACTTCCCGGGCAGAGTATCGCCTGTGCCTCCGCATCGATAACGCCGATAGAAGACTTACCAAACTCGGTTTTGAGATTGGCCTGATCGGACCCGAGATTTATGAGGCCTATCTGAAAAAACAGGAAAAAATCGTCCGAATCATGGCCTTTCTGCGACAAAAAAAAGTCAAAACCCAGAAAAACGAGACGATTGCGCTTAAAGAAGTTCTAAAAAAACCTGATGTGAAACTGAGGGATGTGTTAGAATGGGGGCGATTTGCAGAGGATTTAACCGATGAAGATGTGCGGTCTGTCGAATCTGAAGTCAAATATGAGGGATATCTGAAAAAACAGGAAAAGGAGATTTCAAGGCTGACCAAGCTCGATAAGCTCAAGATCCCGGAAGGTTTAAGTTTTGAGGAAATCCCTGGTTTGACCACGGAGCTTATTGAAAAATTGAGGGAACAAAGGCCTGGAACCCTGGGCCAAGCGAAAAAGATTCGCGGGATGACCCCAGCCGCTGTCATGAACATCATCCTCTATCTTGAGGTCCTGAAGAAAAAAGAGAAAATCAGCCTGGGTGTTTCACGTGAAACATCAGAAGATAATGAATAAAATTATCGCGGTCGCGAACCAGAAGGGAGGCGTGGGAAAAACCACGACGGCCATAAATCTTTCCGCTGCCTTGGCCATGAAAGACCGGAGAGTGCTCTTGATCGATCTTGACCCCCAGGGGATGGCCACTCTTAGCCTGGGGATGGCGAAAGAAAGAAAGAAGGGAATTTACCAGGCTCTAATAACCGGCCAGGACATGATGGAGCATATAAAGGGAACCGAGCTTGACAATTTCTACATTTGCCCTTGTTCTCCTGAGCTCTCTGGAGTGGAGGCAGAGCTCTTCCTTATGGAAAACAGGGAAAAAAAGCTTTTGGAAGCACTCAATAAGATCAGGAAGTACTTCAATTTCATATTTATCGATTGTCCGCCATCACTTGGATTCCTGACCATTAACGCCTTGACGGCTGCGGATTCGGTGCTGATCCCCGTCCAATGTGAGTTTCTCTGCATGGAGGGTATCCCTGACCTCTTGAGAACATTGGATGAAGTCCGGACGTATTTCAACGCTTCCCTCCAGGTGCAGGGAATCGTTCTGACAATGTTCGATGAGCGGACAAACCTGTCCAAACAGGTGGCCGATGAGATAAGGAATTCGCTCAAGGGAGTCATGTATGAGGTTGTCATACCCAGGAGCGTTAAGCTGGCTGAAGCCCCCAGCTTTGGCAAGCCAATTGTCCTCTATGATCTCAAATCAAAAGGGGCCGAAGCCTATCTGAAATTAGCCGAGGAGATACTCCAGCAATGACCAAAAAAGCTCTGGGCAAGGGATTAAGAGCGTTCATTCCCGAAGAATTTGGAATCCTGAAAGACGAGAGGTACGCGGAAGTTGAGGTTGACGAGATCAAGCCCAACCCGCTTCAGCCAAGATTGAAGTTTGATCCCCAATCCATAGAGGAGCTTGCCCTGTCCATAAAGGAGACGGGGGTCATCCAACCGATTCTCGTCGTCCCCGAAGAAGATCATTATAAGATTATCGTCGGTGAACGGCGGTGGCGGGCGGCGCAGGCAGCGGGCTTAAAACGCGTCCCTGTCCTGATAAGGAATATACCAAAAGAACAACAACTAGAAATATCCTTGATCGAAAACATTCACCGCGAGGAGCTTAACCCCCTCGAAATAGCGATGGCCTATCAAAGACTGGCCCAGGAGCTTAACTATACGCAACAGGACATCGCTGACAAAGTCGGCAAAGACCGGACTTCCATCACCAACTATCTCCGCCTCCTCAAATTACCCAAAGAAATCCAGGATTCTCTGGCTGAAAACAAGGTTTCCATGGGCCATGCCAGGGCTTTGCTTTCCCTCGAGGACCCGTCGCTGCAGGTCGACCTCTGCCGCAGGATCGTTCGCAACGGCCTCTCTGTCCGCGAAGTCGAGCGGGCGGTCCAAAAAGCAGTCGGAGAGCCGGCGGCTCCTCAAGAGGCCAAGAGCCCTGATCCCAACTTGGCAGCCCTTCAGGAGGAATTGCTGCGGCTTCTTAGGACAAAGGTCCAGATAACAGGGAGCCGCGACAAGGGAGTGTTGAAGGTCTATTATTTTTCTCTCGACGACCTCAACAGGATTTACAACCAGATCAAAGGAGCGTTATCATGAAGGACAAACCCAAAGACACGATCGAAGGGAAAATCACCGGTTTTCTTGATAAGGACACCGAGTTTAAGGGAGAATTGTCATTCAAGGGCTCCTTCCGGATTGATGGACACTTCAAAGGGACGATCATCTCCGATTCCACGCTTATCATTGGTGATAAGGGGAAAGTGGAAGCAGACATCAAAGTGGGCAACATTCTGATCAACGGTGAGGTCAAAGGGACGATTCAGGCTAAAGAAAGAGTCGAAATCCACAACCAGGGGCGCGTGTTTGGGACGGTCATAGCTCCCAAACTCGTGGTAGAAGAAGGGGCCTACCTTGAGGCCAAATGTCAGACGACCGGGGAAGGTGTGCTCGCTGTCTCTGAAAGCAAAGAGCCGTCAGGGAGCACGATTTGAAACGAGTGCTGGGCGTCATTCCTGCGCGGTTCGATTCGAGCCGTTTCCGAGGCAAGCCCTTGGCTCTCATCCTGGGGAAAACGATGATCCAGAGGGTCTATGAGCGAGCTCTGGCTTCGAGGGCGCTTGACCGGGTCATCATCGCGACCGATGATGATAGAATTCTCGAGGTCGCGAAAGAATTTGGGGGTGAGGCCTGGATGACCTCGAGAGAACTCGGGTCGGGTACGGACAGGGTCGCGGAGGTCGCCAGAAAGCTCGATTTTCCCATCGTCATCAATATCCAAGGCGACGAACCTTTATTGAGCGAAGGAATGGTCGCCAGCCTCGTAGGGACCCTCCAGAAAGAACAGCTGGCCATGGCTTCACTCATGGCTAGGGTTCATGACTTGAGCCTGCAAGGCGATAGAAACAGGGTTAAGGTCGTTGTAGATAAGGAGGATTTCGCCCTTTATTTTTCTCGGGCGCCTCTCCCCTTCCAGGCGGCCGATTTTTTTTCCCAACACATCGGTATCTACGGATACGATCGGGATTTTTTGCTGAAATTTTGCCAGTGGCCCGTTTCTCGTCTTGAAAAAACGGAAAAGTTGGAGCAACTCCGGGCTCTCGAGAACGGTTGCCGCATAAAAATGATAGAAGTCCCATCTTTGACCTTGAGTGTGGATATTCCTCAGGATATAATCAGAGTCGAGGAAATATTAAAGAAGGAAAAGAATGGCTAAGTACATCTTCGTTACGGGCGGTGTTCTTTCTGCGCTGGGAAAGGGCATTGCCGCAGCTTCGACGGGCATGTTGCTCGAAAGCCATGGTTACAAAATAACACTCCAGAAATTTGACCCCTATCTAAACGTCGATCCCGGAACGATGAACCCGTTCCAGCACGGGGAAGTTTATGTCACCGATGATGGGGCGGAAACTGACCTCGATCTCGGCCATTATGAGCGGTTTACATCGGCGCGTACGACAAAAGCCCACAACTGGACGGCCGGAAAGATCTATGAGTCGATCATCCGCAAGGAGCGGAAGGGCGAATACCTCGGGAAAACCGTCCAAGTGATTCCGCATGTAACGGATGAGATCAAAGGAGCCTTTCACGCCGTCGATAATGGGAATGATATCGTAATTGTCGAGATCGGGGGGACCGTTGGGGACATCGAGAGTCTTCCATTCCTTGAAGCGACCCGGCAGATGAGGCTTCAACTCGGGAGTGAAAACACTGTTTTTATCCATCTCACTCTGGTCCCCTTCATCAAGACTTCGGGCGAGCTCAAGACCAAGCCGACCCAGCACAGCGTCAAAGAATTGCGCACGATCGGAATTCAGCCTGACATCCTTCTTTGCCGGACGGAGAAATTTCTGACACCCGATCTTAAAGCCAAAATTGCCTTATTCACCAATGTGCCTCTGCAAAATGTGATCACGGCAAAAGACGTGGATAACATCTACGAAATCCCCCTTCTTTTTGCCCAAGAAGGACTCGATAGCATCATCCTCAAGCAATTGGGACTGCCTCCCCGGCCGAGAAATCTGGCCCGCTGGAAGGCGCTCGTTCGGAAAATGAAAAACCCAAAGGACACGGTTGATATCGCCCTGGTGGGAAAGTATGCAGGGCTTCAAGATTCATATTTGAGCCTGAAGCAGGCTCTCGATCACGGAGGGACGGCCAACGAACTCAAGGTCAACATCCACTGGATAGAGGCTGAGATCCTGGAGAAAGGGAGTATCCAGGCTATCCTGGGCGATAAGGACGGAATCCTGGTTCCGGGTGGGTTCGGCCTCCGTGGAATAGAGGGGAAGATCAAGGCAGCGGCCTACGCCAGGAAGAACAAAGTCCCTTATTTCGGCATCTGTTTGGGAATGCAATGCGCGGCCATAGAATTCGCCAGGAACGTAACCGGGCTCGAGAAAGCCCACAGCACCGAGTTCGATGCTAAAACACCGCATAAGATCTTTTTCCTTTGGCGAGAGCTCAGAAAGGACTGCGACCTGGGCGGAACGATGCGTTTAGGGGGATATTTATGCCAGTTAGAAAAAGGCTCGTTCGCTCGCCGCGCCTATGGTAAACAGAACATCTACGAACGCCACCGCCACCGCTACGAGTTCAACCCGGAATACCAAGATATGCTTGCCGAGAGCGGTCTCTTCTTTTCCGGAAGAAACCCGGACTATGGCCTGGTCGAGGTGATTGAGATCAAAGACCACCCCTGGTTCTTGGGCTGTCAATTTCACCCCGAATTCAAATCAAAACCCTTGTATCCGCACCCGCTTTTCAAAGCCTTTATCGGAGCAAGCCATGCCCACCGTCTCCAAAGAAATAAGAATAGACACCAAGGTTAAGGTCGGCGGCTCCAACCCTCTATTCTTGATTGGGGGACCTTGCGTCGTCGAAAGCGAAAAACATGCGCTTTTCATGGCCGGGGAGATCAAAGAAATCTGCCGGAGGCTCAGAGTCCCATTCGTTTTTAAAGCGTCCTATGACAAGGCCAATCGCTCCTCGATAAGATCTTTCAGGGGACCGGGGCTTGACAAAGGACTCCAGATTCTCCGTCGGATCAAAGAAGAACACGGCGTTCCGGTTCTCTCCGACGTCCATGAGCCCGGCCAAGTCGAGAAGGCAGCCGAAGTCCTGGATATCATTCAGATCCCGGCTCTCCTCTGCCGTCAAACCGATCTCATTATCGAGGCAGCGAGAACCGGAAAGACTCTCAACCTCAAGAAAGGGCAATTTCTCGCGCCGCAAGAAATGCGCAATGTCTTGGACAAGGTCCTCAGTCAGGGCAACAACAAAATCCTGCTCACGGAGCGGGGGACTTTTTTTGGCTATGGCAACCTGGTTCTCGATGTCCGGTCCATCCCGATCATGAAAAGTTTTGGATTCCCCGTGGTCGTTGATGCCTCCCACAGCGTCCAGAAGCCCGGGGGAGCCGGGGATGTCTCCGGCGGCGAGGCCGAATTCATTCCATGCCTGGCCAAGGCGGGGGTCAGTGCGGGGGCGGATGGAGTGTTCCTGGAGATTCATAATCGGCCCAGCGAGGCGCTTTCAGATAAGGCTAACTCATTGAATATAAATAAATTAGATGATATTTTGAAGAGTTTGCTCAGGATCAAAAAAGCCGTGGACACAAACGGAAGGGCCGATGAAGAAAATTGATATCATCCGGACAGGAAAGGAAGTTCTCGCCGTCGAAGCCCGGGCGCTGGAAAGCCTGGTTCCTAGGATCGATGAGAATTTCGTCAAGGCCATAGACCTATTGTACAGGACAAAGACCCGCGTGATCGTCATCGGGATGGGAAAGTCCGGCCTCATCGGCCGGAAAATCGCGGCCACATTGGCTAGCTGCGGAACGCCCGCCATGTTCGTCCATCCCGCCGAGGCGGGGCACGGGGACCTGGGGATGATATTGAAGGAAGATGTCATCATCGCCATCTCCTACAGTGGTGAAACGAGAGAGATCATCGATCTCCTTGATTTCGTCAAGAGGATCGGAGTCAAGCTGATCACCATCACGGGCAATCCAAACTCGAGGATTGCCCGCTACAGCGACATCGTGCTCGATGCCCGAGTCGCCCAAGAAGCCGGCCCCAGCGACCTGGTGCCCACGGCCAGTTCAACGGCCGCGCTCGCTCTCGGGGACGCCTTGGCCATCGCCCTGATGAAGAAAAAAAGCTTCGGAGAAAAGGACTTTGCCTTCTTCCACCCCAAAGGTCATGCTGGAAAGATGCTCCTCAAGATCGAACAGGTGATGCGTCGCGGGGCGAAAATCCCGCGGGTGACAGCGCTGACGCCGATGAAAGATGTTATCAGGGTGATATCGGAGAAAAAGATTGGCATGACCTGCGTTATCGACGCCGAGGGGAAGCTCCTCGGAGTCATCACCGACGGCGACCTCCGCCGGATGCTGGCTAGATACGGAGACCGATTCCTGAGAAAAAATGCGGCCGAATGCATGACTCCCGACCCGATCACGATCGAAAAAAGACACTTGGCCACCGAGGCCTTGAACCTCATGGAAGAGAACAAAATCACTTCCCTCGTCATCAAGAGCATGTCGGGAAAAGTGGAGGGGGTGGTCCATCTCCATGATCTCTGGCGGACCGAGATGTTCTGATGAATGCCAAGCAGCGGGCCCGCAGGATCAAGATGGTGGTCACGGATGTCGACGGGACTCTCACCGACGGAACGCTGCTTGTCCTGCCCGACGGCGAAGAGGTCAAATCCTACAACGTCCGGGATGGGATGGCCGTGCTGTTGGCGCAGTTGGCGGGAATTGAGGTTGGAATCATCACCGGCAAGATTTCCAAGGCCCTAGAAAAACGGGCGGAGAGGCTCAAGATCTCCGAACTCCACCAGGGAATTATCGACAAGAGAAGAATCTTCGAGGAAATCCTGGATCGGAAAAAACTCAGCCCCGAGGAGGTGGCCTACATCGGGGACGACCTGGGAGATCTCGACGTCCTAAGAACGGTGGGTTTGGCCGCCGCGGTTGCGGACGCCCATCCCGTGGTCAAAAAACACAGCCACTATGTGACCAGGCTCCCCGGCGGCAAGGGAGCGTTCCGCGAGTTCATTGAGTTCATCCTCGAATCTCAAGACAAGTGGGGTGTCATCCAGACCCGGTTCAAAGAAATCTTCGACCGGCGTGTCTAGAGTCGGAGAAGAGGAGAAAAAACCGTGGAGCTGAACCCTGAAATTTTCCGGGAGTACGATATTAGGGGAATCGTCAATAAGGACTTGACCTTGAATATCGTCGAGGTACTGGGCCAGGCTATAGGCACATATTTTCAAAGGCACCAAAAGAAGGAAGTGGCCTTGGGCAGAGACTGCCGGCTCAGCTCTCCCGCTTTTGCCCAGGCCATGACCAAGGGTCTCCTCTCGACAGGATGCCGGATCGTCGACCTCGGAGTCATCCCCACGCCTCTCCTTTATTTCAGCATCTATCACAAGAAATTGGAGTCGGGAGTCATGATCACCGGCTCTCACAATCCGCCCGATCACAATGGTTTCAAGTTGATGGACGGAGAAGAGACACTCTACGGGGAGACGATCAAGGAGATTTACCGGATCATCAAAAGCAACGGGATCATGAAAGGCGAGGGAGGCTCGATGAAATCTTATAACATCGGCCCCGAATACCAGGACTTTCTGCTCGGGAATATCAGACTTGAGAGACGTTTGAAGGTGGTCATCGACGCCGGGAACGGGACCGGCGGAGTCGTGGCCTCGCCGATCTTCAAAAAGCTCGGCTGCCTGGTCCAGGAGCTTTATTGTGAGATGGACGGGAACTTCCCCCACCATCATCCCGACCCGACCCTTCCCGAAGCGATGCAGGACTTGATCAAAACAGTGCGCGAAACCAAGGCCGACTTGGGGATCGGTTATGACGGAGACGCGGATAGGATCGGTGTCGTCGATGATCAGGGCAGAATTCTGTGGGGCGATGAGCTGATGATCATCTTCTCCCGTGATATTCTTCCATCCCACCCCGGGGCGCCGGTTATCTCTGAAGTCAAGGCTTCCAAGCTCCTCTACGCGGAGATTGAACGTCTGGGCGGCAGGCCGATCATGTGGAAGACAGGGCATTCGTTGCTGAAGAAGAAGATCAAGGAAGAAAAGGCGCCCCTGGCTGGCGAGATGAGCGGCCACATTTTTTTCGCCGACCGGTTCTTTGGCTTTGATGACGCCATCTACGCCTCTGCCCGACTGCTCGAGCTTTTGTCCCGCTCCCGTCTCAAGCTGTCTGAGATGATGGCCGACCTGCCGCAGACCTATCGCACCCCGGAAATCAGAATCTACGCCTCGGACGAGGTGAAATTCAAAATCGTTGATGAAGTCAGGAAGGCTCTGGCCAAAGAGCACTCAGTCATCGACATCGATGGTGTCCGGGCCATCTATCCCAACGGCTGGGGGCTGCTCCGGGCCTCGAATACTCAGGCTGTCCTTGTCCTTCGTTTCGAGGCCGATACTCCCGGGGACCTCGAGACCATCAGGACCGACATGAAGGAGAAGCTCGAGCAGGCTATCAAAAAACTGGAGACTTCAGGATGTCAAAGTTGAGAATTCGGGCCGTGATCATGGCCGGAGGGCGCGGGACAAGGTTTTGGCCGTTGAGCCGGAGAAATAAGCCCAAACAATTCCTGGCCATCGTCAGCGAGAAGACGATGCTTGAAGAAACGGTCGAGAGGCTGTCACCGCTCATCCCGTGGCGCGATATCTACGCCGTCGCCAACCTTTCCCAGACAAAGGCCATCCGGGCTGCCCTTCCTTCCTGGCCCAAAGACAATTTGCTTGTCGAACCTTTAGGGAAGAATACGGCTCCGTCGCTTATCTTAGCTACGGCGTGGATCTATCTCCACGACCCCAAGGCTGTCGTGGCCGCGCTTCCAGCCGATCATCTTATTCGGGACCCGGATCTGTTCCGGAAAAAACTCAGGGCGGGGGCGCAGGCTGCTTCTCTAGGCGATGCCATCGTCACCGTCGGGATCCCGCCATCCTATCCCGCGACAGGATACGGCTATATCCATTTCGAAAGAGGGCAAGCGCGGAGGGTCTCCGGTGAGACTTTTTTCCAGGTCAGGGAATTCAAGGAAAAGCCGAACACTCGCTTGGCCCGGCACTTCTTAAAGAAGGGGAATTACTATTGGAACTCCGGCATGTTCATCTGGAGGGCCGATGTTTTCGCCCACAAGCTTGAAAAATACGCCCCTTCTCTTTTTCCTTTTTGGGAGATGATTCTCGAGGCTCTCCAAAAACGGAACAGGCGGGCCTTGACTAGGCTTTTCCAGGGCGTGCCGTCGATCTCCATTGATTATGCCTTGATGGAGAAAGCGGAAGGCGTCCTCGTCTGCGAGGGAAATTTTGGCTGGTCGGATGTCGGGGCGTGGTCCTCTCTGGCTGAAATCTGGCAGCGGGACGTGAAGGGGAATGCGGCGAAGGGGGAATACATCGCTCTGGAGTCGCAGAACTGCCTCATCTATAATCCGCAGAGGTTGACCGCCCTGGTCGGAGTTAATGACCTGATTATTGTCAATACAGGAGACGGACTTCTTGTCTGTCCCAAAAGCCAGGACCAGAAGGTGCGCGAGATCATCGAGCTGGTCAAAAAAAGCGGCCGGACGCAATATCTCTAGCCGAAGCTGTCTCTCTCGTCTTTCTCGTCTATCTGGTCCATCGCGTCAAAAAAACAGTGAGTCGTGAGCAGCGAGCTGTCCGGAATTAGAATCCCTCACTCCTCACCGAGCTGGCGAGATAGACGAAACGAAGAGACTGACCGTCCTTATTTTAGTTTCGCGGCGTGCTCGAGTTGGAGCTTGCTGTGGCGGACGCCGTAGGCAAAATAGATAATCATTCCGGCGAGGAGCCAAACTCCGAATCGTATCCAGGTGATCGTCGGCAGGCTGTACATGAGATAAAAGCAAAAACCCACGGTTATCAAAGGTGTAAAAGGAACGCCGGGCGTACGAAACTTGCGCTCAACCTCGGGCCTTGTTTTTCGAAGGAGAATGACGCCGATCGAGACGAGGACAAAGGCGAAAAGCGTCCCGATATTGCACAGATCGATGATCATCGGGAGCGGGAAGATCCCCGCGATGGCCGCGGTCAGGGCTCCGGTTATCCAGGTGCAGATGTGCGGCGTTTTGTGGACCTTATGAACTTTGGAGAAAGAATCGGGAAGGAGACCGTCTCGAGACATGACCATGAAAATGCGGACCTGTCCATAGACGGTGACGAGCAAGGTCGAGATCATCCCGATGACGGCCCCGGTGGCCACCAAGGCGCCGCCCCAGTGAATGCCGATCCTGCCCAGGGCCGCCGGAAGGGCATTGCCGACATCGATCTGCTTGAACGGGACCATTCCCGTAAGGACGAAGGCTACGGAGACATAAAGGATAATGATGACAGCCAGGCAAAGCATGAGGCCGAGAGGCACGTCTCTTTTTGGATTCTTGGTCTCCTCAGCCGCCGTTGAAACCGCATCAAACCCGATGTAAGCAAAGAAGATAATGGCCGCGCCCGCCATGATTCCTTTCCAGCCAAAAGGGGCGAACGGGTGAAAATTGGAAAAATTAACATGAGACACGCCGAGGACGATGAACAACAAAATGACGACGATCTTGACGCCGACGATGATATTGTTGATTTTGGCGCTCTCCCTGATTCCAACATAAAGGATCCAGGTAATCAGCAAAGTGACCAGGACGGCCGGCAGGTCAATGATGCCGCCGCCAAAGATAATTCGACCCTCGGAGGTCGTGAGGGTTGCGGTGATGAGAGCCTTTGGGAGCTTGAGGCCCATTCCCTGGAGCAGGGGAATGAATGTCGTCGACCACCCAGAGGCCACGGCGCTCGCGGCGACCAGGTATTCAAGCATCAGGTCCCAGCCGATGATCCAGGCGATGAGCTCCCCGAAGGCCACATAAGAATAAGAATAGGTGCTGCCGGCCACCGGAAACATGCACGCCAGTTCGGCGTAGGTGAGGGCGCAAAAGGCGCAAGTCACGGCGGCGATGATGAAGGAAAGCAGAATCCCGGGTCCGGCCAGTTGAGAGCCCTGCCCCGTGGCCACAAAAATCCCCGTGCCGACGACCGACCCGATGCCGAGAGCAGCCAGGTCGATGGCTCTCAGGTTTTTTTTGAGCTGAGTTTGCTCAGCAGCATCATTGATCTGTTGAGGTGTCTTGGTAACCCAAATGTTCAAGGCTCTACCTCCTTAAAATTTCCTGCTCTTCCGGCCCCCATCTGACTCCCGGATGCGAATCCTTCCGGCTTTTGGCAATGGCAAAGGCATTCTTCTTCCTAAAAAGAAGTTCCATTGTACCAAAGAACAAAACTAAATTTAAGCAAATATTGAAAAAAAGTAATCCGTCCCTCGTGCCCCGTCCCCCGACGAAACAAAACTTTATCCCTGTTTTTTTCCCCTTCCTTTTGGTCGGCTTGAAGGGGCACGTTGTCCTTGAGTTCATTCAAGACTCAAGAGCACTCGACTGTTCTGATTTCCCCACTTCTTGCGGCTAGCCGGGCACTTTTTTTGAAAAGAAAGATAAAGCACGGGGGACGGAGTACGGGAGGCGAAATTGGTGTTTGACTGGGGCGAGGAGTTATGCAAAGATATGAGCCTTACGAAGAATGAGCACCGCCAGAGACAAGTACCTCACCATTTTTGAGATCATTCCGAACCCGGCCTTTGTTCTGGACGTCGAGAACCGCATCGACAATATCAATAATCTGGGGGTCGAGTTGTTTCGGGAGATCTTGAGCCATGATGCCGTCTATGAGGGCAAAGTCCAGGTGGAGACACTCTTCCCCTGGCTGGCGGATGAACTGAACGACTTCGCGGCCGGCGACGAATCGGAGCGTGGTCTCCAAAAGGACGTCGAGACCAAGACAGATGTCCGACATTTTGAAGTCAAGTTGAAGAGAATGCTCGACGTGCACGAAAAATTCATCGGAACGATGGTCATTCTCAATGACATTTCCCACCTCAAGCGAGCCGAAAGGTCGATCGCCAAGGCACGAGATTTTTACCTGACACTCTTTGAGGAATTCCCGGCCATGATATGGCGAGCCGGGCTTGACGGCGAATGCAACTATTTCAACAAGGCCTGGCTCAGTTTTACCGGCCGGACTCTGGAGGAGGAGCTGAACTCGGGCTGGCAGGAGGGAGTCTCCAAGGATGATCTGCAAACACTTCAGGAGACCTATTCCGAGGCCTTGAAAAGCCGAAAAACTTTTGAGATGGAATTCCGCCTGCGCCGGTCAGATGGAAAATACCGCTGGGTGGTCGATTTCGGCCGCCCGTTTTATGACCTCGAAGGAGGCTTCGGCGGTTATATCGGAGTGTGTTACGACATCACCGAGCGAAAAGAGCACGAGGAAAGGCTCACCCAGATGGCCCTCCACGACTCGTTGACGGGGCTTCCCAACCGCCGAAAGCTGGAAGATTATCTTTCCCGAGCCATCAGCCTGACGGGCCGGGGGGGCAAGAGCGGGTTGCTCTTTATAGACCTGGACAATTTCAAGAAAGTGAATGACAATTTCGGCCATGCCACGGGCGACCAGGTGCTCATCTCGTTCGGGCTTCTCATGAAACAGCAGGTGCGCGAGAGCGACCTGATCGCTCGGCTGGGCGGAGATGAGTTTGCCGTACTGTTGGAGGGGATGGGCAAAAAGGAAGCCTTTACGGTCGCGGAACGGCTGCGGAGAACGGTGGAGCAGAAGCTCTTTATTTTTGAAGGCAGAATGCACAAGATGACTTTCAGCGCCGGGCTGGTGATCATCGAGGGCAAAGAGAAGCCGGAATACTTTATGACTAGGGCGGATTCCGCCATGTATCAAGCCAAGGAAAAAGGCGGAAACCAGGTCGTCGTGGTCCAGGACGGATCTTAACCCCGGCGAACCTGCGCCGGCCGGGGCGAAACAAGGAAACTTTTTTGGCGGTCAACTATTCAATCGAAACGGTGAACCGGCTTGAAGCGCTCTTCCAGGCGCAGGAAGTTCATCGTTCGATGCGTCTCCAGCGATACGAGCCGGGGACGGAACTCGCCTACGATGTCCGGGGGGTTGTTCCGGCCCGTCCCGGGAAAGTCCGGCTGGTGGTCGAGAAATTCGTCGGTGGCGGCTTCGCCGGTCAGGTCTATCGTATAAGAATCCTTGAGCTTCTTACTCCCGAGGGCCCGATCTCCGGGCTAGCGGTCGGTCGAGCCTACGCCTTGAAGATACTCGTGCCCCCGAAGAAGCTGGGACGGTGGATTCGGAACGCCGTCTATGCTCTGGGATTTCAAGGGCCATTTTCACCCCAGTCAAACCCTGATGCGGCCAGGGCGGGCGCGCTCTGGCAAAAGTTCATCCGCCGCGGCGCGAAAATCCGGATGGGCTCAGAAAATGCGGTAGTGGATATTCTGGCAACTTTGATCGACGGCAGCTTGGGAAGCTGCGGCGAGATCAGTGAATGGTTGGAAGGCCGGACCTGGCGTTTCGAGGTAGATGACCGTCTCTTTGCCCGTCTCAAATGGAAGCCCGGGGAAAAGGAAGAGGAACTGGGCTCCTCCGAATACCGGGCCAAGCGCGATTTTATGAAGCGGCTGGTCGACCTGATGCGGGATATGGGGGCCGTGGAGCTTGCCCGCCAGTACGAGTGGTGGACGCTCAAAAGCCAGCCCAACGCCCTCAAACGATTGGAAACCGGGGAGGTCCCACAGGGAGGACTGACGGCGGTGGATTTTCGGGCCGGGATGGTTCTCCTTCCGTTTCTTCCCGAATGCCCGGCCGACTTCAAGCTCATCCTCAAAGGGATCGGCCGAGGAAGCCTGGTCCAGTTCGATCGCGGCTATCTGTCATCGCTTCAGAAGTTCGTTGACAGCCAGCGGGAAGATTTTTCCGACCTGGAGCCAGCCCTTCTGGAGCTCAAAGAGAAAGAGAAGTCTTACCGGGATTCGCTCCCCGATATTACTCATCATCATATCCGGCTGATTTACAGCGGCCGGCTCTGGGCCTCGATCCTGCGCGGCTTCGTCAAGAGTTGGCGTGTCAGGAATATCACCGACGAGGTCCGTACCAGAAAGTTCGAGAAAAATAGATTCCTGGCGTTCCTCTTTTGCTTTTTGGGCCTTATCCCATTCCTGGGAAGGTTCATCCGCAAGCTATGGGGCAGGCGGGACTTCCGCCGCCACTTGGGGAAGATGTTCACCAGCTTGAATTATTTCCGGAGGGCGGGCCGGGCCCGCATGGCCGAATGGCTCATCCGTTGGCTCAGGTCCGGCCGGGTGAACGACGATAGAGCGCTGAGGCTGGCCTCCAAGGCTCCGCGATTCTTTGCCCACTGGCCACTGGCTTGGCTCCCGCCGGGGATCCATCGCCTTTTATCGGATTGGGACTTTGCCAAACAAAAGCTGGATTATATTTTTGCCCGACCGCTGAGGCTCTATTTCAAGCCGGAGGCCAGAGATCAATGGCTTCGCGATATGGTCGCCCAGGGCCAGAACAACGGAGTCCTGACTAAAGAAGAATCGGGTCGGATTCTCTCCCAGATCAGGGAGCCCTTTATCCAGAAGTATCTTAAGAGTTTGGCCATCCATCTCTGCCTCATGCCTACAACTCACATCGTCGCCTTGGCCATCGCCGTCATCTACGTCCGACTCCATCCCGAGTTTACATGGCAGCAGGGCACTCTCGCCGCCGGGATTATCCTGGGGATTTTTCAGATCATTCCGATCTCCCCGGGATCGCTGGCCCGGGGGTTCTACACGACCTCCCTGGTCCTGCGGGAACACAATTTTAGAGATTACAACATCGCTTTTTTTATCAGCTTTTTTAAATACATCGGCTACCTGGCTTTCCCGCTGCAGATGGCCTATCGATACCCCGAGCTGGCTCGTTTCATGGCCGCCCATTGGGCCACCGGCGCAGTTCACATCGTCCCTGTCTTTGGAGAAAAAGGGGCCTGGCTCGAACACGCGGCTTTTGATCTTTTTTATAACTATCCGCTGAGTTTGAGGCGCAGGATTCTAGAGAGGAATCGATTGCTCTCGACTGAGCCGCCCAGGTCCTGGACTTTTCCGGTGGTCCTGGTCACGAGCGTTCTTGTTTTGGTCCTGGTCGATGCCAACTATTTTAAACTCATCGGACATTTTCCCACCTTCGGGAATGTCTGGTGGATTGTAATCTGGCCTCCCTTCTTCGGAGCGGCGGCGGCCGCGGGGCTATCGAGAAGGTCACTTTTTTCCAAAAGAATATTGATGGGAGGATTGACCGGCGCCTTGGCCGGCGTGTTCTATGCGGTTTTCAACTCACTCTTCTCGGCCTATGGGGGGGCCTATTCGGGCGCGGCCCTGATTTCAGGGCACTTGATCGGCCAGGTTGCGATCAAGGCGCTGTGGCAGGCCTTCCTCTTCACTCTCATCGGAATCATCGGCACGTTCATCGCCGAGAACAGAAAACCGTAAAAATCAAAACGAACAGGGCAGGTGCCAGTTTTTATATGTGTGCTAACGAATGAGCGGGGGGAAGGATGGGGCCCGCCACGGCGCTCGCCCATCCTCGGCAAAATTCAGGGACACGTTTCGGAACTCTCTCGAGTATCGGAAGTTTTCCTAAAATTTTGCGCTGCGGGTGGGGGGGCCCCCACGCCTGCCCCCCATGCTTCCCCAAAGTTTGGCGCCTGCTGATCTTGTTATTTATCAATAAATGAACTGGCAGAAATCTAAACAGAGTGTTTTCGTTTTAAGTTCTTAGATGAGCGCAGAGAGCGAGTGCCTATCCGGCCTTGGTTTTTTGATATTTAAAGAGTACGATAAATCGCACCGTTGCGTTTTTCCCCTTACTCCTCACCCCTCACTCCTCACCTTAGTTTAAGTCCCAATTCTTCCAGCTGCCTTTCACTCACTTCCGAAGGAGAACCAGTAAAGAGGCAAAGGCCGCTCGTCGTTTTGGGAAAGGCGATGACTTCCCGGATCGATTCCTCTCCGGCCAGGATCATGATCAGGCGGTCAAACCCTAGGGCGATGCCGCCGTGGGGCGGAGCGCCGTAGGTCAAGGCCTCGAGAAAGTAACCGAATTTGTCTTCGGTTTCTTTAGGCGTGAGGCCCAGGACCTTGAATATTTTCTCCTGGAGCCCCATGTCGTGGATTCGGATCGAGCCGCCGCCGACCTCAAACCCGTTGAGAACCAGGTCATAGGCCCTGGCCCTGATTTTTTCCGGATGGGACTCGAGGAGCGGGATGTCTTCATTGAGCGGGGAGGTGAAGGGATGATGCATCGAGACGAGCCGGCCTTCTTCCTCACTCCATTCGAATAGAGGAAAATCGGTGACCCAGCTGAAACTGTAGGTTTTTTGACCTTTTACCCTTTCCTGGACGAGGTCTTTTCGGATCTCGCCGAGAGCCTTCAAGGCTTTCTCTTCCGGGCCTGCGACGAGGAGTCCCACGCCGCCCTCTTTTCCGGCCAACGCTTCCCAGAGGGACTCGGAATCCTTTTCTTCCAGTTTTAGAGAGGACTTGAATCCCCCCTCTTTCTTTAACCAGAAGATCCCCCCGGCGCCCAGGGCCTTTGCCCGGTCGTTGATTTTCTCGAGCCTGCTTCTCGATAGTCCAGCGGCATCCGGAACGAACAACCCTTTTAAAACTCCCCGGGCGGTGAGTTTCGTCCGGATGAGCTCGGACCCAAGCCCGCTACCGATCCCTGAAAGATCCCTGATTTCGAGTCCGAGCCTCAGGTCGGGCTTGTCGGTGCCGTATTTTTCCAGGCTCTCCTTGAAGGAAAGTCTTGGAAACGGCCGAGGGATTTTTTCCCCGATGAGCTCGAAAAGGGCGACCATGAGCGCTTCAATGACTTCGAACAAGTCCTGCCGCTCGATAAAGCTCATCTCGACGTCGATCTGGGTGAACTCAGGCTGACGGTCGGCCCGGAGGTCTTCATCTCGAAAGCAGCGAACAATCTGGAAGTAGCGGTCGAACCCTGCGATCATCAAGGTTTGTTTGTAGAGTTGGGGGGATTGAGGGAGCGCATAGAACCGGCCTTTGTAGATACGGCTGGGGACGAGATAATCCCTTGCCCCCTCGGGCGTGGATTTGCCCAGGAACGGGGTCTCGATCTCGTAAAAGCCGTTGCGGGCGAAGAAATTGCGGACGCATAGGGCGGTCTCGTGCCTGAGCTTGAAATGACGCTGCATGGATGGCCGCCTGAGGTCGAGATAGCGATACCTGAATCGCAGCTCCTCAGCCGCCTGGACTGGATCGTTGATCACAAAAGGCGGGACCTTGGAGATGCTGAAGATCTTCAGGTCGGCGGCCTCGACTTCGATCTGTCCCGTAGCGAGTTGAGGGTTGACCGCCCCGGCCTCTCTTTTTCGCACGAAACCTTTGACCCCGATGACCGTCTCCGGCCTGACCTTTTTGGCTTCCTCAAGAAGAGACGCCTGGCCGGCGCGGAAGACAACCTGGACGAGTCCCTCCCTGTCCCTCAGGTCGATAAATACCAGGTTCCCGATATCCCGCTGTTTGTGGACCCAGCCGCAGAGCGTCACTTCTTGGTCGATGTGATGGGGGCGGAGTTCTCCGCAATAGGATGAGCGTTTCCAATTTGAGGATTGAATCATGCTTGTTTTTTCCATCTTGCCTCTGGATGATGTCGTTGTGAGCCCGAAGGGCATCGCGAGCCCACAGAGTCGCTGCGAAGGGGGCGGAGATCTCAGGAGATATCGACCTGCCTCGCTATCGCGCTTCCCGTTACGACACTTGCATTATGATTGGTTTTCCAGGAGGATCTTCAGCAGCTCCTCCGGAACGCCTTCTCTCTGTTCGGCGGTTTTCATGTTCTTGAGTTGAAACCTGCCCTTGGCCACCTCTTCGTCGCCGATGATCAGGACCCAGCTGGCCTCCAGCTTGTTGGCCCGGCTGAGTTGATTTCTTAATCCTTTGTCCCTGAACTCGAGGAGGCATTCCCGCCCGTTCTTCCGGAAAAAGCCGGCCAGGCCCATGGCCGCCTTCTTCGCCTCATCCCCCAGGTAAACAAAATATATGAAATCTTTCTTTGGGGGCGTGGGGTTGACCACGGAGAGAAGCCTCTCCATGCCCATTGCAAAACCGATGCCGCAGATGTCGGGGCCGCCAAACTGTCTCATCATGTCATCATAACGGCCGCCCCCGAGAATCGCGTTCTGGGCTCCGAGCTTTCCGGAGATGATCTCGAAAGTGGTCTTCGTATAATAGTCGAGTCCTCGAACGAGGCGGGGCTCGATACGGTAGGGAATCTTATAGAAATCGAGAGAAGAACGAAACCTTTTGAAATGATCCTCGCACTCCGCGCACAGAAAGTCAATGATTCGAGGAAAGGCCTCGGAAAGCTTCTGGCAGGCCTCCACCTTGCAGTCGAAGATCCGGAGCGGGTTGGCGACGGCTTTCCTTTGACAGTCCGCACAGAGGGCCTCTCGGACACTCTCGACTTGGCTTCTAAGTTCTTCAAGATAGCCCGGGCGGCAGTTCTGGCAGCCGACGGAATTGACCAGTGTCACGGCGTCGGCCACATCGAGTTCGGACAAGAGTCGGTGGGCCATCTCGATGATCTCGGCATCGATGGCCGGGTCCTTCTCGCCGAAGACCTCAATATCTGCCTGATGGAACTGGCGATAGCGGCCCTTCTGGGGTTTATCATAACGGAACATCGGCCCGATATAGTAATAGCGCATCGGCTCGGGCTGAAGGAAAAGCCTGTTCTCGATGATCGAGCGGACGACCGAGGGGGTGTATTCCGGGCGAAGCGTGATCGAGCGGCCCGCCTTGTCCCTAAAAGTATACATCTCCTTGGTGACGACGTCGGACGTCTGGCCGGTGCTTCGTTCAAAAAGCTCAGTGGCCTCGAGAATGGGCGCCCTCAGCTCCCGGTAGCCGTAGAGTTCGAAAATGCCTCGGCACTTCGCCTCCACACTCTGCCATTCGCCGGCCTCATTCGGAAGGATATCTTTCGTGCCTTTGATCCCGGAGATCGCCGTTTTCCCTTGGCCGTCTTCCATCACTTCTCTACGTAGACTCCAATCTTGCGGACTTTCTGGTACCGTTCGGCGAGCAGCTCATCGATGGGCTTTTGCTCGAATTTTTTCAGGTACTGGCTCAGGACTTTGTCAACATTTTTGAAGGTCAGTTCGCAATCGACATGAGCTCCTCCGGGGGGCTCGGGAATAATCTTATCGATGACCCCGAGCGCCATCAGGTCCTGGGCCCGGATCTTCATGTTCTCGGCGGCCTTTTGGACGGCGTTTTGATCTTTCCAGAGGATGGCCGCGCAACCTTCCGGAGAGATGACCGAATAAAATGAGTTTTCGAGCGTCAGGATGGCGTCGCCCGTGCCGATGGCCAGAGCGCCGCCGCTTCCGCCTTCGCCGATGACAATGACGATGATGGGGGTCTTCAAGCCGGCGATCGTCTTAAGATTGTAAGCGATAGCCTCTGCCTGCCCTCGCTCCTCAGCACCCGTCCCCGGATAGGCTCCGGGGGTGTCGATGAGAGTGACGACCGGGAAGCCGAATTTTTCGGCCAGCTTCATCGCCCTCAAGGCTTTCCTGAAGCCCTCGGGGTTGGGCTCACCAAAATTGCGTTCGATCCGGGTTTTGGTCGTCCTTCCTTTCTGGTGGCCGATGACGGCCACGGTCTTTCCCTTGTAGAGTCCGAAACCGGCGACGATAGCCGGGTCATCGGCGAAGCGCCGGTCGCCGTGGATTTGGATGAAGTCCTGGAATAGATTATCTATATAGTCCAACGTGTACGGCCGCTTGGGATGGCGGGCAATCTGGACGATCTGTCCGGGGGTGAGGTGCGGGCCGATCTCGGCCCACTCTTTTTCGATTTCCCGGCGGAGTTCAGCGATCTTGTCTTTTTTTGCCGGGTCTTCGCCGGCCTGAAGCTCATCGATCTGCTCCTTGAACCGGAGAATATTTTTTTCCAGCTGATAAAAATCGGCTTGTTCAGTCATCGGTCTTAAAAGATAAGGGGATTCAACTACCCGATTATTCTAAGGGCTGGGATGAAGCAATGTCAAGCTAAGGTAAAGGGGACAGGTTTATTTTAGTGCCGCGAGTTTCTTTTTGGCGTCGTCGACCTCGGGAAGGCCGATGTCAGCGTTTTTCCAGAGGCCAAGGAATTTTTGATAATTCTCCTTGGCCTTTATTTTCTGACCTTCCCGTTCATAGATTTGTCCTAGCCTAAAGAAGCTTTTGGAATAAATATCCCCATAATAGAAGCTGCCGATTGTCAGTGCCGTTATCTTTTCATATCCATCGCGAGCCTTTTCGAGAATGCCCGCCTCTAAGTAGGCAGAGGCCAGGGCGTCCAGGAATAGGGCATGGTCATCGTTGAAGAAGCGTTGAGAAGGCAACAAGGCAACTCCGCTTTTGAGGGTTTCGACGGCCCGAGGAAAATGCCCTTTTTTAGACTCTATCATTCCTGACAGCAAATCGAGATATCTCAAGGCCTTTTTCCCCAAGAGATTCTTGGTCAAGGCTTTGATCTCCTGTGCGGTCTCTTGAGCTTCTTGGATAGACTTGGTGTCTAGCTGGGCAAGTGCTTGGCCGATCAAGCTGCCGACCTGGCGCGCAGGGTCCTCCATTTCCTGCGCGTTTAGCCTGGATTTGCGGGATTCCTCAAGAGCCTTGGCCGCGTCTCCTGACCTGTGGGCCAGGAAGGCGCGCCTCAAATGGAAATCGGCTTGCCATCCTTTATCACCAAGGCTCTCGGCAAGTTCAAGACCCTTTTTCCATTGCTCTTCGGCATCCTTCAAACGTCCTTCCACCAGATAAAGCGCGGCCATGTTGTCCAGGCCGATCAGGTGGGCGGCCTTTTCTTCCAAGTTGAAGAGCTTTTGATATTCTTTCTCCGCCTGTTCAAAATTCTCTCTGCACCTAAAAATATCACCCAGGGCCATAAAATTGTAAAAGGAAGATGGGCTGAGGGAGATCGCCCTGTTCGCTGCCTCAAGGGCGAGGTCGAATTTGCCCTGAACATAATAAACGAGGACCAGGTAGATCCGGATCATATAGTTGTCCTTAAAATTGCGTATATAACTTTCCAGAACTTCTCTGGCCTTATCAGTCATGCCTTTGGCCATGTAGGAATCATAGAGATTCAGATAGGGGAAAATATTGTCCTCTCCCTTCCGGATAAGCGGCTCATAGAGGGCTATGGCTTTATCCCATTCTTCTACATTTGTATATAGGATCCCGAGGTTGGTGATTCCGATCGAATCATCAGGATAGAGCTGTAATAATTCGCTGTAGGCTTCAATTGCCTTATCGTACGTGCTTGCCGAATCTCGATAGTAATCGCCCTGGATGATGTAACGCTCCCTGTCCGATGTCCTGTCACTGAGTCCGAGAGCCTTTTGGAGGTATTTCTTGCTTTCGGAATGATATTCCATATTGCTTAGGGACATGGCCATTGAGCGGTAGGCCATTGCGAACTCCGGGTCTACGGCAACGGCCTTTTCCATCGTTTGAATGCTCTGTCGATATTCCTGTTCGTAATGGTACCTCCTCCCCTCATTATAATATTTATAGGCTTCGGAAGATGACGTTGTGATTTTGCCCACTTCTTTGTCGATGTCGCTCGCCAGCTGTTCTGAGGAAAGATTCAAGTCGGACTTGATCTTCCTGATCAGCTCATCAGCTTTGGGAATGATGTCCGCTTCGCCTTTGCACTCGACTTTGATCGAGCTGATCACCTCTCCGGACCGAGGGTTCTGTAGTCTCAAGGTGATAATGATATTTCCGCCGGCTCTCATGATGCTTCCGCCCACGGTGTGATTCACTCTTCCTTCGTTCGCCACCTTGACAAGGTCCCCGGTGGAGTACTTCTTGGCCTCATCGAGACCCAGCGCCTTGAGGATCCCGTAGACCCTGTCGCCGCTCAGGACGTTGATGAATTTCGACTGGGCCAGCCCGGTCGTGAGCAGTTCCGGGAGGCCCGTCTTCCAAGGGTCCAGGCTCTTGTCTTCGGAAATGTTCTCAAAATAAAGGATGGCGACGGAGGGTTTGCCACCGAAAACAGGAACTGCCCCCCTGGGTGCTTTGATGCGCCAGATGACCAATCCGATCACCAGGACGCCCAGAAAAATCAAGCCCGGGATGAACACGTTCCTCAATCCGAAGTGGACGGTTATCTCCCTGGATGTCGGCTTTCGTTTCGGAAGGACTTTTTCCGCGGTCGGAATGGCTCTTTCAATCTTAACGAGCTCAGCGAGAACCTCTTCCGCGTTCTGATATCTCCTGTCCTTATGCTTCTCCAGACATCGTAGGATAACGCGGCTCAGCCCCTCGGGGATCTGAGAGTTTATTTTTCTGGGGTCGGGTGCCGGTTCCGACTTGTGCTTGAAAGCCACGCTGAATGGCGTTTCTCCTTCGAAAGGCAATCGACCCGTCACCATTTCATACAAGATGATGCCCAGGGAATAGATATCCGATCTCTGGTCCGTCTCCCTTCCGTCCACTTGCTCCGGGGACATGTATTCGGGCGTGCCGATGATGACTCCGGCATCGGTGATGCCCCTGGCCTTGAGCGAGCGGGCGATGCCGAAATCCATGATCCGGGCGTTCCCGTCTCGATCGATCATGATGTTCTGGGGTTTTAGATCCCGATGGACGACACCCAACCGATGCGCCTCTCCCAGACCCTCGCAAACCTGTTTGGCAATCGTGATGGCCTGTCCGCTGCTGAGTTGGCCCATCATGTGGATCATGCTCTTCAAATCTTCCCCGCTCACATACTCCATAGTGATGTATTGGGTATCTTCAAATTTGCTCAGGTGATACATGCGGCAGACGTTTTTATGGGATATCTTGCGGGCTGTTTTAAGCTCGTTCCGGAAGCGCTCGATCGTCTTCTCGTCCCCGGCGATCTCCGGGTTGAGAAGCTTGAGGGCGACTTTCTCCCGAATTTCAGTGTCGAAAACTTTGTAAACTCTTCCCATCCCTCCTTTCCCCAATTCCTCGATGACCTGGTAACGGCCGGCGAAGGTGCTGCCGATCGCCAAGTTGGGGCTGGTTTGTTGCAGAGTCCGGGTCGGAGGGGAGGCTGGTTGCTCGGGAGTCTTGAGAGGCGCCGCGCATTTGGCGCAATAGAAGGCGCCTTCGGGATTTTCAGAATGACAGTTGGGACAGTTCATGAGCCCACGCCACACTGAGACGGTCTGGCCAGAGAATATCAATTCCCCATGAAAGAGTCAAATATCCGGTCGGGCGCCCGGCAATGCCAGGGCCACTCGGGCCGGAATAGGCGCTCCCCAGGTTCATTTATTCAGGCAGATAGTCTCGTACCTCTTTTCCCCCTGGCAGGGCCGGGAAGCCGCCGCCTCTGGCGAACGACCTCGAAGAAAAAGACCGCGGCCGCGGCGGCCACGTTGAGCGAGTTCAGCCGGCCGAGAAGTGGGATAGAAAGAACCTTGTCGCATCTCTTCTTGATCAAGGGGCGAAGACCTTTCCCCTCCGACCCCAGGACAAGGCCCACAGGAAGAGTGTAGTCGAACTCATACCAGAATTCTTGACCTCCGCCTTCGGCGCCGACGAGCCAGAGCCCTTGGGTTTTGAGCTCCTCCATGGTCTGAGCCAGGTTGACGACACGAGCGACCTTGATGTGCTCGAGTGCTCCGGCGGAAACGGAGGACACCGCTTCGGTTAGGCCAACAGAGCGTCTTTCCGGCATCACGATCCCCTGGGCTCCGGCGCCTTCGGCGCTGCGGATGATTGCCCCCAGGTTTTGGGGGTCTTCAACCTCATCGAGGAGGACAAGGAAGGGACGCGCGGAACCGGCCAGGATCTCCTCCAACGAAGAAAATTCCTTCGGGGCGAGGTAGGCTACGACACCTTGATGATCCGGCGAGATTTGGTCCAGCCGTTGCTTTGGAGCAAAGACATAGGGAACCGATCCCGCTCTTGCGGCCCGGATAACCTCGGCAATCTTCCACAAGCCTTTTTCGCTTTGGATCAGGATTTTGTTCACCCTTCGCGGCGAGGACTTCAGGACCTCGAGGAGGGGATTCAGGCGGTTCAGCGTTCCCATCGGAGATATTCGATGACCTCGGCGACCCGCGAAGCGCAATTCTTGATCCGCTTCGGGAATTCGAGTTTGGCCCCCTCCTCCACAAGGGGGATAAACTTATCGAGCTCGAGCCCTGAGGCCCTGGCGGTTAGAACGACCCGAAGGGGATGATAGAGGTCTTTTCCTTTAGCTCTTGTGGTCTTTTTGATCTCAGACGTGATGGTGACGAAATCGGCGTAGCCGAATTCGGTCATATGAGAGATGTTTTCGCGGAAGAGCGCGATGACCGGCCTCGCTTTTTCTTCATTGAGGATTTTCCTTGCCTCGTCATCCATGGAGTCCGGGGAAAATTCATAAAGGAGCGAGAACCTGGGCGGCAGCTCGGAGAATCTGTCCATTCCTTCCATCAGAATCTCCACCGCCTTTTCGAGCCAGGCCCAGTGGGCCTCGGTCATCGCTTCGGGCATGAGCCCGGCGCTTCTCAGGTAAGGAAATGCGATCCGCGCTTTTTCCCCGGGAGGGAGCTTCTTGATGTGCTGTCGATTGATCCAGTGCAGCTTTTCGTAGTCGAATATGGCGGCGGAGCGGCTGACCTTCTTGAGGTCAAAGAGCTCGAGAAGCTCTTGCGGGGCGAGGACTTCCCTGCCTTCGGGGGGAGCCCAGCCCAACAGCGCCAGATAATTGAACAGCGCCGAAGAAAGGATGCCCTCTTTCCGGAATTGGTCGACGGCGGTAGCGCCGTGGCGTTTGCTGAGCCGGGTATTGTCCCTGCCCATGACCATGGCCAGATGGGCAAATCGGGGAGGAGCAAGCCCCAGGGCCTTATAGACCAAAAGCTGCCGGGGGGTGTTGGAGATATGGTCTTCTCCCCGGATTACGTGGCTTATCTTCATCAATGAATCGTCTATGACCACGGCATAGTTGTAGGCTGGAAGTCCTGTGGATCGCACGAGGACAGGGTCACCGATGAGCTTAAGGTCAAAGGAGAGCAGGCCCCGGACAAGGTCATCAAAGGACAGTGTCCCCTCGTCGGGCACCCTCAACCGGATGGCGGCTTTTTCGCCCTGATACACTCTATGTCGGGCTTCTCCGAGGGGAATGGTCCGGCAGCGGCCGGCGTAGATCGGCATCCGACCCGCCGCGAGCGCCTCTTCCCGGTTTCTCTCGAGCGCATCGGGCGGGCAGAAACAATAATACGCCTTACCTTCATTCAAGAGTTTCTCGGTGTAGGCGCTATAAATTCCGAGTCTTTCCGATTGGCGGTAGGGCCCGAACTCACCGCCGACATCAGGGCCTTCGTCCCAGTCCAGGCCGAGCCAGGCCAGGTCTTCCATCAGACTTTGCTCATACGCGGCCGTGCTGCGCTCCACATCGGTATCCTCGACTCGGAGAACCAAGCAGCCTTTCTGCTGTCGGGCGAACAGCCAATTAAAAAGGGCGGTCCGGGCATTTCCGACGTGGATATACCCAGTCGGGCTGGGAGCAAAGCGGACACGCACGTCGCTCATAGTGATTGTTCGCCATTTATGGCGGTCTGGCTCATCCCGTTCCTATTCTTAAGCTTTTTGAAACCAAGTCTCCTTCAGTCTTCGGACGAGACAGACGATACGGACGCCTTTATCTTTGCTGGAGCTGTTTAACGGACAGCTTGTCCCGCTTGGTGTAGCCCGCGGGAAATGAATAGACGCCGGCCGGCGCGTCTTTCTTGGAGATCTCGATGACTTCCGTGGTGGTGTGCATTTTTTGCCCCATCATTTCCATGGCCATGTCTGAGGCGATCCAGAATCCCTTGATTTTCATCGCCTCCTGGACCGCGGTGTCGTCGAGCTGCATCTGACTCTTGAGGACATTGCCGTACATCTTCAACATGTATTTGCTGACGTCAAACGGCACATCGGGCGTCGCCCAGACTTTCATTTTGACCGGCATGGTCATTATGGTCATTGTGACATCGTACTCCGAGCAATCCCACTGCCCGATCTTTTTGGTCTGGCCGGTGGGGGTCACCGTCATCGAGGCCTTCATCATGCCGGCCATAGCAGACATCTCGGGGGGGAGGAGCTTGGACATATCCAGCGGAAGCGTCGTTTCGACATAGGTTTTATCTTTGTGGTTGATCATATAAAAAATGCTCTTTTTGAGGTCGATGATGGTCGTTAAATTTTCAGTGACGTTAGCGAACTGGTCGTCCCCGATCCACTGCTCGGAGAACGTGTCCTGGGCGGGACGGTTCTGCCCCATCATCGATATCGCATCGGTGTGGGCTTTGGATTTGACGTAGATTTCGGCGCCGGCCCATGACGACATGGCCAAGAGGATGAAGATGATAACGTAGAGCTTTTTCATGAGGACCTCCTTTGGTGCTCAATCCGCTTTTGGGGTTTCCAATTATAAATCAAAACCAGGGTCGGCGCAATTCCGCTTTTCGGTATGTTGGCCGGGCCTTCAAAATTATGAGCCGTTTCCTTTTATTTGACTGCTCACCGCTCACGGCTTAGTGCGCACGATGTTTGGAGGTTTGCTCTTGCTTCTTCCTTCGAGACTCGGATAAAATATCGTTTCGCCCATGACCGAGAACGCAGACATGCCCGGCAAAATTCAAACGGCAGGACTGGTCTTTCGAGTCCTGGGCTGGCTCTCGGTAGCGACGACCGTTGTTCTTTTGACGATCTTCGCCTTCGGCTCGCTGATCCTTGGTCTGAGCGGAAAAGTACAAGCGGTCGTCGGGAGCGCCATCCTGGGAGGACTGGGCCAGGCCATTTTCGCTATCTCCTTACTTCTGGCCGTGCTCTATTTTCTGACGGCCAGAGGCATAAGCCGGAGAAGAGTCTGGGCGAAGCTGGCCGGGATCGTCCTGGCCATTCTGATGCTGCCGGCTTTCCCCATCGGGACAGTCTTTGGGATTTTTGCTTTGACCGGGCTGCTCGGTCAAGAGGCGAAAACCTGGTTTGCCGCCCGAAAATCGATCCCCGACCCTTCCAGCTAGGGCTTTCCAGGAGCTTGTCGATCGAGAGGCCAACCAAGAAAATTGCAGCGAGAATGACTGAGACGACGGGCTTGATCATCGCCGCAAAGGGTACGAGCAGGGCCGCGACGATGTCCAGGTTCAAGCGTCCTATGAGCGCCGTAAATGATTATTTGATGGCATGTTATGGAGGGTTCTTGATTTTGACTGCTCACCCCTCACTGCTCACAACTCACTGATTCTGGCCACTATTTTCTTGACATTCCCCCTGAGTTTCAATTATTAGTAGTCTTTCAGAACGGGAAGAAAATTTATGTTCATTTGGGTTTTTCACCGGGTTACCGGGCTCTTGCTGATCGTCCTCCTCAGCTTTAAGTTCCTGACTGCCTTTTTTTTGATGACCAAAGACAAGAAGCCCGACTGGGCCCTGGTTCTGCATACCAACCCGCTGATTGACGCTCTCCTGATCATTACGGTCATCTTTCATGGCCTCTATGGCCTGAGAACGGTCATCCTGGACCTGGGAGTCCGCAAGGAGAAACTCCTCTTCTGGGTCTTCACGGGCCTCGGCTTGGCCATGTCGGGGGCCTTGCTGGTCCTCTATTTCACGCGGAATTATTGAATGATCAGTCATGACGTCCTGATCGTGGGGGGAGGTTTGGCAGGGCTGGCAGCCGCCCTTTCATCTGATCCCAGGCTCTCTGTCGCCATAATCTCTCGAGTCCATCCGCTTCGCTCCCATTCCGTCGCCGCTCAGGGGGGGATCAACGCCGCGCTCGGGAATAACCCAGCCGGGAGAGACGACAACTGGGAGAAACACGCCTTTGACACGATCAAGGGCAGCGATTACCTGGCCGACCAGGACGCGGCGGAGCTCATGTGCCGCCAAGCCCCGACTGCGATCTACGAGCTGGAACACCTGGGGGTCCCTTTCAGCCGATTCCCGGGTGGAGTCATCGCCCAGCGCCCCTTCGGTGGAGCCGGTTTTCCGAGGACCTGCTACGCCGCCGACCGGACCGGGATGGTGATCCTTCACAGCCTTTATGAACAGTCCCTCAATAAGCAGATCAAAGTCTATTCCGAGTGGCTGGTGGCCGGCCTGGTCGTGGAAGATGGACAGTGCCGCGGCCTCATCGTCTATGATTTGCCGACGGGCGAGGTCTTTCCCGTCCGGGCCAGGGCGGTGATTTTCGCGACCGGCGGGTATGGGCGCGTCTACCTCAAAACGACCAATGCCTACATCAATCACGGAAGCGGAATCGGCATCGCCTACCGGGCCGGGATCCCGCTCAAAGACATGGAGTTTGTCCAGTACCATCCCACTTCGCTTTACGGGAAGAACATTTTGATTACGGAGGGAGCCCGAGGAGAGGGGGGCTACCTCGTCAACAACAAGGGGACGAGGTTCATGTCCGATTACGCGCCGGCGACCATGGAGCTTGCGCCCCGCGACATCGTGGCCAGGTCGATTCAGACGGAGATCGATCATGGCAACGGCTTCGAAAATGAGTATGTCCATCTCGACCTGCGGCACCTGGGCGAGAAAAAGATCAACAAACGCCTGCCTGCGGTCCGCGAGATCTGTATCAAATTCGCGGGTCTCGACCCCGTCCGGACCCCCATCCCAATCCAGCCGGCCCAACATTATTCGATGGGCGGGATCGACGTGGATGTCGGCTGCGCCACGGCCGTCGGAGGATTCTATGCGGCAGGTGAGTGTGCCTGCGTCAGCGTCCATGGAGCCAACCGGCTCGGAGGCAATTCCCTCTTGGACACGGTTGTCTTCGGCAAGATTGCCGGGCGGGAGGCTTCTGCTTTTGTCAAAGGAGGAGGCAGCGCCCCCGGTGGCGAGAGTGCGCTCGCCGATGAGGCCGAAAGAACCAAGACGAAAATCAATGTATGGAGCCGGCGTGACTCCGGGGTGAAGGTTCATGAGCTTCTCAACCGGCTCAAAGTCGTCATGAGCGGCGACGTGGGCATGTTCAGAACCAGAAAAGGCCTGGAAAAGGCCGTCGCCGGGATCCGAAGCATCCGCGAAGACTACAGACGGGTCTACTTGGGCGGAAAGTGTTTCCGGTACAGCCAGGTTCTGGTCAACATCATCGAGTTTGATTACATGCTCGACCTGACAGAGGTCATTGTCCTGGGAGCTCTCAACCGGGAAGAAACACGGGGCTCGCACTACCGCCTCGATTTCAAGGAACGAGATGACCGGAACTGGCTCAAACACACGCTCGTGACTCTGGAGGGGGGAAAACCGCGGATCAGCTACAAGGACGTCGCGCTCGGCAAATACGTTCCTCAAGCGCGCAAATACTGATATGCGATACACTTTTAGGATTATGCGCTTCGACCCTCAAGTCGACGATTTTCCTTACTTTGAGGAATTTCCGTTTGAAGCTGCGGGGAAAAAGTCGGTCTTGGAAGCCCTGATGGAGATCCGCAATAACCAGGAGTACACGCTCGCCTTCAGGTATAGCTGCCGCGAAGCCATCTGCGGCGCCTGCGCCATGGTCATCAACGGCAAATTCGACCTCGCCTGCCGGACAATGGTCGAGGCGTTGAATACGTCAGTCATCATCGTCGAGCCCTTGCCCAATCTTGAGATCCAAAAGGACCTGGTGGTCGACATGAGCCCCTTCTGGGAGGCGATTGCTCGAATCGGGCCGTATCTTTATTCGGGGGACCAACCCGAGGGCGGGTATCGGATTGAAGACAAAGAGATGGAAAAAATCGAGCAGTACACCAACTGCATCCTCTGCGCCTGCTGTTATAGCGTCTGCCCTGTTGTCGCCCGCGACCAACGGTACGTCGGTGCGGCCGCGCTGGCCAAACTCTCCCGCTTCGTCCAGGACCCCCGGGACAAACGGCCGTATCCGCGGCTGGCCGAGGTCAATGCCCAAGGGGGAGTGTGGAGTTGCGATACTGTTTTCCGGTGCAACGAGGTCTGCCCCAAAAGCGTCCGGCCGGCCGATGGAATCGAATCCCTGAGAAGGAAGCTCCTCATCGAAAAACTGAAGAGGGTTTTCAGGAAAAGACCATGAGGCTTAAAGATTCCCTGTTCACGAGACGCCGTTTTCTCAACGGACTCCTGGGCGGCGGGATCGCGACTCTGGCCGCCTCGCTTCTCTACCCGATCATCAAGTTTGTTTTCCCGCCCTACCAGGAACCGGATAAAGTCCTCCTGCCTCTGGCCGATTATGAAGGGCTGGCGCCGGGGTCTGTGAAAGGCTTCGCCTGGGGAGTTAAGCCCGGTTTCATAAAAAAGAAGGCGGACGGGTCTTATCTGGTGTTGGTCGGAGTTTGCACCCATCTTGACTGCAATGTTGCCTTCCTTCCTGATCAGAAAAAGTTCTTTTGCGCCTGTCACACCGGGTGGTACGACGAAAACGGGATCAACATCGGCGGACCTCCTCCCCGTCCTCTCCGGACTCTGACGGCAGTCGTTGAGGGCGAGAACTTGGTTGTAAAGAAAGAAGGAGTGGCGTGAGCTCACGAAACTATTGGAGAGATTTTAGGGACTGGATCGAGGATCGCCTCGGGCTGGGCGCCATTCTGGATTTTCTCCATAACAAAAAAGTGCCGCAGACCAGGCACACGGTCTGGATGTACACCGGAAGCGCAATCCTTCTTTTCTTTGTTATCCAGGTTATTACCGGGATCGTTCTTGCCTTCTATTACAGGCCCACCCTGGAAGAAGCCAATAAGAGCGTTGCCCGGATCATGACCGATATCCCCCTGGGGTGGATGATCCGGTCGGTTCATTTCTGGTCGGCCACATTCATGATCGCGATCGTCTTTGTCCATTTCCTCAGCATCTGGATTCTCAAGTCCTACCGCAAACCGAGGGAGTTGACCTGGATGACGGGTGTCTTTCTGCTTGTCTTCAGCCTCGCCTTTGGCTTCACGGGATACCTGCTCCCTTGGGATGACCTTTCCCTCTCCGCGACCAAAGTGGGCACGGACATCCCCCGAGCGATCCCCGTCGTCGGGGCCTGGGTGACCAAGCTCCTGCGCGGGGGCGACGATGTCACCGGCGATACGCTGACCAGGTTTTTCGGGATCCACATTTGTGTCCTGCCGCTGGCGTTGTTGCTCTTCCTGGTCTTTCACCTGTTTTTTATTCAGAAGCTCGGGATGAGCCTGCCCCTCGAAGCCGAACTCAAAAAAGAGAAGGTTAACGAGATTCCCTTCTGGCCGAATTTCTTTTACCGGGAAGCCATGGTCTGGCTTGTCCTCGTCGGTGCGCTGATTTCGCTTGCCATCTTTCTCCCCCCGGCCCTGGGGAAGGTGGCGGACCTGATGGCACCGGCACCCCAAGGGATCAAGCCGGAGTGGTATTTTTTGTTCCTCTTCCAGACCCTGAAGCTTTTCCCGGCCAACATTTTGTTCATCACGGGAGAGACACTTGCGGTTCTCATCATCTTTGCAGCCGTGGTTCTCTTCTTTTGCCTTCCCTTCATCGACAACAGGCCCAGCGAAGGCAAGGGCAGAGTGATCGCCGCGTCCGCTTATGCTTTGATTATCTATGCTCTGGCGATGAGCGTGTGGAGTCTTCTCCAATGAGGAGGTCCAGAATAATTCGAGCGCCGGCATTGCTGACACTGGGAATTCTTGGAATCACTCTGATTGCCTACGTTTCCGGGAAAACCGTTTCTCTGCCGATCCAAGCTCAGCCAAAGATACAAACCCAGAGCGATTCACCTCAGGCAACCCCGGCTGGCCAAACTCAAGAAAAACAGACCGTGGAGAAAGCGAAAGGCTCGGACAAGATTGTGCCCGCGTTCAAGAATATCAAAGAAAGAACCGCGGTCTATGTCTTTTTGGGCTGGATCTGGGTGGCCGTCTGTGTTTTGATCTACATCCTGAGGCAAAAGGTCAAGGAAGCCGACCGTCTCTATAAGGCCAAATTTTTTGATTCGCCGGTTTCCAAAGGCGGGGACTGAACGGGCAACCGCCTCCTTGATTTTTTCGCCAAAGATAAAACAGTGCATCTTATTGGCTTATTTTCTCTATGCTTATTCTTAACGATAAAGACAGCGGAAGTGATAAAATATTCCGTAATCTTGGCATCAATTTCATGGGCCTCAAGGAGAATCGGAGATGAGACAATATTTATCGGCCGGGGATCAGAAAAAAAGGGCCCTAATCTGGGTTCTATGTCTCGTTTTTATTATCGCGTCCACATCAGGCGAGACTAGGGCCGCAGATGTCAAGCCCAGTGACGAATGGTACGTGGTCAAGATCGCGGATCAGCTGGTTGGGTATATCCATGAGACGCTCCAGGCCGGGAAGAATGATGTTCTTGTTTCGAAATCTGAAATGGAGATCGTCTTCAATCGACTGGGGACAAGAGTCGAGCTCCGGTTTACTTCTTCCGCCGAGGAGTCCAGGGAAGGGCTTCTCCAAAAAGTCGAATACGGCATGACCGCTTCTCAGATGACGACCCGAACGGTTGCGCTCGTCAAAGACGGCCGGATCGAACTTCAAAGCGAGGCTGGGGGAAAAAGCTACACGAGGACCTTGAACTATTCCGGGCGCCTCTTGGGACCCGAGGGAATTAAGGCATTATGTCTTCAGCGGCTCAAGATCCCTGGAGATAAAGCCGAATTCCTGACATTTGTCCCGGAAATTGAAGCCGCCAGCCGCATCTTCCGGACGGTCGTTTCCGGAGAGACAGTAAGAGCCGGCAATCGTGCTGTCTCCACTCTAAAAATAGATGAATCCATGGAGGCGAACCCGGTCAAGCAGACCCTCTGGCTAACACATGATGGGGAGCTTCTGAAGCAGGAACAGCCCAGCCCGTTTGGGCTCACCCAGGTTAGCCTGGCCGACCGTCAACAGGCTCTCGCTGCGGCCGGGGGAACGGAGCTTCCTGAGGAAATGTACGCAAGCACGATCGCCAGGACTAACATCCGGCTTCCCCATCCCAGGAAAATAGAAATGCTCAGGTTGAAGCTCTTCCACCGTGCGCCGGAATTGGGCTGGCCTGAGTTGGCCGGCCCATCTCAAACGGTGTCCAACCGAACAGCGGACACTCTGATCCTGGAGATCCAAAAGCGGCATCCCGCCGCAACCTCCTCTATCCCTGTGCCGCTAACAGAGGCCAATCGCGAGTTCCTCGAGCCCAACGCCTACATCCAATCCGATGCTCCGGAGGTGCAGTCATTGGCCCGCCAGGTTGTCGGCAAAGAGAGGGATGCTTTCCAGGCCGCATTGAAACTGGAACGCTGGGTGGCGGAGAACATGAAGTTCGACCTGGGGATCGTGTTTGCGCCTTCGTCTGAGGTATTCAAGAACCGCCGGGGGACTTGCGTGGGCTATGCCACCCTGCTGGCCACGTTGACCCGCGCAGCCGGCATTCCTTCCCGCGTGGTCATGGGTTACGTTTATGCCCAGGGGATGTTCGGTGGTCATGCCTGGACCGAAATTCTGGTGGGAAAAGAGTGGGTGCCCATAGATGCAGCGGTCGTCGCCGAAGGCCCGGCCGACGCGGCCCGGATAGGATTCAGCAGCTCTTCCCTCCAAGGCGGAGCCGGCTCCATTGATACGGGCCCGGGCCAACAAATGTTCGGACACGTCGGAATGCAGATCCTGGAGTACGAGCTCGCCGGCGCGAAGAAAGTCTTAGTCCCGGAAGGGGCCAAACCTTATAATCTCAAGGGTGACGAATATGAAAATCCTTGGCTCGGCTTAAAACTCACGAAGCCGCCGGATTTTAAGTTTTCCAAATTGGATGAAGTCTGGCCCGACGCGACCGTCGTCGGGATGGACGGTCCGAACGGGATCAAGGTGGCGCTCCGTCAACTGGAGATCCCGCTCTGGCAGGATGGCGAATCCATCACCAGGGAAATCATGAGCGCGCTTGGGCTTAAAGGCAAAGAACAAAAGAGAACGGTATCCGGTCGAGAGGCCATCGTGGTTGAGGGAGCCGACAAAGCCGGCGTCTCAGTGCTGGGAAGCGGAGAGGTGTGGATTCTTATCGTAGAGGGAAAAGAGGCAAAGCAGGTCCTGGACCAAATCGCCTCGAACTTGAGGATCGACGATAACGGAAATTGAGCTCGAGCCATAAGCGGAATTTGATGCATTGGGGAACTCCAGAGCTCCGATTGCCGTCTTAAGAGGTGAGTGAATCAAGGCATGTATTCAGGAGAATATCTTTCATTGATTGAGATCTAAAGAAGGGGGAGGAATTGAAAAAAACAATCTGGACTGCCGGTTTCACAATTTGCCCAATCATGATCGCACTCTTTTTATCTTGTCCGATTGCAGATGCGCAGACTGGGACGGCTGAGCGCCAGGCAATCCTGCGCGGCCAGGGTCCGGAGGACCCGGTCGAGCTAGGCGCCTTCTTGGATGGACTCATAGAAGTGTATATGAAGGTTCGACACATCCCAGGTGCGACCGTCTCTGTCCTCAAGGACGGAAAAATCTTTTTCGCCAAGGGCTATGGGCATGCCGATGTCGAGAAGAAAAAGCCCGTCGTTCCCGAGCGGAGCCTTTTCAGGATTGCCTCGGTCTCCAAGCTTTTTACCTGGACGGCGGTCATGCAGCTTGTCGAGCAAGGGAAGCTCGACCTGAAGGCCGATGTCAACATCTACCTCAAGGATTTCAAGATCCCGGCCACGTTCCCCGAGCCGATTACGCTGGCCAACCTTATGACCCATTCGGCCGGGTTTGAAGACATCCTGACCTTCTCGGCGAGGACTCCGGAGGGTCTTATTTCTCTGGGAGATTTCGTCAAGTCCAAGATGCCGACCCGGGTTTGGCCGCCGGGGCAGTACACGGCCTACTCCAACTACAGCACCGCCCTGGCCGGATATCTCGTCGAGAAAATCTCCGGGGTTCCTTTCCTGGATTATATTGAACAGAATATCTATGCGCCGTTGGGGATGGAGCACAGCTCGTTCCGGGAGCCCTTGCCGGCAGCGTTGGCGGACGATGTGTCGGTCGGCTACAGCTACCAAGATGGAGCTTTTAAAGCCGAAGCCTTTGAGCTTCTCAATGGAGACTACCCGGCGGGGTCGATGAGCACGACGGCGACGGACGTCGCTCGTTTCATGATCGCCCACCTCCAAAACGGGCAATATGAAGGGCAGAGAATCCTCCAGGAAGAAACCGCTCGTGAGATGCACAAGCGGCTCTTTTCACATGACCCAAGACTCAACGGCAACGCCCACGGCTTCTGGGAAAGGAACCTCAACGGGCTGACGATCCTGGAGCACGGCGGCGATATCAAGTGTTTTCATACCATTCTGGCTTTGATCCCCGAAAAAAACGCGGGATTTTTCCTATCTTTTAACTGCAGCACAAGCTCGAGCGTGACCGCGGAGGAAGCCTTTCAGGCCTTTCTGAATCGTTATTATCCGGCTCCTTCTCTTTCCGAATTCAAGCCAAACCCCGAGTTCAAGGCGCGCTCCCATAAATACGCCGGAGTTTTCGAGATGAACAGGCGGTCGTTTACCAAGTTTCCCAAGCTGGTCACGTTGATCACTCCTGTTAAGATAGAGGCAACATCGGATGGAGCCTTGAGGATGATTCTGCCGGTCGGGCTTGGTTCCACGCGATGGGCCGAAGTTGGGCCGAATATTTTTCGCCAGATAGGCGGCCAGGAAACTTTGATCTTTCGCGAAGACAGCCGGGGCCGGGTAACACACGCCTTTTCCAGCGAGTTTGCAGAGTTTGCTCTGGTGAAACTCAAGGGATATCAGACGCCCGGCTTTTACATCCTTCTGTTAGCCATCCTGACAATTTCGTTCTTGACGGCTATTCTCGGTTGGCCCTTGGGAGCGCTCTCGAGGTCGCTCCTGCGGAGGCCGCCGGTCGGCCGACCCGCTCCTGCCGCGGCTCGCTGGCTCGCCGGCGGGATGTGCCTGCTTTTCCTTCTTTTGATCGTGGGGATCCTTTCCCTGGTGAGCAACACTGCCCAGGTTGAGTACGGAGTTCCAGTCCTCTTGAAGGTCATTCTTGTGTTCCCCATAGTTGGCGCCGTTCTCGGGATCGGGGTTCTCATCTTCTTATTTCTTGCCTGGAAAAGGAAATACTGGACGATTTATGGCCGGCTGCACTACTCGCTCATTTTTTTGTCGGCCCTAGTCTTTCTTTGGGTTTTGAACTATTGGAACCTCCTGGGCTGGAAACTATAAAAGTAAGGGGTGAGGAGTAAGGGGGAAGGAGCGGAAATCCGATAGCATTTTATGATGTCATGGCAAAGGGATTCTTGATTTTCTCTCCCCTGACCGTTTACCCCTTACTGTTTTTTGACTCTCCGCTTTTCCTGTGTTATAAGCACTCCAGGGAAAAGGAGGAAGAGATGGCACTCATCAATTGCCCGGAATGCGGCCGCTCGATTTCCGACAAGGCCCGAGTCTGTCCGGATTGCGGATATCCTCTTCAACCAGGAGGATGGCCTGCCCGCCCCGGACCTTGGGGCTCTTACGGATACGAATACAAATCAAAAACGACTGTTTTTGGGATGCCCCTTGTCCATATCGTTTATGGCCCCGCCTACGGCGGCGGACTCAAACCGGCCAAGGGTTTTATCGCCATCGGCAACATTGCCATCGGGGTGATCGCGATCGGAGGAATGGCAGTGGGAGTCTTCACCTTGGCCGGCATCGGACTCGGGTTGATCTGCATCGGCGGATTGGCCTTGGGACTGCTTCTCGGGCTGGGAGGACTGGCCACCGGCTACATCGCCCTGGGTGGAGTGGCGATCGGCGTGTATGCCGTCGGTGGGCTGTCCCTGGGAATTCATACTATCTACAATGATCCTCAAATCAGGAATTTTATCGAATCCCTGTTTCGTTTCCGGCATTAGAAGTGTAAATGGCCATGGAAATAAGCTTAACCCAAGATCAGTATGAAAATTTGATCAAGCTCGTCTTCTTGGGGAGTTGGCTGGTCAATTCCTTCAGGATCGATCGGATCACGGACTTCGATGAATTGGAGAACCACATCTACTCTTATGCCAAAGATTCCGGCCTTCAGAGATGCGTCGTCTACGATGAGGCGACAAAGGAATATATTCCGGCCGATGCTCTCGAAGAATCGGTCGCGAGCTATATCGAAGAATACGACGAGGACAATTTCTGGGATGAGCTCGTCCACAGCCTCGGCCAGCGAGATTTTATCAGGCAATATGGCCAGGCAGCCATCCAGAAAATGAAATTTGAAGAGATGCTCGAGAAAGAAGACCCGTTCATCCAGAAATATGCCCAGGAGTTCGAGAAAAACGGCCTCCAGCGCTTGGGCCTGATCAAGCCGGAATGAGGGAATCCGGCGCGAGCCCGTTTCTTCAAACAGAAAGGGCAATCAAAAGCTGGGCTGGGAAATAAGTCCCGAGAATGAGAACCTGCGCCCAACGCAGGGGACGGACAAAGCGATTGGTGGCCAGCACAGAATCCGAAACGACAAAAAGGACCGCTCCGGCCAAGGCGAAGAAGGCTTTGACTTCTTGAAGCTGCAGAGAGCGCTCCCAAGCCAGCCAGGCCATGGCGATGATCGCCGAAATGTAGACAAGAACAGGGATCTTCATCCGGCCCGTGCGAGGAATAATTTTGAAGCCGACGGGGAGCGCATAGAATGCCAAGGGAAGAAGAGGCCAGAAAAGAAGGGGACGGTGGATCCCGCTCCAGAAAGCGGCAGCGTATATAAGCTGGGCGGCCAGAAAACTGGCCAACCCCGCCGTGAACTTTTTTCGTCGCAGCATCATGAAGATATCCCCGAGAAGGGAAAAGACCAGCCCCGCCACGACCAGATATTTATAGAACGCAGTTTGCGGAGTTGTCGCAGCGCACGCCAAATAAATCAGGACCAGCATGGTCAGAGGTCTGAACACATAGACCAGGATCCATCGTTTCCGGCGGTCTGACCAGATGCTGATGGCCGCCAGCAGGATAGCGGCGGAGGCAAGCAAATAGGGCGGCATCGTTGACTCCAATGAGATCGACCCCGTTCGGGATCAGGTTTTTTCTTTGCGCAGTCTTTCCCTGGCCTCCTCGAACATCGGCTCCGCATAGCCGCTCGGCCAGGTCCTCTCTTCAAAGCTGCGGGATTCTATGAGCTTGAGAAATCCTTGGAACTCCCGGAAGTACGACCCATAGATGTGAAAACTGTCGGTCAGGTCGGCGTAGCGGCCCACACGGACAGGTTTCCCCATCTTCTGAGCGATCCGCTGGGCCATCAAACGCTGCAAGTCGGTGAGGGCAAAGACATTCATGTAAGCCGCCTTGTAGGCGTCGCGCGATCGCCAGTGGCAGTTCATGTTTAGGACCGGATCGCCCTTTTCATCGGGCAAGAGGCGGCACCAAACCCGCTGGAGGCAGGGAGGGTCATAAGTCGGCGGGTCGAGCTTGGGATTCCAGGTTATGGCCTGGGCCCGGCGGGAGTACCCGGTTTCGCTGAGCTTGCCGATGATATAGTTGATCTGATCGATCGTCTCCCCTTCGACCTCGTAGGCGAACAGTCTTTTGTGATAGGTGTACGTCCATTTTCCTTCTTCGGGCGCGATCCAGTGGTCATGAACGCCATCAACGACCTCCTGGCGGTAGATTTCCAGGTCTTCGAGGCCGCCGGGAAAGGCGCGGTGGATTCGTGGCTCAGCGAAAGGGTCCTCGGCCACCCACATCATCGTGCAATCTCTGCTCGGCGGATCGCCGGGCTTGTCGTATTCGGTCCGGATCGGAACGCCGAGGTTCCAGCAGGCGAGGACCGCCTTCTCCCAGGCTTCGGGGAGTGTTTTTCCGTAAACATAAAGTGTTGGGATATTGCCTTGCATTTGTACCTCGTTCTTTGTTTCCTAGGTTTTATCACAGGAAAATGCGCAGGTCAACAAAAGGCATCCCGAGTACCCCGTACCCGTGCGCTGCCTAAACCAATCCTCTTTCCTAGACCGGGTAGGGAGAACGGAGCGCTGGGCATGTTATTATTCGTTTGAAAATTCGGCGGATCGAGTGTAAGATACCGTCACCGTAAGATTTGGTTTCGATGGGAGGCCCGGCCATGGTCGAACAATATCTGGAAGATAAAAGAAAGAGGATTGCACTCTTGATCGATGGAGAAAATGCCCAGCCTTCTCTGATCGACAAGATCCTCGCCGAGGCCGGGAAATACGGGCTGGTGACGATTCGGCGCATCTACGGTGATTGGACAACGGTCAGCATGTCGGGCTGGAAAAAGGTCTTGAATGAAAACGCCATCCAGCCCATCCAGCAGTTCCGGTACACGACCGGAAAGAACGCAACCGATAGCGCCATGATCATCGATGCCATGGATATCCTCCACAGTCATCTCGTGGACGCGTTCTGCCTCGTCTCGAGCGACAGCGATTACACCCGTCTGGCCACCCGCACCCGCGAGGCCGGTTTTTTTGTCATCGGGGTGGGCAAGGAAAAGACGCCGCGGGCCTTTGTCAACGCCTGCAACATCTTCATCTACACGGAAAACCTAACCCCCAAGCATGCGCCCCGGCCCGGCCGGGAGGATAGAAGAGTTTCGCGGAAACCCGAGGAAGAAGAAGAGAAACAGAAGAAATACGATCCCGTGCCGTTGCTCAGGGGAGCCTTCGACATGGCTGTCCAGGAGGACGGCTGGGCCAACCTGGGGACGATCGGGTTTTATCTTCGCCAGCTCGATCCCGGCTTTGACCCCCGCACATTCGGCTTCAAGCAGCTTTCCCAGCTCATCAAATCTTATGCCAACCTGTTCGAGCTGAGGTTCCTGGATGAGAAGGGCCGGACCAACGTCTATGTCAAGCTCAAAGAGTAAAAGGAATGGCCGCTCCGAAAGATGAAAAAACGTTCAAGGCTTACTACCGTTCGGAAATCGGAACGGTCGAAGTCATCGGAACCGGAAAGGCCATTCTCTCTGTCAACTTCAAGGAGAAGAGGCCGTCCCGGATTCCCGACACGGGCACACTTCCCGCGGTGATCAAAGAGTGCCTGAGACAGCTTGATGAATATTTTCGGGGCCGGCGGATATCGTTCTCCCTAGAATTGAGCCTGGGGGGGACAGATTTTCAGCAGAAGGTGTGGCGTCGGCTGCTCGAGATTCCTTACGGTGCAACACTCTCCTACAAAGACGTGGCCAAAGCCATCGGGCATCCTCGATCGACCCGGGCTGTGGGAGGCGCCAACCACGACAACGCCCTCGGGATCATCGTTCCCTGCCACCGGGTTATCGGTCATAACGGAAGGCTTGTCGGCTACGGTGGGGGGCTTTGGAGGAAAGAGTGGCTCCTCCAGCACGAGCGTCGATTTTCCAGGCGCTGATCCTCAAAGGAGTGGTGGATGGTCGAAACCCTCCCCCAAATCTTTCTTAACACCGTCAAGACCTATCGCAAAGAAAACCTGCTGCTCCATAAGAAAGGGGGCGGCTACGTCGCCATCCCGACCCATGAGTTTGAAGACAGGGTCAAATCCCTGAGTTTGGGCTTGAGAGATCTCGGACTTCGAGCCGGTGACAAGCTTGTCCTCCTGGCCGAAAACGGCCCCGACTGGGTGATGACAGATTTCGCCAACCTTTGTCTGGGAGGAGTCACCGTCCCTATCTACACTTCCCTGATGCCCGAACAAATCAAATACATCATCAACGATTCGGAGGCCAGGGCAGTGGTCTGTTCGACCCCCGAGCTTTGGGAAAAGATCGACTCCGTCAGGGGTGCGCTGCCCAAGGTCGAGCACTATCTAACCCTGGGAGGCAGTACCAAGGAAGGCGCCTTGTCCATCGAAGAGCTCATCCAAAAAGGGAAGAAGCTCGGGCAAGCGGAGACTTCACAATTCGAACGCACGGCCGTCGCGATTCGACCCGGCGACCTTGCCTCTATCATCTACACATCGGGGACGACCGGTCTGCCGAAAGGCGTCATGCTCAGTCACGGGAACTTCGCCAGCAACGTCAAGACGTTGGCTTCGGTCGTTGAATTCAACGCCGGAGATACGATCCTTTCTTTCCTTCCCCTCTCTCACGTCCTGGAAAGGATGACCACTTTCGCTTTCCTGTATAAGGGCTGCTCGATCGGATACGCCGAGAGCCTCGAAACGGTCGCCGAAAACCTCCTCGAAATCAGGCCCCAGATCATGATCAGCGTGCCCCGGCTTTTCGACAAGATTTATGCCAGAGTGATCGACAACGTCATGGCCGGCTCGAAGCTGAAAAAGAGAATCTTTTTCTGGGCCCTCAAAACCGGAAAATCCTGCGCTCAAGAAAAACTGCTCAAGCGTCCTATTTCCCGGTCCCTTCAGTTGCGTCAAAACCTGGCCTCCAGGCTCGTGTTTTCGAAAATCGTTGAGAAGACGGGCGGGAGGGTGCGATTCTTTGTCTCCGGCGGGGCTCCCCTGTCGAAAGATATCGCCGAGTTCTTCTACGCGATGGGGCTCGTGATCCTGGAGGGGTACGGGCTGACGGAGACTTCACCCGTCGTATCCGTCAACACGTTTGACAACTTGAAATTCGGCACCGTAGGGAAGCCGATTCCCGGGGTGGAGCTCAAGATCGCCGCTGATGGAGAGATCCTGGTCAAAGGGCCGAACGTGATGTTGGGCTATTATAAGAAAGAAGCCGAGAGCCAGGAAGCCTTCGCCGGAGGCTGGTTTCACACGGGCGACATCGGCGCTCTGGATGAAGAAGGATATCTCGTGATCACAGATAGGAAAAAAGACCTCATCGTCACGGCGGGCGGGAAGAACGTCGCTCCCCAGCCCATCGAAAACCTCCTCCGGGCAAGCCCCTATATCTCCAACCCCGTGGTCGTGGGTGCGAGTCGAAAGTTCATTTCCGCTATCATCGTTCCGAATTTTGAGAAACTGGAAGAATACGCTAAATCCAACGATGTCCGCTTCCGGACCCGCCGGGAGCTCGTTGGGAGCGAGACGATCCGGGCTTTTGTGATGGGCGAGGTCAACCGCGTGACGCCCAACCTGGCTCCCTATGAGAGGATCAAGAGGATCGTCCTTCTCGACAAGGAACTGGAGATCGAGGCGGACGAATTGACGCCGACACTCAAGGTCAAGAGGAACATCATTGAGCAGAGGTATAAAGGCCTGATCGACGAGCTCTACAAGGAATAAGAAACAACTCCGCCTGCGATTTTCTTGCGCCCGCCCTCGTCTAATCTATGGAACGGACATTTCGGCCATGCCCCACTCGTCTTCTCCTTGGAAAGAGCCTTCCGGAAACGGGGAGGGACACCGCCGGCGCCTTAGGGAGAAATTCTTGAGGGGCGGATTGAGAGGGTTCCTGGACTACGAGATCATCGAGCTCCTGTTGACGCTGGGAACCCCCCGCCGCGATTGCCGCGGGCCGGCCAGGGAAGCCCTCAAGGAAATGAAAACGCTCCGGGGTGTCCTGGAGGCCTCTGATGATGAGCTCCAACAGATCAGCGGCATCGGACCTAGGAACATCTTTGGCATCAGACTCATCCAGGAGGTGTCGCGGCGGTATCTCAAAGATAAGATGTTGGCCAAGCCCTTCTGCCACTCGTCCCGGGAAGTTTTCGACTACCTCTATCACACTCTTCGGGACCTCAAGAAAGAACAATTCAAAGTCATTTTTTTGGATATCAAGAACCAGATTCTGGAGGAAAAAACACTCTTCGAGGGCACGGTCGACTCCAGCGCCGTCTACCCGCGCGAAGTGATGAAAGACGCGCTGCGCTACAACGCCACCTCCCTTATTTTTGTCCACAATCACCCCTCCGGCGATCCCGAGCCTTCGATCTGCGACAAAGAGTTGACCAGGGACCTGGTTTTTGCCGCTATCTTGATGCAGCTCAAGGTCCTCGATCACATCATCATCGGGAACAACTGCTATTTCAGCTTCGCCGACAGTGGGCTCATCGAGGAGTACTTCACGCTCTATCAAAATTTCAGCAGATAAAATAACAGAAAGTGGTAATGGGCAAATGGTAAGAAGCAAGGGATCTAAAACGAATTGACTTGCTTCTGACGGCTCGGGGCTCACTGTCTTTTTTGCGGGAAGACTAATACAAGTGCAATAACTCTTGCGACATATCCGTTCAAGGTTGGGCCGGAGTCCACCCTTGGGACCCCGTAGCGGAGGGGGGCCCGTCGGCTTGTCCGACGGGGGAACCGACGGGACTGGTTCCTCGGGGTCCGGGGGCCAGAGGGTGGACTCCGGCCCAACTTTGACCACGTGACGAGTTTGGCAAGAATGCGCATCGCATCAGCCCAGGCCGCCCGCCCTTCCCTTTGTGCCGCGTTTAACGGGGCACGGGGACGGGGTACAAAATTGACGAGAAAATAGTTGAAGAGGACAAGTTGTGAGGGTAAACTCATAGCCAAGGAGCAATCCCATCATGAGAGAAATCGAAGAAATCGCAGCGAAACTGGGAATCGGTCCTGAGAAGCTGGAAAAGTACGGGCCTTACAAAGCGAAGGTCTTACTCCCCTTGGCTCCAGGACCAAAAGAAAAATCGGGAAAGCTGATCATGGTGACGGCCATGACGCCCACTCCAGCCGGCGAGGGCAAGACAACGACGGCCATCGGTCTGGCCGATGCTCTGAGCCTTGCCGGGAAAAGGACGATCGTCGCCCTGCGAGAGCCCTCGCTGGGTCCGGTCTTTGGACTCAAGGGGGGCGCCACGGGCGGTGGGAAAGCCCAAGTCATTCCGAGCTCCGATATCAACCTCCATTTCACTGGGGATATGCACGCCGTGACTTCGGCCCATAATCTTCTCTCAGCGATGGTCGATAACCGGCTTCATTTCGACGGATCCTGCGGGCTCCTGGATTGCCGCACGGTGACTTGGAAGCGGGTGTTGGATATGGATGACCGCGTCCTCCGTGCGGTCGTGGTGGGAATCGGAGGCCCCCTGCAGGGAATCGCCCGCGAAACAGGGTTCGATATCACCGCTGCTTCCGAAGTCATGGCCATCCTCTGCCTTTCGTCCGACTTCAAAGATCTGAAGGCCCGGTTGGGGGCGATCCTCGTCGGCTATTCTCCGGAGGAAAGGCCCGTCTTTGCCCAGGACCTCAAGGCTGAGGGTGCGATGAGCGCCCTGCTCAAGGATGCCCTCAAGCCCAATTTGGTTCAGACGCTGGAGGGCACGCCGGCACTCATTCATGGGGGCCCATTTGCCAACATTGCCCATGGGACGAACTCGGTCATCGCCACCGGTCTCGCCCTGAGTCTGGCCGACTTTGTCGTCACGGAGGCCGGCTTCGCCTCAGACCTCGGGGCCGAAAAATTCTTCGACATCGTTGTCAGGGCAGGAAGAATTCCGCCCCCGGCCGCGTGTGTGCTGGTCGCCACTCTTCGCTCCTTGAAATACCACGGCGGAGTGAAACTAGAATCCCTCAAAGAAGAGAACGTGGAAGCCGTTCTGAAGGGCTGCGCGAACCTGGAAAAGCACATCGAGAACATCAGACTCTTCGGTGTCCCCCTGGTTGTCAGTCTGAACAGATTTCCGACTGATACCGAGGCTGAAATCCGGGCACTGCGCGAATTTTGCCGTGCCGGAAAAGCCCGATTTGCCCTGTCGGATGTCTTCGCTCGAGGGGGACAAGGTGGGGGCGAATTGGCTGCGGAAATCTTGAAAGCCATGGGGGAGGATGAGCATCATTTTGAATATCTTTATCCCCTGGACGCCTCACTCTTAGAGAAGATCGAGATCATTGCCACCAGGATTTACGGCGCCAGAGGGATCGAGATGGAAGGAAGAGTCCGGCGCAAGATCCTTCGCTTCGAAAAAGAGGGCTTCGGGCGCCTTCCCGTCTGCATTGCCAAGACCCAATATTCGCTTTCGGGTGATGAAGAAGCGCACGGCCGGCCCAGCGATTTTACGCTCATCGTGACCGATGCCCTGCTCAGCTCCGGAGCGGGATTTGTGGTCGTCCTGTGTGGGGACATCATGACCATGCCCGGGCTTCCCAGATCTCCAGCGGCGGAGAGGATCGCTGTCACCGACGATGGCGAAATCACGGGGATTCATTGAGCAAGAAGGTTTAAAAAAGGCTTCTTGCCTTTGACGGGAAGACGGGATGGACGAGAAAGACGAAATACACGGCCGTTTATTTACACTGCTTTTCATTTGTGATAAAAAGGTTGTGCGTTTATCATGAATTTCATGCGAAAGGAAAACTAAATGTGTGAAGTGAGGGATGTTCTTATCGTCGGCGCCGCCAGGACGCCGATCGGGAATTTTCTTGGGGCTCTTAAAGAACTCAGCGCACCCGACCTCGGTGGCTTGGCCATCGGAGAGGCACTGAAGAGGGCCGGGTTGCGGGGTGAAGATGTCAACGAAGTCATCATGGGCAACGTTGTCTCTGCGGGAATCGGTCAGGCGCCGGCCAAGCAGGCCGCAGTCAAAGGCGGTGTCCCCTATTCCGTCAGCTGCTATTCTGTTAACAAGGTTTGCGGCTCAGCCTTGAAGGCCATCGTGCTGGGGGCCCAGGCGATCCAGTTGGAAGAGAAGGAGATTGTGGTCGCGGGCGGAATGGAGAGCATGAGCAAGGCCCCCCACCTCCTCTGGGGTTTGAGAGAGGGCGTCAAGTTCGGCGACGTCAAGACGAAGGATTCAATGATCCTGGACGGCCTCTGGTGTGCCTTCGAGGATATCCACATGGGGATGACGGGGGAGACGATCGCCGAGAAGTTCGGCGCCAGCCGCGAGGAACAGGACCTTTTCGCCCTGAGCAGCCAGCAGAGAGCCATCCACGCCATCGAAAAAGGTTATTTCAAGGACGAAATCGTCCCGGTTCCCATCCCCCAGAAGAAAGGGGACCCAATCCTTTTCAGCCAGGATGAGGGACCGCGCAAAGAGACAACCATCGAAAGGCTGTCCAAACTCAGGCCTGCTTTTAAGAAGGATGGGACTGTGACGGCCGGAAATGCGTCTACTCTAAATGATGGCGGCGCGGCGGTCGTCCTCGCCTCCGTGGACGCGGTCAAGAGCAAAAGCCTCAAGCCGCTTGCCAAGATCCTGGGCTGGTCGACATTCGGCGTCGAGCCCTCCATGGTCATGTACGCGCCCAAGGGGGCGATCGAGAGGCTGCTGGGCAACATCGGGTGGGAGGTTGGAGACGTGGACCTCTTCGAGATCAACGAAGCGTTTTCGGCCCAGCTCGTCGTCCTGCTGAAAGAGCTCAAGCTGGACCGGGAAAAAGTGAACGTCCACGGCGGCGCGGTGGCTCTCGGCCATCCGATCGGCGCGACCGGGGCCCGGATCGTGGCCACACTTATTTATGCGCTCAAGCACCGGGGCCTGAAGAGGGGGATCGCCTCTCTCTGCCTGGGTGGAGGCGACGCCGTGGCCATGGCCCTGGAAATCGTTTGAAGAGGAGTCGACAATGTATATTAATACTATCGGAGTAGTGGGCGCTGGGACAATGGGCAGCGGGATCGCCCAGGTGGCGGCGACAGCAGGCTTCAAGGTACTCCTTCATGACGTGAGCCAGGACGTCCTGGCCAGAGCCCTGAAGTCGATGGACAAGAGCCTGGCCAAGTTCGCCGAGAAGGGAAAGATCCAGGAGGATAAAGACCTCATCTTAAGCCGGATCAAGGCGACGACCGCGATCGAGGATTTCAAGGGCGCCGATTTCGCGGTCGAGGCGGTGTTCGAGGATTTCGAGGTCAAAAAGAAACTGCTCGCCCAGCTTGACAAGGTTCTGCCGGCCGAGAACATCCTGGCCTCGAACACTTCCTCCATTTCCATCACCCGTCTTGCCGCGACGACTTCCCGGCCGGCGAGATTCATGGGCATGCATTTCATGAATCCCGTGCCGCTCATGGTCCTGGTCGAGCTCGTCAAGGGGCTGGCCACTTCGCAGGACACGTTTGTCCAGGTCAAAGCACTGGCCGAAAAGATGGGCAAGATGCCCGTCGAGGCCAGCGACTTCCCGGGATTCATCTCCAACCGGATTCTGATGCCGATGATCAACGAGGCCGTCTACGCCCTTATGGAGGGAGTGGGAACGGCCGAGGCCATCGACTCTGTCATGAAGTTCGGCATGAATCACCCGATGGGGCCCCTGACCCTGGCCGACCTGATCGGCCTTGACGTCTGCCTTTTCATCATGGAGGTCCTCTACGATGGTTTCAAGGACACGAAGTACCGTCCTTGTCCCCTGCTCCGCAAGATGGTCGACGCCGGCTTTCTGGGGCGAAAGACGGGCCGCGGATTTTACGAATACAAACAATAAGAGGAAGATGATGTCCCGCCATGTCTGACCGAAAAGGCGAGGAGAGGAAAATGAAAGAAGAAGATCCCGAACAGAAACAGGCCTCGAGGAACCGGGCGATCGAAGCCGCGGTTTCCCAGATCGAGAAGCAGTTCGGAAAAGGCGCCGTGATGAAATTGGGACAAAAGGAGGCAGCCGTCCGTGTCCCCGCCATCCCCACGGGTTCCATCTGCTTTGACCTTGCCCTGGGAATCGGCGGCTTTCCGCGCGGCCGTGTGGTCGAAGTCTACGGCCCCGAGGCGACGGGAAAGACCACCCTTGTCCTTCATGTCATCGCCGAAGCGCAGAGATTGGGCGGCCAGGCCGCTTTTATCGACGCGGAGCACGCTCTGGACCCGAAATATGCGGCAAGCGTGGGTGTCGATGTCGACAACCTGCTCATCTCCCAACCCGACTTTGGCGAACAGGCTCTGGAGATCGCCGAGGTTCTGGTCCGCAGCGGGGCGGTTGACGTGATCGTGATCGACTCGGTCGCGGCCCTGGTTCCGAAAGCCGAGCTCGAGGGAGAGATGGGAGATGCCCACATGGGGCTCCAGGCCCGGCTCATGTCCCAGGCGCTGAGGAAGCTGACCGCGATCGTGGCCCGCTCCAAAACGTGTTTCATCTTTGTCAACCAGATCCGGGAGAAAATCGGCATTTTTATCGGCAACCCCGAGACGACGACCGGAGGGCGAGCCCTCAAATTCTATGCTTCGATGAGAATTGATATCCGCCGGCTCGCGGCCATCAAAGAAGGGGACAGCGTCATCGGGAACCGGGTCAAGGTGAAGATCGTGAAGAACAAGATGGCCCCTCCCTTCCGCGAAGCTCAATTCGACATCATCTACGGAGAGGGCATTTCCAAGGAAGGGGATCTGGTGGATTGCGGGATCGATAACGGCATCCTGGAGAGGACCGGCACTTGGTATTCTTATAAGGGAGAACGCCTGGGGCAGGGCCGCGAAAACGTCAAAAAGCTGCTGAAAGAGAACACCGAGCTGGCCGGTCGGCTTGAGCAGGAAATCCGCAAGAAGGTTGGCCTCATCGCGGAAAGCGCGCCCCCGGAAAAAGACTTACAAAAATAAGGACCTCTATCTTGCTCCACGTCCAAAAAAACAAAGTGATAAAGTGCGAACGTGTGAACGTTTTCACTTTCAGACGTTTGTAAGTTTCCTGCCTTGCGATTTTGCTTTTAAAGACAGAAGACGGCTGTGAGGAACGTGGTACGGAGTTCGGGGTACCACAGAGGAGATAGACCTTTTCTTCCTTTTTTGATAGAATTTATCTAGAGAAAGGGAACTTTTGATTCATAGGCCGCTCGTTTCGTGCCTATAGGAACGGGAAGGGCGACGGCCCGGGAGGGCTGGTCGCTTCTCCCTGAACAAACATCCGAAGGGAGGAAACAAGCATGGGTTACACCGCAAAGGATTATTCTAAGCTCCTCGGCATGGCGGGCTTCAGTGAGACGCTGTTGAAGAACCACTTCACACTCTACCAAGGCTATGTGACAAACACCAACAAGCTGCTCGACACAATCGGCCAAATGCTCAAAGATGGGAAAACGGCGATCCCGGAATTTGCCGAGCTCAAACGCAGGCTCGGCTGGGAGTTCGATGGGATGCGTTTGCACGAATATTATTTTGAGAACCTTGGGGGGAAAGCCGTTCTGCCCGGTACAGGCAAGCTGGCCAAGAAGCTGGGCGACGATTTCGGCTCTTACGAACTCTGGGAGAAAGATCTCAGAGCGGCTGGGTCGATGCGCGGCATCGGCTGGGCCGTCCTCTACCAGGATTCTGCCTCGGGGAACCTCATCAACTTCTGGATCAACGAACATGATCAGGGTCACCCGGCCGGATGCCAGCCCCTCCTGGTGCTGGACGTCTTCGAGCACGCCTTCATGCTCGATTACGGGCTCAAGAGGCCGGATTACATCGAAGCCTTTTTCAAGAACATCGACTGGGCGGTTGTCGCGGCCAGGCTCAAATAGCCCAGAGCCCTGGTCGGAATGCCCCGCGCTGCGTTTTTTCCGCGCCTATCCTCTGCTCACCAAAGCCCACTCCCCTCAGGTTGACAGAAAGGGGGAAAAGACATATTAAATTAGCAGAGCTCTAACCCAGGGGGCTGAACATGACGACCGAGTCCGCGAATAAAAGATCGAGGAAAGCCGGCCTTCCGCCGGGGACGCTTGTCCATGTCGGAGAGAAGAAAGCGAAAGCCATGAAGATCAGAATCATGGATTATGATGAGCGCGGCCTCCAAGAAAAGGAAGTGAAAACCGCCGAGGAGACTTTTCCCTTCAAAGACACTCCGACGGTGACCTGGGTCAATATAGACGGCCTTCACGACCCGGAGGGGATCGAAAAGATCGGCTCCCGTTTTGGACTACACCCGCTGACCCAAGAAGACATCGTCAACACCGCCCAGCGCCCGAAATTGGAGGACATGGGAGAGTATCTATTCCTAGTTTTGAAGATGTTCAACGCCGATGGGGAGGAGGATGAGGACGAGATCGAACAAATGAGCCTGGTCTTGGGTCGCAACTTTGTCCTTTCATTCCAGGAAAAGGAGGGCGATGTTTTCGACCCGGTCAGAGAGCGGATCCGAAAGGAAGGTTCCCGGCTGAGGGGGATGAAGGCGGATTTTCTGGCTTACGCCTTGATCGATGCGATCGTCGACAGCTATTTTCTCATTTTGGAGAAGCTGGGCGAGCAGATCGAGACGGCGGAGGAAGAATTGGTCCGGGGCTCCGGCCCTCAGACCTTGAAGAAGATTCACTGCCTCAAGAGAGAAATGATCTTCCTGCGTAAAGCGGTCTGGCCGCTCCGCGAAGTGATCAGCAATCTGGAGAGGTCCGAATCTCAGCTGATCCAGAAATCAACGAAGATCTTCCTCCGGGATGTCTACGATCACACCATCCAGGTCATTGATACAGTCGAAACGTACCGGGATATGCTCTCCGGCATGCTGGACATGTACCTTTCGAGCGTCAGCAACCGGATGAACGAGATCATGAAGGTGCTGACCGTCATCGCCACGATTTTTATTCCCCTGACCTTCATCGTTGGCGTCTATGGCATGAACTTTAGATACATGCCCGAGCTCAATTGGCGGTGGGGCTATTTCGCACTGCTGACGATCATGGCAGCCATTGCGGTTGGGATGATTTTCTATTTCAAGCGCAGGAAATGGCTCTAGCCTGTTCCCCGAAAGCGGGAGCTCCAATCCCATCCAACCGAAGGAGTCTCGAGATGAAACCAAAGATTGTCATCGCCTTGGTTGTTCTGGTCTTGCTGGCCGTGCTCATGGTCCAGAACGCCGGCCCGGTGGATTTTCATTTCCTCTTCTGGACGGTCCTCGTCTCCCGGTTCATCGTCGTGCCATTGGCTTTTCTTCTCGGGTTCGCTTTCGGTTACCTCATCGCCAAGTCTCGCGCTCCGAGGCGCACCAAGACCTCTTGAAAGGAAACGAGAGAAATGAAGAGAGTTTTTAAGCATCTCAGGATCTTTATTTTTCGTGGGATCTTGGCCGTGATCCCCCTGGGGCTGACGTTTTTCGCTCTTCGGTTGCTGTATTTCACAGTCGACCGGAGAGTGGCCGAACTGGTCGAGAGGCGCCTGGGATTTGAGATCCCGGGTTTGGGCATTCTCCTGGCCATAGTTTTGCTCTATCTGATCGGGGTCGTGGCGAGCAACTGGGTGGGGAGGGAGTTCTTCAAGGGCCTCGAAATGCTTTCGGGCCGCATCCCCCTGATCAAGACCGTTTACCACGTGGGAAGGCAGCTGACGGACGCTCTCTCGATTCCAGGAAAGCAGGGTTTTAAGCGTGTCGTGCTCCTTGAGTCCTTTCGGCCCGGGATCTGGTCGGTCGGTTTCGTGACCGGAGCGATCGCGGAGGGCAAGACCCGCGGAGAGCATTTTCTGAAGGTGTTTATCCCGACCGCCCCTAATCCGACGGCCGGTTTCATGGTCCTGATCAAAGAATCTGAAGTGAGAGAGCTGAGCTGGAGTGTCAAGGACGCTATGAACATGGTCATCTCGGGGGGATTGGTCAGCCCAGAGGCCATTGAATAAAAAGAAGTCGGCGGTTGTCCGTGCGGCTCTTTTTATCGTGATTTCTTTAGGTGGGCATCGAGATTCGGCTGATTTTTTTCTAGTTCGATTGGTTCCTGAACGGCACCCTGCGTGTTTATGGCATCATGGGGCCCAGGTACGCTCAGCTCGGAATCGTTTATAGATTCTAGCCGATCATTCCAGCACTTTGCTTCTCCTGGGGCCGGCGTCCGGACGGTCGGGCCGGCTCCTTTTAATTCGGAGAGATCTTTCGGGCCCTATTTCTGAATATTCTTTTTGACGTAGCCGGCCACTTCTTCGTGGGTCGCGAACCAGACGCTCTTTCGGCTGAGGAAATGTTCGATCAGTTTCTCGAGCATGACCATCCGGCTGCGGTGCCCGGTGTACTTCGGATGCATCGTCAGGACGAAGAGAGTCCCCTCCTCATAGGCCCTATCGAACTCGGCCGCCCAGATGGACATCACATCCATTGGGGCGATGTGAGGGCGGACGCTCGAGTAGCGCTCGAAGCCGAAGTAAGGGTAATCATCGAGAAGCCATTCAACGGGGAGTTCGACAACGCCGGTCGGGTTCCCGTCTTGGAGAATCTCATAAGGACGATCATCGGCCATGAGGCTGCTGTCATAGAGAAGTCCCAGCTCTTTGATGATCTTGAGGGTCGAAGGGCTGAAATCCCATGAGGGCGTGCGGATCCCGGACGGGGCCTTGCCCGCCGCCTCCTTCAAGACGGCAAAGGATTTTTGCATAAGATCGCGCTCTTCCGCTTCCGAGAGAAGCGAATTGCGCTCGTGGATCCAGCCGTGCAGGCCGATCTCATGGCGGCCCTTGGCCGCGATGGCCTTTATCTCGGCGGGATGAAGGATGGCGGTGACGGCCGGGACGAAGAACGTGGCCGGTAGGCGGTACTTGTCGAGGAGTGTCAGGATCCTGGGGATCGCGACCCGGGCGGCGTACTCTCCTTGGGAGAGAATCCCCGGAGACAGGTCGTCGTCCCTCAGGGCATTCGTTTCGGCATCGAAATCGAAGGACAGGGCGACCGCGACCTTCGCTCCATCCGGCCAGCTCTCGGGGGTCAGGTTTTTTCCGGCCCGGACGTGATTGACCGCGGATTTGATTTTTTCCTGGCTCCACGTCCAGGGCTTTTCTTGGGACTTCTCTTGAACGGCCATGACGAGCGCTGGAAGGCCGATAAAAATAACAAAGGAAGTGAAAAGAAGACCGGCCATTTTCATCTGTTCCCTCCTTGAAGACCCCGGCGAGAGAATTTCGCTCAGGCGGATTTGCCTACAACCGTCATGAAGATCGCACTCTCTTCGACGCCATCGGCTCCGACGACCGCGTTGACTTCATCGTCATAGAAAGCGGCGATCTGACACGAAGCCAGGCCCAGGCTTGTCGCCCCGAGAGCGACGTTCTGGGCGATGTGCCCGGCGTCAAGATAAACGTAGCGGTAAGCCCGCTCTCTGTACTTCCATTTGGATCGTTCGAAAAGGGCGGTCCAGATAAAGACGACACTTCCGCGGCTCAGAAAATCCTGGTCCAGGGCGGCCGAGGCTATTTCCTCACGGACATCTCCGGCCCGCAGCTGGTCCAGGGCATGATTCCGAACGTCATAATGATAAACACCCGGTTGGAAGCCCTTCACGTCTTGGATGACAAGATATGTTTCGACTGGGTATAGGGCGCCAGCCGAGGGAGCGGTCCGCAGGTCATAGCCGGATCGCGATTCGGTGACCCCCTGGGCCGCCCAGACGAGAAGAGAGAGATCTCGTTCGGCCAACGCTTCCGCTCTAAATCTTCTGACGCTTCTTCTCTTCTTGACGGCTTCCCAAAGGCTCCCGCCGCGGCCCAGGTCGGGGGGACTCAACTTGAACTTGGGGACCCCGGAGAAGGTCTTATAAGGCTCCGGTTTTTGCTTCCCGTCCTGGAAACTGCCGGGGAGTTCTCCGCGGCGATACTTTGTCTCCTTCTGGAAAAAATTCCCGGCGGCGTTCCTCATCTCTTGCTCTCGGGATGCCTGATCTCGGCGGACAGTTCGTAATCCAAGAGCATCTCAGAAAACATGGGCGGCTGCTTTTCTTTGAGCTCGATGGCGTAATCCAAAAATCTCTTGATGCCGTCCCAGAGAACCTTTTGCACCTTGGACATCAATACTTGGTTATCCAGAGCCTCTCTCATGAACAGCCGATCCGGGTTCCTTTCCTTAAACGCTTTGACATCACAAACAAAATGGATGATATAGATCATATCAAAAAAAATCTCTTCGAAATTGTAGGTGATGGCCCTCTCCAAGAAGTTGTGCCAAACCCTCTCTGCCCGCACATACTCCATGATCACCGGCTCCATAGCCTCGGGTGAGGCATATTCAATCTTTTCTGCCGCCACCCTCATCTGCCGGAGCTCTTCAAGCGATGCATCCTTGATTTTCGAGATGGACAGGGGCGGAGATTTCAGGGCGTGAAAATTGGCAATGAAGAGATCGCGCATCTCGCTCCGGAAGAGGTAGCTTTTGATGTACATCAGCTGCCTTCGTTTCTCTTTGGTCTCTCTTTTTTCGAGAAACTTCTCGACGATGAACACGGCGGCCAGAACCTCGATGGGGATGGCGGCTAAGTGTAAGAAAAATTCGATATGGGTCAGGCGCTCGATGACCAAAAAAACGGCCGACGAGGTCAGGAGCAAGGCATAATATTCGATATTCTTGACATTCCTGAAAGAAAATATTCCCTTTGAATTATTCATGGTTCCGTCTTTTCGTAGTATATAGCATATGAAAAACTGAAAATCAAACGTGCCCGTCGATCGTTGTTGTTTATCCGCAGACGGATTTGAAGACCCGCAAAAAGTTCGATAAGCAGATCTCCTTGACCTGTTTGTTCTTTAGGCCTCGATCGAAGAGACCGGTTCGGATCTGGGCGAAAACGCGGCAATCGTGGACATCTCTGGGGAGGTCGGGGACGCCGTCAAAATCAGAGCCAAAGGCAACGAATTCCGTGCCCACAAGTTCGACCAAGTAGTCAAGATGCCTCAGGTATTGCTCGAGATCGACGGCGTGCTCTTTCATGGCGGATTGGAAAGGGAGGGCAAAGCTATCGAGGACTTTGGCTAGTTTTTCCATGTCTTCCCCGGCCGCCTGCTCCGCTTTGTTGAGCTCCGAGAAAAGATCCCCGCCGCGTTTCTCGGCGGCCTTCATGTAGGCAGGGTCGAGGAAACCCGGGAAAAGGTTCAGGCCGACCAGGCCGCCGCTATCGGCCAGGCCCTCGATCAAATCGTCTTTCAGGTTGCGGGGGACAGGGCAGAGTTTGTGGACGCAGGAATGAGAGGCGATCACGGGTTTCCGGCTCAGGCTGAGGACTTTCTCGACCGTCCTATCGTGGGAGTGAGAGACATCGATGATTATTCCCAGGTCATCCATGGCTGCGATCACCTCCCTCCCCAAATCCGATAAGCCGTCAAACCGGGGGGAAGGATCATTGGAAGAGATGACCCAATCGTTGCTCCTGGAATGCACGAGAGTCATCAGCCTGACTCCTCGCCTGTGAAGCGCCTCCAGATTCTCGAGGCTGTTCTCGATGGCGCTGCCGTTTTCGATGGCCAGGATGGCCGCGATCTTGTCCCGGGCCTGGGCTTCTTCGACCTCAGCGGCGTTTTTGCAGATTTGGAGGGCTTCGCTGTGCAGGGCTGCGTTTTGCTCAAAGCGATCGAGCATTCGCTGGGCCAAGGGAAAACTGCGCCCCTGGGGTACGGTCACCGGGACGTAGCAAGCAAAGACCTGGAGACCTACTCCGGCTTCCCGGAGGTAAGGCAGGTTGACATGGAGAGATGGGTCGTTCAGGTCCGCCCCTGCCATGAGCTTGAGGATCGTATCGCAATGCAAATCACAGATCGGGACCTTTTTTTTCATGAATTTGCTTATATATCAGCGATTCCCGGTTGTCAAATTGATCCCTTTTTCCGGCCCGGCCCTTTTGACAAAACGCGGCCTTTGGACTATCATTTCCCAGCTCTAGGCCCAGATAGATACTTTGGAAGAAATTTATAGAATTCCAGTCTAAATTGTGTGAATCCATGATTGAAAAGACGGAGGCCTTGGTCGCGTGAAGATAAAAAACGACAACGTGAGAACCCGGAAAAAGCTCCACTGGGCAGTCTTCGTTTTCCTAGCCTTTATTCTTTTCCCTCCCCTTGTCAAGGCTGAAGATGAGTTCCTGACCTTGGACTCGGCCATCCAGATGGCTTTAACCAGGAATGAACTGGCGCTTACAGCGGATCAGCAGGTCGATGTTGCTAAAGCCCAGGTCGTCCGGGCCCGTGCCTTTTTTCTTCCGGCGATTACAGGAACGGGGACGTATACGCGCCGACCCTTCCAGGTCGTCAGGACGATCGGGAACCAGCAGATTGCCGTCCAAAAATATAATGCCATATCTGGGGCCATATCGCTCAACCTCACGATTTTTGACTACCAGGGGATTCCGGGATTGTTACAGGCGAGATCCGGAAGGAGGGCCCAGGAGTATGCTTCCGCAGAAAGCAAAAGACAATTGGCCTTCGAAGTCAGCAACGCTTTCCTCTCCAGCCTGGGCGTGACCCAGGTTCTGGAGGCCGCCAAGCGCCGAGCGGATTTTGCCAAACAGGCCCTGGAAGCAGCGAAGGCTCGATATTCAGCCGGGCTCGTTTCTGTTCATGATGTGACCAGGGCGGAGCTTGAATATGTCACAGCCCAAGCTGCCATTATCCAAGCTAAAGGCCAGGCGGACACGACCCTCATCCAGCTCGGAAATCTGCTGGCGGACACAAGTACGGCCAGGAAGACGCTCAAAAGCCCTGATTTTTTGCTTCAGGCGGCGGAAGAAAAACAGATCGAAGAGGGGGCTCTGATTGTCGAGGCCCAGAACAGACGACTCGACCTTAACTCCCTCCGTTGGTTCGCTAAGGGACAGCGGGCCCTGCTCATTGCACCGACTCTGAAGTGGTTTCCCAGTCTGGCCCTGACCGGGCGCTATACCTATACCAATGAATCCGGATTGACCGGAAGGCCGACAAACTGGAATGCCGGGCTCGCTCTGACTTGGAATCTCTTTGACGGTTTTAACCGGAATGCTGATTACATCGAGCAGCGGGCGCTGACGAATATTGCCGATTTGAATGTCAAAGCCGCGCTGAGACAGGTCGACCTCGACGTTCGGGATGCTCTGGTCTCCCTGGCGAACCAGCGGGATTCACTCAAACAGGCGACGATCGCCGATGAGGTGGCCAAAAGAAATGCCGCGGAGATAACCGAACTCTATCGGCAGGGACTCAGCACCGCCCTGGAAGTAGCTGACGCAAATGTCAGTCTTTTTGAAGCCGAGGTTGAGCTGGTCACGGCTCGGTACGGGTTGGGCATCGCCTATCTTAATTTGGAAGCTGCGTTGGGCTTAGACCCGTTCGGCAAGGAGCCACAAAGTTGAACAAGAAATTCGCCATGGTCTGGGTTCTTTTCTTTTTGGCCTCTGGCCTCTTTATTATCCATTGCGGGAAAGGTGCAAAAGGTTCTGCCTCCTCTGGGAGAGGCCGGTCGCTCTTCGATAGATCCAAGATCGCTTTTCCCGTCGAAACAGCCCCGGTCGAGCTCCGTTCACTTATCTATTCAATCAATGCGGTCGGATCCATTGAGGCCTTTGAGAAAGTCCAGGTCACGGCGCGCGTCGCCGGAGCCGTGGACCGGGTTCTCTTTTCGGAAGGGAACTATGCCAAGGTTAATCAGGTCCTGGTGGAGATCGAGACTGAGCGCTACCATCTGGCCGTGGAAGCCGCCCAGGCCGCTTATGATAAAGCCGTGGCAGCCGAGGCCGACGCCGAGGCCGGATTGAAACGCCGCGTCGCCGCGGTCACCCAAACTCCCGGTCTCATCCCCGGCGAGGAGGTCGAGACCTGGCGGACCAAAGTCAGTCTGGCCAAGTCCGACGTGGGGCAAGCCAAAGCGGCACTCAATCAAGCGAATCTGAACCTCCACGATGCTTACGTGAGGGCTCCTTTTTCCGGAATTATCCAAACCCGGACGGTCCAAACGGGCCAGTATGTCCAGCTGGGAATGGTTCTTGCGACCCTCGTCCGCCGCGACCCCCTGCTCCTGAGATTCAAAGTGCCGGAACGCGACGCCGCTCAAATGCACCCCGGGCTCAATGCCCTCTTGAGAGTGAGAGACAACGAGCGCGAGTTCAGCTCAAAGATCGTCCACGTGGCGGCTTCGGCCGATCCGGTCACGCGAATGGTAGAGGTTACGGCGGAGATAAGCGATACGAAGGATGAGTCCTTGCGGCCGGGGGCTTTTGCCGAGGTTGTTGTTCCGGTGAGCAGCTCCAGGACGGCCCCGGTGGTCCCTCTCACCGCCGTTCGTACGAGCGAGCGCGGGTTTCTTGCTTATGTCGTTGAGAAGGATACCGCGGTGGAGAGGATCGTGACCCTGGGAATGAGAACGACCGACGGCCAGGTGGAAGTCCTCTCCGGCCTAAAGCAGGGTGAGATATTGGTCATCCGCGGGGGTGAAGCTCTGCGAAACGGCGCCCCGGTCAAGTTGGGCAAGGCTCCCGCGGAAGAAGTGACAACTCGCTAAGGTGGAAAGTGTGTTTTTGAAAGGTGCCTGGTTATGAATCTCACGGAAGTCTGTGTACGGAAACCTGTCCTGGCCTGGATGCTCATGGCGGCCACCATCGTCTTCGGCGTCGTCGCCGCGTCCCGCATCGGGATCAGCCAGTTCCCAGATGTTGATTTTCCTACGATCAATGTATCCGTTGTCTGGGAGGGCGCAGCGCCCGAGGTCATTGAGAATGATGTCGTTGACCCGCTGGAAGAAGCCCTCGTCCAGGTGGAGGGTGTCAAGACGATCACCTCAAGTTCCCGGATGGGGTCGGCCAACATTACGATCGAGCTGGAGCTCTCTCGGAACGTAGACCTCGCCCTCCAGGATGTCCAGACCAAAGTCTCCCAGGCGGCCAGAAGGCTTCCCCGGGACATTGATCCACCCGTCATCTCCAAGACCAATCCGGAAGACAACCCCATCATGATGATCTCATTGGCCGGGCCTTACCCCCCGCGGGTTCTCAGTGATTATATTCAGTACCGATTGAAAGAAAAGTTGCAGACAATCCCCGGAGTTGGGGAGATTGTGCTGATGGGCGTCTTGAGCCGGAACGTGCGTGTCTGGCTGGATTCCAGCAAGCTCGATGAAAAAGGTCTGACCGTCCAAGATGTCATCACGGCCTTGCAGCGGGAGCACATCGAGCTCCCGGCCGGCCGTCTGGAGACATCCGGAAGAGAGGTGAATGTCCGCGTTCTGGGCGAGGCTATCGATCTGGAGACACTTCGCCACATCGTCATCCGCGAGGCCAACGGCAGTCCGATCTATATCAGTGATGTCTCTCTGGTCGAAGACGGCTTCGAGGATGTCCGCCGAGTAGCGCGGGTCAACGGGGTCCCGGCTCAGGCCATTGGCGTGAAGAAGCAACGCGGAGCGAATGCGGTGGCCGTGGCTACGGCCACGCGGGAAGCCCTGGTCCAGCTGCAAAAAACCCTGCCCGAGGGAATGAAGGTCGAGACCGTTTTTGACACCACGAAATTCATCCAGGATTCGGTCAAGGAGATCCAGCTCGAGCTCATTCTTTCCGTCCTCCTCACGGCCCTTGTCTGCTGGATGTTCCTCGGTTCTCTTTCCAGCACTCTCAATGTTATCCTGGCCATACCGATGTCTCTGATGGGGACGATCGCCATCATCTACTTTCTCGGCTTCACATTCAATACGTTCACACTCTTGGGATTAGCCTTGGCCGTGGGCATCGTCGTCGACGACGCCATCATGGTCATGGAAAATATTTTTCGGCACCGGGAGGGTGGCAAAGGGCTCGTCCCCGCCGCCCTCGAAGGAACCAAGGAGATTGCGTTTGCCGCCCTGGCCGCGACCCTCGCGGTTGTGGCCATCTTTGTCCCGGTCGTTTTCATGAAGGGGATCATAGGGCGGTTCTTCCTTCAGTTCGGAATCACTCTCTGTCTGTGCGTTCTGCTGTCCTATGTTGAGGCGGTGACGCTTGCTCCGGCTCGGTGTTCTCAATTCTTGAGGACGTCTCGGGAAGGCCGCAGCCGGATCGGGCTCGCAGTCGACAGAGGTTTTCGCTGGCTGGAAAAATCCTATGCCATTGTTCTCCGCCGTGGGCTCCGCCGCCCCGTCCTCATTCTTATTCTGGCCGTTATTCTCTTTGCGGGGGCGCTTATCGTCCTGAAGATGCTGCCCGGCGAATTCGTGCCTTCTCAAGACCTGAGCCGGATGTCGATCCGGCTTCAAACCGCGGTCGGGTCCGATCTCACCGAAACGAACAAACTTGTCACCAAAGCCGAAGCTATGATCGCCGAGCGCCCTGAAGTGACCCAATTGTTCAGTTGGGTGGGCGGCTGGGGAAGCGTGAATTCAGGGCAAATGTTCATAACCCTGGTCCCTCCCAAAGAGCGCAAACTCAATCAGGCCCAAATCTCGGCCATCTTGCGACGGCAATTGAATTCCATCCCCGGGTTGCGGGCGGTGGTCCAGGACCTCTCCCAGCAGGGGTTTACGGCCCAGAGAGGATTCCCCGTGGAGTTTTCTGTGCGCGGGTCGAATTGGGACGAGCTCGTCTCTCTCAGCCAGAAGCTCATGAGCCAGGTCGCCGCCAGCGGACTGGTGGTTGATCTCGATACGGACTATCAATTGGGGATGCCTGAGTTAAGGATTTCGCCCAATCGAGCCACGGCCGCGGATATCGGTGTCCCGATCGACGACGTGGCGACATCCCTTAACGCCTTGGTCGGCGGGATTCGCGTCGGCAAGTACAGCTCAGGGGGAAGGCGAATCGACCTCCGGCTCAAACTCCTGGCCTCGCAGAGGTCTCGTCCGGAGGATATCGCCAGGCTTCGGGTCAGAACGCCGTCTGGAGAACTTGTCCCCTTGTCGTCACTCGTCACTTATCGGGAAGAGCCTGCCCTCCAGGCCATTACCCGCCGGGAGAGAGAACGGGCCATAACGGTGTATGCCAACGTTGCTCCGGGACATTCCCAGGATGAAGCGATCAAGTACGTGGAGAGCCTTTCCCAGGGGCTGCCCGTCGGTTACCGCGTTGTCTTAGGAGGCGCCAGCGTAGCCTTCCGCGATTCGATGAGCAGTCTTATTTTCGCCCTCTTCCTGGGGATCGCCATCGCCTACATGATTCTGGCTTCCCAGTTCAATTCCTACAAAGACCCGGTGACGATTATCACGATCTTGCCTCTGTCCATCGCCGGAGCTGCTTTTGCCCTGCTGGCGAGCGGCCAGAGCCTGAACATATTCAGCATGATCGGCCTCTTGCTCCTGATGGGAATTGTCAAAAAGAATTCGATCATTCTGGTGGATTACGCCAACAATTACAAATGCCAGGGTCTTAGTGCCAGAGAGGCCATGGAAAAAGCCGGGCCGATCAGGCTCCGGCCGATCGTGATGACCGCTACCGCGACTCTGATGGCCGCTATCCCCCCTGCCCTGGGTCTCGGCCCCGGCTCGGAGATCCGCGTGCCCATGGCCATTGGAGTCATCGGAGGTTTGGTCCTTTCCACGGCCCTGAGTTTGATTGTCGTGCCTTCCTTTTATGTGATCGCCGACAGGCTCTTCAAAAAGCGGCCAAAGAAGGTTGAGGCGCAGGCTCCGATCAAAGCGGAAATCGAGCCTGCGAAGTCAGCTTGAGAAATTGCTGAGCACGATCTCCGCAGATCGGGGCTATCCTCCATTTTTTTAGCCGCCCACAACTCCTCCTTACAGGGGCGATTGATTTATGAGATAGTTTTTCAGATACCGGGCGGTGATAGATTTTCCGGATTTAGCCACCTGTTCAGGTGTTCCCCGGGCGACGATTTCTCCCCCCCTCTCCCCTCCCTCGGGCCCCAGATCGATGATCTGATCGGCGCACTTGATCAGGTCAAGGTTGTGTTCGATGACCACGACCGTGTGCCCTTTTTCGACCAGTCGCTGGAAGCAGCGGAGAAGCACCGAGACGTCATCCAAGTGAAGCCCGATCGTCGGCTCGTCGAAGAGATAAAGAATGTGCTTCTCCCGCTCCTGGACGAGATGGAAGGCGAGCTTGATCCTCTGGAGCTCTCCGCCGGAGAGAGTCGTTGTCGGCTGGCCGAGCTTTAAATAGCCCAGCCCGACCTCCTGGAGTGGAGAGAGCTTCTTGGTGACATGAGGCGAGGAAGAAAAGAAGGCGAGCGCTTCGTCGACGCTCATTCCCAGGACCTGATCGACATTCTTGCCTTTGTAGACGATCTCCAGGATGTCGCCTCTGAACCGTTTCCCTTTGCAGGTGTCGCACGTGAGGACGACATCGGAGAGAAATTGCATCTCCACGACTTGGTAGCCGGCGCCTTTGCACTCCTCGCATCGTCCGCCCGGCGTGTTGAATGAAAAAAAGCCGGGCTTATAGCCCATGGCCTTGGCCTCTCGTGTTTGGCTGAAAAGCTCCCGGATGCCATCCATGGCCTTGGTGTAGGTCGCCGGAATCGAGCGGGGCGAAGTGCTGAGCGGTGATTGGTCGACCATGATGACCTTATCGACCTTTTCCCTTCCGATAATCTCCTTGAAACCGTTGGATTTTTCGCCGCCCCAGCCCTGATAAAGGACATCGTAAAGGAGAGTGCTCTTTCCCGACCCTGAGACTCCGGTGACGCAGGTCAGCACGCCGAGGGGAATCCTGAGGTTGATGTGCTTCAGGTTGTGCTTGTGGGCATCGCGGATCGTGATAAACCCCTTGGGACTCCGTCTCCGGGCCGGGAGGTCGATCTTTTTCTCTCCCCTCAGATATTGTGCCGTCAGGGATTTTTGGTCCTTCCGGAACTCGTCCATCGGACCTGAGAAAATGACTTCCCCGCCTGCCTCTCCTGCTCTCGGTCCCAAGTCGATCATTTGATCGGCGGCGTTGATGATCTCCGGGTCGTGCTCGACGACCAAGACGGTGTTGCCGAGGTCTTTGAGCGACCTGAGTATTTCGATCAGCCTGTGGTTATCACGGGCATGAAGGCCGATGCTGGGCTCGTCGAGCACGAAGAGGGTCCCGACCAGGGCAGAGCTCAAGGCGGCGGCGAGGTTGATGCGCTGCGCTTCGCCTCCGCTGAGAGTGAAGGTCATCCGATCCAGGGTGATGTAGTCGAGTCCGACCTCGAGGAGGAACTTCAACCGGTTCTGGATCTCGACCACCAATTTCTCGGCGACCTGCTTCTGAAACGGACTGAGCTTGAGATGCCTAAAAAAGTCAAAGGCCTCCTTGACCGTGTTCTGGACGAGCCGGCCGATGGGGACGTCCGAGATCTTGACGCTGCGAGCTTTGGGGTTCAGGCGCGTCTTTTCGCAGGACGGGCAGGGGACATACTTCCTGTACCGGCTGAGAAGGACGCGAACCTGGACCTTGTATTTTTTCGTCTGGAGCCACTCGAAAAAGCCCTTGACCCCGTCGTAGCCGCCTCCTCCGTCCAGGATGAAACGTTGCCATTCTCTTTTCAAGTCCTTGAAAGGGACCTTGGTAGGGATCCCCCGCCGGCGGGCTTCCCGGAGCATCTCCCTCATGAGGCCCCGGGAGAGGGGAGTCGTCCACGGCTGGATGGCCCCCTCCTCCAAGGATTTGTTTTTATCCGGAACGATCTTGTCTTCGTCGAGAACGGCCAGGTCGCCGAAGCCGTGGCAATCCGGGCAGGCTCCCTGAGGGCTGTTGAAAGAGAAAAGGTTGGGAAAAGGTTCGTCAGAGAGGACCTGGCAGGCTTTGCATTCCAGCTTTTCCGAAAAAACGAAATGCCCGTGTTCGGCGGCACGAACCTTGACCTTGCCGCCTCCCTTTTTGAGCCCGAGCTCGAGGGAATCGACCAGTCTCTCTCTTTCTTCCCGGATGAGAGCGAGATGATCAACGACAACCTCGAGGTCTCCGGCTTTTTTAAGATCGGCTTCCTCGAGGTTCTTGATCTCCCCATCCTGGATAAGCCGGAAGAAGCCTTCCTTCTTGAGCCGGGCTGTCCCTTTGTCCCGGGGCCAGGAGAACGTGATCAGGGTCTTGGTCAACGGGGGCAATCTGTAAAGCGTCTCGACCATGGAGTCGATCGTGTCCCGCTCGACGGGTCGGCCGCACTCCAGGCAATGGACTCTGCCGATTCTGGCATACAGGACCCTGAGGAAATCATAGATTTCCGTGACCGTGGCGACCGTGGAACGCGGGTTCTTGGTCGCCGCTTTTTGCTGAATCGCGATCGCCGGAGTGATGCCTTCGATGACATCGACGTCGGGTTTTTCCATCCGTTCGAGGAACTGGCGGGCGTAGGCCGAGAGCGATTCGATGTAGCGCCGTTGCCCTTCCGCGTAGAGGGTGTCGAAGGCCAGGGACGACTTGCCCGACCCGCTCACCCCGGAGACGACAATAAAATTGTAGAGAGGAACATCGAGGTCGATGTTCTTCAGGTTATGAACCCTGACTCCTCGAAGGACAATCGTATCTTTCATTTTTTAATATTATAGCAGAAAAAAACGGAATCTCCGGTCCCGGCCCCCTCGACCCTTTTGGTCAAAGAACAAGAACAGGGAAGTTGAGCGGCAGGTTTGCTATAATAGGCCGGTTGGAATCAAGCTTGAACGTTCTATTGGTGCTGGCAATAGCTCTGGGCCTTGCGATGGATGCCTTCGCCGTCGCCCTGGGGACGAGCCTGGCCCTGCCGCGGGCGACTGCCCGGCAGACGTTCCGGCTTGCTTTCCATTTCGGCCTCTTTCAGTTTATGATGCCGATTTTGGGTTGGTTGGCAGGGGAGAAAATCCTCAAGCTGATCGAGAATTATGATCACTGGGTGGCCTTTGGCCTGCTTGTTTTGATCGGCGGCAAGATGATCATGGAGTCTTTTGGTTCAAGCGAAAAGATGCGAGGCAGGGAACGCGACCCGACCAAAGGATCATCGCTTGTCGTCTTATCCGTGGCCACGAGCATCGATGCCCTGGCCGTCGGGTTGAGCCTCGCAGCCCTGAGGGTCAACATCGTCTACCCGGCTGCGGTCATAGGGTTGGTCGCTTTTTTGATGACCGTATTGGGAATGAAAATCGCACCCGGGCTTGGAAAGATCGCGGGGAAACGGGTCGAACTGGCCGGCGGAGTCATCCTCATCCTGGTCGGGTTAAAGATACTCGTCAATCACTTTTAAAAAGTGAACAGCCAACGGTAAGCTCTGAGCAGGCTTAGAAATTCAACTTGATGCCGCCAAAGATGGAAACGCCGAGAGTTCCATATCCATAGGTCGTTTCGTATTTGGCATCCAGAATATTTTCCAGGTTGGCGAAGACCTGAACCCGTGTGGCGAGGTCATAAGAGAGAGCTGCGTTGACGAGGGTATACCCGGGCAGGGAGATCCGGGGATAAGGCCAGTCCACATAATCGATATCATCTCTCCGCCCGATATATATGACTCCCGCATTGAGATGGCCTCTGCTTGTGAATTGATAATCCACGTTAGCCTGGGCCTTGTCCTTGGGACGCCGCAAAAGAACGGTGTCCTGATCTTTATCCTTAGCTACCGTTCGAGTATAGGAAGCCCGGCAAAGCAGCGACCGGAGAGGACTGGCTTCGAAAGAAACCTCGACTCCTCTCGATAGCGCCCGGCCGATATTGACATAGCCCTGGACCATCTCAAAATTGATGAGGTTTTTGTAGGTGTTGCTGAAATAGGTCGCGCCGACAAGAATTCTCCCTCCCCACAATGATTGTTCGACCCCGGCGTCCCATCCCCGAGCCTCCTCGGGTTTCAGACTGAGATTCCCGATCATTCCCCACATCGTTCCCGGGGCGTAGAGCTGGTAGAGAGACGGAGATTTGAAGGCCGTACCGAGCGTGGCCTTGATCTTAGTGCCGGTCTGATCAATCACATAAGCGGGGGCGATACGGTAAGTCAGGGCTTCCCCGGCCCGGCGGTGGTGGTCGAAGCGCAAGCCGACGGTCGTAAAAAGACGGCCCGCGAAACGGATCTGGTCCTGAACATAAATTCCGGCGGTGGACTCCCTGTGCAAAGGGAAAAGGGACGTGTAAGGCCCCCATAGGCTTTGAGAATCATATTCGGAATTCCCCTGCTCTTGTTCGTAGGCGGCTCCCACGGTCAGGGTGTTTGATTCTTGGAGGAAAAAATTATTCTGCCAGTCGACCTTGACCAACCGGCTCTTGAAAAATCCCCTCTCTGAGTCAAACGGGTGCGCATCATCTGGATCATTTTGATTCTTCCGTTGTGAACTGACCACGGCCAATCCCAGCTTTTGTTCCCACCTATTCTTCCACCCCAGGGTCCTGATTTGCCCTTTGATGAACACCGAATCATAAAACTGAAAATTGTTGGGATCATCCCCGTAAGCGCCGCCGTAGTTATCGATATCTGTCTTCGTGGTCAGAGCATGAAGGACAAGGTCGAAGTCAAGGTTGGGTTTCGGACTATAGCCCAGCCTTCCCGAAAAAGAAAAATTTCTGTAGCCGTCTCTTTCCTTGTTTCCGGCGTAGGCCCGGCTGGCGGCGGTGATGCCCCCGGTCTGGAGGTAGGAAATCCCCAACGAGTAGTGACCTTTCTCGGAGGCTCCGCTCAACCCCGCTGCTGAGGTGACCGTTCCGTAGGTCCCTCCGCCCGATGAAAGGGCAACCCTGGGTTTTGTAGTTCCTCTTTGGGTGATGATGTTGATGACCCCGCCCAGAGCGTCCGATCCGTAGAGTGTGCTCTGAGGCCCGCGCAGAATTTCGATCCGTTCAACGTTCTGCAGGGATAGATGAGCGAGGTCGGAAGAGCGCGACGGGGTCATCGGGTCGTTGAGTTCGACCCCGTCCATTAAGACCAGGGTGTGTTCAGAATTCGCGCCCCTGAGGAAAATGTTGGCGGCCGCGCCCTTGCCCCCGTTTTGGATCACCATCAGGCCGGGAACTTCTTGCAGGACTTCGAGCAAGGTCGACCTGTTCATTTTCTCGATCTGCCCCTTTGTGATCACGGTGATGGAGCTCGCGACTTCCTTGGCCGGGGTCTCCAGCCTGGTCGCGGTGACAACGATCTCATGCTGCAACGGAGGAGGGGTTTTCTTGTCTTTCTTTCCGTCCGCGATGAGCAAAACAGAGAGGAGAAAAAACAAAAAAGGCGGGAGAGAGAATTTTCTTGTCATGGCCATGACCTCCAATCAAGGCCCCCGCTCAGGCATTCTGACCTCTGGGAAGGACGGTGTCTCCTTGCCATTTCCGGGCCCAAGGAGCCAAAAAAAAACCACCCTCTCTTCCTCCCGAAGATGGGCTTTGAGGTTTGACGAAGGTTTCCTGACTCTCGGATCATTCTCCTCCCAGGCCTTCCTCTCCTTGGGAGAGAGTGGCAAATTCTGGGATTCGTCCCCGATTACAGTAGCGGGGGCTGTGTCCGGCTCTCACGGACTTCCCGTTCTGTCAAACCTTTCTTGTAAATTGTCAAAGAGAGATCAATTGCTATCAATATAAACCGGTTGGATTGTCCCTGTCAAGTAAAAACGAGTGAGCAGTGCGCGGAAAAGTCCATGCAGAAACTAATTCTGCAGTTTTCTTAGTCGTCATTTCCAATCTGTGAGGGAACGCGATAATTTCTCTGGAGCGCATCGCGAAGGGTCTCTAGGATAAGATCCTCCGGCGACGAGCCGCTTGAGGATAGGCTGCCCTATCCTTTTGGAGAAGGATAGGGCAGCCTACGAAAGGGAATGGATTAATAGATAAGCGGAATCTATTTTTAAACTCCCGCGTAAAAGGAGGGTTTAAAAGGAGGTGCTTCCTTTCGTGATCGTATTTATTCACTTTCATCCTGGCCATCTCACTTTTATATACGCAACAAAGCAAAAAAGGGTTGCAGGTGAACACAAAAATATCCTTGAAAAATCGCGGAGATGGTTGATGGCTGTTGCAGGCTTTCCAGCCGGAGGCGCAAAAAGACTACTCCAAAATATTCTTTTTTCTAATTCCCCCTCTGACTGTCAATTTTAATTATACCATGCTTAGCTCACAAATGCAAGAGATTTTTTGAAGTATTACAAATCTACCCAAAATGTGATATCAAGCGCAGGTTTTTAGGCCTATTAATCGCCTTCTGAGCATGTTTTCCCCCCTAATGACCGGGGAAAGGCGCACATTTTGCCACTTTTTGGCTCAAGGGACGCGTTTTCCGGAGTTTGGGCTTCATCCGGCGCCTCATCCGCTGGCCCCCGCTCCCGGTACCTTCGTCATTTGGGGCCGGCGAAGCGGAAATTTCGTTCCGCGTCCTCCTGATCATCGAACTGGCAACCCGGCCTGCTGAAAGAACTCCGCGGCCGGGATAACCTTGACCTTTTCAGCTCTCACATCCAGTTGAAAGGTTTGATAGACCAAGTCTTCCCCCAGGATCTCCTTGGGCATCTTCGGGTTAGCGTAAATAATAGGGGAAGGCGTGTTTGCGACGAGAGCATCCTTAAGGGCCGAACCATCCTGGGTGATGATGGCAAGGTAGACATTGTTGAAATTCAAGTACTTTTGAATGGCCCGGTTGACGTCGTCGACGGTCAATTGAGGAAGTTTCGTCTGGGCTTCGGCCAGAAAATCCTTATATCCATAATGATGGGAATCGATCTGCCAGCCCAGTCGCTCTCCCAAAGTTTGAGCATAGAGTTTCGTATAATTGAGAAGGTATGTCCGAACGACTTCAAACCGTTCCTGGGAGATGCCCTGTTCGACGAGTTTTTTCAGCTCCAGGAGGGCCTGGCGGATGACAAAGTGGCGATTGGAATTGGCCAGGGGCCGGATCCAGATGGAAAAATACTGCTGCTGGCGGCAATAGTTAGTGTCCGGAAACTTGTCCCGGCCTTGGATAAAGTGCTCGATATAGGCGTAGTCTCCATAGTTTTGGCCCCTTTCCTCGCGGATCTTCTGGAACAAGAGGGAAACATGCTGGCGGTGCTCACCGAGATGGGACCCGGCAACCCACAGGGCGAAGAAATCCTTGTCCGCCCTGGTCAAAGAGATGGGAAATCCCATCGATATAGCCGTGGCCGGGGTTTGTTTTTCAGCGATCACAATTTCGAGCCCATCGGGCATCCGCGAAGGAGGGAGAACCAGTCGCGGAGCGATTCCTTCCGGCAGGGCGGAAAAGTCCTTTTCAATCTCGGCGGCGAATTCCGGCGGATATCCTCCGGTCAATCCAATGGTCAGGTTGCCTTGGATGAAGTGTTCGCTGTAAAACGATTTCACATCTTCCAGGGTTAGACTCTTGATCCCATGGACCGTCCCCGCCTCATTGTGTCCATATGGATGCCCGTTATAAAGCATCAGGCTCAGGATCTCTTTGCCGAACTCTTCGTCCATGTTGCTGACCAGTGTCTTTTCAAGAAAGTTGAGCTGGTTTGTCTTGAGTCGGGCGAAGTCCTCTTCCCGGAAACCCGGGTTGAGAAGCATCTCCTTCAGGATGCCATAATATTTCTCCAGGTTATCGACATGAACGGTCCCCGAAAAAACAGACATTTCCTTGTCCACGCTCAGATCCAGGCTGACCGCCAGAGGATAAAACTTCTTGGCGATCTCCTCGTAGGTCATGGTCTTGCTGCCGCCGCTCGCGAGCATGCTCAGGGTGAGCTGGCAGAGTCCTTCCTTTCCCGCCGGGTCATGGGCCGAGCCGATACGGAGAAGGATGCGGAAGCCGACCAGTGGGTTGCCCTGGAGAGGGAGAAATTCGGTCATTATTTTCTTAGGAGTCGATTTGGCGCAGGTCATGACCGGGAGGATGAGGCTCAAAAAAAGTATTCCCCAAGAACAAAGTTTCAGCGATGCTCTCATTTCGCTTTCTCCCCAGTGAGAGTGACCACAGTGCTCGCGGTTTTCACAAAGTACTTTTTGGCCGCCTCCATAATGTCTTGAGGCGTTATGATTTCGTAGAGACCGAAAAGTTTGTTGATGGTGACCGGGTCGGTGGCCAGGCTGATGTAAAAAGCCAAAGCGCCGGCGACTCCGTCCGTCGTTCCGAGCTGGCCGGCCAAGCTGTATTTTGAGTTCGACTTGACATCGGCCAGGATATCTGTGGAAACGGGTGTGGCCTTCAGGCGTTCCAGTTCTTTGAAGATCTCTTCCTCTACATAGGGAACGTCGCTGTCGTTTTTGATGATAGAAGAGAGGGTCAAGAGGTAGGGGTCTCGGTGGTCTTCAAAATCGGCCCGGAGTGATTGGCACTTCTGTTCCCCGATGACCAGCCTTTGATATAGGGGGGAGGATGTTGAAAAGGCGATCTGGGCCAAGAGGTCGAGCGCGGGCTTGTCGATCTTTTCGTCCGAATAAGCCGGGCCGTGGAAAGCGATGGCCAGCCTCGCCAGGGTCCGGGACGGCCAGTCGTAGTGAATCCTTTTGGGCCCGGTCTGGATCGGTTCGACGGACGTCCGGAGGGTGTAATTTGACCGCTCCCAGGAGCTATAATATTTTTTGACCAGTGTCATAAGCTGGTCATGGTCGAAATCCCCGGCCACGAGGAGGATGCAGTTGTCGGGGGCATAAAACTTCTTTTTATAGAGCTGGCTGTACTCGTACTGATTGGGCATATCCAGGATGTCTTTCAGATAGCCGAGAGTCGTGTGCTTGTAAGAATGCTTCTCAAAAGCCGTGTCCCGAAGGACCTCCTCGAGCTTGCGGTCCGGGCTGGAGACGCTGGCGTAATACTCTCCCTCGATGACCTTGGCCTCGGTCTTGATCATCTCTTCGTCATAGGAGAGATTGATGAACCGGTCTGCTTCCGTCTCGACCACCTTTTCCAGGTTCCCGCGCCCGGCGAAGACGACAAAATAGCAAGTGTAGTCGTCCGATGTATACCCATTGGTCCCCGCCCCGAGCAGGGTTAGGAATTCGTCATAGGCCCGGCGCGGCACTTTTTTCGTGCCCTTGAACATCATGTGCTCGAAGAAATGGGCGAAGCCTGATTTTCCCGGTTCGACCTCATTCCGCGACCCGGAGCGGACGATGGTGTAGTAGGAAATGATATTGGGATTGGGAAGCGTTATGGAGATGACCTTGAGTCCGTTTTCGAGCCCGGCGATTTTGTAAGCGTAGGGAAAGATCTCTGAGCCCTGCAGAAGGCGGGGCAAACAAACCAGGAGCAAAAAAGAACAAACTAGAGCAATGGGTTTAGGCATCGAAAAAACCTCCTTTCTCTTCCGAAGAGAGGACCGGCCCGGGACGCTTGCGGCTTTCTTCTACCAGCTCCCGCCGAAGTCCTTCTTGAAAGCGTCACACAGCATCCGACCCCAGTTGTCAAGCGCGTCGAGTTTGCCCAGGAAGAACCTCAGCACGGGCGGCTCGGAGACAAACTTCAATCCCTTGATTAGGTCCCGGTGTTCGGCCAGCCATCGGAGCCGCTCGATGATATATTCCACGTGGGAGATCGAATAGACTCTTCGGGGAAGCGCGATCCGGGTGAGCTCCAAGTCAGCGTAGACCTCCTTGCCCTCCTTGTCCCGGTCCGTCGAGATCGTCCCTCTCTCCATCGCTCTGACGCCGGAAGTTATATAAAGAGCGGCCGTTAAAGCCCCGGCTATGTAGCCTTCTTTGGGGATATGAGCCACAAATTTCCTGGCATCGACGTGGCAGGCCAGTCCGCCGGGAGGAGTCACAACCGGGATGCCCATGGCATCGAGCTTTTCAACGAAATACTTGATCTGCTCGATCGAGCAGCCGGCCATCGCGGGATCAACCATTTCTCTCAATCCCACGGCCATAGCCCCGATCTCCCTCATCGACATCCCCCCATAGGTATAGAATCCTTCATAGAACGGCAGCCAGGGTTCCAGTCGTTCCATTAATTCTTTTTTATTGGAAGCGATAAATCCGCCCCGCACACAGGTGTTCTTCCTTCCGCTCATATAGAAGATATCGGCGAGGCCGGCCATCTCCTTGGTGATCGCGGCGACGGTTTTATCCGCATAAGCCTTCTCCCTCTTCCAGATGAAATAAGCGTTTTCCGCGATCAGGCTTCCGTCCATGACCAGGAGGAGCCCGTTCCGGTCGCAGACCGCCCGGACCTCTTTGAGGTTTTCCATCGAGAACGGCTGCCCGCCCAGCAGGTTGGTCGTCGCTTCCATGCGTACGTAGCCGATTTTCTCCCGGCTCCACTTTTTGATCGCGGCATTGAGCTTCTGGATATCCATATTCCCTTTGAATGGATGCGAACTCTTGGTTTTCAGGGCCTCGTCTGCGTAGAGCTCTAGGCAGGCCGATCCGCTGGTTAGCTCAATGTGGCCCTTCGTCGTCGTGAAATGATAGTTGGTTATAACGGCGCCGCCCGGTTTCCCGAAGATCTTGGAGAGCAGGTGTTCGGCCGCCCTCCCCTGGTGGACGTTCATAACGTACTGGTAGCCCAAAATGTCCTTGACGGCATCGGCAAAATCATAGAAGGTCATGCTCCCGGCGTAGGCGTCATCGGCGTTCATGAACGCCGCAAATTGATTGTCACTCATCGCGTTAACACCGCTGTCGGTCAGCATGTCCAAGAAGATATCCTTGGTTTTGAGCTGGAACGTGTTGTAGCCCGCCTCCTCGATGGCCTTCAGCCTCTCTTCAGCCGGGACAAGGGTGATCTTCTGCACCATCCTGGCCTTGTGCATCTCGACCGGAATCTCTTGACCGTTCGCTAACTTGATGATCATAAAAAGCCTCCTTATGTTGTGTTTTAATATCTAGAGAACTTGTCTTATAGCCCTGATCAAGCGCTTGTTCTGCGCCGCGGAGCCGATGCTGATCCGCAGGGCGTTCGGGAATCCGTATTCCTTGATCATCCGGGTGACGATCCCCTTTTTCAGCAGGGCCTCGAAGACAACCCGGCTGTCCCGCGCGAAATCGACAAATATGAAATTCCCGAAGGTGGGGACAAAAAAGAGTCCCAATTTCCCATAGGCGTCATAGAGGTATTCTTTTCCAGCGTCGTTGACGGCCTTCCCTTTCCGGACATGTTGGTCATCGTCAAGGGCCGCCATCCCGGCCTCTTGGGAGAGCCGGTTGACATTGAAGGAGGTCCGGATCTTGGCCAGGCTGGCGATAACCGCCTTGGGACCGATGCCGTAGCCGAGCCGCACCCCGGCCAGGCCGTAAATCTTGGAGAAGGTCCGGAGGATCAGGATGTTCCTTCCTTTTCTCAGATACTTGAACGAATCGGGATACCGGGGATCGTCGATGTATTCGCGGTAGGCCTCATCCATGATCACCAGGACGTCCTCCGGGACCCTTTGGATGAAGGCGTCCGTCTCCTGCCGGTCGATGATGGTCCCGGTGGGGTTATTGGGATTGGCAAAATAGACCAACCGAGTATTCTTTTTTATCGCGCCGAGCATGGCGTTCACGTCGTGAGTATAGTCCTCCATGGGGACTTCGATGAGTTCGCTGTCGGCGATGTTGGCCGCGATCTTGAACCAGATAAAAGCACCGGCGCTGAAAACGGCGCTATGCTCGGGGTCGAGATATGTCAGGGTGATGAGAGGAAGGAGTTCGACGGAGCCGTTGCCGGTGACGATGTTTTCGGGTTCCACTCCGCATCTTTCCGCCAGTTTCTTCCTCAGGTAGAAGCAGGTGTCGTCCGGATAAAGGAAGGATCCCCTGAGAGCGTTGCGAATGGCGCGCATGGCCAGGGGAGAAGTCCCCAGGGGATTTTCGTTGGAGGCGAGCTTGATGATCCGGCCCTTGAGCTTCAGTTCCCGGGCGACTTCCTCAATAGGCTTTCCGGGGATATAAGGATTTATCCTCTTCAAAACATCCCGAGGTTGAAGCACGAGCCCTCACTCAGAAAAGGAATTATATCCCTTGCCTTCTCCCGCGGTCAAAAACCGGCTGGCTTTGGAATCGCTGATTCTTCTCTCGGCCTCAAAAGACCCTGGGCGTTGCCCAGGCCACTATAATTATCATATCCGGATGAAAATGAAAAGCGAGATCAATACTTGACGTAGGTAAGCCAAGGCTCATATTTCTTGGTTTTTCCGGTTACGATCTCCTTATACAATTTCCTGAGTTGAAGAGTCACTGCTCCGGCCCGGCCGGAACCGATCGAGTGCTTTGTCTTTGATGATCCGGAATTCGAGCCATCGGTGATCTTGATGATCGAAGCGATCTCGACGGCGGTCCCCGAGAAGAAGGCCTCGTCCGTGGCCAAGAATTCCTCTTTGGTTATAGGTCCGACGACGGCTTTCAGGCCGAGGTCCCCGGCTATCTCCAAGATCGTTGTCCTGGTGATACCCTCGAGGATCGATTGTTTGTTATCGTTGGTTTTTAGAACATTGTCTTTCACGATGAAAATGTTCTCTCCGGCACCCTCGGCGATATTTCCCTCGAGGTTCAAGAAGATCCCTTCATCAAAGCCCAGCGCGTGAGCATCCAGGGCGCAGATGGTCGATTGCACGTACAGGCCGCCGAGTTTGGCCGTCGTGTCCAACTGGCTGTGATGGATTCTTCTCCAAGGCAGAATGTATGCGGAGACTCCCTTTTCCGTTTTGGCTCCTAGGTAGAGGCCCCATTCCCAGATGCCGATGGCCATATCCACGGGGCAATATTTCGGTGTGAGGCCCAGATTTCCATAGGAATAGTAAAGAATCGGGCGGATATAGGCGGATTCGAGCCTGTTTGCCTTCATCGTCACTTTGATGGCTTCGATGATCTCCTGCTTGGTGTACGGGACTTTCATCCTGGCCACCGACGCGGAATGAAGGAAGCGGTCGATGTGCTCGGAGAGGCGGAAAATCGCTGGCCCTTTCGGCGTCTTGTAGGCTCGGATTCCTTCGAAGACGGACCCTCCGTAATGAAGGGCGAAAGTCATCGGATGGAGGTCGGCTTCAGACCAATCATGGAGTTTTCCCCTGTGCCAGTACTTTTTGGCATTCGAGAAGTGGGCAGTATCAAACATGTATGACTCCTTGAAGAATGATCCGGGGATGAAAGAGGTTATAGATAAAGAAGGCGACCCCCTGGGGAATGCTTTTTTGAGCCTTCCAATTCGTCTAACCTTTTCATTTCTAAAATTCCTTGATCTTCAGATCTTGGTTTTTGGAGAGCCGTTAGAAAATATTATTAGCACATTTGCTGAAAAATGGGAAGAGTTGGGGCGCCTAAGAGCCGTCGGTTTCATAATAAATGGCTCCCTTGTGCCGGCGGGCTTTGATCTTTCCCTTTCCCTGAAGCGAACTCAGGCATTCTTTGATCAGGCCGGGAGATTTCCCGAGAAAGAGCCTGAGATCCCGCCGGGTCATCGGCCTTCGGCGCAGGGACGAAACGATCATCTCGACCAGCTCTTCCCCGGCCGGAGTCTGCTCTTTTCGTTCGAAATCGGCGATAATTTCCGTGCCAGGGCCCAGGAACTTCTGGATCTTTCGGAGTTCTGACTGGGAAACAGGTCGGGCGCGTTCTTCGGCCGGCGGCCGCACGACCGTGTTCAAGTGGACCTTGTCAGGTTTCAAGGCGGCGATGAGATTTTTGATCTTTTTCAGGTGGAAGGGGTGATCATTGATTCCCTTGACGAGCATCACCTCGAGCCAGATTTCCCCCCGGAATTCTTGCCGAAATCTCTCCAACCCGGCCACGATCTTTTCGACCTTCAGGGACGCGTGCGGCCGGTGGACCTTTAGGAATACGGCCTGAGTGGCCGCGTCCAGAGTGGGCACGACGATATCAGCCTGGAGCAAGGCCTCCCTCACCTCGCGGTGCGACAGGAGCGAGCTGTTGGTCAGGACGACGACGGGGATCGAAGTCATTTTCTTTATGCCGGCGATGATCGTCCTGATCGCGGTGCTGAGCGTCGGCTCCCCCGACCCGGAGAAGGTAATGCAGTCGATCTTCTTGCGCGAGGCCAACACTCTCCTGATCTGGTCGAGGATTTCTGGCGCCGAAACAAATTCCCTGCGACGGACCGTTGTCCGGGTCGTCCGGCCAAGCTGGCAATAGATGCAGTCGAACGAGCAGGTCTTAAAAGGAAGCAGGTCCACCCCCAGGGAATATCCCAGCCGTCTCGATGGCACCGGGCCGTAGACGTTCATTTCTCGCGCCAGGTCTGGATGAAATTCCTGAGCGACCGGTCGTAGGTTTTTTCGACAGCGTCGGGGAACAGGCAAGCGGGGAGCTCCTTGTGGCTCCAATGGTAAGCTAGGCACTCACAACAGATTCCTTTTCGGCTGCATGGTTCCCAGCTGCAGTTGCATTTTTGAGAATTTCTTTGACTGTTGCATTCTCTCATCGTGGCCTCCGACCGATAAGGATATTTCAGCCCGAGCCAGAATTGCAAGCGCTTTTCTTGGAGGTTGTCAGCGGTCAATGAATGGTATATGATACATTACTTAAAAAATTCAGGGAGAAGGAAGAACGATGCCCGGTTACGGGGAAAAAGAGGCCAGAGCCGGCCTGAAAGCCAAGCTTCCGGTCATAGAGACGTTCCCGAACCAATTCCCGGACTACGAGATCAAGATAGAAATCCCGGAGTTTACCTCAATCTGCCCGAAGACAGGACTCCCTGATTTCGGCGTCATCACCATCCGGTATTGCCCGAAAGCCAGGTGTTTGGAGCTCAAATCCCTGAAGGATTATGTCCTGGCCTACAGAAATCTGGGCATCTTTTATGAGAATGCCGTGAACAGGATCCTGGCGGATATCATCAAAGCTAGTCGGCCAGTCTGGGCGATCGTGACTGGCGAGTTCAACCCGAGAGGAGGGATCAGGTCTATCGTTGAAGCCCGTTACCCCAGTTCAAAGAAGAATAGGGCCTAAGCCGGTCTTCGTTTTTTTTCCCTGAGCTTCCCTTTTTGAGCTGTCAAGCCTGAATTTTGACCAGAAGGTTATACCATGCAGCAGACTGAAGAGAGCAAAAGATTCGGCAGGACCGATCTCTTTATGCTCCTGGCCACGTTGTTTTGGGCGATCAACTTCTCGATCATCAAAATCGCGTTGCGCGAGTTCTCTCCGGGAGGCTTCAACGGACTCCGGCTCTTCTTCTCCTCTCTAATCCTGCTCCTCCTCCTCTGGGTCAGCAAGGAAGGTTTTGCCTTGAGCAGACCCGATTTCTGGAAGGTTCTGGGCTTGGGCCTCGTCGGCTTTTCCGTCTATCAAACTCTCTTTATCCATGGCATCAGCCTGACCTCCGCCTCGAATACCTCGCTGATCATGGCCATGTCTCCGGTGCTTATCGCGCTGTTCGCCAGCCTTTTCAAGTACGAGAAGATTCCGCCGCTTGGCTGGATCGGGATCCTCGTCTCGTTCGCCGGGTTTTATCTCGTGGTTGCCAAGCAGGGCGGGAGCACCCCTTGGACCAGGAATAGCCTGCGGGGCGACCTCCTGATCTTTGCCGGCAACGTCTGCTGGGCGCTCTATACCGTTTTTTCCAAACCTCTGCTGGAGAGAATACCTCCTCTGAAATTGTCGACCTTGACTCTGTCACTGGGGACGCTGTTCTACCTTCCTTTCGCGGCTAAGGATATCCGGCGGCTGCCCTGGTCTGCAGTGAGCCTGGGAGGTTGGGCCTCGCTCGTCTACTCCGGCCTCTTTGCCATCGTCATCAGCATCATCATCTGGTATGCGTCCCTGAGAAGGGTCGGGAACAGCAAGACCGGGATCTATGGAAATATTACGCCGGTCTTAGCTACGCTATTCGCTTATCTGTTCCTGTCGGAGAGGATCACGACTTTTCAGATGGTTGGCGCGCTGGTCATCTTTTCGGGGTTTTATCTGACTCGTTCATGCAACTGGATTCTTAAAAGGTGAGCAGAGGCAATTAAAAGGTGAATGGTAAGGAGTAAGGGGCGAGGAGGGAAGTGCGCATTCTGGCACACCTCCCTGTTTTGCTTTATCTAGGAAGCAGGCGCATTCATGATCCGGCAAATAACCATTCGACCACCACGCCTAACCCACAAGAGTTCTCTTGAATAAGTTCGCTGGTCGCTGCTGACACTGTGTGCGGGGCAGGGATGCGGTTGAAATTTTGACCAAAAGAGGATATAAAAGCTAAAGAGATGCTTTTTATCGAAATTTTCAAGTCCGCCAGGCCGAAGCAATGGATCAAGAACCTCTTTATTTTTGCCCCGCTCATTTTTTCCCAAAACCTCTTGGACAAGCCGCTCTTTCTAAAAACGGTCCTGGCCTTTGTCACTTTTTGCTTCCTTTCGAGCGCCCACTATATATTCAACGACCTGCAGGACCTGGAAGAGGATAAGCTTCATCCCCTCAAATCCCAGCGGCCTCTGGCCTCGGGCCGGCTCCAGAAGCCGGCCGCCGTGGCGGCGATGCTCGTGCTGGGGACCGTGGGTTTCGGGTTGGCTCTCACGATCAACGAATATTTTTTCCTGATAGGCTTGTTCTATGTTGTTCTCCAGATTGCCTATTCTCTCTGGCTCAAACACGTCGTCATTCTCGATATCTTTGTCATCGCCGCGGGCTTTCTCATCAGGGTCGTGGCCGGCGGTCTGGCCATCCGGGTGGATATTTCCCACTGGCTCTTGATTTGCACCATGCTCCTCTCTCTGTTTCTGGCCATGGGCAAGCGCCGCCACGAGCTCGTCCTTCTGAATCGGTCGGCGATGAGTCACCGTCCCATCCTCAAAGAATACAACACTTATCTTCTTGACCAGATGATATCGGTCGTCACCGCCTCGACCCTGGTGGCCTATTGCTTGTACACGATCTCGGAAGAGACGGTGACCAAGTTCGGCACGGCCAAGCTCATCTACACCGTCCCCTTCGTCCTCTACGGGATCTTTCGCTACCTCTACCTCATCCACCAAAAGGCCGAAGGGGGAAGCCCGGAATCCCTGATCATCGAAGACAAGCCCCTCCTGCTTGACACTCTTCTCTGGATTGTTGCAGCCGTTTTGATCCTGGGCACAAGGAAATAGAAGTGGCCAAGCCCAGAGTCGTGGTTTTGAAAACCTCACCCCCAACGGTCGTTGATGATTATGGGAAGTTGATGCGCCTGGCGGCGTATCAGAGATTCCTCCCCAAAGAAAACGATACCCTCATCAAGCTGAATCTTTCTTGGACGAAATATTTTCCTTCCTGTTCGAGCCAGCCCTGGCAGGTCGAAGGCGCCGTCAAAACCCTTATCGAAGACGGGTACAGGAAAGAAAAACTCATTCCGGTTGAGAACAAGACGGTGGTGACCAATCCGATCAGAGGGGCCAAGAACAATAAGTGGGCGCCCCTCCTGGAAAGGTACGGGCTGGGCTTCGTCTCACTTCCGGACGTGGAATGGGTCCGGTACGATTTCAAGAGCAAGCTTCTGAAATTGAACGAAATTTTCCCCGAAGGCATCTGGATTCCGCGAATGTTCGCCGGGAAGAATATCCTCCATCTTCCCACCATCAAGACCCACGGTCATTCGACCACGACCGGAGCGATCAAGAATGCTTTCGGCGGCCTGCTCAAGGAGGCCCGGCATTTTGCCCACAAATACATCCACGAGGTGCTGGTGGACCTCTTGTTGATGCAGCGTGAGCTTCACCCCGGTCTCTTTTGCGTCATGGACGGCACGGTCTGCGGCGATGGAGCGGGACCGAGGACCATGATTCCCAGGATCAAGAACATCATCCTCGGGAGCGGCGACTCTGTGGCCATTGACGCCGTGGCCGCCAAGATCATGGGCTTTGACCCGATGAGCATCCCCTACCTGAGGATGGCCCATGAAATGGGGCTCGGGGTCGGCAACCCGGCCGAGATCGAGGTCGTGGGCGAAGATATCTCGGGACTGAATTTCGGCTTCGAAGCCAAGAGGAGCTTCGTCATCTGGGGCGACCAGATGATCCGCAAGGGCTTCCTCAAGCGCCTGGAAAAGCCTCTCCTCCGAAGCCCCCTTTTTTTCTGGGCACCGCTGGCCAGCAACATCTATCATGATTTTCTTTGGTATCCGAGCGTCGGCCGGAAGAGGATCAAAAAGTTCATGAAAACAGGTTGGGGAGAACTCTGGAAGACATATTGATCTCGACCCGAAGCCGAGGTCTCATCTCAATCCGAAGAGCCTGTGCAGTTGGGAAGAAAGACGGATATTATCCAGGCCCGCCTGCAAGGCCTCCTCGAGAATCCTGAAGCCCCGCTCGATGCTCCACTTCCGACTGGACTCGGGCTGGAGAAGAATGGGAATCGTGCGGCGGAATTCGTTCCTGAGCTTCATGACCAGGGCCAAGTCGAGCTCGCGGGTGACGATCAGTTTCACTTCTTTCGCTTTCTTTCTGTATTCGGACCGATAGGAATACCGCTCTGGTTTGGGGGACACGGAGTACCAATCTACCGGCATTGACCGGTAGTGCGTCCCGTTGGTTTCAACCTGAACCATGAAGTCCTCGGTCTTTAATTTGTGGACAAGCTTTTCGACTCTCTGCCGCAGCGGCTCTCCTCCCGTGAGGCAAACCCAGCGGGCCGGGAAATGTGCCCTTAGGCCCCTGATCTTCTCCATGATTTCCTCAAGAAGGAAGTCCCGCCCCCCCCGCCGGGCGTATTTGGTGTCACAAAAAACGCAGCTCAGGTTACATCCGGCCAAGCGGACAAAAATCGTCGGCTCACCCTGGCGGAGGCCCTCCCCCTGGATCGAGGCGAAGATCTCACTGATCTTCAAAGTAACTGGCGGCGGCATCTTCCGATTCCCAGACGGTCACGGCCTTGACCGGGAAATGGATTTTGAGCTCCCCGTAAAAATGGCGAGCCAGGTTCTCGGCCGAAGGATTAAAACCGTAGGCTTCGTTCAGATTTTTGTGGTCGGGAAGAATCAGAGCGAGCGCCTTCTTGATCTCCAGAAAATCGATTCCTATTCCGGTCTGGTTGAGCTCGTTCACTACGAGCTGGACTTCAACCCGGAAGGTGTGGCCGTGGATGTGCTCGCATTTCCCTTTGTACTCCCGAAGGAAATGAGCGGCGGAGAACTTATCTTGGACTCTCAGGATCCAGCTCATATTCGGCCCTCCTTTTCTAAACGGCTCAAAAGAGGATCCCCAAGCCCGGCCTCGTCCCAAGCCTTTGCCCTCAGCAGGCAGGATGAGCATTTCCCGCAGGGAACCTCCTGGCCGGCGTAACAGCTCACCGAGTAGGAATAGTCCGCGCCCAGAGAAAGGCCGAGCTTGATGATCTCCGACTTCCGGAGGTTGACGAAGGGCGCGATGATCCTGATGGGCTCCGCTCCGAATGCGGCCCTGGTTCCCGCGTTGATCGCTTTTTCCATCGCCCTGACAAACGTCTTCCGAGTGTCAGGATAATTGGGAGAATCGATCACATTAAAGCCGCAAATCAATTCCTCGACTCCGCGGGCTTCGGCCCAAGCGGCGGCCAGGGCGAGGAAGACTCCGTTACGGAAGGGGACGTACGTTGGGGGCGTTCTTTCGGGGGCACGTTTTGTCAATCTGCCACGGGGCACGGGAATCTTAATGTCGGTCAGCGCGGAGCCGCCGATTTGGCCGAGATCGACCTTCAAAAAGATATGTTGAAGTCCCAATTTCGTGGTCAACCTCCGCGCCAGCCGAATTTCGATCTTGTGCCGCTGGCCGTAGTCAAAGGTCAGGGGGAACACATGGTCAGAACGGGACAACGCCCAATAGAGGGCCGTCGTCGAGTCGATGCCTCCGGAGAAAAGCACAGCGGACTTCTTCAATCTCATTGACGCTCGCCAGGCCCGATGATAAAAGATAAAAACCGGTTTTGCAAGGGCCTTGAAGCGAGCCCTGAGCAGTGGACTGAAATCCCTGAGGAGTAAGTGGTGAGGAGTAAGGAGTCCGATCTGAAGGGCCACAGCGCCTGTCAATTGAAGGTCGAGCGGCCGAGGAGCGCAAGAGACCGGGCATTCCGAGGCTGGTATTTGACTGCTCAGCGCTGACCGCTCACCGCTCACTGATCAAGGCGGTTCCTTGACAAGCCGTCTTGGCCGGGCATATATTAATTTTCCTTAAGAGACAATGGAGACAAGAGATTTCGATTTGCTGGATCAGGTCAAGCGAGGTACGAACACCGTCCTGCGCGATGACCAGTCGGAATTCGGGGTGATCCTCGAAAGCATCAGGGCGTGTCGAAAGAACGGAGGTCGGTTCAGCCTCATCGTCACCGGGAGATTTTCGGTTTACGAGCTCGAGTGGCTGGGAGAGGCGGGCGCCGACCTTTACACTTCCGATGGAGCCGCCGCGGGGGCCCGAGAGCTCACGCTCATGAGCATTGCCTGCCGGCGGGGAAACGCAGTTGCGGCCCATCATTTTCGGCGTGGCCTCGAGTCGTCTCAAAAACCAGAGTCTCTTTCTTTCTTCGAACTCAAGGAGCTGGGGCGGAGCGGAACCTATGTTCACCTTTCTAATAAAGAAGAGATTCGGGACTTCGCTCGACTGGGTGAGATCGCTCACGCGGCGCAAAAAGGGGGAAGCCGGCTGATCTATTACCATCACGGTCCGCTTGACTCGGGGATCAAAGACCTGGCCCGGAGCGGAGCCTGGATCCATCTCTCCGACTCGAGTCTTTCCCAAGCATCAGACTTCAACTTGATTCTGGATGCGTCCAAATTCTCTCTCCGGGCTGGAGCCAACCTGATCATCCATTTGGAAACCGGGCTGACGATGACCCGGCTGAAAGAGATCGCAGATTCGGGGGCGGTGATTGTTTTTAAGATTTTCGCGGATGGGGACCGGAGGGCCATGAGATCCCTCGAACAGAAAGCAAAAAAGAGGGGAATCGACTTCAGGTCCTATTATCTGTATCCGAATTTTATGCTCTAACAGGATACCCGCGGATTGAACAATCATCAATGATCGCGGAGAGGCGAAGGCACGTGAATATATTCTCAAGAAAAGGGAAGCCAGGAGGCTGGTTGGCACATTTCCTGCTTGCCTGATTTTTTTGCCACCACAGGTTGTATCAAATTTTCCTTCAATACAAAAAAAAGTGTCGGCTCGCAAAAAAACTGTTGACATTTATAAAAAAAGGTATATATTTTTTTATGAAAAGAAAATTTAAACGAGTGTGACAGCTTCTCATCCATGATCACGACGCTAGGAAGTTTTGAAAATCTAACGTGTAAGTAAGAAGGTAGCTATGAAAATTGCCCTCCTTTATAGCTCGAAAAACGGTGCGACAGCGTCGTTGACTCATCGGCAATTCGAAGAGAAGAGGGAGGAAGAAGAGCCTCCACCCGATCTGCTCGCTGAATGCGATTCAGACGAGACGATCACAGCCATCCGCAGCGTTCTCGAAGAGCGGTATCAAGTTTTCCCCATCGAATCTGATGACAAGGCGTACGCCCGTCTCAAGCGGGTCAAGCCCCACCTCGTCTTCAACATGGCTGAGCGTCTCTATGGTCCGAACCGCGAATCTCACATTCCTTCTATCTGCGAGCTTCTCGGAATTCCTTACACCGGCTCTGATCCCTTGACTCTCGGAATTTGCCTCGATAAGTCACGAGCTAAAGAAATTCTCTCCTTTCACAAGATTCCCAACCCGGCCTTCTGGATCGTCGAATCGCCGCTGGAGATTCCGAGAGCGATCAGCCTGCCGGCGATCGTCAAGCCGCTCTATGAAGGCTCGAGCAAGGGGATCCGCAACAATTCGGTCGTCCACAACCTGAGGGAGCTCTACGCCCGCATCCACGAGGTCATCGCCTTTTACGAAGAGCCGGTGATCGTTGAGCGATTTTTGCCCGGGCGGGAGTTCACCGTCGGTGTCCTGGGCAACCATCCGGGCCTCGAGGTCCTGCCCATTGTCGAGATCGATCACAGCATGCTGCCCGACGGCGCGATGCCCATCTACTCTTATGAAGCCAAGTGGATCTGGGACAGGCCCGAGCAGCCTCTCAAAATTTTCAATTGCCCGGCGAACATCGGGGAAGACCTCCAGCGCCGGATCGAGCACCTGGTTAAACGGGCGTGCGTGGTGCTGAGGATCCGTGACTGGAGCCGCGTCGACGTCCGCCTGGATGAGCGCGGGGAGCCCAATATTCTGGAAGTCAATCCCCTGCCGGGAGTTCTCCCAAACCCGGATGACAATTCCTGCATGCCCAAAGCCGCACGGACCGCCGGCTATTCATATTCAGCCCTCATCCACCGTGTCGTGGACGAGGCCATCATCCGTTGCGGCCTCAAGAGGCCGGTTCGTCCCGCGGCCGTGGCCGCCGTGTCCCAGTACGCTATGAAGCTATGAAAACCAGGAACATCAGCGTCGGCATCGCCTTCAACGCCTACGAGCCGACGATCGGCCGGAATCAGGAAAGGGTCTCCGAGGAGTCGGTCGCTCAGGTTGCCGAGGAAGTCTGTCTGGCCGTCGCCTCCCTCGGCTATTCGGTCACCATCATCCCGCTCCGTCAGAGCCTGATGGGATTTCTCCACCGGCTCACCGAGCTGGAACTCGATGTCCTTATCAACTTATGCGAAGGCTTCTACGGAAAGCCGCAGTGGGAAGCCAACATCGCCGCCGTGCTGGAGCTCCTGCCCATCCCGTTCACCGGGAATGTCTCCCAGACCCTGGGCCTGTGCCAAGACAAATCGAGAGCCAAGGCGATCCTCAGCGCCAACAACCTGCCGACAGCTCCAAGCCGGGCGGTGAATTCCTGCGAGGATTTGGTTGACTTACCCTTTCCGCTGATCGTGAAGCCGAACTGCGAAGACGCCAGTCTGGGGATTTGTCCAGACTCCGTAGTCAAGGACGCGGAAAGTCTCTGCAGGCAAATCACGAGGATCCTCGAACGGTATGAAAAACCAGCCCTGGTCGAACAATACATCGAGGGGCGGGAATTCAATGTGGCCGTCCTGCAGAACGAGCGGCTCGAGGCGCTGCCGGTTTCGGAAATCGATTTTTCCCGGATGCCGGAATCATATCCCCGGATCTGCAGCTATGAGGCCAAGTGGTTCCAGGACCATTTCCTTTATGACAGCACCCCTCCGGTCTGCCCGGCCAAGGTCGATGACGCTCTGCGGGAGAAACTTCAAGAAACGGCCGTCGCCGCTTTTAAGGCCCTGGGCTGCCGTGATTATGCGCGGGTCGATTTCAGGATGGCGGAGGACGGCCGGCTCTCCATTCTCGAGGTCAATCCCAACCCGGACATTAGCCGGGACGCGGGTTACGCACGGGCGCTCGGAGCGGCGAATATCGAGTACAAGGATTTCTGGAAGGTGCTGATTGAAAACGCCCTGCGAAGAAAGAACGGCCATGATCCGCTCGATGGGAAGCACCGATAAGGGTCCTGTTCTCTCCCTCCTCCAATCGACCGCAATGTTCACGCCGGAAGAACTGTCGGTCGCCGAGGAAATCATCGATATCTATCTCGATCAGCCCGGGCACGGTGATTATGATATCGTGGTCATTGAGAATCAGGGAGGTAAGCTGTCCGGTTACCTCGTCTACGGTCCCACCCCCTTGACCGAAGGGACGTTTGACGTCTACTGGATGGCCGTCGCTCCGGCCGAACAGGGCAAGGGATATGGCAAAAGGCTCGTGGGCTGGGTTGAAAATAAGATCAAAGAATTGGCCGGTCGGATGATCATCATCGAGACGTCATCTCAGCCAAAGTATGAGCCGACCCGGCGGTTCTATTTGAGATTAGGATATCACGAGGTCGCGCGCATCCCGGATTTCTACAGGAGGGGCGACGACCGAGTCATCTATACGAAACATCTAGATTCAAAGAGTCAGCGTTGAACGGTTAGGCGTGCTCAGTGCTCGCCGCTCACTAGATTTGCGAGGTACTGGGCTAGTCCCGGTTTTTGCAGGATGGCCAGAGCATCTTGCGAAGGGGTCGGCGCATTGAGACGAAGCGCTTCAAGAATGCGGATGATGGACAGCGCCACTTCGGCGGCTTGGGCCCCCTTGGCCGCTTTATCTTTGAGGAAAGCCATCGATTCAAAAAGAACAGCGTTGGCCTCGCCGTAAGATATGGGCTTTCGCAAGCCGTGGGTTCTTACCCACTGAGGAGCGCTGAGGACGCCGTTGACATGCGACTGGATGAGATAGGTGGCGCGGCCAATCAATTTCAGGTTGCTGGGGCTGACATTGGTCATTGTATTCCCGATGACCCGGCCCAGTTTGGTCATAACTGCGGTGGAATGGGCATTGAGGATGATCTTGAGGGCGACCTGCTGCCTCAGGCCGAAGGGGTCTCCGTGTCCGGCGACGTTGAGGACGATGCGATTGGCCGGAAGAGCGGAGAGAAGAGGCTCCATCTCTTTGGCGGGTTTGTCCGTGAACAGGGCGAGGACGAGCTTGGCGCCGTTTTTGGAGAAGAGGCGGACGAATTTTCTAAAGCCCGAATCTACGTCTCTGAGTTCTTCTTCTTCTGGTGATATGATGACCAGCACGCCGAGGTCGCCTTTCTGAGGACCCCGGTTCTTCAGGTTAAAATCCCCCCAGGAAAAATCATAGAGAAATTTTTGATCGTCTCCGGCTTTGCCTAGACTCTCTAGGGCCTTGGCTTGGAGAAAAGGGTCGCCGATTTCTTCTTCGAAGGGTTTCCTGTAAAAGTCGGGAGAAATCCCTTTAAAAGGCCGTCCAAGCAGAGTCAGCCAGGCCTGGTCCAGGTTGGCCGCCGGGGTCCAGACCTGGATCCAGCATTTCCTCTTTGGCTCCCGGTTTGTATCAAGCGGATAGAGGCGGAAAGTCGGGCTCCTCTCCGTGCTGTCGATGAAGACGGTGATCATCGCTTTCTGCGCGAAGTAGGTGGAAAAATGATCGGCGGAGTATGTTTGCGCCTCTAGCTCCGTGAAACGTGCGATCGCGGGGACGTTTGACTCCACCTCCTTGAGGACGGCGGCGAAATCCCCGAGCTTCTCTTCCAACGGGCGAGTGTCCGTGCAATTGAGCCTGGCCATCTCCTTGGCGGAGAGGAGCGATTTAAGAACGTTGCTGATCGCGACCTCGAGGATATTCCCGATCACGAACGTCTCTATGGTTGTCGCCTGCATTCGTGTTGACCCGGCGATGGCCTGAGGTCCGGTGGTCAGGTTGATCTTGGTGATTCCAGGCTCCTCGATGACTTTTCGGCTCCGTGCCAGCGGGGTCAGGCGGTCGTCCGGGTTGTTATAGACAAAATACAGATTTTGGCGGCTCTTCATTGGGTCATAGTCCTTTTCCCCCTTCCATTGGTCAAGGGCCGCTAAGATCGTCCCAATCACCGAGGAGGTCTCCCCGCCCTCCGTGACACAGATGACGACGTCTCCTTTTTTGATCTTCCTGTCAGCCAGCTGAAGGCGGCCGATGAGCTGAAGGTCCTCGAATCCCTCGAGCGAGCTGATCAACGCTCGATCGGCGCCGGTCATCTCTCCGACCAGCATTTCCTCGATATTCTCGGAGAGATGAAGCCTGAGTTTGGCCCAGATCTTTTCGTTGGCCTTGACCTCCCTCCAGAAGGGGCGCCAAAAGGAACTCTCCATCTGTTTGGCCAACCGGCCGGTGGCTCCGCAGCCATAGACATAAATTTTGTTGCCCGCCAGGAGAGCCGCTTGGATCGCTCCCGTCGCCTGCTCCAAATTCTCTCTCTGGGCGCCGAGGGTTTCGAGGCGCTTGACGATATCCTCGTCCACCGAGAAGAGCATGCGCAACCCCGCCGCGACATCCTTATGAAGGACCTCGCTCAGGTTCCAGGTTTTCGGATGCCGCTGTTCCGTGAGCAGATTGTGGAGTTGAAATTGGGTCCTGTTCTGGACGTAATCGATCGATTCAGGGGAAGCCGCGATCCCCAGCAGCTTGAGAAGGCTCGCTCCCCGTTCTGGCTGCTGAGAGGCCTCCTGCCCGGCTGGGCCAGTTGTGCGAGAGGTGAGAGAAAAGGCCGTCAGAAGAAGAAAGACCAAGAGCATCGGCCCGAAAAGGAAATACTTGGGCGGGCGCGAGGGCTCACCCATATTGCTGCTCATCATCGATGATATCGGCCTCCTTCCAGGCCGTTGCCCATTCATCGACCGAGTGGATTTTCATGTCTCCTTCTTTGGCTGAGCAGACCACTCTGTTGAGGCCGGCGTTGACGATCATTTTCTTGCAGATGAAGCAGGGAAATGCGGTGATCGGTTCGTCCGTCCCGGCGACGCTTCCGTAAATGAACATGTCGCCGCCCAGCAGACTCACTCCCGCCCGGCCGGCGTTGACGAGCGCATTCTGTTCGGCGTGGACGCTCCGGCAAAGCTCGTAGCGCTGACCGTGGGGGATGCGGAGCCTGTCCCTCAGGCAAAACCCGTGTTCCAGGCAATCTTTCGTCTTCCTCGGAGCTCCGACGTATCCGGTCGAGATGATCTGGTCGTCACGGACGATGATCGCGCCGATGGAGCGGCGAAAACAGGTGCTCCGTTTGGCGACCTCTTTGGCGATGCCGAGATAATAGGCGTCCTTGGAAATTCTCTTCGCCTTCTTCATAGAAGCGCCTCCAGTTTTTTATGAAGGTCGGTCAGACTGCCGTCATTGATGATCAAGACATCGGCCAACTCCAGGCAGGCCTTCAGTTGCTGTCCGTTCTCCTGTCCGGCCATCTCTTCCCGCTCCTTGGCCGCAAATTCCTCAAGCGTCGACGCCGATTCATCGCGTCCTCTGGTCCTAATCCGATCATAGCGCAGTTCGAGGGCGGCGTCGATGCCGAGCAGGACAAACCCCCTCTGCTTTTTTAGGTAGGCGACTTCTTTGGAGTTTCGGATGCTGTCGATCACGGCCGGGCCTGTGATCCTGTCGAGGACGCGTCGGGCCAGGACGTCCGGACCGAAACGCCGGCGGAGCTCGTTGCCCACCCTGATCAGGTTATCCCGGCTGAGGGCTTCCCCACGCCGGCCGAGCTCCTCGCGGATTTCATCCGAGAGCGAGAAATAAGCGTATCCGTTTTTTTTGAAGAACTCCGCCACCTCGCTCTTGCCCGCGCCGTTGGTCCCGGTCAGGCCAATTAACCTGGCTATGATTTTCATCTCCCGAACAGCCGCGGTAAGCTCTTGACCAAGTTCAGGAGAGGACTGCCCCTCTTGATCCGGGGCAGGTGCGGGAGCAAGGAAAAGAGGGCGAGCGTCTTATTTCTCATTCGTCCGTGATGGAAATAGGTCAGCGACCTCTCCATGAATTTCGCCATACCCAGATCGTAGGGAAACCACCATAGCTGAGTCTTCTTTTTGGCGTAATCGTGACTCACGTACTTGATGTTGACGAGATCATGAAGCCCGTAAGGACCGTGCGAGCGGCCCAGCCCCGTCTGCTTGATGCCGCCCCAAATGGCCCTGGGCTCGGCGAAGGTGATCATGTGGTCGTTCATGGTCACCGTCCCCGTTTCGAGCCTCTCGGCCAGCCAGGCTGCGCTCCTTTTGTTCCGGGTCCAGACCGAAGCGGTCAGCCCATAGACGCTGTCGTTGGCCAGGGCCAACGCCTCTTCCGGTTCGCTGAAAGGCATGATCGGGAGTGTCGGTCCGAAGGTCTCCTCCTTCATGATCTTCATCGAATGGTCGACACCCGTGAGAACGGCGGGAAGGATGAAATGGCCGGGGAGATCCCCCAGCCTCTTGCCGCCGTAAAGAAGCTGCGCTCCTTTCGCCTGGGCATCGGCCAAATGGTCTTCGACGACCCGGAGCTGGCCGAGGCTGGCCATCGGGCCCATGTCGGTGCCGGGTTCGAGCGGATTTCCCACCTTGAGTTTTCGGGTCAGGTCCAGGACCCTCTCGGTAAATTCGTCTATGACCTCCCCGGCGACATAGGCGCGCTCGATCGAGCCGCAGCTTTGGCCGGCGTTCATAAAAGCTCCCCAGACCGCTCCTCGGGAGCTTCTCTCGAGGTCCGCATCCTTGAGGACGATCATCGGGTCTTTCCCCCCGAGCTCCAGGGTGACGTTGGTGAGGTTCCGGCTGGCCAGCTCCATGATCCTCCTGCCGGTCGGGACACTGCCCGTGAACATGACCGTTTGGATCTGCGGGTTGGTGACCATTTCTTCGGCCTGGGGGACCCGGCAGATCACCACATTCAAGACTCCCGGAGGCAGGCCGGCCGCGGCGAAGATCTCGCCGATCCTAATGGCTGAGAACGGCGTCAGAGTCGACGGTCGAAGGACAAGCGTGTTTCCCGCGGCCAGGGCGCTGAGTGTATCAAATAGGGGAATAAGGAAGGGAAAATTCCAGGGCGAGATGAGCAGCGTGGGACCCAGCGGTTGGAAATGGAAGGAGCTTTTTTTGTGGAGGAGCAGGGCGAGATGCTGTTTGCCTTTTTTGGGCGCGAGCGTCCTATCGAGGTCCTTAGAATAATAATCCAGGGCTTCCAATGCCGCGAAAACCTCAACGGCGAGGGATTCTGCATAGGGGGAACCCTTCTCGCGGGTGATCAACTCCGCGATTTCGCGGCTTCGATCGAGGAGAATGCGCTTGGCCCTCAGAAAAATCTTTTTCTTTTCCGCCTGAGGCAACTGACGCCAGGTCGGGAAAGCTCTGCGTGCGGCTTCCACGGCGTCCCGGCACTCATCCGAGGAAGCGAGGCTGGCCTCGCCGTTCACCTCAAGAGTCGCGGGGTTGATCGACGGGATTTTCTGTGCGGTTTCGACCCGCCTGTTGCCTATGAGCATGTGTCCGTTCACGGCACTACAATCTCCCTTTGAGGAGTCTTCGGCACCAGGTGAAAAACAAACACACGTAACCGTCGTAGATCAGGTCCATCCTGAAAAGCGGATTAAGGATCCTTGCTTTCAGAAAGAACCAGAGAACGAGATCCTTGTGCTTGGGCGGGCAGCCCTTGATCTTTTTGGCTTTCCGGGCGCCTGCCTTGCCCCGGATCTCCGAACAGGTCCCGATGATCATGAGCTTCCTGGCATCGACGTCGCCCGCATATTTTCCGATCACCACGGTCCAAGGCGGGAGATTTTTCCAGAGCTCGGGCTTCCGGTCTTTGATCATGTAAAGCCAGTCGAGAAACAGGCCGTGGCATCCGCCCCGGCAGTAGGGCTCGCCGCAGATGACCTTGATTCCGCAGTCGACCTCGTCGACCCGGATAAGCCCGGTCTCCATGGTCTCCGTTTTTTTCCGGGCCTCTTCGAGAGTGACATCGCCGACGACTTCAATTTCCTGGAGGTCGAGCGGGCCGTATCCCCGCTCGTGGGCCAGACGAAGGTGGTGGATGGCCTCGGGCTCAAGATGCAGGATCCGGGCGCAGACGGCGTCATGGGCCACCGGATTGCGGGCCATGATGACCAGTCCGAGCGGGCGGCCGTGCTGGGTGAGATGATTCCCGCCGCTGGATATCTCAATGGCATCCGTGACGATAAAATCAGGATAGCCGACTTCGAGAAGGTCGACAATCTTTTCATCGAGGTTGTAGTTGTGATTCCACATCCGTTCCCGGTCGCAAAGGATGCCGATGTTGAGCTTGATGGCCGCGGTGATCCCCTGGGTCAGGGAGTTGGTCTTGAGCTTGGGAGCGTAGATAAGAAAATCGCGCCGGACGATTTCCTCCGCCGTCTTGACAGCAGAATGAATTTTTCCCTTGGCCAGGGCGACCGTCCTCTTTCTGGCTTCCTCGAGCGGGACGAGACGGACGGGGTGAGTCTTTTTCAAGTGATAATAGCCGGCTCGTCTGAACATCCTGGAGGTGGGGATGCCGACGCCGCATTTTTCGGCGATGGCCATCTCGATATCGCCGCATTTGGTTTTTCCGAGGCTCCGCAACAGGCCGTCGAGGAACTCCGCCCGGGTGAAGGCCGAAGGAGTCACCTTGGGGTGGGACATGACGACGTTGGGTTTTATGGTGATCCGGCCATGAACCCGGCTTTCCAGACTGAATTCGGCCAGCCCTTCGGTGATGACTTTTTCGATCAGGGCAGGGTTATATTCGGGGACGCGACGGAGAATGACTTTCTCTTTAGCGATCATCCTAGCCGGCGGTGCTCTCCTCTTCCGCCGTCACCTCCGGCTTTTTCTTTTTTCCGAAGATCAGGGCGATCAAGATGCTTAAGCCATAGAGCGCGATCATGGGGACGGCCAGGATGCTCTGATTGATCATGTCGGGAGTGGGAGTCAGGACTGCGGCGATGACGAAAATCGCCAGGATGGCGTACTTGAAATTCCTGAGCATCCAGCGGGAGGTAATGATCCCCATCTTTGAAAGGAAAAAGACCAAAGTCGGCATCTCAAAGATCAGACCGATCCCGAGCAGAAGTTTGACGACGAGGCCAAAATACTGGTCAACGGTGATCACCGGCTGGAAATCAGACCCGAGATTGAGAAAAAACTTGCAGGCGAAGGGGAAGGCGACGAAATAGCCGAAAAGCGCTCCCAGGGCAAAAAAAACGGTCGTGAAAAGGACGAAGGGAATGACGTATTTTTTTTCCTTCTGGTAGAGACCGGGAGCGACGAAATACCAGAGCTGGAGAAAAATGAAGGGGGAAGTGACGAAAATAGCCGCCAGGAAAGAGACTTTCATGTAGAGCATGAAAGGCGCCGTCAGAGTGGTAAAGGCCAGTGACTTAGTCCCCAGGGGGAGGTATTGGGATACCGGTCGCGCCAGGATGGCAAAGATTTTCTTGCTGAGCATCCAGGCGGGGATGATGACGATGAAAATGGCTACGAACGAATACCAGATTCTTTTCCGGAGGTCTTCGAGATGTTCGAGGAAGGTCATCTCGTCAGGAGATTTTTTTCCCTTCCTCATCCCCTTTGATATCCTTCTTGATGTCTTGACCGATGTTTTTGAATTCTTCGGCCTGGATTTCGCTTTCGATCTTGCCCTTGATCTCTTCCGAGGTCTTCTTGAATTCGTGGAGGGCTTTGCCTATAGACTTCCCGATTTCGGGCAGCTTCTTGGGCCCGAAGACGAGGAGCGCGATCGTCATGATGATGAGAAGTTCGGGGAAGCCGATATTGCCAAACATTATCTCCTCGCCTCGTTTATGCATAAAAACTATATCGTTTTAATCTGGATAAGTCAATAAGAGCTTTACAAGCCAGGGGCGCTTTGATAAGATCATTTCTCAAAAGAAACGGCTAAAATGAAGAAAAGAATAGCCTTGGTCCTGATCCTCCTTCCCCTGTTTCTCCACTTTCTGGCGGCGGTTGGGGACGAGTGGACGAATTCTCTAGGCAAGGTCTCCTCAATCATCTCGGTCATCGAGTCAAATTATTATCAGCCCGTGGACAGCGAAAAGCTCATCTATGCTTCCATCCGGGGAGCCCTGGAGACGCTCGACCCCCATTCCTATTTTCTAGATCCGGAAAATTTTGCCAGGATGCGGGAAGATTTTACGGGCAAATTCTACGGTCTGGGAATTCAGATCACCAAACAAGAGGACCGGATCGTGGTCCTTTCCACGGTCGAGGGGACTCCGGCCTGGCGGCTGGGCATCCAGCCGGGGGACGTCATCTCCCGTATCAACGGCGAAAGCACGAAGCCGTTGTCGAGCTTCGATGCCATGCAGAAGTTGAGGGGGGAGAAGGGAACCAAGGTCAACGTCACCATCGTTCGGGAGGGGCTCGAAAAGCCTCTGGAGCTCACGGTCATCCGGGGTGAGATCCCCCTCTACAGCATATCCTACGCTTTTATGCTTCCGGGAGACGTCGGCTATATCTTTGTCCGCAATTTTGCCGAGTCAACCGACGAGGAATTGGAGCAAAAATTGGTTTCCCTCCGCGGCCAGGGGATGAAATCGCTGATCCTCGACCTGAGATATAATACCGGGGGTCCTCTTTTTCAGGCCGTTGAAGTCTCGGACGAATTTCTTCCCCGGGGGGCCAAGATTGTTTCGATCAAAGGTCGCAACAAGGCATATGATAAGGAATTTTTTGCCATCCGCGAGGGCCAATATGAGAAAGTTCCGCTGGTCGTCCTGACCAACCAGGGGACCGCGAGTGCCTCGGAGATCGTGGCCGGCGCGGTCATGGACAATGACCGCGGCCTCATCGTCGGTGAGGATTCTTGGGGAAAGGGACTCGTCCAAACGGTTTTTCCCCTCGCACCGAACGTTGCCGTCGCCCTGACGACGGGAAAATATTACACTCCGAGCGGGAGGTCCATCCAGAGGGACTACAGCCACATCGAAGACTACCTGATGAACAAGAGCACTCCGCCGGTCGGAGAGCGTGAGGTGAGGTATACGCTCAAGGGGAGGAAGGTCCTGGGCCAGGGCGGAATCACGCCCGATTACGAGGTCAAAGGCTTGGTCAAGCCCCTGACCGCGGAGCTAACATTCAGGGGAGCTTTTTTTAGCTACGGCCTGAAGTTTGCCTCTCATCTGACCCCGCTCTCCAAGAAGTACGTTTTCCCCAAAGAAGAAAAAGGCCCGGCCGAAGCCTCTTCAGAAAAGCTTTTCCTCAGCCCCGATTTTGTCGTGACCTCCGAGATAGTCGAGGATTTCAAGTCCTATGTCCAGTCCCTTAAAATCGATTTCTCTCCAGAGAAATTCAACGAAGCCGAAGGAGAGATCAGGCGGGAGATTATGCGCGAGGTTGCCTCCGCCGTTTTTGGCGCCGAGGAAGGCATGAGGGCTTACCGGAAGACAGATCCCGTGGTCATGAAAGCCTTGGAAGTGCTCTCTCAGGCCGCAAAATTCATCGAAAGCCAGAAACCTTAAAACGTGTTTGTCCCCCTTTCCCGAACGGCACCAAGCCAAAATCCTTTCACGGAGGAAAGATGAAGATCGCTATCGCTTCAGACCACGCGGGCTATGATTTAAAAATCGCAATCACTCAATACCTCAGCCAAAAAGGAATTTTTTATCACGATTTCGGTTCAGGATCCGGAGAAAAGGTGGACTACGTGGATTTTGGCGCCTTGGCCGTGGTACGAGTCTTGGCCGGGGAATATGACCGCGCGATCTTGTTCTGCGGAACGGGATTGGGCATGGCCATCGTGGCTAACAAATTCAAAGGAATCAGGGCGACTCCCTGCTGGGATGAATACACCGCCAGCGTGAGCCGCAGTCACAACAACTCCAATTGCCTAACGCTGGGCGGGAGGGTGATCGCCGTCGAAAAAGCGATCGGGATCGTTGAGGTCTGGCTGAACACGGAGTTCGAGGGGGGCCGCCACGAAGGACGGATCGAAAAGATCCGCCTGATCGAGGCAGGGAATCTCAAGCTCTAGCCGAGGAGGAAAGCATGCCGACATTTCATGAAAAAATAGAATCGTTGACCCGGAAGATTGAGGGAAACAACCTCTGGAGACAAAAGGAGTCCTTCAATCTGATCCCTTCGGAGACAACTCCTTCCCTGTTGGTGAAGATGTGCGAGATCTCCGACCCCTCCGGCCGCTACGCCGAGCATCGGACGATGAAAGGGGAAGAGGTCTATTTTTATCAAGGGATCGATTTCATCAGGGAAGTCGAGAGAGAAGCACAGCGGGAGCTGGGGGCTTACTTTGGATGCTCGGATGTGGAACTCAGGCCCATCAGCGGCCAAATGGCCAATGAAGTCGTCTTCAAGGGGATGGTGAAGTTCATCAACCGGAATCGGGCCGAAGGCCTGCCGAGCCGGAGGATGCGGCTGGTGATGAATAACGAATTGACCAAGGGAGGGCACCTCAGCTCTCAGCCCATGGGAGCCCTCTTCAATTATGTCGAGGAAGACCCCAAGACGGCGAAAGAGCACGTCACCAACTTCCCGGTCCTCGCCGGCAATCCCTATAAGCCAGACCTGGAGAAACTCGAACGGTTGCTCGAAGACTCCAAGCCGGAACTCATCGTCTTCGGGAAAAGTATGTTTATCTACCAGGAGCCGGTCCGATTTGTGGCCGGCCTGGTGTCGGGTTGGAAAGAACGGCCGATCATCATGTTCGATATGGCCCATGTGCTCGGGCTTTATGGCGCATTCCAGGCGCCCCTGAACGAAGGAGCCGACATCGTGACCGGAAGCACCCACAAAACGTTTTTTGGCCCCCAGCGCGGGCTCGTGGCCGGCAATTTCCCGGCCGGCTCACCTTTGCGAAACCTCTGGCTGGATATCAAAGGCAGGGCTTTTCCGGGATCGACCAGTAATCATCACCTGGGGACACTTCTCGCTCTCCTCATGGCCGCCTATGAGATGAATGAATTCAAAGATGATTATCAGGCCAAAGTCCGGGCAAACGCCAAAGCTTTTGCCCGCGCCCTGAAAGCAGGAGGCATTCCCGTCGAGGGAGACGAAGCCGATGGCTTCACGGAGACGCACCAGGTCCTTATTCGGGTCAAATCCTACGGCCCGGGACAGGAGATCGCCCGGCGCCTGGAAGAGAACAACATCGTGACCAACTACCAGGCGCTGCCCGACGACGAGACTTTCCTTGCCCCGAGCGGGATCAGGATGGGCGTTCAGGAGATGACCCGTTTCGGGATGGCCGAGAAAGACTTTGAGGTCCTGGCCGGGCATCTGGCGGAGGTCGTGATCCGGAATAAAACGGTCAAGGACGAGGTAAAAAAATTCCGGCGGGGCTTCCTCGAGATGAAATTCTGCCTTTCCCTTAATGAAGGCATCCCACTAGCAGCGAGGATCCTCAAGAGCGTTTTTCCTCATTCCGATTTTGCGGCCCGTCTTCAAGAAAACCTGGCCCGGAATCTCTGAGGCCCAGCCGCGCCTTCTGGTTGACGGCAGGGAGCTTTTTTGTCAAAATGTGGCCAAATAAGACGAAGGGGAATTGACCATGAAAATATTGATCGTCGGCGCGGGGGGAAGAGAACATGCCCTTGCCTGGAAAATCTCCCAGAGTCCCCATCTCGAAAAGCTCTTCTGCGCGCCCGGGAACGGCGGCACCGCGACAATTGCCGAGAATGTTCCGATCAAAGACTCGGACATTCAAGGGCTGGCGGACTTGGCTCTCAAAGAGAGGATCGATCTGACCATCGTCGGCCCCGAGCTTCCTCTGACCCTGGGGATCGTTGACCGCTTTGAGTCCCTGGGACTGCGGATATTTGGCCCGAACAAGAAGGCCGCGGAGCTCGAAGGAAGCAAGATCTTCGCCAAGCAATTCATGGACCGACACCGGATCCCGACAGGCCGGTTCCGGGTCGCCGAGTCGATCGAGAGAGCCAAGCAGATACTCACCTGTGGCGAATTCTCGTTTCCCGTGGTCGTTAAGGCTGACGGACTGGCCGGAGGCAAAGGGGCGGTTATTTGCCACACGCTCTCAAGGGCCGAAGAAACAGTAACATCAATGCTCATCCAGCGAAAATTCGGAGACGCCGGTCTGCGCGTCCTGATCGAGGAGTATCTGCGCGGGAAAGAGGTCTCTTTTATCGTTCTCACCGATGGAGCCAAGGTCCAGCCTTTGGTTACGACCATGGATCACAAGGCGGTCTATGACGGAGACCGGGGCTTGAACACCGGCGGGATGGGCGCCATTTCGCCTTCTCCTCATGTTTCGGCCGGCCTCTTCAACGAAGTCATGAACACGATCGTTTTTCCGACCGTGACCAGGATGCTGGAGGAAGGCAGGAAATTCAAGGGAGTGCTCTATGTCGGGTTGATGCTGACCGACGATGGCCCCAAGGTTCTGGAATACAACTGCCGCTTCGGAGACCCGGAAACGCAGCCCCAAATGCTGCGCCTGGAAAGTGATCTGGTGGAGTTGCTTTTTTCGGTCGTGGAAGAAAACGTCCTGGGGAAAGAGGTCCAATGGAGCCGCAAGCCGTCCGGTTGCGTCGTCCTGACGGCCGGGGGGTATCCGCAGAAATACGAAACCGGAAAGGTCATCATGGGGCTAAACGAAGCTTCGGAAATGCCGGGGTTGGCGATCTTCCACGCCGGGACCAAGTTTGAGAACGGACAGTATTTGACCAACGGCGGCCGGGTCCTGGGAGTCTGCGCGTCCGAGGAAAGCCTGGCCGCGACCATGGATCACATCTATAAAGGCATTTCCCTGATCCAATTTGAGGGGATGCACTACCGCCGGGACATCGGCGTCAAAAGAGAGGAGAAGCGATGAGCGTTGCGATCCTGATCGGCAGCGAATCAGATTACGATGTGGTCAAGGACGCCCTGGGGGTCCTCGGGGAGTTCGAAATCCCCTTTTCCCTGGACGTGACCTCGGCTCACCGCTCACCCGAGCGGACCCTGCGTTTGGTCAGATCCGCCGAGAAAAAACACGTGGATGTTTTTATTGCGGTCGCAGGGAAGGCGGCTCATCTCGCCGGGGCGGTAGCGGCCCATACCGTTTGTCCCGTGATCGGTGTCCCGGTAGAGAGCCCCGGCCTCAACGGGCTGGATGCTCTCCTCTCAACTGTCCAGATGCCGAAGGGCATCCCGGTGGCCACGATGGGGCTGGGCAAAACCGGGGCGGCCAACGCGGCTCTTCTGGCCGTCGAGATTCTGAGTCTCAAGCAGCCGGCGCTCCGGAAGAGGCTTCAGAAATATAGAGCCAAGATGGCCGCTCAAGTCGTAGCGAGCTCCCGCAAAATCCAAAAGAATCTATGATCTCCTTCCTGATCCGTAACTTCGGCTGCCGGGTGAATCAAGCCGAAGCTTTCAATTGGGCCGCCGAGTTTCAGAGGCACGGGCTAAAACTGGAAAACGATCCGGGTCGCAGCGACCTCGTTGTCGTCAATTCCTGCACCCTGACCGGCCGGGCCGATAGGGACGTGAGAAAATTTATCAATCAGGTGACGCGCGCAAACCCCTCCGCCAGGTTGATCCTGACGGGATGCTACATCGAACGGGCTCGAGAGGAATTCGGGAACATCCCCCAGGTCTGGATGGTGTTCCCCAACTCCGAGAAAGAGGCTTTGGCCAGCAGGGTCTTGTCTCATTTCCGGCCTGAAAAATCCGGCCAAATTCTACCCTATAAATCGCGGGCGCTCTTGAAAATCCAGGACGGATGTGATTTCAGGTGTGCATACTGCATCATTCCTCATGTTCGGGGAAAGAGCTCGAGCCTCCACTTTGGGGAGGCACTCGCCCGGGCGGGGGCGCTGGCTGCCCAGGGATATAGGGAAATCGTACTATCGGGAATTCATCTCTGCTCCTACGGGATCGACCTTGAACCCGGGAGCTCCCTCCCGGAGCTTCTTCTGGCCCTGGAGGACGTTGAAGGGTTGAAGCAAGTCAGGCTGAGCTCCCTCGATCCCCGTTTTCTCAAGCCCGAATGGCTTCGGGCGATAAGCGCGAGTTCGAGGGTCTGTCCTCACTTTCACCTTTCTCTTCAGCATGCTTCGCGCCGGATTCTGGAGAGGATGGGCCGGAGAATCGGCGCCGAGGATTTTCATGAATTGCTGGCTTCCCTGAGAGCCCGTTTTCCTGAAGCCTCTCTCGGTGCGGACATCATCGTCGGTTTTCCCGGTGAAGATGATGAAGATTTTGATGCCTTGAGCCGGTTCTTGGAAGAGTCCCCGCTTTCCTATTTCCACGTTTTCTCTTATTCACCTCGGTCTTTGACGGCGGCGGCGAAATTGCCTCAGGTTGAGGACCGGATCAAAAAAGAACGTTCACAATTTCTGAGGGAGATGTCCCGGAGGAAGAACGGGGTTTTCCGCAAGGCTTTCGAGGGGAATGTTTGTCCGGGAATTGTCATCAGCAAGAAAGGGAACCGGACCGAAGTTTTAACTTCCAACTATATGAAGGTGTTGACGCCTCCCACACTCGCTCCGGTGCGGGAGTTCGTCCGGGTTCTTATCACCGAGGCCGGTCCTAGAGAGACCATAGGGAAGGTCGTTTCTTAAAAGAGGGACGACGCCATGAATACGATCCATCTCCTGCCTCCGGAAATCGCTCAGAAGATCGCCGCCGGCGAGGTCATTGAACGGCCTGTTTCGGTCCTCAAGGAACTCGTGGAGAATTCCCTGGACGCAGCGGCTTCCATGGTGAGAGTAGACCTGGCCGGTGGCGGCAAGGTCCTGGTGAGGGTCATTGATAACGGCGGCGGGATGGGCCGGGAAGACGCGCTCCTCTGTTTTGAACGCCACTCCACGAGCAAAATCTCGACCGAAGAAGACCTGTGGAGAATCTCTTCACTCGGATTCCGCGGTGAGGCCCTGGCCAGCATCTCGGCCGTCTCACGGCTTATCTTGAGAACCTCCGACGGCAAAGAAGGAAAGGGCACGCAGATTGAGCGCGAAGGGGAGAGGGTTTTAAAAGTCTCGGACATCGCTTTTCCTCAGGGAACGACCGTCGAGGTCAGGGATCTTTTTTTCAACCTTCCGGCGAGACAGAAGTTTTTGCGCTCTGACAGGTCCGAGCTCGGGCTTGCCGTCAAGTATTTGACCTTTGTGGCCCTGGCCTATCCGGAAGTCGGATTCACGCTATCCCAGGGGACACGGGAAATCTTGAATTGTCCGGCCGTGGCCGGGACTCGGGAGAGGATATTTCAGCTCTATGGGCGAGCCGTCCTGGAGCGACTGATGGAGTGTCAGCATGCGGAGCAAGGATATGACGTCCGGGGGTTTGCGTCCCGGCCTCCTTCGGGGAGGCAAGACCGGGCCCATCAGTTCTTTTTTGTCAACCGGCGTCCGGTCAAAGACAGGATTCTGCAGGCAGCTCTTAACCAGGCCTTTCGGGGTTCGTTGGAAAAGGATCAATCTCCCGAGGCGTTTCTGTTTCTCAGGCTTCCCTTTTCCGACGTGGACGTGAACGTGCATCCCGCCAAGACAGAGGTCAGGTTTAAGGAGTCTCAGCTCGTTTTCCACCTGATCCTGAGATGCTTGGAAAGATCGCTCCTCAAGGGCAAAGGATCCAGGGAGGTTTATCCGGCCGAGCGGGAAGAACGATCGGAAGGCCGGGTCAGGGACGCGCCCGGGCAGCACGACTTCGCTTCGCTTTTTCCCACGCCGGCCGCCGATTCCGGATCTCATCCTCAAGTCCTGGGTCAATATCTGGATACTTATATCGTGGCCGCAGGAGAGGAAGGCCTGCTGGTTATCGACCAGCACAATGCCCATGAGCGCGTTCTTTTCGAGAAGTACAAAGAGATAGATTCGCACCGGAGCTGGCCCCGCAAAATGCCTCTCGTCCCCCCACTCCTGGATCTTTCTCCCCCTGAGGCCCTGGCCCTCGAAGACAACCAGGCCGAGCTCGAGGGAGCCGGGTTTCGCGCCCAAGCGATGGGCGGCCGGAGCTACGCGCTCGTCGAGTACCCCGACATCCTCAAAGAAGAAGAGGCACAGGAGATTTTCTTGGCGGTCCTGGGAGAGATGAAAGAGGCCGGCCCAATCGAGCGGAGAGAAAGACTCTTGGCGACTCTAGCCTGCAAGACGGCGATCAAAGCCTACCAGCCTCTTTCCTGGGAAAAGATGGACTATCTTGTCCGGGAGCTTTTCAGGACCTCCCGGCCGTCTTTGTGCCCCCATGGAAGGCCAATCCTGGTCAAGGTCGAACGCTCGGAGATCGAAAAAGGGATGAGACGGGCACCAAAATCCTAATTCATGCAGGCGTCGTCAATCCGAACATTTGCAGGAGTCTTCCCGTCCACCCTTTCTATTTACGCAACCCACCTTTCTTAAAATGTGCCCTCATCTTTTTTCTCTGTTCCTAATCTTGCATAATTCCGTAAAATAACGAAGTTAGCCTATTTAGGGCTCGTTTTTTGGGTGAGGGCGCAGTGCGCAGGGTGTTGACTTCACTTTAGGCCAATGGATATAATTGCCAGCAGTGGACAGAAAAGAGAAGATATATCCCGATTCGTGCTATTTGTCTCCGCTAATAAGGATGTATTCGCCTTCCCTAATGGCATGATCCTCTTTATTTCTTATCGTCGTATATCCTTAAAAATGATAATATGCAGACTCTCTATTCGGAGAACAGGGAGGACAGTACGGAGTGACCAGTCGGATGCGACTGCCGTGCTCTCTTGCATGGGTTAATCCTGCCCAGCCCGCTCCTCGCGCCGAGAGGAAGCAGACGGGTTAAACGGTGTAATGGGAAAGGCGTTTCCCGGCAGTCAACGGCTGGAAGGGCGGTAGCTTATCTCGAATGAGGCATCAGGGCTCGCTCCGGAGAGCAAGTCGCCTTGCATCATTTCCTTATTTCCTTAACGCTGGTATCTAAAAAACGAGGATTCTATGGATGACTTCGGAAGCGAAATCGAACTCATTGATTATCTCAACGTTCTTTGGAAGCGGAGGTGGCTCATCATTATTCCCACCGTCCTTCTCGCCTTGATCGTGGGTGTCGTCAGCTTCCTCATCCCGCCCAAATGGGAAGTCGATGCCATCATCCTTCCGAGCAAGTTCTTCGTTCAGACCGAACAAGGGGCTTTCGCGGAGGTCGTGGTCATGGATCCCAAACAGATCGCTGGCCAGATCAATGAGGAATCCTACAACCGGATGATCGGCGCAGAACTGAACCTGGACCCGAGGAAGTTCCCCAAGTTGAAGGCGCAAAACCTGCGGGATACTAAACTGGTTCGGGTCAGCCTCCATAGCGAGGAGACGGAAAAAGCCCGGGCCATCCTGAACTCGCTCTTCCAACACCTCAAGGGCGAACTCGACCGGAAGATCGACGTCGAGATCAAAGGCATCGCGACCCAGATCGCGGCCAAGGAAAACGCCATCAAGATCAAGAGCCTTGATATCCAGTCCAAGGAAATCGAGATCGACAAGTTCCGGCAAGAGATCGTCGCCGTCGGCAACAAAGTGAAGATATCGGAAGAACGTTCACACAACCTCGTCGAGGGAATGAAGGGTGTCAAAGCCCGAATTGACGAGATCGAAAAACGACAGGAAATAATTCTTGCCGAAAAACAGGGAAGCGTCGAAGCCCTGGGGCTCCTTTTGTACTCCAATGAGATTCAGCAGAACGTACGTTACTTCAACACTCTGGATGAGAGCCTGAGCGCGGAAAAAGTGATTCAGGAAGACCTGCGGCTTTCCCGGCACGAAAAGGAGCAGGGTATCAAGGACCTAAGAAACGAGGTCGAGAAGATCAACCAGGAAATCATCGGCGTCCGAAGCGATATCGAACTCCTGAACGAGAAGAAACAGCGCATCGACTATGCCCAACTGGTGAAGGAGCCGACTGTCTCGTTGTATCCGGTCTCGCCCAAGAAGCTAATGAACGTTGTGCTGGCCTGCCTCCTGGGGTTCTTTTTCTTTTGGATCTTGGCGTTCTTCTTGGACCATGTTGAAAAGAGAAAAAGCAGGTTGAGGGCTGGTTCTTAATTGCCTTGAGAGGAGCAGATATGAAAGAAATTGCTTTTGGGCAAAGCAGAATATCTCAAGATGGTCCTTGTTATATTATCGCGGAAATCGGGCATAACCACCAAGGCAAGCTTGAAACGGCCCTGAAAATGATTCAGGTCGCGGTTTCTTGCGGCGTGGATGCGGTCAAATTTCAAAAGAGGGATAACAGAACACTCTTTACGAAATATCTTTATAACAAGCCTTATGACAACGAAAACAGCTTTGGGGCGACTTACGGGGAACATCGTGAATTTCTTGAATTTGGGCGCGATGAGTACCTTGAACTTAAGAAATGCGCGGAGCAAAATCGGGTGGAATTCATCGCCACCGCTTTCGATTTCAAGAGCGCCGACTTCTTAGAGGATCTTGGAGTCACGAGTTACAAGATAGCTTCCGGCGACATCGATAACTCGGAATTATTGAAATATATCGCAAAGTTTGGAAAGCCGATGTTCATGTCGACCGGCGCTGCAACGCTGGCCGATGTCCGTATCGGGTACGAAGCCGCCAGGGTCTACAATGATCGGATTTGTCTATTGCACTGCACGGCCGGATATCCCACCGATTACCCCGATTTGAACCTCAGGGCTGTCACGACGCTAAAGAACGAGTTCCCAGACGCCGTCATCGGCTATTCAGGTCACGATAACGGGATCCTGGCGGGCGTTATCGCCTATATGCTCGGTGCGACTGTCATTGAAAAGCATTTTACTCTGAATCATTCCTGGAAAGGGACAGATCATAAGTTCTCTCTCGAACCCGAAGGTTTACGGAAACAGGTGCGGGACCTCAAGAGGGTAGACCTAGCCTTAGGGGCTGGCGAAAAAACCATTATGGATTTTGAGATGGACGCCAAAACTAAGATGGGGAAGGGCATCTATTCTTCCCGGAAACTCAAGGCAGGCGTCCGAATCGGGCGGCAAGACATCGGCCTCAAATCCCCAGCGAACGGCGTCCGCCCCTCTCTATTTGAGACAATGCTCGGGAAAAAGCTAAAAGTCGACGTGGAGGAAGAAATCCCCATCTTCCCGGACATGTTAGAATGAAAAAACGGCCTAGCCATCAGATCTGCTTGAGAATGAAAGCGAGCCGGCTGCGCATGGCGGTATTTGATTTCGACGGCGTTTTCACAGATAATCGCGTTCTCGTCATGCAGGACGGCACGGAAGGGGTGATCTGCAGCCGGGCCGACGGCATCGGCTTAGAGCGGCTCCGACAGTTCGGATTGAAATTGTACGTGATTTCTACCGAAAGAAATCCCGTGGTCCGCGCGAGGTGCCGAAAGTTGGGCCTGCCCTGCGTTCAGGGGTGCAAGAATAAGGCCCAAACGCTTAAGAAAATTGCGGCCAAGGAACATATCCCCCTGACCGAAATTTCGTACATGGGCAACGATATCAACGATCTGGAATGCCTGGAAATCGTTGGGCTGTCCGTCTGCGTGGCCGATGCTCACCCAGACGTTCAGGCTCTCTGCACATATCGGACCCAGGCCAGCGGAGGCAATGGCGCCGTCAGGGAATTTTGTGAGAAGATCACCGGAATCAGACTGAGATCTCCGGGTGCGAGGAATTCATGAAAGATCATCGGGGGCAAGCTCGCCATGATCAGTTCATCCGAAAAGTCTTCGACCTGAGCGAAAAGGTGGCCATCGTAACCGGGGCTTCCGGACAGCTGGGAGGAGAATATGTCCGGAGCCTCCTTGGAGCGGGCGCCCGAGTAGCCGCCTTTGACATCAACCTGGATAATCCCAAAGGGAAGCTGAAGAAGATCAAGACTAAAGATCTTCTGCTCGTGCGGGTTGATATCAGGGCTCGCGCTTCAATCCAAGAGGGGTTGAAGCGAGTTGTGTCAGCGTTTGGGAATCCCTCCGTCCTTATCAATAATGCAGCCATCGACTCCCCCCCCGCCGCAACAAACCGAGATACGGGGCCCTTCGAATCTTATCCGGAAGCATCTTGGCAACGAATCATGGACGTTAATCTGAAAGGGACTTTCCTGTGTTGCCAGATCATCGGCGGTCACATGGCCGCAAACGGCGGCGGAAGCATTATTAATATTTCCTCGATCTATGGGCTGCTCTCCCCGGATCAACGAATCTATGAATCCCGCTCGAGAGAGGAGCCTTTTTTCAAACCCGCCGCATATGGAGTCACCAAAGCTGGCGTTATCAATCTCACACGATATCTGGCGACCTATTGGGCCAAAAAAAATGTCCGCGTCAATGCGCTGACCTTGGGAGGGGTCTTTAACCGACAAGATCAGGCTTTTGTCAAAAATTATGCTCAAAAAGTTCCCGTGGGCCGTATGGCCAATCAGGGTGAGTACAACGGGGCAGTTCTTTTTTTAGCTTCTGAGGCATCCTCCTATATGACGGGGGCCAATTTGATCATCGACGGAGGCTTTTCCGCCTGGTAAATTATCTGTGGAGATGAGGACCTCTTTTTGAAAGATTCTGTGATGAATGAAGCCAGAACGCTTGAACTCCGAATCCTTGCCGCTCAAGCCCGCCAATACATGGTCGATTCCCTGGTTTCTGCCGGATGCGGGCATCCCGGAGGCGCTTTCTCGAGCGTGGATGTGATGACTGCACTTTTTTTTGAAATTCTCAAGATCGACCCGTCTCGTCCCCAATGGCCGGAGAGGGATCGGTTCATCCTGAGCAAAGGGCATTCCTCAGTCGGCCTCTACGCAGTGCTGGCTCTTAGGGGTTTTCTGCCTCTCAACACACTCGCGACGTTCCGAGGGGACGGGAGCATCCTGAGCGGCCATCCCGACATGCGCAAGGTCCCGGGCGTCGAGGCGTCCACGGGCTCTCTGGGACACGGTCTTTCCATCGGTGTAGGCATGGCTCTCGCCGCGAAGATGGACCAACAGACACATCGGGTCTTCGTGCTCATGGGCGACGGCGAGACGCAGGAAGGCTCGATTTGGGAAGCGGCCATGGCGGCCGGGCACTACAGGCTCGATAACCTTGTCGGCATTGTGGATCGGAACCGGCTGCAGATCGATGGCGCAACGGAAGGCATCATTTCCCTGGAACCATACCAGGACAAATGGGAAGCATTCGGCTGGCAGGTGAGAGAGATCGATGGCCACGACATGGCGGAAATCGTACCAACACTTGGATGCACACCCTTTCATCCGCGGAAGCCGTCTCTTGTCATTTCTCACACGACGAAAGGGAAAGGGCTCTCGTTCATGGAGAACAACCCCGAATGGCATGGAGGAGCTCCTAGAGGGGGACAAATCGAGATCGCTCGGCGGGAGGTTCGCGAAAAACTGGAGCAACTGATTTGGCAAAGAGATCACTCCGAATAGAATATGGCAAGTACCTGACCGAGATCGGGGTCAGGAACAAGGACATCGTCGTCCTCGAGGGAGACCTCCAAGCCTCGACCCAATCTATCCAATTTCAGCAGGTCTTTCCTGACCGCTATTTTGATATCGGTGTCGCCGAGCAAAACATGGTGGGGATCGCTGCGGGCTTATCTCTCAGCGGCAAAATGCCCATTGTCCATTCTTTCGCCTGCTTTATCTCCATGCGAGCCCTGGAGCAGGTCAGGACGACAGTCGCCTACCCCCGGTTGAACGTGAAATTCGTGGTCAGTCACGGAGGCGTTAGCTCTGGATCGGCGGGAACGACCCACCATTCCACCGAAGATATCGCTATTATGCGCTCTATCGCCAATATGACCGTTCTTGTCCCGGGAGACGTAGCTGAGATGAAGCAGGTGGTCTCCGCCGCCCTGCGCCATGACGGCCCAGTCTACATCCGGATCAGCGCGGCGGAAGTGGAAGACATCTATGGTCCCGATCATCAGTTCGTCATCGGAAAAGCCACGGAATTGACCCGGGGAGGGGATGCAACAATCATCACCACGGGAACGCTCGCCTATGAAGGGCTTCGTGCGGCCGAACGCTTGAAAAGCGAGGAAGGAATGGGCGTCCGGGTTTTGCAGATGGCATCCGTGAAACCATTGGACGAGGACGCGGTCCTTGCTGCCGCTGAGCAGACGGGTCGGATCGTCACCGTGGAAGAGCACAATATCCTGGGCGGTCTGGGTGGGGCTGTCTGTGAAATTGCCGCAGCGACAGGAAAGGCCAAGGTCTGGAGAATCGGTATTCGGGACTGTTTCTGCGGGGTGGGGACGGCCTCTTATTTGATGAAGGAAAATGGATTGACCGTGGAAAATATCGTCGAAACCGTGAAAAAACTGGTGGAAAGGCCTGCCTGATCACTTGCCCAAACTTGGAAAATTCACCGGCTTTTTTGTTCATACATTCGGGACAAGCATTGCGACGACGTCGTTTTCTGTCGCCATTTCCATTATCACGGCCAGATATCTTGGACCCTATGGAAGAGGAGCCCTGTCGCTGCTTATCCTGATTCCCATTTTTGTCATCACCTTCGGCCGCTTAGGCATCGGCCATTCCATCAACTATTATGCAAGCAAGGTGCCCAAGGATCAATTGATCTCCACAAGCCTTGTCCTCTCCGTCATCATCGGCCTCTTCTTTTCAATCATCGCGGTGCCGGGAATATACCTTTTGCGAAGTGTATTTTTCAGCGGCATTACGACGGCACAAATTCTCTTTGCCTGTTCCCTGATCCCGTTCGCCTTTCTTTATGAGTACCTCCCATGCTTGTTTCAGGGATTTTATGAGATCAAGAGCCGGAACATGCTGATCGTCTTGAGTCCCCTCATCAATCTGGTCCTGCTTGTTTTGCTCGTCATGATTCTCAAACTGAACATTTGGGGAGCTATCATCGCTTATGTGGCCGCCAATATCATCGCCGTCTTCCTCTCGCTGTATCTCGTCCTGAAGGAGCTTGAGCTAAAGAAAATTAGTCCCAATTTCAGTCTCATGAAAGACTTGCTGAGGTATGGATTTCAATCTCATATCGGTTTGATCTTCAAAGAGCTCAACTATCGTGGGGACATGCTGTTAGTCTCCTATTTCTTGAACCCCAGCGCCGTAGGTTATTATGCCATCGCGGTCAACATCGCGGAAATGCTATGGAAATTGCCGGAGGCCGTCGGCACGGTCCTCCTGCCGAAAATTGCCCGTATGGACAAGGAAGAAGCGAAATCATTTACGCCTCTTGTCTTCAGGACGATTTTGGTCCCCATGGTGGCTTCGTGCTTGGGCATTCTGTTTTTTGGGAAACAGCTCATCCTCATTGCGTTCGGGAGGGAATACTTGCCCTCCGCGCCGGTCCTGGTTTTGTTGCTGCCGGGCATTCTGGCGATGGCTTTTTGGAAGATCATCGCCAATTCTCTCATCGGCCTGGGGCATGCCATTAAATACAGCATCACCTCTGGCGTTGCTCTGGTCACGATGATTATTTTCGACATCATCTTGATCCCGCGGGTCGGCCTCAAGGGGGCGGCGATCGCGTCCTCGATCTCCTATCTTACCGCCACGGCCTTCATTGTTTTCCTTTACGTTCGCTTGACGGAAAGCTCCTTGAGAATCCTTCTGGTGCCTCAGAAATCAGATTTTCTTATCTACAAAAAATTGCTGCCGTTTCGAAAAATCGGCCAAAATTCCGCCTGAGAGAGGATAGAAATCCCGGTTCTTGTCAATGCTGCTCGGGTTCTGACGGCCAGACCTGCCTTTCTTTAAACGGGAGTGACATTTAGCGGCGAGGTATTAGGATCATGAACGTCCGAAAGTTGTTGCTCTTTCCCATCAGAGCCGGCCGACGGCTGCTCATCGACTTCTTCCACAGCCTGGGCTTCTTCAATATTTACCGATCGACCATTCACGGACCCGCCGGCCACGTTCACCTTGGGAAAAATGTCGGACACGTCAACAATGTCTTCTACAACACGAGATCGGGCCATATCACTATCGGAGATGACACGGTCCTGAGTTTTCATTGCATGTTTCTGACCGGGGTCCATCTTTTCGAGAACGGCAGGTTGAAACAACCTCGCGCCAATCAGGTTCCGTCCGAAGGGTATGATATCAAGATCGGCTCCGGATGCTGGATCGCAACCGGGGCCATCATCATCGGCGGCGTGACCATCGGGGACAATTCTATCGTGGCTGCGGGCGCGGTGGTCACTCAGAGCTTCCCTTCTGGTGTCATCCTGGGGGGAGTTCCAGCTACTGTCATTGGCCGCGTCGAAGATCTGGGGAAAAAGGGCTAGACCCGAATAACGCAAGCTGATTTGATATGAAGATCCTTGCCTTCAATGCGGCAAGTGGAAATGGATACAATGTCGCAATGACCGGTTCCAATATGGTCATTGACGGCGGATCGACATCGAGGTGAAGCCATGTTTCCAAGCGAAATCCCCAACTGGATAAGCGGACAGGAACGAGCCGCCGCATCCGGCGAGATGTTCGATAAGTTGAGCCCGACCAACGGTCGGTTGTTGTGTCGTGTGGCCAGGTCGAGATCTGACGATGTAGGCCAGGCAGTGGAAGCAGCCAAGGGCGTGCAGGCCGCTTGGGCCGATGTGCCGCCTGTGCAGCGGGGGTTGATTTTACACAGGATGGTGGCCGCGATGCAGTCCCGGCAATCGGAGATTGCTCACGTTGTGGCTGCCGAAACCGGCAAATCATTCAAGGATGCCTTCGGTGAAACCGGCGGAGCGATCCAATGTGGACTGTTCTATGCCAGTGAAGGCCAGCGCCTTTATGGGCGCACCACAACCAGTGGGGTGGTGAACAAATATGCCATGACAGTTCGCCAGCCCATTGGCGTGGCCGGGCTGATCATTGCGGCCAATACGCCCATAGCTAACGCGGCCTGGAAAATTTTCCCCGCGTTGGTCTGTGGCAACGCGGCCGTCTTGAAGGCTGCCGAAGATACCCCGGCGACGGCCTGGATTGTGGGGCAGATCGCACTCCAAGCCGGGCTGCCTTCCGGCGTGCTAAACGTTGTCCAAGGCTATGGCGAGGAGGCTGGCGCACCGTTAGTCGAGCATCCCGATGTGGGCGTGATCAGTTTTACCGGCTCTACTGAGGTCGGACGTTATATTCAGCGTGCTGCGGGTGAGCGCTTTGCCCGAGTGTCGTTGGAATTGGGCGGCAAGAACCCGCTGGTGGTGTGTGACGATGCTGACCTGGACAACGCGGCCAAATGGATCCTGCTTTCGGCATTCAGCAATGCCGGGCAGCGCTGCGCTTCGGCAAGCCGCGTGATCATCTTCGATGCCATCTATGAAAAGTTTCGCGAGATGCTCGTAGAGCGGGCACAACGATTAAAGGTCGGCCCGGCTGACGAAGACGATTTAGGTCCGGTGATTAACGCGGGGCAGCTCGAAATGATGCTCGGGGCTGTAGAGCAAGCGCGTCACCAAGGGGCAACCGTTCTGACTGGCGGGACGCGGCTGATGGATCCGGATCATCGGGAAGGTTTCTACATGACGCCGACGCTCATCGAGGACGTTGACCCGGGGGCCGAGATTTCCCGTTGCGAGTTATTTGGCCCCATCGCAGTTCTGTACCGGGTGAAGAGCTTGGAAGAAGCCCTGCGGCAGGCCAACGATTCGCCGTATGGCCTGACGGCCTGCATCCATACCCGCAGCCTTCATCGTGCGGTGCGCTTTTGTGATAAGGTTCAAGCGGGCGTGGCCGTGGTGAATGCCGGCACATACGGCAGCGAGCCGCACATGCCTTTTGGTGGGCACAAGCAATCGGGCAACGGCTCACGCGAGCCGGGGACAGAAGCACTCGACGTCTATTCCGAGCTCAAAGATGTCTATATCAATATCGACCCGAATCAATGGTAGGGAGGAGGATGTCAGATGAAGCGAACGCCTAGCGTCATTGCGTTGATTCCGGCGCGGGCAGGCTCGAAGCGCGTGCCGGACAAGAATATCCGCCCCTTGGCCGGACATCCCGTAATGGCTTACACGATCGCGGCCGCACTGCAAAGCGGCATATTTGCCTCCGTCGTGGTGTCCACCGATTCGGAGCGATACGCGGCGATTGCACGATATTATGGTGCCGAGTCGCCATTCTTGCGACCCGCCAAGCTTGCGGGCGATGTTTCTCCCGATATCGAATGGATAGAATATACGCTCAAGCGACTGCGAGATGAGGGGCGAACCTACGAGTGCTTTAGCATCTTGCGGCCCACAAGTCCCTTTCGTCAAGCAGAGACGATTCGACGGGCCTGGCAAATGTTTCTTGCCGAGGAGGGTGTGGACTCCTTAAGAGCGGTGGAGAAGTGCGAGCAGCACCCAGGCAAAATGTGGGTGGTCCGGGGCAAGCGAATGATGCCACTGCTACCGCTCAGTCCGCCGGAGCAACCATGGCACAGCAGCCAGTATCAGACGCTGCCGGAAGTGTATGTCCAAAATGCGAGCCTGGAGATTGCCTGGTCTCGCGTCGTCCTTGAAGGGCGCGTCATCGCGGGCAACGTGTTGGTGCCATTTTTTACTCAAGGCTACGAAGGCTTTGATGTGAATCAGCTCTATGATTGGCAGTTTGCCGAGGACCTGGTGCGGCGCGGCCAAGCCAGTCTGCCGTCCTTGCCCCAACCTCCCTATCTGCTCTAGGATCATTTCAGCAACACGTGCGCTAAGCCAGCCTTGATTGTTGAATAGCGGCCAAATGACAGTTATGATCAAAGCTCAGGGCAAAAAAATTCTAAGAAACGTCTTTGGCTTCGGTCTGCATCCGAACTGGAAAAAGATTCTTAGGAAAAATGCTGGGCAATGGAAGTCTGCGCAAGCTGGAGCAAAGAATGGTCCAAGAATTCTGATCGCCACCAGCACAGGGGGATTTGCGCCGGGAACTGTCGTCGAGAGCATGCTGACGGCCGCCTTGACGTTCCGAGGCGCTCGAGTGCACGTTCTCTTGTGCGACAAGTTTCTGCCCGCCTGCATGCGGTCAGAAATCCGTCAATTCCATAATCCGCGAGAATTTGCTCTCCATGGTCCGCCGCGGCATTTTTGCAGGACATGCTTTGCGCCTGCCGATAAGATGTACCGCTCCCTAGGTGTGCCGGTGCATCGCTACAGCGACTTGATCACGACTGCGGAAAGGAAGGCAGCCCAGAGTCTAGCTTCTTCTCTTCCCTATGCTGAAATCGGCGATTACAAATTGGGCGGCCTGGCCGTGGGCGAACACGCCACAGCAGGCACGCTCCGTTTCTACGCTCGAGGCAATCTGGAGGACGAACCCTATGCCGAAACCATTTTGCGACGCTATTTCCATGCCTCCGTGCTGACAGCTTACGCGGCTCGTCGGCTCATGAACGCTCATGGATTTGCAGCCGCGTGCTTTCATCACGGCATTTACGTGCCGCAGGGAATCATTGGTGAGGTGGCACGCCAGCAGCATGTGCGTGTTGTGAATTGGAATCCGGCCTACAGAAAGCAGTGCTTTATTTTCAGCCATGGCGATACGTATCATCACACACTGTTGGCCGAGCCGACGGCGAACTGGGAAAACCTGGCGTGGACGCCGGAGTTGGAATCGGACACATTGGACTACCTGAAGAGCCGCTGGCAAGGGTCACAAGACTGGATCTGGTTCCACAAGAATCCCCGCGAGGAGATTCCGGCGATCGCTGCCGAGCTGGGGGTAGATTTCTCTCGTCCTTGCATTGGGATGTTGACCAATGTCATCTGGGACGCGCAGCTGCACTATCGCGCCAACGCATTCTCCAGCATGCTTGACTGGGCTCTGCGCACAATTCGCTATTTCTCTGAACGTCCTGATTTGCAGTTGATCATCAGGATCCATCCAGCGGAAATCCGAGGCAATATTCCTTCGCGGCAACCTTTGCTGGCCGAAATTCAAAAGGCATTTCCCAAGCTGCCCGCGAATGTCTTCGTGATCCCCCCGGAGAATGAGATCAGCACCTACGCTGTCATGCTTCAATGCAACGCGGTTATTATCTATGGCACAAAGACCGGCGTTGAACTGACCAGCCTCGGTATTCCCGTCATCGTGGCGGGCGAGGCCTGGATCCGCGGCAAGGGCCTGACAATGGATGCCAGCTCTCCGGAAGAATACTTTGGATTGTTGGATCGGCTGCCCCTCTCGCAGGGGCTGAGCGCCCAGGTCACTGAGCGTTCACGCAAGTATGCGTATCACTTCTTTTTCCGGCGCATGATTCCCTTGCCTTTTATGATCCCCCGGCCGGGAGATTGGCCGCCATACAGCCTTGCTCTGAAGAGCCTGGAGAATCTGCGGCCCGGCAAGAGTCCAAGTTTGGATGTTATTTGTGACGGCATCTTGAACGGGAGCGAGTTCGTCTATCCCGCCGAAAAGGTTTCAAGAAAGAAGTGAAGCGAACCTCCGCACAAACCTCGGTTATAATTCTCCCGCTCAGCTGATCGGCGGCTTGACAGACATATGATCTCGAGCATCAAAAGCAATGGCTTGATCCAATCGCCAGAGGAAAGCAGCCAGCGGCCTGAATCATTCGCCAGACGTATTGATTTGGTGCTTCTGGGTCTCCTCTTGTCGTTTATTTTGTTGTACCGACTGCAATTGGTGGCCGTCTGGATAACTGATTTTTGGGTGCGGGAATTGCTCTATGCTGTTCTCTATGTCCGGTTGTTTCTCTTTTACAGGCTGCGGATGACGAGAATATTGTGGTTGCTTTTCTTATATCTCGGCTATTGTGTGTTTGTTGGGCTTCACACGTTTTTATTGTACGGGTCCGAGATGGCGACCAAAGGGTTCATGCGTTTTGTCAATGTGGCTCTGCTGGCTCCCCTGGTCGCCGGCATGATTACACATAAGAGACAGCTGGCAATATTCCTAAAAATTTGGCTCGGAGTTGCCAGCCTGGGAGCGATCTCTGGAGTTTACCAATTCGTGGGCGGAGATCTGTCGGCGCTGACCGGAGGGTACGTTACATCACGGGGCGAGGCCATGCGCTTTATGACCCTCTTAGGTGAACCCAACGTGGGCGGCATGGCCTCCTCGATCGTCTTGCTCGCCGCAGTCTATTTCGTCCGAAACCGGATCTTGAAGATCGCTATGGGTCTTGTATCGATCGTGCTCCTCTTGCTGAGTGTTTCGAAAGCCGCGTTGGTTGGTTTTGCCCTGGCCATCCTGTTGATTATCTTCTTACAGGCCAGGCGGGGTGGTCATCTGATGAGAAGCGAGTTCCAGCGAACCGCGTTATCTGCAATTTCATTATCTGGCCTCGTAGCGGTTCTTGTGCTCACCCTTCCCTTATCAAACCCCGACGTGATGAACAAAGTGCAAGTGTACGCTCAAGCTGCCGTGACCGCTTTTTCAGGCGGAGGCGATCGTGAGGACGTTTCCCCCAGTTTCGTCGATGATTTGGCGACAAGATTATTTACGATGACATCGGATGGAATAGAGAAAGCTAAGGAAGAAAGTGGTTTCTATACGCTCGATGTGGTCTGGGGCAGCTCGTTTGGGCTTGCGGGGACCGCCGCAGAAGAAGTGAGGGGATCGGAGGTCGTGATAGCACCGCACAACGGTTTTTCAGAGACTTTCTTTGTCGGCGGAATATTGATGCTGCTTTTGTTCCTAGGGATGCTTTTTTTTGTGTTCAAACGTCTTTCGTGGTTATCGAAAGGAGATAACGTGTTCGCCGTCCTGTTGGGCTCATTCATCCTCTGTGTTGCATTCATGATGGGGTATCCAGTCATGTCCAACATCTTCGTGGGATCGTTGTTTTGGTTAGCCATTGGAGTCGCGGCCAATCGTTCATTGGCCGATAGAGAGTTGCCAGGGCAAGGCTGCGTTCCGGCCGTGTCCGCGCGCTAAATCATGTGGGCCATCGAACACTGTTGAGAATCATCCTGGATGGTTTTTCTGATTCACGGGGTCCATAGGATGCATACTGCCTACCTTGAAAGGAGCGCGCTGATCTTGCTTGTCTGGTTCAAAGGGAGCTGCCTGTCTATCCGGGCTGCTGCACGAAGGCAATTCGATCCGCGTTCTGGGGGCACGACCTGCGGCTATGCCCGGGTTTTTCACTTTGCGGCGGTTGAGACCACATTAGACCGTGCGTATAGGAATTAACGCTTTATTCTGGATCCCCAATGCCATGGGGGGGCCCCAGACCTATTTTTTGAATCTTGTAGAGGCACTCGTCAAGGTCGATTCCGCCAATGAGTATGTTGTGTTTCTCAACGCGGAGGCGGTCAAGAAGTTTCCGATAACTGCTCCAATGCTGCGAGTCCAGGCTTGTCGCGTGCCGGGACGCGTGCGCCCCCTCCGCCTATTATGGGAGAACCTGATTCTGCCCGGCCAGGCCAGGCGTGCTCGGCTTGATGTTGTCCATTCGCTTGGCTACATGACTCCGTTCGCTCTCTCCGAGCGGAGTGTGGTTACGGTGTTAGATATGATTCATTATCTTCACCCTCATGACGTCGAGCCCCTTAAACGTCTTCTCTGGAAAATCCTGTTCCCTTTATCGCTCAGGCGCGTTGACGAGATTGTCTCAATTTCGAGGAGCGTCAAAAAGGATATTGTCCGTTACTTCCCTTGGGCAGAATCGAAGATAACGCCGATACCCCTGGGTGTTAACCATGCCTTGTTCAATCAAGTACGGTCCAACAGACCGGTTCCCTTTCAAACCCAGAATGCTCAACCTTTTATTCTTTCGGTGGCGGCCATTTCACCTCATAAAAATATTGGCACGCTCTTTCGTGCTTTCGCAAAAATTAGGGCCACCGTGCCAAACTTACAACTGGTTTTGGTCGGAATGAAGACGGCTGCCTCTGATGATATGCTCCGATTAGCTCACACACTTTCCATAGACCGCCACGTTATTTTCGCCGGTCGGATTCTTGACCGTGAACTCGTCACCCTCTATCAGAGGGCCCAGGCACTGGTGTTCCCCTCATTGTATGAAGGCTTTGGTCTGCCGCTCTTGGAGGCAATGGCTTGCGGGTGTCCGGTTATTGCTTCGGATCGTTCGTCGATACCCGAAGTCGTTGGGAATGCCGCGCTGCTCTTCAATCCAGAAAACACTGATCAACTGATTGAACTCATTCTGATGGTGCTATTTTCGGAAGAAACACGATCCAGATTCAGACAATCGGGCATCGATCAGGCAGCCAGATTCACTTGGGAATCAACTGCGTCTCAAACCCTGGAATTGTACCGCAGTTGTTAGCGGGTCAGGATAAGATGGCCAGCGCGAAATGGGGAGGTTGATACGTTGGGGCTGATTCGTTAAGGCCGGAACTTTCGTCGTGTCGAACAGATGATTGAAATCACAATATCGCTGGTTTCATGCAATCAGCGCCGTGATTTAGCCGAGTTATTGCCCTCATTAATTCCAGCGGCGAACGCGGTCAAGGCAGAGGTATTGTTGGTGGATAATGCTTCCGTTGACGGAACCGCCGAATATGTCAGGAAGAATTATCCCGAGGTCGATATTCTTTGTAATCCGACCAGGACAGGATACGGCGAGAATCACAATCTGAATTTGCGGCGGGCGCGCGGCCTTGGTTACTTTGTCGTTATGAATTCGGACATGCGCGTGGAGCCCGAGATATTCAACCGCCTTCAGAGCTATATGGAAGAACACGCTGACGTTGGCATCATTTCTCCGAAGATCCTCAACGAAGACGGCTCCATTCAAGGACTCAACAAGCGCTATCCAACGTTGCTCGATCTGTTCCTGCGCCGTTTTTTGCCAAAACGATTCAGGCGCTTTTTTCAGAAGCGGCTCGACTCCTATGAGATGCGTGATGTTGGTTATGAAGATGTCTGTGATGTCCCATTCCTGAGCGGCGCTTTCATGTTTTGCCGGGCGGATATCTTAAGGAATCTCAAGGGATTTGATCCTGACTATTTCTTATATTTTGAGGATGCTGATTTGTGCAGGAGGGTCCAGCGGACAAACAGGACAATTTATTACCCATATGTATCTGCCACGCATTTGTGGGCTCGTTCTGCGCACAAGAACTGGATTTGCACATATCATTTCATAAAAAGCGCTCTCAGATACTTTGGGCGATGGGGATATAAGTTTTTTTAAAAATCGTTTGCCGAGACCGGTCCATCATGAACGCCAAAAAAATGAATGTTTTGGTAACGGGTGCCACTGGCGCTGTCGGACCCAGGGTTGTGTGGGCTTTGCATGCAGCCAATTACCATATTCGCACATTGTCTCTTGATATGGCACCAGCATCAACGATACCTGACGGCGTCGAAGTGCGAGTGGGAGACGTGACGGACGAAGCGACCGTGCAGTCTGCAACGAAGGGCATGGATGTCGTTATGCATTTGGCGGCATTAGTGCATTCTCCAAATCCTGAGCCTAAGTTGCACGACCCATATGAGCACGCCAATGTCGTGGGTACGGCCGCGGTTGTGGGGGCGGCCGCCAAAGCCGGAGTCAAACGCATTCTCTTTTTCAGCACGATTACCGTGTATGGCGGTTCAGAAGGCACGCTGTTGGACGAGAATTCTCCGACCCATCCCGGCACTCTTTACGCTCGGACCAAGCTCGAAGCCGAACAAATCGTGTTGAATGCTCGAGGATCAGATGGTCGGCCGATCGGCACGGTGCTACGATTGGCGGCCGTTTATGGCTCTCGCGTTAAGGGAAACTACGAGCGTCTGGTACGAGGGCTTGCCCATAAGTTCTTCATTCCCGTCGGCGACGGCCAAAACCGGCGTACTCTGATCTATGATCGGGATGTCGCCCAAGCGGCGGTGTTGGCCGCTGAGCACCCCGACGCGGCTGGGCGGATTTACAATGTGACGGATGGGAGCTTCCATACGCTGAAGGAGATCATCGCGGCCATTTGTACCGCGCTTGGACGAAAACCGCCGCGATTTTCGGTGCCGTCTGCGCTCGCCTTTATTATGGCGGGAACCCTGGAGAGTGCGGCGCGGCTGGTTGGCCGGGGCTCGCCTATCACCCGAGCGACGATTGATAAATACGTCGAAGACATCGCGGTTGAAAGCAGGCGAATCGAAAAAGAGCTAGGTTTTGTGCCCAACTATGACCTGCGCGCCGGTTGGGATGAGACAATTCGAGAGATGCGTGCGAATGGAACTCTTTGAGAAAGTAAGTCAAGGATTTTTCCTTTGACAGTGGATCCGCGGCTCCTATTTTGGCTCGGATTATCATTTGTTTTGGGTTTTTCCGGAGCTCTCTGGGTGGCCGTCTACGGGTATCGATTGGGTTTGCTCGATACTCCGAACGCTAGAAGTTCGCACCGGATTCCGGTTCCCAAAGGGGGCGGCCTTGGAATCCTGATTGCCTTTGTCGTCACAGCCTTGGGATGGGGTCTTCCATCCTCGCTATGGATTCCTGCCGTGTTCTTGGCATTGGCGAGTTTTTGGGGCGATCTTCGGGATGTCTCTTTTCAAATAAGGCTCGCCGTTCAGTTCGGTTGCGCCGTGGTATTCAGCAGCTTCAGGTTTTTGGGGAATCCAATGCCGGAGATATCTGAACCCCTCAGGTGGGGGGCGGTTCTTTTTGGAGCGCTGATCATAGCGGCGACGGCCAATTGTTTTAATTTCATGGACGGAATCAATGGACTCGCGGGATTAACGGGCGCGATTGCCTTCTCTTGCCTGGGGCTCTTCGGAATGGTGGAGGGAAAAGAGACCATCTGGTCGATATCGGCTTTTGGAATTTCAGCCGCCTGCCTTGGATTTCTTCCTCTGAACATGCCTCGCGCTCGGGTTTTCATGGGGGATGTCGGAAGCATTCTGTTGGGCTTTCTCTTTGCCTCCTGGGGCCTATGGTTCGCACGTTCCCTCCATGAATTCGTTGTCCTTTTTCTCTTTCTTTTCCCATTCTATCTGGACGAGCTTGACACAACAATCGCGCGCATCAGAGAAAAAGAAAGGCTGAACAAAGCTCACCGGAGGCACATCTACCAAATTTTGGCCAATCAAGCGGGAATTTCTCATGTCATCGTCACAGCTATTTACGGAACGGCCCAAGTTGCAGTCATTCTGTTGGGTTGGCTGACTGTCAAGAAGAGTTTGCTCATTCAAATAAGCCTTCTCATTTTTCTGACGGGTTTTTCACTCTTTGCCTGCAGATCTATTAGAAGGCGTTGGGAAGCCACGGTTTAACGAACTCCCAGCCAAGACGCTCAGGGAACCGGCGTCTCAGCAGCTTCACCCCGACGAGGAGCCGGGGAAATCTGTCTCGGGGTTGCCGCAATGAACGGAGACAGGATTTTCTCGCTTTGCGGAAGGAAAAGGGAGCGTGATTTTCGGACATTTTGACGTCCAGCCGAACCCACCGGTGCGCCCCCCCCGGCGATTCTCAGCCTTGCCTTGACATTCTGCGCATTGAGCTTTATTGTGTATTTTGAGGGGAGAGGGAAAGAATCGCAGAAGAGATGTGCCCCCGCCGGCGCGGCCGAATCAGTTTGATCAGAGAAAGGAATTCTTAGAGTTGCGATGAGCGCCAAAAGATTCGTCATAAGAATTCATTTCAGAAGAATCAATCAATTGGTTGTGGATATTCTGGTTTTTGTTTTTTCATACGTTGCGGCCTATGTTATTCGATTTGAAGGGGTCCCTTCCGGATTCTTTCTCAAGCAACTGTTTGTTCTCCTTCCTTATATTATTATTGCCAGAGCCTTATCTTTTTATGTTTTATCCGTTTATTCCATCGTCTGGAGATATATTTCCGTTCAAGACGCGCTCGTTATCTTCGAAGCCTCCATCCCGGTCAGCGCGATCTTATTCGCGGGGCGAATAATTTTGCCCCACAAATTATCCCTGCTCAAAGTCCCTTTGAGTGTTATTGCCCTGGAGTTCCTCTTTGTGCTAGTGGGAACGAGCGGGGTGCGGGTTCTGAGAAGGCTGATCTTTGAATTGAGGGAAAGGGAAAACTTGAATATCCGGAACCGCGCCAAAACGCAGAACATCCTGCTCATCGGCGCCGGGAATGCCGGCAATTTGGTTGCCAAAGAACTCAAACAAAGAACCGATCTCGGCTTAAAGGTGGTTGGATTTATCGATGATGACGCGGGAAAATTCAATACGGTGATTCAGGGCTTTAGGGTCCTGGGAAATACAACGAGGATTCCAGAGATCATCAAAAAAAGGGGGATCGATGAAGCCATCATCACCATTGCCAACGCCTCATCCAAGGATATCCGCCGAATCGTGGATATCTGTGAAAGCACAAAAATAAAAGTCAGGATCATTCCCGGCCTCTTTGAGATTCTGGATGATCGAGTCAGAATCACCAAGATTAGAGAAATCAACATCGATGACCTGCTCGGAAGAAACGTGATCAACCTCGAAGATTATTTTCCCGAGATCGCCGGCCATTACAAAAATAAGAGAATCTTGGTGACCGGAGCAGGGGGGTCGATAGGATCCGAGCTTTGTCGTCAACTCGCTGCCTTTCGGCCGCGTGAATTGATCCTGTTGGATAAAGATGAGAACAGCATTTATGAAGTCCTTTCGCTGTTGAATAATGAATTTGAAGGATTTCCTTTTGTGCCTTTGATCGCCAATATCAAGAATGAAGAAAGGCTGAGATCCATCTTTGGAAAGTATCAGCCCGAGATCCTGTTCCATGCCGCAGCCCACAAACACGTTCCCTTGATGGAAAGCAATATTTCCGAGGCCATTTTGAACAATGTGATGGGCACGAGGAATGCCGCTCAGTTAGCTCATACGCACGGAGTGGAAAGATTCATAAACATTTCGACTGATAAAGCCGTCAATCCGACAAGCATTATGGGAGCCTCAAAAAGAATCGGAGAAATTCTTATCCAAGAGATTGCGGCCAAAGGACTGACAAGTTTTTCGGTTGTCAGATTCGGGAATGTTCTGGGAAGCCGGGGAAGTGTGGTCCCTCTCTTTCAGAAGCAGATCGCTCAAGGAGGACCGATCACCATCACTCATCCTGATATGAAAAGGTACTTCATGTCCCTCTCGGAAGCCGTCCAGCTTATCATCCAGGCTGGGACGCTGGGCAACAAAGGCGAAATCTTTGTTCTGGATATGGGCGAACAAGTGAGAATTCTTGATTTAACCAAAGATTTGCTCCGGTTATCTGGGCAAAAAGAGGGAGATATTGAAATCAAGTTTACCGGCTCAAGGCCCGGAGAAAAACTGTCAGAGGAGATGCTGGTTGACGAGGAGAGGATGAAGGCGACAAAATTTAAAAAAATATTCATTTCCCCTCCGATCGACGTCGATAGCCAGAAGTTCTGGGGATATTTGAGTGACCTGCTGGATTCGGCACAAAAGGGTGACGAACAAAGGATCATCGCCTGCTTGGAAGAAATGGGCATTGGCTATCATAGTTATCATGAACCGACGAGCGGGCTCCAGCCTCCGATTTGATCTTCTTTGATGGTGGCCCCTGTCTGACCGAACAAACCCGTCTTCATCGGGAGCATAATATTTGGATTCTAAAAGTGAGTTGTCGGGCTATTTTGTGAGAGATGGAACATAAAAAACAGTCGCCGGTTTTTCTTCCCCTGGCTTTCCTCTATATCCTCGGGCTTTACGCTTTTTATGTAAAGTACGTCCCCCTGGTCCAAGGTTTCCAGGCTGCCCTGGCCCCGCTTCTTTTGCTGGCAGTTCTGTTGACTTTTATCCGGGTGGAATGGGGAACCTTGTTCTTCATCTTTGCTTTCCCTCTAATCAACGGCCTTCCTTATTTCTTCGGAATATCTGAACCAACCCCCCACGCTCCCACGGCCTTGGTGCTCTTTTTGTTTTATTTTCTTGGCTGGATGCTGCATCAGGGCTGGTTTCGAAGGGAACCTTTTCCCAGAGACTCGATCTTCAAGCCCATTTTTCTCTTTGCCGCGATCGTTGTCATGTCCGGAGCCGTCACCTTGTTCCGGTACACGAATTTCTATCCATTCCTGAGCCCTTCCCTTTTTGAGCTGACGGCCAACGTGCACGGCGTCACTTCGGGTGGAGCTGTCATGAGTGTGGTCTTCACCGTTTTGAATTATCTAACGGGGCTCGCCTTCTTTTGTATTCTGATGGCCTCGGCTCCATCAAGAGATTTCCTAAATCGGATGATGATGGCCCTGTGTTCGAGCACTTTGTTATCCTTTCTTTTTGGGCTGTACCAACATTTTTATAATATCAAATTAGGAAATAGTCCCCTCAGCGTCTTCCTGGCCCTCATCAATGGCACTTTTAAGGACGCTCTCTCATTCGGAGGTTATATCGCGATCGTCACGCCCCTCCTTTTGGGGGTGTGCTTGGCATTTAGGGGGAGACTTCGAGTCTTTTCATTCCTGATGCTGCCTTTGTCTGTCTATTTGAGTTTTTACACGGGCTCGAAAAGCGGTTTCTTGTGCCTTTCCCTTTCTTCTTTGGTTTTTATCCTATTGTCCTCAAAAGTCATTTTTTCTCTTCTCAAGTCAAAGTCCGTTTCTCTGAAGAAGATCCGGCTCTCCTCATGGATTGTCGTTCTGCTGATTTTGGCCATCCTGACCGGCCTGATCGCCTTTAAGGACTATTTTGCGAAGGACATAAAAAGTTCAATGACGCTGACGAGGCTTAAGTCTTTCCAAATCCCGTTAAAATATAGAATCAACAATCTTTGGAAGTTGGCCGTGCCGATGATGAAGGATTATCCTTTAACGGGAGTGGGAATCGGTGGGTACATCGTCGAAGTCTCCAATTATTCAAAAATAAATAAGATCGATATCGAACCGGAATCTGCCGAAAACTACATTCTCCAGGTCGGATCGGAAATGGGTTTGATCGGAATCGTCCTGGTTCTCTGGATTTTGTGGGAAATCATCAAGCAAATGCGGGGGAGCTGGCTGAGAATTCCTTCGAATGATAATTATAAGTTTGTTCTCATCGGGTCCATGGCCGGCGTCTTTGCTTTTCTGATGCTCGTTCAAGCCCACACTTTTGTCGGAAGTTATGAGATAAAATATACCTTCTGGCTTCTGGTCGGGATCATCTTTTCCCTTGGCCGCCCCGTTGAGGAAAAAGGCGAAGGCTTGAAGGAAAAGCCCATCTTCAATAAATCGCAAAAAACAGCCAGTCTTATTCTCATTTCTCTCTTTAGCGTCGTCCATCTCTGGAATTCCACGCACATGCTTTCCCTGAAGAGCCGAACGGAACAACTGGGTTTAAAGCAGGATTTTGGCCTCTATCCGCTGGAGAAGACCAACGACGGCCTGGAATTTCGCTGGACAAGAAGCCACGGAGGGTTCACCATCAAGATTGAAAAACGCACGATCGTTATACCCTTGCTCGCTTCTCATCCCGATATCAAGGAAAATTCCGTCTCGGTCAAAATCTCTCTTGTAAAAGATTTTTTTAAAGAGAAAATCCTGCTCGGAGAAATAACCCTGAATGAAAGCGCCTGGAGAACTTATGAGTTCTCCATCCCCAAAGAAGAAGTCGGCCAGGAGGACATTCTGCTTCTCCAGGTGAACAGGACATGGAACCCACTCCAAGCCACAGGCGCCCCGGATCCCAGGGATCTGGGAGTGGCCATAGGAAAGATTTCTTTTCGAGACTGAGCAGCCTGAAGAAATAAAGCTTTTCCCGTCCTTCAGTCCCTCCTTCCCATTATTACTCCCTCATAATCCCCTCTTTATCCCCTCCCCGATCGGCTTACCGGCGTTTATTCCAGACAAGTCCCTCCCAACGATGGGTCACCTCCTGAGTAAAATCGCCGGCATCACTTGACATTCATAATTCTTATTGATTTTTGAGTTTATTGCTTTACAATTTGTATCGTTGCTGCGATCTATCATCTTAAAATGCCATTATCAAGTATAAGAGTTTATTGACAGGAGCATTTATGAAGGGGATTGTTCGGAAGTTGGCAAGAGTTCTAGCTGCCAAAGTGATGCCTGAAATTGCCTATCCGGTATTAAAGGGACCGCTGAAAGGATTTAAGATCATACACGGGGCAATGGATGGTCCTGGTAAGGGGGCCAGTGTTTATTTCAATCTTATAGAGCAAAAACAAACAAACGAATTCCTCCGCCAAGTTAAAAAAGGATACGTGGTTTTTGATGTCGGAGCCAATGTGGGTTACTATACGATTCTGGCATCTAAAAGAGTTGGTGAAAATGGGCTGGTCTTCTCTTTCGAACCGGTGGTGAGAAATTTGGCATTTCTTTATAAGCATATCAAACTAAACAAACTAAAAAATGTTGTCATATTACCATGTGCATGTGCTGAACAATCAACATTGCGGATGTTTTCTTTCGGTCCGAGCGTCGCGCAAGGCCATATCGCGAATGATTCCGCAATAAAGAACTTTGATCCTATTTCTAATACATTTGTTCAAACAATCACGATTGATGAATTTGTGCACAGGTCCGCAATTCTACCCAAGATAATCAAAATAGACGTCGAGGGGTCGGAGTTTTTGGCTCTAAACGGCGCAAGGGATACACTAAAAAAATGTAAACCAATCCTATTTCTTTCAATACATTCCAACGAACTCGATATAAGCTGCAAGGAATACCTAAAGAAGTTTTCTTATCAGTTCATTCTCTTGGATGAAAAAGAAGGTCCATCATTAGAATACCTCTGCTATTGATTGTAATAAATAGCCATCAAATACGAAGAGGGAGGGCAATTATTGTACGCCTGTTGACACTTTTCTCCTGCAGAGTCCCGCACAATTGCCCCCCGGACATCGCCAAATTGACATCACCATGCTCTTTTGTTAAGATGAGCGGGCTCCAGAATCAGGGTCACATCCAGAATTGTCTTGTCGCGCAAGAGACTGCCTACGAACGGATGAGCACGGGGAGTGGCGCAGCCTGGTTAGCGCGCCTGCCTTGGGAGCAGGAGGTCGTCGGTTCAAATCCGATCTCCCCGATTTTCTCCTCGGTCGGAAGGGCCAAGTCCGGCGAGAAAGAACAAAACCAAACCGACGAGATGACGAGAAGGCGAAGTTGACGAGACAGACATTTCACGCGCCTGTAGCTCAGGTGGATAGAGCAGCTGCCTTCTAAGCAGCGGGTCGGGAGTTCGAGTCTCTCCAGGCGCGCTTGTTTTTTATTTTAGAGGTTGAAGCCTCTTTTTCGAGTTTCTCCTGAGCCAGAAGCCATTCTTTATAGCCTTCGAATAAAGCCTTAAACGGCTCGTTCCACACAAGAAACAGAGGCTCAATATTTTCACCCCTGCCTTTTGCTCTCTTACTTGGCTGCAATAAAATAGTTTTGAATAGTAGCTTTACGACCCGTTTTCTTACCCACGGTTCAGATTGAAAACACGTTCTTTCAGGCTAGAAATTAGTTTTAGGTTATTGCAGGCGATAGCTATAGCCTTATCGTCCCTCTCTTCCAGACCGCCGGGCAAGCTCCTGTCCTTGGCGGTGGAAGAGGCTTTAAAAAGTGGACCTTTCGCCACCCCTGCCAGCTCTATGTGTGGTCTTCCATTTCAAAGCCGAGGGCCTGAGAAATCGTGAGGGCCGTCTCCTGAAGAGGATAAAGAAGGTCTTTCTTAAGACGTTGCAGCGAATAGATCCTTGAACTGACAGCTATGTTGACGGCTCCCACGACTGTTCCTCCCCTTGCCCTTATCGGGGAGGCTATGGACCTTAGGCCGGGTATCAATTCTTCATTGTTCAGGGCATAATCGTTCTTCCTGGTTTCCTCCAGTATCATCAGCAGCTTTATTCCTTTTTTCTCCCAGTAGGATGTTGCTTCCGGAATATTTTCTAGGTATTGCAGATATTGGTTAATCCAGCCTTTGGTTTGAAAGGCGGCCAAAACTCTTCCCATGGCCGTATTGAATAGTTCGAGGCTTGAGCCAACATGTAGATTGATATTCAGGATTTGGTGTGTTTTTATTCGCTCTATATAAATCAATTTCCAACCTTCGAGAACGGCGAGGTTGACAGTTTCCCCCGTACGTTGAGAGAGCTGCAAGAGATAGGGCTGAGCAATTTCCCTTAATTCAAGGCTGGAAATTGCAGCAAATCCGAGCCGGAGGACTCTAGGGCCTAAAGTAAATTCTTTCTCTTTGGTCAAAGGAATGAGATAGCCGAGGGCGCGGAGAGTGTGGACGAGCCTGAAAACGGTGCTTTTGGATAGACCGGTTTTCTTTGCTATCTCTGTTATCCCCATGCGGGGAGAAACCGGATCAAAAGCTTCGAGGACAGAGAGTCCTCGATGGAGCGCCGACACAAAACTTCGATGTTTCATATCGCTTTTTGACATGGGAGTAGCTCGATATACGAGATCGTGTTTCACAGAATGAAATTATAATCAAATTCACAGGCTGTCAAGCGGTTCTGAAGCAGAGGCCGCCCCGACGCTGAGAATTATCAAAAAACTCCTTGACAAGGTGAATTATTTATCTATGATTGAAAATACAAAGAGGGAAGCAAAATGATGTTTCGCAGAGCGGAACAAACGCTTCATTTCGTGAGGAGAGCCAATCATGAGAAAAAACCGTTTTGTCCTGTGCGCATTGGCCATATTCTTATTGTTTCTCGTGGTCAATACGAGTTTTGCCCAGATTAAGACGGGCGCCATAAGGGGTTCGGTTAAAGACGAAGCGGGAGAGCTGTTGCCTGGAGTCGCCGTCGAAGCTCAGAGTTCGGCTTTGATGGGCAAGCGAACTGTTGTCACGGATTCAGGCGGTTCGTTTAGATTTCCGGCTCTTCCGATTGGGAAAGACTATGAGCTGACTTTTTCTTTGACTGGATTTCAGACCCTCATAAGGAAGGAACTGCGGATCGAGATTGGCGCAACAGTAGTTCTAGATGTCATTTTGAAGCCCGCTACCCTCGAGAAGGAGGTCAATGTTGTCGCCGTAGCTCCTCTTGTTGATACTGTGAAATCCAGCTTCTCTTCGAATCTCGATTCTGAATTTCTTGAGAGATTACCCACGGGACGGGGAATGCACGACATGTTGGCGATCTCTCCCGGTGTGTCCGCGCCCGAGCAGGGTCATACCCGGGTGAGTTCATTCGGCTCGCTCGTCAAGGACAACGCCTATTACCTCAACGGGACCGACATCTCCGCGCCCTCCACGGGCGCGGCCTGGTTGGCTCCCCAACTCGAACTCACGGCGGAACTCCAAGTCACTGGAATAGGGGCTCCCGCCGAGTATGGCAACTTTCAGGGGTCCGTCATCAACGTGGTCAGCAAAACGGGCTCCAATACGTTTCACGGTTCGGCCGAGGTTTTCCTGAGAGCTCAAAACCTCACGGCCAGCAACACCCCCAACGAGGAATGGCCCTATCACATTTCTCACTGGCACGATGTTTATCTTACGCTGGGTGGGCCTCTCGTAAAAGACAAGCTCTGGTTCTTCGTTTTGGCCAACCACACTCGGCAGCAGTCCACTGGTATCGGAGCTGACCCCGCTTATCCCGCAAAGTACGAACTCAGTCCCGTGCTCGATCTCAGACTGGACTACCAGCTTAACTCAAGGAACAAGTTTTCCCTCTACTTGCATTATAATCGATACCAATGGGGGAACTCACCGACCCTCTATCACCCCTATGAAACGATCAGCGCGGAAAGGGATTGGGTTTTTTCTCCGAACGCAGAGTGGCTTTTCACGCTCAACAACAAAACCTACTTCGAGCTCAAATATGCCTCCTGGTTCTCCTATCTCTGGTATGATCCTCTCAGCGGAGATTTGAACACTCCGGGCCGCATCGACTGGGGGACCGGCTATTGGTCAAAAAATAACCCCGAAGCTTATTACCACTGGTGGACAAACAGAATTCAGGTTAACGCTGCGGTCTCACACTTTGCCGAAGATTTCATCAAGGGAGATCACGATTTCAAGTTCGGAGTGCAATTCAACAGAGGGTACTCCGACATCATCGAGGGCTACTGGGGCGGAGCGACGTACATCGATTGGCTGGGGTATCCTTATGCGGCCTACGTCTGGAATCCCGAACACATCGGCGGCATCGTCCATCAACTCGGCGCGTTTGTCGACGACAGCTGGAGATTGTCGAGTCGCCTGACCCTGAATCTGGGACTCCGGTTCGACTACAGCAACGGGTCCATACCCGCCTTCGATGAATTGGACATCAATAGAGATCCCACCGGAACGGTGATTCCGGGCATCGATAACGTCGGCAATTGGAAGACCCTGTCACCGCGAATCGGCCTCAATTATCAGTTGACTCCCGATATGAAAACGGTCTTCCGCGCGACCTACGGCCGATATTCGGGCGGCTTGGTCGTCAATGACTTCTATCTCGCGACCCCGGCCCGGTCCAAGTGGTATATGTACGGATACAACTGGAGCACCGGGAAATACGACCTGCTTTGGTATCTCTTGGACCCCCTCAAACAGACAGGGCTTGATTCCAACCTGAAACGTCCCTACACGGACCAATTCTCAGTGGCCATCGAGCGCGAGATCGTTCGAAATTTCTCCATGTCGGCGACCTTCGTCTACAAGAACAGCGCCAACATCATCGCCCGAACGAACACCGCCGCCCAATATGTGGAGAAGCCCTTCTTCGATGCTTATGGGAATCAAACAATCACGGTCTACAATCAGGTGTTCCCGATTCAAAATTTCTACCTGGTCACGAATCCGGGCGACAAGATGACCTACCGGGGACTGATGCTGGTTGCCAACAAGCGGTTCTCAAATAATTTCCAATTTTATTTTTCAGCGACCTGGTCGAAGACATTGTTAAAGCCCAAAGGATTTCAGGACAAGAACTCGCTCATCAATGCCGAGGGGCCGCCGGGGTATGCCAATTGGGCCGGTGCCCTTGATCGAAGGTGGATGTACAAATTTGCCGGAACCTATAGCGCTCCCTTCGGGATCGTTCTGGGAACCAATCTGACCTATCAACAGGGATTGCCCTGGGAGAGGACGGTTCTTGTGTCGGGTCTCAATCAAGGTCCGAAATTTATCAATGCCGAGCCGCGCGGAAGCCGGCGATTCCCCAATGAGGTTTATCTGGACCTGAAGGTCGAGAAAGATATCAGGGTTTGGTCAAGGGTCAAGACCAAAATCAGCTTTGATATTTTCAACCTTTTGAATGAGGACACTAATCTTCAATACGTCAGCACGCAAGCGGCCAGCCCGAACTTCATGGTGCCGACGGGCATCGTTCTGCCCAGGATGGCCATGTTCGGCTTCATGATTGTTTTCTAAGAAAGCTCTTTCACCGACGACGAGGGGCGGGCCTGACGCGTCCTCCCGGGAATGAGTCTGCCCGGTTTCAAGAACATTTGCGGGGAGTGAAATTTTCGGGAGAAAGGGAAACGGGATGAGGAGCAAAGATATGAGACCTGCCAAAAGGTCATTCGCGATCGCGTTGGCCGGGCTCTCCCTTTTTGTGACGGTGGGATGCCGGCAGAAGCCAGGGGGGCCGCTCGCCGGCCTGGTCATCAAAAACGCCAAGATTTTCACGGTCGATAAGGAAAATCCCCGCGCCGAGGCGGTGGCCGTGATCGGGGAGAAAATTATCGCCGTGACGTCAAATCAGGCCGTAGCGCGATACATCGACGAACAATCGACCAGAGTGATCGATGCGAAGGGAAGGCTCGTTGTCCCGGGGTTTAATGATGCACACATCCATTTCGACGGAATTCCTATCGATTGGATCGACCTCCACGGCGTCTCCGACCTCAAGGAGATCCGGCAGAAGGTGAAGGAGCGAGCGGCCCAGCTCGAACCGGGAGAGTGGATCCTGGGGGGGGGCTGGGAGCAGGAAACGTTTGCCGACAGACAATGGCCGACCAAGGCAACTCTGGATGATGTGGCTCCGGACAATCCGGTCAGGCTCAGCCGAATCGACGGCCACTCCGTCTGGGTTAACAGTTATGCGCTCAAGCTTTCGGCCGTCACGAAAGAGACCCCGGACCCGCCCGGAGGCACGATCGTCAAGGACCCGAGGACCGGAGAGCCGACCGGAATTCTTAAAGAAACCGCGGAAGAACTGATCAAGGCGAGGACGGCAGGGTCTGCGGCCGGAGAGCGGGAAGGGGACCAAAATGACGAGGCCATAGAGCGCGCTCTCGAGGAGGCGAGACGCCTGGGCATCACCAGCATCCAGCATCTTGAGGGAAGACAGGACCAATTCAAAAGATTTCTCGACGCGGGAAGGCTCACCCTGCGGGTGACCTTCAACAGACATCTGGACAGCAGTCCGGAGCACCTGGAGAAGATGGACGCCCTGCGGAAGCAATTTCCTCCTGAGAACAACTGGCTGCGATTCGGATATCTAAAAGCCTTCATCGACGGCACCTTGGGCTCGGCTACGGCGCTCTATTTCAAGCCCTATGAAGACAATCCGTGGACGTCGGGGTTGCCGCAGATGACGTATCGGGAGCTGGAAGAAAAAGTGGTCGCGGCCGACAAAATGGGCTTTCAGATCGGCATCCACGCGACCGGGGACAAAGCCAACAATTGGATTCTAAACGCCTACGAAAAGGCCCAGCGCGTCAACGGCAGGCGTGACAGCCGGCATCGCAGCGAGCACGCGACCTCGGTCGCCCCGGATGATTTTCAGCGCTTTCCCGGCCTGGGGGTGATCGCTTCGATCCAGCCGAGCCATCTCATTGTCGTTAAAAACTTCGCGGAAAAACGGATCGGCCCGGAGCGGTGCAAAGACACGTACGCCATCGCGACCTTCTTGACGACCGGCGCCCGTGTCGCCTTCGGGTCGGACTGGAACGTCGTCTCGATGAATCCGATGGAGGGTCTCTTCGCGGCTGTCACGAGAGAGAACTTTGAAGGAATGCCCGCGGGGGGATGGTTTCCGGAACAAAAAATATCCATGGAAAAGGCGATCGAGCTCTACACCCTCGGATCGGCCTACGCGGAGTTTACGGAAGACCGGAAAGGGATGCTCAAGGCCGGCTATCTCGCCGACATGGTCATCTTGAGCGATGATTTGTTGACGATTCCCCGGGACCGGATCCCGAAAACAAAGGTCGATTGTACGATCGTCGGCGGAAGAATCGTCTTTCAGAGACAGGAAAGCCTCTAGCCGCACGAGGGGTTTCGTCTGTCTCCCGTTTCGGAGTTGCGAGGAGCTTCACGGGATCCCTGAAGGAGCAACATCATGAAAATCTCCGCAAGAGCGTCGTTGATGAGGGGCGCGATCTTTGCCTTGGCGTTCATCTTTCTTTCAACGGCGCCATCCTCGTTGGCCGGGCAGGATTTCAAGATTCTCGTTGAGAAGGGGGTTGAGGCTTCCATGAGAGATGGGGTGAAGCTCTCCGCCAACGTTCTTCGCCCCGACGCGCCGGGCAAGTTCCCCGTCATCCTCATCCGCACTCCCTACGGCGACGACAGATTCGTGGAAACCTCGACTTTTCCTCGTTATGCGGCCGCCAGGGGTTACGTCGTCATCGTCCAAGACGTCCGTGGGTGCCATTCTTCCGGAGGAGAACTGAACCCCTACGTTCAGGAAATCAACGATGGTTATGATTCCGTTGAATGGGCCGCAACCCTGCCCTATTCCAACGGGAAGATAGGGACGGAGGGTTGTTCTTATTTGGGAGCCGTTCAGTGGCAGCTGGCCAGGGCTGCTCCACCTCACCTTGCGGCCATCTTCCCCCAATGCACCTTCGCTAACAGCCGACACTTCATCTATTTTGGGGGAGCCTTCATCATCGGATTTATGTCGTGGCTGAACGAGAGAGTGCCTGATCTGCTGAAGCACCGGGGGCTGAAAGCTCCCACGGCCGAGGAGGCTCGGGCCGAATGGTCGAAGAACATGTGGAAATGGCTCGGCTATCTGCCTCTCAAGGAACTCCCGCTCCTCAAGGGGTTTTTCCCCTGCTACTACGACTGGCTCTCCCACCCCGACGACGGCCCCTTCTGGGATTTTGCCAACGTGGAGAAAAAACACAGCCAAATAACCGTCCCCGCTTATAACTTTACAGGCTGGTTCGATGACGGATACGGACAACCCGGGGCCATTTCCAATTTCCTGGGCATGAGAAAAAACGGCAAGACAAGGGCCGCTCGCGAGGGACAGAAGCTCATGATCGGGCCCTGGACTCATCTGGCCATCTATTACTCGGAACTCACTTCAAAAGTTGGGGACGTGGATTTTGGGTCAGAGGCGGTCACGGACCTCAACGCCTTGGTCGTTCGTTGGTGCGATTATTGGCTGAAGGGCATCCAGAACGGGATCGAAGATGAGCCGCCGATAAAAATATTCGTCATGGGAGATAACAAATGGAGGTCCGAACACGAATGGCCGTTGGCCAGGACCGAGTTCACCCCTTTCTATTTGCACAGCCGGGGGGAGGCCAATTCCCTCAACGGGGAGGGTTCGTTGAGCAGACAGATTCCGACGGCGGAAAAACCCGATCGCTACGTCTATGACCCCGCAAACCCGATCACGGATCGCGGCCTGGAGCCGGGGCCCAAGGATCAGCGAGCCATCGAGGTCAGGAACGATGTCCTCGTCTATACCTCGGCCGCGCTCGCCAAAGAGCTCGAGGTGACCGGGCCCATCAAGGCGGAACTCTGGGCCTCGTCCTCGGCCAGAGACACGGATTTCGTGGTCAGAGTGACCGATGTCTATCCGGGCGGGTATTCTCAGAATATCACCCCATCTCTATCCGGAATACTTCGGGCTAGATACCGCGAATCGGAGTTCAGGCAGCAGCTCCTCACGCCGGGTCAGCCCTACAAATTCAGCGTCAATCTGATGTACACGAGCCACGTTTTCAAAGCGGGGCACAGGATCAGAGTCTCGATCACGAGCAGCGCTTTCCCCGACGTTGACCGAAATCCGAATACCGGTCATCCCTTCGGCGACGACGCAGAACTCCTTTCGGCCAGCCAAACGCTTTATCATGATGAAAGGCACCCCTCGCTGGTGATGTTGCCCGTCATCCCGAGATAGTCGAGCGGATGGAGCGGGAGCGAAAAGCGGTCCCCGGAAGGATTCAGGGGTATCTCAGGGTGCCCTCATAAGAGGCCTCGGCGTCCAGGGGGAAAATCGGACGCCGGACCCTTGTGAATTGAAGACGGCCGAGTTCGGAGCCGGTGATTCCCGGGCCTTCTGCCAATATGATCTCTTTGGAGATGGGCTCAAAAGAGGCCCGGAAATGGCCTTTTCCCCTGAGCCCGATGATCGACATTCGGGTGGGCTCGATGCCGACCATCCGGAAGACCTCCAGGTCGATGGGAGTGAATCTTTTTTCGGCGACGATGATCGACACTTCCCCGGCCACGAGGCACGCCGTCCTCCCGATATTTTCGACGACGCCGGTCAGCATCGGCCCTCGGTTCACGAACTTTCCGTCGCAGATCAGTTTGACATAAGCATCGCGCAGGAAAAAGGGCCGGCCGTGAAGATTGTCCGTTTTGCCGCCCAAGGGCCCGGAAATTCGGCTCCCAACTCCGGCCTCGACGGCTTGCCGGACAACCTGCGGGTCGGAGATCGAGCAGAAGGCGCAATTACGCGCCCCCCTTTCCACAAGGACGCGCGCCAGTTCCGGGCCGTCTCCGGGCCCCCCGCTGTCCGGGTTATCGGCGATGTCGACGACGGTCATCAGTCCCTCATGTTCTTCCATTGCTCTTTCGACGGCCTGTTCGAGACTCACCGCCCCGCCCAAGAAACCTCTCCTCAATTCCCAGGCTTTCAGGGCGATTTCTTCCGCGGTGCGTTTGGCGAGATCGAGGTCCCCATCGGCGGTCGTCACAACGGACATCCCGGCGAAGGCGACATCCGCCGGCGGGAAGCCTCCGAACACAGAGACACTGAGCAATCGGGGGTCACGCTCGGCTTCGTGGGCCATGGCCATGAGGGTTTTCATGGGGTCCCTGTTGGTGGCCATGTTTTGAGACGTGGGCATCATCGGCGGCTTGATCAGAACGGATACGGGGCTGGCCTCTTTTTTCATCAAACGCATGAGGAGGTCGCCCGCCTCTTCTCCGCGCGCCGCCATGTCTACGTGGGGATAGGTGTCATAGCCGATGAGGAGCGATGCTTCCCGGAGCATGGTTTCGGAGATATTGGCGTGGAGGTCCAAGACTGCTACGACCGGCAACTCGGCCCCGACGGCACATCGGACTTGCGTCAAAATCTCGCCTTCGGGGTCGTCACAATCCTCGGTAACCATGGCTCCGTGCAAATCCAGAAGAACTCCATCGGCCTGTTTGTGCTTTTTCAAACCAGCGATCAGGCCGTCGAGCAGAGTTCGAAAGGCCTCACGGGTGACTTTTCCCGAGGGTGTAGCCGCCGCATAGAGCAGCGGGACGAGTTCGAATTTGTGTCTTCGCGCCGCGCCCAAAAATCCCCCCAAGACCGTATTCGTACCTTCGAGGCCGGCTGCGGCTTCGTCGGCGCTAAAAAATCGTCCTTCCTGAAACTTATTTAAATCGGTGACGATATTAGAGAAAGAATTCGATTCATGATAGATCGTGCTGGCTAGAATTTTCATCAATTTTTCGCCTCTTTTGATCGGAGTTCCATGAACGGACTTCCCGAGCGATACATAACACCCGTTTTGGCTGCTCGTCAATATGTCGGTGAGATTTGAGACACGAGACCATTTCCTTTCCTATCAAATCGCACGCGCAGATGAATCAGGGACGGGAGGACAGAAGGGAATCCCCAGAAGAATCATTTCCAGCTGCGCTGGGAAATTAATCTTTCAGCAACAATTTCGCCTAGTTCCATCGTAAAGCATGATAGATTGAGGTGTCTTCGGATGTCAAATACGAAACTTTGACCACGTTTTTTATCGCAACTGTTCGGCAACTTTTTCCTCTAATGCCCGAAAATAATCGCTGGCTCCAGTGAAAACGACGGCGGCCAAATAATGCAGGGAGCCGCTGACTCTCGTCACGGATTTTCTTCTGTCTCCCTTTTGAGTTCGTGCTTCAGAACAGAGCCTTTCCGGCTGATTTCAATAGAGCTGACGGGTCAACCGACGGGGTGGAATTCTGCACAGATATTTCTCGCACGAGGTCGTGATTTGGCTATAATAAACGGGGATGACGACTTTGGGACAGGCTCAGAAGCGCGATCTGAAGCTCTCCCTTATGGTTTTTTTTGGGGCCGCTCTGCTATATAGCTACCTCCTCTCCGTTTTTTTCCCCCGCGGCCAGTTCCTCAAATACGTGACCGCGGCACAGATGTTTCTCCGCCAGGAGCTGCCCCATGAGCGACTCCTGGATTTTAGCCCCGGCTATTTTTACCTGCACGTCATTTTCCAGAAGGCTTTCGCAGACCCAAGCTTGGCCATGCAGATTTTCCATATAGCCCTCATGGCCCTGACATCTCTCCTTGCCTTCCGGCTTCTCTCGAAGTTCTTCGGGTCCGTCTTCGCCACGATCGGCGCGTTTTCCTTGATCTTGAACTATGCCGTCATGGTTTATGCCCAGACGTTCGAGCCCGAGGTCCTAGCCCTTTTCTGCATACTCGGATTTCTTTATTTTGCCTCCAGATCGAGTTGGGCGGATCATCTATTGGCGGGCCTCTTTATGGGGCTGAGCCTTTGGACCCGGCCCAATTTTGCTATCCTTTTGGTTGTCGTCCCCGCCTATTTTTACCTTAACAGGAAAACCCGGGCGGGCTGGAAGTCCGGCGCGCTCATTTTTTTGATTCCTGCGGTTTTATCACTGTCCCTGCTTTGGGCCAGGTCGACCCGAATCGCCGGGGTGTTCACGCCCGTCATAATGAATCCCGGGACCGTGTTTTATGAGGGGAACAACCCGGATTCATGGGGGGTGAGCGCGATCTATCCCCCCCTCGTCTATGAGGTTTCGCAGAATTATTCCAGGCAGCCCGACTATCAGCACGAGATCTATCGCCTCTTCGCCAGGAAAGTCACCGGCCGGACACTCTCCGTCCCGGAGGTGAATCGCTACTGGGCTTCCAAGGCTATCAATTTCATCTTAGATGAGCCCCCGCATTACCTCAAATTGATGGCCACCAAGGCGTTTCATTTTTTCCATGCCTATGAGTGGCATGACCTCTGGAATGCCCACTGGAATCAGGAAAAGCTCAAACGGGCCTGGATACCCACAGTCCCGTTTGCGCTGATCTCGGCCCTCGCGCTCCTCGGGATCATTATCGGAATCCGGAATTGGCGTTCCTGGCTTCTCTTTTATGCGGTTTTGTTGAGCCAGATGGGCTTTATGCTTCTGGCTTACGTTTCTTCTCGGCAGCGGCTCGTGATCCTGCCGGTCTTCATCTTCTTCGCCTGCGCCGGGCTGGATTTTCTTAAGAAAAGCCGGCGGCGATGGCTGATCCTCGTTTTCGTGCCGCCGGTGTGCGTCCTTCTCTTTGTGCCGACGGACCTGATGAGAGAGCAGGATCATCTCTGGGAGAGCATTCGGGCTTTTCAACAATTCGAGGACGCCGCCACCAAGAGCCGGGAGGCCATGGACTATGAGGAGGCTTCCCGCGATTCTGCCTATGCGCTGGCTTGGAATCCCTGGCTGATCGATTTTTCTCGTCTTTCCAGCCTTTCGTTCGAACCGGAGGGCTTTGCCGAACGAGCCCTGAACGTGGTCCTGCCTCAAGACTCGTATCATCGTTTCGACCGAGGAGTCCTCTTCCTGGAGGCGGGCAAATTGGATGATGCCCAACGGATCTTCAGGCGGCTCGTCACTGAAAAATCGAATTTCAGCCGGCACTTCTATTTCACCGCCGATCTTAGCTTTCATTTGGGACGGATCGCCGCCTTGAAAGGAGAGAGGGACGAGGCGGTCCGATGGCTCTCCCTGGCTCTCAAGAAATCCCCCGGAGATCCCTCCGTGCTTTCATATCTCTTCGTCCTGACCGGGCGTCCCGAATACAGGGAGAAGCTCTTTCGCTATTTTGACGACCTGGACGCCCATTTTTACCTCGGCACGGCTTATCTCGAAAGCCGGGAGCCTGTGAAGGCGGCTCGAGACTTTGCCTACGTTGTCGAGAAAGTGCCCGAATACCGGCGAGGAGTTTTCTATCTCGCAGCGGCATGGGGAGAATCCGGGGCGTTCGAAAAGGGGGCGCGCCTCTACCAGGAGGCCATGAAGAAGAATCCCGACCCCGTGCTCCTGGAGGCGGCCATGCTCAATATCTTTAAGGGGATCTGCAGTCGGGACCCCAAAAACATGGTCGCCTGGGCCGATTACGGGGTCGTGCTGCGCCAGTACGGGCATTTTGAAGAAGCCATCGGAATCCAAAGAAAAGTCATTTTCCTTGATCCCTTGGATTCGAGGGCAAAGAAAGAAGTCGCCTTTTTGGAGCGGATTTTGCAGGGGAGAAAATAGGGCTGCCCTTATTGTTTGAAGGAGAAGTTCCCTTGCTCCAGGAGATTCACGCAGGCATCCACGGCCGTGGAATCATAGAGGGTGCCCCGGTTCTCGCCTATCTCCGCCATCGCTTCATCGAGAGTGTGGGCCGTCCTGTAGGGCCGGTGAGAGACCATGGCTTCGACGACATCGGCGACCCCCAGAATCCGGGACGTGAGCAGGATCTCTTCCCCCGAGAGTCCGCGCGGATATCCCGATCCGTTCATTCGCTCGTGATGCTGAAGCACCATCTCGGCGATCGGCCACGGGAAATCGATCTGCTTCAGGATGTTATAACCGACCTGCGGATGGTTCTTGATCAGCCGGAATTCATTTTCATTCAAGCGGCCGGGTTTGCTCAGAATCTCGGCCGGGATAGAGATCTTGCCCAGGTCATGGACGGACGCGCCCATCCTGAGTCCGTCGATTTCTTCCCGCGGAAGCTCCATTTTGTTAGCGATCGCCCGGGCCAGGTCGGCGACCCGGCGCTGATGTCCCGCGGTGTAAGGATCCCTCGATTCGATCGTTAAAGAAACAGCTTGAATCGTTGCTCCCATCGCCTTGCGCAATTTTCCCAGGGTCTGGTTGAGTTCTTCTTCGGTGTGCCGTCTCTGAGTGATATCGCGCATGACGATGAGGTCAGCGGATTTGTCCTTGTAGGTGATCGTCGCGGCGTTGATTTCGACGTTTATTCTTCGGCCGTCCTTGTGCCGGATGACCGTTTCATAGATCTGTGACTCCTTCGCTCCCCCCATGGCGCTCCGATCGTGCGCCCCGATTTTATCGGTTTCCTCGGAAAACAAATAGTTTGCAAACGGAGAGTTGAGGAGTTCATCCCCAGAAAAACCGCTCAACTCGGAAGTCCGAGGATTGACGTATTTGAAAACCGAATCCTGTATGATCGCAATCCCGTCATTAGCATGCTCGATCAGCACCCGGTAAATGTCGTCGGTTCTTTTTCTCATCTTAGAACTCTCCTCCCGATTTTTGTTTCAGGTCCAAGTCTCCTCTATCTTCGTTTCTCGAGTATTGAATCAACACGGTCCTAGACCTTTCCTCACACCTCTTGTGTCGGAGAAAGGGGGCAAAAATTGACAAAAAAGGGCATTCCTGAAGTCCCGAGTCCGCATTTTTCCCCTCGCCGGCCAACAGATTTTTTGGCCGAGGCTATGCCGCGGCGGGGATGTCTCTAACCCCTACGGGTGAGGCGGTTATCATAAAAATCACCTGGTGATTCCCCCAGAGCGGTGATTGACCTTGAGGCGCCTTCCTTGAGAAGATGGGTGCGACCTGCGGAGAGAGAATAATCCTGATTGAAAAACGTCTTTGTCCATGAACAAATATTTGACAAGAATTGTCAACATGCTTATAGTATCCATACTATTTAGAGGGAAGCGATGGCGTCGAACCTAGGAGAGCTACTCTTACGCGAAAAATACATCAACGCTGACCAGCTCAAGTCCGCCCTGGATTTCCAGAAAAAAAACAACCTTCCCCTGGGGACCTCACTCGTGACCCTGGGCGTAATCTCAGAGGAAGAGATCGCTCAGGCCCTGAGCCGCCAGCTGGGATACCCCTATATCGAGCTCGACCAGTTCGAGGTCTATCCCGACGTGATCAGCCTGATCCCTGTTGAGATCGTCAAGAAATACATGATCATGCCCATCCACCGGATCCGTTCTTTTCTGACTCTGGCCATGGTCGACCCCACAGACCTAGAGGTGATCGAGGACATCCGGTTCCGGACCGGGCTGAGCATCCAGCCCGTCATCGCCTCCGAATCGGGCGTCAACAACGCCATCAATAAATATTATGGATCTTCCCACGGGCTCCGGGTGAAGAAGATTGTCGAGGATATCGAACTGGCTGATGACTCGAGAATCAACATCATCGAGGAAGACAAGGAAAACTACGACGTCCACGAAGAGGTGCAGCTAACCGAGGAAGCGCCGATTATCAGGCTCGTCAACACGACCTTCGTCGATGCCATCAAGAAGGGGGCCAGCGACGTTCATTTCGAACCCTATGAAACGACGTTCAGGATCAGATACCGGATCGACGGCACGCTCTACGAAATGGTCAACCTGCCCCTGAAATTCAAGAACCCGGTCATCTCCCGGGTCAAGATTCTCTCCAACATGGATATCGCCGAGAAAAGGCTTCCCCAGGACGGCCGGATCAAGATGAAGGTCCGGCTGGAGAACGGCGTGAAAAAAGAGGTCGACATGCGGATCTCCTCGGTGCCGACCATCTTCGGGGAGAAGATTGTCTCTCGTATCCTGGACCGTGAAATGCTCAAACTGGACCTCACCCAGTTGGGCTTCGAGCAGGAATCTCTCGATGTCTTTAAGGACGCCATCACCAGACCCTGGGGAATTATCCTGGTGACCGGGCCGACCGGGAGCGGAAAGACCAACACTCTCTACTCGGCCGTCTCGACACTCAACGCCCTGGAGAAAAACATCCTGACAGCGGAAGATCCCGTCGAATTCTACATCCAGGGGATCAACCAGGTGAACATCAAGGAGGAGATCGGCCTCGACTTCCCGCGCTGCCTGCGGACGTTCTTGAGGCAGGACCCTGATATCATGCTCGTCGGAGAGATGCGCGATTTTGAGACGGTCGACATCGCCATCAAGGCGGCCCTGACCGGGCACCTGGTGTTTTCTACCGTTCACACCAACGACGCCGCGAGCACGATCGTCCGATTGATCAACATGAACGTGGAGCCCTTCCTCATCGCTGACTCGGTCATCCTGATCGCCGCCCAGAGGTTGGTCAGGCGGTTGTGCAAGAAGTGTTGCACGCCGCACAAGCTCCCCCCAAAGGCGCTATTGGACATGGGCTTCACCCAGGATGAAACGAAGGACCTGACGATCTATAAACCCAAGGGCTGCGAAGCCTGCAACAATACGGGTTATAAGGGCCGCACCGCCCTCTACGAAGTCATGAAGATCACCGATGACATCAGGACGATGATCATCAGCCGGACGCAATCGAGAGACGTCAAAAAGAAAGCCACCGAACAAGGCATGATCACTCTTCGCCGGAGCGGATTGATCAAGATAAAAAATGGAATCACCTCGGTCGAAGAAGTTTTGAGAGAAACCGTCAGGGATTAGGAGGCAAACAATGGCCAAGCCTATTTATGAATTACTGAAAATCGCCGTGGAGGAGGACGCCAGCGACCTGCACATCACGACCCACATACCGCCGCGGATCCGAGTTCATGGGTCCTTGAAGTCCGTGGATCATCCCCCTCTTTCGCCGGTCGAGACCAAGGAACTCATCTACAGCATCTTGAGCGACAAGCAGAAGAAGCAGTTCGAGGAGAAGCTGGAACTGGATTTCTCCTTTGGGATCAAGGACTTGGGAAGATTCCGGGCGAACGTCTTTATGCAGAAGGGAGCCGTGGCTGGCGCCTTCCGCCGGTTTCTGCCCCAGATGTGGAGCTTTGCCCAGCTGGGGATCCCTCAGCGGATTGCCCAGCTCTGCTATCTGCCCAGGGGACTAATCCTTGTCACCGGGCCGACCGGGTGCGGGAAGTCGACGACGCTGGCCTGCATGATTGACCACATCAACCATGAGCGGGACGTCCACATTGTCACGATCGAGGACCCGATCGAGTACTTCCTGACTCCCAAGACCGCCATCATCAACCAGCGCGAGCTCTTTGTCGACACCCTCTCCTATGCCAATGCTCTCCGCTCCGTTTTGCGTGAGGACCCCGATGTCGTCCTGGTCGGGGAGATGCGAGACCTGGAGACGGTTGAGGCCACGCTGCGTGTCGCCGAGACGGGTCACTTGACCTTCTCGACGCTACACACCAATTCGGCGGCCGAAACGGTCTCCCGGATCATCGACATTTTCCCGTCGCAGTACCAGTCCCAGGTCCGGATCATGCTCTCGATGACCCTGGAGGCGATCATGACCCAGGCTCTTCTGCCCCGGGCTGATGGAAAGGGCAGGGTTCTGGCCATGGAGATCCTCATCCCCAACCCCGCCATCCGGAACCTGATCCGAGAAAACAAGCTCCACCAGATCTATTCCTCCATGCAGATGGGCCAGGAAAAATTCGGCATGATGACCTTCAACCAGTCTCTGGCCACTCTCTATTTCAAGAGGCTGATCACCCTCGACACGGCCATGAGCATTACCTCATTTCCGGAAGAACTCACGGATATCATCCAGAGAAAAGAAGGTCCGAAACCGGCCTCGGTCAGCTTTGCCGAAGGCCACGGCTCAAGGAAAAAATAGGAGGGCGAAAACATGCCGATTTACACTTGGAAGGGAAAAAACAAATACGGCGACGCCGTCGCCGGGGAAAGGGTCGCCGCTTCTGCCGAGGAGCTAACCAGGAATCTTCAGAAAGAGCAGATCGTCATTTCTAACATCGCTCCCAAGAGGATCGGACTGAAAATTCCGTTTCTCAAGATGGAGAGGGTCCGGCTCAAGGAGCTGGCCGTCTTCAGCCGGCAGCTCTCGGTCTTGATCGACGCGGAACTGCCCCTCATCCAGAGCCTGAGCATTCTGGCTGAGCAAACCCGCAACAAATATTTTAAGAAAGTTATCACCGACGTCCGCGAAGACGTCGAGGCGGGCTCAACCCTGAACCAGGCCATGAGGAAATACCCCAAGGCCTTCGACGACCTGTACTGCAACCTGATCGCCTCCGGAGAGCAGAGCGGTTCACTCGATGTCATGTTGCGCCGGTTGGCCGAGTTTATCGAAAAGAACGTCAAGCTGAGATCCAAGGTCAAGCAGGCCATGGTCTATCCCACCGTCATCGTCGCTTTTGCCGTTTTGGTGGCCATCTTCCTCCTCTGGAAGATCATCCCGGTCTTTGCCTCGATTTTTGAAGAGCTGGGAGCCGAGCTTCCTTTCTTGACCGCAACGGTCATAGCACTCAGCCACTTTGTCCAGAATTTCATCATCTTCATCTTCGTGGGGATCATCGCTCTTATCTTTGCGTTCCGGTCCTTCCGACGGACTCCGCGCGGCCGCTGGGCGGTAGATCGCTTTCTGCTGCGAGTGCCCCTTTTTGGCAAGCTCCTGGAAAAGGTGGCCGTCTCCAGGGTGACGCGCACGCTGAGCACCCTGATCTCGGGGGGAGTGCCCATGCTCGAAAGCCTCAAGATCACTTCCTCGACGGCGGGAAATGTGCTCATCGAGGACCGGATCATGCAGGCCCGGAAGAGCGTCTCGGAAGGCAAAAGCCTGACTGATGGATTCAAGGAAGCTGGCGGGTTTCCCCTTATGATGACCCAGATGGTGAACGTCGGCGAAGCGACAGGCACGCTCGACGAAATGCTGGGCAAGCTGGCGGACTTTTACGACGAGGAAGTGGATGCCTCCGTCGCCTCGCTTCTCTCGATTCTGGAACCCCTCCTTCTCATCCTCGTTGGAGGAATGGTCGGCAGCCTGGTCGTTTCCATGTACCTGCCCATCTTCAGCCTGATGCAGAAGTTCTAGGGTCGGATGGCCGTCGAAAAAAAGAATCTCCTCTGGTTCATCATCATCCGTCTGATTGTCGTCACCTCGATTCTTATTTCCTCGATTATCATCCGTTTCTCCACGTCCGGTTTTCTCCCCGAACATGCCTTTTATTATCTGATCATCCTGGCTTACCTTCTCTCGGGGGTCTATTTTGTCCTCTACCTCGGGGGGAGATTCTGCAATTTCCAGGCGTATGTTCAGATCTGCGGGGATCTTCTCTTGATCAGCGCTTTCGTTTACATTTCGGGAGGCGCCAACGGGTCCCTGTATTTTCTTTATGTTTTCTCGATCATCACCGCGAGCATCATTATCTCCGGCCGGGCGGCCTACCTGACGGCCGCGGTATCGGCCATCCTGTTCGGCTTGCTGATCGACGGATTGTATTTCAGGATTGTCCCTTATTTTGCTTCGGATTACCCGGTGGATCTGTCCTTTGGTTCAGTTCTCTTCACGATTTTCATCGCCTGGGGGGTCTTTTTCGTGATCGCCTTTTTGATGAATTCTCTCACCGAAAACCTGAGGAGGACAGCCGAGAAACTGCGGCTGGCTCAGAAAGAATTGGACATCAAGGAACGTCTGGCCGCTGCGGGCCAGGTGGCCGCCAACCTGGCCCATGAGATCCGAAACCCATTGGCCGCCGTGGCCGGGTCGGTCCAGGTTTTGAAAAGCGAGCTGAGGCTGACCAACGATCAAAAAAACTTGATGAACATCATCCTCAGGGAATCCGAGCGGGCCTCCCAGTCGATCGAGCAGTTTCTGGACCTGGCCTCGCCGGGAAAACAGGTTTTTTCTTCGATCAACCTTCCGGAGGTCCTGAGGGAGACTCTGACCGTGCTTCAGGCCGGGGGCGAGCTGGACAGTCAATACGAGGTGGAGGGAAATTATCAGAGCTCCCAGGTTCGCTACTACGGGAACGCCAACCAATTCAAACAGATCTTCTGGAATCTGACCAAAAACGCCATCAAGGCCATGCCCAAAGGAGGGATCCTGACAATCGATTTTGTCAGCAACGGCAACAGGGAGGTGGCCATCAGATTCGCCGACACCGGGAGAGGGATGAGTCAGGAAAGCCGTCAACGGTTGTTCGAGCCCTTCTTTTCCGGCTTCGAAAACGGACGCGGGCTGGGGATGGCTGTCGTCCGGCGGATCGTGGAAGACTATGAAGGGAAAATCCAGGTCTCTTCGGAGGTCGACCAGGGGACGACCATCCTGATTACGCTGCCCTTACGAAACCGGAACCAGCGAAGCTAGGATCGAGCCTAAGCATGGAAACAATTCTGATCATCGACGACGAGAAAAGCATTCTCGACCTCCTGACGGTCGTGTTTAAAAAAGAGGGCCACGCCGTCAAGGCCTGGCCGCCCTCCCCGAAGACACTGGAGCTCCTCGGCCAGGAGGATTTTGATATCCTGGTTTGCGACATCAAGATGCCCCACGTCAGCGGGATGAAGGTGCTCAAATACATGAGGGAGAAGAAGCCCGAAATCCCCGTGGTCATGATCACCGCCTATGGGAGTATCAAACAGGCCGTAGAAGCCTTGAAGGCCGGCGCCATGGACTACGTCGTCAAGCCCTTCGATATCGAAGAATTGAAGATCACGGTGGCCCACGGATTGGAGAAACAGAAGCTGAAGGAAGAAAACATCCTGCTCAAGAAGAACCTCAAGGACAAGTACAGTTTTGAAAACATGATCGGCCGGAGCAAAGCCATCCAGGAGATCTTCGGCCTGATCGAAAAAACGGCCGGCACCGATTCGACCGTCCTGATCACCGGAGAGAGCGGCACGGGAAAAGAGATGGCCGCCCGGGGGATTCATTTTTTGTCCCGGCGCCGGGACAATCCAATTGTCTCCATCAACTGCGCCGCCCTGCCCGAAAACCTCCTGGAGAGCGAGCTCTTCGGCCACACCAGAGGGTCGTTTACGGGCGCGGTCGCCGACAAGAAGGGGATGTTCGAGGTGGCTCATGGCGGGACCCTTTTCTTAGATGAGGTCGGTGAGACGTCTCCCTGGATGCAGGTGAAGCTGTTGCGGGCGCTCCAGGATAAAAAAGTCCGCCGGGTCGGCGGCACCGTGGAGATCCCCGTCGACGTCAGAATCATCGCCGCCACCAATCAGAATCTGAAAAAGAAAATCGAAGAGGGGAAATTCCGGGAGGAGTTGTTTTACAGGCTCAACGTCATCTCCTTTGAGATGCCGCCTCTCCGCAAAAGGCTGGAGGATATTCCGCTTTTCGTGAACCATTTTCTGCAGAAGTATTGCCTGCAGATGGGGAAGAAGATGAAGCGCGTTGCCCCCGAAGTGGTCAATGTCTTTGATGCCTATCACTGGCCGGGAAACGTCCGGGAGCTCGAGAACGTCATCGAGAGGGTGGTGGCCATCGAAGACCGGGAGACGATTACGACCGGCAGCCTGCCGCGGGAGATGCTCTCCCCGCGCCGGGAGGCGGATCCGTCTCTGATGGTCCAGCGCGGGTTCAATCTGACGAACCACATCGACGAGCTCTCGAGAAAGTACCTGGACCAGGCCCTGCTCGCGACGGGCGGGAACTTGAAGGAAGCGGCCGATATGCTCGGGCTGAGCTACCGGTCAATCCGGTACCTGGCCGATAAATATCAGGTGAGGACGCCCCGGAGAGACGAGAACTGAAACTGACAAAAAGTGTCATTTTTCGACAATAAGTGTTATAATAAACGATCCCGGCTCTTGACCACCTTCTTATATCGTTTATTATCAAAGGCTTATAAAAAGAGAGGTTGGCATAAAAGTTGCTAAAGTATATTTGCCTGTAAAGGCTACAATCTTAATTTAACTTACCTGGTTGATGAGGGAATCATCACCAAGGAAAAGGAGGTTTTTAATGCTTAGAAAAACGAGAGGCTTTACCCTGATCGAGCTGCTCATCGTTGTGGCCATCATCGGAATCCTCGCTGCTCTTCTTATTCCCAATGCCATCGCCGCCATCCAGAAGGCCAAGCAGAAAGGCACCATGAAGGACATCAACTCCCTCGCCACCGCTGTCACCGACTACATCACGGACAACGGGGTCGCTCCGACCGCACAGAGCACGTACGGGTCGATCAACCCTGCCACATCCACGGTGCTCTCCACCATCTACCTCAAAGTCGTGCCCCAGAATGACCAGTGGAACTATCCCTTCCAGATGCAGTGTGGAGGAAGCGCGACAAGTGTCGGCGGATATACGAACGTAAGTATTGCCGGCGCCGATGATTTCGTGATCGCTTCCTTCGGACGCAACAGGACTGCGGATACCTTTACCTTTGATCCCACTTCCCCCGCCACCGCTTATTTCCAGATCAGCACCATGGACAGCTACAACAACGACCTGGTCAATTGGAACGGTTCCTGGGTCCACGCTCCTAAAGCCGGTCAGCAATAAGCTGGGTTAGGAGAGAGCCAAGAGAAGGCGGCAAGATTCACGTCTTGCCGCCTTTTTTTCCCCGCGATCGGGAGGTCGGTTCTGAGTCCGTTCAAGGATGACGACATGATCAAGAAAAGAAAAGGCTTCACCCTCCTGGAGATGCTCGTTGTGGTCGCGATCATCGGGATCCTGGCCGCCCTCTTTGTACCTATGGTTGTTGCTGCGGTTCAGAAGGCCAAGCAGAAGGGGACGATGCAGGACATGAACACGATCGCCAAAGCCATCACGGAGTACATTACTGACCGCGGCGTTCCGCCTCCTCAAGCGGGGCCCTTATCAACCGCGACGACTTTTTTCACTGCGCTAAGCGGATTCTATCTCAAGGTCATGCCCCAAAACGATCAGTGGGGGATAGCCTTTAACGTGTATTGCGGGACCGCCATTGTGGGGGCCAACATCGGAGGAATTACGAGCGCCGGAGATGATGATTTTATGATCCAGTCGCTCGGCCGCGACAGGGCCGTGACCCCGTTCATTTATGATCCCGCTTCACCGATGTCCGCCTTTTTCAGAGTCAGCACCATGGCCGATTTTGACCAGGACCTGGTCAACTGGAACGGCACCTGGATCCATGCTCCGAGGCATTTCCAGCAATAATTCATAGTTATAAATATCTTCTTCTCTATCCCCCCCCTCTTTCTTATAATAGAATCGTGAACGATCAGCGAAGTTTCCAGGTTGTCTCCGTCTTTATTTTGATCGCCGTCAATTTAGCCGTCTTCCTTCCCTCGATGCAGGGGGATTTTATCTGGGACGACCGCTATTTTGTCAGCGAGAATGCAAATATTCTCGGCACTCATTTCCTGCAGAAATTTTTGACCAGTCCCTTCGGGGGCTTTTCAGGTCTGGACGAGAACAGTCTCGAACTGGACAGGGCGATCCAATTTTACCGACCGCTGACTTCTCTTTCTTATTGGATCGACCTCAAAATCTGGGGACTCAACCCGGCCGGATTTCATCTGACCAACATCATCATTCAAATTCTGAACTGTCTTCTTCTTTATTTTGTTCTCTTCGAATTGGGGGTGGCAGGGCGTATCTCGCTCTTGAGTGCTCTTCTGTTCTCAGTCTTTCCGCTCCATTTTGAAAATGTCTCCTGGATCTCGGGCCGGACAGACCTCCTGTCCTTTCTTTTTGCGGCCCTTTCTATTCTGTTCTTCATCAAATTCTTTAAACAGAAAAAGTATTTGGTTTTACTCTGGTCTTCTTGTTTTTATCTCTGCTCCCTGCTGGCCAAGGAGACAAATCTGTTTTTGCCAGCTGTCTATTTTCTGATCCTTTATCAAAAAGAACCGAAGGTCAAAGAAGCCATTCGCTTGGTCAGCCCCTTTCTGGGCGGGTTTCTGATCTGGTTTGTCCTGAGAAGGATCGCGCTCGGTTCGCCCTCTCTCAGCTACTCGGGAAGAAGCGTCTCTGATTTGTTGGCCACGATCGGTTTCTACACGTTTAGGATATTCTTTCCTTTTGACCTCAGCGTGACCGTAGAAGCCTATCACGTTTTCAATCGGGTCGCCTACCAAGTCCTCGGCGGCCTGATCTCTCTCGCGTTTATCTTGTCCACCGCGCTCCTCTTGCGCAAATCAACGAAATGGCGCCAGGCCTCATACCTGACCTTCTCTTTTTATATTCTCCTTTTGCCCTCGATAGCCGTCATTTTCTCTTCCTGGACCATCTCCTTGATGGCCTGGAGGTTCCTCTATCTTCTCTCGGCCGTGTTTGTCTCCACTCTTGTTTATTTGGTTCTAACCAAAATCAAGTGGAAGGCTGTCGCGATTGGGGGCCTGGGAATCTTAGCCGTTTTTTATGCCCTGGAGATCTATCCCAAGAACCGGCTTTACGGGCACAACGAAACGGACTTCTGGATGGGCATCAAAGACGTCGGGCGGGAGGATATCATCGCCCGCTCGAATATCGGAATCAAATACCTGGGAAAGGATGAACGGAAATCCCTCGAGATCCTGAACGCGATCCTGGCCGAGAAAGACCATCCCCTGCACAGGGCGTGGGAGATCAGGATCTATGAAGAGTTGGCCGAATATTACACGTTCAAGAGGGATTTCGCCAAGGCCGAATCATACTTTAATCTATTATTCAAGCTCCAGAGATACCAGTCCCAGCACTGCTATTTCAATTACGCTGATTTTCTGGCCCTGACCGGCAAGGTCCAAGAGGGGGAGAGGATCGTCCAGGAGATGATCGCCATGTTTCCCTCGAACCACATGGTCCTGAACTACGCGGTCAGGTTTTATCTTCTGGTCAAGGACTACCCCAAGGCCGTCGAATATGTCAAAAAAGACTCGGCCTTGTTTCCGAACAAAAAAACTTCAAGGCTGTTGAAAGAGATAGAAGAGCTCGAGAAGAAATAGGCCTATTTCCAGACGGGCCCGAGCAGTTTCAGATAGCGCTCTTTCAGGCTGCTGTCCATATAGATGATCTCAGGCTGGCTCCTGTCCACTGCCAGCGACTTATCAAAATAGAGCACCGCTTCCTTCGCCCTGGACAGATCCCGGAGATAGAAATAGCCGATCGCGTTGAGCGTTTTGATATCGGAAGGGCCGGGGCTCAGGATTTCATCGACAACCTTTTTCCCCTCGTCCTCCTTCCCCTCCCAGTAATGAAGTTTGGCCAGGAGGATGCGGTGATCGAGATCGAGGGGAGATTTGGCTTCGACCAGACTGATGGCCTGGGGAAAATTCCGGAACCGGATATAGAAGGCGATCCTTTGATCCGGGGAGCAGGAAGCGAGCTGATTCTTGGCCTGGATCGTGTTGAGGTCCTTGAAGAAAGAAGGGAAACGGCCTTTCATGACAGGTTCCAGAGCTCTGGCCTTTTCCCATTGGTCGGAGCCGATATAAAGGTCGTACAGCTCGCTGTAGGATTCTTTGATGTTGGGATATCTCTGGATGTTTTCTTTAAATAGATTTTCCGCCGCGGCCACGTCCCCCTGGGAGAGAAAAACCATCGCTTTTTTGTAATTGACGTGATACCTGATGAAGGGAGCGAGTTGGATGTCGGGGGAGGTTTCAAAATCCTCGATGCTCTTCAGCCACTTGAAGACGTTGCCGTATTCAGCCTTGTTAAACTCGAGATCCGAATAGAGAAGGCTCACCGTGATGGCCGTCTCTTTTTCGATGTTGAGGGACAAGACCTTATTCAGGTTGAGCTCGGCCGCCAAAAAGTTCTTGTGTTCACGGAACAGATCGGCGATCTGGAAAAGGGCATAGCCGTTTTGGGGGCTCGATTTCATTGCCCGCTCCCAATAGCTGAACTGATTTCTATAGGAAAGCCCGTTCAAGATAATCGAAGGAATGAAGACGATCAGGATAACGAGTGTCAGATAAAAGCGGACCTTCTCTGTCTTGGCGGAGAGGTATCTTGTCAAGATCCAGATGAACCCCAGGGCCGGGATGGTCATGTAACGGGCGTATATTTTGAAAGGATAAAGATGAGAAAACGTCACGATAACGTGGCCTCCGAGGAAGACGATGATAAGAGCCAAGGGGATAATCAAATCCTTTTCTTTCCTTGCCCGGTAAACCAGGTAGGCCAGGAGAAGAATCGTCAGGATTCCCACAGAATAATAGAACAAGTTGGTGATGTCTCTGATCGGCAAGAACATGTCGTAGCGAACGGGGAAAAAGAGAGACCTGGAATAATAGCCCAGAGTCGCCAGGCCGACCCTCAGATTCTCGCTCAGGTCGGGATAGAGGAGAAGGCCCAGATTTTTGATCCCGATAATCCTGTTCTTCAGGACGAAATAAAAGAGAATGATCAAGACGTTGGACGCATGGACGGGGATCGAGAGCTTTTTCCTTTTGACCAGTTCATAGACGACGAGAATCGGGAGAAAAAACGCGAAGGATTCTTTGGACAGAATCCCGAGCAGGAAAAAAAAGCAGGTAAAAAAGGCGTAATGATATTTCCGTTTTCTGATATAGAAATCCAGAAGGAGAAGCGACAAACTCCCCCAGAGAAGGAGAAAGAGGTCGCCCCGTCCCACGATCCAGACGATGTGGTCGACGTTGACCGGGTAAAGAGCGAAAAGAGACGTCGCGATCTCCGGAAAATAGTTCTTATCGTATTGACGCTTGAGGAACAGGAAGATAAAAAAGAGAGAGAAGATATAGATCAGGAGATTCGTCAGACGCAGGGTGAAGGTCTTCAGGCCCCACAAACCGTTTTCGATCATGAAGGACGCGGTCAGCAAGGGGCGGTAGTAGAAATCCGCTCCATTCATCCCCAGCTGCTCACGGAAATAGCCGAACTTGAAGGAATCCAGGAGGGAGTGTTTTTCGGTGAAAAGAAGGCCCTGCTTGATATAAAGGTTGTCGTCCCAAACCAAGTCATAGCTGAAGGTTTTCCAATAGAGCCCAAAAAGGATGATCGCTAAGACAACGATAAAAATCAGGTCGTTCTTTTTGATTGAATGATTTGGAGAATCCATCATTTTTCGGCTATTGTAGTATCATAAACCGCGTTTTGCAAGCTTGGATTGTCCAGTTGAAGATCTTCTTGTCCGTGGTCCCGGATATCTTGTTTCCGGGGCTATTGTCAAAAATAGCCCTAACGGGTATACTTAGGCGATATTAGGGACATGGCGGTGCTCATCAACGGCGCTCATCCGGCATCTTTTCGGTGCTATCCCGCCAGTCGGACTTCTCCGGTTGTGGTCCGGGGGGATGATGGGAGGGAAAATACCAAGTGAAATTCGGTGCCCCCTGTATCTTCAGCTTGGTTTTACCTCAAAATCGAACGCTCTCCGATATTGCCAGTTTCCACAAATCTATAATGCACAAGGGGATACTCACTTGAAGTTTTTCGTAACCGGAGGAGCTGGCTTCATCGGGAGCCATGTGGTTGACGCACTCCTCTCCAGAGGACAGGTGACGGCTTATGACAATCTGACCTCGGGCAGCCTTGATCACCTCGCTGGCCATCTGGACAGCCCGGCTTTCAGATTCGTTGAGGGAGATCTCAAAGAGCTGCCCGACCTGGTCAAGGCCATGCAAGGGCATGACGTCGTTTTCCATTTCGCTTCCAATCCCGATATCGCGAGAGGGATCAAAGAGACCGATCTCGACATCAGAGAAGGGACCTGCTTGACCTATAATGTCTTGGAGGCGATGCGGATCAATAAGGTCTGTGCCATTTTGTATACTTCGGGAAGTGGAGTTTACGGCGACGTCGGGACGTTTCCCACGGCGGAGAATTTTGGTCCCTTGCTCCCCATTTCCTTATACGGTGCCAGCAAATTGGCTTGCGAGGCCCTGATCAGTGCTTTCTGCCACTTATTTGAGATCCGGAGTTACATCTTCCGCCTGGCCAACGTTGTCGGTCAGCGCCAGACACACGGCGTCGCTTATGACTTCATCCAGAGATTGCGAAAGAACCCACACGAGCTGGCGGTCTCTGGAGACGGAACGCAAAGCAAATCTTACATCCATGTCGACGATGCCGTTGCCGCCATGCTTTTTGTTTTTGAGCGGGCCACGGAGCGGGTCAATATTTTCAACGTGGCCACCGGAGACTATGTGGATGTGAAGACGATCGCGCGTGCCGTGCTCGAAGAGATGGGGCTGGGCCAGGTCAAGATCCACTACTCGGGAGGCGACCGAGGCTGGAAGGGTGACGTCCCCAAGGTCCGATTCGACTTAGGCAAGATCGAGGCCTTGGGCTGGCGTGCCAAAAGTACCTCGTTGCAGGCTATCAGGAGGTCCATCCGCGAGATGCTTGATGGTCGCTAAGATGCAGGTGGTGATTCTCGCCGGCGGACTGGGGACTCGATTGGGTCTTGTGACCGAGAGAATCCCAAAGGCAATGGTCCCGGTCCTGGGAAAGCCCTTTCTTGAACACCAAATATCCTTGCTCATGAAAAATCGAGTTCGGGATATCCTCCTCTGTATCGGCCACTATGGCGACCAGATCAAGGCATATTTTGGCGACGGGAAAAGATTTGGAGTGAAACTTTCCTATAGCGAAGAGGGAGAAGCGTTGTTGGGCACTGGGGGCGCCTTGAAGAAGGCCCAGACGCTCCTCGCCGATCGTTTTTTTTTGATGTGGGGCGATTCCTATCTGCTTCTCGATTACCAAGCTATTTGGAGATCCTTCATTGATTCGGAGGCCCAAGCCCTCATGGTCGTCTACCGGAACAATGACCGAGGAATCAAAAGCAATGTGACGCTGCGAGACGGAAAAGTTGCCGTCTACGACAAGTGGCATCACCATCCGGGGATGGATTTTATCGACAACGGCCTTTCGGCGTTGGAGAAGAGTCTCCTGGGACGGATCCCCGGCGGTGTTTATTTTGAGATTGAAACTCTTTTTAAAGATCTCTCCCTCGCCAGCGGCTTGGCCGCCTTTGAAACAAGCCAGAAATATTATGAGATCGGCTCATTAGAGGGGATCAGGGAGCTGGAGGTATTTCTCGGGAGTCAGCCCATCCAAAGAGAGGAATAAGATGATCGTTTCCAGAGCACCGGTGAGAATCTCCCTGGGTGGAGGGGGAACCGATTTGGCTTCTTATTATTCTAAATTTGGGGGGTTCCTCGTCGCCGCCTCGATCGATAAGTATATCTTCATTTCGATCAACAAACGATTCTACAAGAGCATCCGTCTCAGCTATTCGATCACGGAGATCGTAGACAGCGTCGATGAGGTTCGGCACGCGATATTTAAGGAGGCCTTGAGAAAACTCCATATCATCAATAGCGTGGAGATTGTTTCTATCGCCGATGTGCCGGCCAATTGCGGGCTGGGCTCATCCAGCGCATTTACCGTGTCTCTTCTCAATGCGCTCCACGCCTACAAGAGGGAGTTCGTCTCGCTGAAGGATCTGGCGGAAGAGGCCTGTCAGATCGAAATTGGGATTCTGAAAGAACCGATCGGCAAGCAGGATCAGTACATGGCCTCCTTCGGAGGAATCTGTTGTCTCACCTTTGAACAAAACGGAAACGTGATCGTGGAGCCGATTGAGATGTCTCCTGATAAGCTCTACGAGCTCGAGAGCAATATCCTTATTTTTTACACCGGGATAGAGAGAAGATCTTCAGATATCCTGACCCGGCAGGATGAGAAGTCCAAGCAAAATGACGCCGCGACTCTCACCGCCTTGCACGAAATAAAGAGGATCGGGCTGGAGTCGCGCCGCGCTTTGGAGGAAGGAGATCTCAACCACTTCGGGGAGTTGCTGGATGTCCATTGGAAAACCAAAAAAAGACTCTCCCATGAGGTTTCCAGTTCTTTCATCGACGAGTGTTATGATCTGGCCATGAGGAATGGTAGCATTGGAGGGAAGATTATGGGCGCCGGAGGCGGCGGCTTTTTCATGTTCTATTGTCCCCGGGAAAAAGGCAAATTGATTGCCGCCCTGGAAAAGATGAATTTGACCCCGATGCATTTCCGGTTCGATTTTGAAGGCGCAAAGATCCTGGTCAATATGAAACGTGGGTAAACCGTTGGTTCTTGAAAGGAACAAAGAAATGGCCGAAAACTACGGGGAGAGATACCTCAGATCAGTCCAGCGTATTGCCGAGAGGATCGATCTGTCGACTCTGGATAAGATGATTTCTTTGATCTCAGGCATTCGTGAGGCCCACGGCCGCATCTTTTTCATCGGCGCCGGCGGTGGTGCCGGAAATGCGGGTCACGCCGTTAACGATTTTCGAAAACTGGTGGGGATCGAGTGCTATGCGCCGACGGATAATGCGCCGGAACTCACGGCCCGGATCAATGATGAAGGGTGGGAGAGTTTTTTTGTCAATTGGCTCAAGGTGAGCAGGCTCTCCGCAAGAGATGGGCTGTTTATATTCAGCGTGGGCGGCGGGGACCTTAAAAATAATATCAGCGCCAATATTGTCCGCGCCGTTGAGTTCGCTAAGGAGCGGGGTGCGAAAATCTTGGGCATCGTCGGCCGTGATGGCGGTTTTACCGCCCGTTCGGCCGACGCTTGTCTTATCGTGCCGACCCTCCAGGCTGATATGGTTACGCCCCTGACAGAGAGCTTCCAATCGATCCTCTGGCATCTCCTGGTCTCCCATCCGGCCCTTAAATTGACCGAGATGAAATGGGAATCGGTCAAATGAAACGGGCCGTTTTTCTTGACAAAGATGGAGTTTTGAATAAAGTCATCATGAGAAATGGCCGGATTGGCTCACCGAGAAGCCTTCCTGAAATGGAACTGAGAGAGGAAGCCGCCGAATCGATAAATGATCTGAAGAGAGGAGGCTTTTTGGTCGTCGTCCTCACCAACCAGCCTGACATTGCCCGTGGGAAAATGACCCTTTCAGAGTTCGAGACCATGGCCGCGACCATTCGAGAACGCCTCTCCATTGATGACATCTTGGTTTGCCCTCACGACGACGAGGATAACTGCGCCTGCCGCAAGCCCAAGCCGGGGCTGATCCAGCGAGCGAGTGAACGACACGGGATTGACGTATCGGGTTCCTTTTTCGTCGGAGATACCGGGCGGGACATGAAGGCGGCGAGCCAGGCAGGGTGTCTCGGACTTCTGATCGACACGGCCTATAATCAAGACGTGCCTTGCCTTCATCGGTTCCCCAATCTTCATGACGCCGCAAAGTTCATCCTTGAAAAAGGAGAGGGATAAAATGCCGATTTTCTTGGATACGGGAGACACGCAGGAGATAGCCAGGTTCATGAAGATGGGCCTCGTCCGGGGGGTGACGACAAACCCGACGATTCTTGCCAAGTCAGGGATAAAGGGCGGAATCGCGGCCATTAAGAAAAGAGTGATCGAGATCGCAGGACTCGTCTGTCCTTATCCTGTTTCAGTTGAACTGATTCATAATGACCCCTCTCAGATGATCGATCAGGCCCGCGAATTTTCCCAGTGGGGGACGAACATCAACGTCAAGGTTCCCATCCATGGACCACACGGAGAGCTCGACAATCTCGAGGTGATCCATACACTCGAAGCCAAATACGGCATCCCGATCAATGTCACCGCCATGATGAGTGCCCAACAGGGATTCCTCGCCGCCCTCGCCGGAGCGACTTTCGTTTCGCTCTTCGGCGGCAGGATCAACAACATGGGCTATAACTGCACGGATGAAATTCAGAAACTCCGCCGGCTGCTCAATGACCACGACCTGAAAGCTCGGATTATCGTCGGTTCGACTCGAGAAATCCTCAATGTCATTGAATGGCTCTCGGCCGGGGCCCACATCGTGACGGTCACTCCGGCGCTTCTGACGGGGATGCTGGTGCATCCCTATAGCAAAGAAACGGTTCAGATGTTTCTCAAGGATGCCGAATCCATATGATGGGATGAAGAGATTTGTGGTGCTACCCTTGGCCCGACCAGAAAGGTGGACAGTGCCTCAGCCGAACTATGTGACCGACTGGGAGGATGCTCACCGCTATTCGCCTGCGCCCCGCCATCGCCGGCGCTTGATCAGGAAGTGGATCAGTCGTCTTCCATTTGCGGACTGCCTTGACGCCGGTTGCGCCCAGCCTTACCTTTTGGAAGACATGGCAGAGAAGGAGATCACAACATACGGTTGCGACATCTCTCACGAGGTCATCCAGCGGAACAAGCGGCGCTTTCCGCGGGCGCACTTCGAACGACTTGATCTGTCGAGGCAGGTTTGGCCGGGCGGCCGAAAGTTCGACTTGGTCGTCTGCTCGGAGGTCCTGGAGCATATTGGGGAATGGCCGGCCGCCGTCGACAACCTTGCGAAAATGTGCCGCAGATATATGATCATTACGGTTCCGAGCGGCAAAGTTCATGCCATTGACCGGCACATCGGACACCTACGGCACTTCTCTGGCCAAGAACTCTGCCGGGCTCTGCAAGATCTCGATTTTGAAGTGCTTCAAATTCGTCGCTGGGGATGGCCCTTCCATTCTTTTTACAAGTATGCCATCAACGGCCTGATGCCGGGAGCCATCTATCATTCTTTTGGCGAACAAAGATATGGACCGGGGAAGAAGCTTCTTTCCCGGATGATCAGCGCCTTTTTTTATCTCAATGACTTCTTCCCCCTTGGCAGTCAACTGCTTATCTTGGCCCGGCGCAAAAAGCCGGATGATTGTGGGATTTTGAACAAGACATCATGAGACAGGATCTCGTTTCGGGCCCGGATAAGGCCCCGGGAACGCCGGCCATGAGCGCCATGGCGATTAACAATTGCGATTCTTTGACCGGGCCTCCCCTGGAAGCGTTGGAGGCTCGCCGGAAAGATGTCCAGAAGAATGCCGAACAAAGAGATGCACGGTGACTGATCAACGAGTCCGGTCCGAGTCCTACGGCCAGCGAAAATTGACACGAGTGGACCGGATCGGGAGGTGGCTTTCTCTCAGCAAAATCTTGAAATTGTTGCCTAAAGATAGGAGGTTCGAGGCCCTCGATTGCGGGTGCGGTTATGAAGCGTACATGTTGCTGGCCCTGAAGCCTTATCTCAAGCGAGGCACGGGGATAGATCTGCGAATCAACCCGACTCTCAAGTCTGTCGAAGGCCTGGAATTCAGAGAAGCCGCACTGGAAGAAGCTCTGCCCACACTGCTCCCCCAAAGCTTCGATGTGATCTTTGTGGTTTCTGTGCTCGAACACTTGGCCGCTCCGCAAGAAATGTTGAATCATTGCCACCGTCTGTTACGGTCCGGCGGATCTCTCTTCGTCAATGTCCCCACCTGGCGGGGCAAGAGATATCTGGAGCTCTCCGCCTTCCGGCTGGGATTCAGCCCTGTTTATGAAATGGACGATCACAAGATGTACTATGACAAACGCGACCTCTGGCCCATTCTCGTTAAATCCGGTTTCAGGCCCAGCCGGATCAAGCTCAGCTATTACAAGTGTGGGCTCAATCTTTTCAGCGTTTGTCGAAAAGAATAAGGCTGATGCATTTCGTTCGGTCGGAGAAAGATCTGTTCGGAGGGTTGGATCATTCCGCGACTCAGGGAGTGGGAGAGACATGAAAAATATCAAACAGGTTCTCAAAATAAACGACCAGGGCGATGAACTGTGGATCCCCAATGATGACGTCGATGATCCTGAAGTGTCGATCGTCATTCCGGCACTCAATGAAAAGATCACCATAGGAGACTTCGTCGATTGGTGCAAGGAGGGGCTCAGCAAGGCCAAGGTCAGGGGTGAAGTGCTCATCATCGACAGCTCGGAGGACGAAACTCCCCTCATCGCCCTTGAAAGAGGGGCTCGTGTGTTGAAAACACCCAAGCGGGGCCTCGGGCGAGCCTACATCGATGCGATTCCTCATATCCGCGGCAAGTACATCATCATGGGAGATTGTGACTGCACCTATGATTTTAGAGATCTCAATCTTTTCGTGCAAAGCTTCCGCCAGGGATACGAATACATCATGGGCTCTCGTTTCAAAGGGAAGATCGAAAAGGGGGCTATGCCGCCCCTTCATCGTTACTTCGGAACTCCCCTCACGACCTGGATTCTCAATTTCATCTACAAATCAAAATTTTCGGACATCCATTGCGGAATGCGCGGCATCACCAAGGATGCTTTTATCAGAATGGACTTACATTCTCAATCCTGGGAGTACGCCTCGGAAATGATCATCAAATCAATCCACATGGGCCTGAGGACGACCGAAATTCCAATCACGTTCTGGAAAGACAGAGAAGGGCGCAAGAGCCATCTCACGCGCAATTGGTATACTCCGTGGTACTCAGGCTGGATCAATCTCCGCGCCATCTTTATTTATAAGGCCGACTTCTTCCTCTTCGTTCCAGGGATCATTCTGGCAATTTTGGGGCTTTTGTTAGTCCTCCCCACCTCTTTAGGGCCCTTGGCGATCGGACCTCTGAGGCTTTCGCTGTATTGGATGCTCTTGGGGCTTGTGATTGCCATTTTGGGGATACAGTCATTCTTGATGGGTATTGTCGCCAAGGCAATCTATGATTATAAGGGAGAAAAGACGAAGCGGTGGTTAAGAGTCTTCAGTTACACCAGGACGACGATCCTGAGTTTTGTCATGTTTGTCTTGGGTGTCCTGATGACTGTGTTTCTGATTAGAGACTATGTCGCCTATGGATTAACGCTCCCGTACGGCATGAAGCGTCAATATTACATCGCGGTGCCGGGACTTTTATTTATCATCAGCGCGTTTATGCTTTTTACATTCATGTTGTTGCTCCACACTGTCTCGATTTATGTCAAACGCAAAAATCAATAGAAAGGCTGGGCTGCGCCAGAGACTCCGGACATCGCTCATTCTGAGAGGCCTTTGAGAAAAGGCTTTCATTTAGATTCGCAACCCGCCGAGTAGAAGGTTTGAGAATTGCCGAGAAAAGTGCTTTTGCTGAATCCGCCTCTATCGGCTAAAGAGAGGGGGGGAGCCCTCAGAGCCGCTGTTGCCAGATCGATACCCTATGGACTTTTGAGCCTCGCGGCGGTTATCAGAAAAAAGGGCTATGAGGTATCGTTACTGGATGCGACAAACCTGGAATACGACGTCGAAACGACAGTTAACAAGATCACTGAAGTTCCGCCCGATTACATCGGAATCACCACCGTTACTCTTGCTGTGGAAAACGCCGCCGAGGTAGGGCGAGGGCTCAAAGAACAGCTTCCTGGTATTGTTATTATTGCCGGCGGAGCCCACATGAGCTCTGCTCCGGTGGAGACCATGGAAAGGCTCCATTCGTTCGATGTCGGGGTTATCGGGGAGGGAGAGGAGACGGTTCTCGAGGTTCTTTCCCGCTTGGATGAGGGAAGGCCACTTGATGATGTGCCGGGAGTGATATTCCGTAAGGACGGGGCGATCCGGCGGAACAAAAGGAGGCCGCTGATTCAAAACTTGGACATGCTTCCGCTGCCGGCTTGGGACCTGCTCGAAGGAATGCCGGGTTTTTATAGGCCCTCGGCCCCTTCGTATGTCAGGCTTCCGTCGGCAACGATCGTCACCTCCCGAGGGTGCAGTGGGAACTGCCTTTTCTGTAACAGCAAAGCTCTTTTTGGAAGGCTGAGATGTTTCGGCGCCGAGTATGTCATGGCCATGATCAACCATTTGATAAGAGTCTACGGCATCAGAGATATCAGTGTCTATGACGACAACTTCATCCTGAACCGTGAACGAGTCGAGAGGATCTGCGGGGCGATGCTCGACTCAAAAATGGACTTAACCTGGTCGTGTTATTCACGCGTGGACCAGGGAGACGCCGAACTGTTCTCGCTTATGAAGAGGGCGGGATGCTGGCAGATTAGCTATGGAATTGAAAGCGGTTCGCAGATGATCCTTGATTTTATAAGAAAGGGGGTCACGCTCGAACAAATCAGGAAAACTGTTACGGAGACAAAGAGAGCCGGGATCAGGCCGCGGGGCTTTTTTATGATCGGCCACCTCAAGGAGACCAGAGAGACCATTCAGGAAACCATCGAATTCATGAACCGCATTCCCCTGGACGATTTCCACTTTACGTATTTCACGCCTCTGCCGGGGACTCCGGCCTATTCAATAGCGGATCAGTATGGAAAATTCGACAGGGCTTGGGACAAGACCAACATGCAGACCCCCGTCTTTATCCCAGATGGCTTGACAGCCCAAGATCTGGAGAAATACTCAAAAAAGGCATACTCAAAATTCTATTTCAGGCCAAGAGTGATCGTGGCCTATTTGAGCATGCTGATCAAGTATCCCGGGAACATGAGACGTCTTTGGAACGGCCTCGTAGCCCTGCTGACGAGAGTCTTTTCTAAGAAGGAACCTTGGGAGTGAAGCTTCAGCCGGCTCTGTCGACGCATCCTCAGAGAGCAAAACGAGAGAGGAGCTGACCGATGGAAGGATTTACTTCTTTCTTTGGCCCGATTCCAGAAGCTGTTGCCTGTTCATCTGAACAAGCTCACTCTCTTCGATCGACTTGTTGTACCGAAGGACATAATATTTTCGATTCGGAAAGTGATCCATCACCCGTGTGTTGTCCTCGGGATTAAGAAACCGGCACAAGATCACGTCATCGTCAAAGTCGGGGGAGTTGTTGCGGTAGCCATAGACGAATCCCTTGTTCGGCATAGACTGGATAAAGACGACGGCCTGGTGAAGCCCGGCGGCCTCCATCTTGACATAAGGTTCTCGGATAGCCGAGGTCAACATTCTTAACTGAACGCTCTTTTCGAGATCGTATGTCACCCCGGCAAAAATAAACGACAGAAGCAGGAAACCCGAGAGGAAGGACCCGGCTTTGGGCCACCGGTCCCGAATGAGGTTGTTCATCTTGAATATGGCCCGGGAAGAAAGAATCACCAAAATGCCGATGAGTTCATAGCAATAAACAGGTCCAGTATCCGATACTCCCATCCCGTGATAGAAAAGATAAAAAAAGGAAAAAACGCCGATGATGGACAGGAACAACTTGTCCCCTGTCAATTTGGGCCGTATTGTCATGAAAAACGCCAAGAAGGCCAAGCTATAGGCAAATCCGAAAAGCGCGATATTGACTTTTATGATATTTATTCCCAGGTTGAAAAAACCATTTTCCAGGCTGTGTCGACCGCCTCCCGCCAGGACATGAAAGCCAGGCTTCTCCATCGGATTATAGGCTAAATAAGGAAAGGTCAAATAGTGGCCTGTGATCGCCTTGTTGTACGCGAGTGTTAATATGATGAAAAAGAGGAACCCGAGGCTCATGAGACAGTACTTTAAGAAAACAGGCTTCTTATATTTCAGGAGCTGCAATAACCCAAAAATGGAGAGAGGAACAAGAAAAGCCAGGGCCGTCAACGGGCGGACGTTGAAGGCATAGCCCGCGGATATCCCCGCAACAAATGCCAACAAAAAGTCTATCTTTCTATCGGTGCGTTGGGTGATTTTTAAAAACAAATACAAGAACAAATATAAGAAAAAGGCTGACGTGGAATGGGTCAACCTCGTTGACCCCGTCAGAAAGAAGAAGGGAGATAGGCACACGAGAAGGGATGCCAGAGCGGCAAGCCTTTTATCTTTAAAGAGCAGGAGGCTTATTTTGTTGATAAGGACGATATAAAGGATGCCGAATAAGACGATGCAAACATAGGGGCTGCCCAGAGCCAGGCCGATGGCCAGGGCCAGCGGATGGCCAAACTGGTATTGGCCGGTAAATTTGTCATCCCGGAGCACGAATATGTTGTTGAACGAATTCTTGACCGGTGGGGTCACATACAATTTGCCCTTCAAAAATATTTTTGCCTGGAGGTCGAAGGTGGGCTCATCGTCGGTGACCTCTGTTTTTTGTAGAACCAGATTTATGGTCAGAATATATAAAATGAGGGCGAGAGCGCACAAAGCTATCAGCAGGTATCTTTGATGGAGAACACGTGAAATAGAACCGAGGCTTGACTTTAACGTCAGCCCCACCGCCAGGAAAAAGGCCGCGGGAAGAAGTATGATCAATTTCAGGACCAGCGAAGAAAGTTGGATGGAGGAAAAAAAGAAGTTTAAGTAAGGATTCCCAAGGTAATCAAGTTCGGCAATAAAAAAATAGTTGAACCGTTGCGCGATGATGAAATAAATCGCCAAAAAGAGAATGCCTAAGAAAACAAAGAGGGCATAAGGGGGAAGAAGCGGCTTTCTTTCTCCCAGGCTGGCATCCTCCGCTTCACCCTCGCCGATCAATTGTCCCGTTGGTCTATCCATTTTGGATCCTCTTGATTTTGGAACCGAGGCTGGGGCATCCAAGATAGGAATTGAACACGCTCCATTTGACCTTTTGGCGGCCCATTCTGTTGGAGATAAACCATTGAAACATAAGGACTTGGGCCTTGAGGAAAAATGATACCACACTTGACCGGATGTTACAAACGTTTTTGTGACCTGGGTTTGAGAGGGTCATGAACGGGCCAACGGCAGCACTTCAGGCTCGGAAAGATCGTCCCGCCGCGATCCCGCATCTGCGATCCTTTGCCGGCTGGCGGGCCGAGATAATTGCCGCAGCCTGAATATTTTTGTGCTATAATCGGCTCGGCTCATGCGGACCCTTCTTCTGTTCCTTCTCTACATCATCTTGGCCGTGGCTCTCATCCCCTTCCTTCTCTTTTGTTACTTGGCCAAGAGACCTCGCCCGCTCATGAGCGTGGGGAAGTGGGCGATCGGCCTCGGGCAAAAAATCCTCGCAGTCGAGCTCAATGTCCGGCGGAGCGGCCGGATTGATGACCACGCAACCTACGTCTTCATGGGGAACCACGCGAGCTTCCTGGACGGGCCGATGCTTTACATGCTCATTCCACAAGCTCTTCTCGTGATCCTCAAGAAATCCCTTTTTCGGATTCCGATCCTTGGCCAGGCGATGAGGGTGGTCGGGTTTGTTCCGGTGGACCGGCGCCATTCCGGCGGGGGCAAAAAGAGCATCGAGAAAGCCGTCCATCGAATGATGGAGAAAGGCTTCTCTTTTTTGGTCTTTCCCGAGGGGACGAGAAGCCTCGACGGACGGCTTCAGCCCCTCAGGCGAGGCGGCTTCTTTCTGGCCCTCGAAGCCCGGGCGCCGATCGTCCCTGTGGCCATCGACGGCGCTTTTGAGATCATGCCCAAAGGACGGTTTTTTGTAAAAAAGGGGAAAATCAGGGTCGATTTCTTGGACCCGGTTCCGGTCGAGGGCTACTCCCTCGGCAATATCTCGCCGCTTGTCGAACGGATCGATAAAATTCTGCAATCTCATCTCAAGTCTTCGCATTTGGGTTTCGAAAGTGCCCTAAGAGGGCGAGGGATGGGTGGTGAAGAAGGCCCTCTGTGCTGAGTCCGAGTGGAAGGAGCGACCATGAATTATAAAGAAATAGCCGATAGCCTCAAGGAAGTCATGGATGATTTTTTTGTGAGCCGGGGGGACCTCGTCGGGAAAATCGTGGCCGTGACAGCGGAAAGTTTAAAAGCCGGCCGCAAAATCCTGATCCTCGGGAACGGCGGGAGCGCCGCCGAGGCCCAGCATTTCGCGGCCGAGCTGGTGAACCAGTTTTTGAAGCCGCGGCCGCCCCTCCGAGCCATCTCCTTGACCACGGACACCTCCACGCTGACTTCGATCGGCAATGATTTGTCCTTCGATCAGATCTTCAGCCGCCAGGTCGAGGCCCTGGGCGAAGAAGGGGACGTCGTGATCGCCCTCTCGACAAGCGGGACTTCCCCGAATATTATTAACGCCCTCCGGGTCGCCAGAAGCAAGAAACTCGTGACCATCGGCTTGACCGGCAAAGGGGGAGGGAAAATCGGCCCTCTGGTGGACTTTCTCGTCGATGTGCCCACCCAAAAAACGCCCCGGATCCAGGAGGTCCATCTTCTTCTGCTGCACATCCTGGCCCAGGAACTTGAGGAGAGGCTAACTTAGTCGGCTGCCCCGGCCACCGTCTCTTTGATCTTATCAGCCTTGGCAACTCCGCTGTTGAAGAGAAAGCAGGTGACGGAATCGAGCAGGCGCTCGAAGTTAACGCGCTGAATTTCCAATTTGTCGGGCGTCGTGATCAGCAGAAGGGGGTTGTAAAACGGCTGGCTTTTGCCCGGGCCCAGGCTCCCTTTCGCCCCGCCGGCTTCTCCCGATTTCAGAATGCGCACGGCCTCGTCTTTGGCCAGTTTGACCACGGCGGGCGAGACCTGATCGTTTCGGAGGATAAAGACCCAGCGAACGTTCGTCCGTTTGGCCGAGGCGCCGGGTCCTCCGATCCAGTTCGGGTCGAGAAGGACGTGGGCCTCCTTAGAAGCGCTGTAGCAATAGGGCGAGCCCTTGTCGAGACGGCAATCCTCACGGCCCGAACACTCTACGTCCTGGCAGTCTTCTCTCCGGGTGACGACGTTTTCGGCTTTGCTGTAATCAAAAAGCGGGGCGAGCCGCGGAAGGAGCTCGACCGTCGTCGTGGGCAGAAAGATCTTTCGCTCGACGCTGTCCGCCTGGGCCGTCGGACCGGAATAGCGGACAAAGGCGATCTCGCTCGAATGGAGGCGGAATCTTTTATCCTGGAGTAGCTCAAAAAAGAGCTCGGTCTTGTTGGTGCCCGGCGGGCCGATCAGGGTCAAGCCGTTGCCTTCGTAATCTACGGTCATCCCCCTGATCGCGTGCACGGACGAGGGCCGTTCGGAAACATCGATGACCAACCCCAATGCCAAGCTCCGCAGGGGCCCGTAGTTGTCGGTATTGACCAGAATTCCGGTTTTGGTCTCGGTGTTGTAGAATCCCCGGGGCTCGCGGCCAGGGATTCCGTCCACGGCATAGATCGTCCCGTGGGGCTCCAGGTCCGCCTCGAGCTGGGCCGGGAACCAGTTATCCACCCAGAAGTCGTTAAGGTGCGGAACGTTTGTCCGCAGTCGAACAACGACTCCGTTGATGTTGGCATTCCATTCAAAACGGTTTTCGAAACCAAGGTGCGACTCCATTTCGCCGACCAGAGCGTCCCGCGTCGCGACCGAAATGGAAGCATCCACAGGGACCGATTTCTTGATCCGCGTAATGGTGTTGTCGAGAGCCACCCTCTTCACTTTTTTAGCCGTCTTGAGCTTGGACAGGGCGTCGCTGATGCGGTCCAGGCCCTTTTCCAGGTTTTGCATCGACGTGGCATAGGAGAGGCGGATATGGTTATCGGCTCCGAAAGAATCTCCCGGGACGATAGCCACCCTGGCTTCTTTGAGGAGGTAATAGGAGAGACCGTAGGAGTTTCGAATCTGGACGCCCTCGGCCTCCTTCTCGTAGAAAGATCTGACATTTGGAAAAAGGTAGAAGGCACCCTGGGGTTTGAAACAGGAGACCCCCGGGATGCTCTGCAGTCTCATCAGGGCATAGTTCCGTCGCCGCTGGAATTCCGCGGCCATCCGGGAGACTTCATATTGCGGACCGCCCACCGCCTCCAGGCTCGCCATTTGGGAGATTGAGCACGGGTGGGAGGTGGTATGGCTCTGGATTTTCGCCATCCCGCTGATGATGTCCGCGGGGCCGGCGGCATACCCGATCCGCCAGCCTGTCATGGCGTAAGACTTGGAGACTCCGTTGATGACGACGGTCTTCTTCTTGATGTCTTCGCCCAGCGAGGCGAAGCTCGAGAACTTAAAATCATCGAAGATCAGTCTGCTGTAAATTTCATCCGCCACAACGTAAATGTCTTCTTCCCGGACGACCTCGGCCAGGGCCAGCTGCTGCTCTTTGGAGTAGGCCGCGCCCGTGGGATTCGACGGGTTGCAGAGGACGATGGCTTTCGTGGCCGGTGAGATGGCCGAGCGGAGCTGATCAGGAGTAATCAGAAATCCGTTTTCCTCGTTGGCGGGGACAAAAACCGGCTTTCCTTTGGCCAGAATGACCGACTGCGGGTAAGTCACCCAATAAGGCGAAGGAATGATGACTTCTTCTTCTTCATTGATAAGGGCCTGGAAGAGATGGAAAAGTGAGCTCTTGGCGCCCGCAGAGACGATGACCTCATTCGGGTTGTAATCGATTCCGTAGTCTTCTTTGAGCCTGGCCACGATCGCTTTCTTCAGCGCGGGAGTGCCTTCATTCTCCGTGTATTTGGTGAAATCCTGCTTGATCGCTTGGATGCCCGCCGACTTGATGTGTTCGGGAGTGGGGAAATCCGGCTCACCCACACTGAGGTCGACGACATCGATCCCCTCCGCCCGCATGGCCTTGGCCTTGGCCGTTATCTTGAGGGTGGGGGATGTGCCGATAAGATTTGCTTTTTCTGAGATCATGGTCAGCCTATTTTTTGGATTGGATTATTTTTGTTTTTTGCCTTCGCCCGAAAGCTTATCCTTGAGGAACTGCTGGAGGTCGACTCCGGTGAGATTCTTTACGACCTCGGGCATCTGGGCCAGGATCTCGGCCACCTGGCCGGTGATCTTCGTCGTCCCGAGCTGTTTGTCTCCACTTACGACGACGATCTTGTCTACTTTGGAAAGAGGCTCGGCCACCGACTTGGCGAGCTCGGGCAAGACCTTGAGATACATCTCTAGGATGGCGGCCTGGTTGTACATCTCCCAGGCCTGGGATTTCTTGACCATCGTTTCTGCCTCGGCCAGGCCTTTGGCTTTGATCTGTTCCGCTTCGGCGAGCCCCTCGGCTTTCATGGCCTGGGCTTTCCCCTTGGCCTCAGACTGGATCCGGTACTCTTCCGCCTCGGCCTCTGCCTTGATCTGGTATTTCCGGGCATCTGCCGGCTTTAGGACGCTGGCCTCGAGTTCTTTCTCTTTGCGGGCGATCTCAAGCTCCTCAATCTTGATGGCCTGTCCTTTCTCGATCAGCTTGACCTTCGCTTCCTCGGTTTTGATCTCCTGGTTCAGGCGGAACCGTTCGAGCTCATAGGAAAAATCGGCCTGGGCCTTCTTCTGATTGACCAGGACCTGGGATTCCGATTTTTTCCCTTCGTTCTCCCATTGGGCCTTGGCGATCAGGGCGTCGGCCTCCAGACGGGCCACTTCTCCTTCCTTTCGGGCATGGGAAGACTTAATGATTGACTCTTTCTCGGTTTCAGCCTGGGCGATGGCGGCGTCCCGCTTGGCGGCGGCGATCTGGGGTCGGCTCAGGGCCTCGATATAGCCGTGGGGATCGGCGATATCTTTGAGGGAGAACGAGAGCATCACCAGGCCCATTTTGGAGAAATCAGGTTTCACGGCCTGGCTGACCTTGTCGGAAAACTCCTGCCTTCCACGATAGATCTGTTCGACCGTCATGGTGCCGATGACTTCCCGCACCTTGCCCTCGAGGATTGAGCTCGACACCTCACAGATGCCTTCCTTGCCCAAGCACAAGAACTGCTCGGCGGCGAGATGGATCGCAGGCTCCGAAGAATCCAGCTTGACCTGGGCCGAAGCCTCGGCCATGATGGGCACTCCGCCGTGGGTCAGGACCTCGGGCGTTTTGATGTTGATGGTGATGACTTCCATAGGCAGGATGGCGATCGTTTCAAAGAAGGGCCAGACAAATGTCCCCCCGCCCAACCGGTATCGGTAGCCAACCTTCTTTTTGCTTCCATCCGGAGAGGTGATGGACCGTTTCCTCCCTCCGGAAATGATGAGAGCTTCGTTGGGACCGACTTTGCGATACTGCTTGGCCAGAAGAAGAGAAATAAGCGCCAAAATAACGACAACGATGCCTAAAACGATCAAGTTGGAAAGAAGCGGTGTCATCCTAACCTCCTTAGAATCCACCCCTCAATCGGCCTGGCTGGATTCTCGGCAATGGCAGCTTCTGCGATAACGGTTTATAAAAGAAAATAATATAGTTATGGGCGCTCAAAGTCAAGAATGTCGTCCGTCTCTTACCCCGTCCCACGTGCCCCGTCAAAAACATTACAGGTGATTTGTTAATCGTCCGGCGGACCCAAAATGCTCCCTTTGAACGGGCACGAGAAGCAAAATTGCTCCGTTGACAGGGCACGAAGCGAGCGGTACGAGATCAGTCGAAAAATCGGTATCTGAGGAGATGGAAGACGGCCGCGAGCCCATCCCTCCAACCGATCTTCTTCCCCTGGCTGTAGTCCCTCCCGGAATAGGAAATCGGGACCTCGTAGATTCGGCAATTCAGCTTGGCGCACTTGACCGTGACCTCAGGCTCAAAGCCGAACTTCTTCGACTTGAGCTTGATCCGGGCAAGGACGTCTTTTTTGAAGACTTTATAGCAGGTTTCCATATCAGTCAGGTCGAGGTTGGAGAGCATATTTGAAAAGGTCGTCAAGATTCTATTCCCTACGTAATGCCAAAAAAGAAGCACGCGGCGGGGGCCGCCTCCAAGAAAGCGTGATCCGTAGACGACGTCTGCCCTGCCGTCCAGAATGGGGGCGAGAAGGCGGGGGTATTCCCGTGGATCATATTCGAGATCGGCATCCTGGACAAGGATAATGTCGCCCTCGGCCTTGGCGAACCCCGTTTGAAGTGCGGCCCCTTTTCCCATGTTCTTGTCGTGGAGGAGGATCGTGACCCTCGGGTCCTTGATCCGATCCAGGACGCTCCGGGTCCCATCCTGGGAGAAGTCGTCGACGACGATGATCTCTTTCTCCAGGCTTATCTCGGAAGCCAACACGCGGCGGATGATCTCTTGGACGGTCTCCGCCTCGTTGAAGACCGGGATGACGACCGAGAGCTTTCGCATCGCAGACGGCCTAGTCCTTTTCCGGGTCGAGTTTTTCCCTGAAGTACTCGATCGTTTGAGTCAGGCCTTCCTCCAGGGGGACCCTGGGAGCCCAGTCCAGCATCCGGCGGGCGAGGCTGATATCGGGACACCTGCGCACAGGATCGTCCTGGGGGAGCGGCCCGTGGACCATCTTGGACTTGCTCTTGGTCAGCCGGATCACTTCTTCGGCCAGTTCCTTGATGGTGAATTCTTCCGGGTTCCCCAAGTTGACGGGGCCGCAAAAGTCTTGGCATTCCATCATTGCGATCAAGGCCCCCACCATATCTGAGACATAACAGAACGACCGCGTTTGGCTGCCGTCTCCATAAATCGTCAGATCCTCGCCCTTCAGTGCCTGGACGATAAAGTTGCTGACGACCCGCCCGTCGTCGGGAGCCATCCGGGGCCCATAAGTGTTGAAGATGCGGACGATTTTGGCGTCCACTCTGTTCTGCCGGTGGTAGTCCATCATCAGACTTTCCGCCACCCTTTTTCCCTCATCGTAACAACTGCGAACTCCGATCGGGTTGACGTTCCCCCAGTAGCTCTCGGCCTGGGGATGGACTTTGGCGTCACCGTAAACCTCTGAGGAGGAGGCCAGGAGGATCCTGGCCTTGATTCGCTTGGCCAGACCAAGCATGTTGATGGTGCCCATTGCGTTGGTTTTGACCGTTTTGATGGGGTTCTGCTGGTAATGGATGGGAGATGCCGGACAGGCCAGGTGAAAGATCTTATCAACTTCCAAGAACAGGGGATGGATGATGTCATGGCGGATCATCTCGAAATAGGGACGGGCGAACAGATGCCTGATATTGTCCTTGCTCCCTGAGAAAAAGTTATCGACGCAAACGACGTCGGCGCCTTTCTCCAGCAGTTTCTCGCAGAGATGACTCCCCAGGAATCCAGCTCCTCCGGTAACAAGAATACGATTCATGCTCTTTTCTCCGGTCGGAGCAAACTTCCGACCCTAGTGATGGTCCTGGTCATCTGTAGGCCATAAACAGAATGTGCTTTTTTTTGAGGACGTCTTTCTGGACATTGATCAGCTCTTTGATCCCTTTATCGGCCAGCCGGATGAGTTTCTCCAGCTCATTCCGGGAAAACGGCGTCTTCTCGGCCGAGGCCTGGACTTCGACCAACTGCCCCTGGTCGGTTTCGACAACGTTCATATCAATCTCGGCCTGCGAGTCCTCACTGTAATCCAGGTCGAGAAGGGTCTCTCCCCGGACGACACCGACACTCGCCGCCGCGACAAGATGCGTGAGCGGCATGCGGTCGATGTCGTTATCATCCATCATTTTTTTCAGGGCGAGGGCCAGGGCGACGCAGCCCGCCGTAACCGAGGCCGCTCTTGTGCCGCCGTCGGCCTGGAGGACATCACAATCCATGATGATGGTCCTCTCGCCCAGGACCTTGAGGTCGGTCACAGACCTGAGGACCCTCCCGATCAGTCGCTGGATTTCCTGGCTTCGGCCCGAGGGCCGGCCGTGGTTCCGCTCACGGACATTTCTTTTTTCGGTGGACCGGGGCAGCATTGAGTATTCGGCGGTGACCCAGCCTGATCCCGAGTTCTTCAAAAAAGGCGGAACTTTTTCCTCGATCGAGGCGGCGGCGACGACCCGGGTCTTTCCCATCTCAATGTAGGCCGAGCCATCGGCGAAATCCAGGAAGTCGGGCCTAATTTCGACCGGTCTCAGCTCTTCAAAAGCGCGCTTATTGAATCTCATCGACGCCTCGTCTTTCGTCCGCGGCCAAGTGTCCGTCGCCGGCCTCCCCGGGAGGCCGCGTGTTCCACCGTTTATGGAACCAGAACCAAAAGGCCGGACCCTGCCGAATTTGTTCTTCGATAATCTTAGTGCATATTCCGGTAATTTTCAACACGTCCCGGGATGGGTCGCCGGAGGGAGAGATCTGCAGGGGCTTGAAAAATTTGACGTGGTAAGTGTGACCCGGCCGAGGATAGCAAAACACCGGGAGCACGGGAGAACCGGTGCGAAGAGCAATCGCTGCCAAACCCGGCGTCGTAGCCGCGGCTCTTCCGAAAAAGTCGACGAAGACGGCTTCGCTGCGCAGCACATTCTGGTCAATCAGGATGGCTACGATTTCCTTCCGGCGAAGAGCCTGAAGGATCTGCTTGGCCGCTTGTTTTTTGTAGATGACCCGGGCTCCGAGGCTCAGTCGCAAACGGATCAGCTCCCTCTCCAGGAGAGGATTGTCGAGCGGCCTGGCCACGACGTTAAATTCTTTCAACGGGGAGACGAGTGACGAACCAATCTCCCAATTTCCGAAATGGGCCGAGAAAATGAGGACACCCTTCCTCTGGTCAAGCGACTGGTGAAGGTTTTCCAGCCCTTCAGAGGTTATGAGGCTCCGGATTCGCTCCGCCCCCAAAAAGGGAAGTTTGAGGACATCGGCCATAACCTCGCCGAAGTTCCGGAAAGAGAACCGGGCCGTTTTCCTGATCTCCGATTTTGATTTTTCTCTCCCGAAGGCCGTCACAAGGTTGGAAAGCGCGATCCGGCGGTGCCTTCTATCCAGGAGAAAAACAAGGCTTCCGAACGCCCTTCCCAAGGCCAGACAGGCCCCTCGGGGGAGAAGGAAAAATAGGAAGCGAAGCATCCGGAAAGAGGAAAATTCCAGAGCGGTTTTTAAACTCGTTTTTGGCATCCTAGGTTTTCATGCCGAGATAAGGCTCCAGAGCCGGATAGAACTCCCGGTCAAGCTCCAGCCCCACCTTTAAATATAACACGGGAATATCTCCGAAGGGGTCGGGTCTGGCCCAGAATTTAACGGCGTCTTTTTCTGTGGTGATGGCCACATCGGCCTTCGATCCCTGGGCTGCGGACCTGATTTTCTTGAGGGACGAGTCTGGGTATTTGAAGTGGTCGGCGAATTTGAGCCGGCCGATAATCTCGACTCCGGTAGCCTGGAGAAGTGAGACGAACCGTTCTGGGTTGGCGATGCCTGAGAACGCGAGCGCTTTTTTTCCCCGCAAGCTTTCCTCCGGGACTTTTGCTTTGGATTTCAAGTCAAAAAAACCCCTGGCGGTCACGCCGTAACGGAAGATCTTTTGGCCGTCGGAGGCGGCCTTCTTCACCATTCCCCCGGGGATCGCCAAGCCCTTCTTGATGAGGATGATCTGGGCCCGTCTGAGGGCCGAAACAGGTTCGCGCAGAGAGACCTTCTCCCGCGGGTCAAAGAGGACGATATCCACGTCCCTGCCGAGCCGGCGGTGCTGGAACCCATCATCCAGAACGGCGATATCAAACCCCGACCGGATGGCTCTGCCGCACGAGATCAGCCGATTGCGGCCGACGAAGATTCCCGCCTGGGGGATGTTCCGGGCGACCATCCAGGGTTCGTCTCCGCTGTCGGTCCATTGGCCCATGAGCTTTTTGCCATCGGAGAGGACGCCGCCTTCCTTTTCCCACCTGCCTCCATAGCCCCGGGTCACCAATGCCGGATGGAAGCCGTTTCCTCTAAGAAATAGCAGCAATTCCATGGCCAAGGGGGTCTTTTCTGTGCCGCCCAGGGCGATGCTTCCCACGCTTATAACCGGGAGTGGGGCTCGATGAGGCTTCAGGATCCCGAGTTCATAAAAAAGGTTCTTGACGAGACAAACCAGACGAGAAAAAAGCGAGAAGATGAACAGAAGAACCTTCATCCTGAAAGAACTATACTATAAGACGTCTATCTCGTAAATATAGTGAGCACTGAGCAGTGAGCTATAAGCCGTTTAAAAACAAGAGAAAAAAACGATTTCTTCGGTTGCTCAGGGCTCACGGCTTGCGGTTAAGCTTTACTTCGAGGGACTGATTTTTTATAATGATTCTAATTTTTATCGAGGAGGCACGAAATGCTGAAGAGAACAACGATAGCCGTCCTTGTGGTCATAGCGATCCTGGGCGCTTTATCTTGCCAGAAAAAAACCCAGCTCAAAGGTGTCGAGCTCAGTATTGATTTTTTGGATAAGAATCTTACGGACAATCTGATGACCGAGGTCCAGTACAAATGGAAGACCGGCCCGGATTTTGTCCCCCTGGGCAAGGACCTGATGGTCTATGTCCACTTCTGGCACAAAACCAACATGCTGTTCCAGGATGATTATTATCCCGAGCCGCCTATATCCAATTGGGAGCAGGGTAAAGAATATGTGATGACACATAAGATCTATATCCCATCCTTCATCGATGAGTTCGATCCTCAGTTCAAGGGGGAAGATGAGCTGAAATTAGCGGTCGGGCTCTACTCTCCTTTTGACCGGAGCGGGAAGTCGAAGATCCAAGTCTTGGAAAAGAAAATCAGAGTCGTCCCGCCGCCGCCCGACACGCCGGAGATCAATTATCAGGAAGGATGGTACAATCTGGAAACAAACCCCACGACCTTCCACAAACAATGGCGCTGGACGGCCAAAGAGGGCAGATGCCTGATTGACAATCCTCACCGAGACGCCCTGCTCGTGATCCGGGGCGCCGGCAACCCCAATGGGCGGAAGGAGCAGAAGATCATCTTCAAGATCAACGACACCATCTTGGATGAGTTCGTCCCCGAAACGGACAACTTCGAAAAGACCTACAACATCAAGAAGGAAATGCTAGGGGCCAAGGATGAATTTACCTTGACGATAGGGACCGACAAGATCTTTATTCCTGCCAAAGTGGAAGCCAATTCAAGCGATCAGCGGGAATTGGGAGTGCTGATCTCCTTTATTTATTTTAGATAGACGAGATTCTCCCCGGGGGAGGGTTGCGTTGGGAGCAAGTTAGCCGGCTCCGGATCTAAGGGGCGTCTTGTTTCCTGGCGGTGGCCAGAAAATTCTCCAGTTCCTGCCTGGCCTTGACGGCCACGTCTTGGGCGCCCTGCAGTTTGGCGTAGAAAGTGCTGATATCCTGCTGAATCTTGTCCTTGGTCTTCTGGTTGTCCATGCTGTAGAATTCCTGCCAGAGGCCTCCCAGTTTCGTTTGGAGGAGATCGACCAATTCCTCCGCCTGCTGGACCCGGGCTTCGAGCTGAGCCTTCTGGCCCTCATATTCTCTGGCGTTCAGTGTCGGGTTCTCCTGGGGCGGGGGCGGGGGGATTTCCAGAGGAGGTTGAGCCTCGGGCGCCGTGCCCTCTCCGGGTTTAGCCGCGGCTGCGGGCTCGAAAGGCTGGACGACGATGACGGCCGGCTTCCTGGTGATTTTGGAAAGATCGGTGTTGGTCACCAACACCACTTTTTTCCCTTTCAGGCCTTCTCTCCGGGCCTTCTCTTTTTTGGCCGCTTCGGCCAGGCTCTGGGCGGACAGGAAAGAGACGAACCAGAGAGGGAGGAAAAGAACAATGAGAAATCTTTTCATGCGCGTATCCCTCGTTTATATTATTCCAACTCCCAGGCCCTGTCAACCGAGGACAAGACGATGCCGATTCCTCCACCCTTCAAAACATTGGGACTTGATCTCTCAGGTCAAACTGGCAGCCAAAGGAGGGCTGTCGCCGGCTACTGCTTTGAGAGCGCTAGCATAAACCAGGCGCGGGTCATCGGCATCGCGGACGAAGCCGGATCCCTGCAAAAGGGATCCCTCCGGTCCAGGGCTCTTGAAAAAATGGTAACCATTGTGGAGGGATGTTTTAAAATAAAGCATACTGTGTTTTGCCAACAGTCGTTAAATTAAAGAGAGGTCATTTGGATTTATCTCGGGTCGCACACCGGAAGGACAGATCCAGGCCATCTGAACCGATTTCGATCGCGCCGTCCAGGTCAGTCCTGAAAACCTTGGCTCCACTCTTCTTCAAGCGCTCAAGGACCGCCGGCTGGGGAAATCCGAATCTGTTGCCGCGGCCGACCGAAATTACGACGAATTCAGGCGCTACCCGGTTTAAGAAAGACTCCGAGGTCGAGGTGTTGCTCCCGTGGTGAGCAGCCTTGAGGACTTGGCTCTTGATCTCAGGGCAATTCAAAAGGACCTCTTCTTCGGCTTCGAGACCGACATCCGCGGCGAGCAAAAAAGAGGTTCGGCCATAGATGAGCCTCAAGACAAGCGACCGGTCATTGTCGACACTGTTCGAGAGGGGTAGATTGGGCCCTGGATGAAGCGCGGTAACGCTGACCGGTCCGACCTGAGCGGTGAAACCACGGAAGAGCTTTTTTTGGACCGCGGACCGCGGCAGACTGGCTTTGAGCCCGGCGTAGGCAGGGTCTTCTACAGGGTCTCCCGTCTCCCAGAATTCCCCGATGGCAAAATTCCTGGCTACGGCGGCCAGGCCGTTGACATGGTCCAGGTGGCCGTGGGTCAGAACCAGAAAATCCACCCTCTTAATGCCCTTGTGCCACAAAACGGGAGAAACGACCCGCTCTCCGATATCAAACGTTGTCCCGGGAAGACCTCCGCCATCGATCAACATTTTTTTGTGACCGGGAAACTGGATCAGGATGGAATCCCCTTGACCGACGTCTATAAAGGTCAGCTTCAGGTTTTTAGAGGTCGTCGGAAAGGGATAAGAAATAAGGATGACGAAGAACAACCCAAAAAGAAATGAGAGGATCAATCTCTGCCGCTTTATCTTTGGGGGATAGAGCAGCAACCCCAAAAAGAGAAAATAGCCGCAGACCGTGACGAGATACGGCGTCGGAATTCGGTACGACGCGAAAGGAACTCCGTCCAAAACGTGGGTGAGCCGGATGAAAACCTGGATCGAAAGCCTGAGGGCCCAAGCCAAAAGTCGCGCCCCGGGCGGGAAGATAAAGGAGAGAGGGAAGAAGAGATAGCCGGCCGCCATGATGGCTCCGAACAAAGGGATTGCGGCATAGTTCAGGAGGAGGGCGGAGAAGGTCACTCTATTGAATGAACTGGCCATGAAGGGCATCACCCCCAGCTGGGCTGTGACCGACATGGCCGTCATCTCGCTCAAGCGGAGGGGCAGTCTGGGCAGGTGTTTGAGGACTTTTTCGTAAAAAAGGATGATCGAAAGCGTTGCCGCGTAGGTCAACTCAAACCCGAGGTCGAAAAGGCTGAGAGGATTGGCCAGAAGCAAGACGATCGCACTCAAAGAAATGGTGTTGAGAAGGTTCACGTCCCGCCAGATGAGTTTGCCCAGCAGAAAAGTCAGGGCCATGATGGTCGCTCTGAGAACCGAGGGACTGCCCTCGACCAGGACCGCATAGAGTGCGAGGAGCGACATCAAGACCAGATAAGAAGGACGCCGGGCCATCCCCAGGAGTCGCAGGAGAGAAAAAAGAAGCATGGAAATAATGGCGATCTGGGCGCCGGAGATGGCGATCAAATGATAGAGTCCTGTTTTTTGAAGAGCCAGGCTTGTCGGCTCATCCATCCGTCCGACCTCTCCGATGAGAAGGGCCTCGAGCATGGCCCCCTCCGGGGAGAGAGGATTGAACCCGGGAGGCGACGAAGGAAAATAGTGCTCTAGTTGTTTCTGCGCGCTTTGTCGGATAACAGAGACGAAACGGAAAAGAGAATGCCGGGGAGCGCTTTTTATTTTTTCAACCAGCAGAGGACTCTTAGAAAATGCCCTTCCGTGGATGTTTTGGCTTTTCAGATACCTTGATAAAAATGGCTTGCTGAAATTCTGGAAATCATGGGCCGGCGAGACCTGAGCCGAGACCTTGACGGTGTCTCCTGTGCAGAGGTTCAATTGGGTTGAGGGCCCAGGCGGATGGAGCACCGTCACCCTGAGATTTCCACGGATGGCCAGCTCTTTTGTTCCGGAGAGGACCTTTTCTACTCTCAACAGAAGAATGTCCCGCTCGGGCTCGCGAGAGGGGGATCGGGCCAATCGTCCGATGAAATCGACATAGTCCTCGCTCTCGAAATTGCGGAGAGCGTTTCGTGCGTACCGCCTCTCGAAATCTGAATGCGACACGGCTCCTAAAAAAAAGCTAGCAGCCAGAACAAAAAAAAAGCAGGCCCTGGTCTTCCTGACCACAAAGAGAATCCATGCGCCCGTGATGGCCAGACCGAGTCCTGGCAGGAGAAGGGTGAATGAGGACAACCCCAAAGATGAAGCCAAGATTCCAAAAATAAAGGATACGGCCGGATATAGCGCGGGGAAGGTCATCGCTCCCCTAGAGTGATTCGGGAGGGAAAGTTTCCAGAGCGCCTTGTCGGGCGAGACAATCCAGCAGGAGATGAGACATGACCTTGATGCCGAGCGGGATACTCCTCTCGTCGAGGTTAAAATTGGGGCTGTTGAGGGCGCCGGCGAGCTGCGATCCGGGCGTCTTGACTCCCAGGAAGAAAAAGAATCCCGGAATTTTCTGAGCATAGTGGGAGAAGTCCTCGGCAACCATCTGGGGAGTCAGCCCCTTGACATGGTCCTCCCCCAAGAGGCGGATCAGAGTCGGGAGCATGTCCTTAGCCAACTCGGGGTGATTGTAGACGGGGGGGATGGACGGCTCATAATTGAAGACATAGGAGGCGCCGTAGGACTGGGTGATCCCCTTGACAAGGCTTTCAATCAGGCGCGGAATCTTCTTCCGGTTGGCCTCGCTCAAGGCCCGCACCGTTCCCTCGAGGATCACGCTATCGGCAATGATATTGGACCTTGTCCCGCCTTCGATCTTTCCGACTGTCAGGACAGCCGGATCGGTCGGATCGATCTCCCGACTGATGATGAATTGCAGGCCCAGCACGATCTGAGATGCCAGGACAATCGAGTCGATCCCTTCCTGGGGCCTGGCCCCGTGGGAGCTCTTTCCCTTGATCTGGATCTGGAACCAGTCGGAGCTGGCCATGATAAATCCAGGGGAAAAATCAACCTGGCCGAGCTCCTCGGGCCAGACATGGAGGCCAAAAATGGCTCGCACCGGAGGGTTGTCCAGGACGCCTTCTTTGATCATCAGGTCAGCGCCGCCTTCTTCTCCTTGAGGCGGGCCCTCTTCCGCCGGCTGAAAAATAAACTTGATGTTCCCTTTGATCCTGTCGCGGAGGTTGGACAGCACGATGGCTGTCCCGAGTGCGATGGAGACTTGGACATCATGGCCGGAGGCGTGCATCACCCCCGGATTGAGGGATTTGAAGGGGACGCTGGCCAGCTCCTGGATGGGCAGGGCGTCCATATCTGCCCGAAGCGCGATCGTCGCCCCGGGCAGAGCGCCGCGGAGGAGGCCGACGACCCCCGTTTTGGCGACTTCCGTCTGAACATCCAGGTCCAACGAGGCCAGCTTTGAGGCCACCAGCTTCGCCGTTTCGTATTCGCGGTTGCTGAGCTCCGGGTTCATATGGATGAAACGCCGGATCTTGACGATTTCGGCATTGTGCCGCTCTATTTCTTTGTCAATGCGCTGGGCGGTTCGCTGGTCCACAGAAAGAGACGAGAGGGGAATGCCCAGAGAAAGGAAGCAGAGGAAGAAGATTCTTAGAAGCCGTACCCCGTGCATGACCCTGATTCCGCTTATCTCAAAATTGGCCTTTCCCGAAATCAACAAACACAAAATTTTCTCGTGTGTCCTTCTTGATCACGCCATCTTCTGCATCTGGTTCTGCGCTGTTATTTGTCTATTTCGTGGAATGAACCATCTCCGCATTTTCTTTGGAAAGAGCGGTAAACCACGAAACACTATTATAGACGATTTTGAGGCTCAAATCACTCAACTAAAAAAAGTGAGCCGAGGGCTGAAGCGCAGAGCCGTTAAGAGGTTTTGGGGACGATATGACCAGATAGACGAGATAGACGTCTTTCCCCTCAGCTCAGAAAACGGGAGAACGCCTGTCGTCCGGCGTAGGAGCCCTTCTCACCGAGTTCTGCCTCGATTTCCAACAGCCGGTTATATTTGGCCACGCGCTCACTCCGGCTCAGGGAGCCGGTCTTGATCTGGCCGGTCTTCAAGGCAACACTGAGGTCGGCGATGAAGGTGTCTTCGGTTTCACCGGAGCGGTGGGAGATGACGGCCGTATAGCCGTGTTTCTGCCCATACTTTATTGTTTCTATCGTTTCAGTAAGTGTCCCGATCTGGTTGAGCTTGATGAGGATCGAGTTGGCAATGCCTCTGGCGATGCCCTTCTTGAAGCGTGAGAGGTTGGTCACAAAAATGTCATCGCCAATCAGCTGAATTTTCCGGCCTAGGGCCGCGGTGAGCTTCTTCCAACCACGCCAATCATCCTCCGCCAGTCCGTCTTCGATGGACAGGATGGGGTATCTTGAAACGAGTGTTTGATAGAACTGGATCATCGCCTCGGCTGTTCTCCTTGACCCGTCGGATTTCTTAAAGACGTAGGACTCTTCTGAGTAGAGTTCGGTGGCCGCCACGTCAAGGGCCAGGTAGATATCCTGGCCCGGCCGGTAGCCGGCTTTTTGGACGCTCTCGAGGATCAGTTGGAGCGCCTCTTCATCGGACCTGAGATTGGGGGCGAACCCTCCCTCGTCGCCGACCGACGTGCTGTATCCGTTGGTCTTGAGAGTTTTCTTGAGGTTGTGGAAGACCTCGGCGCTCATGCGGATCGCATCCGAGAACGTGGGCGCGCCGACCGGGGCGATCATGAACTCCTGAATGTCGAGGTTGTTGTCCGCGTGCGAACCCCCATTCAGGATGTTGATCAGCGGAACGGGCAGGAGATAGGACTCGCTTCTGCCTAAATAATCATAGAGCGGGCGCTTGACCGCTCTGGCCGAAGCGGAAGCGGCCGCCATGGACACCGAGAGGATGGCGTTGGCGCCGAGGTTGTTTTTCGCGGGCGTCCCGTCCAGCTGGATCATCTTCTTGTCCAAGTCTTTTTGCCGGCGCGCGTCGAGGCCGAGGACCTGGGGAGCGATCACGTTATTGACGTTAGAAACGGCCTTGAGCACTCCTCGACCCAGATAACGCTTGGGGTCTCCGTCCCTGAGCTCGAGCGCCTCGTGGCTTCCGGTTGAGGCCCCCGAGGGCACGGAAGCATGACCAACTGCCCCAGATTGCAGCTGGATTCTTGCGCTCACCGTCGGATTTCCGCGTGAGTCCAGGACTTCCCGCGCGCCGACATTCAATATAGTTGTCTTTTTCATGATATCTCTCTAACCAAGGATAGGGTTATTTTGAACGCTGAGGGCTGGTTATTCGCCGGATCGCTCCCCTGGGGGCGATTCGGCAGTTTTTTCAAAAGGTCTTCCCGTTTTTTTTCTATGAATTCCTTAATCGCGTCGATTCCTTCGGTGGTTTTTTCCTTGACGATCTTGATTCCCTTTTCGGCTTCTTTGGCGATCTTCTCATAGCTCTCTTTGGCCATCTCAGTCGTCTTGACGGCCTGGTCTTTGATCTTGGCCCTGGTCTCCTTCCCGCTCGCCGGGGCGAAGAGGATGCCGAGGACGAAACCCGTCACGGCTCCGGCGACAAAAATCAACGTGTCCTCCAGAAAGCTCGAACCTTTGCCGTTATCTCCCATTTTGCTTCTCCTTTCTTTTTTTCAGCCGCTGCCAACTCCAACGGAGAGCCGGGAGAGCGAAAGCCCAGGCTTTCAATGTCGAGCGCATGAAACCGGTGGTCACGTAGCCGGTTATGACTGAGAGACCGTTGATGGTTTTTTTGGAAACCCGGATGATCTCTCCAATTTCCGTGACGCCGGCGTCGATCTTGTGCTCTATCTCTCGGAGATCCTTAACCAGTTCTCTCACTTCGATCAGGGTCTGTTCTCCTTCCCGAGCCGTCTTGCGAAGCTGGATGAGAAAAAGGACCAGAAAGATGACGGCCACAACGGCCGCCAGGGTCAGGATAATCCACAAAACCTGATTGAGGGTTAGCAGCATTATGATTTAAAAATAAAACAAAAACGCTACTTTGTCAAACCGACGATCTATTTCGCCAGGATCTTGTGGAGGCCCTGGAGGCCATACTCTTGTTCTATACGCCCCAGGAGAAGATGAAATTCGGCCTCTGCGCTGGAGTCTACGGCGCCTTCCCATTCTGCCAGGAGAGGGCAGCCGATGAATTCGTATTCTCTGGCCAGCAAACGGTTGATGCCCCGCAGGGCCCGCCAGTGGGTGATCGTGACCAGAGCGAGCGCCCCGAAAAAGACATTCGGTCCGGGAATGAGAGTGGCCAGTCCGGCCAGAGGGAGAAGAAGTGTTTCGCCGACGAGAAGAAGGATGTGGATTGTCCGCTGTCTTTGAAGGAAAAAGAACAACCTCGTTTTTGCCTTTTTTTCTGTTGTCCGGCTGGAGTGACAGATCCTGACCCTGTCCTCTCCGGCCAGTCTGGTCGCTTGGTCAAAGGCCTGCTCCTGGCTCAGGGACCTCTTGGGAAGCAGCCTCAGAGTGTCCTTCGCCAACTTCCAGATTTTTCTCAAACGGGAGAACTTGATCTGGATTTCTTCCAGGGGCTCCGAGGAGAACCATCTGTACCTGTGCCGCGTATCTTTGACGAAGAAAAAGATCATCGTTTTTTTTATTCTAGCATGAGGGAAGGGACGGAGCAACCAGAACTCCCAAGGTAAAAGATGAGGAGTGAAGCGAAAGTTAAGAAGGCGTAATCATAGGCTCAACGGATCGGGCGTGCGATCTTCACCGGCGCTGATTGAGCAGGTAAATAAAGAAAGGCGCGCCAACGGCAGCTGTGATAATTCCTATCGGGAGCTCGGTAGGAAACAAGACGACCCGCGACAACAGGTCGGAATAGATGAGAAAAACGCCCCCGGCCAAGGCGGAATAGAGAAAAAGACGTCTGTGGTCTGGCCCGATCAGGATTCTGATCCAGTGAGGCACGACCAGGCCGACAAAACCGATGATCCCGCTGACAGAGACAGCGGCGGCGGCGAGCAACGTGGAGATAACCAAAAAGATTTTTCGCACCCGTCTCACCGGGCAGCCGAGGGACTGAGCTATTTCGTCTCCTAAAACAAGTAAATTCATGTCTTTGGCCAGGGCTTGGGCAAGGGCCAGCGAGATACATAAATAGAGGCCGACCATGCCCACCTGTTTCCACTCGGCCAGCGAGAAGCTGCCCAAGAGCCAAAAAACGGCCTGTTCGTAAGAATCGGATCTCAGGAACAAGAGAAAGGTGGTCAAAGAAGAGGTCAGTGCCCCGGCCGCGATTCCTGTCAGGAGCAGAGTTTCGACCTTAAAAACGCCTTTTCTTTGGGACAGGAGGTAAACAAGGTAAACGATGGCGAAGCCGGACGCGAAAGCAAAAAAACTCTGACCTGAAAACCCGAGCAGGGAAACATTCAAACCAAGATTCAGACAAAGGACGGCTCCGAATGAGGCTCCCGAAGAGACTCCGACAACGAAAGGGTCAGCCATCGAATTCTGAAAATATCCTTGGAGGATCGCTCCGGCCAGACCAAGGCTGGCTCCCACCAGAAATGCCAAAGCTGCCCGGGACAGCCTGAGGTCGAGAAAGATTGTTGAGAAAGTTTTGTCGTGGTTGAATAGAAAATTCGCCAAGTCCCGGGCTGATGTTGGGACTGGCCCTATGAGAAGAGAGAGAAGAAGCCCGCCCAGGAACAGGAAGAGGAGAATCACGAGGAACAGCCGCTTCCTCCCCGCCAAGGTCATCGGACCTCTCCAAAGTGACTCGGATGGAGGAGGCGGGCCAATTGGCCGAGCGCCTCGATCAGCCGGGGGCCGTAGCGGCTGGCCAAGTTTTCGTCCAGAAAACGGATTTCCCCCCTACGGACAGCTTTCAGGTCTTGGAGATCGGCTTCTTTCATGAACCAGTCTCTTGCGGTTTGATAATCAGCTTGTGATTTGGCCAGGACAATGATCACTTCCGGGTCGTCGCGGACGAGTTGCTCCCGGTTATACCGCAGCCACTTTTTGGGAATCTCTCCGGCCACGTTTTCTCCTTTAGCTTTTCGGGCGAGATCGTTGAGATAGCTCTCCTTCCCGCAGGTCCAAAGTCCGAGTCCGTAGAGGCTAAAAAAAACCCTGGGCCGTCGGGTGACCGACTGAAGGATGGCATGAATCGCTTCCGACCTCTGCCGGAGGGCCGAAACCAGGCTGTGTGCCTCGGTGGTCTTCTGGGTTAAGAGGCCTACCCGCTCGATCATCAGGAACAGAGACTCGAGGTCGGAGCCCGTCTCAAAGATGAAGACCGGGAAGCCCAGGCTTTTGAGCCGGGTGAGCATCCTAAGGGGATTTCCCCTGAAGGCGATGATCAGATCCGGGTTCAAGGATTTGATCTTTTCGAGACTCGGGTCGACCATGCCGCCTACCTTTTCTTTCAGGAGTGCCTGGGGAGGATAATCGCAGAAGCGGGTGACACCGATAACTTTGCTTCCGAGGTCAAGGGCGAAGAGAATTTCAGTGATGTTGGGAGCCAGAGAAATGATCCTTTGCGGGGGGGAGAACAGCTGGAACGAATAACCGAGGTCATCTTTGAGGGTACGATTTTGTCTCCCCAGGATTGGGGCAGAAAGCATCGAAAGCGCCAAGAAAAAGAGGGCCGCTCTGGTCTTCATCTTAATCGATTTTGGGGATGAGCGAGATCTCCGGGAGTCGGGTGTGGACATTTTCCCGTACGTCCACATCGGCTGCGAAGACTGCCCGGATGCTTTCTCCGGTAATCAGGTCCCGGGGCGGGCCCAGGCTGTGGATCCGGCCATCCTTCAGAAACATGAGCCAGTCCGAAAAGGGGATGGCCAGGTTGATGTTGTGCTCAGTGCAAAGGATCGTTTTGCCCTTTTCTTCCTGAAGTTTCTTGAGGAGGCGGTAGACGTCGAGCTGATAACTGATATCCAGATGAGAGCTGGGCTCGTCCAGGAATAATAGAGGTGTATCCTGGGCCAGGGCCCGAGCAATGAAGACCCGCTGACGTTCTCCACCACTGAGGTGGGCCAACTTCTTGTCCTTGAGGGATGCGACCCGGGCGGAGCGCATGACCTCTTCGATCGCCCGCTCGTCCGCGGGAGTCGGCCGCTCGAACCTTCCCTGGTGAGAATACCTTCCCATGTGGATGATCTCCAGGACCGTGAATTCAAAAGACGCATCGAAAATCTGGGGAACGTAGGCGACAATTTTCGCGATCTGCCGGGAATTCAGGCGGGAGATATCCTGCCCCGCCACCGCGGCCCGCCCGGCGACATTCTTGAGGAGACCGAGGAGCGCCTTGATCAGGGTGCTCTTGCCTGAGCCGTTTTTTCCCAGGATGGTGACGAATTCTCCGGCTTGAAGAGAAAAGGCCAGGTCATGGATGACGAAGCCGTCTCCGTACCCGGCACTGAGGTCTTCAACTTCAACAATGGCCATGGTCTTCACAGAGCAAGGTTTGATTTTTTTTCAAAACAGCCGCAAAGTCAAGCACAATTCCGCCCGCGATAAAATCTCTTGCTCGGTGACTACTCACGGCGGCTCAGGATGGTTGTCTCGAAGGCACGCTGCATTTTCCCCAGCGAGGAAAATTGGCTCGCTTCGAGTCTTCGCTCTCCTTCTCCCTGCGGTCGAGGAACCGTGCCCGCTCATCCTCTCAGACGGCCTTCTTCAACAACCACCCTTCGCCGCTCGAGATACGGCCGCACGGAGGGTAGTTCCAGAGAAAGCCGCAGCAAATTCAATCAGATTGGCGACGAACGGGGCCCGAGGCACGGAGTACGGGGAAATTTGACTTTTCGCCTCAATGAATCTAAGATGAATTTCTGATTTTCCGGACTCAAATCAACACAATGCCATGACCAACCGCGAGTTCAAAGAAGCTTACGATTTTCGCCGTATTGAGGTAAAGTGGCAGAAGATCTGGGCCGAGGAGAGGGTCTTCGAGGTCTGCGAAGACCCCCAGAAGGTCAAATATTATTGCCTGGAAATGTATCCCTATCCGTCCGGGCACATCCATATGGGCCATGTCCGCAACTACTCCATCGGCGACGTCATCTCCCGATATAGGATCAGGAAGGGGTTCAACGTCATCCACCCTATCGGTTGGGATGCCCTGGGAATGCCGGCCGAGAACGCCGCCATCCGTCACGGCATCCATCCTCAGAAATGGACGATGGACAATATCGCGCACATGAGGGACCAGATGAAGCGGCTGGGCCTGAGCTACGACTGGTCCAGGGAAGTGAACAGCTGCCTCCCTGAGTATTATAAATGGAACCAGTGGATCTTCTTGAAGATGTTTGACCGAGGCCTGGCCTTCCGCAAAAAGAGCTGGGTCAACTGGTGTCCCCAGTGCCGGACCGTCCTGGCCAACGAGCAGGTGACGACCGGTCAGTGCTGGCGCTGTGACGATGTTGTGGTCCCGAAGAAAATGGAGCAGTGGTTCCTGAAGATCACCGACTATGCCGATGAGCTCCTGACCGGTCACGACCTGCTCCGGAAGTGGCCCGAGCATGTCCTGCTGATGCAGAAGAACTGGATCGGGAAAAGCACCGGCAGTCTTGTGTCTTTTCCGGTTTCGGGGAAGGATTTGGCTATCGATGTTTTTACGACCCGGGTGGATACCATTTACGGGGCGACTTTCGTCGTCCTGTCACCCGAGCATCCGTTGGCCCATGAGCTGGTGACCGAGCCGGCAGGCCGAGAGAAGCTCCATCAGTGGATGTCCCGGGCGGGCGCAGGGGCCCGGTCCAGACAAGAGGGCGATGAAGAGAAAGAGGGGATTGATACCGGCAAAAAGGCCCTCAACCCATTCTCCGGGGCGGAGATTCCCGTCTGGATCGCCAATTATGTCTTGATGGAATACGGGACGGGCGCCATCATGGCCGTCCCCGCTCACGACCAAAGGGATTATGAATTCGCCCTCAAATATGGGATACCCATCAAACCCGTCATCTTCCCGGAAAACGACCTGGATCCCAAGTCGAAACCGGGCGAAGCATTTGAAGCTTACGGAGTTCTCCGTGACTCAGGCCCTTACTCTGGATTGCCCTCCTCCGCGGCCATTGAAAGGATGAACCTTTTTGCAGAAAGAAAAGGCTTCGGCGCGGAGAGCACGACCTTCCGCCTTCGAGACTGGGGGATTTCCCGTCAGCGCTATTGGGGGACTCCCATCCCGATCATCTACTGCCAAAGGTGCGGGACCGTCGGCGTGCCCTATGAGGACCTGCCGGTCAAGATCCCCTTCGATGTGAAATTCACTGGGGAGGAGGGATCTCCCCTGGAAAAGCTGGAGAGCTTTGTCAAAACGACCTGTCCAAAGTGCGGAGGAGAGGCCCGCCGGGAAACGGACACCATGGACACTTTCGTCGATTCCTCATGGTATTATTTCCGCTACTGTTCGCCTGGTGAAAGTCGCTTCCCCTTCGACCCGGAAGCCGCCGATTATTGGCTTCCTACAGACCTCTACATCGGCGGGGTAGAACACGCGATCCTGCACCTGATTTATGCCCGGTTTTTTACCAAAGTCCTGCGCGACCTGGGGCTGGCCAAGATCGATGAACCGTTCCCCCATTACCTGGCTCAAGGCATGGTGACCAAGGACGGCGCGGCCATGTCCAAGTCGAAGGGGAACGTGGTCGACCCCGATGAGATCGTCCAGGAATACGGAGCCGACGCTCTGCGCCTCTTTATTCTCTTTGCCTCTCCTCCCGAGAAAGAATTCGCCTGGGACGAGGAGGGAATCGAGGGTTGTTACAGGTTCCTAGCCCGAGTCTGGAATCTCTTTCAGGAAAATAAGGACCTCTTCGAAGGACGGGCCCGGCCTTTGGCCAAGGCGGAGGCGGAAGGGGAAAGCGCCAAGAAGTTGCTCAAGAAGATTCACCAGACCATCAAGAAGGTCAGCGAGGACATTGAAATCAGGTTCCATTTGAATACGGCTATAAGCGCGATCATGGAACTCTATAACCAAATCAAGAAAGATAGAGAAATCCTGATGGGGTCCCCGGAAGGGAAAGCCCTCCTGCGGGAGGCCGTGGAGCAGACGATCATGCTTCTCTCACCCTTTGCGCCGCACATAACCGAAGAGATCTGGGAACTGATGGGATACCATGAGCTCCTCGCCCGCGCCCCCTGGCCGTCCTATAATCCCGAATTGGCCCGCGAGGAGATACGGACGGTCGTCGTCCAAATCAACGGAAAGCTGCGCGATAAATTTGAAATCGAGGCCGGGGCGAGCGAAGACAGGCTGAAAGAAGAGGCGCTCCGCCTGGTCCGCATTCAGGCCATATTGGCCGGAAAAACGATCGGAAAAGTGATTTGCGTTAAAGATAAGCTTGTCAATATCGTCGTTTGAACCTTGGAATGACAATGAAAAAGATACCTTGGCTTTTTTTCACCTGCGCTCTGCTGATCCAGTGCGGCTATCACCTTCGGGGGACGGGGAGCTTCCTTCCGGCCCACATCAAGAAGATCAGCATCCCGATGTTTAAGAACGAAACGACCCGCTATGAGTTGGACCTCAAGCTGACCCAAAACGTGATCAATGAACTGGTGGCCCGGGCGAGACTGGATGTCAGCGCAGATGCCGGCGGAGCCGACGCCGTACTTGTCGGCGACATCATCTCCTTCAATGTTAACCCGATTGCCTTTTCGGGCGGCGGCTCGGCCGACCGCTACAACATCGTCATCGTCGCCAAGATCGTTCTCCGAGACCTGGTGAGCCAGAAAGTCCTTTTTTCCAACCCCTCGTTCAATTATACAGAAGAGTATGACGTTCCCCAGGGTACCGACTTTGAATCCGTCGAAACGCTGGCCATCGATAAGGTGGCCGAGAAATTCGCCCGCAGCCTGGTCGTCAACATCCTGGAGGGGTTTTAGCCCGGTGCGGAGTTCCCTGCTGAATCGAGAAGTCAACGAAGGTACGCTTTCCGCAGCCTATTTTTTTTATGGAGAGGAAACCTACCTCGCAGAGCAATTCACCAGGCAGCTGAGGGATGCCCTGGTCCCACCTGAGGGTGAGCACTTCAACTACGAGAGATTCATCCTTGGGGATTCCAACTGGATGGACATCATCGACCTGGCCAGGACCGTCCCCTTTTTCTTTTCTCCCTGGAGAATTATCCGGGTGGAAGTCGGGGGCGGAGAAAAAGGCACGCTTTCCGCCACCGAGAGCAAGCTTCTCAGGGATTATTTTTCCTCCCCTTCTCCCCGGACCGTGATCATTATCGTGCTGCCCGAGAAGGCCAGGAAGAGCCACCCTCTGGTAAGATTCTTCTCCTCATTCGCCGAATCCACCGTGACCGTCAAAGAGATCAAAACGCTCCGGGGCATGAATCTTTCCGCCTGGATTGACGGCAGGCTCTATTCGTCGGGGAAGAAGATCAGCCAGGAAGCCAGGAATGAACTCGTCGACCTCGTCGGAAATGATCTTCAAAGGCTGGATAACGAGCTGGAGAAGCTGAGCCTCTATGTCGGAGAAAAAAAATTGATCGAGGTGGACGATGTCAACCTGGTTTCAGCCTGGGACAAAACCTTTCTGGATTGGGAGTTGACGGACAACCTGGAGAGAAGGGACCCGGCCCGCTCCCTCAGGGTGCTGAACAATCTTTTCGAGGAGGGCACGAAGCCGGAGAACATCCTGGGAAACGTCTTCCGTATGTTCAGGGACATTTATATTGCAAAGATGTCCCTGAAGGAAAAGGTCAAGGACAAAAAACAGATTTTTCGGGAACTAAAGCCTCAGATTTCTGAGAACTATGCGGACCTCTACACCCGAAAATTCAACGATTTTTTCTCATTGACCGAAAGAACCTCCGGGGAAGATTTGAAATGGGCCTTCCAGGAGCTGCAGATGATCGATCTCAATATGAAGACCTCAGATGTTTCGGTCAAAACGCTTCTGGAAGAGTTCGTTTTGGAGTATTGTCGCCGAAGCAAGGCGAAAAAGCCTATTTTGACGGGACCGGATTGATCTCGGCCACCTGACGGCTGAGCCGGGACTTGTAGCGGCTTCCCTTGTTCTTGGGAATCGCGCCCCTTTTGATCGTCTTATCGATAGCTGAGAAAGTTTGGGGAAGGAGTTTTTCAGCCTCTTCCTTATTTTTGCTCCGGATGGCTTCTCTGACTCTCTTGACCTGGCTGCGCAGGCTGGATCTGTTCCTCTTGTTGACGGCATTCCGGCGGAGGCTGCGCCGCATCTCTCGAACAGCGGACCCATGATGAGCCATTATCTTCTCCTTCTCGAAGTGGATATGGTAGAATAAACCGGGTTCAAAGTCAACATGAAGAGGCCTATCTCGTCTATCTGGTCAAAACCCAAACGATTTTATAATTATCTTTCTTTTTTTATTCTTGACGCGATGGACCCGACGACGAGATGGCCGAGATACACGAGTTTGCCATGATCATTGTGCTGCAACGAGTCAAAAGAGCTTCCGTCGAAGTGGAGGGCCGTCTGGTAGGAGAGGTGGGGAAGGGGGTCTGCCTCTTGATCGGAATTGAAAAGGGAGATTCCGAGAAGGATGCGGAGTTCCTGGCCAGAAAAGCCGCCGAGCTCAGGATATTTCCTGACGATTTGGGGAAAATGAATCTTTCCCTAGAGGAAGTGCAGGGGAAGATTCTGGCTATTTCCCAATTCACCCTGGCCGCCTCGGTCCGAAAAGGCCGCAGGCCGGGATTCGATAACGCCGAGGAGCCAGGGAAGGCCCAGGTGCTCTTTAACTTTTTCGTGGAATCGGTCAGACAGAGAGGGATCGAGGTCGAAACCGGCGTCTTTCAAGCCCTGATGGAAGTTCTGATTGTCAACGACGGTCCTGTTACCTTCATCCTGAATTCCAGGCAATCCCTGGAGCCAAAATAAGGCTCATCTAACAAAACTTCACTCGGGACGCATTTCTCAGGGCGGCCTCAGCGGCCGTCCGGACGTAGGAACTTCTGTCTTTAGACAGGAGCACAAGAAGCCGCAGCGCGTCTTTGCCCCCGATCTCGCCAAGGGCGAGAGTTGCGTTCCGGCGGACATCAACATTTGTGTCGCCGAGAATCCGCTCGATCTCCCGGACCGAATCGGGGTTCTTCTTCCAGGCCAAAACTTTTAGGGCCGTGCTCTTCACAAACCAGGGAGATTTTACGAGCTTTGGATAAATAAGGCTCAGATCCAAGGGCTCCCGTTTTCCGAGCATCGCGGCGATCTGATCACGGACGTCTTCGCTCGGGTCGGTAAAGGCCTCTAGGAGAACCTTGGGAACCCAGGAAGCTTGCAGCTTGGCAATCGCTTTCAAGGTCCTGAGCCTCCTCTGTTTATCGGGAGTCGACTGAATCTTTCCTAAAATGGACTTGATGATTAGACCGTTCCCGCTGTTCTGAGCTTCATAATCGCTCATCGCCTTCTGGGCTGCCTTGACCACAACCGGATGGCGGTCGTTGAGGCACTTTTCGAAGACTCCGGCGCGATTGACTTCCGTCCGGCGCAAGAACTTCAGGGTCGCGGCCCTGAGTGTCGGAGAACGGCCCTCATCCTGAATGAGGGGCAGAAGAAAAAGGGCCCGTTCTTTCTCGCCTAGGCTTGCGATATTCCTATATATGAACCTGACGCCCTCCCGGAAGGGAAGAGACTTGAACTTTTCTTGAAACTCCTTCAGCTCCATGCCTTTTCAGGTTCAAGCCTGTGATTTTTCAAACCATATCCAGGATATGGCCCAGTTTTTCTTTTTTTGTTTTGAGGTATTTCAGATTGCATTTGTTGGGCGGGATTTCCAACGGAACGCGGTCGACGATCTCCAGTCCATAGCCGGTCAGGCCGATGAATTTGCGGGGGTTATTGGTGATCAAGCGGAGCTTGTTGATTCCCAAAGCAACCAGAATCTGGGCTCCGATTCCATAATCCCTCTGATCAGGCTTAAATCCCAGCCTGCTGTTGGCTTCCACGGTGTCGGCCCCCCGGTCCTGGATAGCATAAGCTTTGATCTTATTGTTCAGACCGATGCCGCGTCCCTCATGATTGAGGATGTAGAGGATAACGCCTTTTCCCTCGGCACTGACCATCTCCATGGCCCGGTGGAGCTGCTCTCCGCAATCGCAGCGAGACGAGCCGAATGTGTCCCCAGTCAGGCACTGGGAGTGGGCCCTGACCAGGGTCGGCTCTTCCCGATTGAGCTCACCCTTGATCAGCGCAACATGGGTTTCATGGTGAATGATATCCTCATAGATGACAATTCGGAAATCGCCGTATCTGGTAGGGAGTTCCGCTTCGTCCACCTTTTGGACCAGGCTCTCATGTTTGAGCCGGTATTTGATCAAGTCGGCGATGGTCAGGACAGGGATGTCATTTGTCAGGCTGAAACTTTCGAGCTCAGGCATCCTGGCCATGGTCCCATCTTCGTTCATGATTTCACAGATCACCCCAGCCGGCTTGAGACCTGCCAAACGGGCGAGGTCAACCGCCGCTTCAGTCTGACCGGCCCTGGCCAGAACGCCGCCCTCCCTCGCCCGGAGAGGAAAGACGTGGCCGGGTCGGGCCAGGTCCGAAGGTTTTGTCCGGGGGTCGATCGCCACCTGGATTGTTCTGGCCCGGTCGTAGGCTGATATGCCGGTGGAGATGCCTTGTTTGGCGTCGACCGAGACCGTGAAGGCCGTTTCGAAACGGGCCGTATTATCCATGACCATCAGGGGCAGATGGAGCTCTTCGAGCCTCTCCCGGGTCAAGGGAAGGCAGATGAGTCCCCGGCCGTTCTTGGTCATGAAATTGATTATGTCGGGAGTGACCTTTTCTGCCGCGACCATCAGGTCGCCTTCGTTTTCGCGGTCTTCGTCATCCACAATGATGATCAAATGACCCTCCTTGACCGCTTTGAGGGCCTGCTCGACTGTGGCTGTTTTTATCTTTTTTTCCATGACCCAACCTAAAAAGTTCGGTCGTCGTTGCTTCGCCGCACTTTGCGCCGTCTCTTCAAGCTCTTCGCGGCGATGGCACGACTCGATTATACACGTATTTCCCGATTATGTCACATTCTATATTGACTTCGTCTCCGGGTTTGAGGCTCCCTAAGTTGCTGTTAGTCAAGGTGATAGGGATAACTTCGACCTCCAACGAGGAAGGCCCCAGGCCGGCCAGGGTGAGACTGACGCCGTTGATCGCAACCGACCCTTTGAGGATGAAAAAAGGCCGGAGGCGGACCGGGAAACTGATCGTCAGCCTTCGCCCAGGCCTGCGAGGGATCGATTTCAAGACCTTCCCCCGGTCGTCGATGTGGCCGGCGACCAAATGTCCGCTCAGCGGTGTCTGGAGTGAGATCGGGAGCTCCAGATTCACCCGCTCTCCGGGCCGCAACAGTCCCAAGTTTGATATGCCGCGGGTTTCCTGGGAGAGGTTGAAGACGAGCCCCTTGGCTTCTTTTCGGACGAGTGTCAGGCAGACCCCGTTCACGGCCAGACTGTCGCCAGGCTCGATCTGCGCGGCCAGGGCAGGAGCACCGATAAGCATCTCTTGTTTTCCCCGGCCGTAGTTTTTAAAGACCCCAAGATGACTGATGATTCCTGTAAACATTAGAGATATCCTTCAATGATGATGTCGTCTTCGACCCGGAAGGAGCGCGGATTTTTCAGGCGGATGGAATCCTTGATGAGATCAACGCCCTTTCCTCCCAAGAAAGGAAGCGCCTGGTCGCCCCCGGTGATTTTGGGAGAGAGGGTCAAATAAACCTTGTCCGCCAGCTTTTGTTCGAGGAGGGAGGTCATAAGACGGCTTCCCCCCTCGACCAGAAGGCTGGAGACCTCCCTCCGCCCAAGCCATCCCATGACGTCGCCGAGATCAATCATTCCGGAATGACCGCGAAGGGGAACAACCTCAGCCCCTCTAGCAGATAACAAATCCGCCTTCCTCGAAGAGACCCCGGCCATGGTAAAGATGATCAGTTTGCCCTCACCCCGCGTCGATAGAATCCTGGCCTTCAAAGGGAAACGGAGGTGAGAGTCCAGGATGATCCTCGTCAGCCTTTTCTTCCCCCAATTGGGATGACGCGCAGTCAGGAGGGGGTCATCTCGCAGAACCGTCTGGATTCCAACCATAATGGCGTCGTATTCTCCGCGCAGGAGATGAATATATTCGCGCGTGGCAGGGGAAGATATCCAGCGGGAATCGCATCGTCTGGTCGCCATCCGACCGTCCAAGGTTAACGCCGCTTTAAGAGTGACGAACGGCAGCTTTTGGGTTATGTATTTAATATAGGCCTCATTGAGGCGGGAATTCTTTTCCTGGAGGAGCCCGAGTGAGACATCCACGCCGGCCTGCTTAAGTTTTTGGATTCCTTTCCCATAGACAAGTGGATTCGGGTCAAGCGCGGAGACGACGACTCTTTTCAACCCAGCTCGGAGCAGGCTGTCTACGCAGGGCGGAGTCCTGCCCCAATGGACACAGGGTTCGAGAGTGATAAAGGCGGTTGCTTTTTTGGCCAAGCCCCCCGCCCTGCCCAAGGCGATCACTTCGGCATGCGGTTTTCCCGCCTCCTCGTGGTAGCCATGGCCAACGATGGCTCCTGCACGGACGACCAGGGCTCCGACCAGGGGATTGGGACTAACCCGTCCCCTGGCCTTTTCAGCCAGACCGTAGGCCATTTCGAGGAAAGCCAGATCCTTGGAGTTATTCATGAGAGGAGGGCGTCGACGAAATTCTGGGGAGAAAAAGGCAGCATATCCTCTTCACTCTCTCCCACTCCGATGAATTTGACCGGAAGCCCCAGCTCCGAAACGATGCTGATTACGCTTCCTCCTTTGGCCGTGCCATCGAGCTTGGTCAGGAATATCCCGGTGATGCCTGAGAACTTCAGGAATTCCCTGGCCTGGACGATGGCATTCTGGCCGATGGTTGAATCCAGGACAAGCAGGATCTCATGCGGCGCCCCGCTGATTTCTCGGGCGATTATCCGTTTGACCTTTTCGAGTTCGTTCATCAGGTTGGCATTGGTGTGAATCCTGCCGGCCGTGTCGATGAGCAGAATATCAAAACCGTGGATCTTGAAGGATTGAACCGCATCATAGACGACCGAGGCAGGGTCCGCGCCGTACTGGCCCCTGATCACCTGGATATTCAGCCTTTTCCCCCACAGGGCGAGCTGCTCAAGAGCCGCCGCCCGGAATGTATCAGCTGCCACCATCATGACCTTTTTGCCCTCATTTTTCAAGGCAAAGGCGAGCTTAGCCAGGGAGGTCGTTTTGCCTCCCCCGTTCACTCCGACCATCATAACCACCAACGGAGCCGAATTGCGGGCTCCTTCAGGAGGATACTGCGAAAGGATCCTCACCAACTCCTCTTTGAGAAGAGCCTGGACCACCGGGAATGAGCTATCCTTCTTTATCTTGTCCTTAAGGTCCCCGATGATCTTCTCGGTTGTCCCGATTCCGACGTCCGCCAGGATCAAGAGCTCAGTTATCTCATCGAGGATTTCTTCACTCTGTCTGCTGCCCTGAAGAAAGGTCTCGAGCTTGTCCCGAAAAACTTGTCGGGTCCTGGCCAGTTTTTCCTTCAGATTTCCCAGCACGGCATGAATATTATATTCATAACCGTCTATCCCGTCTATCTCGCAAAATTGCAGTAAGGGTGAGGGGTGAGGCGTAAGGGGCAAGAGGCAAAGGGCTGTTTTTGGCGAAAGGAGCGCGGGGTACGGTGAACGGGGCACAGCTTTCGCGATTTGAGGATTGTCGTTGATTGTGCTAGATTTAAGCCGTGTCCATGACCGGTTCACGGTGGATCCTCAGGCCGCCGCGGCCTGAATCTGAGGTCATATCCAGGGAGCTCGGGATTCCGCTGCCTATCGCCCAGATCTTGGTCAACCGCAACATCGACAGCCCCGTGAGTGCCCACCAGTTTCTTCACGGCGATCTCAGCGGGCTTTTTGATCCGTATCTGATGGCCGGAATGGCCGAGTCCGTTTTCAGGATAAAGGAGGCGATTGCCCGCCGGGAGAAGATCCTCATCTTCGGGGACTATGACGTCGATGGAATCTTATCAGTGGTCATGCTGCACAAAGCCCTGGAATCGCTCGGCGCAGAAATCGACTATTTCATTCCCGAGCGGCTCAAGGATGGCTACGGAATCAAGACTGAACACATCGATATTGTCTCCCAGAAAAGAGCGGGCCTCGTGATCAGCGTGGACTGCGGGGTCAAGGCGGTCCAGTTTGTCCGAGAGGCCAAATCCAGAGGAATTGATGTCATCATCACCGACCACCATCGCCCTGGAGCCGAACTCCCGGCCGCGCTCGCCATTCTGAATCCCATGCTCGAGGCGAGCGGCTACCCGGATAAGGGGCTCGCCGGAGTCGGTGTCGTCTTCAAATTGATCCAGGCTCTCCTTGAGGACGCGCGCCGGTCGCGTTTGATTCCGCATTATATCAAGCTGGTGGCCATCGGGACGATCGCTGACGTGGTGGAATTGAGGGGCGAGAACAGACTTCTGGCAAAATATGGACTCAAGGGTCTTGAAACAGTCGTTAACCTGGGCTTGAGAACACTGCTCGATTCCTGTGGACTTGTGAAAAAACGGGTTTCCGAGGGAGACGTCGGATTCAGGATCGGGCCGAGGATCAACGCGGCCGGCCGGATGGGCATGACCGACCTTGCGGTTCGGCTCTTTTTTTCAAAGTCCCCGGAAGAATGCCTCGATATTGTCGGCCGGCTGGAAACTCTGAACAGGAAAAGACAATCGACCGAGGAACGGATTTTCAAACAGGCGGCCCAGACAATCAGGACGAAGGCGCTCGAAAAACGGTACCGTTTCCTAGTCATGGGCTGTGACGAATGGCACCGTGGTGTCATCGGAATCGTGGCCGCTCGGCTGAAGGACGCCTTCCACCGTCCGGTACTTCTCTTTGCCTACGAGGACGGAAAGGCCTTCGGCTCGGGCAGGAGCATCAGCGAATTTTCGATGATCGATTGCCTGGACCAGTGCCGGCACCTGTTCCTCAACTACGGCGGCCACACCTATGCCGTCGGTTGTTCCCTCGAACGCGACCGGATGAGCTCGTTCAGGGCTTTGGTGAATGAACTCGCGGCCGCCCGGATCTCCGACGCGGATCTCCAGAGGAAAATACCGATCGATACGCGGTTGTGCCTCGATGAAATCCAACCCGCGCTCCTCAAGGACTATGTGCTCCTCTGGCCGTTTGGAATGGGTAACCCCAAGCCGGTGTTCATGACGGAGAGAGTGAAAGTGGCGGGCCCTCCCCAGACGATCCAAGGCAAGCACGCCAAGCTTCTGGTCAAACAGAGTGGGAGGACGGTCGAAGCGCTCGGCTGGGATAAAGCCGACTGGGCAGCGACGATCAAGAAAGGAGATGAAATCGATATCGCCTACTCTCTCCAGTTCTCCGAGTACATGGGGGAAGAAAAAGTCTCTCTTACTTTGGAAGACATCAGGACCTAGAATCGGGCATGCGCGAAAAGACAAAGTTCAGGCTGACCAGGACCCTGAGAATAGCGATCCTCGCTGTCCTCCTCGGTATTGTAACGATGATCTTGGTCTATCTCGTGACGCACCTGGGAGAAAAATCCAGTCCGCCCCGGCAATCGGCCGACATTGGTCCTTTGAAGATCGACCAGAAAGAAAAGATCGAGCATTTCGAGTTCAAGGGCGGCAAGGGAAACATCGAGCTCCGGGCGAACAGGTTTTATGTCGGAGAGGACAAACTGAATCACCTCGAAGGCAGCGTCGAGGTCGTCGATTTCGGGCAAAAGGGAGGACAGAAGACAATGATCTTCGCCGACCAGGTGGCTTACGACCAGGAGGGAAATCATTTTGTCCTGACCGGAAAGGTTAAGATTCAGGACAAGGATCTGACTCTTGTCTCCGATTTTTTCGATTATGATAAGAAGACAGAGGTCTTCAGGTCCGACAAGGGTGTCGGCATCGCCTCTCTGAGGCTCAACGGTTTTTCCCGAAACCTTCTCTACACTCGAGCGGACCAAACCCTGACACTCGAAGACGGGGTTCGACTGGAGGTCAAGCCCAAGCCCGAGCAAAAGATCACACGACCGTTTTTCCTGCGAGGCCAAAAGCTCGTCTATAGCCGCAAGGGACACCAGGGCGAAGGCGAGGGCCTGATCGAATTTCATTCCGGAGAAAGTGGGGGCTCCTGCCAGAACCTAAATTTTGCTCTGTCAACTGACGAAAACTTTCTGACAGAACTGCGCCTGAAAGGTAAAGTCCGGCTGGAGCTGATCTCGGAAGCCCAGCCGCAGGGCACACTTTCGAGTGGCTCGTCGGTCTTACTCCGGAGCAGGAGAAGGGAAGTCGAGGCCGAGAAGGTGGACCTCAGGATGTTCAAGAAGTCCTCCAAGGTCCGTTCCCTGGAGACCCGGGGTGACTCCCGTCTAATCCTGCACTCGGAATCAGGCGCCTGGTCCGAGCTCCTGTCTCAATCGTCGGAATTCTCTTTTGATGAGGAGGGTGAACTCCGGGGTTTCAGGGGGGGCAGGCAAGTCGCGATGGTCGATAAAGACAAGGAAGGACAGGAGTTGCGCCGCGCGAGCGGAGACGAAATGTCCTTCGGGGCGAAGAGACTCGAGCTTCGCGTCAAGGGCGGTCCGCAGGCTCCGGCAGGATTCACATCCCCTGAGAGCGACCTCCAGGCCTCAGAGATCGTCCTTTTCCTCAAAAACGACGACATCAGCGCCTCCGGAGAGGTCAAGGCCGTCTTGAAACCCAAGGGGGCGGATAAACGGCCTCCCGGCTTTTTTTCCGGCGATCAGGCTCTCTTCGTAACCACCCGGAATCTGAGACATTTGGGCACCCCGGAGCGTTTTATTTTTAGCGGCGACATCCGAGTCTGGCAGGAGAAGAACATGATCGTGGCCCAGGAACTGACGCTTTTTAAGGAAAGCGGAGAAATCCGTTCGGCCGGAGCGGTCAGGACGACCTTTCCCCACAAGGCAAAAACAGACGAACCAGAGGAAAAAGTCGAGATATCGGGCAATATCATGAATTACAAACCGAAAAACCGGGTCCTCTCTTTCTCGGACTCGTGCGTCCTCCTCATAAAGAACTATTCCATATCCGCGAGGACGATGTCAGTCCTTCTCAGGGAAGAAGACGGCAAGATGAAGGCGATCGAGGCCAGTGACAATGTCGTGATCCAGCAGGAGTCGAAAGAGGGAAGGGGAAAGCAGGCCATTTACAACGTGGCTAACGAGACGATTGTCCTTACCGGAAGCCCTCAGCTGCTTGACAAAAGTAAGGGAGAGACCAGGGGGGACAAATTGACTTTTTACCTATCGGATGGTAAAATCCGGGTCGAAAACCTGGAGCGGGAAAGGTCGGAAACACTCATCAAACGTGAGAAATGAACAATTCCCTGAAAGCCGTCTGCCTGAACAAATCCTATCAGCGGAAAAAAGTGGTCAATGATGTTTCTGTCGAGGTCCAGGGCGGCGAAGTGGTCGGACTCCTGGGGCCGAATGGGGCCGGGAAGACAACGACCTTTTCGATGATTCTCGGCCTTGTCCCGGAAGATTCCGGCAAGATCTTTCTTCATGGGGAAGAGATCACAGGGCTTCCCATGTACCTGAGGGCTCAGAAGGGGATGTGCCTGCTCCCCCAAGAACCCTCCGCTTTCAGAAGGCTCAGCGTAGAAGAAAATCTGCTGGCCATTCTAGAGGTTTTTCCCGATTCCCAATCCCGAAGAGAAAACGGGGAAATCGCCCAGGCTCTCCAGGAGTTCGGACTGGAAAAACTGGCCAAAGCCAGGGCCTATACCCTGTCCGGCGGAGAGAGGCGGAGGCTGGAGATTGCCAGGGCGATGATGACCAGGCCGGAGTTCATCCTGCTGGATGAGCCTTTCACCGGCATAGACCCGCTGGCCATCAATGACCTGCAGGAAATCATCGTCTCCCTCAAACGGAGGGGGCTTGGGCTGCTCCTGACGGATCACAGCGTCCGGGAAGCTCTCCGGATCACCGACCGTGCTTACATCATCGATAAAGGCCGGATCATCATGGAAGGGGAACCGCCGGAATTGATCGCCTCGCCAGAGGTCCGAAGGAACTACCTGGGCGAGGATTTTTGCCTCTATTAATGTTAGAATAAGGGATATCGCGTTAAGACCATGGTGATGAAACAGAGGCTCGACCAGAGGCAGGTTCAGAAACTGATCCTGGCCCCTGCCCTGCAACAAGCGATCAGGCTCCTCCCTCTCACCAACCTCGAGCTCATCGAGATCATCGACTCCGAGATCTCTCAGAATCCCGTCATCGAGCTGGAGGAGGAGACCTTCCAGAGGCAGGTCAAGGAAGGCAACGGGAAAAACCCGAAGGAGCGGAGCGAACTGGAGAAGCAGCTAGAAAAAATGCGGGACAACCCCCAGGATCAGGACGCTGAATATCAGAACGAAGCTGACTTCGAATCGCACTTTCAGGAGTATTTCGGGGACGGCTTTCGTCCTTCCGTCGTCGGGAGGAAGGAGATTCCGTCGATTGAGAACTTCCTGTCCAAGACGCCCTCCCTCTGGGACCACTTAAACTGGCAGGCCAACCTCACTTTTTTTGACCCAAAAGACCGGGAAATCTCTCAGCAGATCATCGGCAACATCAACGAGGACGGATATCTGAGCACTCCGCTCGAGGAAATCGCCAGGCAGTGCCAGGTCACAGTGGAAAGAGTCAACGAAGTCCGCGGCAAGATCAAGGTTTTCGATCCGGTCGGGGTGGGAAGCCTGGACCTGCGGGAAGCCCTGCTTGCCCAGATGGAATATCTGCAGATGACCAACGAGACGACGAGAACCCTCGTCACCCAATACCTCCAGCTTCTCGAAAAATCGGATTTCTCTCAATTGGCCAAGGCCCTGCAGATCCCGCTCTCTGAGGTTAAATACCACATCGAGATCATCAAAGCCCTGGACCCGACCCCGGGGCGTAAGTACAGCCAGGAAAGGACCTTTTACGTCGTGCCGGATATCCTGGTGACCAAGGAAGGGAACGAATACAAGGTTGTCCTGAATGACGAGGGGTTGCCCAGGCTCCGGATCAGCAGCTATTACAAGAAGCTCCTTGCGACGACGTCGAAGGACAACCCTGAGGCCCACCGCTTCCTCAAGGACAAGATGAAGAAAGCACTTTGGTTCCTGAGAAGCTTGAACCAGCGGGACCAGACCATATATAAAGTGGCGAAGTATATCGTTGATAAGCAGCAGGATTTCTTTGAGAAAGGACTGGACTATATTAAACCTCTGACTCTGATGGAGATCGCCCAGGAAATCGGCGTCCACGAATCCACAGTCGGCCGCGTCGTCGCCAACAAGTATCTCACGACCCCGCGAGGGGTCTTTTCGCTGAAGTATTTCTTCCACAAGTCCTTGGTCGGGGATTATGGTGAGGAGATTTCTTCCCTCAGGATCAAAGAGAAAATCAAAAAACTCGTTGAAAACGAGGATCGGAACCGCCCCCTGAGTGACATCGAGATCGGGGAGCTTTTGGCCAAAGAAAACCTGAAGATTGCCCGACGCACGATCGCCAAGTACAGAAAACAGCTCAAGATTCTTCCTTCCCATATCCGGAAAAGAAAATTTGTCATGGAGGGCAGCTCATGAACGTTCATTTCACGGCCCGCCAGATGACTCTGACCCCGGAGCTGAGGCAATACTGCGAGAAACGTCTCAACTCGTTGGAAAAACTGATGGGGTCGGTCCTGGAAGTGGATGTCATCTGCTCGGTGGAACGCAACAGGCATAAGGCCGAAATTTACGTCAAAGCCAAAGGGGCGAGCCTGTTCGTGGTCGAAGAGACTCCGGAGATGTTGAACTCGCTCAACCGGGCCTTTGACAGCCTGGAAAAGAAGATCAAAAAAGAAAGGGAAAAATTCAGGGAGAGGAAGCGGCGGAGCAGCCGAGTGACGAAGGAGATCCCCTATGTTCCCGAGCCTGGGGAGACCGAAAAGAGAGTTGTCCGGAGCCGGGATTTTTCCCTTAAGCCCATGGCTCTCGAAGAGGCCCTGGTCCAGTTCGACGTGGAAAAGAGGGACGTCTTCGTTTTCCGGAGACCCGGCACGGAAAAATGGGCCGTCCTTTACAGACGCAGGGACGGAAACTATGGTTTGGTGGAGCCGGAATAATCCTCAGGGGTGTCCGGCGTGAAGCTATCCGACTTCCTGGCCGAGGGCATGATCATCCCGGATCTCAGATCGAGAAAGGTGGAGAGCTCGCTCCATGAGATGGTGGATTTTCTGAAAAAAACGAATCGGGTTGTCGGGGGCACGGAGCTGTACACCAGGCTTCTCGAGAGAGAAAAATTGGGGAGCACGGCCATCGGCGAGGGCGTGGCCATCCCCCACTGCAAGTTTGCAGGGCTGAAAAACCCAATGGTCATGTTGGGCGTTTCGCGGAAGGGGGTGGATTTTAAATCGGTTGACGCAAAACCGGTTCACGTCTTTTTTTTGGTGATCGCCGCCCCGGGGGACCCCGGCAGCAGCCTTCAGATCCTGGCTTCGATTGCCCAGCTGGTTCGGAAAGCCGGAACTCTGGACAAGAAGATTCTGCAGGCGGCGAGTCCGCGGCCCATGCTAGAGGTTATCCGGCGCGAGGAGCAGAGGTTTGATGAGTAAGAAAGGGAAGTGCGTTCCGGAGGAGACGACGATTTCCGGCGAGCTTCTTCAGATCTTCGGGCTCGGTGCGCTCATTCGGGGAGACAGCGGAATCGGGAAGAGCGAGAGCTCCCTGGAGCTCATCGCCCGGGGGCACAAGTTCATTTCCGATGACGTGGTTCTCGTTCGGAAAACGGCCGCTGGCCGCTTGACCGGGAAATCACCCTCCCTGAGTCATAATTATATGGAGATCCGGGGCCTGGGCATCATCAATATCAGAGAGATCTTTGGCGCCAAGTCGATCCTCCGTCAGGCTCCGGTCGATTTGATCATCAGGCTCAAGAAATGGCATCACCGCAGAGAGTACGACCGGCTCGGCCTGAAATTCCCCGAAGATATCAAGATCCTGGGGGTCGGGACCCCGCAATTGAGCATTCCCGTTGCCCCCGGTCGGAATATCGCCACCCTGATCGAGGTCGCCTGCAAAGTTCATCAGCTCAGGTTGAGGGGTTACCACGCTTCCCAGGAGATCATGAAAAAACTCGAGCGGGCTTTGTCGTGAGCCCGAAAGGAAGGTCTGCTTGTGAAGGATGACAGGTTCCTCATCATCACCGGGCTGTCCGGGTCGGGAAAAACCGCGGTCAGCCATTTCCTCGAGGACCTGGGTTACTACTGCGTGGACAATCTGCCGGCCAAGCTGATCCCGAGCTTCGTCGACCTGTGGCTCAGGGAAGAAGTCGAGATCGAACGCGTAGCCCTGGTCGTCGATATCCGGGAGCCGGGTTTTCTGAGCAAGTTTCCTCTCGTCTGGAGGGAGATCAACAAAAAGATATCCCCCCGGTTGATCTTCCTGGAGGCTTCCGACGAAGCCCTGGTCAAACGGTTCAGCGAGAGCCGCCGGCCCCATCCGCTGACCAAGAAGAAGTCCGTCCTGGAAGGCGTTCGCCTCGAGCGCAAGCGGTTGGCAGAGATCAAGAAGATGTCGGATGAAGTCATCGATACTTCGGCCTCCACCGTCTCCCAGCTCAAGGAGTTGTTGATGCGGCGGTTTTCTAAGCGAAAGGGCCCGCGCCTTCAGATCGTTCTTGTCAGTTTCGGCTACAAATACGGTTTGCCCATAGAATCAGACCTCGTCTTCGACACACGTTTCCTTCCCAATCCCTTTTATGAGGAGGCCCTCAGAGAAAAGACTGGAAACAATCGCCTGGTCAGGGACTTCGTCCTCAAATCTCCGGAGACCCAGGCCTTCCTGGCCGAGCTGATTCGTTTCCTGGATTTTCTGATTCCCAAATTCCTGGACGAAGGCAAGAGTTATCTGACCGTCGCCGTCGGCTGCACGGGGGGAAAGCACAGGTCCGTGGTGATCGCGGAAAAATTGAACGGGTACTTTCACAAGCACGGTTATCATAGTAAAATCTATCACCGGGATATGTTCAAATAAAAAAGTGAGGAGTCGGGGGTGAGGAGTGAGGGGTAAGAAGTCAGCAAAAAAAATATCATCGATAGGATCGACGCGGCGAACATGACGAACGCGGAGAGTGCAAGATGATCGGCGGGATCATAGTCTCACACGGGAAGCTGGCCGAGGAATTGCTGAACGCCCTGACGATCATTCTGGGAGAAGCCCCCAACATCGAGGCCATCTCCATCGGCTGGTATGATGATGTGGAAGAATCCAGGAAAAAGATCAACTCCAGCCTGAAAAGAGTCGATCAAAAGAACGGCGTCTTGATTTTCACCGACATGTTCGGTGGGACCCCCTCCAACCTCAGCTTCGGTTTTCTGAAAGACGACCATATCGAGATCATCACCGGAGTGAATCTCCCCATGCTGATCAAATTTGTCTCGCTCCAGAGAAGCAACAATCTCAAAGATGTCGCCAGAAAGGTCGTCGACCAGGGGAAGAAGAACATCCACCTGGCCAGCGCTCTGCTGAGCTCCAAACACTGAGGGACCGACGGCCGATGATCAAAAGAAAAGTGACCATCACGAACAAGCTGGGACTGCATGCCAGGGCCGCGGTGAAGTTCGTCAACCTGGCCAATCGCTTCAGTTCGCTGGTGAAGATCGTCAAGGATGGGAGCGAGATCGACGGCAAGAGCATCCTCGGGATCCTCACCCTTGCGGCCACACAGGGCAGCCAGCTCGAGCTCAAGATCTCGGGCAAGGACGAAGACGCGGCCTGCGGCGCTCTGGTCGGACTGATCGACAACAAATTCGAGGAAAGAGAATAGCGGCCCATGGACATCATCCGCCTCAGAGGGATCGGCGTTTCTCCCGGGATCGCCATGGGCGAAGTCCGGCTCTCCGCACGCGTCATCTTCACTGGAAGAAAGGAAACCATCTCCTCCCGCCGGGTTGATAACGAGCTGCGGCGGATGAAAAGGGCCATCGCCCGGACCAGGGCGGAGCTGGTCAAGATCAAAGGGGAGATCAAAAAGAAGATGGGGGACGAACACGCCTTTATCTTCGACGCCCACCTTCTTATCCTTCAGGATAAATCCCTGCTGACGAGTCTGGAGAGGATCATTCGCGAAGACAGGGTGAAGACAGAGTGGGCTCTCTCTCAGATCAATAACAAGTATTTGAGGGTCTTCGAGGCGATCAACGATGAATATTTCAGGCAGAGGAAATCGGATATCTCCGACGTTCTGGCCAAGGTCTATCGAAATCTGGAGGCCGGGAAAAAGACCACAGAAACGGACGAAGCCGACAAGATATTAGTCGCCCATGAACTTCTGCCCTCTGAAGCGGCCTCCAGGCTCAGCCGGGGAACGATCCTGGGGGTGGCTATGGACATGGGCGGGCAGACGTCCCATACGGCGATCCTGGCGCGGTCCCTGAACATTCCCGCCGTGGTCGGCCTCCACAACCTGACCCGGCTCGTCAAGAATGGGGACAATTTGATCGTGGACGGGACCGACGGTGAGGTCATCGTCAACCCTCCCCTGGCGGTGCGGAAGGAATTCGCAAGCAAGCGGGAGAAATACAACACCTACAGGAAGGACCTGCAAAAAACCTCCCGGCTGGCCTCGGCGACCCTGGACGGCGAAAGATTCTTTCCGCTGGCCAACATCGAGCTGCCTGAGGAAGTGAATAACGCATTCTCCTTCGGGGCAGAGGGAATCGGTCTCTTCAGGTCTGAATTTCTCTACCTCCGGGGTTCCCTCCTTCCCACTGAAGACGATCATTTTGCGGTCTATTCCAGGATCGCCAAGGAAGCCTATCCCGCTCCGGTGTACATTCGGACGATCGACATCGGGGGCGAAAAGGCCCTGCCCCAACTGAATATCGAGAAAGAGCCCAACCCTGCCCTGGGGCTGAGGGCGATCCGTTTTTCCCTCCGCAACAAGGATATGTTCATGACCCAACTCCGGGCTGTTTTGAGGGCCAGCGCCCTGGGCAACATGAGGGTCCTCATCCCCATGATCACGGAGCTCGAGGAGATTCTGGAAGTCAAACACCTTTTTGAGGAAGTGAAGGAGGGGCTCCGCGAACACAAGGTCAAATTTGATGAGCACATCCCGCTGGGTATCATGATCGAAGTTCCAGCCGCTGCCGCGGTCGCCGATATGCTCGCTGAGCATGTGGATTATCTTAGCATCGGGACGAACGACCTCATTCAATATTATTTGGCCGTAGACCGTTCCAATGAGTATGTCTCCTACCTCTATAAACCCCTCCACCCTTCGGTGCTCAGGCTCATCCGCTTCGTCATCAAGTCGGCCCTCAAGGCGGGTAAAGATGTTACGGTCTGCGGAGAGATGGCGGCCGATCCTCTGTCGGCGCTTTTCTTGCTCGGCTTCGGGTTGAGAAAATTCAGCATGAACCCGATCTTCATTCCCAAATTCAAAAAGGCCCTCCGCTCTGTCGACTCGCGGACAGTGGAAAAGGTGATCCAGGGTGCCCTGAAATTGAAGACCGCTCAGGCGATCGAGGAATACGTTATTGAAGAGATCCTGGTGAAATACCCCGGTGTATTCCTGATGGGCCCCACGAGCTAATAATATAGTGTGAGGTAAGAGGTCAGGAGTAAGGGGCAAAAATCAGAAAACCCCTTCCCCCTTACCGTTTACTCCTTACCACTTATAGCTGACTGCTCAGCCTTGCTAGGTTCGCCCATAGAAATCTTGAATCCGGACGATATCGGATTCAGAGGATTTCCCGATCCAGATTTCCATCACCCGGCCGGGCTGTCGGCCGACGCAACGAAGCCGGTGGGGAGTCCGTTGGGGGACAAAGATCTCCTCATTCTTCCTCGGTCGCCAGATTCTTTCCCCCAGCGTCACTTCCAGGCCCCGGTCCAAGACGATCCAGTACTCGTGGCGATTGCGATGGTATTGCAGAGAAACCGCCCCTTTCGGGTTGACGGTGATAACCTTGATGCTGCAGACGTTGCTCCGAGGATAAGAACGGAATTTTCCCCAAGGCCTAATGTCTTCGATGATGCTCCCCCGAAACCGACGCTCGGGTTCTTTTTTTCGGGCGGTCATCCGCTGGCGTCCCTCCCTAGAACGGGACTTCGTCGTCGCCTCCGCCTTCTTCGGTCGCGGCGGGAGTTTCCTCCCCGCTCGGGAAATCCTGGGGCGGCGGCTCGGCGGTCGGGGCTTCATCGGTTCCTTCTTCGCGCCTGCCGAGCAGGACGATGTTTTGAGCCTCCACTTCGGTCGTGGATCTCTTGTTGCCATCCCTGTCCTGCCAGCTCCGGGTTCGCAGTTTCCCTTCGAGATAAATCTGTTTTCCCTGGGTCAAGTACTTTTCGCAGAACTCGGCAAGTTTCCCCCACACGACGACGCGGTGCCACTCGGTCCGGTCCCTGCTCTCGTTGGTGTTCGGGTTGAACAGGCGCTCATTCGTGGCCAGTGTGAAGCGTGCGACGCGCCGTCCGTTCTGGGCCAGGTACCTGATTTCCGGCTTCGCGCCGAGGCGGCCGATCAATAAGACTTTGTTGAGGCTGTTGATATCTCTCATTTTTCAGATTGAAGATCCTTGATTTTTTGTTGAGCGATCTTGGTCTCTTCCTCGAGGGGGTGTTTGCTGACGAGAAGTTTGAAGACGGCCAGGGCTTCTTCTTTTTTCCCCATCTCCATGAAGCTGATCCCCTTCTTGAGATAGGCCGCGGCGGTCTTGTCTCCGTTGGGGTAATTGAGGATCAGCTCATTGAACTGGTCGATGGCCTCTTTGAATTTCTTCTGGCTGAAATAGCACTCTCCGATCCAGTAGAGGGAGTTGTCTGCCAGCGGGCTGTCGCGGAATTGCTGGATGTACTGCTTGAAACCTTCGATGGCCAGGGTGAAATTCCCCTTCAGATAATCCGAGTAGGCCATGCTATAAACTTCTTGGGGAGAAACAGAGGGAGGGGGAGGGGGTTGCGTTTTATCCTCAGCCGGCTTGCCTTTCTTTTCTCCCGGTTTAGGTTTTTCGGCCTTCTCGCCCTGCACCGGAGCTGCAACCGCTCCGGCTTTCAGAGTGATCAGATCCTCGGAGATCCTGATAAGCTGCTGGTTCATCTCCTCGAGTTTTTGTAGAAAGACCTGGTACTGGGTGGGGAGATTCCTCAGGTTTTCCTTAAAATTCGATTGTTCCGACTGAAAGAGTCGAAACTGTGCCTGGAGGTCCTTGATCTGAACAATGACCTGTTTCAGGTCTTCTGCGTTTCGAACGATCTTCGTTTCAACGTCCAGGAGCTTCTGCTTCAGGAGCTGGACATCTTCGTAGATGAGCTCGTAGGCCTTTTTGCTTTTGTCATCGCCCAGAGAGACTAGGGACATGAACAGAATGAGGAACACCCCAAGAAATTTTCTGGACACGGCTATTTTTCGATGATCGTGAACTGGGCTCTTCTGTTCCTGGCCCAAGCGGTCTCGCTATTGGCTGGGTCTAAGGGCTGGCTCTTCCCGTAGGAGATGATCTTCATCCTGTCCTGGGAAATCCCGAGAGAGACTAGATAATCAAGGGCGCTCTTGGCTCTTTTTTCGCCCAACGCCAAGTTGTATTCTTCCGTTCCCCTCTCATCGCAATGGCCCTCGATCAGCACCTTGACCATCCGGAACTTTTTGAGCCAGGCCGCATCGCTCTCGAGGATAGACTTGGCATCGTCCCGGATAAAATACTTGTCGTAGTCAAAGTGGATCATCTGGAGAGGCTGTTCCTTGTTGATCTGTTCCAGCGACTTTGACATGAAGATCTCTTCTTCGGTCATCTGCGGTTTCTGGACGGGCGGCTCGACGACTTTTTCAACCTTGGGCTGTTCCTTGGCCTGGGGGGGAGGCGGCGGGACTTCCTTGGGTTTCGCCCGGCAGGAAATCAGAAAGGCAAAAACCAGAAAACAGGCTAACGAAAGAATGAGCACTTTTTTCATCAGACCTCCTCTTCGGTGGTTTGTTGACTTACCATTGTTGAGGCAAGTGTATTTTGTTAACTGTCATTTTTATACAATTAAAGAATTTTGATGTCAATAGATATTGCTGGGTCCGGGCCTCCCAGCCCGGCTCATCTGGACCAGTCGGGAAGTTTGTTCGTTCCTTTGGACGTCAGGGGCCGCAAATTTGTCCCATCGTAGTCGACGCAATAAACCTGGACTTTGCCGGCGAGACTGGAAGCGAAAACCAGGTGGCGGCCGTCCGGAGACCAGGAGGGAGATTCATTCCGGGCGTTGCTCTCGGTGAGCTTGGTTATTTGATTGGTCCTCAGGTTCAGGATGTAGAGGTCGAAGGCCTGGTCCACCCGAGAGACGTAGGCGATCCGGTCGCCGGCCGGAGACCAGACCGGCGAATCATGGTAGGTCCCGCCGAAGCTCACACGGCGGACGTTTGACCCCTCCGCGTCCATGATATAGATCTGAGGCGCTCCGCTTCCGCCCCGGTCCGAAGTGAAGACGATCTCGCGGCCGGTTGGGGACCAGGAGGGAGAGGTATCGATGGCCTCGGTGAAGGTCAGTCTTTTGACATTTGAGATCTTTGTCCCGTCGACATCAGCCGCGTAGACTTCCGCGTTGCCGTCCATGGTCGAGCAGAAAGCGATCCTCTTCCCGTCGGGTGACCAGGAGGGCGCGTAGCTCGTTCCCCGAGAGACAATCGCGTTGATCTTGCCCTCGTAGATGCTCAGGATATACAGATCGGCGTTCCCCCGGCGATAGGAAGTGAACGCAATCCTTTTCCCGTCCGGTGACCAGGAGGGCATGTAGTCAATGGTCTTGTTGAAGGTGAGACGGGTTTGGTTCTGGCCGTCGTAGTCCATTATGTAGAGCTGGTCATTTCCGTCGCGGTCGGAGACAAAGGCGATCTTGGAGCTGAAGATCGGTCGTTCGCCATAGACCTTCATGATCTCGTCGGCCATTTTGTGGGCCGCCAGGCGGAGCACGTTTTTTTCCGATTGGTAGCGCTTGCCGACAATAAACCGTTCGGAGCGGACATCGTAGAGCTTGCCTTCAAAAACGAACTCAGTTTTTCCGGCCGAGGAGACTTCGCCCACGAGCAGGAGCTTGGCCTGGATGGAGTCCCAGTCCTTAAAAAAAATCTTGTCCGGGTCGAGGGGCCGGATATAGCTGAAGTAGCTGCTGGGCAGGAGCTGGAAGATCCGGCTGAACTTCAGGTCGGCGTAGAGCGCCTGGTACAAATCCTCTGCGGCCGCTCCGGCCTGTGGCGAGTGGGTGATAAATTTTGGGATGGCGAAGGGAATGGCCGGCATGCCTTCGCTGATCTTGATCACCACCTCCTGCTGGGGGAAGACGACGAAGGCGGTCAGCCATAAAGAAAAGGCGGTCAGGATGATTCTTCTAAACTTCATTTGGAATGCTCGAAGATGAGATGGATTCCGAGAAACTCGTCTTCATACTCTTTGGGCAGGGGTGGAAAGGGCGAAGCGTTTTGAATGGCCCTCAGGGCCGACATGTCTAGGGATTGGATGCCGCTCGTCTCCTCGACCTTGAGGTCGGAGATACCCCCGCTCCTGAGGATCCTAAAAAACACGGTGGTCTGGAAATTTCCGGAGATTCCGGGAGCGACGAGGGAGGTGAACCAGGACGCCGAGACTCTGTCCATGATAATCTGGAGGTAATACTGGAAGGGAAAATTGGAGAGGCCGATCTGGTCGGCGAGGCCCGACCCCGAGCCGCCGGGGCCGCTCCCCAGGCCTCCGATCTTGAGCCCCGTTCCGGAGTCCGGGCCCTGGCCGGCGTCCGCTGCGTCCTTGTCCGATGGTTTTTGGATTTTGGTATCGGGGAGATTCGCCGGCGGCTTGGTGATGGCCGCTTTCTTGGTCTGTTTTGTTTTGTCCTCTTTTTTGGGCTTCTCCACCGGATGCCTCAAGCTGGATTTCGGCTCCGGTTGCAGCTTCAGGGGCACCGTGAGATCCTTCAGGGTTTCCTTTTTTTGGGGGGGAGGAACTTCAGCCTTTTTCCCTCCCCGGCCGCCTCCGCCGCCCGCCCCGTCTCCACCGGGCAACGACCCGAGGTTGAAAGTCACATAGTGAATCATCCCTTTCTTGGAGGACTTGGGCAGGGAGGGAGCTGCAGCAATCAGAATGATCAGTCCGATGTGCACGGCGATCGAGGCCAGGAGCGCGCTCTGGAATGTCTTTTGGCCCCGGTCGATGGCGATGGTCATTCGATCTTCTTTTTCTCTTTGGGCTCGGTGACCAGGCCGATCACTTCGATCCCAACCCTCTTGGTGATATCGAGAATGTCCACGACGAAGCCATAGGGAAGGTCCTTGTCTGCTTGAAGGTAGATAACCTTCTTTGACTTTCCATAGAAGTATTCTTGCAGCTTTCTCTCGAGGAGCATGATATTGATGACGGTTTGCCCCACGTGGATGTAGCGATCTTTGGTGATGGTCAGGGTCAGACCTTCCTCAGCCGGAGCCGACTCCGTTTCGGCCTGAGGCAGGTTGACGCCTATCCCGGAGGTCATCATCGGTGTCGTGACCATGAAGATGATCAGGAGGACGAGGACGACATCGACAAAGGGAGTGACGTTGATTTCGGAAAGGGAAGTGCCGATCTGGCGTTTGGAGCCCGAAGCTGACCCGACCTTAAGAGCCATAAAGACGCCCTGTAATGTTGAGAAATTCCAGGGAGAAGTTCTCCATTTCGGTGATCACGCCTTTGATCCGCTGGAGAAAAAGATTGTAGGCGATAACCGCCGGGATCGCGCAAACAAGGCCGACGGCCGTGGTCACGAGGGCCTCGGCAATCCCCGGAGCCACGGTGGCCAGGCTGGCTGAGCGTACGACCCCGATCCTGATAAATGCATCCATGATTCCCCAGACCGTGCCGAAAAGACCGATGAAAGGAGTCACGTTTCCAGTCGTGGCCAGAAAGCTCATCATTTTTTCGAGCTTGGCCACCTCCGAGTTCGAGGCCCTGAGGAGCGCCCGGTTTAGGTTGTCCATTTTGTCCGGGCTGAGCTCGGGCTTCGGGTTGGACTTGGCCAGATAAGCCAATTCCTTGAACCCCGATTGGAAGAGGGACGCCAGAGGACTGGACTGATATTTGCGGGCCGCCTCGTTGACGTCGGAGAGATTGGTGCTTTTGCGAAAAACGGTCAGAAACTTCCGGGACTGAGCTTCAGCCGTCTTGAGTGTTTTCCGCTTGAAAAAAACGATCGTCCAAGAAAAGATTGAAAAGAAGATAAGAACTAAAAGAACCAGCTGCACAACGGGGCTGGCGCCGGCAATCAAATCCAGAAAATTCATCTTATTTCACCCAAAAAGTAGCACATGGAACAGACAAAGTCAAACCCGAGTACGTGAGCGGTGAGCAGTGAGCGGTGAGATGTTCAAATCAAAAAACGGAATGGTTCACTGCTCAGTGATCACATCTCACTGCTCACTGGAGGAGGGCTTTGAGGATTTCCCTGGCGACCTGCTTGGCCTGCTCGCCGCTCTCCTTCGTCGGCCCGACGCAGGAGGGGCATCCTTCCTGGCAGGGGCAGATTTCGATCGTCTTCAGACAGTGTTCGAGGAGGGCCGTCTCTAGCTCAAAGAGTGAAGGGCTCAACCCGATTCCGCCGGGATAGTTATCGTAGATAAAAATATTGGGCTCAAAATCGGCGTCGGCGAAGATGGGCTGCTCTTCCTGGCGCAGGATCTTGAGGGGAATGGTCCTGGGAGGAACGGATTCGCCGGTGGAATTGTCTCCGATGGAGGCTCCGACGTCGTGGAGATCACACATCATGAACAATGGCGAGACGTGATGGAGAAGGTAGGCCAGCCCGAAAAGCCCGTTGATCTTCTGTTCCGAAAGGAAGGGCAAAACCTGGATGATGGAGGCGGGAATGGTCAGCCAGTAGGCCGTGGTGTGCATCTCATTCTGGGGTAGACTCAGGTCTCCGGCTCCGACGTTTTCCATGGTTTGGAATTTGATCTTCTTGAAGCCGACCACTTGAGTGGCGACATGGACCTCTCCGTGGGAGACAGTGCAGCCGTCAAGCGCTTTTTTGTTGAAGACATCGAGGATCTTGATCTTGGTATAGTCGATGGCATCGGTGAAATAGTCAACATCGGTCTTTTTGACATAGGCCTTGCGCTGGTCATACTCGAGCTTCTCGACGAAGTACTGTTCACCTTCGCAGATGTAAATGGCTTTGGGATGAAGGGTTGTCAGGGCCGAGGAGAAGTCGACCTCGGCGATGGCTTTGGATTTTTGGGTGGTATCGACGACGACGAAGTTGTCGGAGCTGATGCTGCGCAGACTGACGCCGTCGGCCGGATAGACATCGGACGTCCAGAACCATTTGTCCTGGGAGTGGTGAACGAGCTTCTCTTCCTCCAAGAATTTCAGAATCTCAGAGGGTTCGCCCTCGCCGAATTTTTCGCCGTCCGTGAAGGGGAGCTCGAACGCGGCGCACTCGATGTGGCTGATGAGGATGGAGAGGTTGTCGGGGTTGATGAGCGCCCGCTCCGGCGGTTTCGAAAAGAAGTAATCGGGGTGGTTGACGATGAATTGATCGAGCGGGGAGCTCGAGGCCACGAGCACGGCCGCGGATATTCCGGTCTTGCGGCCCGCCCGCCCGGCCCGCTGCCAGGTGCTGGCGATCGTTCCGGGATAGCCGGCCAGCACGGCCACGTCCAGGCTTCCGATGTCGATCCCGAGCTCCAGGGCGTTGGTCGAGACGACTCCGAGGATCTTGCCCTCGCGCAGGCCCTTCTCGATCTCCCGCCTGGTGAGGGGAAGATAGCCTCCCCTGTAGCCTCTGATCAGTCCCTCGTCCTTGATCGTCTTTTCGATGTCTCCCTTGAGGTAGGTGAGCAGGACCTCGGTGATCAGCCGGCTCTGGGCGAAGATGATCGTCTGGAGACGATTCTTGAGGAAGATCGAGGCCAGGCGGCGTGATTCATTGACATAGGACCGCCGGATCCCCAACGGTTTGTTGACCACGGGCGGCGTATAAAAGATGAAATACTTTTCCCCCCGCGGCGCTCCGTTGTCGTCGACCAAGGCGACCGGCCGCTCGATCATTTTTTCGGCCATCTCGACCGGATTGGCGATCGTCGCCGTACAGAGGATGACCTGGGGGTTAGAGCCGTAGAACTGGGCGATCCTCTTCAGCCGCCGAAGGACGTTGGCCAGATGACTGCCGAAGATCCCTCGGTAATTGTGGAGCTCATCGATAACGATATATCTCAAATTCTCGAAGAGCTTGATCCATTTGGTGTGGTGGGGAAGAATGCCCGAGTGGAGCATATCCGGGTTGGTCAGGACGATGTGACCCCTGGCCCGGATGGCCTTGCGCGCATCCTGGGGTGTGTCTCCGTCATAGGTGAAGATACGGATCTCTTCGGGGAGGAAATGGATGATCTCGTTGAGCTCGGCCTGCTGGTCCTGGGAAAGCGCTTTGGTCGGGAAAAGATAGAGGGCTCGGGCGGAGGGGTTCTTGAGAATCGTGTCGAGAACGGGAAGGTTGTAACAGAGCGTTTTTCCCGAAGCGGTCGGCGTGACGACAACAATGTTCTTCCCCTCTCGAATGGCCTGCCAAGAGGTCAGTTGGTGGGAATAGAGCCGCTCGAAGCCTTTCTGCCTCAGGGCCTCGAGGAGGGCGGGGTGAACACCGTCCGGGTAATCCTGAAACCGGCCTGCCTGGGCCGGCAGGTGTTTGATCGCCTTGATGGAATCGGACTTGTGGCCGATTTCCCTCAGGATTTCCAGGGATTTGAGGAGGTTTTCTTCTCTGGGCATGCCCGTCTCTCTAACCTCGGTCCATGCTATCCTATAAAGCGCCAATGGTCAACTTTCTCGCTCATCGCCCATGGTTTATAGCTCATGGCCTTCCATCAAGTGTTTTAATCTAAATCCTGGGTATCATATTGAATGTGTTCCTTGGCTAGGGGCCGTGAGCTCAAGATCCTAGTAATCCCATAAAAATGCTATACTTAAGGCTTGTCACGAGGAAACCGAAGCGCTAGAATAGGAGCATGCTGGAAGAGATCAGGGTCAAAAAAGCGGCCCAGCACAACCTCAAGCGGATAGACGTCGATCTGCCGCGAAACAAGCTGATTGTCATCACCGGCCCGAGCGGCTCTGGAAAGTCGTCTCTCGCCTTCGACACCCTCTACGCCGAGGGGCAGAGGCGGTATATCGAATGCCTTTCGGCCTACGCCCGCCAGTTCATCGAGCAGATGGAGAAGCCGGAGGTGGAATCCATCGAGGGTCTCTCCCCGTCGATCTCGATCGACCAGAAGACAATCTCCTCGAACCCGCGCTCAACGGTCGGAACGGTCACGGAGATCTACGACCTCGTCCGGCTGCTCTTCGCGCGAGCCGGCATTCCCCACTGTCCCCGCTGCGGCCGAAAGGTGAGCTACCAGACACGCGCTCAAGTCCTGGGCCGGATTCTACAGACTCTCGCGGGGGAAAAGATCAAACTGTGTGCTCCTGTGGTCAAGGGGCGAAGAGGCGAATACCAGCGTCTTTTTGATAAACTGAGAAAGAAAGGCTTTCTCCGGCTCCGGGTCGACGGGACATGGCGGGAGCTCGAGGAGAAAATCGTTCTAGAAAAAACCAAGAAACACGAGGTGGATGTTCTGGTCGACGAAGTCCGGGTTTCGTTGAAATCAGAAGCCAGGCTCAAGGAGGCTATTGAAAAAGCTTTGGAGGTCTCCAAGGATGAGCTCTTGGTTGTCCGGGAGAACGGCCGGGAGGCATATTATTCTCTGAGGCTGCGCTGCCCCGAGTGCGAGCTCAATCTGCCCGAGCTCGAACCGAGGAATTTTTCTTTCAATAGCCCCTACGGCGCTTGCCCCGGATGTCACGGGCTGGGCTACCAGACCTCCCTCAACGAGTGGGGCGAGGTCGAGGTCAGCGATGAAGTCTGTGCCACTTGCCAGGGGATGAGGCTGCGACCCGAGAGCCTCTCGGTAAAGATAGGCGGCAAAAATATCCATGAGCTGAGTTCTGTTCCGGTCAGCCGGCTCATGGAAGTGCTGACGGGCCTGGAATTTTCTGCGGCCCAGAAGGCCGTGGCGCCAAGGATCGTGAAAGAGATCTCCTGCCGCCTCCAGGTTATGGCCGAGCTCGGAATGCCTTACCTTCAGCTCAGCCGGACGACCGGCTCGCTCTCCGGAGGTGAAGCCCAACGAGTCCGTCTCGCCGCGCAGATCGGAGCCAGGCTGAGGGGAGTGCTCTACGTGCTGGACGAGCCGACGATCGGTCTTCATCAGAGAGACAACGGCCGGCTGATCTCGCTTCTGCGAGGAATCAGGGACGAAGGCAACTCGATCGTGGTTGTTGAACACGATGAGCAGACCATCCGCTCCGCGGATTTTATTCTTGACCTCGGTCCTGGCGCGGGCGAAAAAGGCGGGTACAAAGTGGCCGAGGGAGACCTCGGTCAGATCCTCCGTTCCCCGAACTCTCTGACCTCACAATATCTGCGGCGGGAGAAGCGAATCCCCGTCCCCGCAAAGAGGAAGGAGCCGAACGGCTGGCTCACCATTCTGAAAGCCGCCGAGCACAATCTCAAAGAGATCAGTGTCCGGCTGCCTCTTTCGGTGATGACAACCGTCACCGGCGTCTCCGGGTCAGGAAAAAGCACGCTGGTTTATGATATCATTTACAAAAGTCTGATCAACAAACTTTACCGTGCGAAGCAGAAAATCGGCCGGCACGGGGGCATCCTCGGTGCCGAGCAGCTCGACAAAATCATCTCGGTTGACCAGCGGCCCATCGGGCGGACGCCGCGCTCGAATCCGGCGACCTATACGGGGCTCTTCACTCCCCTGCGGGAGCTATTTTCGCGCACTCAGGAAGCCCGCCTCCGCGGTTATGTGGCCGGTCGGTTCAGCTTCAACCTTTCGGGAGGACGGTGTGAGGAATGCCAGGGGGCCGGGGTCAAGAAAATCGAGATGCATTTTCTTCCCGACGTTTTTGTCACCTGTGACCGCTGCGGGGGGAAGCGTTACAACAAGGAGACACTTTCTGTTTATTACAAAGGGAGGAACATCTCCGATTATCTGGAGATGACGGTGGACGAAGCTTACGAGTCTTTGAAGGCTCACCCCGTTCTGAAGCGCAAGCTGGCCGCGCTCAAAAAAGTCGGGCTGGCTTATATCCGGCTGGGGCAGCCGGCTCCCACGCTTTCCGGGGGAGAGGCCCAGCGGATCAAACTGACCAAGGAACTCGGCCGGAAGAATACCGGCAGGACGCTTTATCTTCTCGACGAACCGACGACCGGGCTCCACTTTGACGATGTCAGCCACCTGCTCGAGCTCCTGACGGAACTGGTCCGGCTCGGCAACACGGTTGTGACGATTGAGCACAACCTTGAAGTTATAAAGTATTCCGATTATATTATAGACCTGGGTCCCGAGGGGGGAGAAGAAGGCGGTTGGATCGTGGCCGAGGGGACTCCCGAAGAGGTGGCCAGGGTCGAGAATTCCCACACCGCGCCCTTCTTGCGGCGAGCCCTGGCTGATGCCCAGGCAGGTGAAGAGAGAACAGATGGCTTTTAAAGGTATTCCCGGCAATGAGCGGATAAAGAAGACGCTGCGAATCGCCCTGGAGAGATCGCGCGTTCCCAATTCCCTGCTCTTCTGCGGCCCCGAGGGCGTCGGCAAAAAAACCATCTCGCTCGTCCTGGCCAAGGCCCTGAACTGCGAGCGCAAGAAAGACGACTCTTGTGATGAATGCACGAATTGCCTGGCCATCGATAACCACAGGTTCCCCGACGTTATGGAGCTCACTGCCGAGAAGGAGGTTATCAAGATCAGTCAGATGAGGTTCCTGAAGCAGATGGCTTATCTGAGGCCGATGACCAAGGAGAAGAGAGTTTTTATCGTGGAGGAAGCGGACAAGATGAACGATGAGGCGGCCAACTCTCTCCTCAAGATCCTCGAAGAGCCGCCGCTTTTTACCCATATCATCCTTTTGACCAGCAACCCGTATCTGATCCTGCCCACGATCCGGTCGCGCTGCCGGATTCTGAATTTCCTCCCCGTCTCCAACCCGGAGATCGAGAGACTGCTCCTCGAGCGCGGCTTTCCCGAGGACAGAGCCAAGATCGTCTCTCTTGTGGCAAGAGGGAACCTGGATAAAGCCCTCTCCTTGGAATGGGAGGAGGTTCAGAAAAGGAAGCGCGACACCTGGGGGCTTTTTCTGGCGCTCCTCCAAGGCCGGGGAGCGTCGGGCGTCCTGAGGAAGCTGAGCACAACCCAGCGCTCCGTCGTCAGGGAGGAACTCGAGCAGCTCTTGGAGCTCCTGTCATCGTTCGGGCGGGATGTTGTCCTGCTCAAGGAGGGGGGTAAAACACGCTACCTCCTCAATCCCGACTTTGAAAATGAGCTCAGAGAGGCGGAAAAGCTCCTCGGCTTGGAGGGAGCGCTGGAGGGGCTGGCCCAGATCGATTTCGCGACGGCCGGCCTGTCCAGGAACCTCAACACCGGCCTGTTGGTCAACTCACTTTTTTCAAAATTTGGAGAACAGAGAAATGTCTGATATCGTCTGCATGATCTCGGAAAGCACGGGCCGGCTGGTGCGCGCCAAAACCGAAGGCTTGGCTGTCCAACGGGGAGACCTGTGCCTGGTCGAATCAGAGCTGGGGGGCGACTTGGCGACAGTCTTCGATCTTTCGAGCTGCCTCTGCACATCTCCCAAAGCGGTTAAGGATGCGGCCAGGTTGATCCGAAAGGCCACCGAAGAGGACAAGAGGAAGTTCGAGTGGCTGCGGGAAAAGGAGAAACGAGCTCTGGATTTTTGCCTGAGGAGGATCAGTGCCCGCGGTCTGCCGATGAAACTCGTCGCCGTCCGCTATTTTTTCAGTGAGAAGAAGGGGATCTTCTACTACACGGCCGAAGGCCGAATTGATTTTCGTCAATTGGTCAAAGACTTGGCCAAGGAGTTCAGGATGAGGATCGAGATGCGCCAGGTGGGCGTCCGGGACGAGGCCAAGATGATGGGCGGGCTGGGAGTGTGCGGAAGGCCGCTCTGCTGCTCCAGTTTTATGAGGAGCTTCGAGCCCGTCACCATCCAGAAGGCCCGGAGGCAGCAGATCGTCATCAACCCAACCAAGATATCCGGGCTCTGCGGACGCCTGATGTGCTGTCTGGCCTTTGAGGAAGAGAGCCGCGGCCGCATGTACACCGGGGAAGAAGACAGACTCATCGAAGACTGAGAAAGCCGACCGGCTTATTTTTTGGGGGCCTTCCGGAAAATCAAAGACAAAAAAAAGAAGTTGGCTTTTCTTCTCTCAAAAGAAAAGCCAACTCCCTCGGTTTATTCGACTCTGGAAATCTTGAACGGGACCTTGCTCGAGACGGCGATCAACGCGCCTTTGGGATTGAACGCTTTCACCTGCCAGGAATATCTCTCTCCCGCGACCATCCGGTTCTTTACCTCAGTCGGCAGGACGATCCGGCTCTCTCTGGTCGAGCTCTTCCAGAGAAGTTGCAGGTTAGATAAGTAGAACTGGTATTCGATATCGTCGCCCAGGCTCTTCCATTCAAAAGCAGCCGGCACCGTGCCGACGTCCGACAGCGGCGAGATGAGCTGGATCGAACTTCCTCGGACCGTTTCGCCTTCACTGAGATAAAACTGGGGTGTGCCGTGTTTGAGGCTCGGGAGGACTCCGAAAACAGCGATCAAGACGACGGCCGCTGAGACCGCGGCCACGGCCCACCGTTGAGGAGTCAAAAAGGAAAGAACATTCTGGTACCAGGCGGGCGCCCGGTCCTTCTCCATCGCAGGCTCCTGGGCGAAGAACTCGGCCCGTTTGGACTTGATGGCCCTTATCATTTCGTCTCGTTCGCGGGTCAACTCAAAACAGGCCAGGCAGTTGAAATAGTGCTCTTCAAATTTCTCTTTTTCGGCAGCCGGGAGTCTGTTCAGAAGGTAATCATCGATCTGATTTTCATACAAGCATTTCTTCATCGGACTCACCTTCATTCTTTTAAGCTGATTTCAACGATTTAGTCGAATTCAGGGCCGAAAAACTGAAAGAATCACTCATTTTTTCATGATCTTCCGGAGCAGCTTCTGGGCGTAGTTGACTCGCTCACTCACTCTTCGAGGCGAAATTCCTAGGCGCTTGGCCACTTCCTCCCTGGAGAGTTCCTTATAATAATAGAGATAGATGACCTCCTTGAACTTGGGTTTTAACTTGTCCAGAGCCCCGGAGATCCATTCCGCCCGCTCTTTGCTCTCGACGTCCTCCTGGGGGTCGGGAAAAGGATTGCTCTCGGGGATGTGTCTCAGGACCTTGCTCTTCTCCCGGATATGATCCACAATCCTCCTGCTGGTAATGGTATAGATGAAGGTTCCGATCGAGGAATCCCCCCGGAACTCGCCCTTGCGTAGCTTTTCGATGGTCTGGGTCATGATCTCGGCGACGACATCTTCCCAGTCCGGGCTGTAGCTGCCCAGGGTGCGTCTGACTCTGAAGCTGACCACCGGTCTGTATTTGGTGATGATCTCTTCTAGATTGAACTCCCTTTTTTCTGCGCTCACGGCTGCTATTATATCGATTGGTCCCTGGGTTGACAAGCAAAGGGCCTGTCAATTTTTGGTCCCGGGGCGCGACTAATCTTGTGCATTTGAAGTGAGGACAACCATGGGAGATCATCCGGAGGGGCGAAAAGGACCCGGTTATTTCGTTCTCAAAACAGAGCGAGATTTCTATAACCACATCGAGAACAGGCTGAAACAAGAAGGTTTTGAGGTCCTGGACCTCTTCGCTCCCAGTCAGCCGGAACGCCGCTCCGCCACCGGAGTCGGTCAGGAAGGAGCGTAGGCCCGGCGCAGAAGGTTGGCCGTTCTTTGCGGAGGAGACAAAGGATTCAATTTTATTTTGTCTTTTCCGACTAAAGTTTTGGAACCGCGCTTCAGGATGGAAGTAAGAGCAAGCCAAGGATGAAAGGATCGATGAAGACAAGAGTTGAGACCGGACGCCAAAAGCGGTTCGTCCTCGAGGATGAAAAGGGACTGAAAAGCGTCTTCTATCAGACCATGACCCCCAGGGAGCTTGAATACTTCCAGACCTTTAGCAAATTGGAAGCCATGAATCCTCAGAAAACCCGGACATTCTCAAGCTTCAGCCTGACGCAGGGCCTGAACGCACTTCTCATTCTGGACCGCGGCGGAGACAGAAACGGCCGGACCTTATCCCCGATGCCGCTCCCCGAATCTCCGGAAAAAGAGCAGGAGCTCGAGAAACATTTCAGTTGGGATAACCAGCTCGAGAAGCTCGTTAAGATCATCTCGGCCCGTCGGATTCTTAAAGAACTGGACCAGTACTATGAGCGTGTCTTCAAGGAGCACGTATCCGAGATGGGAAAGAACGTCAGCGAAGCCCAGGTATTCTTCAACTCCAACCTTCTCTATTTCATCGCCGCCACCGACGACAACGAGGATTCTCTGGGTCATTCCCAGTACGTGGCGAGCTATGCGCTGCTTCTGGCCAGGGCCCTCGGGATCGATGATAAGAAATTCCTGAGTGACCTGGAGAGGGGCGCTCTGCTCCACGACATCGGCAAAATCGGAGTCCCCGAGTCCATCCTGAAAAAGGCAGGCCCCCTGACAACGATCGAGAGAGAGATCGTCAAGGACCATCCTCTCCTCGGCCACGAGATGATCGCCGAATTCGATTCCCTCAAGGAGGCCGCCCGGGTCGTGCTCTACCACCATGAATCCTACGATGGCAGGGGCTATCCTTACGGCTTGGCCGGTGAACAGATCCCGCTGGAAGCCCGGATCTTCGCCCTGGCGGACACACTCGACGCCATCACTTCCGACCGGCCCTACCGCAGAGGGAGAGGCTTTGATGAAGCCATCCGGGAGATCGAGAAGTGCGGCGGCCGTCAATTCGATCCGCTGGTCGTCGACGTCTTCCTCTCCATTCCCAAAGATAAATGGCAGCGCTCCAGGCTCGAGACCAAGAGCTCTCTTCGCCTGCCATCAATCCATTAAAACCGTCCCCCGTCCTCCGTGCCCCGTCAATCTCACCAAGAAGACGGTGAGCAGTGAGCTGTGAGCACTGAGCAGCTAAAAAACGATGATCCAGAACAGCTGAACACGCCGTGCATCCTTCCGAAGTAACGTCCGGGCGGGAATTAAAGATAGTCAAGAACATAAATCAAGAACCCCGAGATCATACTTGGTGCTCTGTCTGATTCCCTCAAAATAAGAGACGGACGCACATCCAAGCCCAGGTCCGCGCCCCTGATTGCCGGCTGTGGGAAAAGAGCCGTCGGGAGTGAGTCTTAATCGCGGTGTCAAGCATAAGATAGCCTTTTATGCTTTTCACTGCTCAGTGCTCACAGCTCGCCGCTCACTGGAGGTCTTGACGAATTATTGTTGTTCTTTTTGTTTGAGGTAGGAGATGGGGTCGACAAGGATGTCCCGCGGTTTGCTGCCTTCGCCGGGTCCCAGGATCCCTTCTTGTTCCATCTGGTCGATGATTCTCGCGGCCCGGGCATAGCCCAGCTTCAGCTTTCTCTGGAGGTAGGAGACCGATGCCTGACCGGTATTGAGGATAAGCTCCACTGCTTTTTCGTAGAGCTCATCCTTCTCCCCATCTTCGTCCCAGACCTGGTCCGACGCGCCTTTGACCACATTGACGATCTTCTCATCGTATTTCGGCGTCCTCTGTTCGCGGACGAATTTGACCAGGCGTCTGACCTCCGGGATGGAGATGTAAGCGCAGTGCAACCGGATGATTCTGGGGTAGTTGGGAGGCATGAACAGCATGTCACCCAGGCCCAGGAGCTTATCGGCCCCGATCGTGTCGATGATGATTCTGGAATCGACTTTGGAGGGCACGCGGAAGGCGATCCGGCTTGAGAAATTGTTCTTGATCGTCCCGGTGATGACATCGATCGACGGACGCTGGGTCGCCATCACCAGGTGAATGCCAACGGCCCGGGCGAGCTGGGCCAACCGAGCGATGCAATTCTCCACATCCTGGGCTCCGACCATCATTAGCTCGGCCAACTCATCAATGATGATGATGATGTAAGGGAGCGGCTTGAATTTTTCTTTCTCCTCATCGGAGAGCTTCCCCTTCTTTTCGGTCAGGATCTGCTTGACCTGCTGGTTGTACTGCTCGATGTTGCGGACCTTCATCAGGTTCAGTGTCTGGTACCTCTCTTCCATTTTCTTGATGGCGTAATAGAGCACGGGGGCGGCCTTCTTGGGATCGTTGATCACCGGGCTGAGGAGGTGGGGGATGCCTTCGTAAAGGGTGAATTCCAGCCTCTTGGGGTCGATAAGGATCAGCTTTACTTCGTCCGGGGTGGATTTGTAAAGAATGGAGGCAATGAGGGCGTTGAGGGCGACACTTTTTCCCGTCCCCGTCGCCCCGGCGATGAGCAGGTGGGGCATGACCGACAGATCGGTCACGTAGACCTCTCCGTGGACGGTTTTCCCCAGGGCGAAGCTCAACCTGGAGGGAGCGTTCATGAATTTTTCCGATTGGATGATATCCCTGAGGTTGATGACCTCTCGCCGATTATTGGGGATCTCCACCCCTAGTGAGGATTTGCCGGGGATTCTCTGAATTCTGACTGATTCCGCACCCAGGGCGAGAGACAGGTCCTCGGCGAGGTTGGCGACCTGAGCGATTTTTATCCCCGGATCGGGACAAAATTCGTAGGTCGTGATGACCGGGCCGGGATGGTACTCCCTGACCTCTCCCTGGACCTTGAACTCACGGAGCTTCTCCTCGATCCGCTGCTTTTTTTCATAGAGTTCACTTTTATCGACTTTTTCTGACGGTTTGCCGGGGTCGAGCAAATTGAAGGGCGGAAAATGATAATCTCCCGTCAGTTCCATCTCCGGGAAGAGAAACTTCTCGGGCGGCCGCGGGGGTTCCGCGACAGGAGGAGCGGTCCCCAGTCTGAGCCCCCTCTTGGGTTCCTTGGCTTTTTTTTGCTTCTCTTCTTTTTTCGCCTCTTTCTTGTCTTCTTTTTCTTTGTCTTTCTCCGGAGCCGGCGACGAGTACTTCTTGACGACCTTATCCCTCATCTTCTCTTTGTTCTTGGATTTCTGGTAATGGATCACGCGGATCCTGACTTCCTTGAAGGCGAACTGAGAAACGCGGGCCAAGGAATGAAGGACCTTGCTCAAGGAGAATTCCGTGGAGAACATGATGAAAAGGATGAGCCCGGCGATGAGAAAGATCAGCGTCCCAACGTGGTTAAAATAGCGAATCAGGAGAGAAGAGAGGGAGCTTCCGATAATGCCGCCGGCCGGGATTTCGGTCCCGCCCCAGGTGTAGCTCTGGAACAGAATAAAGGATAGGGAACTCAGGATAAAAACAAAGAGGACTGTCCCGCCGAATCGCAGCAGGAGTCGGGCGGTCTTCTGGGACAGGATCGACCTGAGCCCAAGATAGCCCAGGAGGAAGGGGAAAACAAATGCGGAAAGGCCGAGGAATTGAAGAAAAACCTCGGCCAGCGAGGCACCGACCTTTCCTCCGAAGTTGTGGACTTTAGCCCGGGAGGAAGTGACGCTGGCCCAGGATGGGTCCTTGGAGTCGTAACTGACCAGGCTGATCAGAAGGAAAAGCGATAGAAAGACGACAAGGATGCCGACGATCTCCGAGGAAAAAGTGCGCTTTTTCGCCGAGCGTTTTTCCGGCGCCGCCTTCTTGCTTTTTTTGATCGTCATCGGGGGAGATTATAACATATTTTAGTGAGCAGTGAGCAGTGAGCAGTGAGCACTGAAATAATTAACACATCATCTTTATCGATTATAATGAAGATGCTTTTATTTATAATAGGTTCTTGCCAGTTAAACGGAGCGACGCAGACCAGATAAACGTTTGTCCAGTGAGAACTGAGCAATAAAGTACTTCGCTGATTCGGCCTTTACTTGCTTTTTTTGGCTTCTCACTGCTCAGTGCTCACGGCTCACTGTTTTCTCCGAGGGGCGGGAGCTCGCGAACCTCGAAACTCTCCGATCTTCCGACTCGGGCCGGCTTCCGGTTGTCATAATAGTCGTCGTAGCCGACCACGATCCTAAAGGGACGAGGCAGAGAAGGAATTTCCCAAGATCCCGTGACTGGCGCCCTGCGGTCGGCCTGCCAGGAGCCCACCTTGCCCTCAAAGAGAACGTGTTTTTGGACCTCACGGCCGTCCCGGTCTGTGATTTGCACAAACGGGTTGAGGACATACTCTTCGCCCCAGCGGAGCTCCCCCCCAAAGACCGCGCTGGAGAGTCTCCATGCCCCCCCCCTGTCGGCCAGGGAGACGACCTGGCAGTAGGCGTGGCCGCGATCGTTTGGAACGAGGATGTAATAATAAAAAAAGGTGAAGGACTTTTGGCCGGGAACAAACTTGATAGTTCCGTAAGGCAAGGGGCTTTCCTTGGTCAGCTGACGCTCCGGCTTGGGAAGTCTGAGTCCTGGAATCTTAAGGTCATATTTATAGCCGATCGCAACCTTGGAATCATCCGGCCATGAAGGAAGGCGAGAGGAGCCCGAATACGAAGATTCGGACTCTTTCTCCAAACGGCCCGGATAAACCTTTAACAGACTGATCTCTCTTCCCCGGATATCTGAGATCCGGACATAGGGATCTCTCACGTGTTCATTCAGCCCCGGGAGCGGCCTTCCGGAAACGAAACTGGACAGGGCCCAGCTCCCGTCCTCGGCTTCTTTTAAGATAACACTCTGCGAATAGGAGCTGAAGTTACCGGGGAAAAGATGGGTGGGACAGTTCGTCCATTTGTAGACTCTGATCGTAGGATTGTGAAGGTCGGTCAGAGGCGGGTCATTTTTGTACTCGTCCCAGGCAGGCTCGAAGGTTTTGATCAAAACGCCGCCGGCATCCAGCGAGCCGTAAAATTCCGCCTCTCTGGGAAACTCTTTCGGAAAACGGGTGAACCGCGCCGACATGGCGTCGCTTGTGACGACATACTGGATTCTTTTCCAGGTGAGCCACTCCAGGTTGATCTGGCTCAAGGTGTGCCGATAAGAAAGTTGATAATCTTGCGGGGAAAGAGGAGGGCAGTAGGACTCCAGTGCGATTCTACTCCCCTTCGCGATGAACCTCTCAATCCAGGCTTTGGCCGTGATCCGGGTATCCGGTCGAGTCAGAGTGTAATCGACCATCACGACCTTGTAAGCAGGGCCAAGGAGGAGGATGAAGACGACGGCCGCGGCGAGGATTTTTTCTCCCGCCGGAGTCACTTTTGCTTTCAAATGGAGCGACGACGACAGCTTTTTGAGCCACGATAACATGGCGTCCAGAAAGAGAGAGGCCAAGAGAATCAGGAAGGGAGCGAGAGGGAGCATGTACCGGGTCGCTCTCGTCTTCCACATGCCGATCAGGATAAAAAGCACGAGTGGGTAGGAGAGCAGAATGAGGTCTTTCTTTCTGTGCCGGACCAGGGCGTAGACGAGACCCCCTCCGACCAGGAACTGGGCGTAAGGCCCGACATTTTCTCTGAACCCGTACTTGAGGTAAAAAAGCCAGGCGGGATCCGCCGTCGAATCGCCGAAGTGGCCGAAGGAATAGAGATGTCTCGATTGCCAGCGAAAATCTCTCCAGAAGGTCGGAAAATCAAGCACGGCATATGGACAACCGGCCAGGAATCCGGCGGTGAATGAGGCCGCTGATAGAAAGAGATCAGGACTCAGAATGATCTTTCGAAGCGGAAGCTTGTTTTCGAGGATACGAAAGATGTGGGCCAGGATAAGAGGAAGGAAGAGCATTTGGCCGCCGTACTTTGTGGCCGTGGCCAGTCCGGCTGCCAGTCCGGCCCAAACATAGTATTTTCGATCGCCTCGAGTGTAGATGAGCCAGCAAAAAAAGAAAGATAAAACCAGAAAGAAAACCATCGGTGAGTCGGGGTTCATGTAGTGCGAGATTTTGTTGTGCTCGGGCGAAAATATCAGGAACAGCCCGGCCAGGAATCCGAGGCGCCGATCGTACATTTTTTTCCCGATGAGATAGACGAGGAGGATTGTCCCCACGCTCAGAAAAAGGGTCAGGAGACGGCCGATGAGATAGAAAACGGTTGGGTCATGGTTGAAATGGGCGACGAAGGTCGCGACAGAAGGAAAATTCCCGGCCATCTTGCCGCCGAGAAAATAGACGCCCCACAGCGCCGCGACCATATAGGTATAAAGAGTAGGGACATGGAAAAAATGGGGGTCCAGGCCCTTGCTGAAATAGTCGATCGAGATCTGGGCGAAGCGCGCCTCGTCAACGTGAAGAATGAAGGGCAGGCCGAAATTGATGCCCCAGCCTCGAACGAGGACCGCGAGGACGACAAGGACAATGAGGACGGTTTTTTCTGATGGAAATTTCTCGGAATTCATATGTTAAGGCAATTTACGCACACTTGAGGAAAGGCGTCAAGAAGAAGCGTGATCCAGGCACAGAAGCAAGAGAAAAACAAATCAAGGTGAGGGTGGTCATCTCATTGATCGCCGGCGGGCCTTGAGCAGGGCCCTTCCACCCCATCCGCTCTGATCACAGAGACGATGTAGAGATAATTTTCAGAAGGGATGATGCTCTTGTCAAAGTACTGGAGCAACGGGGCAACGGTGGCAATGAGTCGATATTCCCCCTCCGCCTCCGACAGACTTTTCCGGTAAATGTTGTAGCCTTTGATCAGAGTCTTGTCAGCGGTCTTGGGGTTATCGTGCCAGACGACAGAATTGATCAGCCCTTGGCTCTGGACAGAGATCGATATCTTAATCGGGTTGAAGGGGGGAGTGAGGGCAAAATCCCTCCTTTTGACCTCCAAATCTATCGGGGGAAAGGGGAATTTTTGAATCTCCTCAGACCATGTTAAAGCCATGAACTGGTAGCCCTTGACGCTGGGATGTTTCCGGTCGCTCGACAAAAGAGAAAGGCAGCCTCCATCCGCTTCAGGGTAATCGTTGAAGGCATTGAACTGCTCGACCAGCGGGACGCCCAATTCAGAAGCGACCTGACGAATCAGCTCATTGAGATAGTAGATTCGCTCCCGATAAAAATCATTATCCCAGCGCGTGTCCCTTCGGGGAATGGTGGTCGCCAGGGCCGGAAAAACTCCGTAACCCAGACATCGGCTGGCTATCTCCTTGAGGTTGAAGGCTGAGGTATCCATCGAGATTTGATTGAAGACGATGTCGTTGGTGCCCTCCATGATCAGAAAATATTGTGACGAGTGAGCGGTTAACACGGCGTTGATTCGGCCCAGGCCTTGCGAAGTGACCTCGCCGGGGAAACCTTCATTAAAACAGGTCGTGTCTCCAAATCTCTGAAGCAGGAGGTTCTGAAGCCGGGGGATGTAGCCGATCGATGGATCTTCTAGATCGGTATCGCCATTATATCCATAGGTGATACTGTCTCCAAAACAGGTATATTCATTATCAAGCAGTGAGGCGTTTGCGATAACCTGAGAAGAGGGCGGAGGTAGCGGGATAAAGTCGGATTCACTCCCTAAATTGGAATCCAGGACGACCGCCCTGGCCCCGGCCTCTGATTGCCAAGCGATTCCAATTTCGTGTCCCCCGATGATCATTTTGGGAATGGCCGGGCCTGCGATTGACGTTATGATCCGCTTCTCCCAGCGCCCAGTATCGTTTCTGAGATGCCTCAGGTAGATCGAGCTGCCCTTGGGCCCGGAGTGAAGGCAGACCACGACCGGGACGTTTCCCGAAGCGAATCCGATCGTAGGGAAAGAGTCACTCCCGTTCTGGGTAACATCCGAGACCTTGCGGACTTTTGACCATCCGCTTGGTTGCCGACGAGAGCTTTCGATTTCATAGCTCCGGCCATTGTAGGCGGACCAAACGACCCAAATGGTGCCTTCTTCGTCCAGGGCGGCATCCGGATTCAAGGCGGGAAACCGAGGATCGGTCGAGATTTTGCTGAGCGCTGACCATTGAGAATGGTTGTAAACTCTGTAAAAAATCTCCTCCTGCAAACGGCCTTTTCTCGTCCAGAAGACCCAGATGTTGTTATCGCGATCGGTGATCATTTTGGGCGTAAAGGTTGAGGGTGAAGGGGAGGAATCGAGCAGCCATGTCTTACCGGATTTGACCTCCTGGACATAGACACCGTGGTTAGACTTCCGGACATTATTCCAGGCCAAAAAAGGCTCGTTGCCTTGATCGAAACAGACATCGGCGGAAAAATTAAAACCCTGAGGCTGTTTCAAGTCCGGAGCTCCGAGGATCCGGCCGTCTTCCAATCTTCCGAGGCGAATCTGGCTTTGATATTGGTCCCACTCTTCCCAAATCAACCAAAGGTTGCCGGATCTGTCCTTCTTGACCTGAGGAGAGCAAGCGTTTTTCTGAAGGGAGAGAACCTTGAGGAGAGGCTTGGCCGAAGATGTCGCCAGGATGTTCAGACCGATTCTTCCATCCTTCCCTTTATAAGCGAAGACCAAGGCTCCCCGTTTGTCGAATTCAACAGAGGCTCCGAGGTATGAAACAGCGATGAGCACGGCGAAGAGCGAGCTGAAAATAAACCTGCTTTTCATGGGTCCGGCTCCATAGTATAGCATACTCCCCCCCGAGAAGCCTTGTCGGTAGAAGTATGCTCCATATAGTCAAAATGGGCTGGTCCCGTCAAAGGCACGATCTCCAAATAATACCAATCGCTCCTGGGAGTCTCGACGCCGAAAATTGCCCGGTGGCCTTCGATCCTGACTGCCTTCTCGGCAAGAGTCTTCCCATAAAGCCTAAACCGTATTTTAACTCTTCTCCCTTCTGAACGCCTAAAAAAAAGCCTGAGCTCCTCGATTCCCTTGTCGAAGTGCACAAAAGACGTGAGGTACTTTTGTCTTATCCGGACGCACGAGGATTCGGAGAGGTTATGAACAGGCTCAAGTGCTCCAGGCTCAAAAATTCCCCATTCAGCCTCATAAAACCGGCTCGGCGTGACGGTGTCGTCAAAAAGATAGGCCCGGCTAAATCCGTCCTTGCCCAGCCATCTCGTTCGAAAACTGTTTTGATGCAAAAAGTCCCTGATTCCCTTATTGATATGGCCTCGTTTCTCTATCGAGGTCGTCGAAACGACCCAGACTCTTCCCCCTTCTCCGAGATTCCGGCTGATCATATCCTTCAATTCCTCGACCGTTCTCAGCCAGGGGACTCCGAGATAAAAATCGACCCATTGGCCATGAGTATACTCCCCCGCATCCCAGGTCCCGGGGCCGCCGCTGAAAAGCCAGGCGTCGACCTGCCCGCCGTAGATGTGCTCAAAGATCATGTTCATGGCGATCACCTTGTCGCCCTTTCGGAGATGTCCCTTCACATATTCAGCGCAGGAGCGATGGTCTTCCTGAAAATAGCGGCCCGAGGTATAGATAATGTCGGTTCGGATTTGATCGACATACTCCCGGCGGAAGATCGAGCTGAGTTTATTGATCCCGACGTCGCGCACAAATAAAAAAGGAATGAGAAGAGTCGGGACGAGAGCGAGCGGCCCGGCCCAGGACGGCTTAAAAACCTTTTGGAATAGCACCCTTGAAAAATCGTACAGGAAATAGAGGTTGATCAGTAAGAACTGGGCGCTGAAGGGAAAGAGATAGCGAGGCATGGGATGGGTTCTCATCAACCCGAGGCTCAGGGTGGTCAGGCCGAAATTGATCAAGAGGAAGAGGATGAATTTCTCCGAGACCGAGAACTCCCCCTTTTTTGTTTTTTTGATACAAAGAGTGATCAGAAAGAGGCACGTCCCCACCAGGAACAAAGGCCAGAAAAAAGGAAATGACCTCCTGAGCATTCCCAAATAGTTGAAAGAAAAATCTTTGAAGAAATAACTCAGGGTGTCCCGGACAGAGGTCACCGCCTGAGTGGAGTATGCTTGTCCCACTTTCCAGACCAAGACTTCCTGGAGCTGAACGAAAGCGATCAAGGGCAGCCAGAGCGCAAAACTGAGAATGTTCTTTTTGGAGAAAAATCTCTTCCCGGTTAGGACGAGCAAAGCCAAAAAACAAAAGATCAGGGAGATAGCCAGTTGGTGGGTGAGCAAGGCCGCGATCCAGACCAGGAAATAGAGATTTCTCCGGCTGAGAAAACGGTTCCTGAAAAACAGAATGACGCCCAAGAGAATGAGAAGCTCTGTCAGACCAAAGTAGAGGATGACTCGCGAGTATTCTGTCTGCCAGGAGGAAAAATAGAACAGGATTCCAAACGCGACCAGAATTTCTTTTTTGAGAATATCCTTGAGCAGGAGGTAGGCCAGGAGTGGTGTCATCACATGTACCAGAACGGAGAAAAAGCGCAGGGCCTCCGCAGAAAACCCGGAAAAGAGTGAAAAAAAAGCAAGGGCATAGGAAAAGAAGATGCTCTTAAAAAGAATATGGCCCGAAGGATACAATGGATACCCGAGGGCCCTTATTTTTTGGGCGGCGAGATAATAAAATCCCTCATCCATCCACATAGGAAAATAGCCGAGCCGCAGCGATTTCAAAATGAGGACGAAGAGGGCCAGAACGCAGAGCAGAAGAAGGTAAAAGTCGATTCTTTTCTTCAACGCAATCAGATTCAAAATTTATTTTGAGCGAAGACTCTCCAGCTCATCCCATTCCTGGAGGTGATCATGACTTTTTCAAATTTCAGATCTCTGAACTGGTCCTCTAATTCCCTTTTTTTAAAATAGTGAGTCCGGGGAGCAATGAGCTGGTCGTAGACCGTGTTGTGCTGGTACCTAAAGGGGAAGCGGGCCATGTATAAAAGATAATTCTTCATCGGAAGAATCGCGCTCAAACCGGGAACTCCACTCATTGCCTGATAGATCTTTCCGCTGAGGTAAAATAACGCCGCGAAAATGAAGGAGCACAGATAGGCAAATCTCAGATTCGTTTGGAGAAAGATTCTCCTCAAGGGTTCGATAAAGGTCCTGACCAGAAAGGTACCCTCGTAGCCATAAACCCAGATCGAAAAATTCCCCCCTTTTTTGAGGAGAGAGGTCAGCTTCTTGAGGGCCTTTTCTCGCTCCGGCAGGTGCTGAATGACGCCGACCGAATAGACATAATCGAAGCTCTCTTCTTTAAAGGGAGGAGCATAGAGATCGGCCTGAGAAACGTAAACATTTTTTCGGTCTCGACAATTGTCAAAGGCCGCCTCGACGGCGGTGGAAAGGTCGATCGTGTAGACCTTTTCGGCTCCGAATTCGGAGGCAAAACGAGCGTGAAGACCGTTGCCCGCACCGGCGTCCAGGACAATTTTGCCTTTAAAAAAATCGGGTTTGGCCGGATAAACCCAATTCAAAAAGTCTTCCTTCTGATCCAGATAAATGTCCGAAAACCGCCGCCAGGAAAAACCGAAATTGGACCTTGTCTTTGGATCGAACTTCGGCTCAAACCAGGGGATTCCCCGTTTGATCTCATAGCGAGAGCCACAAAAGCTGCAGGCCAAGACTCCGGAGATGATCTCATCGCCTTGAGATTCCGAGGAACGGCTCAAAAGCCGATGCCGACACTTTGGACAGACAGCAAAGGTCAGAAACTCTTCTCTCACAGAGGTTCAATTTAACAGAAACCCCTGGGGCTGTCAATTTTCCAGGCTTGCTTCCGGAGGGCTCGGCAGCGCCGTTATTCGAACACAAGCATTCGGCCATAAAGGGCGCAAAATCAATAGCTTGCAATGACAGCAGAGGCCAAAACGAAGATCCGGGACCGAGGGGCCTGCGTCGGGTGCTGGGGGGCGTGAGTTGACAAGATTTCGCTTTTGCACTAAATTAAAAATTCTGGAGACGAGTTTTTTGTTTTTTCGTCGAGAGCGACTGCTCGTCAGAAGTGACGATTCTCCCTCTCGGCCGAGGGCAAAAAATGCTTTCTCGATTTTCAATAGAGGAGACTTAGGCGAATGAAAAAATCAGCCTTTTGTTTGGTCCTGATAATTCTCGGGACAGGTTTTGGGCTTGCTCAGACCATGTCCAATCCGGTCAGGGTTTCCACCATTGATCCGGTGGACGGGTTCGCCTGGTGGGCCCAGGTGGCCATGGGGCCCAAAGGAGAGGTCTATGTCGTTTGGCAAGAAAACCATACCACGAACAGCGGTTACGATATCAAGTTCAGATCCTATAACGGAGCGAAGTGGTCGGATATCATAAACCTCAAGACCAGGGACAATCTCGCCTCGGAGAGACCCGGAATAGCCTGCAATAAGCAAGGGGTCATTGCCGTCGTCTGGGGCCAGCCTGAGGGCGTCTTTCTGAGGGAATACGATCCCCTCCAGAAAAAATGGCTTCCCGTCTTTAAAGTCAGCCAATCGGATTTGAGCGGCTGGGAACAATCTGTGGCCCTCGATCCGGACGGCAATGTCTATGTGATTTGGTATGGACGTAAACCCATAGCCGGTCGTATTTTTTCTCGGTCCAGAATCAACGGAATATGGGAAGAAACTGTCCAGATGTGCGGACCGGCTTATTCCACCGGGTGTTCGATCGCCGCCGGTCAAGACGGTCGGGTGTGGGCGGTCTGGAGGGAGAAAACAAGTGATTACTATATTCAGTATAGTAGGCGGACAAAGAGCACTGGCTGGACGGCCAAGAAACCGATAGTGAACCAAGGCGCGGGCCATGATCATCCCAATATCACGGTCGGGCCGGATAACGTGCCCTGGGTCACGTATGCGGAGGTCCCCAAGGAGGGCTACGCTTACGTTTGGCTGTTGATGCTCAACGAAAAACGCAACCCGCGCGAGGTCGTTTTTCCGCCGATTCTTCAGCACTATTCTCAAGTTGCGATTGATGCCAGCCTGAACAGGCACCTGACAATTGCCGTCGGACCTGGCGACAACGGAATCGGGATTAAGTACTCAAACAATATCGGAGGAGCATGGATGGCTCCCCAGATGATGCCGAACGCCATCGGGAATGCCAAGACCCCGGGCATAGCCGCGGATGCCTTTGGAAATGTCGCCTTGGTCTGGTCCGCGGGCGGACAAACCTGGTTCAGTTCACTCCATCCGGTTCTTGTCGTCGAGGCTCCCCTCAATCTGGCTGGACGGCTCACTTTTAATCCGGACCCGACGTATGTCTTGACCTGGCAGGCGAACCCTGATAACACGGGCGGCATCGCTCAAGGCTACAATATCTATAAAAAAGAGAGTGCGGATGCGGATTTCGTCAAGCTCCTGAGCGTTTCGAATTCGACCTTCACGGCTTCGCTGACTTACCCCGAGGTCAAGATTGGAATTCAATTCGGACTCACCACCGGCGGCCCGGGAGGCAAAGAGAGCGATATGGTTCTGTTCCCGGTCACCTATCCCCAAATCTATGCTCCCGTCAATCTGAAAGCGACGATCAACGTCGGTTCGCTCAAAGGGACTCAGGAAGTGACCTATGCCCTGAGCTGGCAGTCCAGTCCTCAAAACAGTCCGAAGTACGTCCAGAGCTATAAAATCTATAAAAAAGAAGGCAGCGGAGAGTTTGAGCTCCTGACCACGGTCTCAAACTCGACGTTCTCTTATACTCAGACTTTCGTCAATCCCCAGCAGAAGATGCAGTTCGCCGTTTCGGCGGTTTCCGTCTTGGGCCAGGAGAGCGCGCAGCCGATCTTTGGAGCCCAAGCGAGTGGGCTGAAAAGCCGCATCACGACGAGAAGCGTCGATCGCCATTTCTGATATCGGATTTTCTCGGCTCCTGGCCCAGCGGACGGCCGCGACATTTGTTCTAACTTTCTCTTTGGTCTGAAAAAAGAGAGCGGCATCATCGAGAACTCATGAAAAAGAAAGTCCTCTTGCTCCATTGCCCTGGGGATAAGATCTATCTTCACGACCTTTACTGCAGTTATTCTACAAAGGCGAACTACTATTGGTCGCCTTCGGACTTGATCATTCTGAGTGGAGTCCTTCGCGGTCACGAATTGGCTGTGATCGATGCCATAGCTGAGCGCTTGACTGAGGAAGAATGCGAAAGGAGGATCGCCGCTTTCGGGCCGGAGGCCATTGTTTTTGTAACGGGAACAGCGACCCTGGAGAGTGATTTTGCCTTTGTGCAGAAAATAAAAAAGAACCGGGCCGTGAGACTCATCGCCTCGAGCGCTGTTTTTGTTTTTGAAATCAACGGCTTCCACAAGACCTACCCATTTGTTGATGCCTTTATCCTGGACATCACGAGCCCGGAGATCGGAGATTTTATTGACGGGCAGGAAAAAGAATATCGGGCACTGGCCTACCGGAAGGGAGACACGCTCCGGGTCCCGCCGGCCAGAAAATCGAGGGGGCTCATTCATCTTCCGACTCCGCGGCATGAGCTCTTCAAGTTCTGTCTCAACAGAAGCCCCCTGGCCAAGCGAACCCCTTTTGCCGTCGTCATCGGCTCTCTGGGCTGTCCTTTTGGGTGCAAGTTCTGCGTCTCTGGTTCCGTTGACTACCAATATCGCAGTGTTGATGAGGTTCTTCAGGAAGTCGAGTATGTCCGTTCGCTCGGCATCAGGGAGATCATGTTCAATGATTCCACGTTCACGGTTTCGCGGAAGCGGGTGATCGAGCTCTGTCAAAGAATGATTGGTCAAAACCTGGACCTCAGCTGGATATGCAACGCCCACGTAGCGACGATCTCCGAAGAGCTGATTGCGGCCATGCGGGAGGCGGGCTGCCACACGGTCATGATCGGAGTCGAGAGCGGAGAGAATGCAATCCTGGAGCGATGCGCCAAGAGGACGACGACGGACCAGATCAAAAGCGCTTTTCTTCTTTGCAAAAAACACAGAGTGAAGACTCTGGCTTACTTCGTCATCGGCCTTCCGGGAGAAACCCGGGGATCTGTGCTCGAGACGATCCGTTTCGCCAGGGAGCTTGATCCCGATTATGCCTCCTTTACCGTGCTCACTCCCGATATCGGTTCCGAGTTGCGCCGTGAGGCCATAGCCAAGGGTCGGCTGGATGAAAAAGCCCTCATTTTTGATAGCACGGCTTTCCCCGTCTTCGCCGCCGGAGACCTGAGCAAAGAGGCGATCTGGAGATTGCGTCAGAAGGCCGTCCGCCATTTTTATCTCCGGCCGGCCTATCTCTTCAAAAGACTTACCGCCATCCGCTCTATCAGGGACGCGGCTCTGCTCATTGACCAAGCCCGTTCGATGTTCCTGAAATAGAAACGGCGGCGACGATAGGTCATAAGCCGCTGGCGTGCGTTCTCTCCCAGGCTCTTGTCTTTGGGCCGGAGTTGTGGCATAAATAGAGACTCCGAGTGCCGTCACGGCCCCGATTCATGCTCAGGAATGATTGCCGCTATTTTAGAGGAGACAAGCCCTGCCGTTTCAAAATCGTCTGTGATGACTGCTCGCATTTTGCTCCCTCCTCCCATAAAATCCTGATCGTCAAATGCCGGGCGCAGGGCGATGTCCTCAGGACGACACCGCTCCTCCCCGCCCTCAAACGAAAATATCCGCAGGCTTTGATTTCCTGGCTCGTCGATGAGGAGAGCGTGGAACTTCTCCAGAATAATCAGGACATCGACCGTCTTTATCCTCTCAGATGGGAAGATACCCTGCCCTTAACCGTCGAAAAATTTGACACCCTCATCTCGCTTGACAAGGAACCAGCCCTGGCCTCCCTGGCGACCAAGATCTCTTCTTCCCAGAAATTCGGGTTCGGGATGAATGAGTTCGGAAACCTGATGATTTTCAACCCGGCGGCCGAATATGCCTTCCGCCTGGGCGTCGACGACGATCTCAAATTCCGCCGGAATCAGAAGACCTATCAGAAAATCATACATGAAGTGGCCGAGGTCGAATTTCGGAATGACGACTACGTTTTCGCGCTCGCGGAGAAAGACAAAAAAAAGGCCAAAGAATTCTTTAGGAAGCACAGAATCCCCTCCAGAAAACCAGCCATTGGACTCAACACCGGCGCGGGAACGAAATTTGAGACGAAGCAGTGGCCCGCCGAATTCTTCCTCCAACTGATCCGACTTCTGGAGGCCAAGCTCGAGGCCAATATTTTTCTGCTGGGGGGGCAAAAGGAGAGAGAGTTCAATAGCGACCTCGAGAGGAGAGCCGGGGGCGGGGTCTTTAACACCGGCAATGACAATTCGCTGCTCGAGTTTGCCGGATTTCTTTCCCTGATGGACCTGGTTGTCACCTCGGACACGCTGGGGATGCATCTGGCCATAGCTCTGAAGAAAAAAGTGGTCGTTCTTTTCGGCCCCACCTGCCCCCAGGAGATCGAGCTCTACGGTCGGGGCACAAAGATCTTTCAGGGCATACCCTGCTCGCCCTGCTATAAACAGACTTGTCCGGACCCTCGATGCATGCGAGAAATCTCGCCGCGCCGAGTCTTCAACAAGATAAAAACCCTGGTCTGAGGGACGATGGAAGGACAAACAAAAAAACGGTGTGTCGTCACCATCCCGACCTACAACGAAAAAGAGAATATCGCCGAAGTCCTGCGGGAGATTCTTGACCTTCCCCTTCCGGGCTATGACTTGATGGTCCTGGTGGTCGATGATAACTCTCCGGACGGCACGGCCCAAGAGGCTGCCCGGCTGGCCCAATCAGACGGTCGCGTTCGGCTCCTCGTCAGGACCAAGCGCCGAGGACGCGGCGCCGCCGGGATCGACGGATTCCGGACAGCCCTTGGGCTCCATCCCGACCGGGTCATCGAAATGGACGGCGACCTTTCTCACCAGCCGCGCTTCATCCCTTCTCTCCTCGCCGCGAGCGATTCCTACGATATCGTCCTCGGCTCCCGGTTTGTCCAGGGGGGAAAAGACGCCGACCGCAATATTGTCCGCAGGATCATCACTTCTCTCGTCCGCAAGTTCATCCGATACCAATTCCACTTTCCCGTCCGCGATGTCTCTTCCGGTTTCCGCTGCTTCAATGCCCAAGTCCTCGAACGGATCGACCTAGATGACATGATTTCAGTCGGGCCTTCGATCGTCCAGGAAGTTCTCTACAAAGCCTCCCTCCTCGGCTTCAAGATGGGCGAAGTGCCCATCACCTTCCTCGACCGCAAAAGAGGGAAGACCAAGCTGAGCTTTTTGACCTTGCTCGAAACCCTGATCATGGTGCTGAAGTTCAAGAAGCAGTATGCCAGTCTCTCCCAAGCCAAGGCATCTTGAAAACTCCCCGGCCATAAAAACAATGAAAAAGAGCAGACGCCACGCCTTGGGACAGCACTTCCTGGTCAACTCCGGAGTTCTTAAAAAAATCATTCAGGCGATTGATCCGCGAAGTGGCGACCTCATTATCGAGATAGGTCCGGGCCGGGGGGCACTGACGATTCCGCTGGCTGAACGAGCCGGCCGGATCATCGCGATCGAAAAGGATAAGGTTCTGGCCGAGCGACTCAAGAGCGGGGAGATCACGAATCTCAAGGTTCTGGAAGCCGACGTTTTGAAAATCGATCTCAACAATATTCTCGCCCTGGAGAATGCGGCCGGTGACCGGGTGAAACTCGTCGGGAATTTGCCTTATTCGATCTCTTCTCCGCTGCTCTTCCGAGTCCTGGCTCAAAAAAGCCTCCTTCCCGAGTGTGTTTTCCTCCTCCAGAAGGAGGTGGCCGAGAGGATCTGCGCTTCGCCGGGCTCCAAAAAATATGCTCCACTCAGCGTCCTTTTTCAAATCTATTTCGCGGTCCGCCTCCACTTTGTTGTCTCGGCCGGGTCCTTCTCTCCCCCTCCCAGGGTAGAATCGGCCCTCGTCTCCCTACGGAGACGGCCCGAGCCGCTTTTTGAGGTCAAGGACGAAGAGGGGTTCCAGAAATTCCTCAGGGTGGCATTTGGCCATCGCCGCAAAACCCTGCTGAAGAATCTTCGGGAACTCAACCTTGAGCCTGCTCCTCTGGGTGACGGCTACGGGACGTTTCGGCTGAGCCGGCTGGCCCGGCCGGAAGAGCTCACCATCTCGCAGTTTGTCGATCTCTACAACTTTCTGTTCAAGACGGAGAGCGCGACTGTTGCCTGAACGGCCGGGGCATGGTATAAATTCCAGAGAAACCAAAAAATCCGATGACCAGAATGGACTATTTCCGTCGGCTCTTCCGGATCTTTTTTGCTTACAAGGGGAAAAAGACCCGGCTCGACTACCTCCCGATCCGCTTGTGGGTCGAGCCCACGAACTGCTGTAACCTCGCCTGTGTCATGTGTCCCAACAAGAGTCTGCCCGAAGAGAAAAAGGGTTTTATGGAATTCACACTGTTCCAAAAGGTCATTGACGAGGCCAGGGATTTTGTGTTCGACGTCAACCTCCTTCATCGAGGCGAAGCCCTGCTTCACCCCGAATTCTTTAGGATGGTCCGCTATGCGCACGAGGCAGGACTCTTCACCAAGTTCCACACCAACGGGACCCTGTTGGATGAATCGAGATCCTACGAACTCATCCATTCGGGGATCGACCAGTTTACCTTTTCCTTCGACGGCTATGACCAAAAAACTTATGAGAGCATTCGGGTCAATGCCGGATTTGAAAAAACAGTCGAAAATATCCTCGGTTTCCTTCAGATCAAGAAGAGCCTGAGGGTCAAAAAACCCTATACCATCCTCGAGCTGATCAATTTCCCCGAAATCTACAGGCAGGTATCCCGGGCGCAGAGGCGGGAATTCCTGAATCGATTCAAGGGCCTTCCCTTGGACAGGATGATTGTCAAAGAAATTCACAACTGGGCCGGCGAAATCGCGGCCGCCCGAGGATCCAAGAGTTACCTCCCCTGCACTTTTCTGTGGCAGGCTCTGGTCATTTTCTGGGACGGAGAAATCCTCCCCTGCGCCCAGGACTTCCAGGGATATTACTCTCTCGGAAATATCCGAGATTCCAAGCTGGAAGAGATATGGAACGGGGAGCGGCTGGTCACGCTGAGAAAAAAGATTTTGGAGCGGGACATCGAAGGCCTGAAAACTTGTGCCGGCTGCGACAGGCTCTGGCGCGATCAGATCTTTGGGATTCCCAAAGAGAACCTCTGGAAATTCCTCTTCAAGAAAATGCCCTGACGATGCCGGAATGGGAAGACTAATTCCAGTCAGGAAAGACCGCTCTTCCGGGGACGTCTAACAAGAGGGTCACTTTTTTGGTCGCCACGTTGACAAGATAGAGCTTCCAATCTCCTTCTTGGGCATAGTGGCTCTTGGCATTTGAACAAAAGACGATCCATTTTCTGTCGGGCGACCAGGCCGGAAAATAGTTATAGCCCTTGATCGCTTCAGTCAGCCGGGTCTCCCCGGTTCCGTCCGGATTCATCATCGAAATATCACTTTTTCCGTCCCGCCGGGAGGAGACGAAGACGATTTTCTCCCCGTCTTGGGAAAAGCGAGGCCGGCAGCCTCGTCCTCCCTCCGTCAGGCTCTTGTATTCTCTTTTCTCCAGGTCAAACACAAAAACGTCCCAGCCTCTCATCCTGCCTCCCGTAAAAGCCATCAAGGGGGCCTTGGGAGAAAAATTGGGCAGAGCCGTCGAGCCTGAAAAGTCGGGAATGATTTTTTCGCTCTTTTTCGAGAGGAGGTCGATCATCCAGAGCGTGTAGCTTTTGAAAATGCCTTTTTTTCTCATCTCCGTGTAGGCGATCTTTTTTCCGTCGGGTGCCCAGGCCATCTCAAACTCATCCCGTGGAGAAGCGGCCACAGGAGTCATGTTCGTGCCGTCATCGTTCATCACATAGACATCATAATTATCCCGGGGGCTTGCCGCGAAGGCGATTCTTCTTCCCTCGGGAGACCAGAGTGGATACTCGCTCCTCCAGGAGTGTTCGGTTATTTTCTTTAATCCGTCACTGGTCAGGAGGTAAATTTCGTTGTGGCCGGACAGATCCGACTGGAAAACAATCCTTCCGTGAAAGGAAATCAGGGGCTTCACGAGGCTCAGGTCGGCGGGTTTCTTTCCCGGCTCCGCCTGGCTGTCCCTTGGTTTTTCAGAACAGCCCAGATTCGCCACCACGGTCAAAACCAAAAGATAAATCCTAATGCTCATTCTTGCCTTTACTCCTGAGTGCGTCTCTTGGCGCGGGTTCTCAAATAACCGCGGCGCGGTCTGTTCCGGCCGGCGCTGAGCGTCCACGACGATCCGTTTTTTTTCTTCCCGGTCGAAGCAACAGAGGGATTGGCTGGCTCCGGCAGAATCAGAATACGAGCGCCAGGCCAATCGCGTATTCCAGGCCGCCGAGCTGCAGTGTGCGGTTGGAGCCGTGAGCCTGGGCGGTCGTGTATTTGAACTTCAGGTTTAACCAGACGGGGATTCTCTTGGAGGCCTGAAAATATGTCCCCACCTGAAAATGATATCCCTGCGCATAATTGGTTGCTGTTCCGATGGGATTATCCTCATAATAAAAATAGTAGTCAGCCCCAATCCCGACGTAAGGAAAAAACCAGGTTGTTGGATAGATGTAGCGAACGCCAAGGGTAAGCGGAAACAGATAAAAATCCGTTTTTGCCTTGCTGAAGGTCAGCTCCCCCGTCTTGTGCCAGCCCTTGAACTCGAGATAGACATTGAAGTTTGAAACCAGATACGCTGAAAGCACAAGTCCCCTGATAGCGCCCCCCGTTTGATAGACTTTTTTGAATTGATCATCATTAGGAGTGAAGCCGCCAAGCAAGAACTCGACCGTCCCCTGTCGCCTGTCAGCGGCCAGCGAGGAGAAGCTCAAGAGCCCGCTCAGGAAGAAAAAAGACAAGAGAAGAATCGCCGTTCGCTCGGCCAGATTTTTCTTTATCTCCAAAGAAGCCTCAATCCTTTAGTCGAGATTTCCTCTAAAAGTTATATTTGAGTCCCAGAACAAACTGGATTTGAGAAAAATTGGCTTTCCGGGCGAGGTTTTTGATATTCGGGTTGAGATAGATCACCCGGCCATCCAGGTCCAAGGACAATCTCGGGCTGATCGAGTATTCCAGGCTGGCTTGTGCTCCGAAAAGGAGGCTCGAGATGTTGTCCTCGGCATATGTTTTGTCAGTGACGGTGACGTCGGAATTTCCGAAGGGGAAATTATCCGTGATGTTGAAGTCCTGAAGAGACAAATATCTTCCTGAGGCAAAACCCAGGGCAGGCCCCGCAGACACGCTAAACCTCTCCCCTCCCATGACCGGATAGAGACCGTAAAGATAAAAATAAAACAGCTTGTCTTGAAGGTTGTCTTCGCTCGATACCGTTCGCGGGTTGTTGGGGATAAAAGGATGAGGCAGGGACAGGTCAAGAGTCGCCTTATATTTGAACTGATAATACCCTAATCCGATCCCGGCTTTGATCTCTTTTCCCACCATCTTGAAATATCTGCCGAAGCCGAGCTCTGCAAGAAGAACCGATCTGAGCTTGTAGCTTTCTTTTATGGAACCAACCTCTCCATAAAGGTTGAGATCTTCCTGGAATTGAGTCGCCGACGCAAGGGGCAATACGATTCCACCTCCGACCTGGAGGAAATAGCCTTTTCCCTCTTGGCGCGTCTGCGGAACTTCCTCGACGGCTTTTTCGGGCTTCTTGTCGGCTGCGATTTTCTTTTCGGTCGTCTCCTTCAAAGTTTCCTTTGTCTTAGATTCAGCGACTTCGGTCTTCACCACGGGAGCAACGTCTTCTTCTTTTTTGGGTACTTCGGCCTCGGCCGGGGCCTGGGCGGCTTCCTGCCAGAAAACAACCTTCAGGCCGTCCTCGACCTGAGAAATCCGATGAAGAGGACCTTTTTCGTCGAGGTCACAGACGACCCGGGCCAGCTTAGGCTGGAATTGTCCGACCCGAACGGTCAAGACGCCGACGTCGTTGATCTGCAGGAGAGCTTCCGAAGATATTTTTTCAACTGAAGAAAGGTCGATCACCAGGCGGTTGGGAGAGCTGAGCTCGAATATTTCAAAACCGAATTTCCCCTGGATCTTGATATCAACCTCAAGCTGTCCTCCTACCTTGTTATAGCTGATTTCCTTTAGTTCCGAACTATGCTGAAAGTTGAAATTGGCTCCAAATGTCTGGGTTTGTCCGAAGAAAAAGATGATGGCCAAGCCAGAGATGAGCCATTTTGACGTGTTTCTCAAGTCGACCTCCGTACTCAAATACAATCAAACCGACAAATCACTATAGCACAGTCTTGATCTTTTTTTAATTTGTTTTTGCCGCTCGCGCGACTAAATATATAGAGGCAGGAAGGTCTGTCCTGAAAAAAGGTTTGACAAGATCAAAAAAAATGACGCAACATATAACGACATGATCAGGAAGAAAGGGATGATGCAGGGAATTTATCCAAAATATGCTTTCATCTTCGTTTTCTTGGCGCTCTTCTTTGCCGCCTTTCAAAGCCAGAGTCTGGCAGCTGTCAACATTTCCAATTCATCGGGCCATGCCTCGTGGGCCCCAAGGATCGCATTGGACTCTCAGGGGAACATCTATGCCGTCTGGCTCGAAATTTATTCGGCGACCAGCGCAAGCGGCGATATCTTTTACACAAAATTCGATAGCCTGGATCAAAGCTGGAGCGCTCCCCTGAATTTGAGTCAATCGGGTGTGGCCGCGAGCTATTCTTACATGGCTTGTGATGTTGCCAGCGATAGCTCTGATCGCATCTACGTCGTCTGGGCAGAAAGCAATGTGATCAAGCTGAGAATTCTTTCGGGGGGGGCTTGGGGCGGCTCGATCGTTGTCGCCAACTCATCGGGCTCGGATCATCCCAGGATTGGCGTGAGCTCGGACGGGGATCTCTTTATCATCTGGTGGACAACAAACGGGGTGGTCTATTCCAGGGCAAGAGTTGGGGGGACATGGGAAGGGACCAGGACTATAAGCAGAGCGGGAGCACGAGCCAAATTTCCTAACATTGCCGTAAGAGGAGGATCGGTTTTCGGGACTTGGGTCGAGAAGAGCGGGGACTACAAGGCGGTTTATGCCACGCGGAATTCCGGTCTCAATTCAGGTTGGAGTCAAAGCGAAGCGCTGCCGTCGTCCAAAGGATCGGACGAGCATCCGGATGTCGTCATCGATACCAATGGGACGGCTCATTTCATCTGGACGCCCGACTTCGGCGGGACCAGAGCCGTCTGCTATACCTACCGCACGGGCAGCGGCTTCGGCCCTCTGCAATGGATTTCAGAGCAACAGATGCTGCACTACCCGAATCTCGTGGTCCAGGGCACGAGCCTCTATGCGTGCTGGCAGGTCGGAGCGTACGGCAATGGCTTGCGCGTCAATTATAATATCAGGCAGGGAGGGACCTGGACTGGGGAAACCCCAGTCTCTCAATCGGCTGGATCGACATTCTCTGACATCGAGATCAGTCAGGGTGGGGAGAGCGTTTATTTTGTTTGGGAATCCCATGGAGAGATTTATTTCGCGTCGACGGGACAGACTCCGCCGCCACCTCCGTCAGGAAATCAGCCCCCTATTGCCGATTTTGGGTTCTCGCCGACAACCGGTCAATATCCTCTCGAGGTCACTTTTGACGGCTCTCTTTCCTATGATCCTGATGGGCGGATCGATTCCTATGCCTGGATTTTTGGAGACGGCGGCACCGGCACAGGGAAAGCCGTCAAACACACTTACAAGAAAAACGGCACATTCAGCATCAAATTGACAGTCGCTGATGACAAGGGAATGACAGGAACTTATGCTCAGAAAATTACCGTTTTGAAGCCGAACACTCCTCCCGTCGCCGGGTTTGCCTTCTCTCCAACAACCGGGATCTGTCCCCTGGCCGTGAATTTTGATGCCTCGGCTTCGCGGGATCCTGATGGCAGCATCGTCTCTTTTGCCTGGAATTTTGGCGACGCCGGAACTGGTTCAGGCAAGCTCACCAATCACACTTATTCTAAACCCGGAACATTCGACATCCAGCTCACGGTGACCGACAACAGGGGAGGCACAGGAACGAAGACGAAGACGATCACCGTCCTGGCCCTTTATGGTCCGCTGGACGTGCGCTGGGAGACCGTTATCGATGAAAGCCTTTTTCAGTCTCGCCATGTCACCGAGGTCGTTTGGGCCAAGAATCCCAAAAATGACGCCATCGGCGCCCAGATCACCGGGTACAGGGTCTATCGCAAAGGAACTCAGGATCCCATCAGTTCGTACGCGCCGGTCAAACTCGTGGATGCCAATACGTTTTCTTACATGGATTTCGATGTCGAGGGGAAGGGCCTCTATTCTTACGTTGTGACGACGGTGGACAGCCAGGGTCATGAGAGTCTGATTGGCAACACGGCCGGGAGGATCCTGGATTCGGTCAAGAGCCAGGAATCAGCCAGAAATCGGATCAAAAAATATTAGCTCTCCCTCCCCTTGCCTTTCGCCAAGGAGATTTTTTCGCACACCGTTATCCCACTGCGGCCAACGAATCGCGGCTCATTCCTTGGCGGCGAAAAAAAGGACGTGGGGATACCAATAGCCTTTGTCCAAGGAGATTGGTCTAACTCTAAATCCTACTCCCTCGAGCAGCCGGAGATATTCAGCCCTGCTCCGGAAACAAAATCTGTTCCCGTGCGTGAATCCGATGATCTTGACGGCCATGGTTTCCTGGAAGAGATTCCAGAGATATTTCCAGCGGGGCCGGGTATCCATATCTTTGAGTAGGAGCACTCCTCCCTTAGTCAAAGCCTGGTAACATTTGCGGAGCATGGCCTCCTGCCGGGAGGAGGGGATGAGATACAGAACATCGATCATGGCGATGACGTCGCTCTTCGGATAATCCATATCCGTGATGTTAAAAACCCGGAATTCCAGACCGGGAATGTCTTTATGGACATCGCGGGCGGTCTTGATCTTTTTGGGGTCCAAGTCAAAGCCGAGAATCTCACGGGCGGGAGATCCCAGTTTGAGCAGGTTCGAAAAAACGCCGTTGCCGCAGCCTAGATCGATGACTTTTCCGGCAGGAGGAAAATAGGTCTCCATCGCCAGAAACGGGCAAATCTTGAGCTTGATCCGCAAATAGAGTTTTGTGGCCAGGCCACAGTTGTGATAGAGACGGAAGACTTCTTCTCGATTCAGCATCCGCCTCACCTCAGATAGTGATCATACCAGAACTGGAAGATGATGAGCGGCCATAGCAACTGGCGATGATTGTGATTTCCTTCGAAGTGCTCTTTCATGATCTTCCCAACGTAGGCGGCATTAAAAAAACGGTGCTTTTTCAGGTTCTCAGGGGAGAGGACGGAGGCCACGAAATCCTTGAGGTCATCCTTGATCCAGACGCCCAGGGGGATGTCGAAACCTATCTTCTTCCTGCGGATGATTTCCCGTGGCAACCGGCGGCTCATTGCTTTCTTGAGGATGTATTTGGAGGTCATTCCCTTGAGCTTGAGGGAGCTTGGGATCGTGGCGGCGAACTCGACGAAGGTGTAATCCAGAAAGGGGACGCGGATCTCGAGGGAATTGGCCATGCTCATCCGGTCCACTTTGACCAGGAGGTCGTCCTGGAGATAGAGCTTGAGGTCCAGGTAGGCCAGCCTGTCCAGGGTTTCGCTGGCTCGGCAGTTTCGAAGATGGAAGGCCACCGGGGAGTAGGCATCTTGGCCAAGCGCCTCCCTGAACTCCTCGGAGAAGAGGTCCTTTTTGGCGGCGGGAGTGAAAGCGCCCCACCAAACAAAATTGGCGATCTCGGGCGGGTATTCGACACCGGCGATGAATTTTTTCGCCTTGAACTCGAAGGAGAGCCTCTTCTTAGTGGCCGGCAGGAGCGAGACCAGGTTCTTGACGATTCCGGTCCTGATCAACCGAGGGACCCTGCGGTAGAGACGGGCCACCTTGTAAGCTTTATAGGTATCGTAGCCCGCGAAGAGCTCATCGCCGCCGTCCCCGGCCAGGGCCACGGTGACATATCGACGTGCCAGTTTGGAAATGATATAAGTTGGGATGATCGAGGCATCAGCCAGGGGCTCGTCCACATAGTTCATCAAGAGGGGAACCAGGTCTTTCACCAGGCTCGACTCGACGACGAACTCCCGGTGTTCGGTGCCGAAGCGCTGCGCGATCGTCTTGGCGTAATCCAGCTCATCGAAGCTCTTTTCTTTGAAACCGATCGAGAAGGTCTTGATGGGAGACGATGCGCCCTCGCTCATCAACGACGTGATCGAACTCGAATCGATCCCGCCGCTCAAGAAAACGCCGAGGGGGACATCACTGATGAGTCTCATCCGCACAGACTCCTTGAGCCGGCGTTCAATCTCCTCCGCAAATTCTTCTTCGCTCTTCGGGGGAGAAGGCTTGGGCTCAAAGCGAACATCCCAGTAAGGACGCAGAGTGACTCGGCCGTTCTCAAGGACGAGCATTTCACCTGGCTGGAGTTTCTGAATGCCTCTGAAGATCGTGCGCGGAGCCGGGACATATTCGAAGGTAAAATATTGCGAGAGGGCCTCCAAGTCGATCTCTCTCGGGCAGTCTGACTGAAGCAGCGACTTAATCTCCGAGGAAAAAAGGAGCTGGCTCTTGTACCTTAGGTAGTGAAGCGGCTTCACGCCCAACCGGTCTCGGACAAGGATCAGTTTTTTTTTGGCCTTGTCCCAGAGGGCGATGGCGAACATCCCGTTGAGGTCCTGGACGAACGACTCTCCTTTTTCTTCGTAAAGGTGGACGATGACTTCCGTATCGGTTTGCGTCCGGAAGGTGTGGCCCTTGTCCACGAGGCGCTTCTTCAATTCCGGGAAATTGTAGATCTCGCCGTTGTAGATCGTCCAGATCGATCCGTCCTCGTTGGACAGCGGCTGATGGCCGGTGACCAGGTCGATGATGCTCAGCCTCCTCATCCCCAGGGCGATCCGGTCGTCTCGATAATAGCCCTCGTCGTCAGGGCCGCGATGGACCATCGCCCGGCACATCGCCCGGGTCAGGATTTCCGCGTCCGGGCCCAGTTCGCCAAAACCGCAGATTCCGCAGATGCCACACATCTCAGTTGGGCTCATTGTATCCATTTTCGATCAAAAACACTACCTTCGCCTGTCTTATCCCTCTCTTTATCTGATGTAAACGCGATAAGTAACTTGACATGTTCAAGATTGCGCCCACGGCCACCCTCTGGCCCCCGGACCCCGAGGAACCAGTCCCGTCGGTTCCCCCGTCGGACATGCCGACGGGCCCCCCTCCGCTACGGGGTCTCAAGGGTGGCCGTGGGCGCAATCTTGAACAGAAATGTCGCGTTTGTATTAGTCATCTCGTCATCCCGTCAAGAAAGAGAAAGCAGTAAGCTGTAAGCACTGAGCAGTGAAAGCCCAAATCAAATATTTTCTTACCGTTCACTCCTTACCCCTGACTATCTTCTCGACGAGATGGACGTCTTTTTGTTGTTTTTTAGGTGAAAACTGGCATAAAATAAGCCGGGTTGGAGATAAAAAAAGCCCGAGATTCCGATTGAGATCAGAAAAAAGAATCATCGTCAACGCTGATGACTTTGGGCTGAGCCGGGGCATCAATGAAGGGATCATCCTGGCCCACAGGAAGGGCATCCTGACGAGCGCCACCCTCATGGCCAACATGCCGGCTTTCGACCAGGCCGTGGATCTGGCCAGGCAAAATCCCGGGCTGGGAGTGGGGATTCACCTGAACATCCTCAGAGGCGCCCCCGTTTCTTCACCCGGCCAGGTGACCAGCCTGGTCGATCCGCAAGGCCTATTTTGGGGCCGCGTTTCCATCCTTATCAGGAAATTGATCTCCAGGAGTATCCAAGCCGAGGATGTCGAGAGGGAATGGCGGGCCCAGCTGGAGAAAATCTTGGCTGCCGGGATCAGGCCGACTCATTTTGACAGCGAGAAACATCTCCACACCTGGCCTCTCCTCTTCCGCACCGTCCTCAAGCTGGCCAAGGAATATTCAATCCCGCGTGTCAGATTCATCCGGGAATATTGCTGGTCCGGGTCTCCGGCCCAGATACTGAAATCTCTCGGGATCTCGCTCGCCTGCAGTTTTATGAAGAAGAAAATTGCCCGGAATGGTATAATGAGGCCCGATCATTTCTCGGGAATCTGCCGGAGCGGCGGGATGACAGTGCAGCGGTGGGAGAAAATTCTGGCCAATCTTGCTGATGGTACCACCGAGGTCATGGTTCACCCGGGCTTCAAAACGGCGGAACTGGATGCCCTCCAGGGACTGACCGGCTCCTATTATATTCATAAATTCAGAGAGAAGGAGTTGGAGGCCCTGGTGGATGAAAGGCTGAGATCTCTGGTCCGGGCTTCCGGGATTCAACTCATTAATTTTAGCGGGCTGGACAAAGATGGCTAAGACGAAAGACCTTCCCCAAGTCTCGATTGTCGTCCCATTTTTCAACGAGCAGGAGAACATCGGGGAACTGTATGGTTCCCTGAAGCGGGTCCTGGACGGGTTGAAGATCAGCTACGAACTGATCTTCATCGACGACGGGAGCAAGGATCAGACCTACTCAACTCTCGTCGGATTGTTTAATAGAGATGAAAACGTGCGGATCATCAAGCTAAGAAAGAATTTTGGCCAGACAGCCGCCCTCCAGGCGGGGTTCGATGATGCCCGGGGGGAGATCATCATCTCCATGGATGGTGACCTTCAGCACGACCCCAGTGATATCCCGGCCATGCTGGAGAAGATGAAGGACGGTTATGATATTGTCAGCGGTTGGCGCAAGAGGCGAGTGGATAACTTTTTTCTCCGCAAGCTCCCTTCTCTCCTGGCGAACCGCATGATGAGAAAACTCTCTGGAGTCCAGATCCATGATTTCGGAACGACCTTCAAAGCTTATAAAAAAGATGTGATCAAGAGCGTACGTCTCTACGGTGAGCTCCACCGTTTCATCCCCGCTCTCATCAGCCGAGAAGGTGTCAAGATTACCGAAATTCCGATCAAAAATATCGTCCGCAAGAAGGGCAAGTCGAATTATGGGCTCTCCCGGGTGAGACGTGTCCTGTTCGATCTCATGACCGTCAAGTTCATTATCAGTTTTATTGATCGGCCCCTGCAGTTTTTCGGATTGATCGGGCTGATCTTCGGAAGTATCGGGTTTCTTATCGCCCTCGCACTCGTTTTGGGATTCTATCTGTTAGGCTGGCCGATCAAGGAGAACCTCGGGAATCTGATCTTCAGCGTCTTTATGATGATCTTGGGTATCCAGTTCATTATGACAGGACTTCTGGGGGAGATCATTTCCCGGATTTATTTTACGACCCATGAGATAAAAATCTACTCTGTGGAGGAAGCCAGATTTCATTCCCCGCCAGGAGAGGACGGCCAGCCCCTCGGGATGTAACGGACGCAGTCCGATGAGCAAGAATTTCTTTGGCAGCACCCAGAAAGAATTGCTGGAGAAAAAAACTCCTCTCTTTTCCAAGTACTCCAGTCTCTTCGTAGGAAAAAAATCCTTCTGGAGTCTCTTCAAATACGAGCTGATCACGGTTTGCTTCTCCCGGATTCCCGGTGCCCTCGGCTTTGGATTGCGGAAATCGTTTTACCCCTTACTCCTCCGCAAATCCGGCCGGGGAGTCGTCTTCGGCCGGAATATCACCCTCCGTCATCCCCACAAGATATCCCTGGGGGATTACACCATACTCGATGATAATGTTGTCCTCGATGCCAAGGGAACGAAAAACCGGGGAATCGAGATCGGGGAAAACGCCTACGTGGGCCGGAATTCCATCATCAGCTGCAAGGAGGGCTCGATCACTCTCGGGGACTACTGCAACGTTTCGTCCAACTGCACGCTCCTCTCGGAGACCGAACTCCGCCTGGGAAAATATTGTTTCCTGGCCGGGCGCTGCTATCTGGTCGCCGGCGGGAACCACGTCTTTGATGATCCTTCAACTCCGATCATGTTCCAACCGTCGTATTCTAAGGGCGGGATCTACATCGAGGATGATGTCTGGTTGGCGGCGGGCGTCATCGTCCTGGACGGGGTTTCCATCGGCAAGGGAAGTGTCGTCGGCGCGGGCTCGGTCATCACGCGTTCGCTTCAGGAATATTCAATCGCCTGGGGAAGCCCGGCGAAGAAGGTCAAGGACAGACGGGAGATCAAGCGTACGCCTCAAGCCAAAGCGTGAATGATCGGGCGCCTATAGCCAGCCGTTTTCCTTGTACCAAGCCACGGTCTGGTTGATTCCTTGCTTAAAATCCACTCGCGGGGAATACCCGAGCTCTTGCTGGGCTTTGTGGATCGCGAGCGCCTTGGGGTGGATAAAAAAACTGAGCTTGGACCTCGAGAAGGGAGCTTCTTTTTTGACGAAGCCGTAAAGTTTCTCCAGGGTGAAGGCTGCGAGCTTGGCGGGGAGAAGCGGGAGAGAAATGCGTGGAATCCTCTTTCCGCAGGCGGCCGCGATTTCCTCGGCCATTCTTCCGACTTCGAGAACCTCCCGGCCGGCCAGGTGGTAAACCTCGCCCCGCTTTCCCTTCGCCGCGCACAAAATGGTCCCTTCTACGAGATCCCCAATGTACACCGGGGTCTGTCGGCCTAGACCCTTCGCTACGAGGAAGAATCTTCCGCTATTGATAGATTTGATGAGCTTGAAAGTCCTTCGATCTCCTGGTCCGTATGCCCAGCCCGGCCGGACGATGGAGATATCCATGCATTCTTGAGCCAGGAGCAGGGCGATCCTCTCGCCTTCGAGCTTGGTCCTGTCGTAGACATTCTGGGGGTTCGGAGGATAATCTTCGCCCGCGGTATCATTCTTTTTGACGGATCCCAGAACGCCCGCCGAGCTGAAATGGATGATTTTCCGGACGCCAGTTTCTCCGGCCGCGCGAAGGACGTTTTCTGTGCCGGCGGCGTTGATCCTGAAGAATTCGTTTCGGCCGATGCGGGAGGCTCCCAGGGAGGCGGCCAAGTGAAACAAAACATCGGTTCCCCTGAGGCTTTCTCTCAGGAGCCCAAAATCGAGCACGTCTCCGTGGATGACCTGGACGCCGGGGGATTCAGGAATCTCGGTTCTGTGGACGAGCGCTCGGACGGCCCAGCCTTCTCGGAGGAGCGCTGCGACAAGATGGCTTCCGATGAACCCCGAGGCTCCCGTCACGAAGGCCCTCATGCCGGAATCATCTTCCTTTTTCGAAATTCACCCGGGCCATCGCCAGGGAGTCTTTGATCTTGTCTTTATACCGGGAGGGCGTGTATTCCCTCTCGGCGAGAGATTTCGCCGCCTGCGCTCTCTTCCGGGCCTCCTCACTGAAAAGCGCGAAGGAGATGCCTTGGGCCAATCCCTCGGCGGTGGGATCGACAAGGACCGAGATTTCGTCATTCAAGACCTGGGTGTGAGTCCAGAGTCTTGTCGCCACCACGGGTTTTCCTGACTTAAGGAAGGAATAGATTTTCAGCGGCGTATTAGTGCCCGAGAGACGGGGCGAAACGAGAACATCGGCCAGCCCGATGTAGAGCGGGACCTCAGAAGGAGGAACCCGATCGACCAGAATGATCCTCTGCCCGATCCCAAGGGCGGCTGCCCTCTTTGCCATCTCCTGGTTCTCGCCGGAGCTTCCTCCGACGAGAAGAAAAACAGCCCCGCCGCTGACCCCGGGCACGGCCTGGAGGAGGAGGGAAATTCCCTGGTAGGGCTCGAAATTCCCGGTGTAGAGGACCACCTTCTCTCCTCCCGGGACGAGCTCTCTGCGTCTGGCTTCGACGTCTCGCGCCGAATAGTTCGGGCCGGGGAAATCGAGGAAATTTTCGATCAGGACCGACTTGGAGCCGGCCCCTTCCTTTTTGACCGTCTCCTGCAGGTCTTGGCAAATGACGATTACAGCCTGGGAGTTTTTCAGGATGAACCGCTCGATCCAGAGGAAGATTTTCTTCAGCAGCGCCGACTTCGAGAAATTGAAGTTCTCGAGCTGCTGGGGCAGGCTGGAGTGCATATCGTAAAGATGGGGAACTCTCCAGATCTTCCCCAGCACGGCGCCCGGCAGGGCCGCCTCCTCATGAGAGAATATCAAATCGGGCCCGCCCCCGGCCAGCTTAAAAAAAGCCTTCCAGAACATCAAGAAATCGTAAGGGATCTTGATCCAGGAGGGGCCGATCTTGATCTTCTTGGCGCGGAGAAGGTTGGGGATTCTGTGGATTTCGAGACCCGGGAAGCCGACATCTTCCCCGAGCGGGTAGGTGATGAGGTCGGTCTGGTGGCCGAGCTCGGAGAGGGTCTTGAGCCTGAAATAGACGCTGATCGGAGTGCCCCGGGGCTGGAAAAAAGGCTCCGGAGCGAGCATCAGAATTTTCATCTGGCTGCGCGGTTACGAATTCTCTCTGGGCTCGGCATCGAGCGTTTCCCTGACAAAATAGATGTTTTTTTTACTGGATTCATGGTAGGCCCGGACCATGATCTCGGCCAGGAGGCCCAGGGTGATAAACTGAATGCCGATGACAATAAGCAGGATCGCCAGGAGGAGGAGCGGCCGGTTGGCGATGCTCTGGCGGAGGACGAGCCTCTGATAGGCGAGCACGATCGCCAGGATTCCACCGGCGAGCCCGCTGATCGAGCCGAAGACCCCGAAGATCTGCAACGGCCGTGTGGAGTAGCTCATCAGGAACTTGACCGTCAGGAGGTCAAGGACGACCTTGAACGTCCGCAGGATGTTGTACTTGGATTTGCCCTTGAGCCTGGCCCGATGATTGACCTTGACTTCGGCGATGGAGACTCCGAAATTGCTGGCGATCGCGGGGATGAAGCGGTGAAGTTCGCCGTAGAGGCGGATATTCTTTATGACGTCCCGGCGAAAGGCTTTGAGCGTGCAGCCGTAGTCGTGGAGTTTGACCCCGGTAATCCAGGAGATAAGCCAGTTGGCGATCCGCGAGGGGAGCCGCCTGGTCAGAAACCTGTCCTTCCGCTTCCGCCGCCACCCGCTCACGATATCATATCCTTCATCCATCTTCTCGAGGAGAACCGGGAAATCGTTGGGATCGTTCTGGAGGTCCGCATCCAGGGTGATGATCATCTCGCCCCGGGCGTAGTCAAAGCCGGCCGAGAGAGCCGCTGTCTGGCCAAAATTTTTCCTCAAGCGAAGGACCTTGACCCTTCGGTCGTTATTCTGGATGTTTTTGAGGATGGAGAACGATTCATCCAGGCTCCCGTCGTCCACGAAGATAATCTCGTAAGCTCTCCCCAGGCTGCCGCAGGACGCGCTGATCTCTTTGTAAAGTTCAGAAAGATTCGGGGCTTCGTTGTAAACAGGGATGACGAGGGAGATCTCGGTCTTCGCAGGGCTCTTCATCGCAGCCAATATATCACAAAGAAAATAGGCCTTCAACCAGGGTTATTCGATATAACCGAGGGCTCTCAGCCTTTCCAGCAGGTCTCTGTCCAAAGGGAGTTTCCTGACCGATCTCTCCCTTTCCAGATCTTTCAGCAAGACCTGGACCCTGGAGATCAACTCCTGGACAATGTTTTTCTCCAGGCCGGCCAGGTTTTTCCTTTCGCCCGGGTCCTTCCTTAAGTCATAGAGTTCAAGATCTTCTTGGCGAGGCGGAGATGGAGAAAACCACTTATAAGCCTGGGGCGGGTAGTCCTCATTGATCACCAGTTTAAAGGGGTCGAGGAAGAGCCCGATCTTCCGGGGGGTCGGCGCAGCGGTCATATAGGCCGGCTGGTAGATGAGAAAGGATTTTGGCTCTGTCTTCTGTTGATTCAGAATATTGAGAAGGCTCTCTCCGTCGACGCTGATACCCGAGCGCGATATGTTCGCCTCCTCGAGAATCGTCGGCATGATGTCGATCGTCCCGACAAAGTCATGGATGATTCTGCCTCCGTGCCGGGATCGAGGGAATTTTATAATCAGGGGAACCCTGGCCACCTCATTATAAATATTCCAGCTGTGCATCCAATGCCCGTGCTCACCGAATGCTTCGCCGTGGTCGGCCGTCACGATGAGCATGGTCCGGTCATAGAGATTGAGTTTTCTCAACTCGTCGAGGAGTGGCTTAATCAAAAACTCATCCGTATAACGTATCTCTCCGTCGTAGAGAGCGACCATGTTTTCCCTCTCCTGTTCGCTGATGTTTTTAAAAAACTTAGCAAAGCCCGGGCCGAAAATTTCCTCCAGGGAAATTCCCTTCCAGGGATGGTTTTCTTTCAAAAACACCTGCCCATAAGGCGCCGGAGACTTATAAGGGTTGTGAGTCTGGTAAGTGTGGAGGAAAAGGAAGTTCTTCAGGCCTCGATGATCGTTGATCCAAGATGCCGCCCTCTTGTGCAACAATTCGGCCGACCTTATCACTCTCTCTCCTCCCCTCCTTTCTTCGTAATAATCAAATCCCCTGGAAAAACCGAAGCCTGAACTAACCTGGCCGTCGTCGGTGAAGGCCGCTGTCAGATAGCCGCGGGATCTTAAGAGCTCGGTCAGACTATGGATGTCCGGATCGAGACTTTGATCCAAGAAGAAGACTTGATGCTTGGGCGGGGCTAGACCCGTGAAAATGGACATATGGGAGGGAAGGGTATACGGCGCTGCGGAAAAAGCTTGCAGAAAGAGGGCGCTCTCTCGGGCGAGTTCGTCAAGGTGGGGGCTGGTGGCGGGGGCATATCCGTAGCAGCCCAGATGGCTTGCCCCCATAGTATCCAAGGAGATAAGAATGATGTTGGCCGGGTCTTCCGTGGGAAGCCCCTCGGGCTTGTTTTGGTAGACAAAGGGATTGGCCCAAAGGCCGAGGTCGTCCCGGTGATCGGATTCTTCCTCGACACCTTCCTCCAGACCCCCGTATGTCTGAAACCAAAGGGTTATGGTTTTTCCCCGGAAGCGACTTAGATTTATGTTCTTTGTGAAGATTGTTTTGTCCTTGGGCTTATGAGAAGGGTGGACTCGGGCGGAAAAGAGCGTCTCCTTGGACGCCGATGTCTCCGCCAGAATCTCGAAGAGAACCCCATCGCCTTCCTTGTTCCAGCTATTGCTCAACAGTCCGTAGCCAAAGCTCAACATCCCATCGTCAGGAATTCTCAATCGAAATTTTAGCCGCGTAGGAGGGGCCGCGAAAAAGGAATTGAAAGATTCGCCTTGGACCTTGAGATTCTTTTTGATCAGATAGGGATTCTCACCGATTCCCAGGTCATAGATCCTGAAATCCTTTAGTTGGTACAGGGGAAGGCAAATGGCTTTAAGGGGATTGGTTATAATCAAAGAATCGAGGAACGGCCCCGGAGGCATCTTGTCACCGTCGGGAATTGTCTCGTCCGGTTGGAAACGCAACTCCAGGGTGGCCGGGCTGTTCTGTTCCGCCTGGAAAGAATGAGAAAAGTATTTCCGGCCAGTTATCTTGGCGGAGCTAATTTGTTTGTCTTGATGCCACAATGAAAGGAGCCCGCTTCTGGTTCCGGCCTGATAGACGATTTCAAAGTTATTGGCCGCCGGGTTTTCAAGATTGAAGGTTTGCTCCAGTCCGTCCAAGGGGACAAGACGCTTCTTGATGGGGATGAGCTGATCCACGGGTTCGGCCGGATATGAAAGTCCAAAATCCCCCTCCAGGGAGTTTTCGTTTGCCGGGGGGGAAATCAAGATCAGATCCCGCAGAGCCGTGATCTTCATCGTCTCCAAATGGACCGCTTCATTTGTGGCCCGTCTTGTTTTCGAAATATGAGGGACGGATTTCTTAAGAGTTATTTTTAGCTGGTTAAGGCCTAAGTGGAGATTTTCGACGAACTTGTAGGCCCGATAGTGCCCGATACACAGCTCGGTTTTGCTGTCATTGACCTCCACTTCTAAACAAGCGCGATAGGAATCGGGGTTTCCGCTCCTGGCAAAGATTTCAATCACGGCCTGCCCCCCCGGAAGAACGAGGCTGCTCTCCCAGATCTGTTCCCGTTGAAGATGGAGGAAGCGGTCGGAGGGTTGTTCGGGTGTGGTGAAATCGATGTCCCGGTCTCCGCTGAACCATCGCCAGCTCAAAGAGTCGTCGAGCGGCACCATGGAAGTGGCCAACTTCTTCCCATCTTGCGAGACAGCCAGGTCAGGAGGGATGTCATAGTCCGCCGGACAGGCCACCGGCCCAAGCGTCGCCACGGCCCAATAGCTTTGGCCATCCAATTCAATCCGCTTGAGGTCTTTGGCCGGGACTCGGTAACTTTTCAGGGGAAAATAACGATCGAGCCCAGCCAGCGGCGTCGAAATGATGTTTCTTTTGTCCAGGTGGTCGATGAGTCGGTAGATCTCCGGGCCTCTTTTGCTTTGACAGTTCGAAAAGAGGAGGATCAGGAGGGAGCCCAGGATTGCCTCTTTGGAGATCTCGAAAGAGTGTTTTTCTTGATGGCCTTTCAACTCTGGACCCTATCTCTCCGTCTAGGGGCTTGCTTTCTTCTAGTCTTCAGGGGTATGAATCTGCCCGTGAGCCATTCTACCCGAGATCATTGGTTCTGACAACACAACGAGGGCACTAACAAGGATTTCTGAACCGAAGTTTCAATATCTCGAGCAGCATTTTTGCCGCGGACGAGAAGAAGGCGACCCGGCTCGGTGGAAAATTCCTCCAGACGACCGGGACTTCTTTGATTTTATAGCCCTTTTTTTGGGCTGAATAGAGGATCTCGACATCAAAGCCGAAACCGCGAAGGCGGGAGCGGCGGAAAAGTTCAAGCCCCGGCTCTCGCCTGAACAACTTGAAACCGCATTGGGTGTCTCTGATTCCCTTGAGGACCACAGCCCGGACGATGAGGTTGAAGATTTTCCCTAAGGTCCTTCTGGGCACGGACTGGGGGATCTGGACATCGGAATCGCTTAACCCTCTGGACCCGATGACGATGTCATAACCCTCCGCGATCCAACGGAAGCACTTGTCCAATTCCTCGATCGGCGTCGATAGATCGGCATCAGAAAAGAGGATGTATTGCCCCCTTGCCTTTAAGACACCCTCCCTCACAGAACAGCCCTTGCCAAGGTTATTAGCCCTCGTCAGGATCTGGGAGTTGGGGACACCCTTGAGGGTCTCTTCGGCAACTCTGAGGGTTTCATCGGTGCTCCCGTCATCAACCAAAATAATCTCCCAGGAATAGTTTTGGCCCTTCAGATGATTCTGGATCTTTTGAAGGGTCTCGCCCAGTCTTTTTTCCTCGTTATAGGCCGGGATGATGACCGAGAAGAAGATCCGATCGGGATCAGGCATCAATGTCCCTCATAATATTGGCCGGACGACAGGACAGAGCGATCCTTGATTCGGCATTTTTTATCGCGGTTCTACTCCTGCCTTTTTTTATGAACGCTTGACGGAGACTATTTTCAGTCCAAGACGGTGGATGTGTCAACAAGCCCAAAAAAATCCTCTCTCTTATTTTCTCGTCGTTTCTCTGTCCTGCCAAGAATTCCTCAAAGAGGAAGCAACTCTTATCCCGTGATAAAGAGGCTTTGGAAAGGGCTTTGCTTCCCAAGCTCCGATCGGCGGCCCGAGAGTCCCGTCTTTCTCGGTTCCTCCGGCCAAGGCTCCAGGCCAACCACGCTCGACCCTCCTCCACCATCACGAGATTGGGAATGCTTACGAAATCTTCCAGGAGAGGCGTTGGACGAGGAGATTGTATTATTATAGAATGAAAAAAGAATTGAGCTTTTGGAAATGAATAAAAAGGGCCGCCGGACGATCATCCTCTGGTTCTGCCTGGCAGTTCTGCTCTCTGGCTGCCGCAGAAGGGAGCCTGGGCTGTATCGTCTGATCGATCACTTTGAAAAAAGGGATGTGCTGGCGTCTCCTCTGAGCGGCCTGGAAAAATACTTTCGCCCCTCCGTCCTGACCTGGCGGGAAAATGATTTCCAAAAAATAATTCTGGATTCGCGTGTCTATTGGGCAGCTTCACCTCCTTTCCCGATCGCGGCCCAATATGATTTTGAGGAGCCTCCCGACGTTGTCGTTTTGCGGGAGGGAGAGGCGCTGAGCTATTCCCAAACTGTGTTGCGCGGGGCTTACAGCTGGAGCTGGCTTAAAGGGGAGAAGCGGGTTCAATTCGAAGACTCATCGAAAAAGTCGGGGTCCAAACGCTCCCTGGTTCTGAAGAAAGGGGAGGCCTTCGACGCGAGCCTGAGGCTTCCTCCGGGAAATGCGATCATCAAGGTCCTGGCCAAGAGCGGAGGCTCAGGCTATCTGCCCTGTTTGGAGGTCGGGATCAATGATCAAAGAAGCCGAGGAATCTATGTCGGCCAGACCATGGGCTTTGAATTCACCGAGGAGATGAAATTCGGGGAGAATAAGATTCATCTGGCCTTCCATAAATCCTTGCCGTCTTCGACTCGTCAAGACAGAGTGGAAAATGAATCTCTGTTCATCGAGCTCGTGACGATCAAGGTCCTCCGTGACTTGATCCTGATTTCCCCCCCCGAGGGAGAAATGGCGGTCAAGGGGACTTTTGAGCTTCGCTACGTCCCCGAGCCCGTGGATAAAATCATTCCCTTAAGAAGGACGATCGTGAGCTCGGAGCCTTATGCGTTGCCTCTTGACTTTGGGTCAGCCGGCCCCAAAACAGCGCGAATTCTCTTTGGTCCCGTCCTCCAAAAGGGAGGGATCAAGATAGAGGGCGGCCAAGGGATCGCTTCGAAAACTTCACTCCCGCCCGGCCTTTCTTCCAGCGTATTCGAGTTCGAAGCGCGCTTACCCCAAGAAGTCGTTCACCTGACTTATGAGCCTGAACCGGAAATTCAAGGGGGAGGGAAGGCTCAAGAAGGTCTCTATATTGATTCCGTCATTATCTCCAACCCGATTCGAGAGCGCTATCTCCCTCTCTATCATCTCCGGGGATTCAGGCTGTATGATGGCGGGGCCGGCGACAATCCGTACTCCATCAAGAAAAAATTCAAGGTCAAGGAGCAGTCCCTCAACTGCCTCTTTGCCCCTCCTCTCAGTGTCTACAAATTCCTGTTCAGGGTCCCCGAAGGAGGCATCCTCCGGCTTGGCTACGGTCTCCTGACCGAAGCCTGGGAGGAGGAAGGGGATGGAGCGACCTTTCAGGTCCTCCTTGAGGAATCCGGAAAAACGAAACTCATTCATCAGGCGAAAGTCGACCCCTATCATCAAAAGCAGGACCAAAAGATCTTTTATAAGGACTTTGATCTATCCGCATACCAAAATAAGCGGGTGACTATCTATCTTAAGACCGAGAGTGACCAGACGGACCCTGGAAAACCGGAAGCGAATGCGGATTTCCGGAATGATTTTTCTTTCTGGGTGAGTCCCCTCCTTATTCGGAAGGAAGCCAAACGGGCTGAAGCGGAGCGGCCTCTGAATATCATTCTCATTTCCATCGATACCATGAGGGCGGATCATCTGGGCTGCTACGGCTACGGGCGGCCGACAACACCGAATATCGACGAACTCTCCCGTGACAGCGCCGTTTTTCTCAACACCTTGAGCCCGGCGCCCTTCACCCTGCCCGCCCACATGTCCATGCTCACGGGGCTCGTCCCGACTAATCATCAAGTCTTCTATGTCTATCAGAGTCTTGACCCGGCGGTGACCACCCTGGCTGATGTCTTGAGGGCCTCAGGTTATCTGACCGCGGCCTATACGGACGGTGCTCTTGTTAGCGCCCGGTACGGCTTTTCCAAGGGATTTGAGACCTTCCAGGAGGAATCGCTGGGCTACTTTATTCCGAATTCAGCCGAGCTCCTCTACAAAAAGGCGTCTTCTTGGATTAACAAAAACCAAGCGCAGCAATTCTTTTTGTTTTTGCACACTTATCAGCCCCATGATCCCTACAAGTCACCCCCGCCTCTGGGCCAGATCTTCTTGGGGAAAGATGATATCTGGAAAAGCGCCGACCTGAATGAGATATTAGGCCGCGGCCATCCTCATCTTTTTCAAGAGCTCAAGCCGAGCGAACGAGAGAACCTCATCGCCCTCTATGATGGGGATATTCGGTACGCGGACGGATCCCTCGTCAAGCCTCTGATCGACCTGCTCAAGCGCCTCCACCTGTACGAGACGACGATGATCGTCCTGACCTCGGACCACGGCGAGGAGTTTTTCGAGCATGGGGGGTGGGCCCACAGCCTCACCCTCTATAACGAAGAGATCAAGGTTCCGCTGATCATCAAGTACCCGCATTCCAAAAACAGGGGGATGCGCGTCACCCAATATCGTGGGCTCGTCGATATCATGCCCACGATCCTGGAAGAGGCCCACCTCGGCGCTTCCGGATTAAAACTCGACGGGAGAAGCGTTTCGGGCATTTTGAAGAAAAGAGAAAAAGAGGAACGCGCCTACATGAGCTTCAGAGGCGACAGCATCGTCAATGGGGCTCTTCCCAAGCGCGTCGGGATCATCCGGAGCCCCTACAAATTCATCCTGAACGAGAAATATCCCGCCCAAGCCTTCGAATACTTTTCTCCTCCTCCGCCTCATCTTGAGCTCCAGGAGCTTTACAATCTCGACCTGGATCCTTGGGAGAAGAGAAATTTGGCCAACCAGGAAAGGAATCTGGCCCAGGCGATGATGAAAGAAGCGGAAGCCTATCTCACCGGGAAAAAATCACAGGCGAAGAGCCGTAATATCGCCCTGGACAAGTCCTTCGAAGAAAAACTGCGGGCCCTCGGATACTTGCACTAAGAAATAAAAAAATCACTCCCCGCCAGTCAGCGGCCAGCATTTGCCGGCAAAAGAAGGAGCTCAAGCCCCGATGGTTTCCTCAGCCGGCGGTTCCAGCGGTGTTGGAGAGACAAGGAGACTCGTGCCCTCCTTCCGACTCCTGAAGATCCTGAATAGAAAAACAATCAGGAATCCCAGGCCGAGGAGGACGGAATAGTACGTCCACACAAAATTGAGCACCGCATCCATTCCGGGCGCACCGGCGCGCTGGGGAATTTGAAGGGCGACGAGAAGGAACAGAAGGATACCCTCTGTCCCGGATAGGAATCTTTTCAGGACAAAATAGGCCGGCACGACGAGGATCATCTGGGAATAGGCGATAAACCGGGGAACGACGACCGCATAGACAAGACAGGCGAGAAGGACCATCATGCGGTCGCCATCTTCTTTGCTCGCAGAAAGCAAGGATTTGAGCGCTCGGACCGCCCGCCGGCTGAAGACGAAGACGGCGCCGATAAAAACTGCATAGACGCTTATTTGAAGGAGAGAGAATGCGGGTTGACCGGCAGATCGAGATGGACCCGGCAGGAGGTTCCCTATGAGAGAAAGGAAGGAAGGATTTCCCCATCCTCTTTCAATCTGGCGTCCGAAAATGAGAAAATCCTGGTAAAGAGGAGAGGCGAAAAAGTAAACCGCGTGGATCAATCCGAAGGCGAACAGACTGACGAAGAAATAGAGATATTTCCTTTTTTCATTGATAAAAAGAAGCAGAACGAGAAAGAACAGGGGGGTAATTTTAAAATTAGCAATCAGAACGATGACCAGACAAAAGAGGAACAGCCGTCGTTTCAGGAAAAAGAAAAAGCCGAGCCAGAGGCCGAATTGCTCGAAAACCGAAATATTACCGGACGAGATATCGACAAAAATCGACGTGTTGAAGGCAAGGAGGGCAAAGGGATAAAACCAGATGTCGGCCTCTCTCTTTAGAAAGATCCTTGTCCAGAGAAGAAACAGGCCCGCCAGCAGGCAACACTTGAGGGCGAGAAACAAATAGTAGGCTGTCCTGAGGTCAAAGTAGGAGAATAGCCGGAAAAACAAGAGCGTCTGAGGAGGATACCGAAACCTGAACCGGACGGGCTTTTTGGCCACCTCGGCGAGTGAAGCCAGGCCGTAAGGGTTTAGTCCGGCCCGCTGAGCTTTGGCCGCGTAATAGAATGTCTTAAAATCCCACTGATAAAAGTCGCGGTGAATCAGGATCAGAGAGAAATCATACAGGAAAAAAACCAAGAGGATGGACACCAGGAACCATTTGAGAATTTTGTTTGCTCGCAAAAGCTAACCGTTCCTCTTAAGAATTTATCCAGATCCGAAAAGAATCTCCCGCTTCTTCCCAGTTATCTGATGTAGCCGAGGGCCTTCAATTCCTCCAGCAACTTTTGATCGAGAGCATAGGGGGCAGTTTGTTTTTCGAATTTCGGACTCTTTTTTTCAAAGGTGAGGAATTGCATCTCTAAGTCGGCAGCGATTTCCCCATAGCCCGGCTGCCCAAACCAGTTTTGCTTTTCTAAAAAATCTCTTTTTAGATTGAATAGCTCGTTGCGGCCGTCCAAATTGCGTACGAATTTCCAGTTTTCTGAAATGGCCGATATGGAAATCTGGTCAGGTTGACCTGTGATCTTGAGCTGGAGGTGGGAATAGATAATCCGTGGGCTCTTCGGAGCTGGATCTGGGCCAATCATCGGCAGCAGACTTTGCCCCGCCCAGATCTTGGCTCGCTTGAGTCCAAGATAATCCTGGATCGTCGGCAGAATATCCAGAGTGCTGACGTGGGCCGCGACGCGTCGATGGACCCGTTCGCCGGGAGGTAAATAAATGATGAGCGGAACATGGATGACCTCTCTGTAGAGTGTCCTCCCATGCCCTCGGCCGCCATGCTCGCCAAATTCCTCCCCGTGATCCGCTGTGAGAATGAGCAGAGTATTATTGTTCCATCCCAGGAGCTCATAAATCTCTCGGAAATTTTCGTCTGTGTAGCTGATCTCGGAGTCATAAGCCGATTTCATATCCTCCAAAGGATCATCCCTCTTGTGATACCAAGGGGAACGTGGAGTGTACTTTTCGTGGGGATCATTGTAATGAATGTAGAGATAATAGGGCCTGCTGTTTCGGAGCTCATCGGCCCATTTTTTTATCTGCCCATTCAGCGCCTGGGCGGAAGCATTATGAAAAAGCCTGAATTTTTCGAATCCGACCGTAAATCCCTGGAGGCTCTGGATATTGATGTTATCCGACACGCCATAGGTTCTATATCCTCTTTGTCGTAACAGTTCGGTCAACGTTTGAATTTCTTCTGGAATCCGGTTAACTAGAATCTTGTGGTTTTTGTGTTGAAGACGGCGCGCGGCCAAGACTCCCGTCACGACCCCGTGCTGGAAAGGATAGAGGGAGGTGAATATCGAAGCGGTGGCCGGGGCCGTCCAGGAAGAAGCCGAATAAGCCTTCTCAAAAACAACAGCCTGCGAGGCCATGTGAGAAATAAAAGGCGCGGTGTTTTTTGAATAGCCATAGACCGGAAGATGGTCGGCCCGCAACGTATCGATCACCACCACCACAACATTTGGGGGATTTTCCTTTCGACGGGAGCAACAAATCATCGATACCATTGCGACGATAAAGAAAATCGCGATCGCCGCTTCCTGGATATTTTTTCGCTTCATTGCTTACATTGGACGTTCTTCCGACCGAGGTGTGATCTGAGCCAATGGGGATCAGATTTTAACCTAGCACACCTACACCTGCCAGTCAAATGAGTTATGTCCGGGGAAAAGGCACGATCAACAGATAATCCTTTAACCTCACGATCCGGACCGAAACGCCCGCCTTTTTTAATCGTTCCAAGGTCCGGATTTTTATCACCTCCGTGGCCCTCTTATGCCAGGGCCTGGAAGGATAGCTCTCGCCAAAGAAGAGGTAGGCCTTATGATCCTGCGGGATCCCGTCCACGAGATCTCTCATCCCGGGATAAAAATTCTTGACCGTAAAAGGTCCGAGCGAATCAGAAACCAAGATCTCTCTTTGGGATAGATAGTAAACACAGTAGGCGATAATGAAGTCAGTCGCCAAGTACTTCACCTGGTTCTGAGACAGCGCGGACATGAGCTCGGAATAAGAGGCGTCTTTGTGCCGGGCGTTCTGCCAAAAATAGTAGGTGTGGGGAATTGCCAGGACGAGGAGAAGAAGGACCACGACGACCGCCTTCCAGGATTTGAGCGGCATCCCTTTATGCAGGCGGGAAAAGACTATGAGATAGCTGGCCATGATCAAGAACATCAGATCGAAATTGTGTCTCGGCTCTTGATGAGGAGGGTAAAAAACAAAAACCTTGACCAGGACGCAGCCGAGGAGGACGAAATAAAAGAGATAAATCCATTCGGCGGCTTGAAAGGCGAGCTTTCTTCGCAGCAGGCGCAGGAGCCTTGCCAAGACGATGACCAGCGCGGCCGCGAAGACGGCCAGGGAGAAATATATCACCGCCTCGTTAAGATAGAACAGAACAAGCTTGATCTTCCCCGCCGGCGCGATGCCGTGGAAATAGGAAAATTCGTAGCTAAAAATGTTCTTGAAGGTCTGCCAAAAAGTCTCCAAAAACCTAGCGAAGGAACGGAGGGAGAGTTGAGATAAAGGCAGGAGGCCCATTTTCTCCCAGGCGCCGCTCGAGACGGGCTTGACCGCGAAAAGAAGATAATAAAACCAATGGAAAAGCCCGGCGAGCAATCCGGCGGACATCGTCAAAATGTTCCTGACCACCCGCCTCTTCTTGATGGCCCAGACGACCGTGCAGGCGACAAAACTGAAAACGAAGAGCGCCGAGAGAGGATGGATATAAATCGAAAAAAACACGAGATAGTAAGAAAGGAACAACCGGCTTTTGCTTTCGAAGGAGAAATCAAACAGGGCGGCTCCGAGCGCAAAGAAGAAGATCATCTCAAGATAGGGCGCTCCCCTGATAGACAGCGAGTAGTCAAAACACGTTTCGATGAAAGCGAAATTGCCGAGGATAAACAAGAAGAGGACGGTTTTCTCGATCGAAGAGCCGAAAATTTCGTTGACAACCAACAAGAAGGCGACGAAGAGGACCAGCTGGAGGAGGACGTAGGGAAGATAGCCCGCTCCAAAGAAATCATTGAGAAAAGCGCCCCAAAGGTATTTGATCGTGCCCATGTGCTTGACCTGTTCCAGCAGAAAAAAGGGCGCCGTGTGCGTGTCCTGCATCTCGAGGCACTGGAGGGCCTCCATGGCGTTATCCGAAGTCGTCACCAAGCCGCGGGGGTGAAAGTAAAAAGGCAGGCGGATGACGAAGATGAGAAGAAGGCAGAGAATGAGACGCTTCTCCCGTGCCGCCTTCTTGCCGATGGCGGCGATAGCCAGGAGCGCGATCGCCGCGAAAAGGATTTTGATGATGGGATACAGGAACGTCCATCGGGAGAGGACGAGGACCTGAAAGAAAAACACGAGCAGGGAAAAATGGATGGAGAGCCATTTTGTAGAAAGGAAAAATTCAAGAGGGGGGATCTTCCATCTCAAGGCCGTTTCCTCGACGGGGGAGAATATAAACGAGTGTCCCTCAAAAGTAAAGGAGCGGCGGAAAGTGCTTGCACTCCCGGAGATTGTTTTTTATCATAAGACGTCAGAGATGAAAAATTTGACCCGGAGAAATGACCGGAGGAGGATTCCGTGAAGAAGATATTGATCACCGGCGGAGCAGGATTCATAGGCTCTCATCTGGCTGAAGAGCTGCTTCAGAAGGGAAACGATATTGCGGTTTTCGACGACCTGTCGACGGGCAGCCTGGAAAATATATTTCATCTCAAAAACGAGCCCAAGTTCAGGTTTGTTCTCGGCTCGGTCATGGACGAAGCCAAGCTCGATGAACTGGTCAGAGACTGTGATGAGGTTTATCATCTCGCGGCCGTGGTCGGAGTCAAGCTGGTTTTCGAAAACCCCGTCCAGACGATCGTCGTCAACGTCAAGGGGACGGAAAACGCCCTGAATTCCTGCCTCAGATTCGCCAAGAAGATCCTGGTCGTCTCGACCTCCGAGGTCTACGGCAAGGATGTGGACCCCAAACTCAAAAAATTCCACGAGAACCTCGACCTCTCTCTTGGTCCTTCCCTCAGGTGGTCCTACGCCTGCTCCAAGGCCCTGGATGAATACCTGGCTCTCTCCTATCACAAGAAAATGGGCTTGCCAGCGGTCGTCGTTCGCATCTTCAACACCGTCGGTCCGAGGCAGAGTGGAGCGTACGGCATGGTTATTCCTCGTCTGGTCGGACAGGCTCTCTCAGGCCAGCCGATCACCGTCTACGGGGATGGAAAGCAGGTCCGAAGCTTCAGTTGGATCAAGGATACAATCAAAGCCATGACCGGGCTGATGACCAAACAGGAGGCTATCGGAGGAGTCTTCAACATCGGAAGCGAAGAAGCGATCACGATCAACCAACTCGCCCAAAAAATCAAGGAGAAGACGCGCAGCGCCTCCCCAATCGTCCATGTTCCGTATAACCAAGCTTACGGAAAGGATTTCGAGGACATCAGATTCCGGGTGCCCGACACGGCCAAGCTCAAATCCTTCATCCCCTTCAAACCCACTCTCAATCTTGACCAGATCCTCGATCAGATCATCGCTTTTGCCAAAGGAAGATAAAGCACCTTGAACCAAGGTCCGGGTCTGAGCATCGTTCTTCCCTGCTACAATGAGGAGGAACGTCTGGAACCGACACTTTCCCAATCCCTAAGCTACTTGGAGTCCAATATCCATGGCCCTTTTGAGGTCGTCTTCGTCAATGATGGCTCGACGGACCGGACTCAGGAAGTTCTGGAGACCGCGAAGCGGAAATTTAGCCGCTTGAGAATAGACCTGGTGGGTTATTCTCCAAACCGAGGCAAGGGGTACGCCGTCCGGGCAGGGGTTCTTCAGGCCCGGGGAGACAAGATCCTGGTCATGGACTCCGATTTTTCGATCGAGCTCTCCGAGATGTTCAAGTTCGTGGACGTCCTGGATGAAACCGACGTGGCCATCGGCACGAAAAAACATCAATTGACCCAGACCGTCGTCCACCAGAAGCCGCTCCGCGAATTTCTAGGTAAGGGGTTTACGGTTCTGACCAATCTCCTCCTCGGCCTGCGCTTCACCGACATCACCTGCGGCATGAAGGGATTCAGAAGCACGGTTGGGAAGGACATTTTTAAGCGGCAGCGGATCAACCGCTGGTCTTATGATTCCGAAACCCTTTATCTGGCCAAAAAACTCGGATACAAAACGATCGAGATCCCCGTTCGCTGGCACCACGAGGAACGGAGCAAGGTATCTCCTTACCTGGACACGATCCGGTCATTCAAGGAGCTGATGGCCATCCTCTTCAATCATTATACGGGGAAATACAGAATCTGATTTCGGATATACGCCGGCGTTTTGGATGTTGCTGGCCCGGGAAGAGATGTGATCACTCGCAAAACAAAAATTCTCGCTTTGGTCCTTCTCGTTGGATGGCGACCTCTTTCCGGCCTGAACAAGGTTGTCATCTGCTGTGCCGGAGACAGCTTGATGCGTCCTGTGCCCGGCCATCTGAGAGTCCTCCTCAAGACGACGAACATCCAGGCCGTGATCAAGGATTGGTCACAAGGCGGATTGAGCAGCAAGACCTATCAAGGTTTTTTTCAACGGCACTGGGCCGCCTGGAGACAAACAAGGCCCGATCTCATCCTCATTCAACTAGGGACAAACGACGCCCTTCCCATTGTGCTGGGGAAGCACGATCCGGCCAAGTTCAGGCAGAACCTGCTGACCATCATCAGAAATTTTAAGCTGTTCACGACCGCCGAAAACAAACGGCCCCGGATCTTCGTCGCCAGCGTCCCGTACTTTACCGGGACAGAGAGAAGACAGGAAAAGAATAAGGTGATCAAGGAACAAATCAACCCCGCCATCCAGGAAATCGCCAGGGCGGAAGGCCTGGTCTTTGTTGATAATTTCTCGGTCTTAGAAAACAAACCGGAATTGTATGACCCAGATGGAGTCCATCCCAGCCCTGAGGGAGAAATCGCCCTGGCGAAAAACTGGCTCCTCTGGATAGAAAGGGCTGTCCATTGAATTGTTTCTTGAAAACGCCGGGGGAGCTTGTTTGGTCATGCTCAGACCGTCCCTGGACAATCTCCGTTTGACAAATGGGCGCCGTTTTGGTTAAAATCTAAAAACGTTCCTTTTTGGCACAAATATGGCAGAAAAGAAGATTATGATTGTCGATTACGAGGCCCAGAGTCTCGACTACATGGCCGAACTGTTCAAACCCTACAAAATCAGCATCATTAAGGCCTCAGACGGTCTGTCCGCCTATGAAAAGTTCAAATCTGAGAAGCCGGACCTGGTCATCCTGGAAGCGATCCTCCCCAAGATCCACGGTTTTGATCTGACCAAACGTATCTCCCAGGAGTCCAAAGGGGCTGTCCCGGTGATCATCGTCACCGGGCTTTACCGGGGGCCGCAATACAGGCACGAAGCACTGTCATCCCTTGGCGCTGCGGACTATTTTGAGAAGCCGATCGACAAGGACCGCTTCCTGGCGTCGGTGTTGAACCTCCTCAACACGGAGGAAGAAATCGAGGAGGAGCTGCCTGATTCCACGGCGGTCATCGAGAATCTTTCCCACCGCATCAAGACTCAATACCTGACTCCCCAAAAAGGAGAATCCTTCGAATAGGCCGAAGGAATTTGAATAATCATCATGGATAGTTTGTGGACGCGGTGCAACAATTGCCAGCGAATCCTCTACAAGCAGGATATCATCGATAATCTTTCGGTCTGTCCGTCCTGCAGCTTCCATTTCCGGCTCTCGGCTCCCGAACGCCTGAGCATGCTGTTCGACGATGGGAAGTATACGCTCCTGGATCAGCATGTCCTTCCGGTCGACGCTCTCGGGTTTGTGGACACGAAACCCTACGATCTGAGACTCAAGGAGAACCAGAAGAAGACGCTTCTCCCCGAAGCGGTCCTCACCGCCGCCGGGACGATCGGCGGCATGGGTGTCATCGTCGCGGCGATGGATTTTGCATTTCTCGGGGGAAGCATGGGCTCCGTTGTCGGTGAAAAAATAACCCGAGCCACCGAATTGTCCAGCCGGGAGAAAAAACCCCTGATCATCGTCTCATGCTCGGGGGGAGCTCGGATGCAGGAAGGGATTCTGTCCTTGATGCAGCTGATCAAGACGAGCGCCGCTCTGGCCAAGCTTGAGGAAGCCAGAGTGCCCTTCATCTCGGTCTTGACCGACCCCACCACAGGAGGAGTGACAGCGAGCTTCGCCATGCTGGGGGACCTTAATATCGCCGAGCCGAATGCCCTGATCAGCTTCGCCGGGCCCCGGGTCATCGAGCAGACGATCAAAGAAAAACTGCCCAAAGGGTTCCAGCGGTCGGAGTTCCTCCTCAGCCACGGGATGCTGGATGATGTGGTCGAGCGGAAGAATCTGCGTCCTTATCTGATCAGGGCCCTGAAGCTCCTGCTCAACCGCGCTCCATGAATTATGGACAATCTCAAGACTATCTGCAAAAACTCCAGACCTTTGGTGTCAAGCTAGGGCTGAAGAATATCCGGCTACTGCTCTCAGCCCTGGGCGATCCCCATCTGAAATTCCCGACGGTGCTTGTCGCGGGCACCAACGGAAAAGGCTCTGTCTGCGCCATGCTGAGCCGGATCCTTTGCAAACATGGTTTTCGCACCGGCCTCTATACTTCTCCTCATCTGGTCAAAGTTGAGGAGCGCGTCCGCCTCGGCGAGACTCTGATTCCGGGAAAGGATTTCTGCCGTCTGACCTCTCTGCTCAAAAACAGGATAGAGAAGCTGCTCAGGCAGAAAAAGCTCTCTTCGCCACCGACGTATTTTGAGTTCTTGACCGCTCTCGCTTTTTGCTATTTTCAAGAGCAGTCAGTGGATATCGCCGTCCTGGAGGTGGGGATGGGAGGGCGGTTCGATGCGACCAACGTCGTAACCCCGGTCATCTCGGTTATTACCTCCATTTCCCGCGACCACCAGGAATATTTGGGGTCGAGCACAAGCCAGATCGCCAGGGAGAAAGCCGGGATTATCAAGCCTGGAATCCCCGTCATCTGTGGCGTCGAAAGGGGCGCGGCCCGCAATGTCCTGAAAAAGAAAGCCTTTGGTGTGGCCGCGCCATTTTTTGGAGTCTTCGACCGAAGCAGCAGGTTCCAGGCAAAAAAGCGAAACCGCGATTATAGGTTTTCCTTTGAATGGGAGGGTGAGAGATACGAGTATTCGCCCGGGCTCCGAGGAGAACACCAGGGGAGAAATGCCGCGGTGGCCATAGCATCGGCCGTCGAGCTCGGCCGGCATTGGAGAAAATTGGAACCGGGGAAGATCATCCAGGGCGTCAGGGAAGCCCGTTGGGCAGGTCGGCTCGAAATCATCTCCCGCCAGCCCCTTGTTGTCCTTGACGGTGCCCACAATGAAGGCGGCGCCGCCGTCCTAAAAAAATACGCCGAGGATTTCGTCCGCCAGCCCCTGACGCTCGTCTTTGGAGCGATGAAAGACAAAGCGATCAAAAAGATGGCAAATCTGCTTTTTCCCCTGGCGCGGCGGGTCATTATCACTCGAGTCCCCTATGCCAGGTCGGCTTTCCCGGAAGATATCTTGACTGTTGCCTCGAAGTTCAGGGCTAAGGTGATCGTAGAACCCGACGTCAAAAAAGCTATGCTCAGGGCTCTTTCCCTGGCGGGAAGAAACGGCCTTGTGCTCGCCACCGGCTCGCTCTTCCTCGTGGGCGAAATCAAAAAAGAGCTTGCAGCTGATAGCTCATGGCTAATTGCCAAAACCATTCCTCATAAATCTTAGCTATGAGCTTCGAGCTATAACCCATGAGCTTCCGGTTGGCTTGCTTTTTGGGGCCGAAAATGGTAAATTTTTTTTTACTTCTGGCCTCGAAGTGAATACATGCTCACGTTCAACGCCGCATCCGTTATAGTCGTTTTTCTCCTCGTCTGGATCCTGGTCATCGTCCTCTCCAAGGTTTTTTTCCGACCGGTTCGAAAAGTCATGGGGGAGAGGGAATCCAGAGTCCGGAGGGACGAGGAGGTCTGCCAAAGAGCATTGACAGAAGCGGAGGAAAACCTACGCCGGATCGAGGATTCGATCAGGTCTGCCACCTCCAGGGCCGAGGCCCTGAGTCAGGAAATGGAATCCCAGGCTCTCAAAGAAAAAAGCCGGTTGATCGCCGAGGTCGGGCAGGAGTACCGAAACCAGGTCGAACAGGCCAAAAAGCAGCTGGATGAACAGGTTCAGCTTTTGAAGAGAGATCTGAGCGCCAGGGCCGAGGGACTGTCCGAAAAAATAGAGAAAAGGCTGTTGCAGTGAGGACCCCGCGCCGACCCGGCCAAATCGTTTTTCTCCTCTTGCCTCTCTTCCTTCATTTTGCCCCTCCAGAGAGTGCCGCTTCCTCTGGCCTCAAAGACATTTTGGGGAAAACCATCAACTTCGTCATTCTCTTCGGATGCTTGGCCTTCCTCCTCCGCAGGCCCATCAGGCGGTTCCTGGAGAGGAGGTCGGCGGCGATCTCCCAATCTCTCGAGGATGCCGAAAAAGCCAGGATCGCCGCCGCCGGGAAGGAAAAGCAAACGGAAGAGAGGCTCGCCCACCTGAAGGAGGAGGTCGACAGGATCGAAAAAGAGGCCGAAACAGCGGGGCTCAGGGAAAAATCAAGGATCAAAGAGCTAACGGACAAGGAGGTTGATAGGATCCGGCGGTTTGCCCTGCAGGAAATCGAGATCCAGCTTAAAGCCGCGATCCATGAACTCAAAGAATACACCGCCGCACAGGCCACTCAACTGGCTGAGGAACGGCTCAAAAAGGACCTGACCGTAGGGGACCAGATGACCCTTATCGACCGGTCCATTGGGCGGCTAGCAGAGCTCTATGAAAAGTCAACTTCTTCTTAATAAATACACCCTCGGTCTGGCGAACGCGCTCAAGACCGAGTCCGAGTATGAAAACATCCGGAGAGAGCTCGTGAATTTTGCCCGTCTCTGTCGGGACCATAGGAAGCTGAAGGAAATTCTGGAGAGCCCGATCTTGGCGGCGAGGAAGAAATCCGAGATTGTCGGCTCAATCCTGGCGGCCGAGTCCTTCCAGCCGAAAACATCGAGGTTTATTCTTCTGTTGATGGAGCACAATCGGCTCGAGCTGCTGGATGGTGTCCTGGATAATCTGCCGATTCTCTGGAATGAGAAAAGAGGCGTGCGCACGTTTGAAGTTTCATCGGTCGTTCCCCTGACGGAGGCCCAAAAGGAAAAGCTCCAGATGGAGCTGGAGCGGTTGGAGAAAGCCCCGGTCCGCCTGACCTACAAGACCGACCCAGAGATCATCGGCGGCCTCGCCTTGAAAAAGGGAAATCTGGTTTACGATATTTCTCTGAAGGGGCATCTGCTCGACCTCAAAGAAAAAATCACTGAAGGATAGCAAGGATCATGGACATTAAAGCGGACGAAATCAGCCGGATCATCCAGCAGCAAATCGAAGGCTATGAGACCAAGATCGATGTCAAGGAAGTCGGGACGGTGACTTCCATCGGCGACGGCATCGCCCGCGTCCATGGTCTTGACCATGTGATGTACAACGAGCTTGTCGAGCTTCCGCGCGGTGTCTATGGAATCTCGCTCAATCTGGAAGAGGACAGTGTGGGGGTCGTCTTGCTCGGAGAGAGCCACCTGGTCAGAGAAGGCGACCTGGTCAAGCGCACTCACCGGATCATGCAGGTACCGGCCGGGCCGGCGCTCATCGGCCGCGTGGTCAATCCCCTCGGGCAGCCCCTTGACGGGAAGGGTCCGATCAAGACGGACGTCCGCATGGCCATCGAGCGGCTGGCTCCAGGAGTTGTCGAGCGCCTCCCTGTGCGCGAGCCTCTCCAGACCGGAATCAAAGCCATCGACGCCATGATTCCGATCGGACGCGGCCAGAGGGAACTCATCATCGGCGACCGGCAAACCGGGAAGACGATCATCGCTACGGACACGATCCTGAACCAAAAAAATTCGGGAGTCATCTGCATCTATGTAGCCATCGGGCAGAAGAATTCGACCGTCGCCTACACGATCAAAATGCTGGAGGACAACGGCGCCATGGATTACACTATTTTTGTCGCGTCTTCGGCGAGCGATCCCTCGCCACTCCAGTACCTGGCTCCCTACAGCGGCTGCGCGATCGGAGAGTATTTCCGGGACAACGGCCGTCATGCCCTGATTATCTATGACGACCTCTCCAAGCACGCCGCCGCTTACCGGGAGATCTCGCTCCTCCTGCGCAGGCCGCCGGGAAGGGAGGCCTATCCCGGAGATGTCTTCTATCTCCATTCCCGTCTTCTCGAGCGGGCCGCCAAGCTCAATGATGCGAACGGCGGCGGTTCCCTGACAGCCCTCCCCGTGATCGAGACACAGGCCAATGATATTTCCGGCTATATCCCGACCAACGTCATCTCTATCACCGACGGTCAGATCTACCTAGAGCCCGAGCTTTTTAATGCAGGCGTGCGCCCGGCCATCAACGTGGGGATCTCCGTTTCCCGTGTCGGCGGCCACGCCCAGGTCAAAGCGATGAAGCAGGTCGCCGGCAAGCTTAGGCTTGACCTGGCCCAGTACAGGGACCTGGTCACCTTTGCCCAGTTCGGGACCGAACTCGACCGGACGAGCCAGGCCCAGCTCGACCGGGGAGAGCGCCTGACCGAAATCCTCAAGCAGAACCCCAATGTTCCGATTCCCGTGGAAAAGCAGATCCTGATCATCTATGCCGGGAACCGGGGATTCCTGGACGAATTCAAGGTCGGCCAGATTCGGGAGTACGAGACAAAACTCTTTGAGTTCGTGGATAAAAAGCATCAGGTGCTCCTGGTCAAACTGGCCGAGAAAAAACACATCGATGCCTCCCTGGACGAGGAGATCAGCGCCGCGCTCAGGGAATTCGGCCTCATATTTAAACAGGAAGCCAAGGCCTGATGTCGACCCTCATTGACCTCAGGCGCCGCATCAAAAGCGTGCGCAACAGCCAGCAAATCACCCAGGCCATGAAGACCGTTTCCACGGCCAAGTTCAAAAAGGCTCAGCGGGTCGTCTTGGAATCCAGGGCCTACTGGCACGCCTATCCGGAATTGCTGTCGCGCGTCGCGGGCTGGCTTCGTGACAACAACCATCCTCTGCTCACCAGGCGGGAGGAAAAAAAGATAGAATGTGTGGTTATCACCTCCGATAAAGGCCTCTGCGGCTCGTTCAATTCGAACCTTCTGGGTGAGGCCCTGTCTTTTATGGAAGCAAAAGCACGGACGGCCGATGTCCGGGCGGTCCTCATCGGCAAGAAGGCGGTGAATTTTTTCAAGAAGCACCCCTATCCCGTCGACATGTCCTATTCCGAGCGGGTGGAACAGCTGAGCCCGGGAGCGCTCAGAGAGCTCGCTCATTTCTTGATCGAACTCTATGCCTTCCGCCGGACGGATGCCGTTTATGTCATCTATGACGAATTCAAATCCATCCTCTCGCCCCGCATCACGATCACGCCGCTCCTTCCGGTTCAACTCCCAAGCCCGGAGAAGGCCGGGAGCCTTCTCCCGCCCGATTGGGAACCCGGGACGGCGGCGATGCTCGACTCCGTGCTGACGCTCTACGTCGAGAAGCAGGTCCGTCACTGTTTTTTTGAATCTCTGGCCGCCGAGCACGCCGCCCGGATGATGGCCATGGACAACGCGACCAAGAACGCCGAAGAACTCATCTCGGATCTGGTCTTGGTCCTCAACAAAATCCGCCAGGCAGGAATCACCAGGGAATTGCTGGAGATCATGACCGCCGTGGAAGCTATGGCCAAGTGAGAGAATGATTACGGAGAAATCATGAACGAACAAAAAAAAGAAAAAATAGGACGGGTCGTTCAGGTCATCGGCGCCGTGATCGACATCGCCTTCACCGAGGAGGAGCTACCCGAGATCCATAATGCTATTTCGATCAGCAGCGAAGGGTTCGAGACTCCAAGCCCCGTGAACATCGTTGCCGAGGTGGAGCAGCACATCGGCGAAGATAAGGTTCGTTGCGTCTCAATGCATCCCACCGACGGCCTGGCTCGGGGAATGAGGGCCGTTGATCTGGGTGGCCCGATCGAAGTGCCTGTCGGCGAAGCGACCCTGGGGAGGTTGATGAATGTCATCGGGGAGCCGGTGGATCATCTGGGCCCGATTCAGGCCAAAAAGAAGTACCCCATTCATCGACTGCCACCTTCGCTGGACGAGCAATCGACCAAGCTGGAGATGTTCGAGACCGGGATCAAGGTCATCGACCTGATCCAGCCGTTCTTGCGGGGCGGAAAGATCGGCCTCTTTGGGGGCGCCGGGGTCGGCAAGACCGTCATCATCCAAGAGCTGATCCACAACGTGGCCGTCAAGCACGGCGGTTACTCGGTTTTTGCGGGCGTGGGCGAACGGACGAGGGAGGGGAATGACCTTTGGCTGGAGATGAAGAATTCGGGCGTTATCGACAAGACGGCCCTCATCTACGGCCAGATGACCGAACCTCCGGGTGCCAGACTGCGGGTCGGGCTTTCGGCGCTCTCCGTGGCCGAATATTTTCGGGACGAAATGAACCAGGACATCCTGCTTTTTATCGATAATATTTTCCGTTTCGTCCAGGCCGGATCAGAGGTCTCCGCGCTTCTCGGCCGCATGCCCTCGGCGGTTGGCTATCAGCCGAACCTGGCCACCGAGCTCGGCGAGCTGGAGGAGCGAATCACATCAACCAAGAAAGGTTCCATCACCTCCGTCCAGGCGATCTATGTCCCGGCCGACGATTTCACCGACCCTGCGCCAGCCACGACCTTCTCGCATCTCGACGCTACGACGAACCTGTCCCGGGCTCTCACCGATATGGGCATCTATCCGGCCGTCGATCCCCTGGCTTCCTATTCCAGGATCCTGGATCCCGGGGTGGTCGGCGAAGAGCACTACCGTGTGGCCCGCCGGGTCAAAGAGGTTCTCCAGAGATACAAAGACCTCCAGGACATCATTGCCATCCTCGGGATCGAGGAGCTGTCCGATGAGGACAAGCTGGCGGTCGCCCGGGCCAGGAAGATCCAGCGCTTCTTCTCCCAGCCCTTCCACGTGGCCGAGGAATTCACGGGGAGGCCGGGCGTCTATGTGAGCGTTGAAAGCACCGTGAGAGGCTTCAAAGAAATCGTCGAGGGTCTCCACGACGACAAGCCCGAGCAGGCCTTTTATATGGTCGGGACGATCGATGACGTGGCCAAGCGGTCAGAGGAATTAAAGTCAACATGAGCCGAAACGTCCCGCTTGCCTTTCATCTCAGGGTCTTGACGTCACGGGAGGTCCTGTGCGACACCGAAGCCAAAGAAGTGACGCTCCCCGGCCTGGATGGTTATCTCGGGATTCTCCCCGGGCACCGGCCCCTGGTCGTGGCTTTGGGCAAAGGCAAGATCCATTACCTTTCCGAGGGGGAAGAAGAGGAGTTTTCTGTGCGCGGGGGCTACGCCGAAATTCTTCCCGATGAAGTGACGGTCTTTACCGAAAAAAGTCAAGATGAAGACAACCCTTGAACTGAAGGGGCCGGACGAAACCCTCGACACGTTTTACCAGGGCCGCATCCTTATTCTCCAGAAGAAAAAAGGATACCGCTTTTCCGTGGATTCCCCCCTTTTGGCCGCCTTTATCCGGACAAAACCGGGGGAAGAGCTCCTCGAGCTCGGAACAGGGAACGGAATCATCTCGCTCCTTCTCAGCCTTAAACCTTCTCACCGGATCACGGCCCTGGAAATTCAGGATCCCCTTGCCGACCTGGCCCGGAGGAACGTTCGGCTCAACAACCTGGAAAGCCGGATCCTGATCGTCCAGGCCGACTTGCGGTCTTTTGACCCAGGCAGGAAGTTCGATGTCATCTTCTCCAACCCGCCCTATATCAAATGGAGAGGCGGACAGCTCAGCCGTTCGGAAGAAAAATCGATTGCCAAACACGAGCTGAAATGCGATATTTCTGATATCATGCGCAAGACCCGGGACCTTCTCAAAGAAGACGGACGGGCCTACTTCATCTATCCCGCCAAGCGCGAGAACGATTTCATGGCGGCCATGGAAAATAATCTCCTCAGGCTCAAGACCTTGCGCCACGTCCTTCCGCGGGAGAACGGGCTTCCGAATTTCTTCCTGGCGGAGTGTCGATTCTCGTCCCGGGGCGTTGAGATTAAGCCTCCGTTCATTCTCTACAGCCAGGACGGAACCTATACCGCAGAGGCCCAGAAAATTTTTGCAGGGGGGTCGATTGTCTAGGCTCATAAGAAACCTCAAGGAACTATACAGGTACCGTGTCCTCATCCAGAACCTGATCGGCCGCGAGCTCAAGGCCCGCTACCGCGGGACCATCCTCGGCTTCCTCTGGTCATTCATCAACCCGCTTCTGCTGATGTCCATTTACACTGTGGTCTTTGGTTTTATCCTTAGGCCCCGAGATCCGTCTTTCGGGGAATCCCCCTGGTTGTACGCGCTTTTTCTGTTCTGCGGGGTCCTGCCCTGGGTCTGGTTTTCTTCTTCGTCACTCGAGTCGGCCAATGTGTTGATGATCCACGGCAACCTGATCAAAAAGATACTCTTCCCGGCCGAGATCCTGCCCGTCGTGACCCTCACCAGTAACCTGATCCATTTCGGCTTCGGTTTGCCGATCTTGTTGATCTTTATTCCGCTCTTCGGCAAGCCTTTCACTCCCTATATACTTTTCTTGCCGGTGGTCGCCTTTGTCCAATATGTTTTCACCCTTGGGTTCTGTTTCTTTATTTCCTCGCTGACGGTCCATTTCCGGGATGTCAAGGACATCCTGGCCAATTGGCTGACCTTCTGGTTCTTTGCGACGCCGATCGTCTATCCCATGACCTTCCCCTCGGTCCGGAAATCCGTTCTGCTGCGCACCTTCTTGAACCTCAATCCTATGACCCATATCATGGGCGGATACCAGAGCTGCCTCTTTTACGGAGAGCTCATCCACTGGAAAAAGCTGGGCGCGACGTTGCTGTTTTCGATCCTCCTCTTTATCTTGGGATACTACGTTTTCGACCGGCTGCGGGACTCCTTCCCGGAGGAGGTTTAGATGGCCGCGATCGTGGTCGACAATGTCTCCCGGATCTATCAGAAATACTCTTCCCGCCACCGCTTCCTGACCTTCAAGAGCGCCCTTCTCAAGGGCGACCTTTTCAGGGCGATGAAGGCGGAAGAAATGGTCATGGCCCTCGACGCCGTGAGCTTCAAGGTCGAGAAGGGGACGACTTTCGGGATCATCGGGGAGAACGGATCGGGGAAAAGCACCCTGCTCAAAGTCGTCGCCGGGATCGCCAAGCCCACCTCGGGCTCGGTCCGGACCGAGGGCAAGGTCTCGGCGCTCATCGAGCTGGGCGCGGGCTTCCACCCCGAGATCAGCGGCCGAGAGAATGTCTACATCAACGGCATCATGCTCGGTCTCAGCAAAAAGGAAATCAATGAGAAGTTCGATGAGATCGTCAGGTTCGCCGAGCTCGAGGATTTTATCGATGCTCCGGTGAAGACCTATTCTTCGGGGATGTACATGCGGTTGGGGTTTTCGGTGGCCATCAATGTCAACCCCGACATCCTGTTGATCGACGAGGTCCTGGCCGTGGGGGACGCCTCCTTCATCCCCAAGTGTCTCGACCGGATCGATGACTTTCGCCGTCGCAAGAAAACGATCCTCTTCGTCAGTCACGGTCTATCGACGGTGGAAAAAGTTTGCGACCGGGTCGCCTGGTTCAAGTGCGGGAAAATCATGACCATCGGCGAGCCGAAGCGGGTCATCGATGCCTACCTCCAGGACATCGCCGAAAAGCAGGAAGAGGCTTTTGAGGCAAGGCAGCAGGTCGTCAATCAGGAACAGAAATGGGAAGAGGGAAGGCGTGAGAACCGGTGGGGCAAGCGAGAGGTCGAGATCACGAAAGTCACTCTGAAGAGCCCTAGTGGGAAGGAGAAACATGTCTTTTCGCCCGACGAAGGGATGGCCATCGAGATGGATGTCGTCGCTTATTCCGAGATCAAGGACTTTGTCTTCGGCCTCGGGATCTTTAACTCTCAGGGGATCTCCTGCTACGGGACGAACACCGATCTCGAGGATTACCAGCCCTCCTCCATCCGGGGCGGGGGGAAAGTCACCTGCCGGATCGAAAAGCTGAATCTGGTCAACGGAACCTATTATTTGGATGTGGCCGTCCACAAGAGGGACGGCTATCCGTACGATTACCATCAGAATCTCGATTCCTTCCTGGTTTCCTCGACGCTCAAGGATGTCGGGATCGCACTGCTTCAGCATTCCTGGAGTTTCTCGCCGGCGATCAAGATGAAACCGCCTGAAAAAACTTGATGGGACGCACCCGATGGAGAAGAAAAAGATCATTCTCAATCGCGCCGAACTCATCAGAGTCCGGAAGCGGCTCAGAAAAGTCGGAAAGAAAGTTGTCTTCACCAACGGCTGCTTTGACCTTCTCCATGGCGGCCATATCAGACTTTTCCGTGAGGCCAAGAGGCACGGCGATGTCCTGATCGTCGCCCTCAACACGGATGCTTCGGTGCGAAGACTCAAAGGAACTTCGCGGCCCATCTTTCCCCTCGGGGAGCGGCTCGAGGTGCTCGAGGCGATCGAGGATATTGATCTCCTGACCTCTTTCTCCGAGGAAACGCCCCGAAAAATCATCGCTGAACTCCTGCCCGACGTTCTCGTCAAAGGCGGCGATTGGGGACCCGATCAAGTCGTGGGCCGGAAAGAGGTGGAGGCGGCAGGAGGAAAGGTCGTCATCGTGCCCTATCTCAAGGGCCATTCTAGTTCAAGCCTCCTCAAGAAAATCAAAAAAACAGCTTAAACCGCGCGCCGTTCAAGGTTGCGCCGGCGGTTACCCTCTGGCCCCCGGACCCCGAGGAACCAGTCCCGTCGGTTCCCCCGTCGGACAAGTCGACGGGCCCCCCTCCGCTACGGGGTCCCAAGGGTGGCCTCCGGCGCAACCTTGAACGGAGATGTTGCAGTAGTCGTTGCGTCTGTATTAGAAGTCTGAATAGACAAAATTGGTCTCAGTGCGGGTCTTTATTATTGAGGACGGATCATTCATAATGACTTGAGTCAACCGTATCCGTGAACATCGAAGAGCTTTATGACAAAGTGGGGGCTAAGATTTACCACTATCTGACGGTCAAGCTAGGCTCGGAGAGCGACGCCGAGGATATTCTACAAGAAGTTTTCTGCCGCATCGCTCGATACGGGCTGCGTATGCGTTTGGTTCACAATCCTGTGGCTTTTGCCTTCAGAACCGCCCGGAATGAAGCCAACAGGTTCTTGCGCGAAAAAATAACCAAGCAAAATTGCTCCGGGGAGTCCGGTGGGCTTCAAAATATTATTGCCCATTCAATCGTCGGCCCCGACGAACAATCTTGCGAGCTGGTTGCATGGGCGATCGCTCAATTGCCTGAGGAACAGCGGGAAGTCTTGGTCCTGAAGCTTTTCGAGGAAATGACGTTCAAGGAGATCGCCGCGGTTTGCGATATCCCGCTTAACACCGCGGCCAGCCGCTACCGATACGGCCTCGAGAAAATTCGAGATTCTTTGGAGAAGAAGATATGAGTGATAAGGACGAGCTTGAAGAACTGCTGCGACGGTATTCATTAAAGCCTCCTCCGCCTCTGCTCAGGGAGAGAGTCCTTCATGCCGCCCGCCAAGAGAGATTGGCCGGGCGGTCGATAAGCCCCGCCTTTGGCGTTCTTGGCGTTGTTTGCGCCATCCTCAGCATATTCTCTCTTTTAGTCGATTGGCAGATTTCTCGAAATCAACAGAGACGGTTGGCGTCGCTCTTTAATTTGCCGCAGGCTTCTCTCGTTTCTTTAGACAAAGAGGATAAGAGTGTCACGGCGGATCTGGAAGGGGAATTTCTGGGAAAAGAGATAGCCTCCGTATTAAGATTGGGTCGTCGTCCAATCTCCAGAAAGAATGAACGATTCGGCCCGGATAAATGGCCCTCGGTCTTGAAGGAGGAATACCTTGAAAACTAAGCCGAAACGGATTTTGGCTGGAATCGGCATTGCCTTGATGGCCATTTTCGCTTCTGGACTCTTGGTCAGAGCGATTTTCAACTATGCGGCGGGAAAGAAGCTGGAAAAACACTTTGAACAGGCCAAAGCAAAGGGCGTGCCCATAACTCTCGAAGACTTGGGCCCTGCCTGCGATGAGGCCGATAACGCCGCTCCCTTTTGGAAAGCGGCGAAGGCCCTGATCTTTCTAAAAGACGAAGATATCATATTGCTGGGGCAAACGATTAATGCCTTCTTCTCCCATAGTTCCCTAGATGAAGGCAGCCGGATGAAACTTAATCGATTGATCGAGAAGAACCGGAAGGCTCTCGATCTCGTGCTCGAAGCATCAGGAAAGCCCTGTTTCCGGCTTGCCGCCCGCAGAGATCCGAATTACGTAGAGCTTGTTGACCCCGTAAAAATGATCACCGCCATAAGGATGCTGGGGATCGATGCTGTATTCCGGGCTGATATGGGGAAGACAGAAGCAGCTTTAGAACAATGCCGCAGCGGTATGCTTTTTGCCCAGAGACTCCTGGATCAGCCGTCCTTATTCTCGTATATGGCCTCTGCAGCAAATATGAAGTGTCTTGTGATTTGCCTCAACCGCATCGCCTCTGGACGGAATATCGATCCCGAACTTATGTTCCGTATGATGAAGAATCTAAGTCCCCAGCTATGGCGGGAGGAATATGCTCGAACCTGCCAGGGCGAGCGGATACTCGAAAGAGAAGACTTCTTTGATGTAATCAAAGGGAAAACAGAGGTGCTGACGCCTGGCTTCCCATACAAGATCTTCTTATGGCTGACGAGACCTTGGGCAAAATCAGAGATCCTGAAGATCCACTCTTATTTCCTTGACCTGGAACAGCAAGCCCATTTGCCCTATTATCAGACCAAAGAGTTTCAGCAAAAACTCAGGCAGAAAGAGAACTCTTCAAGTTTGTTTGAGAAACTCTCCGGCATGAATCTTCCCAGTTTTTCAAGTGTTTTGGTGAAAGAGGCCAATCTCGAATCCTTCATTATCACGGCACGGATCGGACTGGCATGTAAGATTTTTAAGCAGCAGCGAGGGCGTTTTCCGGAAAACATTGCCGCCTTAGTTCCCGGCATATTGACTGAGGAACCGCTCGATCCCTTCACCGGGAAGCCATTCATTTATCGTCTGCAAGACGGAGGTTTTATCGTTTACGGACTCGGCTCCAATGAAAGAGACGACGGAGGCAGAGGAACGTTCGTGCCTTCACAGCTGATTATGGAAAAAGACGACGACATCGCCTGGCACGAGGCGAGGGAAATAAAAAAGGCTCATTTTTCTTGGGCACGGCCAAGAAAAATGAGCCTCGGATTCGATCACAGAGCCTTTTTACCTCCTGCTCAGGAGGCGCATAGGCAGCCGGATTTACAATGGGAAACTCTGGGAACCATATATCTCTTCATGGCCACTCCTTTTAAAGTTAATTCATAGTAATTCTATGATATTTATAGAGTATAGTCAAGGAATCTGGCTTTTATTGCGCCGCATGATATTCTTGAAGCCGCTGGCTCAGCCATGCTCAGATTTTCTTGTGGAATTCCAGGCTGGGCGGGTGGCCTCCGGCGCAATCTTTAACGGAGCTATCATCTCGGCTAGTATGTTTGTATTAAATTTGTATTAAACAAGAGACATGACCGTCCGGGCGAGGATGACCTCAACCAGGTCTCTCTTGTAGCCGTTCTCTTCGAGCGGCTTAGCGTCCTGCAGGGCTTCTCGGGCCGCAACTCTCACCGCTTCTTCACTCAGCTTCTTGCCCTTGAGCGCCTCTTCCGCTTTTTGAAGCCGCCAGGGGATGGGGGCGATCCCTCCGAGGACGATCCGGATGTCCTTGAAAGTCTTCCCCGACACGGTGCCTTTGACAGCCGCCGAAACGACGGCGAAATCCCACGACCCGCGCTCGATAAATTTGCTATAGGCGCTGCGGTCGTCTTCATTGGCCGGCGGAATCCTGACTTCCCGGAGGACCTCATCGGGCTCGAGGACATTCTCCTTGTGGACATTGACCGAGGGCAGGGCGTAGAAGTCGGCGAGCGCGATGGTTTTATCGCCCCGCGGCGAGCTGATCACAATTTTGGAGTCAAGAGCGATCAGCGCAGGCGCCAAGTCCGACGGATAGACGATATAGCACATCCCCCCGCCGAGGATCGCGTGATATTTGTTCCTCCCCTTATAGGCGAAGCACTTGCTTCCCCCCTTTTTTCGGCAGACGACGTCGACGTCGCGGTAGTACCAACAGCGCGGCCGTTGGCACAGATTCCCGCCGAGCGTCCCCATGTTCCTGAGCTGAGGCGATCCGATGACCCCAGCCGCCTGCTTGAGGACGGGATAATCATGCGCGATCGTGGGATCTTCGGCCAAATCGGCCACGGAGGTCAGGGCGCCGATGCGGACCGCGTCATTTTCCTTTTTGATGTAGGCGAGATCGGGGATCGTCCTCAGGTCCACGACGACATCCGGCCCGACCGTTCCCTCCTTGATCTCGCCCAGGAGGTCGGTCCCGCCGGCCATGAGCGAGACTTTTCTCTTTTCTTTGGCCAGATAGGCGGTGAGTTGGTCAAGAGTCCTAGGCTCAGCTAGCTCGAAGTTCTTCATGACCGCTCCTCCTTCCGATTGAGGGCTCGGAGGACTTTGTCCGGAGTCATCGGAATTTCCCGGACGTGAACGCCGATCGCGTTGTAGACCGCGTTGGCAATGGCCGCGGAGGCGGGAATCCGCGGCGGCTCGCCCAGGCCCTTGTTCCCGAGATTGTTAAGCCTGGGGTCGGCGCTGTCGACAAAAATCGGCACGATCTCGGGGATATCCTTGGCCGTCGCGATCTTGTAGTCGTGGAGGTTGTGGTTGACCAGTGTCCCCGTGGCCTCGTCCGTTATGCGCTGCTCGAAGAGGGCCGCGCTGAGGCCTTGGGTTACGCCTCCTATGACCTGGCTCTCGGCCGTCAGTTTATTGAGGACGCGTCCGATCTCATGGACGGCGACCACTTTCTTGACCTCGATTTTGCCCGTCTCTGTATCCACCTCGACCTCAGCGAAGTGGGCGCCGAACGTATTATAGGCAAAGCCTTCCTGGGGTTCCTTCCTTTCGCCATGAAAAACAGTCTCCCGGCGAAGCTCTTTGGCCGCATCTTTGAAGCTTAAAGTGTTCTCCGGCTTATTTTTGTCACTAAGTTTCTTGTCGGCGATGACGACGTCCGCGGCAGCGATGTTGAGTTTTTTGGCGGCGACCTCTTTGAGTCTCTCCGCGGCTTTGAGCGCGGCGTCCCGGACGGCCGGACCCACCGATGGCGCGGTCTGACTTCCTCCGGAACCCGGAGCCCAGGGGTAATCCGAATTTCCGATTTTGACGTTTATGTCCTGAGGGTTTAATCCCAGGGTCTCAGCGGCCACGACGGCGATAAGAGTTCGCGTTCCGGTGCCGATATCCTGGGTACCGCAGATGACTTCGACGCTTCCGTCGGCGTTGAGTTTGAGGTCGGCCAGGGTTCCGGGCACGCCCCCGCCCCACCAGATCTGGGTGGCCATTCCCAGGCCTCGCCTCGTGCGCCCCGCTCCCTCGCCAGGCTTTTTGTTTCGCCGTTGCCAGTCGATCCCTGCCGCGCCCAATTCATAGCACTTGTCCAATCCCTTGGTTGAGTAGGGGATCTTGGTGTCCCCTTCGTTCCTTGAGGTATAGTTTTTCTTTCTCAGTTCAAGAGGGTCCATGCCGAGCTCAGCGGCCAATTCCTCAAGGAGTCCCTCGAGGGCAAAAGTCCCTTGGACATGGCCCGGAGCCCGGGTGGGCCGTGAAGCGCAGGTATTGGCGAAAACCGAGAATTCCTCGACTTTGACGTTCGGGCATTTGTAGATATCTATCAGCGGTTCCGAGGCTTCGTCTCCCCGGCCCACGCCGCCGCAGGTGTAGTTTTTCAAGGAAAAAGCCGTGAGCGTCCCGTCTCTCTTGGCCCCGGCTTTGATGGTCATCACATTCGAAGGCCTGTTTCCGACGCACATCGAGTTTTCTTTGCGAGAGAGCAGGATCTTGACCGGCCGCCCTGTCTCTTTGGCCAGCTTGGCGGCCACGACCGTATAGTCGTTGAGGCCTAATTTACTGCCGAATCCGCCTCCCATGTAATGCCTGACAACGCGGACCTTGCTCTCCGGGATGTTCAAGGCACGGGCCAGGCTCACTTGAACGCCTTGGATTCCCTGAGTCGAGTCCCAGACTGTGAGCTGGTCCTCTTCCCACATCGCGACGCTGCCGTGAGTCTCCGTCGGGTGGTGAATCTCGACATTCGTCTGATAGGTCCGCTCGAGCGTCACCTCGGCCTCGGAAAGTCCCTTGTCAAAATTGCCCCGGGAGTATTCATTGAGCTTCTCCACGTTGGGAGTGTCATGGACTTGCGGCGCGCCCTGCTCCATGGCTTTGTCGAGGCTGAGCGCATGGGGGAGAGGCTTGTATTCGACCTGGATCAACTTCAGCGCCTCCTCCGCGGTCCTTTCATCCACAGCCGCCACGGCCGCAACCTGTTCTCCCAGGTACTTCACCCGGCCCTCCTTGAGCTGAAGAACGGCCTTGACTCCGGGCAGGCTCTTCGCGGTGGCCAGGTTGACCGAGACAATATCGGCGCAGGCGTGAGGGGATCTCAAGATCTTTCCCCAGAGCATCCCCTCAAAGGATATGTCATGGGTGTAAGTGGCTTTGCCGGTCACGATTTTCTCTCCGTCGACACGAGGGACGGCGGTTCCGATAAGCTTGAAGTCGGATTTGGGGGCCTCGGGCTGGGTTTCCTGTCCCGTCCCCTGGTCCTTAGCCATCTGCAAATATTCTCGTGTTCTCATCTCAGACCTTCCTCATCGTGACCGCGGCATCCTGGACGGCTTGGGTAATCTTCGCGTAGTTGCCGCACCGGCACAGGTTTCCCGAGAGGGCCGACTTGATATCTTCTTGGGAGGGCGTCTTGTTGTGATTCAAGAGGGCGACGGAGGCCATGATGAACCCGGGCGTACAGAAACCGCACTGGTAGCCGTCTTTGTCAACGAAGGCCTGCTGGACCGGATGAAGAGATTTCCCCTCGGCCAGCCCTTCCACCGTGGCGATTCTTTTTCCGTTCGCGCGGATGGCAAGATAATGGCAAGAATAGATGGGCTTATCTTCGAGGAGCACGGTGCACCCCCCGCATTCTGCGCGATCGCAGATTCTTTTCGCCCCGGTCAAGTTCAGTTTGTTTCGAAGAACGTCGAGGAGCGTCTCTCTTGGCTCGACATCCAAAGAAACGTTTTTGCCGTTGACGGTGAAAGTGATCTTTTTCTTGGTCAAGGTGGTCAGTACGCCCTCCTCAGACTTCGCTTGCGCGGAATCCTTACCCAGTAAACGTGAAGCCACGGTGACTCCCAGCGCGCCGCCACCCATGCCCTTGAGGAACGCCCGGCGGCTGTAGGTCTTGTGTTTTTTCTTTTTCGAATTAACCATCGTGTCACTCCTCTTCAGAGAGAGTCCGGAGCGGTGTGTCAGTGCAGGCGGATGAGGGTCATAATTCCCAAGCAAAGGACAAGGGTCAGAGGCGCGGCCAGATAGGCGAGCCCGGGCTTGGCCAGGCCGCCGAGCCATACTTGGCTTTCGAGGCCGGCTATTTTTTGTCCGGCCCGAATGCCGAGAGGCACGGCGATGAGCGAGACGGCCACGGCGAGAGGAAGGAAATAAAGCGAGAGGGGATAGCTTGTTCCCGGGTATACGCAGGCGGGGATTCCGGTCGCAAATTTGGCCAACGGGAAAAGATTAGCCGCCAGTATCGCCGCCAAGCCGCCGGTCAAAGCCTGCCCCCAGACTCTCTTCTTTAGTGCTTCGCTGGCCAGGGAAATCAGGACGAAAAAGGCCAGGCCTTCAGTGATAAAGGCGAAGATCGGGTTGGCGATCGCCCCGTGATGAAGGGGGAGGGATAAAAGAAGGGCATCGAACATCTTGAACAGGCCGGCGATGACCACAAGAAGCGCGAGGCTGAGCTTCCGCGAGGCCAGAGTCCAGCCGGTCGCCATGAACATCAGGGCTACCCCGGTCATGATCGAGCCTGAGGCCAGAGACGCGCATCTCTCCAATCCGAGGCCGAGAGCTGCCTCGGTCAGGCCCCAGACGGCGCCTATCATGATGACGAAACTCCATTGAGCCGAAGCTGACTTCTTGGGCATCGCTTTCTCCTTACTTTTGCATTAAAAGGGAGTAATTAAATTATAGATTCCTGAACCTCATTTGGCAATAGGGAATAAGTGGTAAGCAGTCAGGAGGAAGCGTCCGTTGCCTGGACGAAACACGGCGTCAGGGATATAATATGATGTTCTTGTGCTAAACGAAAACCGAAAAATCGTGAAAGTCATCTCTTATTCCGGCTACAAAAATGATGAAACTCCCAGGTCTGTTTGGGTTGACGGTCGAGAGTACCAGGTACGGGAGGTCCTCTGGAGAAAGAGGGTCAGAGACGTTGAGTCTGGTCAGACAGTCGAGAAGTTTAGAGTGAAAATTGATGGAGAGATAATAACTATAGAAAAGTCTGAATCCGGAGAATGGTCGGCCAGAGGGTTTATAGGCCGCCGGTCCTAGCCTCCGGAAATCTACTCACCCGCCGAGAACTTTTTTCCTCCAGATTTCGTTTATACGGGTGAGCGCTCAGATCGTGAGAACATGAACTTGAAAAAACGGATAATAATGGCCCTGGCAGTTATTCTGGTCTGGGCTGCTGCCATCCCCCTTCTCCACGCCTCTGCTCAAACGGCTAACAAGGGCCCTTATGTTGTCCCCAAGCTCAAAGACTCTCCCAAAATTGACGGCGTCCAAGATAACCCGATCTGGGAAACCCAGGCTCTCAAGATTGAGGGGTTTCATCAATTGTCTCCCAAAGAAATGGGCGAGCCTTCGGAAAAAACAGTCTGCTACATGGGTTACGATGAAAAGAATCTGTATTTGGCCTTCCGCTGCTTTGATTCTGAGCCTCGCAAATTAAGAGCCTCCATTACCAACCGCGATAATTGTATGAATGATGATTGGGTCATGATCTTTCTGGACACATTCCGTGAAAAACGTCGCGCTTCCGTCTTTTTTTGCAATCCCGCCGGAGTCCAGGGGGATGCCATCCGCACCGAAGAGGGTGGAAATGACAACATGGATCCGAGTTGGGACACTGTCTTTGCCGCGGCCGGGAAAACGGACGACAAGGGATATTTCGTTGAAATGGCTATCCCCTTCAAGAGCCTCCGCTTTCCCGACCAAGAAAAAAAGGTCTGGGGTCTGACGATTGGCCGAAACATCCCGCGCAAAGGCGAGGTCATCCTTTGGCCGGATTTCTCGAGAAGCCTTCCCGGGCTGCTCAGCCAGAACGCAGAGATTGTGATCCAGGGGAAAGTGGAAAAAGGCGGAAACCTGGAAGTCATGCCCATCTTGACTTCCCTGAAGAGAGAAAACCAGAAAATGGACTTCCAGCCTGGAGTCAATCTGAAGTACGGCGCCAAATCCAACCTGACCGTGGACTTTACCCTCAACCCCGATTTCAGCCAGATAGAAGCGGACGCGCCCCAGATCGATGTCAACCTGAGGTATGCCCTAAACTATCCCGAAAAAAGACCCTTCTTCCTGGAAGGCATGGAGATCTTTCACTACCCCGAGATTCAAATGGTCTACACTCGAAATATCATCGACCCCCTCTGGGGCGGCAAGGTCTCGGGGAAGATAGGGAGAATCGCCTATGGGGTTCTTTCAGCCTACGATCTCCACCCCGCGGAGAGTCTTTGGGACATCCACGGAGGAGGAAGCACGAAAGATCACGCCCTTTTCAATATCGTCCGCTTCAAGACCGACGTCTTTAAGGAATCCTATGTGGGTTTCTCTCTAGCCGATAAGGAAATCGACGGCTCCTGGAACCGGGTCGCCGGGCTGGACGGACAACTGAAGTTTTATGATAAATTCTTTTTTTCTTTCCAGGCCTTGGGGTCAGAGAGCAGGTTCAATCAGCGGGATACGGGATTTGCTCCCGCCCTCTATGCTGAATTCTATTACTTCGGCAAATACTGGAGTGGGGGAGTGTATTGGAAATCGCTTCACCCCGATTTCGAAGCTGCCTCAGGCTTCGTTGAGCGGGTGGACTACCGCGGTGCCGGAGCCTGGACGAGCTTTCATATCTATCCACAGAAAAAACTTCTGAACCAGGTTGAATTCCGCTTTCGGGCGGGGCAAAAAGATGCCTATTTCCAGAATATCGTCACCGATCGTTGGTATGAAGCCAGCGTGCAAATGAGGTTCACGGAATTCAACCAGCTCAACATCCGATTCCAGAACATGATGGAACGCTACGCCGATGTTGATTTCAAAAAGAACTTCTTGGAGCTGGCCGGAGAGTTCAATCTGATAGGTTGGCTGCCCTTTAATCTGTATTTCCAAACCGGCGACAGCATCAACTATGATCCGGCCGACCCCTTTCTCGGCTACAGCAATATCTACGGTTTGGGCTTGAATTATAAGCCGAATAGCAGGCTCCAGCTCGGCCTTGATTTCAGCAAACAGACCTTCTGGAAAAAAGGCGTCGACCATCATCTCTGGGATTATAACGTCATCCGCCAGAGGACAACTTATCAGCTCTCCAAGTCCCTCTCCGTCCGGGCGATCGTGGACTACAATCTCTTTTATAAGCAAGTTTTCGGGAGCTTCCTCGTTGGCTATGTCGTTCGACCGGGAAGCCTCTTCTATTTCGGGTTTGATAGCAATTATTTGAGGGATGCCTTCGGAAGGTACGCCCGGCAGAACTACAGCGTCTTCCTGAAATTCTCCTATTGGTGGAGAGCATAAGAGACCGGATCTTCCTAAATCACAGTTCAGATTGTTTTTCCTCTTCCCTCCTTACCCCTTACCGTTTACCCCTTATATCTTTTATTTTGCTTTTCTTATAATGGACCACGGAGGCGGTGTCGCCGTATAATAAAAAGCTATGAGCCTTGATTTTTTATCAAACCTTCCCGAATTCGGGAGTCTGCTCAAGGCTATCCATCAGGGAGAACGGGGGCTTGTCGCCGGGGGCCTCATCGAGCCGGCCAAGCCATTTTTCATTTCGGCGTTGGCTCAAAAGCTCGAGAAGAGTATCGTCTATATCCAACCGTCCTCGCTGTCGCTGCCGCGCCTCCAGGAACAGTGCCAATTTTTCTCCACCCAATTCAACTCCTCCCGGCCGGTCCATTCCTTTCCCGCGCTCGTCGACAGCCCCTACGGAGAGATTCCTCCGTCCCTTGATTCTGTCTCCTCGCGGATGAAATTTCTCCACAGCCTGGTCCGAGGTCCTTCCGGTTCCGTCCTGACCAACCTCCCCGGCCTGCTGAAGCCTTTTCCGCGGCCTGAGGATCTGAGGACTTTTTTTCTCGAGCTGGGGCACGGGGAGACCTTCGATCGGGACGAACTGCTGCGGACCCTGGCCGAGTTCGGATACACCAGAGAGGATCTGATCAACTCGCCGGGAGAATACGCCTGGCGGGGCGGGATCGTGGACTTTTTTTCGCCTTGGCAGTCCTATCCTTATCGGATCGAGTACAGCGGTGACGAAGTGGCCTCGCTCCGGGAATTTGACCCCTCCACGCAGCGCTCGCAGAAACGGATCGACCGGGTTCTTCTTCCCTCGCTCCGCGAATTCCCCGGCTCCCCCAGGTTTGTCGAAGAATGGGAAAAACTGGCCATCAGAAGAGACCCGGCTTTCGAGGAGGATATCAGGCAAAAAGCGGGTTTTCTCCGTCAGGGAGATTATTTCCCATCCTTCGTCTTTTTATCTCTCCTCCACCAGGACCACTTTGTGCCTTTTAGCTCCTATCTGAAAGACGCGCTCTATATTATAGACGACCCGGACGAAGTGGAGAAGGAATGGGATGAAGCCGTCCAAAGCCTGATCGAAACCCAAAACGAGGTCCGCCTCAACCGGAAATTCAGCCTTCCTCCTGAGGAAATCTTTCCTCCCTCGCTCTGGAGCGGGATCAAAAAGGAAGCCCTGGTCTTCCAGGAGTTGAGCCCGGCCGAGAGTCAGAGGGTCTTTGATTTCTCGTTCCGCTCGGTCCCCCGGTTCGATAACAAGATCCCCTTCTTCCTTGACTATCTCAAAAAGCTTCAGAGTGATGGAGAACGCTGCTTCATTTATCTCTCGAATCAAGGCGTGCGCCAGAAGATGGCCAGCCTCCTGGCTCAAAACCGGATTGCTTCGATTCAAGCCTCAACGCCTAACCTCTTTCCCAAGGACTATGAAATTGTCCTTCTTCTGGGGAACCTCAATCAGGGCTTCAGCTTTCCGAGAGAGAGGATTTCTTACTTCTCAGAAAAAGACATTTTTACCGAGGAAAAAGTCATCGTCAGCCGCCCCTCGGTCAAGCCCTTTATCTCCCAGTTCCAGGACCTCCGGGCCGGGGATCATATCGTCCATACGGACTACGGCATCGGCATTTTCAACGGCCTGATCCGGATGCCAGTCAATGGGAACGAGAGGGAGTTCATCGAGCTCGTCTACCGGGACGATGACAAGCTTTTTGTGCCCGTTGAAGATCTGAATCTCGTCCAGAAATATTCCAAGGTCGGGGCTGCCTTCCCGCCCCTGGACAAGCTGGGCACACTCTCTTGGGAAAAGACAAAGGAGCGGACCAGGAAGGCCATCGAAAAAATCGCCAAGGAGCTCCTGGAGCTCTATGCCCAGCGCAAAGCCCTGAGGGGATTTGCCTTCAGTCCGGATGGGAACTGGCAAACCGAATTCGAGCGGACCTTTGAATACGAAGAAACAGAAGACCAGCTGCGCTCGATCAAAGAGATCAAAAAGGACATGGAATCAGATTCCCCGATGGACCGCCTGCTCTGCGGTGACGTGGGTTACGGCAAAACAGAAGTGGCCATGCGAGCTTCCTTCAAGGCGGCGATGGATGGGAAGCAGGTGGCCGTGCTCTGCCCGACGACGGTCCTGGCCAGCCAGCACCTCAAGACCTTCCGGAATAGGATGGTCCTCTTCCCCGTCCGGGTCGAGGCCCTAACCCGGCTTCAGGGTCGAAGCCAGCAGCTCAAAACGGTCGAAGACCTGAAATCGGGACAGGTCGACATCATCATCGGCACGCACCGCCTGCTGTCCAAAGACGTGGAGTTTCATAACCTGGGGCTCTTGATTATCGACGAAGAGCAGCGGTTCGGAGTGAAACACAAAGAGCGGATCAAACAGATGAAAGCGAATATCGACGTCCTGACTCTCACGGCGACACCCATCCCCAGGACGCTGAATTTGTCTTTGTCCGGACTTCGCGATATCAGCCTGATCGAGACCCCGCCTAAGGATAGATTGGCTATTCATACGGTCGTCACCCCATACACCCCGAAGCTCATCGCCTCGGCCGTCAAGCAGGAACTGGGCCGGGGCGGGCAGGTTTACTACATTCACAACCGGATCGAGGACATCGAGAGCGCCGCGGCCAGGATCGAGCATCTCATCCCCCAGGCCAGAGTTGTCATCATTCATGGAAAAATGTCGGGGCCCGAGCTTGAGAAGCGAATGATCGATTTCATCAACCTGAAACACAATGTTCTCATCTCGACGACGATCATCGAGAACGGCATCGATATCCCCCTGGTCAATACCCTGATCGTGGACCGGGCCGACCTGTTTGGACTCGCCCAGCTTTACCAGCTCCGGGGCAGGGTCGGACGCTCCTCGCGCCAGGCCTTTGCCTATTTTCTGGTGCCTCCCTTCATCGATCTGACTCAGATGGCCAAAAAACGGCTCAAGGCCCTGAAAGAATTCAGCGACCTGGGTTCGGGATTCCGCCTGGCGGCCAAAGACCTCGAGATCCGGGGTGCGGGCAACTTGCTCGGCTCCGAGCAGCACGGAGACATGGCCGCGGTGGGATATGATTATTTCATGCAGCTCTTAGAGCAGACGATCAAAGAGCTCAAGGGGGAGAAAGTCGAAGAGGTGAAGACCGAGATCAACCTGAGAATAGACAACCAGATTCCCGAAGATTATATCCCCCAGGTCAACCTCCGGTTGAACCTCTACAAGAGGATCTCCTCGCTCAACAACCTGGAAGAGGCGGCCAAGATCCGGGAGGAGATCGAAGACCGGTTCGGATCCGCTCCACCTGCCGTTGATCACCTTCTGGACTATGGAATGATCAAATTCCTCGCCCAAAAACTGATGATCAGCACCATCGACCGCATCGGAAGCAGGCTCCTGTTCAGGTTCTCCTTAGCCTCGTCGGCGGACCTGGACCGGCTGGCCAAGCTGATGAAGAAATATTCAGGCTCGCTGACTCCCCAGGGCGTTTTGTCCCTCCGGCTGGCTGTGGAAGACGGGCGGAGAATCCTGACTGAAACGATCGACATCTTGAAGGAGTTATACGGATATACTATAATGGACCGAAAATATTGAAGATGAGAAATGAACAGCTCAAGCACATGGCGGTCTGGTTGCTGCCGGTCCTCTTTTCCCTGCCTGCCCTTTTGAGCTGCGGCAAGAACAGCTCGATCCCCAAAGACGTCCTGGTCAAGCTGGGGCTGTCCAAAAAAGAGGACAAAGTCGTCCTGAGCGTCGACGCCGAAAAGTTTTTGAATTCGGATTTCGAGAGATATGTCCAGGCGAACGTCGGGAGCGTCCAGCCGGAATTGACAGCGGCCTCACTGAGCCGCCTCTACGACAAGTTTGTGGAAGAGAAAATCCTGCTCAGGGCAGCGCAGGACCAAAATGTTTCCCTCACCGAAGAAGAGAAGAAAAATTATCTCATCAGGCTGAACGCCAGGTCATGGCAGGGCGCGAAGAAGGACGATCGCCCCGATTCCGAGAAGGGCGATCTCTTCGAGCCGCTGCTCATGGAGAAATACAGCTACAATCTAATCAAAGACATCAAGGTTGAGGAGAAAGAGATCGCAGAGTTCTACGAGCTGCACAAAAAAGAATTCCTGGCCCCGGAGCGCGTCAAAGTCAGCCAGATTCTTCTCGAAACCGAAGACCGGGCGGTCGAGGTTTACAACAAAGTGAACAAAGCCCCAGAGGAGGAATTCCGGAAGATTGCCGGAGAGGTGTCCTCGGGAGCCGAGTCCTCCAAGGGCGGCGAGATGGGCGTTTTCAAGTTGGGAGAGCTCCCCTATAATATGGAAAAAGTCATCTTCTCTTTGAGAGAAGGGGAGACGAGCAAGGTGGTCGAGTCCACCTACGGCTATCACATTTTCCGGCTGGACAAGCGTTACGACCCCGAGCTCCTGACCATAGAAGAAGTGTCTGCATCGATCCGGGTCAAGATCCTTGACGAAAAGATAAAGGCGACCCTGGCCAGGAAGGTCGATGAGCTCAAGAAATCAATGGACTGGCAACCTCTGCCGCACAACCTATCCTTTGTTTACGAACGGAACGTTGCATGAGAAAAAGCAGAATGCTGATCGCTCCGGCTCTTCTCTTAGCCGGGGCGCTAGTCCTCTTCGGAAGCGAGGTCGTAGAAGAGATCGTGGCCATCGTCAACGATGATGTCATCACTCTCTCGCAATACAAAGAAGCCTACGAAACGGCTTCTCAGATGATCAAATCTCAGTTGCAGGGCGAGGAGCAAGAAAGGCAGCTGGCCATGCTGAAGAGCCAACTCCTGGACAGCCTGATCACCAACACACTCCTTCTTCAGGCGGCAAGAGATAAGCATCTGAACGTCGGCGCCGAAGTCAAGAGCTACATCGACCGGCTCAAAAAAGAAAATAACATCGAGTCCGATGACGATCTCATCCGGGCCCTTCAGCAGCAGGGGATGGACTTCGAGTCCTGGAAGAAGGGCGTGGAGGAAGGCATCATGAGGGAGATGCTGACCAACATGGAAGTCGATCGAGGTATCGTGATCGACGATTCCGAAACGGTCAGCCACTATAAACAGCATCCGGAGGAGTTCACCGAACCCGAGGAATACAAGCTCCGCGCCATCTACCTTTCCCCTGAGGGCAAAACGCAAGAAAATCTCGAAGCTCTGAAGAACGAGATCAGCGCCAAGCTGGCCTCGAAAGAGGATCTGGGAGCGCTGGCGGCCCAGTACTCAGAGGGACCGGGAAAAGACGCCCAGGGCGACCTGGGGACATTCAAGAAGGGCGAGCTCGATAAAATACTCCAGGAAGCGGCGGCCAAGCTCAAAGTCGGAGAAGTTTCCGGCTGGGTCAAGGCGAAGAATGGTTGGTACGTTCTCAAGCTCGAAGAAAAAAAGGAAAGCCGTCTGAAAACTTACGACGAATCCAAGAGAGAAATCGAGCAAAGGCTCTACGGCGAAAAAAGGCAGAAGAAGTTCAACGAATTCCTGAAAGACCTCAAGGAACGGAGCTACATCAAGATTCTTAAGCCGGACCCCCTGGGCCTCTAATCCTCAAGGAATACAGACGGCCGCAGCCAAGGCCGTCGTCCAAAGACCTTTTTTCCCGATCGCGGTCTGGGTGGTGTGTTTCGTGCGCACGGTAATTTTGTTTGAGATTCTGTAGAATCTCTTCTTTTCATTCCAGATCTGGTTGATATCGAAGTCTTTGCCGAGGGTGGTCGCCAGCATGTAGGCGGCCAGGTCTTCTGCGTATTGTCCCGCCTCTTTTTCGATCTGGCCGAAGCTGTGATGTTCCGAGAGATATCCATAATGGCGGGGGTCATTGGGTATAGCCAGGCCGATCGAGGCGCTGATGAGGCGGTGGGTCTCGTCGGTTGAATTTTCGCTCATGACCAAAAAAAGAATCTGCCCGGGTTTGAGATAAGTCAGGCCTTCCTTCCTGGAGACGAGCTTGCAATGGGGAGGAAAAATGCTCGTGATCTTGACCAGGTTAAAGGGGGCGATCCCGGCGGTGCGGAGGGCCTGCTCCAGGCTGGCCAATTTCTCCTTGTGCTGCCCGCTTCCCCGGGTCAAGAAGATCTTGGAGGGGATGATGGTGTTCATTTTTTCTCTTTTTCTTTGATGGCTCCGGGCTTTTCTCCCATGTGGACGGCCTCCGGCTCTTTGAAATCAATCTTTTGGGAGACCTGGTATTCGCCCAGGAGGATGGGCTGTGAGCCACGGGAGGTGGCGAAGACCTTGGCGACGGCGATTCTCCAGCGCGGATTGTCTTTGAAGGAGTTGACATTCCTGGCGTCGACCCCGAAATTGCTTTTGAGAGCGATGACATCGCTCTTCTCACCAGGCTCGACCGGGGTCCCGCGGATGGCCGCGAGAAAGCAATCGCCGAAGTTCTCGTTATCGGCCTTGAACCTGAAGACGGCATTGAAGTTGACATAGGTGAGGGGCCGGTCGCTGACGTTTTTGATCCGGAACTGGAGGACGGGGACAAGGATCAACCGGGGGGGCCAGGGCTGATAGAACTTGGAGACCCATTTGGTCTCGAGATCGGTGATTTCCATCGACGCCTTGAGCTTCTCCGGGGACATCGATTTGACGCAGGCGGTCTGGGAAACCGAGCAAACTATCATCGTCGTGATGATTAAGGCCGTAACCCTTTTTATCATCGTCCGTCTCCTCACGTTGACCTTAATATAAGGGATGGAGGGGATTTATTCAATAAGAAAGTGAGCCGTGAGCCCCGGGAGCTATGCCCTTTCCAAAGTCCCTTTTCAAAAAAAAGGAACTCCTCCTGCGGTTTTGAGGGTTGCCTCGACAAGAGATTTTTCTTAAAATACGGCTTGATTCCTGGGGTAAGATTGAAGAGCATGAGCGACAAGATTTTGAAACGCAATCTTTTCCTGGGGATCCTGGTGTTGATCGTTGCCGCGGTCCTGCTCGCGCTCAAGCTTCCCTTCATGAAAATCTGGTTTTACAACTTTGCCTGGTGGGGCTTCATTCTGGCGGCAGACAGCATCAATTACCGGCGCCTGAAAGCCTCGCCCCTGGGCAAGCCCGCAGATTTTGTTTTTATCGCGTTCATTTCCGTTTTCGTTTGGCTCGTCTTCGAGCTCTTCAACCTCCGTCTCCAGAATTGGAGCTACCACGGCCTTCCCACGAGCCTTTTTGTCCGCTGGCCGGGATACTTCGTCGCCTTCGCCACGGTCGTCCCTGCTCTCCTCGAGATCTCGCTCTTCATTAAGAGTTTATTCAAAGGACGAGCGCCGGGTCTGTTCGGGATGAAATTCACCTCCCGGCTTCTGGAATTGAGCCTCGGAGCGGGTCTTTTGTTCCTGTCCTCAGCCCTCCTTTGGCCCCGCGTGTTCTTCCCTTTTGTCTGGCTCGGCTTCATCCTGATTTTCGAGCCGCTGAATTATCGGGCTTCGCGGCCATCGTTTTTCAGGCAACTGGAGGACGGCGATTGGACAATGATCTTGTCGTGGCTGGGCGCGGGGCTCGCCGCGGGTCTTCTCTGGGAATTCTTTAATTTCTGGGCCGGTTCCCACTGGGAATATTCTCTTCCCTATTTGAACTTTTGGCGGATCTTCCAGATGCCGGTATTCGGGTTTTTTGGGTTTCTTCCGTTCGCCGCAGAGGTTTTTGCCTTCGTCCAGGTTCTGGAGGCCCTTCGGAATAGAATCAAGCGGAAATCTTTGCCTAAAGCAGTTTATGTCTTTGCGCTACTGGCATTCTATGGATTCTGTTTCTATCTGATTGATAGATATTCAGTTATTAAATAAAGAAGAAAAGAAGTGCGGGGATGGCGGACGAGACGAATCTCTCTGGTGATTAGTTTTATCGAGTTTACGGGACAACGCGACAGACGGCATTCTTGTTGGTTATTTATGGCGAGATGACCAGAAGACGAGATGGCGGGACAGGCGATTTTTATTTATGCACGATCTGTGATGCGAAAACAAGCTCGAGATTATAGCGGTCGGCAAGGGCAAGGTTTTTCTGGAGGGCCAGGAGTGTCGCTTCCGTGGGATGGCAGATCCCCAGGGCCCGCCCCCGTTTTTGAGCCAGGCCGAATAGCTCCATCATCCGGGCTTTGATGGATGAGCCGTCGCTGGCCGCGTCGAGGAAAACCTGGCGATAGGCCGAAGGAATTCCCATCTGCCGTGCCAGGTCGTAGGCCAGCGACTTGCCGCTCGTTCGGCTGTCGACGAAAAAGAGCCCCTTTTCTTTAAGCCGAAAAAGGATTGTCCGCATGATCGGTTCATCGGCCGTGATCTTGGAACCCATGTGGTTGTTCACGCCTTTGATGTAGGGGACTCTATCGAGATCGTCGTCAAGAATCCTCTTGACCTCCTCTTCCGGTGCCCAGGAATGGATGATTCCCCCGGCCTGGCTGTCGGCTTCCTGGTTGTTCAATGATTCGAGCGGGAGATGGAGCATCACTTCGAGACCGTGTTGGTAGGCGACCTCGGCCGTCTCCTTGGCATATGAGCTGAAGGGAAGGATAGAGATGGTCAGCCTCTTCTTCAGGGCACAGAGCGCCTCGAGCATGTCAAGGCTGTTCCCCATATCATCCACGATCAAGGCCACCTTCGATTTTTCCGCCCGCGAAAGCTGCGGCTCCTCTTTTATCGGCGGCTTCTCGACCAGGCAGGAAAAGAGGATGATGCCTTGCTCCCCGGCCCTTTCCACTTGCCAGAGAAAATAGGCCCGGTCCTTGTCTTGCTGCTCCTCCTTCCGCTTGATCACAACCTGGCTTTTTTTGAGTCCTTGTTCGAGACTCGGCTCCAACCGGGCATAATCCTTGGCCGTGAGTTCAACCTTGAGGTGATAGACCCCGGCATCATCCTTATGCCCCTGGAATGAGCCCGCCGGGATTCCGTGACCGCGCAGGTAAGCCGGCAAAAAACTGCCCAGGGCCACTCCCGTGCTCTCGGGCGCCTTGGCTTCTCCAAAAATCCCGAACAGGAACGAGGATGCCCCTTTTTTCCAATTGAGATAGTCCAAGCCCGCCGATGCAAGAACGGCGACGGAGGCGAGAATGATGTAGAGGATCCGGGCCAGCCTGCGGTAGGGGGTCAGCTTACCGCTCGGGACGTCGCTTATTTCCATCGATCATAGAGACGGGCCAGAGCCCAAGGTCTTCTTGAGGAAGGTGGCCTGGCTTTGATCCCCGATCTCTAACTTGACGTCGGGTTTGATCCCTTCTCCGAACAGGTTTGCCCCCGAATTGAGATGGAAAATGCTCGACGTCAAGAGAAGGCCGCTGCCCCCGTCCAGAGGGAAAAATTCCTGCTCTCCGGTGGCCCCGACCGTCGGCAGGCCGATCGCGCGGGCCCGCTTGAATTCCTGCAAGACGGCGACGATGATCTCGGCCGGCCCCATCGTGGCCTGATTCTCCCAGACGACGAGCGGCAGATTCTTGAGCTCCGGCTTCTCCGGACAAGCAAGACCGATTTTGCCGCCGGCGCGCTTTTCAAGGTAGCCTATGGAATTTGCCTTGAGAAATAAGTTGATCAATCTCCGGGCCTCATCCAGATTTCCCCCGGAGCAGTTGGTCAGGTCCAGGATGAGGGGCTTCTTTTCGGATTTGAGACGAGGGAGAACTTCCTTTTTGATCTCCGCGACGCAGGGAGGCAGGAGGTTATTGATCTTCAGGATACCGCTCGTCCCTTCCGCCCCGCGGTAAGAAAACGGGCCAGCCGCGATCTGAATCCTCTCGATCTCCAGGTTGAGCGTGTCCGCTTCCCTGAGGACTCGGACCTTCACCGGAGCAGTCCCTTTATCTTCGAGCGAGAGCGAGGCTTCCGCCAGGCTCATGAGCAAGGTGGAGCGGCCGTCGATGGCGCTCAAATAATCGCCGACTTTGAGGCCCTTCTTCTCGGCCGGAGAATTTTCGAGCACCGCGGCGATCACCGGGAACGAATTTCCTTTTTTGTACAAAACCAAACCCGTCTCGTTGAGCCGGCCTTCTTTTCGCTGAAAATATTTGGCCGTCGTGTCCTTGTCGAGATAGCCTGAATATGGGTCCAGGGAATTGACCAGACCCTTGTAGGCCCCGTCCATGGTTTGAACGGGGTCCCTCTCCTCGACGTAGTCGTTCTTGATCAGGCGGACGACCTGGCCGAGGAGATCGACGCCCTTCGCGGCCGGCGCCCCCGCCGTGCCGCCCGGCAGAATGCGCTTTTCGAGGAGAAAGAAAACGCCCAGGGTGACGACGGCTGTGACCAGGATGAGCCTGAAGTTCTTATGTATCATCGTCTTTTGACACGAAGCGGGATTGTATCACCTTCGTTTCAACCATTGCAAGGGGTCCAGGGGCTTGGTCTTGTAACGGATCTCGAAATAAAGACACGTGCCTTGGAGCGAGCCCGAGTCTCCGACCGTCGCCACAGGCTGTTCGGACCTGACCGGATCGCCCGTCTTGACGAGGAATTCCGAGCAATGTCCGTAGAGGGAATAATAGGTCATGCCGTGGTCGATGATGACGAGATTTCCGTATCCCTGGAAGAAATCCGTGAAGACCACCTTGCCGGGGTGGATGGCGGCGATCAGCAGCTTGTCCTTGGGCGGAGCGATCTCGATCCCGTTGTTCAAGGTCGTGGTGTTGAAGTTGGGGTGCGTCTGGAGACCGAAACGGGTGATGATCCTTCCCTCCAGGGGCCAGGGGAGCTTGCCCTTCAATTCGTACAGGGGGACAAAAGGCAAGGGCAATGTGAATTCCTGGTTAATGAGCTTTTTCATCAGGACCTGGAGCTGCTCGGAGCTGGTGTTGAGTTCGTCCAGGGTTTTCTGGTAGAGGTTCTTGTTTTTGCGGATCTGGTCGACCAGGCTCTGGTTCTTTTGCTCCTGGTCCTCCAGCTCTTTTTTCTTCTGCTCATTCAGGACCGCCAGGTCCGCGATCTCTTTTCTCTTGGTTTCCATCGTTTCCGTCGCCTTGCCCAACTGGGCCAGGTTGGCCAGATATTCCGAGATTGTCTTTTCCTGGTACCGGGCCAGGATACTGAGATGCTTGCTCTCATTGAAAAGGTCGCCGATGCTGTCGGATTGGAGGAGGAACCTGAGAAAGCTGAACTTTCCGAATTTATACAGCGTTGCCAGGGTCTTTTCGACGGATTGTTGCTCCGACTCCAGCTTGACCCTGAGTTGGGCGGCCTCGACCTTCAGGTCTGATTGCTCTTTGTTCGTTTTCTCGAGCTGGACCCGATAGAGATCCAATTGGGATCTGATCAAGCGCTTGTTGAGTCCGATCCTTTCCAGACTGACAAGCACGGTCGCTTCTTTCGTCTCTTCCTGCTTGATCCTGGACCTGGCGTCTTTGATCTGTTCATTGATCTTGGACAGCCGTTTTTCAAATTCGGAGAGGTCCTGCTGCGGAAAGACTCCCAGGGAAAGTGCAATCGACAGTGCCACGCAGGATACTGAACGGTTCATTTTCGGAGGATATAGATGACTCCGCCGGCCAGGCCCGTTATCAGGCGAAAAGCGACATCGATCACCGAGAAAGAAAAAGCGGTCTGGGAGGGGATGGCATAGAACCGGAAGATTTCAATGTAGGACCCTTCTCGAAGCCCTAAGCCGTTGATCGTGATGGGGATGATCTGGACAAGGAGAACAATAGGGATGATGATGAAGTAATCGAGCAGGTCGACGCGAAGATGGAGCGCCTTCCCGATCAAAAAATAGTAGATGACGACATTGACCTGGAGCAGGAGCGCCCAGAAAGAGGCTTTGATAAAAGGGGCTTTATTTTTTTTATAGCCGAGGACCGTATCCCGGAAGGCCACGGTTTTTTCCCTGAATTTGCCGGTCAGCCCCTTTTCCGGGAGCCGCTTGAGAAGATTTCCGGATACAGGGAGGAGGAAGAGCACAACGAGGGCCAGGCCCAGGAATCCAAGGATGAGGGAAATCCATATCACCGGAATGCTCCGGGCCATGTCCAGCCTGAAAAGAGAAGCCAGGAATGCAAAAGTGAAGAGGACGATGATCCCGGTGATGCGTTCCACGGCAACCACGGCCGACGATCTGACGAGTGATGCGGAATACTTGGAGCCGTCCCAAATGCGGACGATATCGCCCCCGAAGCTTGAGGGAAGGAAGTTGCTGAAAAAGATGCCGACCAGGTACGACTTGGCGAGAAACGCGAGAGGGATTTCATCGCCTTGGGCCCGGGCGAGGATCCGCCAGCGGTGGGCGCTGATCAGGAGGCCGATGGCTTGGAGAGAGAAAGAGACAACGAGCCAGCGAGGGTCAACATGCGCCAGGACAGCCAGGATGCTCTTGACCGATGCCTTATAGATCAGGAGGAGGGCGATGATCGCCAGGCTGAAAACGAGCTTGAGAATGAAAAAGAGGAAGCTTCTTTTCCGGGCGAATAATCTGGCGGCCACGTTTTCGCTGTATTTTTATCATAAACGGGAAAATTAATAAATAGTAAGGGGTCAGGGGTTAGGATGGGTGGAAAGATTGTGTCATTACCCCTTACTCCTTACCGTTTACCGCTTACCCTCTTTTGTTTTTGATAAAATCATGATTTCTTTGTATAGTTTTGGCGATGGCGAGCATGCTCTTATCCAATGCCGGAAAGATTTACAGGGCGGCTCTTGCGGCAGTGGAGCCGAGGAATCTGGTTCGAAAGAATATCTCGAGGAACGGAGACCGGCTCATTGTCCGGGGGAAATCCTTCAGCCTCACTTCCTATCGCCGGATCTTTTTGGTCGCCATCGGGAAAGCAGCTCCTTATCTGGCGAGGGAGGTCTCGGCCTTGCTGAAAGACAAACTCACGCAGGGCATCGTTTTGTGCCCGCCGGGAAAGGACCTTCGCCTCAAAACGCTGGCCTGTCTTCCCGCGGCTCATCCTCTTCCGGATAAAAGAAGCATGATGGCCGCTCGAAAGATCCTCCGTCTCGCCAGGCTCGCGGACGACCGGGACCTTTTCCTGGTTCTCCTCTCGGGCGGAGGATCGGCCCAGGTCAGCCTTCCGCTCCCGGGGGTGACGCTCGGGGAAAAGAGGCTGATAACCGAGGGTCTTCTCAATGCCGGCGCCAGCATCAGAGAGCTCAATGCGGTGCGCAAACATCTCTCTGCTGTCAAGGGGGGACGCCTGGCGCGGGCCGCCTTCCCCGCGACGGTCGTGAACCTGGTCGTTTCCGATGTGACCGGAAACGACCTCGAGACGATCGCCTCAGGTCCAACCCAGCCTGATTCCTCGACCTACGCCGGGGCGAAGAGGGTCCTCAAAAAATATGGGCTTTGGGAGGCCGCCCCGCGAGGCGTCAAAGAGGTGATCAGGCGCGGAATGGAAGGGAATATCGAAGAGACCCTCAAGCCGAATGACCCGACCTTCAAGAGAGTCCAGAGTTTTATGCTGGGCGATAACCAGGTCGCCCTCCAAGCGGCCTGTGCCGAGGCCGAACGGTTGGGCTTCAATTCGAGAATAATAAAAGAAGGCGATTCCGGCGAAGCCAGGACGTCCGCCAAAAAATATCTTAAGATCCTCGATCGCCTCACCCGGCCCGCCGGGTCCAACGCCGACCGTCTTTGCCTTGTCGCGGGCGGAGAATTGACGGTCACGGTCAGGGGGCCCGGGAAGGGTGGAAGAAATCAGGAGTTCATTCTGGCCTGCCTTTGCGAGCTTGGGAAAAAGGGGAATGGCTATTTAAACTATAAATTCAATCGCCTTTATAAAGACTGGCTCTTCCTCTCTCTGGGAACCGACGGCGTCGACGGCCCGACCGATGCCGCGGGGGCCTGGATCGACCCATGGACTTTAGAACGGGTTCGGGAACTCTCCCTGGAGCCGCAGGAATTCCTGGATGAGAATAATTCTTACGCTTTCTTCAAGCGCGCGGGAGGAATGATCAGGACCGGACCGACCAAGACAAACGTCATGGATCTCCGGATCTTTCTTTTTTGTGGGGCCTCCTGATCCCAAGCTCGTAAGCTCGGCCAGGTTGTTATTTCATGGAGGCCCCACATAAAAATTATATCAAATCCCACATGAGACCGACACCCAGAATCAAAAAATTTCCGGGGGTCGTTTTTTGATCATTTAGAGCTTGAAATTCGGAAATTTTATAGTATAATAGTGCCAAGTTTTCTTGGGCCGGCTGGAGAAAACTTCTGCCCACCTTAAATAATCATTTTTCCCTTTTCTGCTGTTAAAACAGCCGGCTTCTCTTCGGAGCGATGCTATGCGGCACGAATCAATTCTGATGTTCCGCCTGGGCGGCCTCGGCGATCTTCTGATCGCGCTTCCCTCGATCTCTTTTGTCCGGAAAAAAATGCCCGTGGCCAAGCTGACGCTCGTCGGCCGGCCCGAGTATGCTCCGCTGCTCCGCAAGACCGGTGTCGTGGACGATGTCTTGTCCTGGGAAAGGCGCGAGATCTCCGGATTATTCCAGCACGGGACCGGAGCTGACGGAGGCCTTACGAACCTGGTGCGCGAGTTTTCGCTGGCCTTGGGATGGGTGCAGGAGAAGGGAAGCGCGCATCTCGAAGCAAAGTTACGATCCCTGGGCATAAAAGAGTCACATTTTATTATCGCCGACCTTTCTTCCCGGGTCCCCTTGAGCAGGTTTTTGTTCGACCGAACCGCCGCTCTTTTCGGCCGAGAAACCCAGTCTGATATTCCTTTCGAGGATTGCGCATGCTTGCCGATCAATGTCCCACCTGTCGATTCAGGACGAAAAAGAAAGTTCGTCGTTGTCCATCCGGGAAGCGGAAGCGTGGGCAAATGCTGGCCGCTCCGCAACTTCCTGGAGATTATCCGCCGATTGAGCGAGCGAGGCGTTGCCGGCTTGATCGTGACCGGCGAGGCCGAAGAAAGACTCAGGCCCGAGCTCCAGGGAACAGCACTCCCGCCGCATTGGCAGTGGGCGGAAAGCATGCACCTGCTTGAGCTCGCCTCCTTACTCGCGCGCGCTTCCCTCTATCTCGGAAATGATTCGGGTGTCACCCACCTCGCCGCCGCCTGCGGCACGGCCGTCGTGACGCTCTTCCTCAAGGATCTTGAAATCCCGTGGGCGCCTTTCGGCCGAAGTCACATCTTGAGCGCCGATTCCGTTTCCGGGATTTCTCCCGCCCTTGTTTGGGAGAAGATTTCCGGACTTGCTGGAAAGCGCTTGATCAGGGGGGGGTTCTCCCCCCCGCCCGGAAATTTTCATCTTTTTTATTGGACTTGCATTTTTATTTTTTGTGCTATAATGGTAATGGCTCTCTTTCGCCGGCTGGAGAGGGCTCCCTCAAATTTTCCAATCATCACCCCCTTTTGCTGACCTCAGCCGGCACTTCCCTCTTTTCTTGGTCCGGAGAACTGTGTTAAGATAGCACCCTACCACCACCCGAGAGGAAAGACATGGGGAAGGATAATTGGAAGAGCGAGCTCAAGACCTACTTCGATAACGTCAAGATCATCGAAAAGTGCAAAGCCGAAGCAATGACCAATTTCGATCAGTTCTGCGAGTTCATTGCCGAGCCGGCCTTCGAGAGTCTCGCCGAGGAGCTGGCCGAGTTCGATGTCAAGTCCAAATTCTGGAGGGAAAAAGGGAAGTTCATTCACCTCCAGCTCAATTTCCCCGGGTCAAAAACGGATAATTTCCACTATGTCATTTCGCTTCCGAAAAACTCCGTCGAGCTGAAGCTGCGCCTCAAAATTAAAGGCCGTAAGAATCCCCACAGCAATATCGAGGAAACCGAGGAAGCGTTTATGAAGAACCTGAAGACGCCGGACGCCCTCAAGCTGAACCGCGAAACCCTGCTCGAGGACGTAATCCAGCACTACCGGGATTTTAATTATCAGGCCCTGACTTCGCCCGACTGAGAGAACTCCCCGGCCGCCCCTCCGAAAATCACCTGCAGGTCATCATCCAGTTGATGAACTTCAGGAGATAAGCATAGGAGGGCCGGTCCCAGGTGTTCTGGCCGATATATTTGAGCTGGACGATGCCGTCTTTGTCGACGATCATCTCACTGGCCATGTTCTGGTCGACCTTGCTTCCTCCCCATTCGGTCGCGAAAATGCCCAGCCCCTTGGAGAGCTTCCGGTCTGCGTCCATGAGGATGGGAAAAGGGGTAGGTATTTCGCCCTTCTTCATGCTGAAGTCCTTGGGGAAACCGGCCCTGGCCCGGATCATCCTCTGCTTGTCCTTTTCTTCAAGCTTGTCCGGCTCGACGGGGTATTTCCAGTCTTTGATCTTGGCCAGCTGGTCGGGATTGCTGTCAACCCACTGCTGGACGACTTCCTTGCCGTAGGGCAGGACCCAAAGGATCTCGAGGTTATACTTTTTCCGGATCTCTTCGGTCTTCTCGAGGTCCACGAGCTCGGCGTATTTATAGTTGTCGATCGTGCACCAGCGACCCTCCCCGGCATAGCCCCTGGGGAAGATGATCAGGACATTCTTGCCCTTGAGCTTGGAGAGGGTGACCGTTTCGCCCTGGAAGCTTGGCAGGGCGATATCGGGCATCGGCTGGCCTACAGGGACTGGCTTGATTTCCTGATCTTGGGAGATCAGGGCAGCGGTGAAGGGAAAAATAGAAAGGACGAAGATGGCCGATAATAGAAGCAATTTTGAGATTGGGCGCTTGTTCATGTGGCCTCCTTTAGAATGCATTCATTATTCTACCCTTTTTTGCTTAACCTTCCCATAGTTGTTTGTTGGCTACAGCCCGCCTTGACATATCCCAGCCCATTATCTTATGCTTCTCTACGCTGGCGAGATGCAACCATCGATGCGAAAGCGTGCCTGTGCGCAGCCTCACCAGAAAAGGGAATTCCCATTAATGCATTGATTATTCCAGAGGAAGCTAGTTCTATGCGTTCGTGCTCAAACACCGTCACTACATCGGAGCCGTCAGTTAATAAATTTCAAGAGACATTTTCTTATTTCGGGCGGCAGCAACAAAAACGGAGGCTCGGAAAACTGAAGAATTGAAGAGCTTCCTGACGGTGCTCAACCTGGAGGAGGAAGAGGATGAGGAGGTCAATTCTATCCGCGGCTGGGTGATCTGGATTTTGAATAGGCTTATTGAAAAGCCGGAAGAAAACAAATAATAGATACCTTTTTAACGAGAGCTTCTGACGCGCTCAAGCGTCTAATATATTGCAGGGAATCGATTAAATGTATCTCTGGCAAAAGGAGGAAATAGCATGAAAAAGCAAAATAAAAAATTATTAGTAATTTTGCTAATCATCGCGGCCCTGGCATTTATCGCACTAATTATTAATCGCCTTGATTTAAGTGAAGGTTCGGGAACGGCTGTTTCAGCGCAACCACAGCCGAAAGCCCAGATCACTATCACAGCAGAAGATGAAAAGATGATGAAGGATATGATTGCCTCAAATTTGGTTGAAAAAATTGATGTCCAAATGAATGAGGGATGGGTTGATCCGATTGTTTGGGCCGGAATGAAGTATGAAGATAAAAAACACCTTGGCTGGTTCTTGGCCAATTACTGCGGGAAAAAGAAAGGCAATAATCTAAATTACGTTGAGATTAAGGATTCTTATTCGGGTAAAACCTTAGCCAAGTATAGTGAATCTTGGGGTTTCAAAGTTTATTGAATCACATGGAAAATACTCTCTACTACGGGGATAACCTCGATATTCTCCAGAGATATATCCCTGATGAAAGCGTTGACTTGATCTATTTAGATCCGCCATTCAAGAGCAGCCAGAACTACAACATCCTTTTCAAAGAGAAGAACGGATCACAAGCCGCCAGCCAGATTCGAGCTTTTGAAGATACCTGGAGCTGGAGCCAGGATGACGAAGAAGTTTTCGCGGATTTAGTTACCACGGGAGGAAAGGTCTCAAATGTAATGCAGGCTTTCCGAACTTTCCTTGGCCCCTGCGATATGCTGGCCTATCTTGTGATGATGGCCCCCCGTCTAGTTGAGCTGCGCCGCGTCATGAAAAAAACGGCAAGCTTATATTTGCATTGCGATCCTGCTGCCAGTCATTATTTGAAGATACTTCTTGACGCAGCGTTCGGACCAGAAAACTTTCACAATGAAATCATCTGGAAAAGAAGTCACGGGCACAACAGCGCCAACAGATTTGGGGCGAATCATGATGTGATTCTTTTCTTTGGAAAAACAGAAAAGTTAGTCTGGAATATGGTCTATCATGATTATGATCAAGAATATATAGATAGGCACTATCGGCACATCGACAAAGAAGGAAGACGGTACAAGCACGAGAATCCAACAGGCGCCGGCATATCGCATGGAGTAACAGGGCAGCCCTGGCGGGGAATTGATCCTACCGCGAAAGGCAGGCACTGGGCCAGAAACCCTAAGGATCTTGACAAGTTAGATGCAGAAGGGCTTATTCATTGGCCTGACAAACCCGGAGCATGGCCCTATATAAAAGTTTATTTGGATGATATGTCTGGAGTCCCTTGTCAGGACACTTGGACCGATATAGATCCGATAAATATGATGGCTAAAGAGCGCCTTGGTTACCCTACGCAAAAGCCGGAGACACTTATTGAACGAATTATCGAAGCGAGTAGCAATGAAGGGGATATCGTGCTTGATCCATTTTGCGGCTGTGGGACTACGATTGCGGTTGCACAAAAGTTAAATCGCCGATGGATCGGGATTGACATCACGCATTTGGCGATCACGCTAATAAAACACCGACTCCTTTATTCTTTCGGCGAAAAGGAACTCAGAGAAGGCGAAGTCCTTACCCCTGCCGAGTTTGAAGTGATTGGCGAACCCGTGAGCGTGCCGGACGCTGCAGCACTAGCTGAATCGGACCAATATCAATTCCAGGCGTGGGCGCTTGGCCTTGTGGGGGCAAGACCTGTTGAATTGAAGAAGGGCGCAGATAGAGGTATTGACGGTAAAATCATCTTCCAGGGAGATGAGCCTGGCAAATTCGAGAGTGTTCAGATCCAAGTAAAAGCCGGCCATGTTACCGCCAATCAAGTCAGAGATTTACGTGGTGTAATAGACAGAGAGGCGGCCGCTATCGGCGTCCTAATTTCTATGGAAGAGCCAACGAAACCTATGCAAACCGAGGCCGTCACAGCTGGCTTTTTCGAGTCAAAGACCTGGGGTAAGAAATATCCGAAGATCCAGCTGCTGACGATCGCTGAACTCCTCGGCGGGAAGAGGATAGATATGCCCCCGATCAGGCAGGTTCAGGCGACCTTTAAGAAGGCAGCAAAATATATGGGACCGGCAGGTGATCAATTAAAAATTAAGGAGAGCGAATAAACGACCATTGGCGATGTTAGTTGAGTAGAAGATGTCTCAAGAGATAATAAGTAAAAAGACCCGGTATGAATTTCGAGAATATTTCGTTGCTGATACGACACTTCGTGAAATAACAGATGAATTCGACGCTGCAGATATTCCCTGCGATGAGGATTATGCGCCTTTGAGTCATGGGGCAAGGCGTTCCCTCGTTGCGAAATACTACCATTCCCTTGATTGGTCGAAATGGGAGGACATTCAAAAAATATTAATAGTCTTTAGAAATGTGCTCATAAAGTTGAAGGCAAAGTCAGAGCAGACTCCCACGTATATTACTGAGGATTGGGCGGGGAAAAAATTAGCTTCTCTTATAAAGTGGATTGAGAAAGATGGGTTCAAATATGACGGAGAAGAGCTCTATTCCATTAGGCAAGCACGACATTTTGGCTGCGGTCGAAGAAAAGCTGCCCAGGTTCGATGCTCCTGAATTACAGAGGCAACTTGAAAGGCTAAAAAGGGCTATCGATGATGATCCTGGCCTGGCTATCGGGACGGCAAAAGAAATAGTTGAAACAGTCTGTAAGACTATTCTTGAAGAAAGGGGGTTACCATATAAGGAATCAAGTGACGTAATAAGTTTGGTCAAGGAAGCAAGAAAAGCTCTGGGTCTAATTCCTGAAGATGTACTAGACCCAGCGAAAGGAGCTGAAATAATTCGGAGGATCTTGAGTAGCCTCGGAAGCATTGCACAGGGCTTAGCGGAACTTAGGAATCTTTATGGTACAGGACATGGAAAAGCTGGGAAATCTAAAGGCCTATTAGCTAGACACGCTAGACTTGCAGTTGGGGCTGCTTCAACTCTCGCTGTATTCTTATTTGAGACCCATATAGAGAAAATTCAGAATAACTGAGGCGGAGGGACCCGTCCGCGGCCAGGGCCCGGATATAGGGGACGCTCGTCGCGAATGACGCTTCGCTTGGGGAAGGAGGAATAGGGGACAAAATTATGAGGCAAAATATAGGGCTGTTCTTTCTAACCACGGGATCCGTTCTATTGAGCATCGGCGTCTTCAAGTCACTTTTGTATAAATTCATAAATTATTATGAATGGAAGAATTTGCCTTGGGAAATAAAGCTATGTTTTAGGATCGTAGGAATTAAGAATAGAGATGGCTATTTGAGAATGCTAATGAGAGTGCAGGGATACCTTCCATCGGGGGACAAAAATGAATTAAGATGGTCCCGGCGAATTGATCTAGATTTGCCGCTTATCGCAATAGCCCTGATGATCATCGGATTCTTCTTGTGCTTTAATTATTCGGTCCTATGAGAAAGATCCGCGCCCCTGAGCTTTTGCTTCAAAAAATGGATGCAAACAAGGAGGGTTCCTCACCATGAAAGAGATTAATATTCCCGAGCCCAAGTCCTGCTCCGATTGCATATTTCGTGAATATGTTGCGGGCACGATCTCGTGCAGATTTATTCCTCAATACTTGGGCATAGGCATCCCCGCTATGTATTCTTCTCTTAAGCCGGATATTTGCGGAGTTAAAGGAATTACCATCCAGTGGGAAACTGATCAATAGTGGGATCACGTGTTTGAGAACAGAGGCAATGAGAAAAATCCGCGCCCTGGAGCGTCTTCTCTTAGTAGAGGGAAGCGAATACGTCTGCCCGCATCAAAAACAATAAAGTCCTGGCCGTCGATAACGAAATCGTCACACTCACCATGCTGAAATCGACGCTGGCCCGGGCCGGATATGAGGTTATCGTAGCTTCCAGTGGAACGGAAGCAGTACAGATGGCCAAAGATAATCTTCCTTTCATTATCACTCTTGACATCATGATGCCGGGGATGGATGGCGGCGATGTTGCGGAGACCTTAAAGGCGGATCAGAAAACAAAAGATATCCCAATCATCTTTCTCTCGTCGCCCATATCGCCGGGAGAGGAGAGGTTTAGCGCGAAAAAGGGCGGCATTTCTCTGATGGGAAAGCCGTACAACCAGGATAAGCTCCTCAATGAAGTGAGGAAGCATTATCGTGACGGGGATCCTTAGCGTCACTGTGACCTTAGAATGAGGAGGCGTGGGGCCGGCCGAAGCCTGGCCCCAGGGGTAAGCGGGACGCGCTTGCGAATAACGCCTCTTTGTGATAGACGATAGGGGAAAACAGAAATTCTCAAAAGAGAGAGGGGAAAATGCGCACTGACAAGAGGACCATAGAAGAACTCGAAAACTTGATTATGGAATACGAAGCTGAAGTCGAACAAAAAAGAGAGAAGGTAAACTTGCGTTTAACACCGCAAAGACTTATCTGACACATTCCCGTAATTTTGTGAAATGGTGCAAGGGAGAATTCGTCCCCGGCAGACAGAATGAATAAGAAATGAGGCACGGGGTGCGAAGCCTCTGGGAAAGATGGTTGTCATATGGCCGAATCACGCCGATTAAGAAGAACGGCGCGAGAGGAGGAAAATAGAAATGCCTGAATTTGTAATCAGAGAGATACCCTTAGACCAAATTGACGTCGGCCGCATTAATGTACGTAAATCAAACATCGAAGAGGGCATTGACGAACTAAGAAAGAATATTGAAGAAATTGGTCTTCAACAGCCAATAGTAGTCTATCAAAAACCAGATATGAGGTACGAACTAATCATAGGTCAGCGTCGCTATCTTGCCTTCAAAAGGGCTGGCATGGACAAAATCTCAGCGATTCTAACTTCCATAAAGAACGACACGGATGCAATTTTGCGTTCTTTTAGCGAAAATTTACACCGTCTTGATCTTGAATACGGAGATAAGATGCAGGCAGCAATTGTTTTGCTGGATGAATTTAAGGGCAGCATTAAGGATGTTGCTCATAGACTGGGGGTAAGTCAGCAAACCGTAAAGAATTATCTCGGATATAGTGCGGTTCCTGACAAGATAAAACAAATGGTAGATGATGGGAAACTAGGAGCGACGACTGCTTTAAGGATCTCAAAATACATCATGGACGACGACCTGGCAATTAAGGTCGCAAAGAAGATCCAGAGCCTACCCCGTGGCTCTGACAGGAGCTTGTTGATCGATATTGCCAGAGAGAATCCGGATAAACAAATAAAAGAATTAAATGGGATGGCCAAAAAGCTGAGAAGAAAAATCACCATATACCTGACAGAAAAATTGTATATGGCCCTTGCCCAAGCCTCCAAGGAAGTGAAAAGCGAAGAAGAGGATGTTGTAAAAGAGGCTGTGGAGGAATGGCTTAAGAAAAGGGGATATATCGAATGACAAGAATGGATGAGGCAAGCGCACTCGCTATCATTATTTCTAATACAAGAACAACGAAAAGGAAACGTGATTTGCTAACTGTGGCCAAAGCTTTTGATTATCTTATTAAATTAAAAAAATATGGATCTAAAACCGCATTAGCAAAGCGGATCGACTTATCGGCAGAAATGATACGGGAATTTTTGAACGTCTTAAAATTGCCGAAGCCAGTCCAACGATTGGTGGCTGCGAGAAAAATAGATAGTGTCGATGCAATAAAAGAAATCGCCGCCATAAAAGGTCATGATAGACAAGTGGCGGCGGCACATGCGATTGTAAATTCTTCAACGAAGGACGCCAGAGATATCAGACGGTTGATAAAGGTGGGCAATTTTGCCGCCGATGAAGCAAAAAAAGTAATTCAAAACGCAAAACCTGAGGGGCTGCACATCTTTATTTTAGATTTTGACGAAGAGACGCTTCGCGCGCTTCAAAGGCACGCTAAATTAAAGAATTTGCGGACTCCAGATCTTGTCAAAAAAATCGTCAAAGACTGGCTGACCAGAACTAATTGCCACGAAAAAGTGAACGGGAGATAACTATGGCAATTTCTTATCGAAATATGGGCCTCTTGGATAAATATCTTAAGAGATTTCCGCCGAATCATCAGCCCGCAGCCTTTGAGTATCTCGTAGCCAACGCATTTAGCCAAATCTTGTTTTTACCTTTCCAATCAAAAAAGACGGATGACGCGAGAATCATTCATCGTGTCCTGTGGCCTGGAGAATTCAGCGCCAAGAAAAAGATAATCAAAAAGTCTCCCTCAGGATCCGATGCTGTATGCTATGCGTTCGGCTTCTACATTTTGGTTGAATGCACGCTGAAGGATGGCGCTAATCAATGGCGTGGAGAATTCGTCGAATCAATGAGGCATTACGAGGATTTCGCGAACCGAAATTCTGTTAATAAAGACAACCTTTACCTAGCCTTAATGGCCAAAAAGCTGCATCACGACACTTTTATGGCTCTCCATCAAAAGGCTATTGAAGAATATAGAATATTGCTTTTGGAACCCGACTGCCTGGCCAAAATATGGCTCTATTCTAAGGTTGCTTTTACTTCTCGACATCTTGATTTTCGAGTGCTGATGAATGAACTTTTTGAGAACTTGCGTAGCTCCACAAGCCTTGACCAGTATCGCCAAGAGACGGGAGCATTAGTTATAAGATGGGGGAAGTGCATCTTAAAAAATGAAAGAGAAGTGTTTTTTGGCTTGAAATCTCTAGACGCAATGAATAAAATCGGAAGAAATACAGTAGGCACGTCCGAGATATTAATTAAATTGCAGAGAGATAGAAGCTGCAAATTCTATATCGATAATCTGGGGCACCTTGATTTGACAGCTCAGATCAAAGAAGGGTTGCTGCATGAGAAGTTCGCACATCTAATTACTGCGCCTAATGAGTCATTATTTTGCAGGGTCGAGAGCCCTGATTATAGGGCGCGATCGACAAGATTAATTGAAAAAGTAGAGGAGATAATTGGATAATTCTCCAAAGAAAAAAAACTGGTGGAATCCTATTGTCCGGGCCTTTGAAGAGCTGGGCATATCAAGCCTAAAGGTTCCGTGTCCTAACTGTAACCAAAGCGGAATTATTGTAACAAAATGGATTAAGGGCCCGTCGTTAAAGCCGTTGTACGTACTCCATAATAAGAGACGCGAAGTATTTAGAGTGTGCAAATTGGAGCAAGTTCACGAAGAGCAAATTCGAAAAAGAGTCTTTGATCTGAAGAAGGACATCAAGAGAATCCTTAGTAAAGGCAAATCATTTGTCCTATTTAGCGGGGGAAAAGACAGTTTGGCCACGTTGGCTTATCTTAAGAGTATATCCAATGGTAATTCGAACGATATTACAGCTCTTTATGTGGACACGACAGCTGGGCTTCCCGAAAACATCGAGTATGTTAAAGAGGCGTGTTCGCATTTTGGCGTCAATTTACGGATTGTAAGGCCAACCGTCGATTATTTTACCTTGGTAAAAGACTGGGGAATCCCCAGTTTTGGGTACAGATGGTGCTGCAGGGAATTAAAGATAAAGCCTATTGAAGATTATCTTAAGAGCATAGAAGGGCCAAAAGTGGTTTTTGATGGCATCAGGGCTGCCGAATCACGGATAAGAAAGCAATATATCCCGATCTGGTATCATCCGAGCTTCAAGTGTCTCTCTGTGAGTCCGATATTTTATTGGGCTAATGAAGACGTAATTTCCTATATAAACTCTGATGGTATACCTAAGACTATATTGCACTCCCTTGGTTCTTCAACAGAATGTTGGTGCGGTGCATATAAAACTGAAAGCGATTACAGGAAACTCTACGACTTGAATCGAGAAATGTATAGAAAGCTATCCAAAGTTGAAGAAGATAATCGATTTCGTTATACATATCTGTATAAGGATGGCACCCGAATCCCGCTCCGAGATCTAGAAAAAAAAATCCTTAAAGAAAAACAAGTACGCTTAGTGAATCCGAGTAACCTAAGAACGAATGTAGATCATAATCTCCCCCTATCAAGAGCAACAAAAAATACCTATTTATATGAAAATGGCAAGCGCGTCGCTCTCTCTTCGCTTAAAAAGTGAGATAAAAATGACAGAGTATCAACGTGAAATTGAACAACTCAAAATACTAACAGAAACACAACAATCAGAAGCGAGGCTACATTGGAGTCGGAATAATATTTTTTTAATATGCTCCAGTATTCTTTTGTTATCTTTCAGCCAGTTTCAGCTGAAAAGACTGCAAATCCCGATTGCATCATTAGGATTAATATTGAATTTTGCCTGGCTACTGATTCAGTATAGAAGCAGCAAATATATTCTTCATTGGAAAAACGAAGCTCAAAACTTGAAGGCTCAGATCCCTAGTCTTCCGGACATTTATCCCAAGAAGCTTAAGGGTATAGAAATGCGAAAAGTTGCGATTTTCCTTCCAATCGCATTTATGGCAGTATGGGCCATGATCCTTGTATTTACTTCCCTCAATTAGATATATTCAACCTAGACAATATGCCCCGTCGCCGTGAAGGTCCTGTCCTCAATCCCCAGACCGGCCATTACTTTTTTGACCAGATCATAGGCTTCAAGCCAAACAAGCAGAGGATCTGCGTGTCCCTAGGAACCAAAGATCCTAAAAAAGCCTGCTTTCTTTGGGAGCAGGAGTACCGCCGGCGTTGGGCCGAATACTATGGCCTCGAGTCCCCGGCCAAGCCGGCGCCAGTTTCTTTCAAGAAGCTAGCCCGAGAATTTGTCGACTTCGAGCGTGATTTCAAGCGGGTCAAAGAATGGAAGACGCAGGAGGACAGGCTCGATATCATTTACTCACTCTGGGGGACATCGGCTTGGGCGAGATCTCACGTAACCGGATCTCCATGCTCGATTCCTGGCTCCGCGGGCACGGGAGGTCCGATAATACGATAAACCACTAGTTCAAGCTGCTGAAGCAAATCCTTGATTACGCAATCAAAAAAAGCCTTACGCCGGCGATAATCCCTAAATAACATGAGGCCCTATATAATCAGAGGACAGCGGGATTGAGGAAGTAGACATCCGGTTTGATTACGAATTGAACAACGGAACTCCGGACCTCGGACTATCCCGTGAGCATCTCAGACAGATCCTGGAGCACTGTCGCTGGAATAAGACCCGGGCGGCTTCTGAGCTGGGCACGAGCCGGCGGCAGTTTTACCGGCTCTTAGAAAAGTATCGGTTGACCGAGTGCATCCGACGGACATACCTTTTGTGAGACCGTCCCGGCCCCGAGGATTTCTTGACTTTGCCCGCTTAATCCATTAAACTGCACAATCTCAGGGGAGACAATTCTCCTATCTCTTTCCTTAGAGGAATTCACTCTGGATACTGTATAATTGAATTATTAGCTAGGTTTATAAAAATGGAAGGCGCGCGAACCTGGGAAGACACTTTTGATGAGGTCGAGCTCGAGAGCCGGCCGAAGAGCCTTCTTTTCAGTCTGCCCTTCTTGAGGAACAAGATCGACCCGGTCGCAATTTTCTTGATCCTGGTCAGCAGTGTGGTCATTCTGTTTGTGGCCGTGAAATTTCAGCTTTTCCAGCTCTGGGTTGAATTTCTGCAGAGTACCTCATTTCTTAGAATCGCCACATACCCCCTGGTTTTTTCGGCGATCATCATCATCGCCGGGCTTATTTTCCAGACCTTTTTCTGGCTTCGCTACAAACCCATGGCCGTCGCAGCCGAGGAGAGGGTCGACTGGCCCCATGTCTCGGTGATCATGCCGGCCTTCAATGAGGAAGAACTCATCTCCAAATCCATCGATTCGATCTTCTGCTGCAATTATCCCATAGACAAGGTTGAGGTGATCTGTATCAACGATGGGTCCACGGATAAAACTCTGGATCATATGATATCGGCCAAACAGAAATACGGCGACAAGCTCACGGTCATCAGCTTCGAGAAGAATCTCGGGAAAAGAAAAGCGTTTTACTCCGGCCTGAAGAAGTCCAAGGCGGATATCATCATCAGCGTCGATACGGACAGCAAGATCGGGCGAAGTGCCATCCGTAACCTGGTCATCCCCATGATCAGAGATAAGAGAACGGGGGCGGTCTCCGGCCGTGTCGCCGCGTTGAATGAGAAAGAAAATTTCCTGACCAGGATGCTCTCCATCCGCTATTCGATATCTTTTGATTTTGGAAGGGCCTATCAGAGTGTCTATGGATCCGTCTTTGTCTGTCCCGGCGCGCTGACCGCTTACCGGAGAAACCTTCTCTTCCGGTTCATCCGGGAATGGGTGAATCAAACCTTTTTGGATTCCGTCTGCACACATGGGGAAGACCGGGCCCTGACGACGATGATTTTGAGAGAAGGCTTCCTGACCCGATATCAATCAAATGCCATCGTCTACACCAAAGTTCCGTCCAAATTCGGTCAGATGAACAGGATGTATCTCCGCTGGACCCGGAGCTATGTCCGGGAATCCATTCTCTTCGCTAGGTTCATGTTCCAGCCCTACCGCAAGGAGCACCGGGTTCTCCCCATTTTGGACTTTTTCTTTCTCAATATCCTTCATCCGATCCATATTTTCTCTTTGGGGATCATCGTCTATTCTTTTATCGCCAATCCCGTCTTCATCATCCGCCATCTGGCGTTCTTGACGATCGCTTCTTTTTTCCTATCCCTCTATAATCTGAGGACGAACAAGAGCTTTGCGTTTCTGTACGGGATTCCCTACGGCCTGATCACGGCCTTCCTGCTCTGGTGGATGGTCCCTTTTGCGGCGGTGACGATGAAAAATCAGTCCTGGCTGACGCGCTGAGAAGGGCCTAACTTCTTTTCCGCCCGTGAGTTTTCACGGTCACGAAAATTGTTCCCCCCACAAAGAGAAAAGCGATAGCCAGGATCCAGTTGTTGATGCGCCGGGGAAAGATCACTGTGTCCGCCTTTCCGGTGACAATGAAGCCGGCCCAATAATAGGGATGAGAGAGGGTTCCGCTGTCGATCATTTCCAGCTTGGCCCGGCGCAGGGCATGCCCGATCGTTGTGGCCGAGCGAATATGGAAATAGAACCTCTCCATCAATTGGTAACTGGCCTGATCGTTGATCGCCCAGAGGCTCATCAGGACCGAGGATGCTCCCGCGTAGAAAAAAGCACGACTCAGGTTTTCGATACCCTCTCCCCTGATAAACTGACCGAGACCTGTCTGACAGGCCGAGAGAGTGACGAGGTCTGAATGAAGTTTCAGGTTGAAAATTTCCCTGGCTTGGAGAAAACCATCCTCGGACGAGCTCTGGCCCAGTGACAGGACGATGGCCGAACGAGCCGGTCTTTTGTCGTCGATGAGACCATGGGTCGCGAAATGGAGGATCTTATAATCGGAGAGGTTGGTTTTTTTGAGTTCGTTTTCGGTCGCGTGCTCCCGGACGAGGACGTTCCGCTTTCCGGGCTTGAAAAGGGCCGCGATTTTCTGAATCTCGAGCCCGCTGTATTTCAGCCTGAAGAACTTGAAGGCCGAGCTGGAGTAGAAATTATTGAAGATATCAGTCTGGTTTCCCGCCTGTTCAGTTTCGCTCGCGCCGAAATCCGGATCGCCGATTTCAAGGACATCCTTGCGGGGCCTGAGTTTGTTCAGGCTTTTCCTGAGGGCGATTTCGCGCAGGGAAGAAAGCGAGGGGGCATAGGAAATGTCGCACTGCTGGATCAGCCAGCTTTTCTTTTCCGGAGAGGTGACGAGAGCCTCGAACGGCAGGAAATGGAGAATGTCGTCCGGGACAAAGATGACTTTCTGAATCTGTTCGCCGAGCCCGGGAAGGACCAATTCCTGGTAGAGTTTAAAGCCGAGGCGAAAATTATCGTTTTCGATATCTGTCAGAGCCTTTAGGTAAGCAGTGACATCTGTCTGGATGTCCTTCTGGGAAGGGATTGCAAAAATCTTCAAATCGTTCTTGGTCAGGGCGAATCCGTAGGAAGTTTCCTTCCCGACCATGTAGGCAATGCAGGCTGTTCGGTCGTCCAAAAGCACTCTCTGGGCTTCAGCGACGGTGATCGTTTCCGGGTATTTTAGGTTGGCATAAGCCGGGCTCTTGGTCCGGATCTCATTCTTCAGGGTTTCGATTTTTTCCTCGTAAGATTTTATTTGCTCCTCGAGGGAATATCTTTGCTCAGAAGTGAGTTCGGGAGAGAGGAGTTTTGAGTAGAGCTTGGAGATATCGCGCATAAGCTCCTTTTCTTGATTGGCAAGCCTGAAATCCACTCCCTGGGCAACGTCCACGGCCGAAACTTCCAGGCTATCCAAAAACGCCCTGGCCTTGGCCCTTTCGAGAAAATTGAACCCCTGGGCATCGTAGCTTTTGTCAAGGTGGCTCCGCTTGAGTTTGACGAGAAGATCGATGATGTTCTGGAAAGCTTCGAGCCTCTTGTCGCCTCCGAGGTAGCTGGCCTTGTAATCTTCGAGGTTGATGGTGGAACGGATGTCTTCGATAACGGCGATGGATTTCCGGTAATTCTGCAGGGCCTCTTGGTACTTCCCCTGTTTTTTGAAATTGTTTGCGTTTTCGAGGTAGGCCTCCCAGAGGATTTGCCCCCCTCTGATCTTCAGGGCCAAGTCTATCGCCCGTTGATAGCATTTCGTGGACTCTTCATAATTGCCCAGGTCGGAATAGACAATGCCTAAATTATTCGAGATCGTACTTATTGCCTCAGTATCGCCAGTTTCTTCGGCTTTCTTTAGGGCGATCTTGAAATAATCTTAAGATTCGTGGTATGTTCCTTAAGTCTAGAATATACCGTCCCAATATTATTTAGAACCTCGATTTCAGTTTTTTTGTCTTTCGACTTTTTGCAGTATTTTTAGGCAATTCTTAAAATAATTAAGGGCTTTTACAAAATCGTCTCTTATTTTCAGAATCCAAACCCTTCTTTCTATACGTTGTTCCGATATTATTTAGATCCATGGAGATGTAGACGTTGTCCTTTAGCTGCTTGTCAATTGACATCGACTTTACAAAGTAACTCTAGAGCCTTGTCATAGTCTCCAAGTTCTTTATAAATTATCCCAATATTATTCAAGACATTGGGTTTCACGAGCGAAGATTTTTTACTCTCTTGGCTATATCCAAGGCCCGTTCGTAGTTTTCTATGCGCGTTGTGATAATTATCGGTTTTCCAATAATAAAGACCTATATTGTTTAGGCAATTGCCTACTCTCCATCGAGTTATTCAGATTCTTGAGCTATTAGCAAGGCTTCTTCATTTAAGGAGTGAAAATTTTGGATATCGTTCAATGTCCAGTAGTTAATGCTCAATTGGCGAAGGCATTTGCCTTCATGATAAAGGCTATTCATTCTTCTTGCTAATTTTATGGCGGCCTGAAAGCTCTCGATCGATTTTTGATACTGTTCCGAGGAACGAAATTCTCGCCCCGCGGCATAGAGTTTGTTGATTTCTAAGGAGGATTGAGATTCGTTCATTTGTTCTTCAAGGCTCAATTTTGTTGCTAAGGTTAAAGAGCCAGTATAACTGGCCGTCGATTTCTCCAGCTCTCCGAGCACAAAGTTCAGCAATCCCAATTTTAGAAGGGAATCGAGTTCAGCTCTTTTGTCTCCGAACTTTCGAGAAAGAGAAAGGCTCTTCTCATAGATGTCAATGGCTTTATCAATTTCTCCTTCTGTTTGCAGTTTCTCCGCCTGGAGAAAAAGCTCCCGATAGTCTTGGTGAGGTCCTATCTTCGAGGAAATTCTATCGCCAGCCTGATAAGAGTAAATCGAGGAAGATATCAAGAGACACAGGTAAAAAAAGACGGGCATTTTAAGAGAAAAACTCCCGTATGAGCGCAAGTTGCTAGACGCCGTAGAAAATACTCTATCCACGGTGTGATTCTACTGAGGAGGGGTAGAAGGGTCAATCCTCTTCCGGGATGATAGGGGGGGTGATTTTTTTTATTTTATCTCACCTCTAAAGGTGAGATAAATTCAGAAAAATCCCCTCATGGGTGGTTCTGCTTGAGGATGGATTTAGAGAAAAAATAAATTAAGAACCAATATTTGGCGTTTGTTTTTCTTACTTATTTGCCGTCGCTGGGTTTTCCAGAGCTCCATATCCCCAGTGGGCACAACGACTCTGCTCGAATCCGAGGAATTTCTGAGCACCGTGTACTTGTGATGATTGATCCCGAGGAACGGAAATACTGAGGCCAGGAGAGAGAGTGGTTTCTCCCAAAGAATCCTGACGTCGAACCGGGGGGTTTTTCTGTCGGCACCCATCAGATTAGGAACTGCGAGGGAAATGAAAACAAAACAAAGTAAAAGAGCGATGACTTTGCTCCAGGATTTCTTCGCCATGAGAACCTCCTTGCTGAATTCAGGCGGCCCTTGGCGGTAGACAGAAAGAGCGGCAAAAAATGACGAAATTAGCTGACGCGAAATCTTTCTTCATACTCATCCAAGGTGCTGGTATTAATCTAACTGGTTGAAAACAAAATGTCAAGAATTTTTTTCTAAAAGGTGGGCCCCCACCCCTGATGGCTAACCCGTAAGCACAGGATGCCCAAAATATGGTACCCCTCGGGTCTATCATGCTGATATGTTGAGCTTGTGCCGGCAGCTCCTTAAGCCCCTTTCTGCCCCGAATTTCGCTTTTTTGGGGTCGGCATGAAGCCTCTGGACGATTCGCCTATATTTTAAAAAAGTAATCGATCTCCCAGGCTGCCGTCGTCGGACTGTCCGAACCGTGAACAGCGTTCCGCTCAATGGAGAACCCAAGGGCGTGACGAAGTGTGCCAGGTTTCGCCTGAGCAGGGTCAGTCACGCCCATCACCTGCCTCCAGTGGTCAATGGCGTTCTCGCCCTCGAGCACCATGACCACCACTTCTCCAGAGGACATGAAATCAGTCAGACTGCCGTAAAAAGGCTTCTCTTTGTGAACGACATAGAAACCTTGGGCCTGGGCTTTGGCGAGCCGGAGCAGCCGCATCTCTCGAATGGAAAAGGCCTCGTCCTCAATTCGTTGAATGATTTTGCCGATGACTTTCTTTTTGACCGCGTCCGGTTTGATGATCGCTAGTGTTTTTTCAACCATGGGGTCTCCTTTTGAGCAGTCCATCATATACTTTAGGCTTCCGGGGAGTCAACTTTCGTTGACAGCAGTCGCCGCTCCCGCTAAAATTAGATGCCATGACCGCTAGCCACGATAGTCCTGCCAGACTCAAACAGCATGCTTTGGACCTGGGATTTGACCTGTTTGGGGTCGCCGCCCTTGCCGAGATCCGGGGGGAAATCTGCTTACCTGAAAAGACCAAATCAAGATTCGACTGGGGAATCTCCCTGGGGCTGAGATTAATCGACAGCGTTCTTGAAGATATCCGGGATGCGCCGACTCCGCTCTACTTTCATCATTACCGTCAGGCAAACGCTTTTCTCGATCGGGGCGCGCTTATCCTCTCCTCTTTCATCCAGAACCTGGGCTACGAGGCTCTTCCCATCCCGGCATCTCAGATCATTGACTGGGAAAAACAGAAAGGGCACCTGTCACACAAGAAGGTCGGGTCTCTGGCCGGCCACGGCTGGATAGGTCGCAACAACCTCCTGGTCAATCCCGAATTCGGATCGAGGTTTCGGCTTGTGACCGTGTTGACAAATATGCCGCTCCCTCCCGGCAAGTCCCTCGAATTTGGATGCGGAGAATGCCGCAGGTGCATTGCGGGATGTCCCGCCAAGGCGATCAAGGAAGCGCCGGCGGATTTTGACCATCTCGCCTGTTTTGAAAAGCTCAAAGACTTCAGGCGGAAAGGATTGGTCAGCCAGTTCATCTGCGGTGTTTGCGTCAAAGCATGCTCTCCCTTGTCCGGTCAGTCGGGCTTTGTTGTCAACCCTTTCCAGATTGACATCTAACTTGAATGGGTGCTATATATTAGCCACCCATGGGGATCACTCCCAACAGGAAGGTCGAGCTCTTTTTCTATCTCGGTGCAGGATTCCTGATCGTCCTGGTCAGCCTGTATGGATTCAGTCTCCTGCGTGCGAGGCCGGGTCTTCCTCAAGGGATTGACAAGCACACGATTCTCCAAGTCGACGATTATAAAATCCAAAGCGGAAGAGATCTTGATTTTATCTTAAGTCGCCACAGCATCGGTGACCGGGCGACCTTTATTCTGCAAAAGGGGCGAGACTCCGAAAAAACGACCGGTGTCCTGATTCCCTATTTTAGCCAAGTTGCATTTCCCCTCTTTTATCTCTTGATCGGTTTCTTTTGCCTCCTCATGGGCGTTGTCGTCTATTTGCTCCGGCCGGAGGAGCTCAGGGCGAGGATCTTCTATTGGCTCGCTCTGGCATTTTCTTCGGCGCTCATCATCAGCGGCGATTTCGCCAGTCTCGGGAGAAGCCGGCTTTCTTATGTGCCCGGAATACTCTTCAATCTCCTCTACCCTCTGGCACCGGCTCTTCTTTTGCATTTTTCGCTCTCATTTGCCCGTCCCCGCTCCAGGTGGGCAAGGATCGTGATTTATCTCCCCGCCGCCCTCTTTAGTCTCGTCCTCGGCACATTGTTCGTTTATTCGGGTTTTGCTTCTTCTATTCAGGCATTCAGAACGCAGCAGTTCCTCTATATTTTTTTCCGTTCATACATTGTCCTCTTTTCTCTCCTGTCTGTCGTTGCTCTGGCTATTACCTATAGGCGTTCGCATCTCCGGGCAGTCAAAGCGCAGATCAAATGGATCTTTTACGGATTCTTTCTGGGTCTGGGTCCTTTTATGCTTCTTTACCAGCTTCCTCAAGCTCTGGGCCTGAATTCAATTATTTCCGAAGAGATCGCCAACACTCTATTTATCGCGATCCCCTTGACCTTCGGCATATCGATCGTCAAATACAAACTTATGGACATCGAGCTGGTCATAAACCGCAGCTTGGTTTACTCATTCCTGACGATATTCACGGTCAGCATTTTTCTTTTTTCGCTCGAAGTCTTCCGAAACTTGTTTTCCAAGACCTTCTTTGCTCACGAGTCTGCTATAGCCTTAGCCGCCGCGGTTCTGGCAGCGGCGGCCTTCAATCCCGGCCGGAAAAAAATCCAGCTTCTCGTCGACAAAACATTCTTCAGGCAAGCTTATGATTACCGCAAAGCCGTCCTTGGCTTCAGCGAAAAGGCCCAAAAGACCGCCGATCCCGGCCATCTCATTGACCTTTTTTTGTCGGAGCTCGTGAGGTCCCTTCCTCTGAGCTACTTGGGGGCATATATATACGACCGGGGCCCGAATAGAAACGAGCTTTTGCTGGCAAGGGGAAAGACAGACGATCTCGAATCCATCGCGGTCTTGGCCCTTGGCTCGGGGGCGGTCCTGGCCAGAGGGAGCGCCGCCGAAGTCGCAGAAGATATCGACTTTTCAAGAGAGAACTTTCTGGAAGAGCGCAAGCTGGAAATGATCTTTCCAATCGGTTTCGGATTATCCAACTATTCCGGGTTTTTGGCCCTTGGAAAGAAAAAATCGGGACAGAGGTACAGCGCCGAAGACATGGAACTCATCGCCACCTTGGCCGGAGACCTGGCCCTGAATATTGAGCGGATCAAGCTCCAGGAGGAAGTGATCTACGAGCGGGCGTCCAGAGAAAAGCTGGACGAGCTGAATCGGCTGAAGACGGAGTTTATCTCAACCGTCTCTCATGAGCTCCGAACCCCGATGAGCTCCATCCAGGGGTTGACCGAACTTCTGCAGTCCGGGAAAATCAGAGACCGGGGCAAGCGGGGGCAGCTGCTCGACGTTCTCGCCTGCGAGAGCAGCCGGCTCTCCCGGATGCTTCATAATATTCTCGACTTCGGGCGGATCGAGCAGGAGGTTAAGTCTTACGAATTTAGGCCAGCCGAGATTCAGCCGGTGATCCAGGAAGTGATCGGGCTCTTCCGGTACAATCTGGAAAGTGACGGTTTTGTCCTGAGATCTCATCTCCCAACAGGGACGGTTTGCTTGAGCGTCGACCGTGACGGTGTGAAGCAGGCATTGATTAATCTCATCGACAATGCTATAAAATATTCGACCGATAGGAAAGAGATCGACGTCTATCTTATCGAACAGGGGGACAAAATAAAGATTCAGGTCAAGGATCGGGGGATGGGCGTCAGGCGCGAAGATCAAAAAAGGATTTTTGAAAAGTTCTACCGTTCCCCATCTGCGAGCCGTCACAATCCCAAAGGGATAGGCTTGGGTCTCAAAATCGTGCGCCACATCATGGATGCCCATGGGGGTTCGGTTGAGCTCTCCAGCGAAGAAGGGGAGGGAAGTACGTTCGGCTTGGTCTTTCAAAAACCATGAAAAACTTATTGATCATCGAAGATGACCTGGCTCTTCAGGAAACGATGAGGTCGTCCCTGGAGGCGGAGGGGTATCGGGTTCAAACGGCTTCGGACGGGGAACAAGGATTACGGCTTGCCTCTCAGGGCAAAGCCGATCTGATCGTCCTTGATCTCGTCCTTCCTTTGCTCGGAGGGCTGGAAATCTGCCGCAAGCTCCGGGAAGAAGGGCACAGGACACCGATCATCATTCTTTCCGGCCAGAAAAAAGAAGAAGTGGATAAAGTCCTGGGCCTCGAACTCGGGGCCGACGATTATCTGCTCAAGCCGTTCGGGACGAGGGAGCTCCTGGCCAGGATCCACGCCGTGCTGAGACGGTCGAAACCCGAACTTCCTGAGATCGAAGAATACACTTTCTCCGACGTCCATCTGAACTTCAAGAGGCAAACGGCCTCCCGGGGCGCGAAAGAAATTTACTTGACCGCGAAGGAGTTCGGACTTCTGAAACTTCTTGTCTCCCATGAGGGAGAGGTCGTGAGCCGGGACATTATCCTCAACCAAGTTTGGGGATATGACAAATTCCCGACCACGAGGACAGTCGATACGTTCGTCCATAACCTCAGACAGAAGATCGAGCTCGACCCCTCCCATCCCAAGCACCTGATCACCGTGCCTTGGTCCGGGTACAAATTCCAAAAAGAGGGGTAGTGCCTGGTTCCGAAATCGCTGAGGAAAGCCTATGTCAGGCCCTGCGCCCGAGCCTTTCAGAAGGCCCTCTCGTCCCAGCAAAACCAGTGCCTGAGGACAGGGCAGATCAGAACGCCCGTGGAGATGAAAGGGAAGAGCCGATTGTGAAAAATTTCAACCGCCCTCTTCCGGCGCTCGTTTTCTTGACGTTGGTCCTTTTGATGACTTCCCGACTGTCGGCCGAGGACGAGATCATCCACAAGCCGCGCCGATCCGTGAGCGCCTTCCCGATCCTCATGTATGATACCAACATCGGTGTCGGCTACGGCGGCAAGGCGAAGTTCGTCAACTTTCTCTCCCGCCAAGAATCCCTGGATTTTATCGTCTTTAATTCCAGCGGCGGTGAACGTTGGTATGTCTTCACCCTTTCTGTACCGGATATCGAAATCCGTCAGGGAAAGATTTATGCAGTCTCTTTTGACCTGAAGGCGGAATATGATAAATACCTGGAGTATCGCTTTTATGGAGTCGGCCCCGATTCCAGAAAGAGAGACGAAGCCGATTTCATCTACGAAAAGAAAGATCTCCAGATGACCCTGGGAAGAGGATTCACTCCTCACCTTGTTCTTCAGGCGCTTTATACGATCCGAAATCTAAGGGTATCCGATGTCCAAGGAAGCGAACCCCTGATTTCCGGCGTTTTGAGAAAAGAGGGGGACAAGTTTTGTCCTTTTGTGTCGATCCTGTTTCGGTATGATACCTCGGACAGCCAGATTCACCCCAAGAAGGGGATACGCCTGCTTTTTCAAAACGACTGGGCGGGGAAATACCTGGGAAGCAGTGATGCGAGCTATCATCGTCTCACGATTGACGTAAGAAAATACGTCCTTCTCTTGGGTCAAAAGGACGTCTTGGCATTTCGGGCCCGCCTGCAGACTGTCTCCGGCTCCCGGATCCCTCTTTTCGAGCTATCGTCCCTGGGGGGCGGTGAAGACGTTAGCGCTCTGCGCGGCTATGGACAGAACCGATACCTGGACAAGGGGAAAATCCTGGTGAACGCCGAGTACCGGTTTCCGATCTGGAAAAGGCTCGGTGGAAATATCTTTTTGGATGGCGGAAACGTCTGGCCCTCCATTAAAAAGGTTAACCTGGGCAAGTCCGTTTTTGATTTCGGCTGGGGGCTGCGGTACTATCTGCAGAATTTTGTCGTCAGGTTTGATATGGGAATCAGCGGCGAGGGCACCGGAATCTATTTCAATTTCGGGCACATCTTCTGAAACTCATTTTTCGGATTTCTGATAGGGGATCCAGATCTCGGTTTTCAACTCCTCAGGCTTGACCTGGGAGGGGTCCATGTCAAGGTATTTTTCCAGGACAGGACCCGCGGGGACGCACTTCGCATGTTCCATCCACTTGAGCATCTTATCAATAGCTTCTCCGGCTTTTTCGTACGGGCCGACATGAACCGCGGAGACGACCGTCTTGAAGATCCACTGTTTTTTCATCAGCGGCGCCTGGGGAAGAACCTGGACGGTTATGGGGAAACCGACTTCCCATTTCAGGTCTTCGGCTTTGACTCTGCTGGGGCTATCGTAATAAACGCCGAGCATCGGTCCAGCGGGATAGATATTTTGACTATGCATAGCCGACATGAGCTGTCCGATGACATCCTGGATGTCCGTCATGGGGCCTGTGTGGGGGAGACAACAATAAAGAAAAGGCTCGACCTCCTGGAGAGTGATGTCTTCATCTTTGAGGAGCATCTTGTCCTGTTGACCGGTGGTCTGGCTACCCAGGGAAACACAGACAATCAAAATTGCCAAAAACAATCTTAATTTCATGGTCATGCCTCCGTTTGGAGATTTTTCTTCCCTTGCTCAGCAACAATTCTATCAGGTCGGGCCCAAAAGTCAAAGCCCGGCCTATTTTTTCAACTTCGTTATTTTCCAGGTTTCAAGGCTTCCAAGCTCCCGGTAAGCGGTCTGGTCAAACTGCAACGGAACAATCGAGATATATCCGTTGGCCATGGCCCAGACATCGGTTGTTTCCGGAGCCCGCACGAGGTCCTTATAAGTCGGCAGGAAGTAAGTCTTGCCCTCAGGGCTGGTTCTGCGTTCGTAAAATTCCAGGGCAGGCTGGATGTCTTGTTTTGTGATCAACACCCCTTTGATCCTGTCTTTCGGCAGGGCCGGATAGTTGACATTAAGAAAAAAGCCCCCTCTGAGTCCTTTGTCTTTGACCTCTCTGGCCAGATCGGCGGTGAAATCCGCCGCGTCCGCATAATTCATCGTCGGACTTCTCTGAAGGTTGACGGAGATGGCCGGAATGCCCATAAACGAAGCCTCCCGGGCGGCCGCGACTGTTGCGGAGTAGAATGTAACCACCCCCATGTTTTCGCCCGAGTTGATCCCTGAGACGACAAGATCGGGTTTCTCCGGAAGCAAGACTTCCAGAGCGAGGCGCACGCAGGTCGCCGGCAGGGCGTCGATGGCGTACCATTTGGAGCCGTTTTTATCCATCTCTGCGACCATGATCGGACAGTTCGACGTGACCCCGTGGCTGGTGCCGCTATAATTTTTCGAAGGGGCGGCGACCGTAACCCGGCCAAGGAGGGAGAGCTTTTCAAAGAGAGCGGCCAGGCCCGGGGCTTCAATCCCATCATCATTGGAGAGAAGAATTCTGGGGGGCGGCTGAGGCCGGGCATCGAGCTTATTCCCCAAGCCAAAAGAAGCAAGAAGCCCAAGAAAGATCAAAAAACAGAAGACTCGTTTTCCGGCCCTCATCCGACTCTCCTTTTTAGAACCAGTGTTCCGCTGCACAGAAGTTGTGCAAAATCCGTAAACTTGATGAGTGTCAATTTGTTATCAAAAAAATCCGGCCATTTTTCCACATACTTATTCACAAGAGTTGTGGAAAAGCCTTCCCTAGCCTGCGGCCGCGGACTACTTTTTATTCTTGACATATCTATCGAACCAGTCGAACATCTCGGCCAGGACATCTAGGATCGATTCCCTTGCCGCGTAGCCGTGGCTTTCGAGAGGCAGCATCACCAGGCGTGCCGTCGCCCCGAAACCTTTTAGGGCGGCGAAGAGCCTTTCCGATTGGATGGGAAACGTCCCGGAGTTGTTGTCCGCTTCTCCATGGATAAGGAGGATCGGTTCGTTGATTTTATCGGCATGCATAAAGGGAGAGAGCTTGAAGTAAATCTCGGGGACTTCCCATAGCGTCCGGCGTTCGCTCTGAAACCCGAAGGGCGTCAAGGTGCGGTTGTAAGCGCCGCTCCGGGCGATCCCGGCGGCGAACAGATCGCAATGAGCCAGAAGGTTGGCGGTCATGAACGCTCCGTAGCTGTGCCCTCCGACACCGACCCTCTTCCGGTCCCCGATCCCGGCGGCATCAAGGGCGTCGATAGCCGCCTTGGCGTTGGCCACAATCTGCTGGACGAAGGTATCGTTCATGGTTTTCGGGTCGCCCACCACTGGCATCTGGGCGCCATCCAGGACGGCGTATCCCTGGGTCACAAAGAACAGTTCCGATGAACCCCGATAAAAAGTAAACCGATTGGGCGAACCCCGGACCTGCCCCGCTGTTCCCGGATCGCTGTATTCAAGGGGATAGGCCCAGACGACCACGGGAAGGCGCTCTCCCTCCTTGTAGCCCGGGGGCAGGTAGAGGGTCCCAGAGAGATCAACCCCGTCCTCCCTCTTGTACTTCAGGAGTTGCTTCTTAACCCCTGTCAGTTGGGGCGCCGGGTCCTTGAAATCGGTCAAGGCACTTCTTTTTTTTGTTTTGATGTCGGTCAAGTAAAAATTGGGAGGCTCGCTTTTGGACTCGGAGCTGAGCAGAATCTGTGTCCGGGAGTTGGCGGCAAAAGAATAGAAAACTTCGTAAGATGTTTCGCCGGACAGGAAGATCCGCTCTTTTTTCATCGTCCTCAGGTCAAGTCTGTCCAGAAAGGGCCGCTCCCCCTGCGGGCCGGCTCCTGACCCAGAGAGATAGATCGAGTCTTTCTCTTTGATGACGCAGCGCTCTCCCCGCAGAGTCGTCATCATAACCGGATTGCCCGGATTGCTATACTCATCGTTGCTGCTCAAGTCGAAGATCTTTTTAGCCGGAAGGCCGGCTTGATCCATATTGAGCCAATAGGTCGTGTCCCATCTTCTCTTCCAGTCGTTTTCGGAGAGGAGAGCTTCACCCGGAGCCGCTAACCAGGAGATCCCGGCAAAGCGGTGCCGGATCCTGGTCATTTCTCTGGACTCTTCTTTGAAAGGGGCCGCAAGGGCCATGAGTCTATCCCGGTGCGGAACCTCTTTCTCCGGATCTCCGCCGTCGAGGGCCTCGACCCAGACCAGGGCGGCCGGCTTCAGGGGCTCCCACTCGACTTCTCTGACCCCGGTCGGAACGCCGTACAGCGGAACCTCATCGGCCAAAGGAAGGTCGGCGAGCGTGTGGGTGAGCCCCCCGCCGGAATTCCATAATTCGACGGAATGGGTGAAACCATAGAAAGGGACGCTGTACGAATAAGGTCTTTTTATCTTGTAGACGAGGAGATAATTTCCGTCCGGGGAAGGCAGAGCTTGCAGATAAATGCCTGTCGGCCCCAGTTTGGCGATTTGTCCGCTCTGAGCATCGACCGCGGCCAATTGTGAGGTCGCGTAGTAATCGAACGAATCGGCGTCGTAAGCTGTTTTCAATAGGTCCTGGTAGGTCGCCGCCTTGACGAATTTTCCCGATGTTTCTTGGATATTAGGTCCTCTGGGCACAAGGGGCGCTTGAGGAGGAGTCCCGCGATCACCCGGGACCGTTTGGATCAGGAGATGCCGGCTATCCGGCATCCAGACAAACCCGGACGTGAGGATCGTGTTAAGAATCGGAGGCGTGAGTGCCTTGGCTTGACCGGAATCTACGTCGACTGACCATAACTCAATGCCGGTATCGGTGTATCGGGCAAAGGCCATCCGGCGACTATCGAACGACCATTGCGGAAACCCGAATTTTACCCCCTCTGGAAGGACGATCGGCTTGGCCGCTCCGGTTTTGATGTCCTTAAAGGTCAATCCGGTGAAGAAAACAACCTGCTGCCGACTATTATTCTTGGGGATAATCCTCAATCCCGCCAGGCGGAGAATGGGCTGAGCCAGATAAGAAATCGGGGGCATCGTCTCATAGTTGACGAGCGCCATTAGATTTCCCGAGGGACTGGGGACGACCAGCGGGGTGGGCGGTGCGTCCAAGATGTCGATAACTTCTTTTGGGGGAAGCTTATAAGGTTCCTGGCCAAGCAACGAGGGCCCCCAAGCGGATGCTGCCATGAGGACCAAAACCAGAATTGTTCTTTTCATGAAACCTCCTGCTGGGAGCAGCGGCTTTCTTGTTCGCTCATTTTTCTAGACATTGTATAACGCAATAACCCGACAAATTCAAATTCGCGGCTCGGTTTGACAAAGTGAAGAGCGATGATGAATAATCTGGAAAATCCCTATAAGAGACGGGAGTCATCAAAATCCTTAAGACAATCCGAGACACATTTTCTGGAGATCGTCCCTTCCTGATTCTTCTCTCTCTCTGGATTCTCCTCTTCATGGGGATTCGAACAATTCAGCATTTTAGCTTTGGAACAAACGCCTGTGACCTCTCCTTATTTGATTACGGCATGCACTCAACCCTGAAGGGGCAGCTGATGGCGGATCCCTTTCATAAATATGGTTTCGGAAGATGGGATGTCCGCAACGGAGAGTTGGCCTTTGTGCCCGGCCGCATCAAAGGCTGGGAGAGCCACTTCGCCATTCACTTCACGCCGATCATTTTTTTAATCGTCCCGTTTTATCTGGTTTTTGACGGCCCCCTGTTCCTGCTCTATCTCCAGGTCCTGGCGGTCGGACTGTCAGCTCTTCCCCTTTATTATATCGCCAAAGCCGTTTTCAAAGAGAAATCCGCCGCCTTGAGTATCGCCGTTCTCTATCTTTTTTTTCGGCAACTCTTGATCGGTTTGATGCATGACATTCACATGGAGATGTATTTCCCGCTATTCATGTTTTCCGCCGTCTATTTTATTACCATAAAAAAAAGGCCCATCCTCTATTTCTCGTTTGTTACCTTGGCCCTGCTGATCAAAGAGGACATCGCCGTCTATGTTTTTTTTCTGGGACTTTTCTTAATTATTAAGCTGCGCGAAAAGAAGTATGGAATCATCACCTCCGTTTTCGCCCTCTTCTATTTTCTCTTGGCCTTCGGCGTCATCATCCCCTATTTCAGACGACGGGCCGGAGTCGACGGCCTGTATGTCTACGCCGACGTCTGGGGGTATTCGGGGAGAAATATCCTTCAAATCGCGGCCAACCTGCTGGGCCATCCGGGTGCGATCTTCAAGAATATTTCTCTCGGGAGCTTTCTCAAAGCTTTTTCCAATATCGTCTCGCCCCTTCTGCTTCTTCCATTTTTTTCCGGTTTTTTCCTTTTGGCTATACCCCCGGTCTTTCTCGCGCTTCTGAGCAAGAATCCACAGTTTTATACCTTCGGCATTCATTACAGCGCGACGCTGTTGCCCTTCATTTTTCTGGCTTTTCTTATGGGCCTGAAAAACACCAGACAATTCTTGGCTGACCGAATGGGGGCCCGGTCTAAAAAGGCCTTTTCTTTGATCCTCATTGCGCTTTTGTCGATCAATTTCGCCAACTCCAGCTTTTGGCGGATCATCAAACCTTCCAGATATAAAGCCCTGGGCGATTATTCCCAGGTCAGGCAAATCATTGCTCAGATTCCTCCCCAGGCTTCGGTAGCGGCCCTATCGGCGATCATCCCTCACATTCCCAAACGAAAGAACATCTTCATGCTGCCTGAGACTGAGGAAGCCGACTATATCATTGTCCATAAGGGATTAAATCTCTGGCCATATACCAAAGAGCAGTTTTTGAATTTTTTGGCGAGGATAGAAAGAGAAAAAAAATATCTCTGTCTCTATCAAAAAGGCGAGATCAGACTTTTCAAAAGGATCACCTAGGCTCTTTCTGACGTAAAAAAGAACGTTCGCTACTAATCAGAGCATCGTGATCTTGACCCGGCCCGTTATGGCGATTGTGATCTTGTATTTTCCGCGGGAATTGAAAACGTAGATCGTCGCCAGGTTGGAGACCGTGCCCACCGGATAAAACGTGGGGCTATTGTTCGCCTGCAGCGTCACCCCACCCAGAACATTCAGTTCGGTCGGGTGCCAGGCTTTCAGATCTTCGTTAAACTTCTCGACCCGGTAGCCTGACGAATCAAACACGACTCTCGTCGTAACGCCTTCGAAGATTGCCTTATATTTCGCGAGATTGAGGATGGAGTTGACCTCGCTCACCGCCCTCTTGAGTTGGTATTTTGGAGCGAGCCCTGCGAAAGAAGCCGAAGCGAGGTAGATCATGACGCCTAGGACGAAGACGGCGACAGTCGCCTCGAGAAGCGAAAAACCCCTTTTCACCTAGTACTCTTTCCAGCCAAGGATCCTGAATGAAGCCAGGAAAACGATTGGAGCAGACGTCCGGCCCGAATTTTCGTGACGCTCGTTCGCAAATATAAGGCGCGGATCGAAGCTGATCGCAACCTTGTTCTCGCGGGACGAATAATCAGATACCTGGAGGCTCCCAAAAACCTCAACTTCTTTCCCTCCCCCGCAGATCGTGAGGCCCCCGCCTCGCGCCGTCAGAGAGGATTGTATCTTGACTTTGCTTGGCGCCTGGGCATCGATCGTGATTCCTCCCTTTCGCGCCGTGCCCTCGCAGAAATCCTGACCCGTCGAATAAATGATCAATTGGGAGCTTGAGTCTTTGACGTAGGGAATTCCGTTCTGCCAACTGACGCCTTGTTGAATCAGATGGGACGAGATCGTGATCTCATCAGATGATACGATGGTGAGCTCCACGCCGCGGAGGATTGAAGGGAGCTCACGGTCCTTGGCAAGTGCCACGTTTCCCGCTGCATCCACTTCACCCCCTCCCAGGGACCCAATCTTTCCGCTTACGACAATAATTCCCTTGGGGAGCAATTCGTAGGTGTAATCTCCCTCGGGTGTGCTGAAGCGTGTCTGTGTTCTGGACGGGGAGAATTCCAGCCGCCAGAGGCTGTCCCCTTGCCGGAAGGAGATGATTTGGAGGTCCCCATCGATCGCCGGGATCATCTCGTCAAGGTCGCCCTCAACGTAGATCCCTCCCAGCCCAAGGTCGTCGCGCACCAAATAAACCCCCTCAGGGACAGGATCGGCCGATATTTCCAGCCCCAAAGCCGCACGTAGCCTGCCCACAGAAAGGTCTTGAGGACGGGAGATTTTGATTTTCAGAGCCTCGGCCAAAAGGGAGCCGGCTTCGGAAGGAATCAGGTTGTTATCTGTGAAGCTGGGTTGGGGTTGGAATGGATTTCCCGGCGAAGGCCGAAGCTCGATATGGTTTTGCGATAGAAAACTCTTCCTTTCCTCGGGGCTGAGTATCTTGTCAATAAGTAACGGGATTGCAGCCAAGGGAATGTGACCAACCAGGATCTTCGTTTCGGTTTCAAGAGTCGATAGCTTTTTCGGCCGGAAATTGGACAGGCGCCCCTCTGAACCAACACTCAACCTGTATGTCGCGGCGAATGAGTCATCTCTCTCTTCCACTTTCTTTAAGGCTGCTTGGGTCTCGCTTTTCCAGGTCTGCTCGTGGCAAGTTTCTTCGAGCACAAGCGGAAACCGCGCGCTGAGCGTTTCTTCGACGACCCTCGCTCCTCCGTTTCGGGCGTCGGCCCTCAGATCTTCCGTTTGCTCTTGGGAGAGGAATAGCGGACTGGTCCGTCCGCCCATAAGGCAGAGGAGATGGTTGAGACCCTTCTTGATCCCGTTTTCCGAAGAATAGTCCAGAACGAGGGAATTCTTCAGGTAGCCGCTTGTCTTGAGGTAGA